>JBMYRF010000017.1:29528-145538 GCA_049602075.1 Rubripirellula sp.
CAGGCCGGTACTCAGCAGGCCGGTACTCAGCAGGCCGGAGCTTAGCGAGATGAATCTTAGTCCCCGCTACTGATCCCCAAGCTTGCTAATTAACGAGCGAACTGGATCGGCGAAACTCTGACGAAAGAGGTGAAATGTGCTCCCTGCGGGGCGAGCCCGGCCTCGGTCCGACTCTCTTATCTCTGCAGAGTCTCTGACACCGGGGTGTTGAGCAAAGAATGAGAATCCGTCTGTTAGTAGGTGGAATTTGATGGGGAAGGTCCGAATTCCAGCCTATTTGCGGAGCGGGAGTGTTTTGTCGGAGACCCAAAAAGACTTGGAGACTCACTTGAAAGTCCGATCGCCAATCGAGCTGATTGCAGGGTTTTCAAGCTCTTAATGTAGAGCTTTTTGAGTGCTCTGGTCTGAAGCTGGTGGAGATCTCACGTTGATTGCAACTTCTGCCTCCTTATCAATCATCCTCACGAATCTTAAGATTCAGCCTCCAATTTCGCTCTCTTCGAGTCCTTGATGTCATCTTCGCTGCTGGTCGTTTATTGTGTTTTGATCGTGACCGCCTCCGTTATGGGAGGATGGCTGCCCTCGTTAATGCGAATGACGCATCTTCGTACGCAGTTGCTGATGAGTTTTGTGGCGGGTCTGATGCTGGGTATTGCGATGTTGCACTTGCTGCCACACGCAACCGATTTGCTCGGATCGGCGTCGGTTGGCGGCGGAGCAGCCTTGTTGGGTGTGCTCGCCATGTTTCTGTTGATGCGTGCCTTTCATGTTCACGCACACGGTGACTTCGACGAATCGGAGAGTGAGGGTGATCACGGGCACGGGCACGGGCACGGGCACGGTTGCAATCACGACCACGGGAAAGAGATCGGGTGGGTTGGTATGTTTTTTGGACTCGCTCTGCACACGCTGATGGATGGTGTCGCCTTGGGGGCGAGCATGGCTGCAGAAGCCAGTCATCATCCGTACCTGGGCCTGGCTGGCTTGGGAACTTTTTTGGCCGTCGTATTGCACAAACCACTCGACGCGTTTGCCATCACTTCGATGATGAAAAAAGGTGGCTGGAGTAGAGGTCAGCAAGCGTGCGTCAACTTTTTGTTCTCCCTTGCCTGTCCCGCTGGGGCACTGCTCTTCTACTTTGGCATCGCCTATTTCACGAATAGCAACATGCTGCTGGGCTGGGGTTTGGCCCTGTCGGCTGGTTTCTTTATCTGTATTTCGTTGGCTGATTTGCTACCCGAGGTCTCATTTCATCAGCATGATCGATTGAAATTGACGACAGCATTGTTGCTCGGTGTGGTATTGGCGTTCGGAATCGAGAACCTGCCCGGCCATAACCATGACGTGCATGAACACGAGCCGCATACGGCTGGGCAAAACGTTGATCACAGCAGCGACCACAGTGATCATGGTCACGATGCTGACCACGACCATTAGCCAACCCAGATAATCAGCCCATCAAAGGTGAATTTGGGCAGGATCCCAAGTCCCTCGATCTTAGCCTCGCTTTTATTTTTGAATGTCGATTTGGTCGCTGCGGACTGAGCGCGGTTGAACACTCGGTAGAATTCTGCAGATCTGCAATTTCGATGAGTGTGAGCTTCTAGTGGACGAACTACTAAGACCGACTCAGCATGGATTGTATTGCCCTGCGGGTGACTTCTTTGTTGATCCCTCTCGCCCGGTCCACCGGGCGGTGGTCAGTCACGCGCACAGCGACCACGCGCGTTGGGGTTGCCGCCGTTACTTGGCCGCCAAGCCAAGCGAGCATTTGTTGCGGTTACGGATGAATGCGGATGCCACCTTTGATTTCCTCGCCTATGGTGAAAAAGAAACCGTCGGCGAAGTGAAGATCAGTTTCCACCCCGCCGGCCACATCCTCGGTTCGTCGCAAATTCGCATTGAGCATCGAGGTCGTGTCGCCGTTGTGACCGGGGATTACAAACTTGGTGACGATCCAACGTGTGAAACCTGGGAACCGGTTGATTGTGATCTGCTGATTACTGAGTCGACGTTTGGATTGCCGATATACCGGTGGGAACCGAGCGCGACGACATTTGCGGCAATCAATCAGTGGTGGCGTGATAGTCAGGAAGCGGGTAAGTGCTGCGTGATTTACGGATATGCGGTGGGAAAAAGCCAACATTTGTTGGCAGGACTGGACCCCTCAATCGGTCCCATTTTCACCCACGGTGCCGTCGAAAAGGCCAATGATGCCTATCGACAAAGTGGTGTGGTTCTCCCCGAAACGACTCACGTCGGCAGTGTGGACGGTAAACCCAAGTGGCAAGGCGCGATGGTGGTCGCTGTCCCCAGCGCACATGGAACGCCATGGATGAGAAAATTCGGTCGTGTCAGCACCGCGATGGCGAGTGGCTGGATGGCGATTCGTGGGAATCGACGCCGCAGGAGTGTCGATCGAGGTTTCGTTCTAAGCGACCATGTTGATTGGGGCTCGCTGCTAAAAGCGGTTGAGCTCTGTGACCCGGAAACTGTCTGGGTGACTCACGGATCAGCGGCTGTCGTAGCGAGATACCTGACCGAGCAGGGACGGGACGCGAGGGTACTTGATGGTCAGTTGCGGCGTGAGGGTGATGAGGACGCATCGGTACGCGGCGAGGTAGATACATGATTCGCTTTGCCAATCTCTATGGAGAGCTCGATTCAACGACCAAAACAAATGAAAAGATATCTGCGATGGTGAATTATTTTGCCAACGTGGAACCGGCCGATGCGGCTTGGGCGACTTATTTTTTGTCAGGAAGCAAACTGCGGCGACTCGTTCCCTCCAAGCTCTTACGAAAGTGGGCTGCAGAAGAAGCAGGCATCCCCGATTGGCTGTTTGACGAATCCTACCAATCGGTTGGTGATCTCGCTGAGACAATTTCGCTGGTGGTCCCGCCGGGGGAAGTTTGTGACGATGCTCCGCTCGCGAGTTGGGTCACGGATCGCATGCGCCCGCTTGGAAAGATGGATGAATCGGATCAGCGTCGAGCCGTCATTGAGATCTGGCGGCATTCGACGCCCGCGATGCGTTTGGTCACGATGAAACTGATCACCGGGGCTTTTCGGATTGGAGTCAGCAAGCGATTGCTTACACGAGCCATAGCATCTCATTCGGGAATCCCGACCGAAGTAGTGGCTCACCGCTTGATGGGTGAATGGGAACCCACGGCTGAATTCTTTCAACGTGTTATCGACGATGCCGTCGACGCGACGTTGCCCAGCCAGCCCTATCCGTTCTGTCTCGCGCACCCTCTCGATCCCGAGGAAGGTCCTGCCCCGTTAGGCGAGGTTGATCAGTATCTGGTGGAATGGAAATGGGATGGCATTCGGGGACAAGTGATTCGTCGAGAGGACAGTACCTACATTTGGTCTCGCGGTGAGGAGTTGATGGAAAACCGCTGGCCAGAAATCGAATCCGCGGCAGCGCAGTTACCCGACGGTGTCGTCCTGGATGGCGAGATCTTGGCGGCGACCGCCGAAGGAGAAGTCTTGCCCTTCGCACAACTACAACGCAGAATCGGTCGGAAAAAGGTCGGCAAGAAACTGCTCGCCGAAGTCCCAGTGGTGTTTCATGCGTTCGACTTGCTGGAGCGCGATGGCTGCGATCTGCGTGACCGACCGCTCGCCGACCGTCGAGTCCAACTTGAACAGATCGTTCAACAGGCTAACCATCCACATCTACACGCAACCGAACTGATCACCCAATCAAGCTGGGACGATTTCGCCAAGACGCGTAAGACAAGCAGGGAACATCGCGCCGAAGGTTTGATGTTGAAACGCAAGGATGCGGCCTACGACGTCGGACGAGTTAAAGGCACGTGGTGGAAGTGGAAGATTGATCCCTTCACAATTGATGCGGTGCTGATTTACGCGCAGAAAGGCCACGGTCGTCGCGCCAGCTTATTTAGTGATTACACGTTTGCTCTCTGGCAGGATGGGACGCTGGTTCCCTTTGCGAAGGCATACAGTGGTTTGACCGACGCCGAGATTCGCAAGGTTGATCGATTCATTCGTCAAAACACGAACGATTCGTTTGGGCCCGTACGCAGTGTGACCCCGCAGCTGGTTATGGAAGTGGCATTTGAAGGGCTGCAGCGGAGCAGTCGGCACAAGAGCGGGGTAGCGACTCGGTTTCCGAGGATTGTTCGCTGGCGACACGACAAACAGCCGAACGATGCCAATTCGCTTGCCGATTTGATGGAAATGATGCCAGACTGAGAGCGATCGCTGTTGGATGCTGAAATCACCACAACCCTCGACGCCGAACCAATCGCTTGAGCGATATTTCGACACGATTGGATTTCGACCCTTTCGATTCCAGCGAAGTGTTTGGCGTGCGTACCGCGCGGGACAGAGTGGTTTGGTTCATTCGGCCACAGGCACGGGCAAGACCTTGGCGGCTTGGATGGGGCCGCTGCTGAGCTTCTTGGAAAAAAACCGCGACCCGGCGCAGTGGAACCCAAAGCGACCGCCCCCACTTCGTGTGCTCTGGATCACACCGCTCAGAGCGCTGGCGGGCGATACCGAGCAATCGCTGCGCGCTCCGCTCGACGCACTCGGCCTGCCTTGGCGACTAGAGTCGCGGACCGGGGACAGCAAAGCAAGTGTCAAAGCACGCCAACGTAAACGGTTGCCCACGGCGTTAATTACAACCCCGGAGAGCTTGTCTTTGATGCTGACGCATGAAAAGATGCTCGACCAGTTTGCAGGTTTAGAAGGGATCATTGTTGATGAATGGCATGAACTGCTGGGGACCAAGCGAGGTGTGCAAATCGAGTTAGCGCTTGCCCGCTTGAGGCGTTTGAGTCCGAACCTACGCACATGGGGCTTATCGGCGACCCTTGGCAATTTGCAGCAGGCACAGGAATCACTCCTGGGCGCCCAAGCACCGCCAGAGCGTTCGCGAATCATCGAAGGATCGCAAGACAAACGAATGAAAATCGAATCGGTCATTCCAAGTAAGATCGATCGGTTTCCCTGGTCAGGGCATATCGGCACCAAAATGGTGCCGCAAGTTGCCGAACTGTTGGAGCAGTCGGCTAGCACCCTGGTGTTTGCCAACACACGTTCACAAACCGAGATATGGTACCAGCATCTGTTGAAGCACCGCCCCGATTGGGCAGGGCAGATTGCAGTTCACCACGGCTCCCTCGATGCTTCGGTGCGACGTTGGGTCGAGGATGGATTGAGAGCCGGCACCTTGCGAGCAGTGGTCTGTACCAGCAGCTTGGATTTAGGTGTCGATTTCACTGCAGTCGATTTGGTGGTGCAAGTCGGTAGCCCTAAAGGAGCAGCCCGGTTGCTGCAGCGTGCCGGCCGCAGTGGTCACCAACCAGGTGTTGCGAGTCGGCTTGTTTTTGTTCCCACCAATGCAATTGAGTTGGTCGAGTTAGCAGCCGCCCAAGACGCGATTCGCCAACGCAAGTTGGAAGCTCGCGAGCCGATCCACAAACCGCTTGATGTCCTGGCCCAACACCTGGTCACAATCGCAATCGGCGGCGGTTTCGAATCGGCCGATCTGCTCGCAGAGGTCCGCTCGGCGGAGGCCTATCAGTCGCTGACCGACGCGGAATGGAATTGGGTCATTGATTTTGTTTGCCGTGGCGGCAGTAGTCTGCAGGCTTACCCCGAGTTTAGTCGGGTGGAGACGATCGATGGTCGTTACGCAGTCACACAGCGACGGGTGACTCGTCAGCATCGAATGAACATCGGCACGATCGTTTCCGACGCCTCGATGAAGGTGAAATACATGAAGGGGGCGACCCTCGGCACGGCGGAAGAGAATTTTATTTCCCGATTATCGCCCGGTGAGAAGTTCCTGTTTGCCGGCCGATTGGTCGAAATGGTTCGAGTGAAAGACAATGCTGCCTATGTGCGTCGTGCAACGGGTCAGCCCGACACGGTGCCGAGATGGATGGGCGGGCGAATGCCGCTCTCCAGCGAGTTGAGCGATGCGTTGAGAGGAAAAATAGAAGAAGCGGCTGGTGGGCAACTGATTGGCCGTGAAATGAACGCACTCAGCGGTTTGATGCAAATCCAGCAGCGATGGAGCAAGCTTCCCAAACGCGACGAACTGCTGATCGAAAGAATTAAAGTTCGCGGTGGCTATCAGTTGTTTGTATTTCCCTTTGAAGGCCGTTTGGTTCATGAAGGCCTGTCTGCCTTGATGGCCTATCGAATGTCCCAATATCAAAAAACCACATTTTCGATGGCTTGCAACGATTATGGGCTGGTGCTGCAATCGCCCTCAATCATCGAAATCGATGCGGCAATCGAAAACGGGGTTTTTGCCACTGACGAGCTAACTGGCGATATTTTGAGCAGCATGAATGCGACCGAGATGGCAAAGCGGCAGTTCCGACAAATCGCGAGGGTCGCAGGTTTGATACAGCAGGGATTTCCGGGGCAACAAAAGAAATCTAGTCACTTGCAAGCCAGCAGTAATTTGCTGTTTGATGTCTTTAATCAGTATGATCCAGACAATTTGTTGCTGGACCAAAGCCGACGCGAAGTTTTGCAACACCAACTGGAAGCGTCGCGAATGTTTGATGCACTGGAACGAATTGGTCGCAGTCGGATCTTGATCACCGACCCGCCCAAAGTTACCCCGCTAGCATTTCCGCTGTTAGTCGATAAGCTTCGCGCACGGGTTAGCAGTGAAACGCTCGCCGATCGAGTTGCCCGCATGCAGCGTGACCTTGAGAAAGCGGCCGGAGAAGCGTGAAGGATGACCGAGCAATCAATATGAAAGAGCGATTGCCTATCGAATTAGCCGGCGTCTCCCTGGAGTTGTTGGGTGGGCGCGGCGTGTGGGTGCCTGCTGCGAAGACGCTGCTGGTTGCCGATACGCACCTTGGCAAGGAAGCAACCTTTCGCCGTCACCACATTCCCATCCCAGCGGGGTCAACGACCGCGACTTTGGGCGCCGTCACGAAAATGTTGCAGGAAACCGACGCGACTCGGTTCATCATTCTTGGTGACATGTTTCATGCTCGCTCTTCCCTGTCGCCCGATGTTTGTGCATCGATGGAAGCTTTTTTTAAACGCCATCCATGCGTTGAATTGTTGCTGGTGCGAGGTAATCACGATGCCCATCTGGGGCAATTGCCCTCTGCATGGCCGATTGACATCGTTTCCCAGTTCACGATTGATGACATCTTGCTGATGCACCATCCGGTGGAAGTCCCACGTGAGTTTGACTTCATGCTTTGCGGCCATTTACACCCTGCGATCCGCGTCGAGACCATCATCGACAGAACCGGTAAGCTCCCCTGTTTCTGGTACTCACAGAAAAGATTGATGCTGCCTGCGATCGGCGACTTCACCGGAACGCATCGGATTCATCCAGGCCCCAGTGATAAAGCTTGGCTGGTGGTCGATGGGCAAATCATCGAATATGTCGATACTCGCAAGCGGCGATTCACGCGGGGAGTTTGATTCCGGAAGTTCGATTCCGGGTTAAAGGCATCTGCATGGGCGAGCGTGCAATTGTAGTCTGGCGCGTAATTGCGATCTGGCACGCACAGTTAGGTTGCTTTTTGTGAGCAACGTAAAGCTGAGAGGATTTGCGCGGGTTGTGATCAGGTTTGGGCGGCTTGGGATCCGATTTGCCTGGGTCAACATCGGGCTTGCGTTGGACACAACAGGTTTGCGTTCGGGCGACCCATTTACCAATGCCTACCGATGCCTACCGATGCCACTTAATTTTCGAGACTCTGCATGTAATGCCAAACTGCTTCAAATTGTTTCTTGGCATCCTGGTCGTAGATTGATTTCAGTTTGGTGGTGATTCCGTTCTCGGACAGTTTGATCATCTTGGTGTTGATATCGTATCGGGGTGGGTCCAGCATGAAGCGATGGTAGGCGGGGCGGCGGATCCGGTCACGAATCATGTCAAAGTTGATGCCCAAGGCGATCTGTGTTTTCTGATCGCCTCTCGGTTGCAGATCTCCAATCGCATGACATTGGCGGCAATCCAATCCGGTTTCCAAGGTCAGTTGTTCACCAATGGCCGCCAGTTTTGGGTCAAAAGAGTGATCCATAGGTGACTGTGGATCGATCGCGTGTTCAATTGCCAACCCGGTTGCCAACGCATCGGCATAGGCCGGAAAGGCTGGCATGCGGGCAGTCAGCCATGGACGCGGTTTTTGTTCCAACGTGCCATTTAGTAGTCTTCGATTCCAATCCGCATGGAATTTCTCTCCCAACAAAGTTAGTGACGGGATCACTTCCGGTAAGCGACCGCTCCCTTCCTCGGCGATGATGAGCGGACGTTGCGATCGAACGCCGTCACGATCGTGGCAGGCGGAGCAGCGTAATGTTTCGACCAAACGCTGGGATGTTTCCGCCGGATGAGTGGTTTGCAATGATTCAAGAGAAGTCGAGACAAAGTCTCGTACTGCAGCCCGTTCCGTGTCCGACCAGGTGAATCTTGGTGCCGGAATCGCTGGCTGGTCAAGATCGGTTTGATCGCGATTGGGAACCTTGTCCGGTGTACTGGCCGGGTCGGCCAAACAACCGTCCTCCAAGGCGTCTAATCGCCAGGGACGTTTGGCCGATAGCATCGGAGAACCGCTGCCGATCGCATGGCAATGTTGGCAGCCAAAGGTTGCGACAGCGGTGATTCCTGCAGCGAGATCACCGGTGCGTTCGCTTGATGTGAGCCTGCCCCGGGATGCGGTGCGGATGTACGCGGCTAAGGCCGCGGCTTGCTCAATACTAAGTGCAAAGTTTGGCATGCGTGAAGCAGTATGGTGCTGAGTTGGGTTCAGCAAGAACTTGGCAATGGCACCGTCGCGGTATTTTGCCGCCGCGAAATGCAAGGACAAGCGATCATTGCGGGATGATGATTCCTTTTGGTCAAAGTGGTGGCAGGTGATGCACCCGAATGATTCGAACATTGCCTCGCCATCTTTCGCCAAGCTATCTGAAGGTGGCGTGTCGGACGATGTTGCAGCAGAGTTTCCTGCGGTCAAAAAGGCTGCAATGTTTGCGGCATGTTCAGCCGCGTTCTTGGGAAGTAATGCCGGCATGGACGGATGCGGGTGCAGACTAGCCGGCTCGATCAACCATTGCTCGATCCATTCCGGATTCAAACGAGTCGCCAGTTCGGCAAGGTCAGGGCCAGTCAATGTCGCCTCAAACATTGGCGAGGAGCCAAGTTCGGTGCGATGGCACTGCACACAACGGTGGGTCGCTACTAATTGACGCCCGAGTCTCCGTTTGGCAGCCGACTGGTGTTCTTCACTGCCTGAGTCATAGAACAATGCATCGGGTGGGACGGGCTCCCAATCAAAATCGTGCCCCTTCCACCATAGTTTCCATTCCGCGATTCCTCGCTTTGGACTGCGATAGCGAACGTTGACCGGGTTGTGCCCCTTTTGCAAACGGATCGCTTTAGAGCCTTGTGTTCGCTCCGCCGAATGTGAAAGATTTTCACCTCGAATGTTCACTTCGATCTCACCGGTCCCCTCCAGCCGAAACTCGTAGCTTCCGCTGAGCGGGATTTTGATCGTGCCTTTGATTTCAGATTCGAAGGGGCCTGGCGGCAGAAACACACTAGGTGAGGATTCGACGTGATCGCGGGCTGCGGCCAAGCGTAGGACTCGGAAATCACTTTCGCCAGAGTCGATTGATGTCAGCTTCGCCGACAATCCTGGTTGCAGGCGGGCGAGGATCTCCTCGCTGACGAGCGGCTCCGAAAGACGTCGGACAATCGCGGAATCAGGAAACGCTTCGCTTGGATTTCGGTTGATCGTATGCGCGTACTTACCACGAAAAGCGTCGCCCCGTTCGGATAGCAGGGAGTAATCGATCGTCATTTGGTTGACCGGGTGGCGGCCAGGCATTTCCAGAAAAACGGATCGGCCATCGGCCAGCAACGTGGCGGAGACAACCGGCACCTCATCGCGGCCCTGCTCTTGCGGGCGTTCGACTGAAAACTCTGGTGATCCATACTCGGCTGACCACAAGTAGTTCCATTGGGAAACGAAGTAATTGTTTGGGTCCGTCGCTGTTACCGAATCAAGGGGTTCGGTAAAGCGAAGTTGAATTCCGTTGCGATAAGTTTTTACGTCGGCGGGTAAATGAACGGGACCGCCGGTGTAACGCACCCGTTGGAAACAGCCATCGCGAATGGCTCGGGTCTGCCAGCCTCGCAATCCACTCACATAAAGCTGTCCGTCCGCGGGGCGAAACCTACCTCGCATGATCCCCGACTCAAAATCACCGGGCAGGGTGGGGAATTCGATTGTGCCACCCTGAAAAATATCTTGCTGCGGTGATTCTTCTTCGACAGCCAATAAAATCCGGCATTGACCATAGGACAGGTGCAGCATGCGACCAGAAAGCGGACCCCAGCGATTGCTCTGGACCCACACCTGCCCACCACCACTGTTGTCCATCGAGTGTGGAATAAAGCACATGGGCAAATCCCAGCCTGTTGGCCGTTGATCATTGATTCTCGGGCCACCGTACCCGTAATACCCGCCTTTGCGAACGACAATCAAGCTGGACTGCGGTGTCCACTGGCCTTGCTGTGGGGCTGCGGTAATCGTTCCCTCTGGACTGACTCCCATGCCATTTGGATTTCGGAAACCGTCGGCAACCACTTCGCTGCGTTTGCCATCGGGGCTGATTTTCATCACACCGGTGCGAGCGTGGATATAGTGGAAGTTTCCTTCAGGGTCGGTTTCCAGGCAGGTGACATAGTCGTGTGAACCTGGCGTAGTCGAATTGTCATTGTTAAAGCATTCGTATTGATCGGCTTCACCATCTCCATTGCGATCGTGCAACCGAGTGAGTTGTGTACGATTAATCACATAGACACGATCATCGACGATCTTCAGGCCCAGTGGTTGCGATAGTCCGGTGGCATACCGCCGCCATCGAAGTTCCTTTAGTTCACGATCAATTCCCGAGACTGTCCACACATCTCCATGCAGGGTGCAGATTGCCGCGGTCCCATCGCTGAAAAAATCGTGACCTGCAGTGAATAAAAGTGCCTTCCACGGATTTTCGAACGGTAGGGTCAGCGTGTCGATGACGTAGGGGCCACCCGATTCGGCGGTCGTGCCAACGGTGGTTAGCGTTTCGCCGAACCGCCCATGGTCCGTTTTGATCCATGCTGACAGGTTTTCGGTTTTCCCGGCCAATGGAAGCAGACTCGCAACAACGTCCTGTTCGCGAGTCAGTAGCACTTTGACACGGACCGTCTCTTGGTGAGGAGCGATTTTTAAAACACGCCCATCACTCTCGATCGACACCGTTCCCGTCGCATCCGCAATGGTCGCAATCGCTGGGGCATCGCATAGCCACATCTGCATCGGCTTGTCCGAGGGACCGATTTCAAGCGAACGAATGAAGCCAGCCTCGCCGACTGTGCTATCGGCTGACCTGCCGTTTGATTCAACCTGCCAAGGGGATTCCAAAACAGGAATGTTACCCACTGAATACGACAGAACGACACGTTCGTTGTGCGTATAAAAACCGTGGTAGGCGATCCAGTCTTCTGGCAAGCAGGTGATTTGGTTTCCCTGGTCTGTTTGGAAGTCGCCGTTACGAGCCCAGCCAGCGAGACGTTTGGTCGAAAGGAACAGCTCACCAGCAGCGGCTGGATGGCGAATCACGCCAAACCGGCGTGGATCAAATTTTAAAAAGCCGCCTGTCCAGGCAGCACTCAATCGACACCGGGCGGTGTCGTAGCAAACTGCCGCTTGTTCCGACTCGCCAACTCGGATTGCCATCCCCTTGAGCGTGAGGCCCGCGGGAGTTGCAATCGAACCGGCCAGGAATGGCCCGACATCGGTTTGTTGCCAACGATTGTCCTCCCAGTGTGAATCATTCTGAAACACAATCTCAAGTGGCACTCGCGCGTATGCCTTCTCAGCAACCTCACTTGGGGGTTGCTCGCTTTGGGCTTGTAGTGAGGCGGAAAGCAGCAGCGTGGCGAGCGATGAAAAAAAATGCCGTTTCATCATGGGAGGGAATGTTTTGCGGTAGAAATGATTAAGCAGTCGCTTGATGATGCCAAGCTGCCGTCATGGCAAATGATCATCGGGGAGGATCAATAGGTCTGAGCGAGACAGTGATCACACCAGATTCTACTTGATTGGCTCGGTCTGGCGGCGCCCGTCAGATTTCGGTGGTCGGCAAGCACCCGCCGAAGCGTTTTGTTAGCCCTGCCGCCTCCAGCGAGATTCCACTCGATTCCTCACCTTAGGCAACAGGCAGATTACTTTGACTGCTTGACCCATTGCTCGAGCTTTCGAAGCGTTTTCGGACTGACGTGATGCTCAATACCTTCCGCGTCGATCGCGGCGGTTTTTTTGTCGATTCCTAGTGATAACAGAAATCGATAAACAATTTCGTGCCGTTGCCGACAGCGATCGGCGAGTCGTTTGCCTTGAGGAGTCAGTTCAATCGGCTGGTAGGGCTCCGTTTGCAGCAAGCCTTCCTTCTGCAGTCTTGCAACAATGCGATTCGCAGTCACATGGCTGACCGCAAAATATTTTGCCAGGTCAACCAACCGGCAAGTATCTCGCTCGGAGATGATTTCGGCGACCGCCTCGACATAGTCTTCAGCCGTCTCGGTGGCATGGTCCCGACGGGTGCGGCGATGAGGCTCAGCTTTATTGGACGATCCAGTCACACATCACTCCAAAACGATCAATCTGTCATTTGGTTGCGCAGGGATTTTCAGGCACCAGGATGCTGAAACACGATGCCCCGCTCAAGCCCATTAACAGGGCGCCCGTGCAAGCCCATTAAGAGAGTGCCCGCGCAAGCCAATTGACGGAGCTCCCGCTCGGGCCCATTGACAAAAGTTTAGCCCTTGCTACAATTCTGAACAAGTGTAGCTTCGGCTACAAATAGAAAAGTTTGCACGCAATCTTGGTGAGTGAATGCCGACACATAAATGGATCTACTTGTTCCTGCTTTTATTGGTTGGGTGTAGCGGCACAGAAAAAACCAACGAACCGAGCGATGCAGATAATCCGCTGTCTGTCGTGGCGACGGTCGGAATGGTTGCAGATTTGGTCAAGCAGGTGGGGGGCGATCGTATTCAGGTCACCCAAATCATGGGTTCGGGAGTCGATCCGCACCTTTACAAAGCTAATCGTGACGACGTGCAAACCATCATGTCGGGTGATGTCGTTTTTTACTCAGGTCTAATGCTGGAAGGTAAAATGGCGGACACGCTGATCAAGGTTGCTCGCAAAAAACCGGTGATTGCTGTCACCGAACGGGTTGATGAAACAAATCTTTTAGAGCCCGAAGATTTTGCGGGCCACTTCGATCCACACCTATGGATGGATGTTGCCGCTTGGTCAAATTGCGTCGATGTGATCACCGAAGTTTTGGCCGAGGAAGCACCACAGCATGCCGAGTTCTTTCGTGCGAACGCAACGGCATACAAGGCGGATCTTGAGGCATTGCATCAGTACGGTATTGATTCGATTGGTTCGATACCCGAAGAGAGCCGTATCTTGATCACTTCGCATGATGCTTTTAACTACTTCGGACGTGCTTATGGTTTGGAGGTCCAGGGAGTGCAGGGGTTGTCAACCGAATCCGAGGCTGGCTTGCAGCGGATCAATGAATTGGTCGATCTGCTCGTTGCGAAAAAAATTAGTGCAGTGTTTGTGGAAAGCAGTGTTCCCTCCAAGAACATCGAAGCACTGGTGGAAGGGGCCCGCAGTAAAGGCCATGAAGTCAGCGTCGGGGGTGAACTATTCTCCGATGCTATGGGAGAACCGGGGACCTATCGAGGATCTTATGTCGGCATGCTGGATCACAACATCACGCTCGTTGCACGCGGATTGGGCGGGCAGGCGCCAGAAAAAGGAATGCAGGGAAAGCTGTGACCCCGAGACAGGTGGTTGCTCATCAGATGACCGGAGACTCGTTTTGTAACCATTCGCGTGACTGGCGGCTTCATGACTGATGGCTTCGTAATTAGTGAAAATAATCAAGCTGTGGACGAGACAGTTTCCTAGCTAGTCCGTGACGGATGGTGAACAATGGCAACGGCAGAGACAGCGGCCGCATCGACGACGCCGCTTTCGATTTACGATTTAACGGTCGCTTATCATCGCAAACCGGTGATTTGGGATGTTGAGTTTGACATCCCCGCTGGCTCACTCGTTGGTATCGTCGGCCCGAATGGAGCAGGCAAAAGCACGCTGCTCAAGGCGGCGATGGATTTGATTCCACGGGCCTCGGGCCGTGTGAGTGTGTTTGGAAAAACATATCGTCAAAATCGACAACGCGTCGGATACGTACCGCAGCGTGAAGGAGTTGATTGGGACTTCCCTGTCAATGCACTTGATGTCGTAACCATGGGGCTCTACGGAAAGATAGGCTGGTGCTCGCCGGTGCGTCCGAGTCATCGCCATGCGGCGATGGAAGCGCTCAGTCGCGTTGGAATCGCGGAACTTGCCAAGCGACAAATCAGTCAACTTTCTGGTGGACAGCAACAGCGAACGTTTCTTGCGCGGGCTCTCGTGCAGGACGCCGATCTCTATTTGATGGATGAGCCGTTTGCCGCTGTCGATGCGGCAACTGAGAAAGCGGTTGTTGAGATTCTTCGCGAAATGAAAAGCGAAGGAAAGACGTCGGTCGTCATACATCATGATTTGCAAACGGTGCCGGACTACTTTGACTATGTCATCTTGCTGAACATGCGGGTCGTCGCACACGGGCCCGTGGCGGAAGTTTTTACGTCAGAGAACCTGAATAAGACTTACGGAGGTCGCTTGACCTTGCTGGATGAAGTCTCCAACGCAATGCGGAGGCGGGATCGATCACTATGATCGTGTTGCTTCTGATCTGTCGGTGTTTGTTGGTGCTAAAGATGGCTTGTCAGGCCATGATTGGAGGTGGTTTCGCCCTCGCTGCATCAGGGTTGGCGTCGGCAAATTCTGGTTTCGCGGTTGCCAGTACTGGCTTATCGAAGGCGGGGCATCTAGCGTTTGTCTGGAACGCCTTACCGCTGGCTCAATCTGAATCGATTACTGATCGTCGGATCTCGATGCCCAGCTGGGATCAATGGCAGCGAGTTTTGTTAATGCAGGACTACAACACCCGAGTTGTGATCTTTGGTACAGCAATGCTTGGTTGCGCTGCGGGAGTCGTCGGCTGCTTTACGCTGTTGCGAAAACGGGCTTTGATGGGGGATGCACTGAGTCATGCGACTTTGCCGGGCATTGCACTCGCATTTATTACTGCCAACGCCATGGGATGGCAGGAGCGTTCGCTTCCCTGGCTGTTGTTGGGGGCGACGGTGAGTGGCTTGGTCGGCGTTGCCGCGATCCTTGCGATTCGTCGGTTGACTCACCTAAAGGAAGATACCGCACTAGGGATCGTGCTAAGCGTTTTTTTTGGCTGTGGGATTGCCCTGATGGGAGTGATTCAACAAATGCAAACCGGCCATGCTGCCGGCTTGGAGTCGTTCATCCTGGGCAAGACAGCTTCCATGGGTGCGAACGATGCCAAGTTGATCGCTGCGGCTGCGTTGATCGCAATCGTGATTTGCGTGCTGCTGTTCAAAGAGCTCAAGCTCTTATGTTTTGACGATGGTTTTGCGGGATCCCAAGGATTTAATGTCCTGGCGTTGGATCTTGTGCTGATGGCGACCGTCGTATTGATTTCGATTGTGGGGCTCCAAGCTGTTGGGTTGATTCTGATGATTGCCCTGTTAATTGTGCCGGCGGCGGCTGCCCGGTTTTGGACCGAGCAAATGTGGGAAATGCTATTGATTGCCGCAGTGCTTGGTTTGATCAGCGGAATCGTTGGGGCTGTCGCCAGCGCGTTGTTTCCGAGGCTGCCAAGTGGTGCAATGATCGTGCTGACCTGTGCCGCGTTTTTTCTGATCAGCATGGTCTTTGGTACTGGCAGCGGAGTGCTTGTGCGCACCGTAAGAAGGATGCGATTGAATCGTAAGGTTGTTCGGCGGCATCTGTTGCGTGCGGTTTTCGAGGCGTTGGAATCACAGCCGGTTAGAACGACGGCAAAGGGTGAAACGAAACCCAAGCGGACTGTCTCCATCGACCAGATCCTGCCGATGCGTTCGTGGTCGAAAACGCAACTGAAGCGGGCAGCGGAACTTGCCGCGCGGGAAGAGCTGATTACCCAGGTTGGCGAAAAACTTCGCTTTACGCGTCGAGGAAAACTAGAAGCCGAGCGTTTGACTCGTGAACACAGGCTATGGGAACTGTACCTCATCACGCACGCCGACATCGCCCCGAGTCGCGTTGACCGCGAAGCTGATCGTATTGAGCATGTGTTAGAGCCAGATGTAGTTGCCGAGCTGGAAGAAATGCTGACCAATTCCCGGCAGCTGGTTCCCGAAAGCCCGCACTTGATCGAAGCTAGTCAGTCATCGGAAAAGGCGGGGACTGCAAACGCAAGCTCGGACGACGTTAGCCGAGAGGCGTCACCATGATCGGAGTCATGGCAGAAGTCGGCTGGAGTTGGCAACTGGACGGTTGGATCGTTTTGGTGGCCATTCTATGTGCTGTTGCGTCAGCTTCATTGGGCTGCTTTTTGGTGCTCCGCCGCATGAGCATGTTGGGGGATGCGATCTCGCATGCTGTTTTACCTGGATTGGCGGTCGCCTTTTTTCTCAGCCACAGCCGATCGAGCTTGCCGATGTTCATTGGTGCGGTGATCGTTGGTATTTTGACAGCGTTCTTCACAGAGTGGATTCATCGCGTTGGTCGCGTTGACAGGGGGGCGTCGATGGGAGTCGTCTTCACCTCGTTGTTCGCGCTTGGTTTGGTCATGATTGTGCAAGCGGCGGACAAGGTTGATTTGGATGCTGGCTGTGTATTGTATGGATCGATTGAGCTAACGCCGTTGGACACGATGGCGTTGCTTGGCTTTGAGATTCCGAGAGCAGTGGTCACGTTGGGGATCGTGACCGTGATCAACTTGGCTTTTGTGTTGTTGTTTTACAAGGAATTAAAGCTCAGTTCTTTTGATCCATCGCTGGCGACGACCCTTGGCTTCAATGCCAGCCTGATGCACTATTTGCTGATGATTCTTGTTGCCGTCACCGCAGTAGCGAGTTTTGAGAGTGTGGGTAGCGTGTTAGTCGTCGCTATGTTTGTCGTTCCGCCCGCCGCAGCTTACTTACTGACCGATCGACTTGGCATGATGCTGCTGATAAGCGTCTCGCTCGCCATCAGTTCGGCGTTTCTTGGTCACTTGGGGGCGATTCACATCCCAAGCTGGTTTGGTTTTCAGAGCACAACGACGTCAGGCATGATGGCGGTTGCGGCTGGATCAATCTTTTTGATCACCATGTTGTGCAGCCCGAGCAAAGGTGTTCTGGTCAAGTTGATTCGCCGCCAAGTCTTGAGCTTACAAATCATTGCCGATGACGTGGTCGCGGTGTTGTTTCGCCGCGGGGAAAAGGAGGCGGGAGAGCCGCAGTCAGCTTCGGTGACTGAAGGTGAGTTGCTTGAAACGATTTTCTGCGGACGATGGTCGCTTCGATTGGTGCTGCGTTGGTTGAGTCGACGTGATGAAATTCGGCGGGAGGATGCCCAGATTGAACTGACGGAGAAAGGCCGATTGCGTGCCCAGAACTTGGTTCGCTCACACCGACTTTGGGAGAGATATCTGCAGGATTATGCAGGATTCGATCCATCACGCGTTCATCCACAAGCAGAAAAACTTGAGCACTTTACCGATCCAAGCTTGCGGCAGCAGCTCGATTCGGAAACCGATGCCCCGCAGGTCGACCCACACGGCCGGCCAATTCCTGACGAGCCCAACAGCGACGCTCATATCAGCTGACCTTGAGGGTATGCAGTTGGGCATCACCACGCGGGCATCGCCAATTGCAAATGCATGCCGAAGGAGGTTTTCTTCGCCATCCGACTCTAAGTCGGTGCTTGAGTTTTCGGCTCCGAACTTGTTCGGGCAGGTTTTACCCCGTCTCGAAAACCGTTAACTGTTGCTTTCTGGATGGATGCTCGATCTGGCGGCGGCCGGCCATTTCAACACGAGTTTTTATGCTGACAGTGCCTTATGCCGACAAGAGTTTTTCCGCAGCCAAGAATTGAGCGCCGGCGTAAACGATCGCCGCACATTGGACAGCTTCCAGAATTTCAGCGTCGGTCAGACTGAGCTGCTTTGCCTTCGCAACGTGCCCGCTGACACAGGGCTGACACGCATTGAGGTCACTAACGGCGATATTGATCAGCTCGACTGTTTTTTCTTCAAGCGATGTTCCGGCAAACGTATGCGCCCTCAGGCCAATGGGTAATCCGTCAAATCGATCGGTCCCACTGAGATGCCGAAATTTGAAGAACGTGTTGTACATATAGTTCGTGCTGGCGACGGCAACGGTATCAAGCAGTGTTTCTTGCTCGACGCCTAGTTGCCCAGCGTATGCCCGAGCGAGATCGCTCCAAGGTTCGGACTTCGCGTGCGTCGCAGCTGCTAGGGTGATTAAGACTCTGGTCTTCGCGGGCAGAGCACCATCCCCCGCGACGAATTTCTTGACGTTCATCATCAAGTCTTTCAGAAAGACTGGATGTTTCGCATACACCTCAAATTGGCTGGGAAGCTGCTCACATTGGAGTGCTTCTGCCATCCGTTCGAGTAATCTAGCCGAATCGTTTGCCATTGAACATCAAGTCATTGTGAGGACGCGGTGTGTTGAATGGGTTTCCTTGTAAACCGCGACAGACGCAAGGCTACCCTTGCGTCTGGTTAGATCGAATCGAACCCAGCCCTGCTAGTTCAGCGTTTCTTCGCCCGGTGTCCAGTTGCAGGGGCAGAGCTTATCGGTCTGCAAGGCATCGAGGACACGCAGGACCTCGTCGACGCTACGGCCTACCGACAAGTCATGGATGGCGACCCAGCGGATGACACCTTGAGGATCAATCAAGAAGATACCGCGGTACGCGATTCCAGCATCTTCCTTGAGAACGCCATAATCTCGCGATAACTGGTGGGTGTTATCGGCGAGCATCAAATATTTCAGCTTCGCCAGATCTTCGTGCGAATCACACCATCCTTTGTGGGAAAAACCGCTGTCGGTGCTAGCTGTTAGCACCGTGCAATCACGATCCTCAAACTCTTCCAGTTTTTCGTTGAAGGCAACCAGTTCAGTCGGACAAACGAAAGTGAAATCGAGCGGATAGAAGAACAAGCAAGCCCACTTGCCTTTCAAGTCGCCTAGAGTCAGATTGCCAAACTGATCATCGGTGCCGTCCTTGGTACGGTCGTAGTACTGGCAGTCGAATTCGGGTGCGGGTTGACCAATCATCGCCGTCATCGTGTTTTCCTCATTCGGGATTTTTCGTTTGGAACTTGCCGTGTCGCATCGTCGGATGCCGCGAGCAGGATCGCATCACCGTGTAGAGCGAACGGGCCGTAATTGTGTCGCCAGTCAGGTCGATTCGTCAAGCTGCCGTTGGCCTTCCAGCAGGTGACATAAATCTTGATCATCGGTACGCGGGAAAACTCTCGTTACGCCGGTTGGAGGGCTCAAAGGGACAGTGCCATTGTGCGTTTATTAGGAAGCCTGTTTGCGTTTCGCTCCCTTCGACTCTCGGCAGCGTTTGCTGCAGAAGCGGACCTCAGCCCAGCACCGCTCCCACTTTTTCCGCCACGAAAACGGACGCCCGCAGGCCGTGCAGATCTTCGTCGGGAGATTTCCTTTTCTTTCACTCATCACGATAAATCTTAGGGACTTGTCAAATTGACGGGAGACGCATAATGACCTGTCCGAATCCGGTTGCCGAGGTGTTTTATGTCTGCTGTCCGTCATCTTGTCCTGATCCTGGGGGATCAACTCTCACTCGATTCTGCGGCGTTCGATGAATTCGACCGCCAGCAGGATATGGTTTGGATGGCAGAAGTGGCGGATGAATCGACACATGTTTGGACGCACCAAGCACGGATCACGATGTTCTTGGCAGCGATGCGCCATTTCAGAAAGAATGTTGAAAAGAAAAAGTACAAACTGGATTACAAACGCCTGGATGATGGTGACAACCGAGGTTCGTTGGCCGAGGAGTTGCGGCGAAGCGTCAAGGAGCACCAACCCCAGCGGCTGATCGTCGTGGAGCCTGGCGAATACCGAGTACGACAAACACTGATCGAAGCCGCTGATGCATTGGGGATCGAACTAGAAATCCGTACCGACCGTCACTTCCTCTCAACGATCGAGGAGTTTCGAGAGCACGCTCAGGGTCGGAAACAGTTGCGTTTGGAATACTTCTATCGCGAACTGCGGCGTAAGCACGACGTTCTGATGCAGGGGAAAGAGCCTGAGGGCGGGAAATGGAATTATGACGGCGACAACCGAGGTTCGTTTGGGAAACAAGGTCCCAAGGATGTTCCCAAAGCGACCAAGTTCAAGCCGGATGCGATTACCAAAGAAGTGATCAAGCTGGTGCAAGCGAAATTCGCCGACCACCCCGGAACCGCAGACGATTTTGATTGGCCTGTCACTCCAACGCATGCCCGCAAAGCACTCGATGATTTTATTACGCACCGGTTAGCGGATTTTGGCAAGTACCAAGACGCGATGTGGACAGAGGAACCTTATCTCTACCATTCACGCATCTCCGCAGCATTGAACCTCAAGTTACTTGATCCGCGTGATGTCGTTGATGCAGCCGTAATCGCCTACCGAGAGGGTGTTGCGCCACTCAACAGCGTGGAGGGATTTATTCGGCAAATTCTCGGCTGGCGAGAGTACGTCCGTGGCATCTATTGGCTCTATATGCCTGACTACGTTGATCGCAATGCCTTAGCCGCAAAGGCACCTCTGCCAGACTTTTACTGGAGCGGAGACACCGATTTTGAGTGCTTGCGGCAATCCATCGGGCAAACCCTGCAATATGGATACGCCCACCACATTCAACGACTGATGGTCACCGGGTTGTTTGCCATGATGCTAGGTGTCGACCCCAAGCAGGTGCATGAGTGGTACTTGGCGGTATACATCGATGCGGTTGAATGGGTTGAACTACCCAATTCGCTCGGGATGAGCCAGTTCGCGGACGGAGGGGTGATGGCAAGTAAGCCGTACGCGGCGACGGGCAAGTACATCTCCCGAATGAGTAATTACTGCTCGAACTGTCGCTGTGATCCAGCGAAGGCAACAGGCGAAAACGCCTGCCCCTTCACTACTCTGTACTGGGACTTCCTAACGCGACACGAAAAGATGCTGGCGGCGAACCAACGGATGTCCCTGCAGGTTCGAAACCTGGAGAGAAAGGACAAACAGGAACTGGCTGAAATCCGAAAGCTGGCCAAGAAACTTAAGAAAGAGCTAGCGAGTGGCGTGAATAGATCGGCAAATCCTGAGAAGCTTTGCCAAAAAAATAGAAATTGAGAAATGCAAAATCGGATGGAAGGCCGGCGTGACCTTCGGCAAATTAGCAGCCAGTAGTGCCGCGAATAGCAAGAGGAGCGGAAGAATGCTGACTGCAAAAGGGAATCCTCATTTTCAACGCTGCGAAACGCAGGCTACGAACCGAGGAGAGTTTGACAGCCAAGCCCCTCTGACGTCGTTTTGACACTGTCGCGAAGGGGGGAATTGCCAACCAAATGGCGAGGAACGGCTCACCCTGGATAGCATCTCTGCTATCACACGCATTACAATCCAGGCACTCTGGAGGAGAATTCTGTGAACCAAGCGAAAAGATCAATGGGTTGGGTGTTGGTTGTGGCACTGATGGGCTGCAGTCAAATGCCGGATGATGGAATTCGTTTTTCTGAGGTCTCGGAATCTCAAGAGATCACGATTGATGATTTCTCTGAATTGACATTCACCGACAAGGATGGTGCCGATGTCAAGTTGGCTGACATCATGACGCGGGATTATCTCGTCTTGGTCGTGACACGCGGTTGGTATGGCGGCGTTTGTTTTTATTGCGCCTCTCAAACATCACGCTGGGCACGTCGATTCGAGGAACTGGATCCCTATGACGCACAATTGGCTGTGATCTACCCGACCGAGACAGCCGAGGAAGCGGACAAGTTGGGTGAATTAACCAAGCGTATCAAGGGTGGAGAGATCCCGAACGAAACGATTCCCTTCCCGATCTTAGTCGACATCAATCTAAAAGGGGTCGACCAGCTTGGGATTCGCGCGGAACTCGCGAAGCCGGCGACTTACATCATCGACCGAAGCGGGCGAGTTCGATTTGCCTATGTAGGTGAATCGATTGCTGATCGGCCGACCGTTGATTCGGTGCTAAACCAACTTGCCTTGCTGAACGGTTAATCGAAGTCACGGGAATTCATGTCGACAGATCGCCGAATCGACGAAGACCTGAAGTTCATCGAGACTTGCGTCCAACTAAAGTTGCTCAGCGATACCGATGCGGAAATGCTTCGGCAGGTGATTGTCGAAAGTAAGATTTTTGCAGCTCAGGAGTCGCTGCAACGCGGCCTGTTGACCGCTGCTGATGTTGACATCGTTCATTCGCTCCGGCATCCATTGGATGTTGTTCCCGGCTATGACATCTTGGGCTTGGTGGGACGTGGGGGAATGGGCGTTGTTTACCGCGCCAAACAATTAGACCTCGATCGAATTGTTGCCTTGAAAACGGTGTTGATCAGCAACATCAGCAGCTCTACCGTCACAGCACGCTTTGAACGGGAAGCGAAGGCGCTCGCTCGATTGCAGCATCCAAATATTGTTCAGGCCCTAAATTTTGGAAAGCATCTCGGACGATATTACTTCGCAATGGAATACGTGATGGGGCGTAGTTGCGAGCAGGCCTTGAATCAGGAGGGACGATTAGCGCCCGAAGCAGCTTGGTCCATTGCTCGGCAGGTCGCTTCAGGGTTGTTGCACGCGTTTCGTCAAAACGTGATTCATCGTGACATTAAGCCAGCAAATCTGCTGTTGCTTCAGGCACCGGAAGGAAGCATGGCGGCGGGTGGCGAAGAAGTTGTCAAGATTACCGACTTTGGCTTGGCAATGTTTGCAGATGCTGACCCAGAACAGATGCGTTTGACGACCGGTGACAAAATCATGGGCAGTCCGGCCTACATGTCACCTGAGCAATTTGGGGGTGACGCAGTCGATTATCGCGCCGACATTTACTCGCTAGGCGCGACGGTCTGGCACCTGATTTTTGGAACACCACCGTTTCAAGGGAAAAATCTGGCATCGTTATTGAGTCAGAAATCTCAGCCAATTCAGGTAGACCGTCGCTCACTGCCGATACAAATTCCTGACGATCAATGGCAACTGTTGATGCGGATGCTGAATCCCGATCCAGCACATCGCCCAACAAGTTATGACGAACTAATCGCCGACATTGATCGACTGGGTGTTGAGTTGTCGACCATGGGAGGGCCCATCTCTGGCATGCTGGACTTGGCCGCCATCAGTGATCAGCAAACGATGGAAGCGGCCGCTGTTCGGTCAACAAAATTCGATCCGCAGGATGTCGCCGCACCGGCCGAGCCTGTGCCGATTCCACTTTCAAAAACGGTTGACCTGCAACTGCCGGCTGCCGAAAAACCGTCTAAGAGCAAGCGTTCTCGGATTTTTAGTTTGATCGTGATTGCGGTTGCACTGGTCCTTGCAACGATCGGATTGACATTGTATCGGTCATTGGGCGAGGTGCGTGGGCCGAGGCCGTACACGCGAGTGGTCGAAACAGTGGGACTATATGACGGAGTTACCTTGAGCGGTTGGGATGTTGGGGGATCCATGATTGGTGCCTGGAACACCGTGGAAGCACCCGATGCCTCCAACTCGCTCGCCTGTTTATCACGCCAGGGTGCCGTAACGCGTCGGCTAGAAGGGAAATTACACCCACGAATCAGCATGTTTGTCTGGGCTCAGCCCGGTTTTGAGAAAGTCGACATTGATTTTGCCTTCGACCCCAGCGTTCGTGATGATCCTCGGGGCAGTTTACGTTTTACACCGAGAGAAATCATTCTTGGTGAGAAGCGAGGCGATTTCGAAGAGCTGAGCAACCAAGTTTCGTCCGCTTCACCGCCGGGCCTCTTTGAGCGATACCACGTCGTACATTTTGAGCGGCAACCGACCGATTGGTACGTCTTTTTTGAACAGCGTTTGGTTGGCACCATCCCCATCTCGCGGGTTGGCAGTGGTGCGGCCATCCGACTTGTCGTCCACCCATCACCGGGGACGGGCTCCGAAACTCCCTCGCCCAATGCCTACTTTTCTGAAGTGCGGCTGGACAACCTTGCGGAACCCAAGGCCGCTGATCCTACGCCGCCAGCCGAAGAAGGCTAGCCGAAGGAGTTGCTTGGAGTCTAACGCGTCTAGTTAGATCAAGCGTAATGAAATCGCGATCCCGTTGGCGCTTTCTGGCAGGTCGTTGGCTCCCTACCCATCCCAACGCGTCATTTGATTCGCCGGGCAATCAAGCGAACAATTTTTTATAGATCCGACCCTCGTTTTCATCGATCCGTTCGGGACGACCTTTATGCAAATAGATTAACTCGCGATGGTCGAGTCCAAGGGCGTACAAAATCGTCGAATGCAAATCATGAACATGCAAACGGTCATCGACTGCATGGAGCCCAACCTCGTCCGTGGTGCCGAATGTTTCGCCACCGCGAACCCCCGCTCCCGCCGTTACCATCGTAAAGCCCGTTGGGTTGTGGTCGCGACCATCCCCTTTTTCGCTCATCGGCGTGCGGCCGAATTCTCCACCCCAGACCACGAGCGTATCATCCAGCAGTCCACGGCGTGCCAAGTCGGTTAAAAGCCCCGCCACCGGCTTATCCATTTCTTTGCACATCTTGGTATGGTTCTGCTCGATCTTGCTGTGCGCGTCCCATTTGCTACCCGCGCCATGATACAGTTGGACAAACCGAACACCCCGTTCGATCATCCGACGGGCTAACAGGCACATGCGGCCAAACGTGGCGGTCTCTTTTTGGTCCAAACCGTATAACGATTCGGTCTCCGATGTTTCTTGACTCAGGTCAACGGCTTCGGGCGCGTGGCTCTGCATTTGGTAGGCCAATTCGTAGCTTCGAATTCTTGCTTCCAGCTCCGTATTATCCGCCCGCTCAGCCATGTGTCGACGATTTAATTCCGCCAGATAATCAAGTTCGGTGCGCTGCTGCCGATGATTGATGTAAGCGGGGCTGGCCAAGTTGGTTAGTGGTGGACCCGCCGTTTGCAGGTCTGTGCCCTGGTAAACAGCAGGCATGAATCCGGTCCCCCAGTTGCGCGGACCGTTGACCGCTTTACCCTTGTCTTGCATGACCACGAAGGCTGGTAGATTTTCATTTTCGGTACCGAGGCCGTAGGTCACCCAACTACCAAGCGACGGTCGGCCAGCGAACTGTGTGCCCGTGTTCATTTGGCACACTCCGCCAGAGTGGTTAATCCCATTGGTCCAACAGGAACGGATAACCGCTAAATCATCTGCGCGGGTCGCCATGTGAGGCAACCAATCCGACATCCAAAGTCCGCTTTCCCCATGCTGAGCCCACTGACGCTCCGAAGCCAGCACGGGCGAATCAAATTCTCCCATCGCGGTGATCACTCTGCCAAAACTTTCTGGCAAGGGCTTGCCAGCGAGTTTCTGCAACGCTGGCTTGGGATCGAAGGTGTCCATATGACTGGGACCACCTTCCATGAATAAAAAAATCACCCGTTTGGCACGTGGCTTTTGGTGCGGTTGCTTTACAGACAAGGGGGAAGCGGGGGCGGTTGCACCCTGAGAACTGGATTGGCCCATCATCCCGGCGAGCGCCACGGCGCCGAAGCCGGCACCAGTATCAACCAACATCTCTCGTCGCGACAATCTCTGGCGACGTGCAAGGGAAGAGCGTTGTGTTGGCTCGGCTTTAGTCGACATAGATAAACTCGTTTGAATTCAGCAACGCGTGAATGAGTGCGACTTTCGCTCGATCTGCTGGCGTTGGGATATCGGGAAGTTTGATGTTGGCCACGGCATGATGACCATTGCCGGAATCATCTTTACCTAACTGCTCAATATCTTCGAACTGCCAATCGACCGCGTAGGCTGGCAAGCCTTGCTCTGAGTCTGCTTGAGCGACGACGGTAAGGTCTCGTACCATCGGTTCGACACGAATGCTGTCGATCAATCCATCCCATTGATGCGAGCTTTGGCGACCACCAATCGTCAGGTCCGAACTACCTGTGATGCCCCGTGTGACTGAATGCTTTCTCTTCGCTGTTTGAAATTTAGCGTCCGCTTTTGATAAATCTTTCAAGTAGAACGTAATGCCGTTCTCGGTCGTGTCGTCCAAATCGATAGCGACTGCCAAATAGTAAGGCTTATTAAGCTCGGGCCGCAGGCCAGACGCGATCACTTCATAGTGCAATGCGTCCCCCTCTTTTTGGTTGCCAATTAGTTGCAAAATAAAATTGCGAGGCTGATACGCGCTCTTGGTCGACGTCACGCCTAGCGACCAGCCGGGATTGGACTTTTTCCCGTTCCACTGGGCGACGATCGTGCGGACCGAAGCATCCGGATAAAGCGATCGAAGCAAGACAACCGCTTCGATCGTCAGGTCTCCCGGCGTTGGTGCCTGTTCCGCTGCTAGCTGAAGCGTGATTGGATTTTCCGGCGATAAAAGAACAGCCTTGGATCCCGTGCCGGGCATTTCCGCCAGAGTGCGAACTTCTGGTGGTTCTTCCGACGGAGTCTGCTCTTGGTATTGCTGCAAAAACTTGGTCGCCAGATTGATTTCATCAGTTGCAGGAGTTCGTGCGAACAGAGTCCTGTAGAGATTAGTGACCCATTGACTCGGTTCGTCGTGCTGAGAGGGAATGCGGGCAGCGATGGCTCGGGCTCGGTCATGGGTCCAATCGCTATTCCCCATCAGCAACGCCTGCTTGGAGGTTGTCGTTTGGTGCCGCAGCCCCATGCTTCGAATGCGATCGGGACCATCAAAGGCGGCCAGTAGTGGATCGGGTGTGTTTCGCTTAACCGGTTTATAGATCGCTCGTTTCAGTTTCGGTAACTCACCACTTGTGGCCAAGATCGCATCGTTGATTTCTTCACCCGACAGCCGCCGTGGCTTCATTCGCCAGAGCAATGCGTTGTCAGGATCAATTTGAATTAATTGGTCATCAAGCGAACGTAGTGACGTTTGTCGATAGGTTGCCGAGGTCAAAATCCGCCGATGAAGTTTCTTGAGGCTCCAGCCATCCTCGATGAATTTTAATGCCAGCCAATCAAGTAGTTCTGGATGGCTTGGAGGCGTGCCTAAGTGCCCGAAGTCACTGGCGGTTTCAACCAAGCCACGGCCAAAATGTTGCTGCCAAATACGATTGACGATCACGCGTGCCGTCAGCGGGTTGTCTGGACTGGCAATCCAATTCGCCAATGCAGTCCGCCGTCCGGTGCTTTGCAACGCGGCCGGCGGCGGAATGATCTCAGCTGGCTCAGCCGCGAAAAGAGTAAGAAATCCGGGGGCGATCGGAGTTTGTGATGAATCGTCAGGTATAAACGTCTCTGGCGCGACCGATCCAATGTCGCTCGCGACAAATTCCATGGTTGGTAACGGCTCTGGTTTGAGCTTCTCAAAGTCGGCAAGCTGCTGTTGCAACCTCTGTCGCTCTTGCTGTTGTTCCTCGGTAAGCCACTTATCAATCTCATCGCGCGGAAGGTCGTATTGGCGAGCAGCAAGTGAGGCAATCTGTTGCTCATAGGGTGTCCGATCGTCGGGCCACCGCTGAATCATCTGTTTGATCTTGGGGATGAATTTTTCAAAGCCTTCACGAGTCGCATGTTGCAATAAAACAGGATGTTCAATCTCACGCAGACGACGCCGGATCTCGCGTGTCGCGTCTTCCCACTTTGCCTGCTGCTTTCGATATTCGGTCAGTTCGGAAAGCGTCGCAATGGGATGGGCTTCGGTCGGTTGAAAAGCGGCAAAGAATGCTTTGAGGCGAAAGAAATCTTTTTGCAGCAAGGGGTCAAATTTGTGATCGTGGCAGCGGGCACACTTCAGTCCCTGTGCTAAAAACACATCACTGGTCGTTTCGGTAATGTCGCTTAGGATTTCGTGCCATTGCGTTTCGACATCACGCTGATTGTGTTCGTAAATCCAATGCCGCAGGTACATCGTCGCAACAACTGCATCGCGATTTCCTGGATCGATCTCGTCGCCGGCCAACTGCTCGATGATGAATCGATCATACGGTTTGTCGTTATTGAACGATTTGATAACGTAATCGCGATACTGGCGAGCTTTGGGGCGGTCAAAGTCAGCTCGGTACCCATCGCTGTCCGCGTACCGAACAAGATCAAGCCAGAATCTTGCCTGGTTCCGGCCATACTCATCACTATCCAATAAGCGGTCGACATATGCATCAATGTCAAAGCTTTCTGAAAGGGCCGCATCGATGGTGTCTTGGCCGGGTGGCAAACCAAGGACTGCAAAGCTGAGCCTGCGAACCAACATGATCGGATCGGCTTCCTCAGCGGGGGTGAGCCCTGCGTCCAACAGCCGCCGCAAAATAAATTGGTCCAGTTCAGTGCGAGACCATGAATCGGAATCGATCGGGGGTAAATTCGGATCGACAAGCGGCCGGTAGCACCACCAATCGGCATCAGCGTCACTGGTCGCAGCGGAAGGCTGGAGCAACGTATTGGCAGGCCAGGGCGCGCCCGCCGCGATCCACTGACTGATTCCCTCGATCTGGCTCGCTTTTACCTGCCCATCGGGTGGCATTTCGAGTGACTCGTAACGCAGAGCCTCCAGCAGCAGGCTCTGATCAGGCTTGCCCGGAACAATCGCCGGGCCAGATTCGCCGCCCCTCAGCAAATCTTCTCGTGTGGTCAAGCTCAGACGTCCCTCCTGCTTCGCCGAACCATGGCAATTCAGGCACTTGGTCACCAGCAGGGGACGAACGTGGATCTCGAACAAATCCCGCTGATGGCGGGAGAGCTCTTGCGCGGTGCCAATCCAATTTGAGGATAACACGCCTAACAGACAGACCAGAAAGCGAAACACAGTGATCCGGCATGGTCGAGGGAGGGAAATACCAACCGCTCTATTGTACGGTGGTCGTTGAAGTGGTTCCAGAAGCCGAGAAGCGAAACGGGCAGGAACCTGAACCCCCGTGTTAGAGAACGAAACCCGTGTTAGAGAACGAAACCCGTGTTAGAGAACGAAACCCGTGTTGGAGAACGAAACCCGTGTTGGAGAACGAAACCCGTGTTGGAGAACGAAACCCGTGTTGGAGAACGATCTGGTCAGCTGCATTCGCTGTGAAAATCGCGGTCTGAAAGGGACAACGTTCAGGGGCGAGCCGGCACTCACCGCAGACCCAGGTAGCAGCGCGGACCCGGGAAGCGGCGCGGAACCACCATTCACCGCGGAACCGGCCGAGTTGGAAGGATGCGATTCCAACTTGCGTTCTTGATCGGCAGATTGGTTGATCGGGAGGTTCAAGGATGAGACGACTGAACCTTGGATTGCATCGAGTCAGGACGGCGTATCGTGTTGGGACAGATCAGATACCTATATCTTTGCACGCTCCCCGTTGGTCTCGCCAAATAGCCGTTATAATTCCGACATCACTACTCTCTGAAAGGCTGCTGATGATCCGCTCGCTGTTGTGTCTCGTCCTCGCTGTATCGTGCTGTTCTTTGCTGCCGGCTGATGAACGCTGGGCGAATAACTTAGATTGGGGACACATCACTGCAAGTGATGATGCGATTTACTTTCATGTCACCTCTATACCAAACAATCGCACCCTTCGAATTCCGCGACTTTATAACTCGTATCAGGAATTGTACCTCCAATCTGATTCGACGAAGAAGCCTTTGGCATTCAAACCCGAGATTGATCACTGGTTGATTACCCTGCCCAAAGGGGTTGGTGATTCAGCGATCGTGGTGATGAAGACGGTTGGTAAGCCAAGACCAGTCAAGGACAACGTAGCGATCACGCCCGCTGCCGATGGCTCAGTGACATTGCCGGCTTGCTTGGCAACCGTTCACGGAGAAAAGTTGCGCTTCGAACCGCAGCCTCACAAAAATACGATCGGGTATTGGGCCGTCGTTGAGGATTGGTGCGAATGGACCGTCGATGTGCCCGCAACAGGAAGCTATGAAGTATCGCTATGGCAAGGCTGCGGGACAGGCAAAGGAGGATCAGAAGTCGAAGTTCGCGCGGGCGAAAGTCAACTATCATTCATCGTAGAAGATACCGGTCACTTTCAGAATTTTAAAGAACGCAACCTTGGCAAGATCAATCTGAAAGCGGGCAAGCAATCATTTCAAATTCGCCCCAAGGTAAAGGCCAAAAATGCAGTAATGGATGTCAGGCTGGTCGTACTGCGAAAAAGTGAAAGCTGAGACCGGCTTCAAGAACCGCCACTGAATTCTGTGGCTTTTTGGTTGGCCGTACTGCTTTTCCGGTGTGACTGATCTTGGCGGGACGGATGTTCTCTCGGTGACCGACTGTCGTTCCGATGGAGCGTTAGCTCCCGAGCTGACGGAGGTACGCCAAACCGCTGGCGAGTTCATTCAAATTGGAATCGGGGCGACCGACGGTGTAGTAGCCTCGGTAGGGAATGTCTTCTAGCCTGCCGATCAACTCAGGGAAATCGGTGGTTCCCTGTCCCAGTGGGACGGATAATCCGCGACCAGCCGCCAGATCGATGACCCCGTCGACGGCGGATACGATCTGGATTCGGTCTCGCAAGGCCGCAATCGCATCGGAGACACTATGGCGGTTGATGATTAGCTGGCCCGGATTGAGGGCGACGGCGACAAAGGCATCGTCGGCATTTCCCAGAGCCTTTGCTAGCGTCTCGCCAGGCTCGTTGCCTGTTTCGGCAGCCAAGAACGCTCCCACTTTGGCACCATACCTCCCCAGGTCGTGCAGCACCGAGTGCAGCAGGTCCATACGTGGGTCGTCCTCTTCCGTCTCAATGACCGTCCCGATTGAATTGATGACCACTGGGGCTCCGAGTCGGTAGGCGAGCAGCATGGCGTCCTTGGTAGCCTCCACTCGGCGGTCCAAATCGGCCGGATTATCGTAGCCACGGCGGGTCTGGAACCGGACCGAGGCGACGCGCAGATTGCCATCCTCAAGAATTTTCCGCAACTGGCGGAGACCGGTGTCCGACAATTGAGATGGGTGGATCTCGTTTCGCGCGTCGAGTTCCACGGCGGTCGCACCCCATTGGGCGGCCTGCTGCAGGGCCCGTTTCAAGGGCATCCGCATTGCGTCCAGCCGTACTGCTAACTTCAGTTCCGCCACGTTTCCCCTCGAATTTCCGTTTGATGGCTGATCAATTGCACGGCGGCATCTTACGTGCCGCAATTCGGACCGCAAGGACCGTTACGCGAATCAAGCGTCGCGCGTGGTGTGGGATCGCTCTGCTGGTGGTGTTATCGCCGATCATCGGGCAGGCGACTGAACCGATGGGGGAACCGTCCGCATCAGTCGTCCGCCACATCTGGGATTTCAGCCGAAAGGATGACTGGGATCGTAATGACGGCTGGCCCGATAAGTGGAAACGCGACTATGGCCCGGGCTACCCCAAATACGTCACCGCTGAAATCAAGCCGCACAACCCAATGGTTGAATCGGCTTCCCGATCGCTTGACGCCAAGGTCTATAAAGTTTGGAAGCTGATTCGGAGTTCCTATCCCAATTTACGCCTTCAAGAATTGCCACCCTCGATCGCTGATGTGACTGTTGACCGTTACCTGCATATCGAATTGGACGGCGGGCAATTGAGGATGGAATCGCCGCCGATCCCCGCTAGCAGAGTTTTTAAATATCGCTTTTCGTGTCGCATGATGACACGGGGATTGCGCCACGATTCGGCTCGGGCCGAAGTCGTTTGCGTCAGCGAGAAAGGTGAAGAAATTGAGAGTTTTCTGACGCCGGCGATGAGTGGCACGAACGACTGGACCGAGATTACGCTGGACATTGCCAAGCCTCCCATCGAAACAAAGCAGATTCTGATTCGTTTGCACGTCAAGCGTAGCGAAACGGGTGTGGAAGATATTCACGGGTCCATCGGGTTTGACGATGTCATGGTCGCGCAATACCCGCAGATTCAAATTACTACCGATCAAACGCGGGGAGTTTATCGTTTTGGTCGCCCGGTCATTTCGACCGCGAGAGTGCTGGGTTTGAGGTCAGGCGACTCCAACGTGCGGTTTCAATTGACCAATAGCAGCGGACAAGAGGTTGCCAGCCAGTTGGTCCCGAGCCAGAGCGTGACACCGATGGAACAACTTGAACTGTCAGCTGATTGGGATGGCAGTGACTTTGAGGCTCGCGCGACTTGGAAACTGCCTCTTCTGGATCCCGGGTTTTACCGGGTCTCGGCAGCGTTGGCCGATGAGAAGCTACCTTCCTTGGCGACTGAAACGACATTCGCCGTGATTGATCAGTTGACAGACGAACCTCCCTCCGGCCCCTTTGGCTGGACCTTGCCAGAGGGCTTGGAAGGAACGGAGCCCCGGGAGGAAGCAGCTTGGTTGGCTAGCCTTGGTGTTGCCTGGGTCAAACATCCCTGTTGGCTGCACCCCGACGATTTTATCGGGATTGATCGTGTAGCGAAGACGCTCACGAAGTTGCAGGATGCTGGAATCGAAACGGTGGGAATGCTGGATCAGCCACCTGATGACCAACTCCCGTTGTATGGAGTTCGTGGCCGGCGAGATTTAGTCGCCGCACAATTGTTCTATGATGCGAAAACCTGGCAACCGTTGCTCGAGCCTGTCATGTCCAGACTGACTTTGAGCGTTGGCATGTGGCAGTTGGGAAGCGAACGCGATGAAAGTTTTCTAGGGCGACCACAACTGAGTGAACTGATAAAGGAAATCGCAGTCGGGTTGCAAGGCTTTGGTCAAACAACCGAGGTAGCGATTTCGTGGCCCTGGCTGGAACCGCAGCTGCCTGCAAACGAAACATCTTGGCAAGCCGTCTGTCGTAGCAGTCAACCAACGTTGACGGCGAGCGAATTGGATGCGGCTTTAACCCGACAAGACGCCCAACGACAAGAAACCCAAACTCACACCTGGGTGCTGCTCGATCCGATAGAGAAATCTGCCTATTCACAGGCGACGCGCATCAACGATTTGGTGATGCGAATGGCAACCGTTCGCAGCCATCAGGTCCAAGCTTCCTTTGTCAGTAATCCTTACGACCAACAGCATGGATTACTCCAGCCCGACGGCAGGCCGTCCGAGCTATTGTTGCCGTGGCGAACAACCTCGCGATTGATTGGAAATCTCAATCGGGCTGGCTCGCTGCAGCTAAGAAGCGGCGCAAAAAATATTGTTTTTGCCGGCGCAGATCGGGCAGTCCTGATGGTCTGGTCCGCCCTGCCCGCCGAAGAACTGATTTACTTGGGGGAGAACGTATCCCAGGTCGACGTGTGGGGCAAAGCAACCCGGCTGCCATTGGAAAACGTTGGCAATCAAACGGCCCAACGTCTTAAAATTGGACCAACCCCAATCTTTATCATCGGTGCTGACCCTGAGTTGTTGGCGTTTCGAATGTCGGTCGTCGTTTCCCCCAAGCAACTCGATAGTTTCCTCGGACGCAAGCAAGAAATGACCGTTGAATTTACCAATCCAACGAGCGAAAGCTTGATCGGTAAGTTACGTGTGCTCAAGCCGAGCACATGGCAATTTGATGATCCGACTCGGGAGTGGGAAGTCCTGGCTAGAAAGTCCATGAGGGCCGAGTTCGACTTGGTGCTCAGCAACTCTGCCAAGGTAGGGAAATACGAAATCCCCGTTCAGTTCACGCTGGAAACCATCCCACCAAAAGTACTGACAACTTATCGCAGAGTTCAGGTTGGACCAACAGGCTTGGAAATCAACGTCACGACTAGATTGTTGCCAAGCAATCAACTGCAAGTCGAAGTCGAATTGATCAACCGATCGGATCATAAGCAATCCTATGACTGCATGATGTTCGCCACGCCCGATCGGCAATACCAGCGACAATTCATCACGGTGCAGCAGGGTGAAACCGTCAATCAATCGGTCATTTGGAGAAATGGTCACGAATTGGTAGGCAAGTCGATGCTTTTGCGGGCCGATGAGCAAGGCGGTCCCCGCATTTTGAATTATCCATTTATTGTTACACGCTAGAAATCCAACGTTCATACGGCGGCGGTCAGGCAGCTCTTAATGTCGGCGAAGAGTAACTATCCGTTGCAATTTGGCCAAGGGTGACAGCTGAGATGCGAGGCTGGTTTATTTGACGGTGGCAGCTGAGGCTTGTCGGAAAGTTTTCACCAATTGAGATGTGAGCAGAAGCGGCCCCTGCGGTCGATTCGATCAAGTTAGCGGCATCCGATAGGTGGCATCTGATTCGATGGCGGACGGATCATTGGTCTACCGCCAACGAGATTTGATCGATCGCTATCATGTAGACATGAAAGTTTTGCTAACCAATGACGATGGCGTCGACGCGCCCGGCTTAGAAGCCTTGTACCAAACGGTAAGGGATGTTGTCGGACCGAAAGCGACAATCACCGTTGTTGCCCCGCATCAATGTCGGAGCGAGTGCGGACACGGTGTGACCTCGGGACGTCCCCTGACTGTATCCCAACGGGCCAACGGATGGTATCTAATCGACGGCACACCGGTCGACTGCGTCCGAGTCGCATTTGCCGAGTTGGCAGCCGCGCCGGATGTCGTTTTCTCCGGTGTGAACGCAGGGGCCAACCTCGGTGTCGACCTGTTGGTGAGCGGGACGTTCGCGGCGGCTCGAGAGGCCGCGCTGCACGGTGTCGCTGCAATGGCGATTTCCCACTACCGGCACCCCAGCGTACCGAGAACTTGGGAGCATGTGCCGCGGTGGGCGGCGGCGACGGTGAGTGAGTTCATCGATCGAGCCACTCAAGCAGAGCGATCGGCGAAAGGCAGCTTGCTGTGGAACGTCAACTTGCCCGCTGTCGATCCCGATCTTCCCACACCTCCCACCTGTCGCTGCCCAGTCGACCAACTCCCCTTGCAGCGAACTGTCACCACAACTGGACCGGTGATTGAAATGGCGGCAGACTTTCACGGTCGACCACGGGCGGTGGGAAGCGACGTCGAGCGATGTTTTGGTGGGCAACTCACCATTAGCGAAGTGGATCCCTACGTGTGAACGAACTTCCAGCGAAAACGAACGACGTGTAGAAAACGACAATCCGCGCAGCAAGGGGCGTTCGTCGCAAGCGCGGATTTGTTCGTTCGGAATCAGGGGGATTTCAACGGGAGGATGCCAGGGTCACAGGATGCCAGGGTCACCGCAGATCTCGCGGAAAATGCCGGCCTGGTTTTGTTCGGCAACGCTGAAGGTTTCCCGCCCCCCACCGCTTTCGATTCCCTTGTCGACTACTTTTGGGAGAAAGCGACAATGGATTCGAACCAGAAAAATAGGTTCTTTTCGACGGTGGACCAAACGTGTCAGGACGTTCGGCGATAGTCATATCAGCAGCGAAGAGAGCCGCCGAATCTTAAAACGAGACAGTGGTGTCAATTTGCACATCAATCAGACGGTTTGGGCCAATCGGTAATCCGAACAACTAGTTTTCGATCAAAGAAGTTTCCTCTGTTTTTACGAGTTTCACTCAAGTAGCAGAGGGCTTTTGAGTTTCGAACACCGATTGCAACGTCTTTGGTACATCATTTGTACTGTTGGCGGACGCAGCCAATGTCACTACCTCGAATTTCAGGGAAGTTCAAAAATGTTAGTATTAAGCAGGAAAGAAGGCGAGAAGTTGGTCATCGGCGATAACATCGGCGATAACATCGTTGTGACGGTCAATCGCATCAGTGGGAATCGTGTCTCCATCGGTGTCGAAGCTCCTAGAGATATCCGGATCGTCCGTGGTGAATTGGATCGACATGAGGTGACCGTCGGTCCAAACGCGCCGATGTCGATGTCAATCGATGAAACGAACGTGATGATTGCTAGCAAGCCCGAGTGTTAGGCGAGCATCGCCCGTTTGCTTTGGCATCTGTCCGCGGGCGAGCATCTTGTGGAACGGTTTCTGTCGACGTTGAACCAATCGCTCTAACGCATTCGGCGATGTGATTCTGATCAGCAACCTCCAAGGCTGCCGTGGTACCAAACGGTTACGCTTTGGGCGGCTGCAGATTCGCGGCGGCAAGTTTTTCGCACCGGGTGTTTCGGTACAGAACTTATTGCGGCGGACAAGGCGTGACAGGAATACCTCCGATCAGCTTCAGCGAGCGAGTGTATCGCGCCGCAACTTCATTCCGCTTATCCGACCCACTTTGACTAGGTGAATCGCAAGCTGCCTCACGAGGGACGCAGCAACTGTTCCAACTTCTCACGATTCGGAGTTTTCACCACACCCTTTTCCGTGATGATCGCGTCGACAAGTTCGGCGGGAGTCACATCGAACGCTGGATTGATGACCTGCACCCCGGCTGGGACTGTTTCCAGGCCTTCTGCCCCAGCAACCTCTTCCCGAGCACGCTGCTCGATTGGAATTCGGCTACCGAGCTGTAACGAAAAATCAAATGTGCTCGAGGGCGCCGCAACGTAGAACGGTATATGGTGATGGCGAGCTAGGACGGCTAACGGATAAGTGCCGATTTTGTTCGCGACATCGCCGTTGGCTGCGATTCGATCGGCTCCAACGATCACCGCATCTACCGTGCTGGTTTGCATCAGTGATCCCGCCATTGAATCGGTCATGACGGTCACGGGAACGCCTGCCTGGGTAAGTTCCCAAGCGGTCAGTCTCGCTCCTTGCAATAACGGTCGTGTTTCATCGGCAAAGACCTCAATGGGATGCCCCGAGGCATGCAAGTGATAAATCGGTGCGAGCGCAGTACCCCAGACCGAGGTGGCCAACCCACCGGCATTGCAGTGCGTAATGACTCGATGGCAACCCGCAAGCAACTCCGCTCCGTGCTCGCCGATCCGCTGGCACATCTGACGATCTTCTTGGTGGATCTGTTGAGCCTCCGCAAGCAACGCTGAACGCAGGGTGTCCGTGGCCCCGTGCTTTTCGGCAACACGCTTCATCCTATCGAGCGCCCAGAACAGATTGACAGCAGTCGGCCTACTGGTCGCCAACTCGCTGACCGCTTCGAGCACCGAGCGGTAGTTGTGTTTCGGAGAGCCGCCAGGCGTGGCGGCAAGGCAAACGCCATACGCGGCCGCGATACCAATCGCAGGAGCGCCTCGGACAACCAGTCTTTGGATGGCATCGTGGACTTGCGGTACGGTTGAACAACGAAGCGTGACAAGTTGTCCGGGCAACTTTGTCTGGTCAATCAACACCAGTTGATCCTGTTCGAACGCAAGCGTTGCGGGAGTGATTGTATTACTCATGCCCGAACCATAATTGGCGGGCGAGCTAACGTAAATATGGCGTTCCAATAAGGACCCAGACCTTGGCCAGGCGATTCGTTCATTTTGACGTGTTTACGTGGCCGCCAAACGCGATCGATCGATCCTCCAACGCATATTTTTCGATGCGGCATCTAAGTGTCGCGTGATGTCAGAAAATCGTAGATGGCCGGTCAAACCACCACGCATCTAATGTTTGAAAACCACAGAAAACTTCTGGCCACGAATTTGTTTTGCCAACCAGCATCAATAATCCACGAATGCTAAAATCATGCCGCACCAGTTTGATTGTGTATCACCCAGGAAGTACGAAAATGAAAAAATGCTCCCGTTGGATCTCCTGTTTGTTGCTCTGGTTCGGCGCCACGAGCCTGCCTGATCTAGGCTTGGCGGCGGAAGGGAAGTCCGGCCAACAAGTTGAATTAAAGTTCGAAACCAGTGATTCGGCGACGGTCAATTACCTGCTGCATCTGCCCAGAAATTATGACCAGCAAGATAATTTGCCGTTGGTCCTGTTCCTGCATGGGCGTGGTGAGAGTTTTGGGCCACTCAGCCTGGTCGCTAAATGGGGACCACCGCGATTCGCAGCACGCGGCGATGAGCTGCCCTATATTTTGGTGTCACCCCAGTGTCCGGGTGATGACAATTGGTCATCGGAGACTCAACAAAAGCGACTCGACGAATTGTTTGATCAGATCGTCAGTGACTACAAGGTCGATACGAGCCGTACCTACCTGACCGGTTTGAGCATGGGGGGCTACGGATCCTGGACGATGGCGGCGAATCATCCCGATCGGTTTGCTGCAGTTGTGCCCGTTTGTGGTGGCGGGAACCCTGATGACGCTGAGCAATTAAAAAATATTCCAATTTGGGTCTTTCATGGTGACCAAGATCGTGCGGTACCGTTCAGCCGGTCGGTGGAAATGGTCGACGCGATCAAAAAAGCGGGCGGAAAGTCGATCCGCTTTACCACACTGGAAGATTTTGGCCACAACTGTTGGTCTGCCACCTACGCCTCGCCCGGTCTCTTCACTTGGATGCTGGAAAAAACGCTGCCAAAGAAATAGCGTGGGGACTTGCTGAGCGTTGCGATCTGCTAAATCGTCTACGTCAATCCGTTTTTTCCAACTTCCAATGCACACACTCGGAGCTTACCGGATGAAATCTTTTTCCCTGATCAGATTCCTTTTGTTCTGTTCGTCATGGATGTTTCTGCTTTCCGTTGCCTCCGCTGAATTGCCCCCGGACGATGGCAAGTTACGGATTATCGTATTCGGTGCGCATCCTGACGATGCGGAGTACAAGGCAGGTGGTGTCGCAGCGTTGTGGGCGGAGCGAGGACATCACGTCAAACTGGTTTCAGTCACCAATGGTGACATTGGGCACTGGGCCATGGCGGGCGGTCCGTTGGCGAGACGTCGATCGGCTGAGTCGGCGGAGGTTGCCAAGCAACTAGGGGTTACGTCGGAAGTACTAGACATCCACGACGGTGAATTAATGCCAACCTTAGAGAACCGTCGAAAGGTGACCCAGTTGATCCGCGAATGGAACGCGGACATCGTGATCTCACATCGGCCTTGGGATTATCATCCGGATCATCGGTATGTTGGCGTATTGGTCCAAGATGCCGCCTACATGGTCGCGGTGCCACATTTCATGCCGCTCGTTCCGCCGCTAAAAAAGAATCCCGTCTTTCTTTACTCCAGTGATCGCTTTCGGAAACCCTATCCCTTCGAAGCCGATATCGTGGCCGATGTTGATTCCGTTTTTGATAAAAAAGTGAGTGCTTTGACAGCGTTGGTCTCTCAAACATTTGAAGGTGGTGCGTTGGGCAGCCAAGAAAAAATGGATGCTGCGCCGCCTGCGTCACAACCTGAATTGCGGGCCAAGTGGTTGCGTGAACGATGGGTGAATCGTCAGTCAGGCGAAGCGAAACGATTTCGAGAGGGGCTGATCCGCTGGTACGGCGAAGAAGCTGCCAACCAAGTCAAATACGCCGAAGCGTTTGAGATTTGCGAATACGGAAGGCAGCCCTCGGACGCAGATATCCGCAAGCTGTTTCCTTTCTTGCCACCAAAACAATAGAAACTTAGGGGGATGCCGGGCCAGTCCCCGGCGATACGAATCACCATACCGCCGGAGGCGAATCTGCTCCGGCGATGCATCTGTGTCCTTCGTTCCCTTGATGGCAATGGTGAATGTGGTATCGACGGTACTCGAGAATGACCAGGAGCTTGTGATTCGTAGCGATGACCCTCTTTTATTACGACCCAGTGTTTTTAGAGCACAAAACCGGCAATCATCCTGAGCACGCGGGGCGATTGCGAGAAGTGATTAAACAGCTAGAGCAACACTCAATGCTGGCCGCCATGAAGCAGCCTCCCTGGGAGGCGGCGACGCAGGAGCAGTTGCTCCAGGTCCATTCGGACGATGCCATCTCGTTTATTCGTCAGTGGGTTGAAAAAGGAGGCGGTCAGATCGAACAGGATACCATCGTCAGCCCACAGTCATGGCTGGCAGCCACGCGAGCAGCGGGAGCCGCTTGCGATGCGGTCCGTCGGGTCATTGCTGGTGAAGATCGCAACGCGTTTTGCCTCGTGCGGCCCCCAGGGCATCATGCGATGCACGGTCACCCAATGGGGTTTTGTCTTGTCAACCATGTCGCGGTTGCCGCGCGAGCCGCAATTGAGCAATGGGATTTGAATCGAGTGCTAATCATCGACTGGGACGTCCATCACGGGAATGGAACCCAGGCAACATTCTGGGACGACCCAAATGTGGCGTTTTTTTCAATGCATCGCTTCCCCTTTTACCCTGGTTCTGGGGCAGAAGACGAAACAGGGCAAGGGGCTGGTCAAGGATTGACGGTGAATGTGCCGATCGAATTCGGGACGAGCCGTAAAGAACAGCTCGATCGGTTCCGCCAAAAAACGGAGGCATTGGCCGATCATTTTCGACCTGAATTGATCCTGATCAGCGCTGGTTTCGACAGTCACAAAGATGATCCTGTCGGTTCCTTGGGGTTGGACAGCGAGGATTTCGCGACGTTGACTGACACGGTGATGGATTTGGCCACAACGCACTGCGATGGCCGAATTGTTAGCTTGCTGGAGGGAGGGTACAACCCGACCGCATTGGCAGAGAGCATTCAGCAGCATTTGCAGCGGTTAACGAAACCAAGCGGTTGAAAAAATGACGGCGTTTCGAGTCGCCGCAAATCAGTTACCGAGTCATTGGGTGATCATGCTCGCCCCGCCACGCTTCATCATCCCAGCTAATTTCCGGGAGATTGACGACGTCTAGTCGTTCAATGTTAGCTCAACGATGAGCAGTGCGACGCAGAGATCTTTGCATTGCCGATCGTGCGGAAGCCAGCGTTTACGCGTTGGCATTTAACCCGTCATAATGGTCGAACACAAAATGTGCTGGGACGCCAATCTGCAACAACTCACTTCTAGCATCAGACGCACAAGGTCGCTTGCACTAGGTTTCTGCAAATCTGTGCTGCTGGAGAAGGCTTAACGGATTCAACGAGTTGGCAACAGATCTCGCTCGTGAAGGACATTCCTCAGGCGTTTAGTCGCGCAAAGAGGAACCGGAATACTATCAGTGCAACATTCCGAACGCTTCACCGAATTTGCCTCAGCCGACATCCGCCAGACGCTTCACGCGAGCAGGGTCATCGCTGCTCTTGGCTTCTTTTTGGAAGTCGATTCGCTGAACTTCGATGTCCTGGAATCCGGCATTGGTTTCGAAGTCGTTGAATAAATCAATCACATCTTGATCGATATGCACTGAATCAGAACCGTCAATGACCAGCTTTGAGCCTGGTCGGATTTTTAATAGGGCCGCCTGAATATCACCTTTATTTAGGAAGAAGACACTCTCGGCGAGCGTCATGCGGTGAACGGTTACACCGCCATCGTCCATCGTAGTCATCCAAAAACTCTTCACATAGTTGCTTCTCAGAATGAAGAAGATCGAGGCGACCAAGCCGATGCCAATTCCCCGTAGCAGATCGGTGAACAGGATGGCCGAAATCGTGATCATGAAAGGTAGGAACTGGTTCCAACCAAGCTTATACATTGCAATAAACTTGGACGGATGGGCGAGTTTATAGCCCACGATGAACAGAATGGCCGCGAGACTGGCCAGTGGAATCAGGTTCAGTACAGAAGGGATGGTTACCACGCAGACAATCAAAAACAAACCGTGCACGAACGCTGCGAGTCGTGACTGTGCACCGGATTGAATGTTCGTCGAACTTCGGACGATCACCTGAGTGACGGGCAAGCCGCCAATGAGTCCCGATAAAAAGTTACCGATTCCCTGAGCACGTAATTCGCGATTCAAATCAGTCTGACGTCGCTGTGGATCAAGTTTGTCAGTTGCCTCGGCACACAGAAGCGACTCAAGGCTTGCAACGATGGCGAGTGTCAACGCCGTGATAAAGATAGCAACGATCGCTTGGAAATTCGTAATGCCGGCAGTCTTTGAGCCATCCGCTGAAACCGACTCATCTTCGGCGTTGATGTCGGATGGCTTGAAATGGGGAAATGTTAAGGTAATCGCTTTTTCATATTGGTAAAGAAAGCTATCTTTTCCAGTGAAATCGCCGTTGGGCGTGTAGGTAAAGGTTCCATCTTTGTTCAATGCAACGTTGCCGTTTGCTGGGCCTTCCACAATTGATGCATTGGGGCTGTCAACTTGGTCGACGTTGACGGCAAAAACGTCACCGCTCAACGGTGTGGCTTTCGCGGTCTGCAAGGTAGCTGCACCGGCCTTCGAGTCTGAATTCTGCTCATCATCAGTTACGACGACTTCTATCCGTGCGGTAGGTGTGCCATCGGGTAGCGAAACAAGATGATCCGTGCTCAATCGCATCGAATCGACTGACGAGAAGCTCAGGCCCAGCAAGATGCCGGCGACCACAGCGACCAAAGGCCCCTGGATGATCTTAGAAAATGGGAATCGCTTGATCAGCCTCGTTTCCCAAAGAATCAAGATTCCGAGACAGACGACGCTGATAATAATGGCGGCTGGCGTGCTTGCCTGAATTGCATGCGTCAGCTCGGAAAACGTGTTGTATCCGTCAGACTGCATGAAGGCTAAGTCACCCTCGTAATCTTTGTCGTAACCAAAGGCGTGAGGAATCTGCTTTAAGATGATGATCAATCCAATAGCGACCAGCATTCCTTTGATCACTGCTGTTGGAAAGTAATACCCAATGGTGCCAGCTTTAAAGCAGCCGAGCAAGAATTGAATGACACCCCCCAAAACCACAGCAAGCAGGAAATTCTGAAAGCCTAGATACTGGATGGCGGGCAGCACGATCGCGACCAGGCCAGCGGCCGGACCACTGACACCGAGCGACGAGTTACTGAACAGGGTTACAACCAAGCCCCCGACAATTCCTGCGATGACGCCCGAAAGTGCCGGAGCACCAGATGCCAGAGCGATGCCTAGGCACAGTGGGATGGCGACCAGAAAGACGATCAATCCGGACGGGATATCGGTTTTCCAATGCTTTAATTCTTTTCGCATGTTTCGATTCGTGAAAATGACGGAGCCAAGGTAAAGCAAACAGGTACAACTCGCCCAACGCTTATTTATAGTCCGTGAGCAACCCTCGCCAGGTGGCGAGGCATGCCTCGGCGCTGGCATTCAGCTTCCGCATGGTCCGAGCCGAAACGCTCAAGAATTCGTTTGTCCCAGTGCCTCTGATAGGCATTAGAACGCCCGGCTCAAAAACTATTTCGGACCGTTATTTGGTGGCTCAAGTGCAATAAAAGCAATGCAGGAAAATACCAATCGGGCCAAGTTAGGATGAATCAAAATCTGGGTAATCGCAATAGCAATTCACCACGATTGCATGGGGCTCTGGAAATTCGCGGTTGTTCCTGCAACTCATCCTGAGAGCCTTCACCGCTAACCGAAGTCTGCTTCCATTTTCCGAAGGAAAGCCTCATCTTCTTTAAAATAAAGCTCCGGGGCGGGTACAGTGGTCCGGCCTCCAATACGAGCGAGGCGAGGAGCATTACACGAAGTTTGATGAGATGGAACACGAATCGTCAATGAACCGCTCCTCGATCCGGAGCCAGATGGCTCATCGGTGTCAAAATCTTTGCTGAACAAACACTGCCGTACTAGGTCCCGCGATCAATTGAATCTCTCGGCGCAACGGCAGGCAGCGATCGCAGGGCGAGTTGGCGAGGGATAGCGGCCTGAGTTCCCAGTTGCCGGCCGAGGTAGAAAGCCGCGATTTCGGCAACTCGCAGCATCCAACGTCATGACTTCGTCTGTTCTTTTTCAGTCAATCATGGTGGTCGCAGGGCAGGCTCCAATGCCAAGGTTGTTCAGCTTTCTAGACGCGCGAGACCATGGTCATGAACGCACGGCCCTGCCGCGATCTCTCGGCCCAGTTTGCACTCGGCAAGCAGTGCACTCGGCAAACAGTGCACTCGGCAAACAGTAAACTCTTGCCGACGGGAAAAACTTTGCATTCCAAGGCGGCATTCCAGCTAATCTTCGTCAGACAGTGTTTTCCTATGCGTTTGCTTAACCTGAATCGCATTGGGTGACCGCTGTCCTTGCTTGGGCTTCTGCTTCCTGCCCCAGACGCATCCCCTATCATCCCTGTGAACGCTGGTTGCTCCCCCAGCCATGGCGTTCCGCTTCGAGGCAGCATCCAGCCGATTTGGGGTGATGCAATCCCAGGGGAACTGCGACTAGGGCGACAGTCGGTGGAATCGCAAGTAATGACCTCAAGGACGATAGGTGGCTGCTGTTTGTACGCCGGGCTTCGACTAAACTTTTAGGCGACTCAAAACCAAATTCCCCATCACAATAAGTCCATCTCGATGCTTACTCGGTTGTTATTGGTACTTTTCTCAGTTGCTTTGGCGAATGCGAATCTTCCCGCGAAGCAGCCCAATATTTTATTTGTTTTCTCCGATGACCACGCGCCGCAAGCAATCAGCGCTTATGGCTCAAAAATTAACAAAACACCAAACCTGGATCGCATCGCGAAGGACGGAGCGACCTTCCGCAATTCGTTTTGTGCGAATTCCATTTGTGGTCCTTCGCGAGCGTGCATTCTGACCGGGAAGCATAGCCACAAGAACGGTTTTTTGCGGAACGGCAACCGGTTTGACGGTACTCAAACGACGTTTCCGAAATTGATGCAGGACGTGGGGTATCAAACGGCGGTGATCGGCAAGTGGCATTTGTCGAGCGATCCAACAGGGTTCGACCATTGGGAAGTTTTGCCTGGGCAGGGTTCTTACTACAACCCCGACCTCATCCAGATGGACGGATCGCGAAAACGCTATGAAGGTTATTGCACCGACATTATCACTGACAACTCGTTGGCGTGGTTGAAAGCAAGGGATCCAAACAAGCCTTTCATGCTGATGTGTCAGCATAAGGCTCCTCATCGGAACTGGTCACCACCACCGAGGCATTATGGTCTTTTCGAAGGCGCGGAGATTCCCGAGCCAGAAACGCTGTTCGACGATTACTCAGGTAGAAGTAACCTGCTGAAAGAAAACGAAATGTCGATCCGTGACCATTTTTACTGGGGTCACGATATGAAATTCCATGGCGAAAATTTGTTTCCAGATCATTTTCGGTCTGGAATCCGCAACGGCGAGTATGCGCGGATGACCGAGTCCCAAAAACAAGCTTGGGACGACTACTATGCGCCTCAAAACGAATCCTTCATCCGTCGCATGAAGGCCGGTGAATTGAGTGACGATGATGTCACCCGTTGGAAATACCAACGCTACATCAAAACTTACCTCGGCTGTATTCAAGCAGTTGATGATGGCGTGGGCCGGATGTTGGATTATTTGGATGAATCAGGTTTAGCGGAAGACACGATTGTGATTTACAGCTCTGATCAGGGTTTTTATCTCGGAGAGCATGGATGGTATGACAAACGATGGATGTTTGAAGAGTCTCTGAAAATGCCGTTTTTGATTCGATGGCCAGGTGTCATTGAACCAGAAACGGAATCAGCGGCTTTGATCCAGAATATCGATTATGGCCCGACCTTCCTCGATGTCGCGGGCGCTGATATCCCCGCCGAAATGCAAGGTCGAAGCATGGTCCCAATGCTACGCAATCAAGGTAAACCTTCTGCTACTTGGCGGGATGCCATTTATTACGCGTACTATGAAAACGCGGCAGTTCATGCGGTTCCCGTGCACGATGGTGTGCGTACTGAAAGGTACAAGCTGATGTTCTTTCCGCGATCGCGCGAATGGAATTTGTTCGATTTAGAAGAAGATCCGATGGAACTGCAAAGTGTTCACGATCAGGCAAGCTACGCCCCGATTCTGGCGGGCATGCAAAAGCGGTATCGTGACCTCAGGCAGTTTTACGAAGTCAACAGTGCTGTGATCCCCGAAACCCGCGGCGATCTTGCCCGTTGGCGAACCCGCGATGCAACGATTACGAAAAATGCAAAGAAGGGCGGGGCCGATTTAGCGTTTATCGGTGATTCGATTACACAAGGCTGGGAAGGACGCGGCAAGTCGGTCTGGGATAAGTACTACGGATCTCGAAACGCAATCAACCTAGGGATTGGTGGTGATCGAACGGAGCACGTGATTTGGCGTTTAACCCACGGAAATCTCGGCAAGATTCAACCGAAGGTAGCCGTCGTCATGATTGGAACCAATAACACTGGGCATTTTGATCAGGATCCAAAAGAAGTTGCAGACGGAGTAAAACGCATCCTCGAAATCCTGCAGCAACGACTCCCTGATACCAAGATCATTCTGCATGGGATTTTTCCACGCGGCCCCGACTCGCTCGACTTAAAACGCCTTAACAATGTCGCAATCAATCAACGCATTCGTCGATTCGCGGATGGTGATCGTGTGCATTACCTCGAGGTTGGTGATCAATTTCTCGAACCTGATGGCACGATCAGTAAAGCGATCATGCCTGACCTGTTGCACCTCAGCACCGAGGGTTACGAGCGATGGGCCAAAGCGCTCGAGCCGAAATTACAGGAACTCGGTTTGTAGGGTGGTCGCGCGGGAGTGGCCGAAAAGCACGCGTGTTGCCGAAACAGAGGTGACACACCAGGCATGCGCGGCTTGCAGTGGTGCGAACACGGTCACGGAATCAGGGTCGAGAAGTCGTTTTCGGATGCCGAGAATCCCAGAATCCCATCTCGATCAGAATCCCATCTCGATCAGAATCCCATCTCGATCAGAATCCCAGCTCGATCAGAATCCCAGCTCGATCAGAATCCCAGCTCGATCAGAATCTCAGCTCGATTCCACCGACCGCTCCATGTAGCAATGCGGTGCCACCGTCGTCGTAACCAGATCCGTTGAGGAAATCGGATTGCGGCAACTGATCACTGGCGACAGCAATTTGGTCGAACCACAACATCGTGTAGCCGCCGGTCACGGACAGATAACGCGTTACCGGTAGTTCGGCCAGCAGGCTTGCTTCGGCCATCCATGATAAATTGGTGTTCGATTCTCGAATTGGTAAGGCAATCGCGCCTGTATCGAAAGTAGCGTTATGGCGAACCGCATTGGCATAGACGCCGCCCTTGGCAGCGGCGGATACGATCATGCCACCCCAACAGACTCGGGGGCCGCCCAGCCAGCCAATTTGAATTCCGTAGAGGTCATTGCGCGTCATCACATTGTAATCATAACTTGTCGGTATGCTCGCGATCGTGACGCCCAAATCATCATCTAAATTGATGTAACGAAATCCAATCATGCCGGTTGAATATCGCGCGATCCAATGGTGATAGTTGAATTCCCAACTGGACATCTCGGATCGATATCGCCCATTGAGCTGCGTCACATTGGGAGCAAAGATCGGAGGCGAGGCGTTGATTTGCAATGACGTTGCCGTCATTGGGACCTGCTCGGATGCGTTTAGATTGGTTGTCGAAAGCACACGAAACTCGATGCCATCGTTATCCCACCATCGACTGATCAGATCGAATTCAAAACCGGTTGTCCAATCAAAATTGAAGTCACTTGCGTTGAGCCGCTCTGAGGCGGCTGAAACATTTTGCATCATGCTGTAGGAGTCTTCGGTAACTCGGTCCAAGTGAATTACCCCCGCGTGAAACATCCACAGCGGCTGCAGGCCAGCACTGACGTCAAATTGACGATCAATGATCACGTTTCGATACGCGTCTAAAATCCCGACTCTGTTCGTCGGATAGAGCGTTTCCGGGTAGCTGTTTGTCGGGTATTCGGGCACCGGTGAGCTTTCCTCGGGATTTGCATCTGGTGGAAAATCCCCTGGAGAATCGGGCGCCGGCAGATCCATTGGATAGGCATCCACAAGCTCGATCTTGTCACTTGGATGAATTACGGACTGCTCAGAGGAATCGTCTCGAGGATTTTCAGCCACATCGTCGCTCGGTGAATCCGCGTGAACGGGCAGGCACGACACGATCGCAAGTACCGCTACAGACGGCCACTGAGCGAGTTTCGTGTAGTATTTGACGACGGGTGACAGGATTTTGACTCGGAAAATGTATTCAACAGCCTGAAGTTTGCCATTAGTTGAGCTTCAGCACATTAAGAACAGCCCAACTGAGCCATACCAATTCTCGTCGACCTCCCCAAGATGGATTGCCGTCATCTGGGAAAAAAAATTCTTCGCGTACCGTTCGTCGACTACCATGAAACTCAGGATCCACGCCTTATCACCTGACGACGGACTGAGCGCTAGCCATGTTTTCTTCGTTGCTTTCCTGCTCCGCCTCCGACCGACCCCGGGTCGATACCAGGCGTCGCCCTCGACGCCTTGAGACGCTTGAAGCTCGCCGATTGTTAGCAACTTTGATTGTGGACCGCTTTGAGGACGCAGTTGACGTGAACCCGGGGGACGGCATTTGTGAAATCAGTGGCGGTGGGTGCACGCTTCGAGCAGCGATCCAGGAATCGAATGCTTCCCCGAATGTGGGCGGACCGGACCTCATCGAAATACCGCCGGGCAACTTTGAGCTGACCTTAGTTGGGACCGATGAGGGACAAGCTGCGACGGGCGATCTGGATATCACGCAAGATGTGATTCTGCAAGGTTCTGGAGCCGAGGCCACGATTATCGATGCTAAAGCGATCGATCGTGTGATGGATATTTCTCGCGGCACTGTCGAAATTCGTAATCTGACGATTCGCGGCGGCGAACTCATTGATGACGAAGTGTCGGTCGAAGCAAGCGGCGGTGGGATTCGCAACGAAGGGGACCTCACTCTCACCAATAGCATCGTGACCGGAAACGTTGCGACGGTGGGAGCCGGCGTGGCCAACTACCTCGGCACGCTCAGGGTTGTCCAAAGCACCATTTCAGGAAATGGTGCCGCCGGTACCGTTCGTGGTGGGGGGATCTCAAATGAAGCAAACTACGATCCTGCATCTCTGGAAGTAACCGATTCCACGATCACCGGGAATCGAGCTGACGTGGGAGGGGGCGTGCACAACTACAGCTATGATGGCACCGCCAACACCACACTGATTCGGAGCACGTTGTCAGGAAACACGGCGAACAGTGGAGGCGGGATTGCCAATCAAGCTGTCTATGGGTTCGAACCGTCTGTGAAAGCGACGCTCATCATTCGCAACAGCACGGTCTCGGGAAATGTAGCCTCGCAATTCGGTGGCGGTTTGCTCAACCAGGCAGATCCCGACAGTGAAGCTCAGGTTGCGATCGACAACAGCACGATCACAAACAATGCGGCGGATGCTGGGGGAGGTTTGTTGCAATTTGATTCCGCCGGCGCGACGATGACGATCACCAGTTCGATCGTGGCCGGGAATCAGGCAACGAATGCCCGGGATTTGTCGAGCGGAGCAGCGCAAGCTTCCTTTACCTTGCTGCAGGATTCGGAAGGTCATCAGATCAGCGATGGCGAGCTCGGAAACGTTGTGGGAGCGAACCCACTGCTGGGTCCACTTCAAGATAACGGAGGTCTGACCAAAACCCATCTTCCTGAGTCATTTAGTCCCGTTGTCGATAAGGGAATCAATGCGGCATCACTCGACTTTGACCAACGTGGTAGCGCGTTTCGCCGCACGGTCGATCTACCGCTCAATGGAAATGCCGCTGATGGAACCGATATGGGGGCGGTAGAGATCGGACAGGCCGGAGCGGTGAATGATCGTGGTGACGCCCCTGAAGGGGGTCTTGTTGGCGCTACGATAAGGAATTATCCCACGACAGCTTCTCGGGATGGAGCCCGCCATACGATCACCCAAGACGGACCTTACTTGGGTCTGATACCGCCCGATGCGGAAAGCGAGGGGCAGCCAACGTTGGGAGCTGACGGGGATGACGTTCGGGGAGCCGATGACGAGGATGCTTTCGACACACCGTTGATTTTGACCCCCGGTGAGACACTCGCCAATGCAACTGTTCGATATCACGGCGGTACCGCCGGCGGACGGCTGAGCGGCTGGATCGATTTCAATCTCGATGGTGACTGGGATGATCTAGGTGAACAGGTTTTATCTGATGTTGAAATTGATGCCGGCCCGGGGTCGATGTCGCTCAGCAGTGTGACGGTACCTGCCAACCTAATGGACGGGGAAACTTTTTTCCGATTGCGGGTAAGTTCTGATATTGGTCTAACGCCCCGAGGTTTGGCGAGTGACGGCGAGGTCGAGGATTTTGTCGCGACGATCGGGCCACCCCTACCCGATGTAGCCGACTTATCACTGACGCAGACTGTCGATCAAGAGAACCCGTCCCTGGGTGAGCAAATCGAATTTACACTCACCGTCCGTAACGATGGACCCGACCGCGCGACGGGTGTTGAGGTTGGCACCTTCCTGCCATTTGAATTGATCTTCGTGAGTGCTTCAACCACGCAAGGAAGGTACGACGATTTTGATGAAGTCTGGGAGGTGGGAAGATTAGCGAGCGGAGCCAGCGCCGTTCTCCGCGTTGTCGTCGAGGTTGATTCAACTGATTCGATTTCCCATTCGGCAGAAGTGATCGCATCGGATCAATTTGATCCAGACTCGACACCTGACAATGGAATCGAGGCAGAAGACGATCAGCAAACTGTCTCGATCGGTACCTGCTTGACGCGAGAGCATTTGCCGGGAGGCTCAATTGGCTTTGTTTACGCTTGTGCAGCGCGGCCAGGGACGATGGTCGCCTTCGCACGCAGTACTGCTCGCGGAGAAACGCATTTCTCACAATATGGTGTCACTGTCGATATGGCCGAAGCGGAGGTCTTTGCCATGGCCATTACTGATTCAAGCGGACTCGCCAAGGTGCCTGAGCTCACTCGTGAATCGGATGCAGGAGAGACGTTTCTGACTCAAGCCTTTGAACTTGGGCCGGGAGCCGGTAAGAGTAACACAATCGTCTTTCGGGCTCGAGAAATCGATCCCGCAACGCCCGTGATCGATCTTGCAACGTTCGATACGAATCGTTCCAACCCTATCGATGTCAATGACGACGGACGGGTCACTTCACTCGATGCGTTGATTGTCATCAACCGTTTGGGATCGTTTGCCGGCAGTGGTGAATTCCAGATGGAATCTTCCGCTGGCGGTCATGTTTACCCGGATACCAATGGCGATGGCCGATTGACGGCTCACGATGCTTTATTAGTGATCAATCGCCTCGCAATAAATCATCAGCAATGGGTTCAGTCGAAGGAACGCAAATCAGACTGGCTGGAGTAAGCAAGCAGCGGGTTCGTTGAGGGTGCAAAAAAGCGACAGGTTGCAGGTGCAAGAACGCGACAGTGGAATGGGGTGCAACCGTCATATCCCAATCACAGGAGCAGATTCATCAGGCCATTTTCCGCACTTTCGCCATGGAATACCGCCAGGGGGCGTGTGATGTAATACTCTTCTCGTTAGCCCATCACGATTTCCGAATATGACCCCCTGAACACTTTATCTCCGTCGATAAAGGCAAACCAGGTGAGAACCTGGGACGCAAAGTCATGGGTCCACAATCACAGTGGATCGCCAGACCGCCGAAGGGATTGGAAGTGAGTGATTTGCAACCACGCCTACTCAGGAACCAATTCGATGCGAAGCAACACATTTGTTCGCATGGGGGGAATCGGTTTAATGCTGCTTTTCGTAGCATCAGCGGCCACGGCTGACGAGGCTTCGATCAATCAGATCGAAGCGCCGATCTACAAGATCGAAGAAGATTGGGAGATGCACATTCAACATCCCGATCCTGAAATCTGCTCGCCACAAGTCACTTTCTTCACGTCGCCCAGCACCGACTCGGAAGACGACTATTTTCAATTGCAGATGAACTACCACGCCGATGAGTGGTTTGACGGCGGGGGCTTCCATGTCGCCGCTGTGTGTGATGGTGATACCATTGATGAAGCTCGAAGCGGTACCAATGCGCCATTGGTATTCGCAAGCGACAAAATCCGCTGGACGAATGTCATGGCCGCCATTGATGGGCAACTCCTATTCGCAGTGAAGGATGGTCATGGGAATCAATGGGGGAATTTTGGAGGACCAGACTACTTAGTGCGAATCGACAGCGAACACTTCTCTGACTTATCCGACTACGATCCAGCCCAAAGTCTTGAATCCGTCGATGTCGGCTTCGGAGCGAATCGGGTAGCAGAGATCACGCTGAAGGAAGTTCGAATCTATCGTACCGATGGAACCACGCAAGCCATCGAAGTGAACCTGCATCCTTAGTGCGGTTCATCAATAACGAATTCTCGACTTCAAAGGTTCTGTCATGAAATATTTATCATCGGCCGTCGTGCGCGGTCATCAACAAAAATCGCATCGAGGATCGAGGTTTGTTGGTCGGAAACGTCGTGGGGCGGCAGCCATCTTGGGGCTGTTCCTCACAATTAGTCTGATCATCTTGACAGCCGTCACACTCGATTTCGGACGCATCCATGTCGGTCAAACGGAGATGAAGCGTTCTGCCGATGCAGCAGCAATGGCTGCCTGCTGGGAAATGCATGATAATCGTGTCGCGAACGAAAGCACGACTGTCATTCACTCGGCAGCCGCACAGGCTGCCAATGAGTTTGCCTCGTATAACTTGATTGGCGAACAAGCACCGATATTCAACAGTTCGGATATTGTTCTGGGGACGTATGGTGCCGATCAATCGTGGAGTACGGGGGATCCAAGCTCATACAACGCTGTCCGGCTTACACTTCGGCGACAATCCGGCGCAAATGGAGAACTGCCTCTATTTTTTGGGGCCCTTACGGGGCGCGGTAGTCAGTCGCTGAGTACGACCTCCACAGCGGCCATGTTCAGTACGATTGCGGGCTTCTACGAGCCTCCGACCTCAGAAGAAACACTCGGAATGCTTCCAATTGCCCTGGACGAACCAAGCTGGTTGGCGGCAATCGCTGATGCGACTGAGGACAAGTATGACTTTTCGAATGGAACCGTCTCGTCCGGGGCAGATGGGATTTTTGAAACCAATCTGTATCCCAAGGGAGTTGGGTCGCCCGGCAACCGCGGAACCGTCGACATTGGTGCCGCTAACAACAGTACCGCTGACCTTTCACGGCAGGTGCTGTATGGAATCTCCAAGCAAGACTTTGTTGACTTAGGCAAGCCTTTGGAGTTTGATTCGAACGGCGAATTGCTGCTGAATGGAGATACAGGGATCAGCGCCGGGATCAAAGACGAGCTAGCTACGCTGATTGGCAAGACGCGAATGATCCCCATCTTTCGGTCGGTAGCGAACAACGGAAATAACGCGATGTATACGATTGTTCGCTTCGAAGGCGTGCGAATCTTAGATGTCAAATTAACTGGCAAAAAGAGCCTGAAGCGTGTCATCGTCCAACCGGCAACGGTCGTAGCGCGAGGAGCGAAAATTGACACAACCGGGACGCACTACAGCACCCATCTGGTGACCCCAGTGATGCTAGTGGAGTGATTGGCTTCGCGTTTATTCTTTTATCGAGCAGCGACCTGGCAACCCATCGAGTAAGTTCATGCAATATCGTCATCACGGAAAACCGAGAGTGGCAAAAAACAGGATGGCAACGTCGAGAACTGGTACATCCGCGATCGAATTTGCCATGGTCGCTCCCTTAATGGTCGCCTTTACGTTCGGCTTGGTGGAGGTTGGCAGGATCATGTTGGTCAAGCAATCGGCCACCCATGCGACCAGGGAAGGCGCCAGGATGGCTATCAAGCCATCCTCGACGAGCGATCAAGTGAAAGAGCGTGTTGAGGAAGAACTCGCACTAATGGACATCGATTCTGCGACCATTGTCATCACTCCGAACGCCATCCAAGAATCAGAGCCAGGCTCGCAAGTCCGTGTTCAAGTTGATATTGCGATTGAATCGATCAGCTGGGCCCCTGGCTTTTTTAACTTTGGCACAGCGGCCATCAGCGCAGAATCTTCGATGCGACGCGAAAGCACGCAGTAACCCGCGTCTGTCCGTAGTCTGCCTGCTGCCGTTCGGAAGCGGACGGCCCAGTCCCGGCGGGAATTGTTTCTAGTTGCTATTCAATGCGACGCATTCGGCCCAGGGGCGTCATCCCATCAGCACAACTCATCGTGCAGGTGGTAGCCCTGCCGAGGAAGCAAGACGCCAATTTACTGCGATATCATGTGGGTTTTGGATTCGGTGTACACTGTTTTCTTTCACACCCACCTCGCTTCCCGGGAAGGATCGATGATTCGCCTTGTCTTCCTTGCAACCTTGCTCTGCACCTTCAGCCTTCCAGCTTGGTGCGTCTCACTCAGTAATGCCGCCGAACAACCCAATATTATGGTGTTCTTGGTCGACGACATGGGAGTGATGGATACGTCGGTACCATTCTTGACCGATCAAGACGGAAAGCCGAAGCGTTATCCTTTGAACGATTATTATCGCACTCCAAGCATGCAGCGATTGGCGTCGCAAGGAATTCGTTTCAACCAGTTTTACGCGATGAGCGTCTGCTCACCAACGCGTATTTCCATTATGACCGGTCAAAATGCCGCGAGACACGGAGCGACGAATTGGATCAATCCGCGGAGCAACAACCGTGGTCCTAAGGGGCCGCCTGACTGGAACTGGAAAGGGTTGAAATCGGGTGAGCTGACTTTGCCGTCGCTTCTTGCCAACGCTGGGTATCAAACGATCCATGTTGGCAAGGGACACTTTGGCCCCGACGACTCAGAAGGTTCGGAACCCCTTAACCTCGGATTTCAAGTGAATGTCGGTGGAGCTTCGTTCGGCGCACCTGGTAGTTACTATGCCAAAGAAAATTATGGCAAAGGAACCAAGAGGGAGCATCATGCGGTTCCACACTTGGATCAATACCATGGAAGTGAAACCTTTTTGACTGAAGCTTTAACGATCGAAGCCAAGGCCCGTGTGAGTGATGCCGTGCAGGATGGTAAGCCGTTCTACCTCTACATGTCTCATTATGCGGTTCACGCACCGTTTCATTCTGATCCGCGATTCGCTGATCACTACAAGGAATCTGGAAAGCCAGCCAATGCCCAAGCATTTGCTACCTTGATTGAGGGAATGGATAAGTCACTAGGCGATCTACTCGATCACTTTGAAACGCTTGGCGTTTCTGAAAATACGCTCGTCTTTTTCCTGGGTGATAATGGCTCTGATGCGCCCTTGGGGCATCAACATGCCGTGGCGTGTGCAGCTCCATTGCGTGGAAAAAAAGGGGCACACTATGAAGGTGGAATGCGAGTTCCCATGATCGCCGCCTGGGCAGAGCGTAATGATGGGCATCCGTTGCAAAAGAAAATGGCGATCCCCGCAAATCGAATCCAAACTCAAGTAGCGTCGGTCGAAGATTTGTTCCCAACCGTTGCAGAGATCACACACGTTAAAGTGCCCACTGAACACATGCTCGATGGAAAAACACTGACAACGTTGTTAACGGGAACAGCGGATGCGAATCGAGGTTCCACCTTCTTAATGCATTACCCTCACTCACCTCATCGCAGTAATTACTTCAGCTGCTATCGTGATGGCGATTGGAAAGTGATCTACCACTACTTTCCTTCAAAGGCCTCTGAAGGGGCACACTACCAACTGTACAACTTGGCAAAAGATCCATTCGAATCCACCAATTTGGCATCGGAAAATCGCGGCAAGTTGAGAGAAATGATGGAAAAGTTGGGTTCCGAACTCGATCGTCACCATGCCCGGATGCCTTTCGACGGTGAGCCGATCTTCCCCAAAACTGTTGATGAAATCGCGGTCAAAAATTAGATTTTGAAAAGTGAACCGCGAAACACAGACACCAGGGCAAGTTGAGTTTCGCAGAACATGCGGTTACCCATTGCTAAAAGGCAGTCGAATGAACCGATCTCTGCTTGGTTGGCTCGTATTGGTCATCAGTACAACGGTAGTGCTGGGCGATGAGTTGCCAGACATTTACGACACGCAAGAAGTTAGTGAACGACTGCGCACCCCCGCGGAAGCGCTTGCGGCGATCGATTTGCCAGACGGTTTTAAAGCGACTTTATTTGCTGCTGAGCCAGACGTGCGGCAACCCATCGCCTTGACCACCGACCATCGTGGTCGTTTGTGGGTGGTCGAAAATTACACGTATGCGGAACGAGAGAGGAATTTCGATACATCGACGCAACGGGATCGCATTCTGATTTTCGAGGACGTTGATAGCGACGGACAATTCGACAAGCGAACCGTGTTCTGGGATCAAGGCAAGAAAGTCACAAGTGTCGAAGTAGGTTTCGGTGGGGTTTGGGTGTTAGCGGCGCCCGAACTATTGTTTATTCCCGATCGAGATGGAGATGATCGACCCGATGGTGAGCCCGAGGTCGTCCTCAACGGTTGGGATGATGATCGAGTACGCCACAATATTGTCAATGGATTGCGTTGGGGTCCTGATGGTTGGTTGTATGGACGTCACGGAATTCAAGCAACTTCCCTGGTGGGATCTCCCGGAACACCGCCCGTGCATCGAGTTCAAATGGAATGTGCGATCTGGCGGTACCATCCGACACGACGCCAAGTGGAAGTCGTCGTAAGGGGCACGACGAATCCCTGGGGAATGGATTGGGATCAGCATGGACAGCTATTCTTCATCAATACCGTCATCGGGCATCTTTGGCATGTCGTTCCGGGGGCCTACTATCAACGCATGTATGGGGATCATTTCGATCCGCATGTCTATCAATTGCTGCCACAAACTGCCGACCACTTTCACTGGGACGTGTCGGAAGAGTCTTGGAGTGACACGAAGCGAAATGGTGTCACGTCAGGAACCGACAAGGCAGGTGGCGGACATGCTCACCAAGGAATGATGATCTATGCGGGGGATAATTGGCCCGATCAATATCGTGGGCAGCTGTTTACCTTCAATTTTCATGGGCGACGAATAAACGTCGATCGTTTGGAGCGGCACGGAGCAACCTATACTGGGCGACATGAAAACGATTTTATGCGGTCGGCCGATCCGTGGTTTCGAGGCATTGAAATGGTTTATGGGCCTGATGGTGGCGTGTACATCGCCGACTGGTCTGACATTGGTGAATGCCACGAAAACGATGGAGTGCATCGTTCATCGGGGCGTTTATTCAAGATCGTTCACGGTGATACCAAGGCGATGTCTTATGACTTGTCAAAGTTGAGTTCACTTGAGCTCGTCAAGTTGCTGGGGCACCGCAATGAGTGGTTCGCCCGTCACGCCCGGCGGTTGCTGCAGGAGCGAACCGTCGCCGAAAAAGGTAGCGCGAGTCAAGTCATGTCCGATCAGGAATTGACCGAGGTTATCGATCATCTTCGGAGAGATTTTGAAAGCAGCGACGCCTTGCCCCATCGCTTACGTGTGATGTGGGCGTTGTATTCGGTTGGAGCGGCAAATGAAGCGTGGCTAATCGATCGACTGGCTGATCTCAATGAACATGTCCGTTGCTGGGCGGTGCGGTTGATCATCGATCAGGGGGCCCCGACCTCGAAAGCTCGAAAGGCGTTGGAATCGCTTGCCGCGAAGGAAGAATCTGGCTTGGTGCTGAGTTTTCTAGCATCGGCTTTGCATCGTTTGCCTCACCAAGAGCGTTGGGTTCTTGCATCCCAGTTGGCGTTGCATCAAGCGTTCGCAAACGATTCTCATTATCCACTCTTCGTCTGGTACGGAATTCAGCCAGCGGTATCTGGTTTTCCGAGCCAGGCAGTGAAGCTTGCGAAGCGTTCTCGTTTACCTCTATTGCGCGAGCATTTGGCACGACGCCTGACCGAGGAAGTCAATCATCAGCCGCAGGCGGTGAATGATTTAGTGAAACTGATTTCGGTCGAGCAAACTGATGAAGCAATTGATATCCTGCGAGGCATGCACGCTGCACTGCAGGGTCGCAGCCAAGTTGCTGCCCCAGCCGATTGGGGGCGTGTTGAGTCTGCTTTTGCTGGTTCTGATTCAGAGGCTGGCGAATTAGCACGGGACTTGTCCGTCCTGTTTGGCAGTGGGCAAGCATTGGAGGACTTAATTAAATTAGTTAAATCGGATGGAACTCCATTCGATGTCCGGCGGCGCGCGATTCGGGCACTCGTAAGTGCTCGTGCAGAGGGATTCGCGGCGACCCTCCAGCAACTCCTGACGAAGCGTTATGTCAACGTGGAAGCGATCCGCGGCCTGGCGGCGTACCGAGATCCCGAGACAGCAAGCTTGTTGCTCAAGCACTTTGAGCGTTTTTATCAGCCCGCAAAAACCGAAGCGATTTCAACACTTGTTTCCCGGCCTGAGTATTGCTCGGACTTATTGGATGCGATTCAATTAGGAACGATTGAGCGGGACGAGGTTTCGCCTTTTCAGATTCGCCAAATGCAGTTGTTTGAAATACAAAAGCTCAACGATCAGATCTCGCGGTTGTGGCCAGAGCTTCAGCAGGTCCCAGCGAAAAAGCAAAAGCAGATCGCCAATTATCGGCAACAGCTGACCCCTGAGGTGCTTTCTCAGGCAGACCTTTCCCAGGGACGACTGCTCTTTCGACAACATTGTGGTAAGTGCCACAAACTGTTTGACGACGGAGAAACCATTGGACCACCACTTACCGGAACCCAACGAAACCAGCTTAATTATCTGCTCGAAAATATCGTGGACCCAAGCGCGACAGTTTCCAAAGATTATCAGCTGAGCATCGTTTTGACCGATGACGGACGCGTGCTCACTGGAGTCTTACTATCTCAAGACGAACAGACGATTACTCTTCGCACGACGGACGAACGCTTAGTCTTATCGCGGGACCAGATCGAGATGATTCGCGAATCGGCTCTTTCGCTGATGCCAGATCAGCAACTGGATGTCATGTCCGCAGATCAAGTCCGAGATCTGATCGCATACTTAATGTCACCCAGCCAGGTTCCTTTACCGTAAAGGCAATCAGCCCCGGCAGTGTGATGTTGCCCGCCAGTGTAATGTTGCCTGCTGACACTCACGCGCCGAAATCGCTGTTCCTGCAAGCCTGCGTCGCCATGAACGACGCGTACTTGCCAACGTGCCGGGAACAAACGACCGTGGAATCTTAAACTCCACCCGATACGGACAAGATCGCTCGCTATCGTTTCGATGAGCCGAATGGCGTGTCGCTCCTCGCAGCGTGGTAGCTTGGGTCTTGCTGGCGAAACATCATGAGTTCCCCGATGTTCTCATGCGTCAGTACCCCGATTACCTGATCCCCCTCGGTAACGGGAAGGCTGTTAACCCCGAGCATTTGCATCTTTTGCATCGCTTGCGGCAATGAGTCGGTTTGCGAGATGGAGACCTCATCGATGGGCGCCATCGCTTCTTCGATCGAAACTTCGGGGCCTCGTTGTTGAATAACCTGCATCGCGCGGCTTCGATAAAGCATTCCGACTGGAAGTCCATCGGCGGTGACGACCGGGAAATCTTGCTGCATGCCAGCGATTAACTGATCTCTGATGAAAACGATCGGCTGGTGGGATTCAACCGTCGCAAACCGGGAGATCATCGCCGCTCCAACATTCAAATTTCCAATTAGGCTTGTTCGTCGAACTTGCGCAGCCTCGCCTCGGGCCCCAAGGTACACAAAAATTGCGATAAAGATAAGCAATGGGTTGTATCTCAGCCCAATGACTGCAAAGCCAATCGCGATAAACTGACCGATGGTTGCTGCGATGTCGGTCGCACGAACACGGTCAATGCGGAGCGCCAGCAACGCTCGCAGGACACGTCCGCCATCCATTGGGAAGGCAGGGATTGCGTTAAAAAGAACCAGAAAAACATTGATTGTCAGCAAGGCTTGCCAAAACTGCACGCCCGACATGCCCAGTTCCAATGAGAAAGTCGATGCAGCCAAAGCGCCATAAGCTAGTAACCCGGCACAAACCACCAGGGCGATGACAACATTGACGGCGGGGCCAGCGACCGCGATCACAAGCTCTTTGATTGGATCCGTTGGCATTTCGCGTAATCTTGCAACGCCACCGATTGGGAACAGCGTGATATCCTGCGTTGCAATACCGTACCGTCTGGCAGCGAGCGCGTGGCCGTATTCGTGCGCGACGACACAGGCAAACACGGCTAATATCAATAAAACGTTCACCGCAGCAGCTAGCAGATCGCTCCCCGCAAGCAGCGGTTGAACCCCAACCCAAGCGACAAGCAACAAAAACGTCCAATGTATTTTTAAGTCGATTCCGGCAATCCGGCCAATGTTATAAGCGCCGCCCATGATCGATTCTCCTTCGACATTATTGTACTTCATGTCACTTTATTTCAGATGCTAAACGCGAATCCGGAGCATGCTTTTATCCGGAACGCGCCTTACGGCAGCGACCAAACCATCATGCGATTTCAGGGTGATGAAGCCGCCCGGCAACGGGTTGCGGCCTTTGGCTGATGAGGACGCGAATTTATCGATTCATTGCCAGAAGTATCTGCCCACGGCCTTTTCGCTAGCGGCGTTGTTATTTGCCGCTGTTTCGTTTGCGGCCATGAACTACGTATTTTCCAAATTTGATTCCCCAGGTTGCGGTTCGGCAGTTGGGAGCTGAATACCTGGCTGTGCAGGATCACACCACGCTGGCGGGGTGATCTGCTGTTGGAGAGAGCCTCCGAGCACATGAATTCCGTCGCCGCTCTCCCCTGTCGGCAAATGTTCGATAAAGTACGGGAAGACAGTTTCAACCAATTCACGGGGAATGCTTGGTCAACAAGATGGAAGATTTGTGGTTTGCGATCGCTGTGATGTCGTTGCTTTCGCTTATTGCGGGTAGCGTGGCATGTTGGTACTTACCTGAAAAACAGAATCCTCAGATCGTTTGGATCACGTTGTTTGTGGTGGGGATGTTTGTATTTATTTACTACGCGGCTGGACACCTCATCTGGGCGACGTGGATTAGAAGTACGGCGGTGATTATTTGGTCGAACTGGACGCCGCTCTTTGCGGCGGCAGCGGCGGGAACGTGCTGGCGACTGCACCAGACGCCTCGATGGCGAAGATTCATTCTTGCCGGCTCGTTGACTCTCATCACCATGGCATCTGTCTTATGGCCTTTCCTTGGCATGGTCTTGAGGGAGCAGCCACAAGGTGGCAATCAGTGGGAAGGACAAGTCGCAATGCAAACGTTTTGGTCGACTTGCAGTCCAGCCGCAGGCGCAACGTTCTTGAGGGCGGGCGGCGTTTCAGCCAGCGAAGCTGAGTTGATCCCGCGTTGCTTGACGACCTCGAGTGGCACGCCAGCGCTCGGACTTTACCGCGGTTTAAAAATTACTGCCAATCAAAACGGTCGCGATGTGATCGCTGAAATATCAACGATTGACCAACTCATGGATGGCAAGCAATTTCCAGCAATCCTACTGGTGGCGTTGCCGCTGACGGGGGTTGAGGATCGCCGTTATGAAGACAATTGGGGTTGGATCCCTGGAACTGGCCATTCGGTCGTCGCTTTGGCGGCCAACGGGGATGGGTTGCTTATCGGTGACCCCGCCGTCGGTCGAGAGTATTGGAATCGCGAAGAACTCGAAGTTTTATGGCGGGGCGAAATGATTCGCTTCGCTGAGGACTTACCCGAAGCAAATTAGGAGGTCTGCGCGACTGATTGCGACGTCGCTAGGCAAACGAGTCAGCCATTTCCTAGCGCGCTTCACGACTGATCGCAACGCATAAACAACCAAGCATGATCAGAGTAGGTAGGAGCGCAATACTTCGACCGACTCGTTCGCTGCTAGCTTGCTTAAGGCTCGTTGTTCAATTTGCCTGACCCTCTCGCGGCTGACCCCGATCACATTAGAAATCTCCGCGAGCGACGAAGAAGAGTAATCGGCAAAGCCGAAACGCATTCTTAAAATTTCGCGTTCGCGATCATTCAAGATCCGCAGTTGTTCGGCAACACGATCCTTTAGATCGGTTTGGTCGACCGATTCCTCCAAGGTCATCGACTCGGCTGCGATCAGATCACTCAGCTCATGACCATCTTCATCCATACAAGATTGATCGAGACTGACTGTGAAGTTGTAGCTGCGACGCAAGCGGTCGACGTCAGCATCAGTCAATCGACAACGATCGGTGATCTCATCGGTCGTCGGCGCTCGTCCGAGCGACTGTTGCAATTCTTGGATCGCTTTGTACATCGCGGTGACTTCAGACGCAGCATGTGCCGGTAGGCGTACTGTGCGGCTCTGTTCCGACGCCGCTCTACCAACTGCCTGTCGGATCCACCATGTTGCGTAGGTCGAAAATTTTAAGCCACGTTCGACTTCGAATTTTTCTGCCGCCCGCATCAAGCCCGCATTACCCTCTTGGATCAAATCGAGGAATGGCACACCCCGGTTCCGATACTTCTTTGCAACTGAAATCACAAGCCGAAGATTCGCTTGCACCAAACCCTGCTTTGCCAGAAGGTACCGTTGTCGGTGAGAATGCAATCGTTCAATTCTGCGAAGCAGGCCGTGAGGCGAATGATGTGTGATCATGCAGATTTGCTTAAGCCGTTTTTCAGCCTCTTCTTTTCTATGCCTGCTTGCGATGGACGCACGTTTTCGATTCCCGACCATGATCGCTCGTAGGAGTTCTCTCGTTTCGACACCGAGATCTACGATGCCCTCAAAACTTGATTCGAGCTCAGGCAGTCGGATCTTTTGTTCCTCGATCAATCGGACAGCACGTTCTCGACGCTCCACAAGCGGTCGAATCGCGGCGCGGCGGCGGCGGGCCGACCGAGCCCCTAATATTTTTTGAAATCCTGCTTCCTCGTGCGCTCTCAACTGCTCAAGAAGTCGAGCGTTGTGAGGCAGACGACTCAGGATTGACCGTTTTGCCTCCGCATTCCCAGAGGCGTAGTCGAGGACTCGATCGCCCCGCAGGATGCCCCGCTGGACATCCTGCAGCAAATCGAGGGCCTTGTCTGAAACGAGTCTGATGCGTAGCAGTCCTGCCCGGAATTTGTTTCGTTCAATCTGCAAAGTAGATGCTAATTCAACCTCCCGCTGCGGAGTGAGCAGGCGTGTCTGACCCATTTCAGACAGGTAAAGGCTTAGCGAATCCTCGGTGTCACCACTTGAGGATGGAGCGGCATTTGACCGATCAGGCACTTGCTCAGTGTCGGTACCTTGCCAGCCGCCTCGGTCATCCTGCAGAGAAATGGCTATCATCGTGTGAGTCCACCCAGGTTCGTTGTTGAGTTGGTGGCCGCGACTGCCCGAACCACTCCCCAATGCCTTAGTCCTACGCGATTGCAATTCGCCAGGTTCACCGTAATTAACCGAAGAATCCGGCTATGATTCACCCAAAACCGCAATAAGTTGTAGGATTCTCAAGTGTCCGGTTGAGACTGTGGCAGCGAGCGACAAAAGGCGGGTTATTTGGTCCGGGTCGCGCCGCATTGCAATCTCGAAGGGCGGTGATTTTGATGGGCAACCTTCTCAACGGACACTCGTCTCGCAAAATTCAGCGGGAAGCGTTTTAAAGCAAGGCAATTAATCACTGCGGTTTGTTGATTAAGGGAGTACGTCGTGCGCCGGCTTAGGCGGATGTCACGCCCGATCACGGCAGTCAGCAGTGTCGCCTTTTGGGGGCAGCTGCGTAGAGTTGCAGCTGCGTAGAGTTTCGGCTGCGTAGAGTTGCAGCGGGGCGATCAACGTGGTTCTTTCTTTGACAAGAATTCGCTCATCGACTTGGGAACGCTACGCAAATAGATGTCTTGCTGTGGAAAGGAAATCTCGATTTCGGCGTCCCGGAAAGCGGTGTCAATCGCCGTGTAGAGATCATGTGTAGCGCTCAAGCGAACGCTAGGTGTTCCAACGAAACATCGTAAAACGAAGTTCAATGAGTTGTCACCAAAACCCTCGAAAGTGGCTACTGGACCGGGATCTTTTAAAACGAACTCGTTTTTCCTAGCGGACTGCAACAGCAGCTCGCGAGCCTTCTCTGTTTCCGATCCGTACGCGATGCCGACAGGAACGACAATCCGGCTGACATCATCGGTACGCGTCCAGTTGAGGATCTTGCCGGTGATGAATTCCTTGTTGGGTACGATATAGTCTTTTCGATTCCAATCTGTGATCGTGGTTGCGCGGATACGAATCTTGGTGACGACTCCGGTGATCCCATCGATTTCCACGATATCGCCGACGCGGACCGGTTGCTCGAACAGGATAATGATGCCCGCCACAAAGTTGGCAAACATTTCCTGCAGCCCGAACGCCAATCCAAAGGTAAGGGCGGTTGCCATCCACTGGACTTGCTCCCAATGCAGGCCAATTGCCCTGCCCGCCACGATCAAACCGACCAACGCAATTGAATAGCTTGAGATTGCGGTAATCGCGTACCGACTCGACGAATCGATTGGCAGCTTTTTGAGAACCGCGAACTCGAGCAATCCTGGAACATTCCGCGTTGACAGAATCGTGATCGCGCCGACCATCAGCGCGAACACTAAATCCGCGAGAGTGACATTATCGACGACCGTCTTCGTCAGGGTGATGGCTTCACCATTGGGGTCAATTTTCATCTCGGTTGCGGTCGTGGTCGACTTCCACAATGGATGAGCTTCCATCTGAGCCCGAGCGGTTAACACGTCACTCCAAATCATCCATAGGCCAGCGAATACCGCTCCAATCATCAGAGCTGCCAGGAGTCGACGGGTCTGTGACATTTGGACCCGTAATTCAGCGGCGGCATCTTCGCTTGGCGCCGCAGGCAAATCCGATGCGGCTTCATCATTCAAAGCTTGTTGCTCACGCTGAGCACGCGCATCCGCAATCATCAGCTCTCGACGACGCAGCAATGCCCATCGCGTTAACAACGAAACAACCAAAGTTGCCATGAGCACCAAAACGATCGTTTGATAGATACGCCAAGTCAGTTGGGTCGCCGTGAAGTAGTAACCAAACGTTGCAAGCAACCCAATCGCCAGCGGAATGCAAACGATTCCTGGGTACCAGAGCAGCGTCATGCGATTGGCCCAGCCAGCTGGATGCATTTGCAAGTATTGACTCGGTAAACCTCGTTGTGGATGGAACAAGCGGGCTAGTTGAAAGGCCAAAGCAAGTGTCGCGACCAGGAAACAATATCGCTCGAGAACATCGCTACCAAAGCCTGTGCGACCACCGGCGAGAAAAGAGATCAGGATGACTGCCGGCAAAAGCCACCACATCAGTCGATGGAGCCATTGACGAATCAAGGCGATGCTTTTCTCGTCGTATCCAAAATGGGCGACCGCTAATCCGTTCGGACGACAAGCCTGCCGTAACACTTCCAGTGGAAAATAGGTCATGGCGCCGAGAATCAGAGCATTGCTGATCGCCAGGGTTGCTGGGTCAACGCCGGCCACGAGACGCATGCGATAGCCAACGAAGGCGAGTACAAGCGTGACCGGTCCCGCCGTCGCCATTGTCATCATGGCCGAATGGACCGTCGGCATGAAATCGATAAAGCTGCCGCGACTTACCTGCAGACCCAGTTCATTGATCTGGTCACGCAATCGAAACCGCCATCGAAACAAAACCAGCAGAGAGAGCAAAGAAAGCGTCCAGCGAATCCATCGACGCTTGAGATCATCGAGCAGTTTCGGAGTCACATTGTCAGTGGCACCGGGGAGAAAAAACCACCAATCAGACGAATTGGGAACCGGTTCCGCAAAAAGAGGACGCGTGCTCCGGACCCACAGAATGCGTTGGTTCACATAATCGGACGATTCCTCCGCCACTCTGATGATTTGCTGCTCGGTGGTCGACAATGCAACCAGCTTATTGAAGTAGGTGTTTTGGCTGCGGATCAAGGGATTCAAATACTCTGTCCGTTGGTTTTCAAGCAGACGCTTCGCTTCGTCGGCTAACGCATCCCGTTCGACCAGAGTCACCGGAGGCTGAGCACTGTTCAATAGGGTTTGAATCACCTGCTCGACGCGAGCATTGCGACGATTCTTCAGCTCGATAAGGGAGTACTGAGCGTCGTTGATAACTGGTTGTCGATTACGAAGACGTAACTCGTATTCACGAACATCAGGGAGATTGGATTTGAGGGATCGCAACTTCAAGCCGACCGCTTCCATCAAACCGACGGTCTCGACCAGGGTTTTTGCTTCTTGGAAATCTCGCTTCACCTCTTCCTGTTTGTCATCTTGCCGTTTCAGGTCTCGGTCGACTTCTGAGATCAAAGACGCAATTTTCTGATTATCCGCTGCATACTGCTGGCTTAACTCACCGATCGGTTGCAACGCTGGATGCAGGCCTTCCAACTCCGACTCGGCCGTTTCAACGCGGTCTGCAGCATCTTCGGCGCGTTTGCTGGCGAGTGTCGCTTCGACAGTTTCGATTTGCTGCTGCAGGAAAGCGACCGTACGTATCTGCGCATCTCGCTCAAATTGAGAGATGTCAGCAGTCGATTCAGAATCAATTAACGCCGCCTCATTTTGGAGAGAAATAAGTTGGTTCGCTAATTGATTCGCCGTTGCCTCGCGGTCTTCCCGTTGCACCTGATCAGCGAGGGTTGGTTCGGCTGCTGGTTTTGATTCGAGCTGATCACGAACCTTCGTTAATTGCTCCTGGACAAGCGGAATGTTGACTTCAATTTCTTGGCGGCGTTTGATCGAGACTGCGGCGGCCGATTCGATTCTGGCGAGGTCACTCTTGGCGGTCGCGAGTTGGCTCGTTAACTGAGGCAGGATCGCTTCGAGAGCTTCCAGCGTGTCCTCGACTTGAAGGCCGGTTTGAGGCTCCTCCGGATCTGCCAGCTTTTGTTTCGCTTGGTCGGTTCGCTGTGGCAAAGAGTCGAGTAAAGCCTTGAACTCCTTTGCTGATCGGTCGAATTCCGCAGCGGATGCCAGGGCTGCTTGCGTTCGGGCCACTGTCGCCAACAACGCTGCCTTTTCCTCTTCGGTGAGTTGCGACTGGGTGATCCCGTTGCGGAGTGTTGTCAGTTCCTCATTGGCGGGAACCGCGGATTGCTGAGTCGGTTCCGCTGCTGGTTTGCCATTCGAATCCGGTTGCTGCGGAGCGAGTGCCGTTGGTGGGATCGGGACCTGCGCGTCGGCCAGGGAGAATGGCAGAAACAGCACCAAAAGAGCTGCGCGGCTGACGTACAGAACGGCCTTGTTCAACTGGTTAGCGGCTTGAGAGCCAAGCATCTTGCTTCTCAAAGAGGGGCAATGAAAAAACTTGTCAAAGCAAACCACGCAGCATACGTAATTGCACAGCAGTTACAACCGCCTTGGCTGGCCACCAGAAGGCCAAGCCAGCGGAGAAGTGGGAGCCCAGGAGACGCTCTATTGTGGCAAAAGCACAGATGACCCTGTAATTCCGCTCGGAACAGTTGTGATGCCCACAGGTACCTGCTCCCTGTGTATTCGCCACGGCATCCAAAACAAGCTAAACGCGGGGGGAAGTTCTTCCGGAGGCGATCGAGCCAGTCAGGAAGCGGTCAACTGCCACTGTGCTCGCGCGTAGGAGATCGGCTGAGCGAGGATGATCTGCAGCGCGGACGGGCTGGGCAGGTTTGTTCGCGACCAAATCGTACTCGCCAATCCGCCCGGACCGCATTGGCAAACTTGTAATCCTGAAAAGGGGCGAACGTACTGACTTTCGGTAGCGGATTAGGCCTTAGGGGTCTTACCCAGCACGATGTCAAACTTCGCTGCCAACTCACCGATTGCTGAATCTTGCATTTTGGCGAATTCAACGGTCACCGACTGGCGTGCTCGATCGGTTGGAATTCGTTTCCACAGGACATCACGCTGATTCCCGGGATTCCCTTGCACGTAACATTGCGTTGTAAACCGTGGCTGGCCCTTTCGTTTCACTGCAAAGTGGATGTGCGGCGTTCGCCCTGGATAAGCAACGGGTTTGATTGTGCGAAAATAGTATTCTCCCGTGGAACCGGTTAGGAATCGGCCAAAGCTCTGAAAGTTCTTGTCGCGTTTTTCGAGGTTATCACTTTTTTCGTGCAAGTAGGCACCGCTGCTGTCGCACTGCCAAATCTCCACCACGGCGTTTCTGATCGGTCTGCCCTTCGTGTCGGTTAGGCGGCCGGTAAGGTGTGTAATCTCGCCAATTGCCGGGGTAATCGCGTCGTTGATCACCAGCAAATCATTGTCCGTATCAAGCGGTAATTTGGTTGGATAAAAGGGACCGGGGGTTTGCGATTGAGTCCGCATCAGTTCTTCCGCGAAGGCACCAGGTGTGTCGAACCACAGGGCTGAACCCGCAGCAACACCAGCCGACAAGTTCGTCAAGAAATGACGGCGAGTTTGACGGAAAGACCCTGGAAGTTGGCGATGATTTAGCATGGATTGAAGCCTCGTAGAGAAATAATGCTCAACACGACTCAACAGTGTAGGCTCGTCGACCAAGGATGTCATCTCTGGAGTCTCGATTCGCAATATGGGTGACAACCGCCAATCAACCCCCAAAAGAGGGTTCATTGATCTCAAATTCGCTGAGCCCGCGGCAAACGGAACCTATTAAAATTGAGCGATTGCACACTCGACCGTTGCTGGTTTAGGACAACCGTCAAAATGTGATTGCCAAAGCAAGATAACCGCGACGAGCACCGGAACGCGTCGCCGCGTAGGGGAGAGCACGACCGAGACCTGCTAAGATGGGCCGGTCAAATCGGAAAACACTCGGAAGAATTGAAAACACTCTGACAAGTTACAGAGCTTGGACCGTTTCAAGGGATAAACGTGCAACACAATTTTTCAATTACCCGCGCCCGCATGCTCGGTTTAGCCATTGGTTTGAGTTTCGTCGCAATTTGTGAGGCGAGTGCCCAACAGGCCAAAGCCGATCAGAATGAAGTGAAGGTCAGTGAAGATCACGCAACTGCGATGGCCGCATCTCGCCAGTTGTTTCGTTCCGACGTTCGTCAAATTTTTGTTGGTCGCTGTTTGAAATGTCATGGTGGCGAAACGACAGAAGGCGAATTCTCGCTCGCTTCACGAGCCGATTTGATTCGTGGTGGCGACAGTGGCCAAGCGATTGATTGGCAAGAAGTGCCCGGCAGTCGCTTGCTACGGATGATCCGACATCAGGTTGAACCAGTGATGCCGGAAGACGGTGCCAAGTTGGATGACCGCCAGATTGATGCGATCGAGAAGTGGATCCGCTTGGGAGCCGCATACGATCAACCGTTGCGGGTGGAGGATAGCGATGATCCGCTCGCGTGGACGAAACGTGTAATCGATGATTCCGCGAGAGAGTTTTGGTCCTTTCGCCCCTTGGCGGTCATCCCAACACCTGAAAAAAGAAGTGATCCATGGGCACGCACGGCGATTGACGACTTCATTGCGGAAAGATTGGAGCGTGAAGGATTAGCCCCAAGTGAGATGGCGTCACGGAATACCTTGGTTCGTCGTGCGTACATTGATTTAATCGGTATGCCACCAACTGCTGCACAGACAAGGGAATTCCTGTCGGACCCGGATCCCCGGGCCTACGAAAAGCTAGTTGATCGGCTGTTGTCAAATAAGCACCATGGGGAACGCGTCGCCCGGCATTGGTTGGATATCGTTCGCTTCGGTGAGAGTCACGGTTTCGAACAGGACTATGACCGACCCCACGCTTATCACTACCGCGACTTCGTTATCAAGGCGTTCAATCAAGACATGCCGTTCGATCAATTTGTACGTTGGCAATTAGCAGGCGATGAAATCGCCCCGGAAGAGCCGTTGGCAATGATGGCAACTGGATTCTTGGGTGCAGGCGTGTTCCCAACTCAGTTGACCGAAAAAGAATTCGAATCCGCTCGCTATGATGAACTCGACGACATGGTAGCGACCCTTGGCTCGGCGATGCTCGGGATCACAATCGGCTGTGCTCGATGCCATGATCACAAATTTGACCCGATTCCGGCGCGCGATTACTACCAGCTTGTGTCCGCTTTTCGGCATACCATCCGAAGCAATGTCGAGATTGATCTCAAGAAATCGGTCAACAGGCAGGCGATCAAGGCGTGGCACGCTGAATTGGAATCGCGAAGCAAAAAGCTGAAGCGTTTTGAGGACGAGGAATTGGCGTCACGCTGGGCCGATTTTATTGATGCCATGCCGCAAAGCACCCCCAAGCCTGAACCCCACTGGGTTCGCTTGCAAGCCAGCAGTCTAGTCTCGGAACAGGGCGCGAAGTTTGTCAGGCAGGAAGATGGGTCGTATTTAGCAACGGGAAAAAATGGGGTTTCGGATGCATACATTTTCGAAACCCAAACGTCTCTTGCCAATCTAAAGCAACTCCGTATCGAAGCGCTCGCCGACGATTCGATGAAACGATCGGGACCGGGCAGAGCAAGCAACGGAAACTTTGCGTTGAGTCGCATCATCGTGACAGCGCGGCCCCGCGATGGCACAGGAGAACCAGTGGCAGTCAATCTTATCGATCCGCAAGTCACTTTCGAACAGAATGCTGCCAATTTGTCGATTCAAGCCTCGCTGGACAACGATTCGAAAACCGGCTGGGCAGTTGATCCAAAGTTTGGGTCGAACCACGCAGCCACATTTCAATTCGAAGAACCTGTTGGTTTTGAGCAGGGAACTGACTTGACGATCCGCTTGGAATTTCAAGTCAACGACCGACATAACATTGGACGATTACGCGTCGCGGTAAGCAATGCTACCGATCAGCCACCAATCGACGGGGAAGCAATCGACCAAGCGACCGCCGAACTTGAGGTGCTGAGTCGCCGCCGTGATGAATTCAAAAACGGCAAGATGCCATCATGGGCCGCCGTTGCTTTTAAACAGCAGGATGCAAAGTGGCTCGCTTTGCACCAATCGGTTGAAACGCAGCGCGCCGCTAAGCCTCTCCCAGAGCTAACCAATGTGATGGTGAGTAGTGAAAACGTCAAACCGATTCCGAATCACGGAGACGGTCGTGGCTATCCCCATTTCTACGAAAATGTACATTTTCTGAATCGCGGTGACATCGGCCAAAAACAGGGAATTGCCGAGATTGGATTTCCACAGGTCCTCGTGAGAAACACGAATCCCCAACGTTGGCATCGACCCAAATTACCCCAAGCAGCGACTTCCTCCCGCCGTCGCGCGGTTGCCGAGTGGATTACGGACGTCGATCATGGCGCTGGTCCGTTGCTTGCCAGGGTGATTGTAAATCGATTGTGGCAACAACATTTTGGACGTGGGCTCGTATCAACGCCCAATGATTTTGGTTTTCAAGGCCAGCGGCCCACAAACCCTGCGTTATTAGATTGGCTAGCAGCGGAGTTGATCCGAAACCAATGGCAGCTTAAGTCGATTCGCAGGCTAATCATGACCAGCAGCGTTTATATGCAGCGGTCTGATTTCGATGATGACCATGCGGCTAAAGATCCTTTCAATGATTTGCTGTGGCGATTTTCGCCACGTCGGATGGAAGCCGAGATTATTCGGGATTCAATGCTGGCGGTGAGTGGGGAATTGGACACGAAGCAGTACGGTCCCGGCACACTCAATGAATCGATGCGGCGACGCAGTATCTACTTCATGATCAAACGAAGTCGCTTGATCCCGATCATGCAGGTTTTTGACTCGCCCGAGCCATTAGCTAGTGTTGGCAAACGTCCCAGCACCACGATTGCGCCCCAGGCACTGGTGTTTATGAATCACCCGCAGGTACGGCACTATGCACACGCATTTGCCAAGAAGATTGCAGATCAAGATCTAAACATCGCGATCGAACAAGCGTACATGACTGCGTTATCAAGATTGCCGAGCGAGCAGGAGCGATCCGATTCGGCTGCGTTTGTACGCCGACAAAGTGAATCCTATTCGGCGGATGCAAATGATCAGGCGGCCAAAGCGAATAGCAATGTGGCGGAATTGGCACTCACCGACCTGTGCCAAGTCCTGATGAGTTTAAATGAGTTTATTTACCTCGATTAAAGTCTGAACGTGAATCATACCTTTCTATCACGACGTCAAATGCTCGCGCAATTTGGAGCGGGGGCTGGATGGCTTGGGTTGTCTTCGCTGCTCGCAGACGAGCAGGGGCTAGCAGCTGAATCGGTGACGAACATCGATCCAATGGCGCCTCGTTCACCTCATTTTGAAGCTTCTGCCAAAGCTGTGATTTGGTTGTTCATCAATGGTGGGCCAAGCCATGTTGACACGTGGGACTATAAACCGGAGCTGGAAAAACAAGACGGCAAAGAGTTGCAGGGGTTTGACCAATTCACCGGGTTCTTTTCCAAGCAGGTCGGCCCGCTGATGAAATCCCCATTCAAATTCAAGCAATACGGTGAATCGGGGAAGTGGGTATCGGAGCTGTTTCCTCATCTTTCACAGCACGTCGATAAGATGGCGTTTCTGCATTCGGCGTATTCAAAATCGAACAATCACAGCCCAGCGTTGTTTATGGCGAATACAGGATTCACGCAAATGGGTTATCCCTGCGTCGGATCATGGGTCACGTATGGTTTGGGGAGTGAAAGTCGGGAGCTGCCGGCATTCGTCGTGATGTCGGATCCAAAAGGGCGTGGGCAACCGAAGGGACACTCACAGAACTGGGGTGCCGGATTTTTACCCAGCGTCTATCAAGGGACTTGGCTGAAACCGAGCGGTGACCCAATCGACAACCTAAATCGGCCATCCGGGTTAAATGCGTCTCGTCAGCGGAATCAGCTTGATCTGCTAGGCCAGTTGAACCAGTTGCACCAAGATGCAAATCCCGGCGAGAAAGAACTCGCCGCTCGGATTGAGAGTTTTGAGTTAGCGTATCGCATGCAATCGGCTGCGCCGGAGGCGTTAAACATTGATGGTGAACCTGCTCACATCCAAGCCGCCTATGGCATTGATAACGATCGCTGCTCACATTTTGCTAAGCAATGCTTGACCGCCCGGCGGATGGTTGAACGAGGCGTGAGATTTGTTCAAATTTATTCCGGCGGTATGGAGAACCAGCGATCGTGGGATGGTCACAATGACATCGAGGGAAACCACCGCCAGTTCGCCGGCGAGACGGATCAGCCGATCGCAGCACTGCTGCAGGACCTGGCCCAGCGCGGCTTGCTTGATTCGACCTTGGTGATTTGGGGTGGGGAGTTTGGACGCCTGCCCGTATCGCAGAAATCTGCCAAACCAGGCCGTGACCACAATCCACACGCGATGGCATATTGGCTTGCCGGAGGTGGGACCCGGGGAGGAACATCGTTTGGCGCAACCGACGAGATTGGGCACAAAGCGGCTGAGGACCGAGTCAATCTACACGATCTGCACGCCACGATTTTGCATCTCATGGGCTTGAATCACACACAGCTGACGTTTCGCCACAATGGCAGAGATTTTCGATTGACCGATGTTGAAGGTGACGTGATTCAACAGATTTGCAATCGCTGACGAGCGGAGGCTGCTATTCGTTTTCGCTGAATGAATTGATGATCGCAACAAAGTGGGCATATGGAAAAAAATGGTCCCCTGAAAACATTTTCAGGGTAAAGCCAGCTTGTGTGAATCGTTGCCAACCTGCAAGCGTGCTAGCCGGTAATGCGTGGTCTTCGGTTCCTCCACAAATCACCAAATCAAGCGGTAATGGTTCCGACGGTTGGTGCCGATACGATTCCATCAGGCGCAGGTCATGGCGAACAACTGGCAGAAAGTATCGAAGCAAGTCATGGTTATTTCGAATAGCTGCCGGGATCGCTCCATACTTTTGGTCCAAGTATTCGATGAGTTTGTGATCCTCGGATTCACTCCAATCATCCAGAGATAGGCGATCGGGCGGAGGGACCGCCAACAAGACTAGAGCTCGTGGTGGCAGACCACGCGCGCAACGGCGTTTGGCCAGTAAATAGGCGAGCAGTCCGCCAAAGCTGTGGCCGGCCAGGATTAGCGGTTGGTCGGTTTCCGTGTCGAGTGCTTCATCGAACTCGCGCACGAGCGATTGCAAATCGGTGGCAGTTTCTCTGTGTCGTTCCTCACGGCCGGGCAATACGCCGACCCAAGTTTGCATGCCAAGCTTTTGTCCGCTTGTTTGACGAATAAAGGCCCCGCTGGTTCCGCCTGCATGCGGGAACCAGATGAATATTCCAGATTGCCTGCAATTGTAGGGAAGCTTACGGAACCGAATCGAAGCGTGCGGCAAACTCATGGCTGATCCACAACTAGTTCACACAATGGTTGGGTAAGGTTTGTGATGCCAGCGAAAGGCGGGGACTCGCCGGCCTTCAATGGCAAAATTCCAGCGGAGTTGATAATTGGAGTGGAGGATAACTGATTTGAAGACGAAGACGCGAGCCCATCGAATGTGCGGGCAATTTTACGGGAATGCCGGATGACGTCTCGGGTGGGGGAGGTTCTCCATTGCGATTGGCAGCGATCGACCTTGCGAAATCGGATCCTTCAGCAAAAGCAACGCGTCATTCGGCAGTGCATGAGCACGGGGCTCTCGACCGCGGCACCCGCGTACCAACCCCCTAGCGCCCAGTTGTGGAAAGTAAGGTTTTCTGCTGATCTTGCTTGTTCCGCTTGCGCAAATCAAGGGTCAATTGGACGCCGAACGGCGTGCGCAGCTTACTCAAGCTTGAAGGACCGATAACATTAGATCGCTGCGGTGATCTAACCGACCCTGTTGGGCTCGCTTGACCTCGAAATCGGCCGCTCGATCAATTTGTGCGGCTGCTATAATGCTGGAATGTTCAGATTCGTTATCATCGCCGGGTGCGTCCTTCTGCGCTGCTCCCAAGCCGCGTCCGAAGTCCCGGATAGTATTGTCAACTTGGTCGAGGCATCCTGTCTCGAGTGCCATAGCAGCAGTGCCTCGATCGCTGATTTTGACCTCGAGCAAATGATTGGCGAGCCGCTGTCGTCAAACCTGCCAAGGTGGGAGCAGGTGGTAAAAAAAATAGAGGCTTTTCAAATGCCTCCTGCGGATGCTGAGCAACCACGGCCTGACGTCCGCATCTCTGCCACGCAAGCGTTGTCTGATGCTTTAGATGCATTTGCAAGCAGGCACCCGCGGGCGGGGCACGTTGAATCATTTCGCCGTATGACGCGAAATGAATATAGAAATGCGATTCGTGACTTACTGTCGTTGCCAGTAGACATTGATGCGTTGTTGCCTCCTGATGAAGTGAGTCATGGGTTTGACAATATCACGGTCAGCGAACTCTCGCCTACGTTGCTGAATCGTTACGTATCGGCGGCCCAGAAGATCAGTCGCTTGGCCATCGGCCGCCCCACTCATTCACCAGGTGGCAAAACGTATCGCGTGCCTCCCGATGTTACCCAAGACGCACATCTTCCTGGTTTACCACTTGGTACCCGCGGCGGAATTCAGGTTCATCATTTGTTTCCGGAAGATGGCGAATACGAGATCACCATTCGTTTGGCCCGTGATCGAAATGAGCATGTCGAGGGAATGCGAGAGCCACACCAGTTAGATCTGCTGCTCGATCGTAAGTTGGTTAAGCAATTTACGGTCCGCCCTCCGGCAGGAAAGAAAGATTCAGATGATGCCTGGGCCAAGCCAACCCATGAGAATATTGATCGTCACTTAAAATTTCGGTTCCCCGTCTCGGCAGGGAAGCATGAGTTGGGTGTGACCTTCTTAAGAAAGTCAGCCTCTTTATTGGAATCGGCACGTCAGCCACTGAACGTTCATTACAACATGTACCGGCATCCGCGGTTGGGACCGGCGATTTTTCAGGTATCGATTACGGGACCCTATCATTCACGCGGCCCCGGCGAAACGCCCAGCCGCGACCAGATCTTTTGCTGTTATCCCGCCAGCGAAGCCGATCAGGATGCCTGCGCGAAAGAGATCATCTTCAGCCTGCTTCGACGGGCAACTCGAGGCCCAGTCAGCGACGCAGACTTAGCGAATCCGCTGCGGCTTTATCGTGAGGCGAGCAGGGAGGGGGGATTTGAAGCCGGGATTGAAATGGCGCTTGCAGCGATCTTGACTCATCCGCGGTTTCTGTTCCGAATTGAGCGTGAACCTGTGCATGTCGCGAGCGGTGAAGTTTACGCGATCAGCGAATTCGAATTGGCGTCGCGATTGTCGTTTTTCTTGTGGAGTAGTATCCCGGATGAAGAGTTATTAACCATTGCCCAGCGAGGGCAACTACGGGATCCACTCGTTTTGGAACGGCAAGTGCGGCGGATGCTCGCAGACCCAAGAGCCGAATCTTTAGTGACGAGTTTTGCCAGCCAATGGCTGTACCTCAAAAACTTAGATTCAATCACCCCCGATGGGCGTTTGTATCCAGACTTTGACGATAACCTGCGGCAAGCGTTTCGTCGAGAAACGGAGCTGTTTGTGGGAGACATCTTTCATCGGGATCGTCCCGTCCTTGAGCTGCTGAAATCTGACGCCACTTTTCTTAACGAACGTTTGGCAAAACACTATGGAATTCCGCACGTTTACGGCAGTCGATTTCGTCGCGTTCCATTGGATTCTCGGGACCATCGGGGAGGATTGTTACGCCATGGCAGCATTTTAACCGTGACTTCGTATGCCAATCGGACGTCGCCTGTGCTCCGTGGAAAGTGGATTTTGGAAAATTTGCTGGGCACGCCACCCCCGCCCCCGCCGCCTGATATTCCTGATTTAGCAGATAATTTTGTTGCGGCTGAATTGTCGGTGCGTCAACGACTTGCACAACATCGAGCCGACCCCTCCTGCTCGCGTTGTCACGACTTAATTGATCCAATTGGATTTGCGCTCGAGAATTATGATGCAATCGGTCAGTGGCGATTATTTGAAAAAGGTCACGCAGTGGATTCCAAAGGTGGACTTCCCGGTGGGCGTGAATTTAACGGCGTGGACGGGCTAGAAAATGGCTTGCTGGAGCATCCCCAGATCTTTGTATCCACGTTCGTCGAAAAAATGTTGACCTATGCAATGGGAAGGGGCGTCGAGTATTACGACGCTCCCTTCATTCGGCAGATCGTCCGCGAGGGCAAGAAAGATGACTACCGGTTTTCATCCATCGTACTGGGGATTGTGCGAAGTCCACCGTTTCAATTGAAAGACGCTAAATGATCGTGACAAAAAAATCATTGCCGCGGCGAACCTTTTTGCGGGGCGCGGGCGCTGCATTGGCCTTGCCGCTGCTCGATGCAATGATTCCATCGATGACGGCATTAGCCGATACCGCTGCAAACCCATCGCAGTTGCGGCGACTCGGTTTCGTTTACATGCCAATGGGGAGTGATATCTCTAGCTGGACTCCTCCAAATGAACACACGTTGGATGAGCTCTCGCCCAGCCTGCGATCGCTAGAACCTGTCAAGCAACAGGTTACGGCAATCACAAATTTAGAATTGCAAAACGCGTATCCGGGGACTCACGCCACCTCGAATGCTGCGTTCCTGAGTGCAGCTCGTGCGAAAAGAACGGAGAGTACGGACTACTATTTGGGGACAACGGTTGATCAGATTGCGGCGCAGCACATTGGCCAGGCGACCGTCCTGCCCTCGCTGGAAATGTCGATGGATTTGCTCTCCGTTGTTGGACAATGCGATAACGGTTATGCGTGTGTTTATCAGAACAATCTTTCGTGGTCTTCGCCAACAACACCATTGCCGGCAGAGGCACACCCGCGACTTGTTTTTGAAACGCTGTTCGGCGAAGGCGGAACGCCCAAAGCTAGGCGCGAAGCATTGAATAAGCGAGCCAGTCTGCTTGATTCGCTGGCCGAGGAAATCAATCGATTGAAAAAGACACTCGGCCCAGCGGATCGAAACACTGTGGGGCAGTACCTCGAAGCGATTCGCGAAGTTGAGCGTCGAATTCAACGAGCAGAGGCGGATGTTTCTGAGAATCCGCTGCCAGACCTCGACCGGCCAACGGGTGTGCCAACCTCCTATGCGGATCATGCTCGGTTGATGTTTGATTTGCAGGTATTGGCTTTGCAGGGGGACATAACCCGCGTCATCACTTTCCAGTTGGCACGCGAGACTAGTAACCGAGCCTATACCGAGATTGGTGTTTCCGAACCGCATCATCCGCTGACCCATCACGGCAACAATCCGGAAAAGATTGCGAAAGTGGCGAAGATCAATCAATTCCATGTCTCTCTGTTCGCTGAGTTCTTGGTCAAACTGCAAGCCACGCCAGAAGGAAATGGCAGCCTGCTAGATCATGCCCTCTATTTATACGGAAGCGGCATGGGGAACCCCAACGTGCACGACCATAGTGATTTACCGATTTTGGTCGCGGGTGGTGCAGCGGGGAATATGCAAGGCAATCGACATATTCGGTTTGAGAAACCAACACCTCTGGCGAATTTGCATCTGTCGCTGTTGCAAAAAGTCGGGATTGCCCAGCAAGCCTTCGGTGATAGCGAACAACCAATGGACGAATTGTTTGAGCCACTCGACGTCTAGCGAGTGCAAAAACAGATTGCCCCGCCGAGCCCCGAAGTTTTTCGTCGACTCCACGGTGGTTTGTCAGGACGAGTACCGAGTCGGTGATCAAGCTGACAAAGAGGAAAAGCCTTCGGTAGAGGATAATTGAATGAAGAAACAGTCGTTGCGAGGTTCTTATGCGATTGTGATTTTCGGTTTAGTGTTCGCCGCCTTTGGCGGTCGGGCATGTGCTGCCGACACGCGACTTGCCGACGCGATCGAAAAGCGAGAATTTTCGCTTGCTAAATCGTTGATCGAATCCACGGGTAACGTTGATGTCGCGCAAGCGGATGGTATGACGGCTCTTCACTGGGCGGCACACCATGACAATCCATCTTGCGTTAGGCAGTTGCTCGCTGCAGGGGCGAATGCGAAGGTCGTGACTCGTTACGACATTACTCCACTCTACTTGGCGTGCCGCAATGGTAGCCACGAAACGGCAAGGATATTGTTGGCTGCCGGCGCTGATCCAAACCAGACGATGGCTGGTGGCCAAACCGTGTTGATGGTCGCTGCTCGGACCGGTGATTTAAAAACGGTCGATTCGTTGATCGAGAATGGTGCCGATGTCAACGCAATGGAACGGAAAGGTCAGACGGCTTTGATGTGGGCAGCTGCCGAGGGGAATCTGGCGGTAGTCGAAACGTTGCTGCGAGCGGAGGCCGACTATCAAACCCCCTTGCCCTCCGGGTTCACTCCACTTTTTTTTGCCGTCCGCCAAGGCCACACTCAGGTTGCTCTTCGTCTACTGCGGGCTGGTTTAGATGTCAATCAGCCAATCAAGCCAAAACGCGTTGCATCCAAGGGGCCCAAACGCGGGACGACTGTTCTAATGTTGGCAATCAACAATGGGCATTTTGAAACGGCATTGGCCCTTCTGGACGCAGGAGCCGATGTGAATGACGACAAGGCCGGCTACACGCCGCTGCATGCGATGACATGGGTGCGTAAGCCAATACGAGGTGACGGAGATCCGCCGCCGCAAGGGTCGGGGGCCATAACCAGCCTGCAATTCGTCCGAGAGCTGACCCAACGCGGTGCAGATGTCAATGCTCCGCACGGACCTCACTCACCACCTGAATTACGATTGAATCGCACTGATGCAACGCCGTTGTTGCTAGCTGCCGAAACCGGTGACTTGCCGCTGCTGCGGATCTTAGTCCAATCTGGTGCTGACCCGCGACGCCCCAATTCAGAAGGATGTACACCGCTGTTAGCGGCATGCGGGGTAGGCGTGATTAGCAATGGGGATGAGACAGCGGGAACAGAGCAAGACGCGATCGAAACCGTGCGTTATCTGCTCAGCCTCGAAGCAGACATCAATGCCGTTGATAATCATGGTCACAGCGCGATGCATGGCGCAGCGTACAAAAGTTGGACGCGACTCATCAGGTTCTTATCCGACCATGGGGCCGCGATGGAAGTTTGGAATCAAAAGAACAGTCGTGGCTGGACCCCTTTAAAAATCGCGCAGGGAAGCAGGCCGGGCAACGTTCGTCCTTCGTCTGAAACTATCCAAGCGATTGAAGAGATACGTAAGAAGACGACCGCAGATCAACCGTGAGGCGAAATCGCCGGCAATCGCTGCGGGGCTTGAATGCTTGATTTAACGCGACGCTTGTTTCCAGCTCTCTGAGCGTGTTTCCGGCAGCATAATCGGAGCGTCGTTGGACTTTTCGCGGAATTTGCTCGGCGACGGTGGGTAACTGTTCAGCGTCGCTTGGACAATTCGCACATTGCATCACGCTGTTTCTTTTCGATGCACCACTGCTGAGGTGTGCCGGGAACGAGCGTCTTAACGCTGCGGTCTGTCTCATCGAAAACCATGCATTCCAGTGCTCCGCTGGCGATACCCGTCGACTTGCAGCCGTGCCGAAAACTAACTGCTGAGTATCGGACGGGATTAGTCATCACCCCATTTCCAGCGACACTCATAGCGAAAGTTGCTTTGAGGTTCGATGATCTGAAAGGTGGCGATCGCTCCAACGGGAAGCTCAACTTTGGAGGTCGGTTCGATGATGGTTCGCAGTTCGGGCTGATCGATCGGAAAGCCAATGATTTGAAAATCTTTGTAGCTCCGATCTTCTGGCATTAGCATCCATATTTGAGCCAAGCCGGTGTTGGCAAAAATGTTGAAGAGAAATCGACCTTCATCGCTCGATTGACTCGCTCGTTCGCTAATCAGGTTTCCCTCAAAGACCGCGACGGTTCCAGTATTGATCGGTATTTGAGAAAGATCAAGATTCACTTCCCAGAGATAGGTGCCGTTCTCGGCTTCAGCACGCAAATATCGGGGATTCAGGCTTTCGGTTACGCACTGAAATGCCATCGCTTCGTCCCGCGAATCAGACTGGAAACGTAGTGTTTTTTCTTGGCCCGTACGACGTATTTTTATTCGGCTGTAGACATAGGGTGCCGATTGGGCGGTTGATTCCGACCACTGTCGCAGATCGAAGATGCGATTGTCAGAGAGAACTTCGAACTCATCGAATTTGGCTGGGACAAGAGCTTCTGCCTCCTCGAACTCAATCGGCGGTACAAGGCGATTGGGGCCATCCTCGATCAAGTCCAGGATCTTTCGATAAACCGGACTTGTTTGCGAAACCGCCGAAAGAACGTAACCCCGTTGTGTCGATTTTCGGTGCGACCGGAAAATCAGATACGGCATCGTAAACAAAAGCACTGCAATCAGTGGTACCCAAACGTAAGTTGGCCAGTCGATTGGGCTGAGCAGAGTGCTGAAGATTCGTCGCGATGATGATCTTTGCAGTTTCCGGCCTGATGTTAGTGCGTTCTCTTCGCGGCTTAATTCCGGTTGTTGTGAATTTCTGGAATCCTCGGAAAACGGATCCCAGCATTCCAGGCCTTCGGAATTGGCAAGCGGCAACCCCGATTCCCTGCAGACCGACCGAGCAACGCAGTACCCATGTTGCACGAGTGTTGAAATCTCCAGATTGGAAAACCGATCCATATCGGTGCGAATCAACGGAGCTTGTCTTTGGACTTCTATATGAGGTGCATCGGGTGCTTCGTCTTGAGAGACCATTTTGGTGATCGGGAAAAAGAGTGTTCCCTTTTGGCCGTGAAACGCTTCGAGTTCAAGTTGATTCACCCGATCCATCAGGATGTCGGAGGATCTCATTGCCGTGCTGAACAAGCCGCCCGTTTGGGCATTCGCATGTACTTTAAAGCTAGCCCCAGCATTGCTCATGAAAATTCCATCCAGAGGATGAAGTTCCGCAAGCTTCCCCTCCTCTTGACCATCCTGTGTCAACAAGGAACCTTGCTGCAGGTAATGAAACATCCGCAATCCAAGGTTGTCATGGATGCCGCCATCAGTGAAAGCGTGACGGCCGAATTCACCCTCCAACGCACCCACGTCAGCTGCCTTCAGTGCCAGTGGTGGAAAAAAGCCGGGGAAAGCGGATGAGGCAGCAACTGCCATGGCGACCGTTGCTAGTCCAGTCGGCAGATGCTCAAACTCTCGCTGGCCATTGACACCACGACGTTGCAGAAACATGCCATCGCGGTAAAAAGCGCAAACCGAGCCTTCACTCACATCGGTAGCAAGGATGAAAAGTCGGGGGGACTCAGGCAGCTGAAACAACGCTGCATCGTTGAAGAGATATTTCTCGTAATGCCATTCTAGTAGACCCGCCCGCGTATACTGCCGCCGCGTTCCAAGTCGGGCGGAACGACGAAGGATATTCGCAAAGGCTGCCAACGGAAATCGACGCACGATGCGATTCCGAACATCAATCTGCAGAAATTGAATCAGCTCATCGCTGGCTGCCTGGAAATCCTTGTTGGAGCCGTTGTAACGCTCCCAGTTCAAAGCGAGGTGTGCGGCAATGACACTGCCACCAGAAACCGCTGTAATGTGGCTGACCTGTGACAGCAGATCGGTGTCTCGCAACAGACGAATTACCCCGAGATGATAAACCGCGGCGCGAAATCCGCCGCCTGAAAGTGCGAGCCCAAATTGGTTCATTGAATTCAGGTTGGATGCGAGTAGTGCGATTCTCGGCAACAACGGCGGGAAAACCGATTGTCAATGGTTGATAAAATCAGACGGCAGCGACTTCGGCCAATCCCATCCTGATTTGTGCGAATGGTATGACAACGTGTTTCCGTTATTGCATCGATCTCGGAAAGGACTGCCCTGCCCCAACTCCCAACGGCTAAAGCATCTGCGAATGGAACGCATCAGTTTTACCGCTTGTTCCGATTGGATCGTTTCCCCTCTAACGGTTCACCAGACGCAAACAAAAAGGTCGGCTTCCCCGTGTCTATTCTAGGTTATTCCTGAACTTCAAACGGAATGAACCATGGGGATTGACGGAAGTGGGTGGATTCCGAATGGCCGAAATCCACGGCTGTCCAAGTTCGAACCCATTGTTTCATTGCAATGCCGCGAAATGGCGATCACCACCGAAATCATAGGAGCATTCCGAGGCTACTAAAGCACACTCAGCAAAGTGCTTACCGTCACCGTTGAGGATGGCTTTGTCCCCATCGCTGCGAAGCGAACCTAGACGGTTCCGCAAATCTGGTCCAATCGGATTCCTTCGGTCATCAAGCCACATGGCAGATCCCTGATTTGGGCGAATCGATGTTGAGTTGAGATTGTGCATCTGTGGGGAGCTTCCTGATCAACTCACATGCTTGTTTAACTTTATCCTCGGTGCAGACACGAATACTTTCCTGTGGACTGAGTCAGGTTTCTGATGGACGTGCCGTATCCACAAGCTCTGTTCCCTGAGTTCCTGCAATGCCAGTTCCCGGCAAGGCGTGCATTAGGCGGGTGATTCCCGGTTCGACCAATCTCCTTCTCTATAATCACCCGTCAACCTCCCTCACTGACGATGCCATTTCCATTTTTCTGGAACCTTGGCGCTGGAAGGACATGCAACCGTTAGGAACATTGCTACGAGAGCGGTTCGAGGTGAGATCAGAGGTTTCGTTATTCGCTTTGGTCGCAGAACTATTTTCGGTTATATTCAGAGGCCGTCTAATTCTCCGATAATGGGAACCTTTAGGCAGAACCTAAGATTATCGCACAAGGCAGGATGGAGAATCGATTCAAATGGCTGGCATTGGATTGCTGGAGTTGATCCTCATCGGAATTATTCTGGTTCCGATTGCGATTGTCGTGATGGTGCTAATCTTCGCATCCAGTTACCGTAAAAAAGAAGAACCGACGTCGAATCTTGCACCATGTCCTGATTGCCAGGCTCCCGTCTCGATCCATGCGGTCGCTTGCCCTAAGTGCGGATGTCCCATTCGACCAGCCGAGCCCAACTAGGATTGCAGATACCAAGGCGGATCAGAGGCATTACTCTCAACGAGCCAGAGCGGTTCGTTGAACTGTCGTGGAGAGAGGATCAGGCTCCCACGCACAAGGCTTTTCTTCGCCGGTTTGTGAGCTGCCGGAATTTTTTTCAGCTGAACGCTGGCTTTAGGGACGCTGGCTTTAGGGACGCTGGCTTTAGGGACGCTGGCTTTAGGGACGCTGGCTTTAGGGACGCTGGCCCTTGGCCGAAATTTCATCGGCGGTATTGATTTCGACCACAGCACTCATTCCCAGCCGGAGGTAGTCGGGTGGGTTGTTGATCGATACCTGAACTGCGTACCGTTTGACGTTCCCACTGGTCCAGGAGGAAGGTTCTGGGATTGTGCTGATTTTCAACACTTTTCCTTTGATCGTCTTCTCAGGCGCGGCATCAAATTGGATCTCGGCGGCTTGCCCAACTCGGACTCGATTGATCCGGGACTGGTGAACGAGGACGCGGACTTGCAAGCGTTTCGTGTCAACGATGCGCAGGATTGCCTGACGCTGCCGAACTGCTGCCCCCAGTTCTATCTCGGCGGTTCGCCCTGCTCGACTGCTTGTGGCGATGGAATAGAGCACGGTTCCATCGGCGGTCGCTGCGACTCGGCAAGCAGTGAGTAATTTTTCCAATCGACTCAGCTTAGCTTGTTCCGCATCACGAACCGTCTCGGCTGTGCGAGCATCAGCCTGTGCCCTGGCAATTTGATGCCGAAACTCTTCCGTCCCCCGTGTTTGCTCCAGCTTGGCTTCTAGCAATGCCAGTTGCAGGGCCGCAGATTCATGGCCGCGAACATGCTTCTGAAACCAATCTTGTTTTGCTGCGGCGACAGCAAGCTTGGCTTTTGCTTCAATCACAGCCAGTTCGACTAGGGCTGATTTATCGGGTCCGATTGTGCCTGAGCTTTCGGCTGCTGCTGTGAGCTGCTTTACCTCCTGAGTCGTTTTCAACTGTTCTTGGGCCATGGCAACCTCGGTATCGATTTCTTGTTTTCGCAAGGCGAGTTCACCATCCTTTGCAACGAATCTTTGCAATTGGAGATCCGCTACTTTCACGACCAGTTCAGCAACCGTGGCTCTCGCTTCTGCTTCCCGCTTGATTGCATCGATCTTGGTCTTGATATCAATCAGTGCCGCTTCGGACGCTGCTAGTTTGACCTGCTGTTGATTTCGCTCATCTTCTAGGCGGGAAGTATCAAAGGTGACCAGCAGGTCGCCTTTTTTTACTTCCGTGCCTTCCGGCACAACCGAGAGAACAGTGGATTCAATCGGGCTGCGAATTTCCACCTCACTGGAACTCTCCAGAACACCAAACTCCCGAATGGTTTCTTCAATCCGCCGCTCTAGAGCGCTTTCTTGCCCGAGAAGCGATGGAGTGGTGAGCCATGCGAACAGTACGAGAGTAATACTGAATTTCATTTGAATGATTAGTGTTGACTGATGAATTTAGTAATGGAATGTTCGCCAAAAAAGCAGTCTCGGGGAAGGACCGCAAGTTGTCCGACAAACTATTGTTTCAGGACATCGACCGCATAATCCGCTGTCTCGTGGGTCACCCCGAGTAATTGGCGGATTTTTTTAACCGCGATGGGAATCTCATTGCGGTTCTTCAATACCAAGTGAATTTCGCTGAGTTCGTAAGCCTCTACTTGAAAAGATCCAGTCTTTCGGCTCAGAACCTGATCGCCAAATCGGGAATTCATCGTCGTGATGGGAATGTGAATCCTAAGAGCATTCGAAGGTTTACCGGTTTGAAGGCTCCGTTTCTTCTTCTCAATCACACCCACGATCAGGAAATAATCGTCTTTGACTCGCAAGTTTCTGCCAATCGGGTTTTTTTCACGGAACAAGCGATTGGCGATGTCGGCAGTAATCACCGCCACGTTGTTTCGATATTCAACGTCTCGCTTGTTAAGGAATCGACCACTGCTAATCACGATTTCATCTGTCTGGGCAGCATTCGCTGTCGTGCCGACAACAGCCACCTCTTGTTCTCGATCTCCGTACCGAACTGATTGCGTGACGGTGCGGAACGGGACCGCAAGGGTGATGCTCGGGACCAATGACGCAATTTTTTTAAAGTCGCTACGAGTGAGGCCATACCGGGGAATGCCAGCGTTGGTCGGGTCCGGCGGTGGTCGCTTGGTTCGTAACACAATGCCAGGCGTCATGTTTTCCGTTGCCGCGACAGGACTGCTATCAAGCGGATGCTTGACAACCAAGGTCGTTGCCAAGATCTGCTGGATCGGCAAGCGTTTCAAGAGTGAATCTTTGCCCGGAGCACCCATCACACCGCTGTCGTTTTCGACGACCGTCAATTCGGAAGCAGAGAAACAGGACTTTTTCCTATCGGATTCATGGGGACTGTCAGCCTGCATCAGTTTGCCTGAGCATAAACCGGTAATCCGGTCGGACGAGATCCCACAGCGATGAAGCGTTGGGTTTCGATTCAATCCGCTTGGTCGCCGGTGGTCGTTTCTAGACAGTTTGGCAAACGCAGTTTTTGCAACACCGGGAGAAAATTTAATATCCCGCTTACAACCCTGACTGGCAGATACTACCTGTGCCGGCAACTCTCGAAGCGATGCAACGAAAAGTAGTCCCAATAGCAAACGCACCGAACCGCAACGAAAATGTGATTCACCAATCAAATTTACACTCCTGATTTGGCCTCTAATCCGTGAATCTTTCGCACGCATTGACCTCAGAACCGGCCGGCAGCGGCGCAACAACCGACGATGGCGAATCCTCAAGTGAATTCGATACGTGTTTTTGATATTAAGTTTAGGTGAGAGCAAGTCGCTTTTCGATGCTGTTTTCGCCATTTTCTGGGGCAGTTGTTTTTTGGGGCAAGGAACCGCTTGGGTTTTCCATCGACTGATTTCTCTCTTAGGCCTCGCTCCTGGTAACAGAATCTCTACCACAACCGCCAATCTTGCGCCCAAAGGATGTAGATGCCGAGCATCGCGTTGGTAATTGAATGTGCAACCACACAATCCCAAAAGCGTTTCGTCTTCATCATCAAAAGAGTGACAAGGGTGAACCAGACAGCAGCCGCAATCCATTCACTCGGATGGGAGAGTACCCCATAGACGGTTGCGGCGATCAAGCCAACCTTGCCGACGCGTTCAAGTGGAAGTGTCTCCCAGACAGCATCTTCCAAATAGCGAATTAGAAAACCACGCAGCATCAATTCTTCAGCAACGGGTACGGCGATCACCAAGAGGGCGAACCGCATCACGAGGAAGGTGTATAGACCAGCCGGATCCGAAAATAACTCCCATGGATTAATCGCGTCACGTTGGCCCAACCAATCAGGGGAAAGGCCAAGCAAGACCATCAGTTGAGATTCCAGGTTTAGTCGGCAGAGTCCAATCCAAATTAGTCCACCGAGGACACCGACGCCGATCGATAGGGGTGTGATGCGAAGCGGAAAGACCTTGATTATCCATCGCAGTCCCCAACTCACCGCGGCTGCAATCAAGCAAAGTCTGGCGATGGCAACCACCAACGCGACGGTTGGCGATTGATCAACATTCAAATTGAGATTAACCCGTTCCCAAATACTCGGAACGAGCGCACCAACCCCTAGATAGATGGCTAGCGGACCAACAAAGACAATCCAACCGAGCCAGTCTGGCGCATCGTCTGGCCAGATCGCTGCCTCTTTCGGCAGGCTTTGTGGATCTGCTCGCGAGTTTGGATCAGTACTCAATTGAATTTTACCTGCCTTTTTGGATGACATGACGACTGATCTTGCAAATCGTATTTCCAGAACGGCATGCAAGCTCAGTCACAACCAAAGAAATGACATGGTCGCGATAAAACCGCTTTCAACCGACCGCAATGCGTAAGCATGATCATTCGTTTCCAACATCGCCGGATTCAGGCGTTTCGGCGGCTGATTGTAGGGTGTGGAATTTTTCCTTGGCGATTTCGAGTAGCTGATCGGTCACTTCTTGATCATATTTAAAGTCATCCAAGACAAACTTGCGGGCGCCTTGGTCACCGCTGAAACGTAAGACAGCGATTCCTTTTTCCTCCCACCGACTGAGATCCATGCCTTCGAGCTCGTCAAGAATAACGTGTTTGCCATGGCTATCGGCGAATTGAATTTGATCACCCTCGATCCAAGAACCGCGGGGCAGATACCATTTTAAAAGCATCAGGCATCCCACCACGCCGCAAATCGCAATCATGATGTACTGATTGATAATTTGTGCCTGGATCTCGGCAGACGATTTAGATGGTTTATCTGTAGACCATCCATTTTGCTCTGCCAGTTGAGTCCACTCTGCATCTCTATCATCACTATCGGGCAGGGACTCGTAAGCCTCCGCGATGACCTGTTTTTTGGGATAGGTGACCTGGGCGTCAAAAACGCACCAAGCGATACCAACCACACAAGCAATAGCAATCCAGAGAAACCTTCGGAAAAAAGATGTCTGGACATCAGCTCGAAGCATATCGGATCTCTTGTAGCAGGCTTGATGACAGAAAGCGTTGATTTAACGTAACCTAGCTCGCCTCGGCCAATTCGCGAAGCTTTTCACCCTGATTCTGCAACGATTTGCCAGACATTGGAAAGCTATTAGCGATAGCAGGACTCAAGGCTGACTACACGAGGCTGCCGCGATTGTTAAAAAGCCGCTGCTCGCTGAGAAGCCCCTTTGAAAGGGCCTCCTGCCGGTAAACGAAAAAGCGGCGGAAAATCAGGGACCAAGGGCATGCCGGTTACCGACCGCTATGGGACTGCCGGTTCGAACTCGAAGCCAATTACTGCCATGGCATTGATTGTATTCCTCGGGTTAGCTGCCCCGTAATTCGGTTGTCATCCGCTGGAATTCTTTGCGAATCGCTTGATTATCAAATTCTCGGAGCGCGGGAATCTCAAGGTTCATCAATGTTTCGAGGTCGCGACGGCCTGAGTTCATGTGGGCGGCTACTTCGCTGGAAAGTTTTACCGTGTCATAAGTATTGATTGCGGTCGCGAGATTTTTCTGTGCCCGAGCGTTTTCGATCGCAATCAGTTCGGCGTTGCGTTCAAGATAAGTGACATACAACTTTGCCGTATTCTGCGTCAACTCGTTCGAAGCAATATTGGATTTGAGAATATCAATGTCACCACCATCAATATCGATGAGCTTCTGCGCTTGCTCAATATTCATTTTTGCCTGCGCCGCGAACTCATCGAGCTTAGGAATATGTTTTTCATTGATATCGCGGATGAACGATTTTTGAATTCGGTCCATCACGTGTACCATGACGACATACATCCCGTAATATCGTTTTGCGACGTCGAGTGCCTCACCACTCTCGTCGGTGAGTTCTTGCAATTGGGTCGTCATGTGTTTGACATTATCGAATACTACAGCCATGGAGACGATGTCATCGCCTGACACGGAAGAGAGCAGTGACTCGGCGCCTTGCTCATCGACTTGCACTCCAATTTTGGATAACTCCTTTGCAAACGACTGCTTTAGTTTCACTAGCAGTTCCTCCTGTTGTTCGATCTCGGCACGCTCATCAGCGATCAATTGGTCGAGCGTTTCCTTAGAGGATTCAAATGGGTTGTACTGTTCGATTTGACTTTGATTTTTCGCCCACGATGCAGATACTCGTTGCCGCTGGTAATCCGCGATTTCGGCATGCGACGTAGCAATCGCACTTTGGGCGTCACGAATCCGCTGTCGGTAATCACTGACTTCGGAGATTTCCAAAACATCGATTGCTTGGTCCAGCAGTTGATTGATCGCCGCTGTGTTGGATTGCTTATCGACAGTGAAAGGAATTCTTGAGCTATCGGGAAGGTTCGCGTGCTGATCAACCAATTCTCTAGCGGAGTCGAGAATTGGAAGGACACTCTCGAAAAGATCGCCCAATCGCTCCTCACGGGAGACGACAGAAATGACAGACGCTTCCCCAGTGTTCGTCACGCCTTCACCGGTAACTGCTGAGTTTGCGGCGGTCGCATCCCCGGATGAGGAGTCTGAGTCGCTTGGTTCCTCCGCGCAGCCCAGACAACACAAATACAGTAATGCGAACGGTAGAAAGCGGTGCATGGAGGTTCCTGTGATCGTGTTTTGCTCGTTACGAATTCTAGCCATGTGCTCAGGTTTGGGTTTGAAGAGTGGGTCGCGAGCAATCTTCACCAAGCGGTTGCGTTTATCCTCGGTTGAAATGTTTCGATTCGCGTTGACCGCACCCGCAGGAACCGCTCCACTGACGCTCTGAGTCGTCGCAGAATGGCTCCAATTGACGAACGGCGTCGGTGGCGGCTTGCGATGCGAAACGACAAGTCGAGTTTCATTAGCTATTCGCTCAGAAGTGCAAGTTCTTGGCGTTTTCGACCGTTGGGATGGAAAAAAGGCACAAAACAATGGTGAGAGAGCTGTAGTGGCAAGGCTGACCAATCCACCGTTGATCAGGCAATGCTCCATCCGGCTTCACCGAGATGCCTCAACCAAGGCTTACGCATTTGTGTTTCGCTTTTGCCTTTGGCACCTCCGCTAAAACTCGACCGAAGAATTGGGTTTAAGTGCAGTCGCGGGGTAGGGATGTGATTCATCAAAGACATACATTTGCTTTGGTGCTTCAATCACCGTCTGCGTTTCGTCGTACAGCTCTGTCTCCTCGTTGAAAACGCCTTTTTGGTCAAGTTTGAGGTGCTTGACCATGAACGGATACATTGCCTGCCGTTTCAAAAATTGATAGCCGTGTTCGCGTCCAGGATAATGCACATTCCCAACCTTGGCTTGTGCCCCAAACAGGCTGTAGACATTTCGGACGTAAGGATACTCCACTACTGGGGTATTCTTTGTCCAGTCGCCACCGACAGAAACGAGGAGTTGAGGACGGGGTGCCGCTAACGCGGCGATCTCGGCGTTATTGGTTTCGAGAGCACGCGTTTTATGAATTGGCATGCCACTTTCGCAATCGCAGCCGCCGAAAAAGTGAGCAGAAACCATCACTACAGGAACCGAGACAGTCACTCGATCATCAATCGCCGTCAGCAAGAAGGTTTGGGTTCCGCCCCCAGAGCACCCCGTCACGCCAATCCGCTCGCCATCCACGTCAGGCATTGACTGTAGGAAATCGATCGCCCGAATACTTGTCCATGTTTGCAGAGTTAAAGCCTGTTTGTGCTGATGATCCCAACCGTGATACAAGGACTCACCAAAGCCGATCATGTCGTACGAAAGTACAACTGCTCCCATCCGTGCCAAGGTTGCGCAGCGATATTGCTGATCGGCTCTTAATCGCCCTCCACTAGGACCACGCGCATGTCCATGAGGACAAAGCACTGCTGCATGCGGACCTGGTTTGCCAAGCGGTCGGTAGAGATTCCCGTATGCAAGGAAACCTGGCAGCGGTTCAAACGCGACTGACTCAACTGAGTAACCAACGAAATCACGCTTATTTCGAACGATTGGATTCAGTGGCGTGCGTTTGGGCATTGGATCAAGCTTTGCCCCGACTAATATTTGTTTGCGCACCGCGGCGGCACGCGCTTTCCATTCAGGTAGGTTCGAGTAGCTTGCAGCCATGCGAGTCAGTTGCTCGACCGCTTCGGCTTCTGTTTGGTAGTTCCCCTGGCACAAAATCGGGGGTGATTGATCGCGATCTTGCGCGTGCAATGGTGTGAGGCCAATGATGGCGATAATGCCTATCCAATGTGCATTCGGCATGAGGTGGGATCCTTGTGGTATCGCTTCGCGTAAATTGAACCACGCAGGGTACATGGTGCATGAACGCTAAAACAAAGGTCGAGATCGCGTTGCCAAGCCGGTTGGCGGGTGGGGAGCAATCGCGTTAACCCCAAAATTCTACCAATTGCCAAGGACGACTCCAACGGTTCCGGTTTTTCCATTTTGGTTTAGCCCTCCGAATTGGCTCGGTTTCGCCTCGTTCCAAGCCTAAGAGCTGCAAATCGACCGCTGTCAGACGCCTGCGGTAACCACTGATTCAATCGTCGGCACGCCAGATTGGCTTCCGCGATCTTGATTCGCCAGCCTGCCCTACCTGCCAAATTCTTGCTGATCATCTTCAGCCTAACCACGTTGAGAACATGTTTGCTATGCGCTGTTCACAAGTGTCCGCCAGGTGCCGAAACTGATTTCGGGGTCCGTTTCGTTCGGGGCTTGGCGTCATTCGAAGCTCTGCGTCATTCGGGGCTCTGCGTCATTCGGGGCTCTGGGTAGCGGTGGTTTGGGGCTCTTTGGTAGTCCAGCTTTAAATCGGGCAAACAGGGTTGGGCCGCGCGATTTGACCGGAATCGACACCGTTCATAATCCCGTATTGGCGGTGGGACTCACTCGATTGAATCGAAGTTTAGATAGTGATCTGGCCTGTTTGGGTAGATAATTGCAGATGCAACCTCTGGTCACTCGCCGCGTTTTCAAGTTTTGCCCAGTTGGATCGTTGCTCGCACCATTTGCAAATGATCCCATTTCAATCTTGGCACTGCCCAGGCTCCAAGCCCAAATAGATTGGTTTCAGGTTGCGAACCGTGGTTCATGGGATGACTCAAGCGTTCGTTTTCCTACGTCTGACGATCAGTCAGGCGGCGCACGTATGGTGGGGGTTTCTCCGATTGGATTCCAAGTTCCACGCAGCCTTCAGGTATCAGCCTTCAGGTATCAGCCTTCAGGTATCAGCCTTCTTGGTATCAGCCTTCTTGGTCAAAAGTTGGGCCGTCGCCTTTGAGACGCTAGCGATTTAATCGAACGGAAAAAAGCCGGAACGCAATTTTTGACCCCTGGGCCATGACTGGACACAATCTGTGGAGCCGTTTGGCATCCACTCAAGTGCCACACCCACTTTGCAAACAATTCGCAAGATCGCAAATCTCGATAAGACAGATCCAATGAGAATGGCAACACGAAAATTTTCTCCGGCTTTTGCGGTGCAAACTGGTCGCCGATGGTTGACGGGTCTGGTGGTGGTCCCTGCTTTCGTGTTGACCACTATTTTCATGTTGGTTGTGACTCCGGTTGCGGGGCAAGCCGTTCGGCACGACTTGAGCGTGGCCGTTTCCAGTGAAGCGGTACAGGGTGCGGTTGTTTTGGGGGAACCGGTCACGTTTACTGCGACGATTCGCAATCGCAGTGAGTCGAAGATCGATGCGAGATTGCAATGGACGGTCAACACGGTCGCCTTCGAAAGTCCCGAATCAGCTCAAAGTAAGATTCAAATTGAGGGTTTGCAGACCAAGTCGTTCGCGTTCACGCTGACTTGCCACGAATATGGATTTGTCCAGGTTGAAGCAGATTTAACCTACGACGGGAAAAGTCTGTCAGGAAGTACTCGAGTGATGAATGCACCTGACAAAATAAAAAGTGAATTGACCAAACAGCCGGACTTTGATGAATTCTGGCGTGATTCACGGCGGGAACTGATGGAAGTTATCCCTCGCTTCAAATTGATTGCCAGGCCAGATTTGGACGGTAAATTGGCCGACGTTTTTGAAGTGCGAATGGACAGCTTAGGCGGCGTGCGCGTTGCTGGCTGGCTCGAAGTACCTAGAACGCAAGGGCCGCACGCGGTGGTGCTTCGTGTTCCCGGGTACGGACAAAATATGCGACCGACCGATCGTTGCGACGACATGATTGTTTTCTCATTCAATCCGCGCGGTCACGGTAACAGCACGGAGGACGTTCCTGGGGTCCCGAAGAATTATTGGATTCGTGGACTCGACCATCAGGATGATTATTTTTACCGCGGTGCTTACATGGATTGCATCCGGGCCGTCGACTACATCGCGTCACGCGATGACGTTGACCAGCAGAAGATTGCAGTTTGGGGTGGCAGCCAAGGAGGCGGTTTGGCTTTTGCCACTGCCGCCCTCGATCCCCGTGTTGATCTGTGTGTTGCCGATATCCCCTTTCTCTGTGACTGGGTGAACTACTTCAAATTATCGCATTGGCCTGAAATGGATGATTGGATCGCGGAGTCTGCATCGAAAAATTCGCAATCGCCGCCACGCAGTTGGAAATCGACTCTACAGACTCTCAGCTATTTCGACACAATGAATCTGGCCGATCGAATTCGCTGTACGACAATCATGGGAATTGGATTGCAGGATAAAGTCTGTCCACCGACCACTAGCTTTGCAGCCTTCAACCGAATTCCGGCTCGCAAGTCATTTAAGATTTATGAAGAGGCCGGACACGGACTTGGATCGCAGCACTGGAGTTGGGTTTGGAAGCAGATTCGAAGCGAATTCAAGGTGCGGCCAGAGGTGGGCCAGCAAAAGACTGATGGACGGGATGAGTGGCCGCAATGGCTCGGCCTCAACCGCGAACCGGTTTGGGAGGCTTCGGGGATCGTCGAGAGCTTTCCGAATGGTGGACCACCTCTGCGATGGAAGGCTCCGATCGGCGGTGGATATAGCGGACCAGCGGTTGCCAAGGGACGGGTGTTCGTCATGGATCGAGTCTCAAATACAAAGCTCGATGAAGGTAAACCATTACATGAAAAGCCGCCCAAGAATGCTAACTTTTTGAGACGCTTACTGCCGGGCAGCGAGCGAGTGGTCTGCCTGGACGAGCAAACGGGCAAAACACTCTGGGTGCATCAATACGAGTGTGCCTATTCTACTGTCGCGCTTTATGCGATCGGGCCACGGTGCACGCCGACGGTGGATGGCGACTGCGTCTACAGTTTGGGTGCGGAGGGTAAGTTGACCTGCTTGCGGGTCGCCGATGGCCGGCCGCTTTGGTCGCGAGAATTAACGGAAGATTACGATGTCGATGTTCCAGAGTGGGGCTTTGCCGCGCATCCGCTGGTTGACGAGGATTTGCTGATTTGTGTGGTCGGTGGTGAGGGAACAACATGCGTTGCTTTTGACAAAAAAACTGGCCGTCAGCGGTGGTCTGCACTCTCCGCTTCGCAGCCCGGCTATTGCTCTCCGGTCATCTATTCAGTCGATGGTGAGAGGCATTTGATCATTTGGCATGGTGACGGCATGGAAGGATTGAATCCACAAACGGGTGAGGTGTACTGGTCCATTCCCTTTAAGGCGACGTATGGAATGTCAGTTGGCACCCCGCAAATTGATGGCCGTTCGCTTTTTTTTATGTGCTACAACCGCAAATCAGCGATGGTTCAGATCGGTGATCAAAACCGCTCGGCGAAGATCATTTGGGAAGGAGATACGAAAAGCGGGATTGGTGGAGTTCTGAATACGGCAGTCATTACAGCTGGCCATATTTATGCGTGCGGAAATGGTGGGCGTTACATGTGCGCGAATTTGGCGACGGGGGAACGACTTTGGTCGACGTTCGCAATGTCCCCTGGCGGTCGTCCTTCGTCTTGGGGCAACGTGTTCACCGTCCGCCATCACGATCGTTACTTTCACGCCAACGATGTCGGTGACCTGATCATTGCGAAGATGACACCGGCTGGTTACACGGAAATTAGTCGCACCCATCTAATCGACCCGACGCATGATGTCGGTGGTCGAAAGCTCGTTTGGTCTCATCCCGCATTCGCCAATCGTAGTATTTACCTGCGCAATGATCAGGAGATCCGCTGTTACTCTTTGGCCGATCCAAAAGCCGATTCCAAACACGATCCTGACGCGGAGGTAGAGACACCGCCATTCGGGGAGGGCCCTGCCAAATGACCGAGCTGAATCTCAATTCCTCGATTGAGTTCAATCAGCTTTTTTCGGATTGCTGCTTCGTTTGCTGACCCGTCCGGTCAGCAGCTGAGCAGATTCCGAGAGTTACCGTTGATTTTGGTTGACGCAGTCTTCAGGTCGCGAATTCGACGAAGCAGGACGGGTCATTGAATCCTGGTAGAAACCTCTTATCTTCGTGAACCTGTTTCCGAAACCAGTTACCATTGGCGTCTCCTGATTGCACCGTACTGCAGTCAGAATCGGTAGCACGGCTGCTCAAGCCAGTCGGTCGAACAAGCATTGCCAACTAGGAATACCCCATGAATTCTCAAACCCTCTCAAAGCAGCTTGTTACGACGTGCCGGAGGCAGGTCCGTCTTGTAACTGGTTCGCGTTTTTGCCTGACGACCCTGGTTGCCACGCTGTTGCTTGCGACAGGAATGGCGCGGGCAGCCAGCCCGAACTTCGTCGTTATCTTCATCGACGATCAGGGCTATGGCGATCTAAGCTGTTTTGGATCCAAGACGATTCAGACACCGAATATCGATCGGCTGGCGCATGAGGGACGCAAATTCACCAGTTTTATGGTCGCCTCACCCGTCTGTACGCCGTCACGAGCCGCACTGATGACGGGGTGTTATCCCAAGCGTGTCGGGATGCACCAGCATGTCTTGTTCCCCCAGTCGACCAAGGGATTAAATCCAGAAGAACATACGATTGCCGATCACCTGAAATCTCAGGGTTATGCCACGGCATGTTTTGGCAAATGGCATTTAGGTCACCATCCTGAAGTTCTGCCAACCTCCAATGGTTTCGACACGTACTTCGGAATCCCCTACTCCAATGACATGAACCACCCTGACAACAAGGGCAAGCCTAAGGGAGGACCGGATGGGATGGACATCCTCTGGAAAGATCCTCAGTCGACACTTACGAAATGGAAGACACCACTCATCCAAGACGAGGCAATCATCGAAGTCCCGGTCGATCAACGAACCGTGACTCGGCGGTACACGCAAAAAGCGATTGATTTCATCAAGGCGAATCAAGATGGCCCATTTCTGGTGTACTTGCCACACTCGATGCCGCACATCCCACTCTACGTCCCTGACGATGTGCGCGACCCAAATCCGAAGAATGCATACACCAATACAATTGAACACATTGACGCCGAAGTGGGGCGACTGCTGAATACGATCGACGAGCTGAAGCTCACCGAAAACACGTATGTCATTTACACAACAGACAATGGTCCTTGGTTGACTTTCAAGCACCACGGTGGCTCCGCTGGCCCTCTTCGTGAGGGAAAAGGTACGACCTTTGAGGGAGGCCAACGGGTACCCTGTTTAATTCGCGGCCCAGGAATTCCAGCGGGGACTGTTTGTAATGAACTGACCGGAACCATTGATCTGCTGCCCACGATCGCTGCACTTACCGGAAAGTCACTGCCAAAGGAAAGAAAAATCGATGGTTTGGATGTGTCCGATCTGTGGATGGGAAAGGCATCGGAATCTCCTCGCACCGAATTCGTTTATTACACGTCGCAGGGCAACCTGGAAGGGATTCGCCAGGGTGATTGGAAGCTTCTAATCAAGAAACCAAGGCGTCCGCGAAACCGCCCCAATAATCAGGCGGGCAACAAGCCACCGCAGGTCCTTTTGTTTGATCTCAGCAACGATGTCGGAGAACAAAACAACGTTGCTAACGAACGCCCCGAGATGGTGAAGCGTCTGCAAGCCCGCATGGAAGCGTTAGATGCCGAAATCTCTGCCAATGCTCGCGAGCCCTGGATCAAAGGTTCCAGTTCCTGATGTCTGGGGCCTGTCTGCGTGTGTCAGGCCTGTTGCCGTTATGGGTTGCTGGCGTTATGGCGGGTAGCCTTGTGGCAGCGGCTTGTCACCAAGCTGTTAGCCACGCTGCGAGATGGCAGGTCTTGCAGCCGCTCGTTTGCATCTTTCCGAAACGGATGAGAACAGGTGCGATCGGATCAAATTGCGTTGGTGATCCGATTGCTGAGCGAGGATGCTGCTGTTCGCAGTTTCGGCAAAATCCTCGTTTTCAACTCGTGTGAGCTTATTCTCGTTGCTTGAACACCGACGTTCATCGCAGCAACAATCTCGCCTTCCATTCCATGAACTGGAACTGCAATCGAGCGAAGACCGATTTCCAACTCCTCGTCAACGAGAGCATACGACTGTTGCTTGACTTGGTTAATGAAGTCTCGCCATTGGTTCGTGTTCGTGATTGATTTTGCAGTATGGGAAGCCAATGGATTTCTCGATAGAAATGCTTCAAGCGTTTCGTCTGAAAGGCCACTCAGCAGCACGCGTCCTAACGATGTGTAGGTGCTGGGCAAGCGACTACCAAGGGTCAACGAGACCGTCATGATTCGTTCAGTGGCCGCCCGCGCGACGTAAACGACATCGTCGCCATCAAGAACCGCGAGCGAACAAGATTCCTGGATCTCTTGACTTAAGGCATCTAAGAAAGGCTGAGCAAGGGCGGGCAAAGATCTCGGCGCAGAGTAATAAGGTTTAGCCAATGACAGAACCTTGACATCCAATTGGTAGCGACGATCGCCGTGCCGTACGTAGCCAGCTTCTACCAACGTGTAGAGGCACCTCCTCACCACAGCCCGTGATAATCCCGTGGTCTCACAGATCTCCCGAACTGTCAGTTCTCCATCGCTATCGGCAAAGGCTCGCAGAACCCCCAGGCCCCGCGCCAGTGATGTCATGAAATCGGGATCGCCACTGCGGAACAATAGCGAGTCAGCGGAATCAGGCATGGCGGTGATGACTAGGTTTGTTGGGGTGGGGTTCAGTGAAGCCAATTAATGGAGGTGGTGATTTGGTATCATCAGCGGTCGGATATGAAAATTCGCGGGACTATCGACATTTTCCAACACCGAAACCGCTAAACAAGCAATCAACGTCGTGCGATTATCGAACAATTTGACCAATTATCGCACGGTGCTATGTTAACCTAGTGAGTGACTAGAGTGCGAGTGATATTGGTCGAACGCTTTTAAAGTTGGGGGTGCCGCTGGGGCGGATCAAGTGAATGTGACACCGCCGCCGGCAAGTGTGATCGCTTCTGTTCAAGGACGTTTTTCAAACCCAATTGCGACTATTAAAACCCGAGCACAAGACCAAACAAGAAGGATGATCTCCCCCATCCCGCTGAAAGCCGGTTGATCGTTTGCTGGATCAACGGGACCAAAATGAATGGTTGATCATTCGTGATTTCTGACAGCCTCATTGATCATCTGCCAAGTAAGAACATGTCAAAGTACTGCCCTCTAGCCGATGCCATTCAGACGCATATCCACGATGGGGATTGTGTCGCGTTGGAGGGGTTTACGCATCTGATTCCTTTTGCCGCTGGTCACGAGATCATCCGTCAAAAAATTAGAGATTTGACACTCGTGCGAATGACGCCCGACCTGATTTATGACCAGATGATAGGGATGGGCTGCGCCCGTAAATTAATTTTTTCTTGGGGTGGTAATCCTGGTGTGGGATCGCTGCATCGTTTTCGGGATGCGGTGGAAAACCAGTATCCCATCGAGATTGAAATCGACGAACGGAGCCATGCTGCCATGACGGCATCGTATGCTGCCGGTGCCAGTGGATTACCGTTTGGCATGTTACGAGGCTTTGTTGGATCAGACTTGGTCGACCACAATCCCAACCTAAAATCGATCGATTGCCCGTATACAGGGGAGCGTTTAGCGACAGTTCCCGCAATCCGCCCCGATGTGGCCGTTATCCATGCACAACAAGCAGATAAGATGGGAAACGTTCATCTTTGGGGAATCATCGGCGTTCAAAAAGAAATCGCTTTGGCTGCGAAGCGTGTGATCGTGACGGTAGAAGAAGTCGTCGATAAGCTCGAAGCCCCAGCGAACGCTTGCGTCATTCCCGCGTGGGTCGTTACGGCAATTGCCCATGTACCGCGCGGAGCCAAACCCTCCTACGCGCATGGGTACTATGAACGAGACAATGGGTTTTACAGATCCTGGGACACCATTTCACGGTCACGAGAAAAATTTTCGGCGTGGATGAACCAGCACATCATGAGCGAAAATTTTGAAGCCTTGTACGGTGAATCGATACTATGACCGAGGCCACTCCATCTGAGCTGATGACCATCGTCGCCTCGCGTCTGTTGTGCGACGGAACCGTTTGTTTTGTGGGGATTGGCATCCCATCCAAGGCCGCCACTCTGGCTCGGAACACACATGCTCCAGATCTCATTTTGATCTACGAGAGTGGCACGATTGGCGCACGTCCTGAGACTTTCCCGCTCTCGATCGGCGATGGCGAATTGGCAACGACAGCGGATACGGTCGTTTCAACGATGGAAATTTTTTCTTATTGGCTGCAAGGTGGCCGCGTGGAAATTGGATTCTTGGGAGCCGCGCAAGTTGATCGTTTTGCCAATCTGAATTCGACCGTAATTGGAGATTACGCTGCTCCGAAGGTGCGGCTGCCGGGGGCCGGGGGCGCGCCGGAAATCGCGTCGTTGGCAGCGGAGACCTTTGTGATCATCAAACACGACAAATCAAGGCTAGTCGAAAAAGTTGATTTTGTAACATCGGCAGGATTCCTGGATGGTGGAGATTCAAGGCAGCAGAAGGGCATTTGCAACAGCGGCCCAAGCGTCATCATTACCGACCTTTGTTGTTTCCGCCCCGATGCCGAAACCAAAGAACTGATCGTGACCCAGTTGCATCCAGGGGTCACTCGCGAAGACGTTCGCAACGGCACTGGTTGGGCTGTCACCTTCGCCGATGACCTTTTCGAAACGCAACCACCAACCGAAACCGAGTTGGCCACCTTGCGTGATTTGGAACTGCGCACCGAGCTGGTTCAGAGCGGGAGTGGAGAATGACAAGGCAGGCCTGGATATGCGATGGAATTCGCACTCCCATTGGTCGCTACGGTGGTGCGCTTGCTACGGTTCGTCCTGATGATTTAGCCGTCACTGTCATTGACGCGATCGTGACCCGCAACACCAAAGTTGACTGGGAAGCCGTCGATGATTTGTTAATTGGTTGCACAAACCAGTCGGGAGAAGACAATCGCAACGTGGCTCGGATGGCAGGACTACTGTCGAAATTGCCAGACACTGTCCCGGCTATGACTGTGAATCGTTTGTGTGCTTCGGGCATGGATTCCGTCGCGATTGTCGCCCGCAGCATCAGGGCAGGCGAAGCTGACCTGTGCATTGCGGGTGGTGTTGAGTCGATGTCGCGGGCCCCGTTTGTGGTTCCCAAAACAGAGACGCCGTTTGGACGAAATGTGACGTTGCTCGACACGACGATGGGCTGGCGTTTCCCTCATCCGCAAATGGAAAAGCTGTACGGCTGTGAGACGATGCCTCAAACTGGGGAGAACGTTGCTGAGCAGTTTAGCATCAGCCGTGAATCGCAAGATTCATTTGCGCTGCGCAGCCAGCAACGTGCGGCCGCGGCGATGCAGCGTGGTTTTTTTGGGGGTGAGATCACACCCGTGATCGTGCCGGTCAAACGGGGTGAGCCCATTGTGGTCGATCGCGACGAACATCCCCGCCCATCGAGCACGCTCGAAGGGCTTCAAGGGCTGCGGCCATTCGTCAAACCAACGGGGACAATCACTGCGGGGAATGCATCAGGAATCAATGATGGTGCCTGCGCGATGATTGTTGCATCCGATACCGCCGTCAAAAAGTTCGAGCTCACCCCGCTCGCACGCGTAGTTGCCACCACCGTTGTGGGGTTGTCGCCCGGCATTATGGGAATCGGCCCGGCACCCGCCACACGCAGGCTGCTCGAAAGGACCCAAATTGGATTCGAGCAGATTGGAGTGATCGAACTGAATGAGGCATTCGCTTCGCAAAGCGTTGCGGTCCTTCGTGAACTGGGCCTTCCCGAAGATGCGTCCCATGTGAACCCAAATGGTGGAGCGATCGCGATTGGTCATCCCCTGGGAATGAGTGGATCTCGGATCATCTTGACAGCAACCAGACAACTCCAAGAAGTGGACGCGCGATACGCGCTTTGTACGATGTGCGTCGGTGTTGGACAAGGAATCGCCATGTTATTGGAGAGGGCATGACACAGACTTCGAGGCCTGTTGCCTTAGTGACTGGCGGTGCGACCGGTGTGGGGCGAGCGACTGCGATCCGGTTTGCTGAACAGGGTCACGATGTCGTGGTCAATTTCCTTGGTCCAGAAATCGCTGCTGCCCAAGAAACGGTGGAGATGATCGAATCAAGCGAGGTTTGCTCACTCACCATTCAATGTGACGTAAGTGACAACGAGCAGGTCGTATCGATGGCTGCCGATATTTTTGAACGCTTCGGTAGACTAGACGTGCTGGTCAACTGTGCTGGCACAACTCAATTCGTCGATCACACCGATTTGGATGGCATGACAGGGGCAATGTGGGACCGAATTTTGGCGGTGAACACAAAGGGCCCTTTTTTTGTCAGTCGCGCCTGTGTAGACATGTTGAGAGCGGGTTCGGGCGGTTCCATTGTCAATGTTTCCAGTGTTGCAGGAGTTTCCGGCTTTGGCTCGTCGATTGCCTACTGCGCCAGCAAGGGCGGTTTGAATACGATGACGAAATCGCTTGCTCGTGCTCTGGCCCCAGAAGTACGAGTCAATGCTGTTTGTCCTGGCCCAATCGATAGTGGATGGCTGCGGAAAGGATTAACCGATGAGCAGATGCAGTCACGGGTGAAAAGCTTTCCGATCCCCCGCTTGGCTCAACCTGATGACATTGCTGACACCATATTTTTTCTTGCATCCGGTACTTCATTGACAACAGGTCAGTTACTGGTGGTCGATGGTGGCCGAACGATGGGATGAATCAGGGGACATAAAATTGAATGACGCAGCTGAGAGAACCGACTGGAGTTTCTACTCTGGCTCCCAACTGACCTTTGGTCCGGGAGCGATCCGCGCGCTGCAAAGTGTCGTCATTAGGCGAAAGCTCAAGCGTGTTCTGGTCGTGACAGATACTGTGTTATCAGAAGTGGGAATTGTTGATAAGGCGGAAAGTGTCCTGGCGAAGACTTCGGCGGATTGGATGCTGTTTACCGAGGGGGAACCAGAACCTTCGACTTCCTTGGTCACGCGGGTGGCAGAGTTAGCACGCAGTTACCAGCCCGATCTGTTTGTTGCGATTGGTGGTGGCAGCAACATGGACTTGGCAAAAGCTGCCGCCGCCGCGTTTGGACACAACATGGATCCAGAGCAAATGCTCGGTTTCGATCAGGTGCCTGGCCCAACCCCAACCTTGGTCTGCCTGCCCACGACCGCGGGAACAGGAAGTGAAGTCACACATTCGGCGGTCTTAAGAAGTGCAGCGACGGGGCAAAAAGGCGCTATCCTCAGTCAATACCTTCGACCGGACATTGCGATTGTTGACCCAAAATTGGCGCTAAGTTGCCCGCCGAAGGTCATTGCTGAGTGTGGTTTTGATGCGCTCACTCACGCGATTGAGGCCTTGTTGGTTAATCGCTGGTCGAATCTGACTGAAGATCAAGAGCATGGTTTGCCGTACGAGGGAAATCATCCGCTAGGCGACCTTTATGCAGAAAAAGCGATCTCCCTGATTGCAACTAACCTTCGGCGAGCTCTAGAAGCCTCGGAGAGCATTAAGGCCCGAAGTGGAATGGCCTTGGCCGCAACCCTCGCGGGGATGGCGTTTTCCTCATGCGGTGTTTCCCTCGCTCACGCGCTTGAGTACCCGATCGGCGCGAAATACGGATGCAGTCACGGAATTGGAAATGCAATCGTCTTGCCTGAAGTCATGCGGTTTTGGATGCCAGAACGTGAAACGCAACTGGCAAGAATTGCCAAACTTTTAGGGCTCTCCAAAGCGGATACCATGCCACCGCGCGAAGCGGCTGAGGCGGGTATTCGCATGCTAGAAAAATTGCGGACTTCCGTTTTTTTGCCGTCGAAGCTGTCTGAGGTAGGAGCAACCGGTACGGATATTCAAGGCTTAGCCGAAAAAGCCTTGACAGCGCAAAGGCTGCTTGATTTGTCGCCACGCAAAGCCACCGCCGGTGACATTACCGCAATGCTGAAGGCGTCGTTGTAGGCGACAGGTAACCGCCAATGCTATTTCCCTGAGCCAATGCTCTTTCCCTGAGATGGACAAACCGAAATGGATTTTTTTCTAGCTGGAAAATGGCAAGGGCGTGAGCAACGGATAGAGGTTACCAATCCGGCCAATAATGAAGTTATCGATACGGTTCCCAATGCGTCCGCAGACGATGTCGAAATAGCGGTTCGATCGGCAGTCGACGGAGCAACCGTGATGGCGGCGCTGTCTGGGTATGAGCGGTTTCGCATTTTGCGGCGTGCGGCGGATCTGATGATCGAACGTTGTGACGAGATCGCGAGAACTCTCAGCAGTGAAGAAGGAAAACCAATTCGTGAAGCGACGGTGGAAGTCGAGCGATCAATGCAATCACTGGAGTTGAGTGGCGAAGAAGCAAAGCGGTTGGGTGGTGAAGTATTGCCACTTGATGGTGGCCAGGGTGTGCAACAAAAACTGGGATTTACCTTGCGTGTTCCCTGTGGCGTTGTTGCGGCGATCACCCCTTTTAATTTTCCATTGAATCTCGTCTGCCATAAAGTGGGGCCAGCAATTGCGTCGGGGAATGCCGTTATCCTAAAACCGGCCAGCGATACTCCTCTCGTGGCTTTGAAGCTGATTGAGGTTTTGCTTGATGCCGGACTACCACCTCTCGGAATCTCCTGCATCACCGGCAGTGGCCGCGTGGTTGGAAAACAAATCTGTGGCGATCGTCGCGTCCGCAAGATCAGTTTCACCGGTAGCCAGGATGTCGGTCAGCAGATTTGTAAAGTTGCTGGGATCAAAAAAGTCACCATGGAATTAGGAGCGAATAGTCCATTAATCGTGCTGCCCGATGCAGATATCGACAAAGTTGTCACAGCAACACTATCGAGCGGTTTTTCCAATGCGGGCCAAGTCTGTATTTCCGCCCAGCGGTTAATTGTGGCTGACGAGATACATGATGACTTGATGGGGAAGCTGATCCCAAAAATTGAATCGATTGTCTCGGGCGACCAACTGGAGCCGGATACGGAAATGGGGCCGATGGTTCGCGTCTCCGACGCGCAGCGTGTCCACGCCTGGATTAAGGAAGCAGCTTCGGAGGGAGCGAAGATTGCCTGTGGCGGTCAATGTGACGGCGCGTTCATGCAGCCAACCTTGGTTCTCGATGCCAAGCCGGAAATGAAAATCGTGCGTGAAGAATTGTTTGGGCCTGGCATCGCCGTCTGCTCCGCTCGCGATATTGATGAGGCGATTCGAATGGCAAACGACTCGCATTATGGGCTTAGCGCGGGAGTTTTCACGCAAGATATTGACGCTGCCGTTCGATTCGCAAAGGAAGTACACAGTGGAAACATACACATCAACTGGGGCCCCATGTGGCGAACCGACTTGATGCCATATGGAGGATTAAAAGCGAGCGGGTTTGGCAAGGAAGGACCGAAATATGCCATCGAAGAAATGACGGAGATGAAGTCAGTTGTCATTCATTCATAGGTGATTCACTACAACAGCCAATCATCCATCGAACGCAACAAAGCGAAAAGTGCTTCATTGCCGCTGCGGGTTTTAGTTCAGCACGTCAGATTCAATTAAGCCATCCCGAAGCCGGATTACGCGTTTTGCGCGGGCGGCCACCTCGTCTTCGTGAGTGATCATGATGATTGTTTTTCCATCATCATTAAGCGACTCGAACAAATCCAATACCTCTTCGGTCGTGCGCGAATCGAGATTCCCTGTCGCTTCGTCTGCCAAAATGAAATAGGGATCGTTCACCAAGCTGCGGGCAATCGCGACACGTTGTTGTTGGCCTCCCGAGAGTTCCGTTGGCCGGTGGTAAAGGCGGTCTCCAAGCCCGACTCGCTCGGCTAGTTGCTGGCAGATGCGGATCGCATCTTTCTTAAGCAAGCCCTGATATTGCAAAGGAACCTTGATGTTTTCGAGTACGTTAAGTTGTTGAAGAAGGTTGTAAGATTGAAAGACGAATCCAATGCGGCGACCGCGAATCCGAGATAACTGGTGGTCATTGATTTGTGCAACATCATCGCCTGCCAACAAATATTTTCCGCTCGTCGGGCGATCGAGGCAACCAAGGACATTCAGCAAGGTGCTTTTCCCTGAGCCGGAAGGTCCCATGATGGCGATGTACTCACCGGCTAGAACATCAAACGAGACGCCCCTTAATGCATGGACTGTTTCACCCTTAAGGAAGTAACTGCGGCAGAGTGATTGCACTCGAAAAGCGATTTCCTGCGAATTCGCCGACTCAAGCGAGTCGTTTAGATCAATGGCGTCGTTTGGCGAGTCACTGGATAAAGTCATGGGGCTGTGGAGGCTTTCCGAAGCAGGCACCTTAAGTTGGTTCGAAGCATCGCATCAAAGCTGAGCGTTTTTCAAACTAGCCTTAATGAAATTTGCGCCGAACGACGGTGTAAATTGATGAGCGTGTTGAAAAACGTATCTCTGCTGTGGTTAACTTCGCATTAGAAGGGTGTATCCGGGTACTGCCGCGCCGACCAGAAAGGAGGCTGGATGCCGCTAATCTCACCTTGCTTTGAGAAACCAGGTTGCAATCCGACGGCACCCAACCGAATCCTACAAGGATTACCACAGGCTGTCATGATTCGTGGACATGATTTCGGAAAAAGAAAGATCGTGTACTTTTTATTCATGCCGGAGCGCCTCGATCGGATCTAGGTAAGCCGCCCGACGCGCTGGATAAACACCAAATACGACGCCTACGCCGAGCGAAATCCCTAAGGAGAGTAAGACTGACCAGAGCGCGATCCGGGGTTCAAGCGAATGGACGATGGGCGGTAAAGCGTCTGGTGAGATTGCAGTGATGACATTTTTCACGATGCGAAAAATCGGACCAACAGAAAGACCGAACAAAACGCCTAGCAATCCACCTCCTGCTGTTAGCACGACTGTTTCTGTCAGGAACTGACTGATGATATCACTCCGTGTCGCACCCAACGCTCGGCGGACACCAATTTCCCGAGTTCGTTCAGTCACCGTGGCCAGCATGATATTCATAATGCCAATGCCGCCGACAAGAAGTGAAATTCCAGCAATCACCACCAGTAAGACGTTGAACATCATTCGAGTTCGCTCTGCTTGGCGTAAAAGTTCTCGCGGAACAACGACAGCATAATCTTCCTGGTCGTGATACTTGCTTAGCAGTGTTTCAATAATCTGAGCCGTTTCGTCGACTTCTTCAATGTTGTTGACTTCAACCGTGATTTGGCTCAATTCGACGTCTTCGCCAACGAAGTTCGATCCCTGGCCACCGCCCACGCGTTTCATTACCAGGTCACCAACGCGTTGCCGCAGGGTTTTAAGCGGAATGTAGGCGTCGAGGTTGTAGTCTCGTGAGTCAAGGCTGCCGCCAATTGCTGCTGATGCAGTGCGATCTTTTGTCTGACCGATCACTGTGTAGAACTCACTGCCAACCCAAATGGCTCTGCCGATCGGATTTTCATAAGGAAACAATCGCTTTGCGGTATCGCTTGCCAACACGATGACCTTGTTGCCGCGATCGCGTCCCGAGAGCCAGCGTCCGCGTGCGATTTCGAGCCGATTTAATTCCAGGTATTCCTCGACGCAACCGACTAGTTTCGCGTCAGCGGTTCGGTCATCCAAACGGAGTTCAAAACGCAATTCGCGCATTGGGATGGCACGACGAATGTTTGGGATGTTCTCGACGATGCGTCGGTAATCCGCTCTCAGCAGACCATAAGTTTTGACTCGATTATTGGCTTCTTCGGCACTGCCTGCGTTTGGTTGCATGGTTCGAACGATCACGTTCTTGGCGCCAAGCTCAAGGATTTGCTGTTGAGCTCGGTAGCTCACTCCTTCGCCCATCGCTACGAGCCAAATTACCGTTGATGTGCCAATAAAAATCCCCAACGCTGCAAGTCCTGCTCGTAGCTTTTGCACGAGTAGGCTTTTGATGCCGAGCACAACGGTTTGGAAAAACTGAGCAATCAAGTGATTAAGTACGTCAGATTCTGAAGGGCGTTAGTGGTGGGACCATTCAAGGCCGAAACGATGAATGGTAGTGGTAGCTAGTTGTGCAACACGAAAGTTTTGCATTGTGAAAGTGATGGCAACGCGAAGGTTCTGTTCGAGCGCTGTCGGATCAATGATACCTTTTGTCCCTCCATTTCTAGCTGAAGCCGTTGTCGAAATATCTTTGCAAGGTGTTTGATTTGGGATTCACTTTAGCTGGCCTCCACGGCTTCGCGAGTTTCAGCAGGTGAGGCATTGAGATCGGTGGTTTCGGACTCGTTTTCAGGCGTAACGATTTGTTCATGGGCAGCCGGGTTAAGCAACACGAAATCGCCCTCCAGCAAGCCGCCTTCTACAACAGAAAAAATCTCATTGCTGTCGCCAATTTGAATTTCTTTTCGCACTGGTTTTGTGAATGTATCTGTGCGTGCCGTTTTTACCCAGCAAAAGAAACGCTCGTCACGCTCAACAACCGCTGCCACTGGGATCAGCAACACATTTCTATGCTCAGCGACCGTGATCAGCACCTCGGCACTCATTCCAGGTCTTAGGTTGGGTTGGGAAGGAAGGGCGACCAATGTGTCGTAGCGGACTTGATTTCCGGTCCACCAACCGGCGGGTTTGGTGATGCTTGCAACGTTCGAAACGACGCCATCAAGGGTGCCATCGGCCAGGGTAACCTTGGCTTTCTGCCCAGTTTTAACTCGTTTCACACTCGATTCATGAACTCCAATTTTGACTTGCATCTGTTCAAGGTCCGGCATCAGCAGTAGTACTTGGTCCTTATGGACGTTGGTACCTTCAGCAATCGGTCCCGTTTCCCATTTCGCGGCGTTGGGGTGAATCACTAACCCGCTACGATCGGCCTTGATCACGCAATGTTGCAATTCTTCGACAGCGCGATCTCGGCGCGAAGCATCGGCCATCGCCCGCTCGACATTCGCTTTATGCCGCGCTTCGGCCGAAGTTAGATTTCCGGTTAAGGTTTGCATCTGTTCTTTGAAGGTAAATTTCTTCAAGACATCTAGTTGGGTTTGTTTTAGGTTTAGGTTCAACTTCGCCTGCTTGACAACAAAATCTTGTGCTTCAATTTCTAATTCACTCGTGTAGCCGCTTTTGGCCATGGCCGTGACATGCTGCAATTTATCAATTGCGTTTCGAACAGTCGCTTCCGCCACAACGACATCTTTCTCTAACGCCATTAATTCGGACTGATAACGCCCTTGTTCATATTCGGAGACTGCAATTTCCGAGCGAGCGACATTTGCCGCTGAACCGTCAGCCGCCGATTGGGACCAATTCGAATACTTCGTGCGCTCGTCAATTTGCTCTTGGATAAAAAATGAATCGAGACGCACCAATTCCTCACCTTCCTTCACGAAGGCTCCACTTTCGATGATCCACAAAACGGCATTTCTGCCACGGACCTTTGATTTGATTTCAATGTTTTCAGCACTCTCGAGAATTCCCTGCTCTTCGACCGTCACGCTCAAGTCGCCACGCGAAATTTGATGTGTCAGTCCAACTTGCGCATTCGGTTTTTTGAAGTTTCCGGCGAGAGCGATGGCTGTCCAACCAAGCACGCAAACGGCGATCAGGCCCACGCCCCATTTCAGTAGAGGGAGGGTGGTATTTGGCGGTTTGCCAACATCGAAAAAGGTTTCGGTAGTTTTCACTCGCGTCTGTTTACTTTTTGGAACTTAGTAGCCCCACACCTGACTCAGCAACGCGGTGCCTGCCCGAAGGTAGATGCGAGATCGTTGAATTGATTTAGCGAAGCAGTTGTTCTGTCTGGAGAGCCTGCCGGTTGCTGAGGCGGGCTGGTGTTGTGGCGTGGGGTAATTCGAAAGTAGGTAAGTCGAAAGGAAGGGAACTCGCTTGGAGGGGTGGATTGTTTGCCGGTGGTGAATACTGAGGGTGGTCATGGTTGCCTTAAAGGTCCAGATAGGGATCGCTTTCTTTTTGTGCCTGCAACGAAAGCGAAACTTCAACTTGCGCCTTTGCGACATTCGCCAGAGGATCAATGATGACCTCATCGCCTTCCGAAAGACCTTCTAGCACTTCGATGAACATCTCACTGCTATCCCCCAAGACGACGGATCTGCGTTGTGGTTCGGCGTTTCCTTTTACCCAGCAGGCAAATCCGAGCTGGGTTTCAATGACAGCTGTTGCCGGCACAAGTAGCGCGTTGTCATGCTGGGCGATAACGATTTCGACTTCGACACTGGTTCCGGGGCGAAGTCCTTCCCTTGGTGGTAATGCGACGATCGCATCGTATTTGACGACATTTCCGGTCCACCATCCGGCAGGTTTGGCGACCGATGCGACATACGTCACCTCACCGAGCAATGGGATTCGGTTGTGGGTTACATTTGCATTCATGCCGAGTCGCATCCGATCGATGATGGATTCGTGAATGCCGACCTTCACCTGCATTTGATTCAGATCGGGCATCAAAAGCAGCGTTTGATCCTTTCGAACGGTTGCTCCCTCTTCGATTTCTGGGGCGTCTTTCCACTCTTCACCGGTGGGGTAAATCACCAATCCAGGTCGGTCAGCGATGATGGTGCAAGCTTTCAATTCCTTTTGTGCCCGCTCAAGGCGTTGTTTGTCGGCTAATGCTCTTTCGGCGTCTGCTTCGTGTGTTGCTTTTGCGGCTTTCAATTCACCTTGTAGCCGAATAATTTCTTCTTTCTTCGTGTATTTTTTCAACACTTCAATATTGGTGAGCGTCAGTTCCAAAGTTAAATTTGCCTGCGAGACGGCAAAGACTTTTTCTTCCACCTCAAGATCGCTCGTGTATTCGCTTCGGGAGAGCATTCGCGAGTGCTGTAAACGATTCTTTGCGTTCAGCAGTCGTGATCTTGCAATGGCGAGGTCTTTTTCAAGAGAAGCAAGTTCGGAGATGAAGCGTCCCTCTTCATATTCCTGTATCGCCAACTTCGCTTTTTCGACATCGGCAGCAGATCGGGCCGCTTGAGACTCTGCCAGATGGAAGAACTTTGTCCGCTCACTGATTTCTTCCTCAATCGCCAGGGTCTCAAGCTGTACCAAGAGGTTACCTGTTTCGACCTTGGTACCGCTTTCAATGACGTACGTGATCGTGTTGTCACCTCGAACTCGGCATTTGACTTGCGTATTGTTGGAGCTCTCAAGCGTTCCCTGTTCGGTAACCGTGACCAATAATTCGCCACGCTCAATTCGGTGCGTCGAAACCGGGCCTGAAGTTGCGACTGCGTCGGTTTTCGGAAACAACGTTGCCGCGGTGGCACCCAGCACGACGATTACCGACAAAAAGATAGCGGCAATTTTCATACGTCGACCTCATCCTTTGTCGTTGCCTGACGATCAGACTCGCTCTCATCCTTTCGGTCACCGGAAGATTTTTTGGTAGGCTGACTCGCGTCATCAACTTGTGGTGAGCGTTGCGTCAGTGTGTTGCGTGCTTCCTCTTCCGCCTCATTGATCAAGGCGGTCGGATTCAAAACGACTTCTTCGCCTTCTTTTAGGCCCGCGACCACCTCGATAAAGACGTCGTTACTATCGCCAAGTTGAAGGATCCGACGCTGCGGCCCGGATGGAGTGGTTACCCAACAAAAATCGCCTTCTTCAGTTTCGACGACCGCTGCGACGGGGATCGTCAAAACATTTTCATGCTTCGCCAAGATCACATCGATCTCCGCACTCATCCCTGGTTTAAGTCCGGCTTCCTGTGGAAGTTCGATGACCGTGTCGTATTTCACAACATTGCCAGTCCACCAGCCAGCTGGCCGCGTCACCGAGGCGACGTTAGAGACGCTCGCTTCGAGCGTGCGGTCGGGAAGTGTGACGATGGCTTTTAAACCCGGGCGAACGCGGTCAATGACCGATTCGTGGATCCCGAGCTTGACTTGCATTTGGGTCAAGTCCGGCATGAGCAGGAGCACTTGGTCTTTTCGGACGGTCGCTCCTTCTGTGATATCTGGAGTTGTTTTCCAGGATGCGGCTGAGGGGTAAATGACAAGTCCACTCTTTTCGGCGCGGATCACACAATCCTCGAGTTCTTGAGCGGCCCGATCACGCCGCTTGACTTCCATCGCCAATCCTGCGAGATCGGCGGCAAGTTTTGATTCGCTAGCCGTCTTGTTGCCGTTCAGCATCTCCATCTGCATCTTCCGAGTGAACTCTTTAAGAACTTTGATCTCCGTCTCTTTGACCTTCAATTCCAGTTCTGCTTGCGTCACCGTGAATGCGTACCCATCCGCCTGGAGATCGGTGACATATCCCTGTCGGAATAATGCGCGGGATCGATCATGCATCTTGCGAGCCGTTCGCAGGTTGCGTTTATGGGCGGCCAACTCTTTTTCAAGAGCTTGTAGCTGCGATCGGAATCGACCTTGTTCGTACGCTTCAATCGCGATCTTCGCTTTCTCAACATTCGCTTCGGTCTGTGCCAGTGTCGCCTGCGCGATGAAGGTGTTGGTTTTCGTGAGGCTGTGCTGTTCCTCAATCACCTTGGTGTCCAAACGCACCAGCTCTTGACCCTCTTCGACGTAGGTTCCGGCGGGCACAACAAAGGTGACGAGGCTAAAGCCGCGGACCTTGCATTTCACCTCCGTATTGTTGGAACTCTCAAGCGTTCCCTGTTCGGTGACTGACACCGTTAGATCAGCACGGGCGATCGTGTGTGTCAAAATTGCTGCCGAATCGTCTGCTGAACTCGGCATGAATACAACGGCAGCCACAGCGCCCAAGATAAGCACCGCTCCGATCGCAGCCGCCGCGCGTGCCACAAATCCGGAGCTCTCCCGTTCGAAACCGCCGCTGGGATTTTCCGGCGGCGTATTCAAAGGCTCGGTTGGTAATGGTTCAGAAACGGACATCATGTTGTTAGGAAGAAGATGTTTTTTGGGAGTACTCCACTATGTTAAACCACGCTGGGATCCCATTCGTGGACACGATCCTAGTATTCTCACGCAATTGATGCGTCCCAGGGCCCAAGCAACCGGGACTACTTTGATTTTACTGCGGTGGCTGAAGGGTCGGTTCGGGAAGAATGGGTGACTCAGGGGGAAGATCCGTTTCCTCCATCGAAGTTTCGGTGGAAGGCGCGTCCGGAATCGATTCTGCTTCGCTGGCGGTGTCCGGGACGGCCGGGATTTCGTCGGGGCGGTCTGAATCCACCGGAGTTTCTTGGGGATTCGCGTTATCGCCGTTGTTGAAGCCCGTTCGGTCAACCTTCGTAGGATTTGCCAGCTGAAGCTCGGCTTCCGCTGGAGATGCGGCGGCTACGGGAGTTGCTTCATCCTCTGAGTTTGCTTCATCCCCGGAGGTTGCTCCGTCCCCTGAAGCTGCTTCGTCCTCTGAAGCTGCTTCGTCCTCTAATACTTCTGGGGGAGTGTCGGATTCAACGGATGCCGAACTGCCCCCTTCGATCGACTCTTCAACTGTTCCTTGGGGTGCCGGCAATGATTCCAACAAGCCATCGGCCGCAGGTGGCCTTAGTGTCTCGATCGGTTCAACCTCGCCTGCCTGGGGTGCTGAGATGAAGTCGACTGAACTCTCAATCAAGCGACCTGACGAATCGAGTTGCATTACCCCAAGCTCTCGATACAAGCGAAGCCGTGAGGCGTAATATCGCAGCCAAGCAGCTAAAAAACTGTTTTGGGATGATTGCAAAGAGCTTTGAGCACTCAGCAGGTTAATCGCGGTGGTGGGACTGATTTGAACCCGCACACCAGGTTGGCTTTGCGGCGGTGGAGTCACCAGGGAAAGTTGCGTTTGATCGACCCGGCGTAACGCAATGGAAACGGCCCGACGCTGAATATCGAGCTGTAATCGTCGTTGTTCCAGCGTTCGCAAAAGCGCCCGAAGGCCCTTTTGCAAGTCATCTTCAGATTGAATCAGATTTCGCCGATTGCGTTGAAATTCAATCAAGCTTTCTCGATAACCGTTTCGTTCCAATAAGCGAGCTAACGGTGCATCAAATTCGAGTCCCAATCGAATGGAGCTAGTTGCAGCACGAAAGTCGACTGGATTATTTCGAGCGGTGCTGACATCACCGCTCCCCGTAATGGTGAGGTTCGATTGCAAGGCGTCGGCGGCGACTTGAATCTCACGCCAGCGATCAACCAGGACGGCGCGCCCATTCATGAAGTCGAGCCGATTCTCCAATGCAATCTGAAAGGCTTTGTCCGGATCCAAGTCAACCTTTTCAACGGTAATTACTTCGAGCCGAGCCTGAGCAGGAATCAACGACAATCGCTCGACCAGTTGCAAGTACCCCTGGATCCATGCTGTCAGTCGCTTTGTTATCTGGACGTCTGATAGTGTTGGGGATTCCTGTTGGATCGTATTGAGCTTGTCGATCGTGTATCCAAATCCATTTTCGCCAGTCTCTAATTCGTTCAATCGTTCACGCAGACGCTCCCGGTCTCGTTTAAAGAAGCGTTTTTCTTCATCGCTCATAAAGCGTTCACGCTGTGGAACAGCTTCTTTCATGCGTTCGACGTCAACTCTCGCGACAGCGAACAGCTCCTCAACCGGTGCGATCAACTGTTGGACATCCTGTAGCACCAGTTCCGGTTCAGCCGAAATGTTGATCGCTTTGGATTGAATGAGCACAATTGATTGACACAATTCAAGGGTTTCAGTTAGCCACGCGGCGTTTTCCTCGGTGGTCGTTTCGAGACTGTCCTCCGACAAATTCTGGGACAGGATTTCTAGCTTGACGGCGGCGTCGTCGAAGGTCTGCCGGAGTTGCTCACCACCGGTTTCGATCAGTGAAATAATTCGACTGCGAGCGGCTTGGTCAATGTGATCAATGTCCGCTGCTGTTTCATCCTCTTCGCTGAGGACCACACGTTGTTTTTCGGGCACACTTCCCAACCGCCGGGCAACCGCTTCGACGATTCCCTGCAATTCGATCAAGACTGCGTCGATACGATCAATGTCCTGTTGGGCAAGTGTCGGCACCTGCTCCTCCAGCAACTCAATTCGTATTGTCAGATCGATGAGCTCACCAATTGATCCAATGCGCGTTTGCATTTCGAGCAGGGATTCAAGAATTGGATTTGCTTCAACTGGAATCAGTTGAAAACCCTCGACCAACGTTTCGTCGATATCGACAGGAAGATCAGGGGGAAGACCAAGTGTCTTCGTTATGTAATTGTCTACTGCAAGTTGCAGCAGGTTCTGCTGATCGAGTAGGTTTGCGCGTGTGGCTTCGATATTTTGCCGAAACTGATCGACTTGAACGATGTCAATTAGCTCGTTTTCGTACAAAGCCTCAAGGCGATTTCGCGTACGCAACTGCAACCTTAAGTTGCCCTCGGTGTTCCGGATTTGTTGGGCTTGCTGGAGCAAACCGAGGTAACCTCCCACACCACCGAATCCGGAGAATGATTGGAGTACGGTGCTTGCGCCAAATCGCTGTGGTCCTGTTACTCCTGACTCACCAATCACGATCTCGGTTAAGAAGCCTTGACGAAACTGGCTGTAGGCTCTGAGGTTTCCGAGTAACCGGCGTTCTCCCCGTGTGAGTTGTTCGAGTGCGATGTCTCGACCCGCGCCCCTCAGCAAAGGCTGAATGAAAGAGAAGTTAGCAAGTGAACTCGAGAGGCTTGCATCGCCGCCCGTGAATTCGAACACGAATGAGTTCGCAAAACCGACGAGCAAATCGCCAGCTGTAGCGAATCGTTTTCGAGCCGCTAAGTCACCTGTCAGGTCGAGACGATTGCTCTCTAGGCCATTAAACGGGCCTGTCACCAAATATTTACCAGCTGCTGGCACGTAGGCGATGGTTGCTGGGATAATGTTGCCCCGATGATCGTACGTCGTGCGATGGCCCCCGAAGAACTGTGTGTCCAAACGGAAACGTTCACCTGTCACATCGAGCGACGAGAGATAAAGCGTTTCGAGTGCCCGCTGATTCTGAGGAGAATTCAGGTAAGCGAGCTGCAAAGCAGAATCGGCATCTAAGGGAACCGCACCTTCATCGGTGAGTTGGACAAAGTCACCAAGACTTGCCTCCCAAATCGGATTTTCGAGGCTCGAGCGAATTCCATTGTCCCACCAGTGCTTCCAGCCTTTCTTGCCATCTACCCTCCGCATGTAACGATTTGATGCCGGATCGTCCATCGGCATCGGGGAGCAGTCTGGGTTATAGGGATCGAAATAGCGGCTACGCCGGTCCATCTCGATACCGATCTTTGGAACCGCCCAGCGGGGATCATGATTCCGCTCAGCAATCGTGTGATAGGCTTCGCGGTCAGCATTCACGCGGTATTGCGAGCGAGAGCAACCCTCTAGCAGAGACAAGATCACCAAGCTCAGCAACAACAGGCAAGCGTTACAAAGGTGATCTGTTGAGTTGCGGCGAACGGAAAGACTGAAGCGAGACGGACTGTTTGCTGAGTCCTGCTTGAATCTTCGATTAGCCACCCGATTGGAAAGTGGGGAATTTCCAGCCGTCAGCCTTGGAAACCGGGACTTTGTTCTTCGAGATGATTCACTCACAGGGGAAACCTTTCGCAAGCCGAAATCGATTCGGCTGCAACTTTACAACGATATTGTCGGCTCACCTGGTTTCTCTGTGACTGTTATCGTTATTCCACTGGTATCGACATTAGTGGTTGTGCCGGTCGCAGGGCGCAAATCCCATAACCGTTAAAGTTGATGTTCCGTGTGGCATCGACTCCCTGAAGTTCGCGTAAGCATGGGAATTATTTCAAAAACTTGTCCACGATAACGCGGCTTACCTGGCCCTCTTTGTGACCGCAAACTCTCACTAAATTCACGGCTTTGCCAAGTTGGCTGGTGGACTTGGAAGCGATTTTTATTTGCCCCTTGATCGTGAGTGAGTTGGGGTGAGTTGGGGCCAGGCATGGGTTGGGGCCAGGCATGGGTTGGGGCCAGGCATGGGTTG
>JBMYRF010000018.1:0-139591 GCA_049602075.1 Rubripirellula sp.
CCGTTTATAGACCTGATGCGCGTCGCCCTGGTTTGACACGGACAGCGAATTTAGGGTCAGCAGCGGGGGATTCGACCGCCGGCTTACTTGCTTGTTGCTTCCGCATGGTATGCCGAACGTATTCGCAGAAAGCATGATTTAATCGGGCTAGCATCAAGCGACGTCCTGTTGCTACTCAGGTTGCCGCACGAGTGTCACGAAGCTGAATAAGAGTAAGCGGCGAAAAGGGATTTTAACTAACGGAGCGAGTCTCAGGACGTCTTGTCAGGTTCTGTAAAAAACACGACGTAGCATCCTTCCCCAGGTTAGGCAGTCTTCCCCAGGTTAGGCAGTCGCTATTGGTCGTTTCCTCGGCAGAGGACGGACGTGAACGCTGTGGTTGCACAATGCCATGCGGTTGATTTGTTGCGAATCAGTTTCCAACTAAAAAGAAACACCGGCCCTCGTGTGCGAAAGGGACAAGGTCGAAGCAAAGTGAGCATCCATGGGTCGAAGATTCTCCAGCTGATCAACCTATGCTGTGTCTATGTTCACAGCGTCTCCTCGGTGACTTCAGAGATGCGTCAGCTCGCTTCTTTGTTTCAGGTGGAAGCCGGTCTGACCGCATCAATGCGGTCCAACCTGATTCACTTGCGAAGTCCGAGGGCGTGGCCAATTGCGGAGGTTGAGTTCGGAAGGCATCTCGGGGAAGAATCTCGCCTCGCTCGCTATCTTGAAAAGACATTCGCACAACGTTACCCATCGTGCGAATGTCGTCGTTTCAATTCGAAGCTATTTTTGGGCTTCGAAATCGCCTGCAACGGCGGTCACTAATCGCTCTGGGTCAATGTATTTCTTGACCGCAGCGTTGACGCTTTCGACCGTTGCAGCACGGATCTGAGCTTCGTGCTCGGCGTGGTAGCTCATTGTACGCTCGTTGAAGATCGTACCGAGGAGTTCACTCGTCAACGCGTTGTCATTGCTTCGTTGCACACGTGACGCTTGCAGATAAGCCGTCTTAGCTTCTTCCAATTCAGCTTCCGTGATGCCATCTTTACGCAGCAGGTCGATTTCTTCCATCATGACTTCCATCAAACGATCTTTGTTTTGTGGATTCGTGATGGCGTAAAGTGTGAAATCGACGCGTTCGTCGCGGGCACGGGCCGAGATACCACTTCGGACGCCGTAGGATAATCCCTCCTGTTGGCGGACACGATTTCCAAGCCGGCTGCTCAGTGAGCCACCTCCGAGGATAAAGTTTCCAAGGACAAGCGAAGCGTAGTCGGGATGGTCATCGGCCAAAGCGTACTGTTGGCTGCTAAAGAAGAAAGCATTTGCTTTATCTGGGGTCTCAATCAGGTCCAAGTCACCGCCGATTTCGGGGTGAGGATCGCGACCGACACGGACGTAGGGCTGATCTGTTTTCCACCCTCGCAGTTCGGCTTTCAGTAAGCCTTTGATTTCATCTGGGTCGAAATCACCGACGATGGAGATTTCCCCGGCCTGGGCTCCCAGGAATTCGGCATGTAGGTCTCGGATTTCATCGACCGTGACGTTCCGATACATGGCGATTTCTTCCTCCACTGACGGGACGTACAAGACATCGTCAGGTTGGTATGGGGACAACCGGCGTCGGACGCTGCGGGGTGCGACCGCCTGAGGTTCGCTCGTGCCTCGTTCGAGTCCTGTAATCAATTGTCGGCGGATGACCTCGAGTTCCAGAGCATCGAGCCGTGGCCGGCGAAGTAAATCGCCAAGTAAGCCAATCACCTCGGGCAGAGATTCTCGCTTGGTTCGGAATGAAGCCTGCAGCAGTCCGATCGTCGAATTCATCGACAATTCAGCCCGCAAACGAGTCAGCTCATCTTGCAATTCTTGGTAATCAAGTTTGTCGGTACCCCTCGCCATCAGGATTCCGAGCAGTTCGACAGCGGCCACTTTTCCCTTCAGCGTCTCGCCTGTTCCGAAGCGGAGGGTCATCGCCAGCGAAACCGTCTCGCCCCGTGTCTTTTTCGGCAACAGTGCGTACTGAATTCCGTCCATCAGTTCGCCTCGCAGGGTGCGTTGCTCGATCGCCATCGGTTCTGGCGTGATTTGCTCACCTGCTGCAACCGCTTCGCGACCTTTGTAGCCCTTTAGCACTTCCGCCAAATTTGGAGCTTCTGGAATTTTGATCCGATCAGATTCTTCACTCGGGATGAATAGTCCAACGGTTCGGTTGTTCCGTACGAGGTACTTTTCTGCCACTCGCTGGACATCGTCACGGGTAAGTTTTTCGAGTCGATCACGATGCAGAAAATAGAGCCGCCAATCACCCTGGGCGGCCCAATCGCTGAGTGAGATGGCGATCTTGTCACTATCGGATGCTGCCAGTTCACGCTGTTTGAGGAGCTGCTGGACTGCCCGATCGACCTCTTTCTCCGTGATCGGCTCTTCTCTGAAGGATTGTTCCAACGCTTCGATCAGCTTGACACGGGCCTGCTCAATCGATTCCGACACAGGAAGCTCAGCCATCGCCAGCAGCAGGCCTGGCTCTGCGAAAGCAAAACTGAAGGCGTAAATATTCGACGCGATCTCCGTTTCGACCAATTGACGATAGAGTCGACCACTCGGCTCGTCTCCGAGGATGTACGACAGCACCTGAATGGCCGGATAGTCTGGGTGGCTGGAGGCCGGAATGTGATAGGCGGCACCTGCCAATTGGATTTCGCTCACTCGGCGGACAACGACCGTTCGCTCACCATCTTGTGGTGGTTCGGTTGTGTAGGTGCCGTCGATTGGCTGTTCGGGACGAGGAATCGCACCGAAATAGGTTTCAATGTGTTTGAGGGCTTCCTCCGGTTCAAACTTCCCGGCGACGACCAGCATGACGTTGTCGGGGCGGTAATACTTGCGATAGAACTTTCGCAGTCGCACGACGGGAACTCGCTCGATATCGCTGCGGTTTCCGATAGTCGTCCGACCGTAGTTGTGCCATTCGAAGGCGGCCGATTGCATTCGCTGCATCAGGACGCGAGTCGGCTGATTTTCGCCACTCTCGAATTCGTTGCGTACAACGGTCATTTCCGATTCGAGGTCTTCGCCGCGAATCAGGCTATTGACCAAGCGATCCGCTTCCAGGCGAATCGCGAATTCAAGATTATCACCGGTTGCTGGCAAGGTTTCATAGTAATTGGTTCTGTCGGTCCAGGTCGTGCCATTCATCGATCGTCCGGCACCACGGTCCTTCAATGCCTTGGGGATATCGGGATGTGTTGGGGTGCCTTTGAACAGCATGTGCTCCAACAAATGTGCCATGCCAGCTTCGCCATAACCTTCATGTCGAGAGCCGACAAAAATAGTCATGTTGACCGTTACCACCTCTTTGCTGGCATCGGGGAAAAGCAGCACGCGGGTCCCGTTATCGAGTTGATACTCTGAGATGCCCTCAATTTCCGTAATATTCATCACCGCTCCGCCTGATGGTTTTGCTGATTGCTTCCCCCCGCTGGATTGGTTTCCGCCAGCGTCCTGGGCCACCGCGAATTTCGCCGGGCCGTTCAGACTCAGCAGCATCGCGCAAGCAAAGGTAAGTCGAATCAAATTCGCATTTTGTTTCAAAATCGTCGTAGTTAGCGGCACCACAGCACAGCTCCTTCGCGGGAAATTCGGCACATCCAACGCACGCGGTGATTGTAGCGTGGAGGCGTTAAGTGAGAAGTGGGAAGCGGAAGTCCGATGCCGAGGGGGGGGCGCTGTCCTAGAGACGGACTTGGATTTCCCCATTCAGTTCTCGGACCTCGTACGTCCGCTGGAGTGGTTGGCGGTTGACCGTCTGAATTCCTGTTTCCAGTTCGTACTGCCAGCCATGCCAAGGACAGGTCACGCATCCGTGGGCGACTTCGCCTTCCGCGATCGGACCACCCTGATGAGCACACATTCCGTCGATTGCAAACAAGCGATTTTGATGCCGGAAAATCGCCAGAATGTGTTCGCCCACAACGACTTCCTTTGGCGATGCCGCTGTCACGGATTCACAGTTGGCGACGGTGGTCCAGGTTTCACTCATGAGATCGAATATGTGTTGTGAAGTGGACCGGAATCACCTTTGAGGGTGTTGGGTCGTTGGCAATTTGTTCAAATAAGGTAACCGACTTGGGTTCCCCAGAATCGAATTGTTGGTACCGGCGGCTACCGCCTAACCGCTCATCCGTTGGCCGGTACTGTTGGCTTTAAGATTGCCCTGTTCGACGTTCGAAGCAGCACGATGCTGAGCCGGTCTTGGCCCAGCATCGGCGATTGTGCCGGCGTCAGCTGTTGGCTGAACCCGCATCAATTTTCCTTGTCGACTGATCCGTCGGGACTGATCAGTCGACGGGAAATCCGCGTTTTCGCAACAACGCGGTGGTGTCGACGTCTCGGCCCCGAAATTGTCGAAAACCGTCGGCGGCATCAATCGTGTCACCGATACTCATCACGTTGTCGTGAAGACTCTTGGCGACTTCGGGGTCATAGAATCCACCTGCTTCTTCAAATCTTTCGGCAGCATCCGCTGTCAACGCATCGGCCCACAGGTAACTGTAGTAGCCGGCTGAATAGGCATCGCTGCTGAAAATATGCATGAATTGAGGAGTTCGGTGACGCATTGGTAATTCCTCGGGCATTCCCATCTCGGCGAGCGTTTCTCGCTCAAATTTGTCGGGGTCGATATCGACATCGCCGGCGAGGTGCAGCTTCATATCGATCAGAGCACTGGCAAGATATTCGGTGGTGGCATACCCCTGGTTGAATTTGGATGCTTTGCGAATCTTGTCCAGCAACGCTTGGGGGATTGGTTCGCCAGTTTTGTAATGAACCGCGAACTGGTTCAAAATTTCTGGCGTTTCCAGCCAATGCTCGTTGATTTGGGAGGGGAACTCAACGTAATCGCGGGCAACGGAAGTCCCGGACTGTGATGGATACTTGACGTTGCTAAGCAAGCCGTGCAACGCGTGGCCAAACTCATGGAACAGCGTGACCGCGTCGTCCCATGAGATCAGCACAGGCTCATCGTCGGCACCTTCGATGAAGTTCGAGTTGTTGGACACGATCGGGGTGATCGATTGGTTCATGTTTTCCTGGGCGCGATAATCAGTCATCCAGGCACCACTCCGCTTCCCTTCTCTGGCGTAGGGATCGAGGTACCAAAGACCAACGTGTTGGCCATCGGCATCGGTGACTTCCCACACCGTCACGTCGGGATGAAAGACAGGGATGCCGCTGAGTTGCTTGTAATGCAGGCCATACAGTTCGGTAGAAGCCCACATCATGGCTTCGATTAGCTTGTCCAGTTGCAGGTACGGTTTGACTTCGTTGAAATCGAGATCGTACTTGTCTTTGCGGACTTTTTCGGCGTAATAGCGGTAGTCCCAGGGGGCGATTTTGATTTTGACTCCCTCGGCATCCGCGATCGCCTGCATATCGGCAACTTCCTCTTTGACCCGTGCTAACGCTTTGGGCCAAACTTTCATCATCAAGTCCATTGCGGCTTGAGGGTCTTTGGCCATGGTCGGTTCCATCCGCCAATGAGCATGTGTCTTGTAGCCCAGCAGCTTGGCTCGGGCCGCTCGAATTCGGAGGATTTCCGCGATGATCCGATTGTTGTCATGCTCGTCGCCGTTGTCGCCGCGACTGTAATAATTACGCCACACTTTCTCGCGTAGCGGTCGATTGTCGGCGTACGTGAGAAAGGGATCCATGGACGAGCGGGTATTGGTCACCGCCCATTTTCCACCCTTGTTGTTTCTTGCTTCGGCAGCAGCCGCCATGGCGGCGACAACGCTGTCCGGCAACCCAGCCAAGTCGGCTTTGTCGTCGATCCAGGTGACATAGCCTTGTTCGTCTTCCAGGACGTTCTGGCTGAAATCAGTGAATAGGCGAGCCAAACGAGTGTTCATCTGCGACAGTTTGGCTTTCTCCGCAGAGTTGAGAGCCGCCCCCTTGCGTAGAAATGTCTTGTAAAGATCGTCCACCAGTCGCCGCTGGGCGAGATTAAGCTCTTTGTTCTTCATCGCGTCGCTGTTGTAAACAGCAGCGATCCGAGCAAACAGCTTCTCGTTCTGGTACACGCTGTCTTCGAATTCCGACAGCATCGGAACCACAACTTTCTCCAAGTCGGGCATTGGGCCAACATTGAGATTCGATGTGTAGACAAAGAAGATCGACTGCAACCGACTCATCGTCCTGCCCGAATTCTCATAAGCAACCATCGTATTTTCGAAGGTTGCCGGTTCGGGGTTTTCAGCAATTACCTCGATTTCTGCCTGGCTGATCCGAATCGCTTCCTTGAAGGCTGGGACGAATTCTTCTTGACGAACCAAGTTCCAGGGTGGGACACCACCATGGGGCCCCGTCCAAGGTTTTAGCAGTGGAGAATTTGACACATCGATTCCTTCTTGGGATTGTCCAGATGGCGGGTTCCAACCCGCCACCAACAGGGCGAGGGCGAGGGTAGTCGACAGGCGCACGTTCACAAGCAACATCCTGGGGTGAAAAAGACAATGGATAGGTCCGGGAATTCTACCAACTTTGCTGCCGACCGGTTTGTTGCTGTAGCCAATGGGTCGCGGGTGGCAAGTTGCTTAGGTCGAGTTCGCGATTCACCGCGATCGAATACGTTCATCTAGGGCAGACCAGTGATCAGCCCGGCAAGCGCGTTCTGAAGAGGTAGTGGGTGGGGCATCCGAGCGTTTTGGAAATTATTGAGCTCTTTTTTGCCAAGCTGTCCCCCGCTGTCCTGCCTGAAATTTCAGCATTTCCAACTGGGAAATCAGCTCGGTATTCTTGCAGTCAACGACGATTTCAACGTTCGTTACCCGCTGCTGCTCCAATCGTTGCAGGGTTGCTCCAATCAGATAGCATTCGGCTGAGGTCATGGTGCCACGTTCATGGCAGGCTCCCAAGTCAATGATTGCCATCACTGGATCCATGACTTCTGCTTCCGGATCACTGCACCAAAGCGAAATCGCGGCCAATTCTTCCCCGCTGGCATTCAGTAACTGGATTTTTTCAACATCCATATGCGACATCGCTGCCGCTTGGCGGGGAGCATGATAAACGTGCGGCGTTTGTGTGATCCGGGCGTTGCGTCTCAGTTGAATCGCATCACGATTCACCGGTGGCCGGTACTGGAACGTGGTGGCAACCATCTGAACGAATTCTGGTTCCGCTACGAATTCGGCCGCTTTCAGCAGGCTGATGGTTTGGTGGTCCAGCAGGGAAATCGCCGTTCCGTGGCCAAGTGGATCCAGTCCCGCGTATCCATAGGTCTCGTCTCGGATCAAACCAACTTGAATTTTCGAGAGTCCCGCTTCGATACAACGTGTTTCTGCGGCAAGCAGCAATTCTTTGCCGACTTGATCATCCGTAGGCAAAAAGCAAAAAGCGCAAATGTAGAATTTTGTTGAATCAGGTCGGCAGGGTGCAAAGGCGATCCAGCCCGTGGGACCCTCTGGTCCAACATTCACCAGCAAGTTTGATGGTTGAAAAAAGACTCGGGCTACGACTGCCTGCTCGAATTTTGACAAGCTGACAATCGGCGGTCGCCCAAATGCGGAGAAGTGCTGGATCCATATTTCCAGCAGTTGCGGCAGGTCAGAGTTGCGAAAGGGCCGTATGCTCATCCTTGCATCATGCCAAAATGAGCGGCCAGCGAGAAGGCTTCCTTGGGAACGATCGTCATAATCGTTACGGTCGTCACTTGTTGACGCTCTTACCGGCCTTTCACGAACAATCCAAACTTACGGGCCGAGCTTTCTGTGTGATTGGTCGATGCATTTGGTACCGGCCGAGGGCTATCCGAGTGGATCGCCCAACGCATGGCTGAGCGGGTCATTGCTGAGACGATCGTGGTGTGGGATTGCGATCGATGACGCGGTGATTTTCTCTCGCGGAGTTTGTATTGAGCGGTGGGATGACGCTTGGGCGCGTTGTCCCACCGTTTTTTTGCTTGCGATGCTAGTCGTCGCTTTCTGGATACAGATAGGCCGACAGGTTTTTTGGTTCGGTTGAATTCGGGAAATGAATTTCCGGCACGTCTTGAATTGTATTAGGCGATGGTCTGTGTTTCCGTCGTGGGCTGGGATCGGCTCCACCTGGATGGCATTCGCACAACTGGTTTGTGCTTGGCCACCTAGTTTTGGCCGGTCGCTACTTTGCAATGGGCGATTGTTCAGTCTTTCCGTAATTTTTCGGGAAAGCGGAAGAACCGTTCATCGAAAATGTTGTCCGACGTGTACCAAGTGGACCCATCTGTTCGCTTGAACATGCGATCACTTTCTTGCTTGCTGAGTGGTCGAGCTCCGACCCGTCCAAAGACGGCAATTTGATTACCACTCTCGTCCACCGCTCGATCGCGGTCCATGCCGCGACTGACCGCCAACGCGTGGCCATTCTTTGGCAGCTTGTAGGTCGAAACAAGGTACGGCATCGGTCGAGGTGAGAAACCGTCGTTGCCAGGAACTTCAGGGCTGGTCAGTTGAATGACTCGCAGCCCATTTTTCCCATCTGCAACATAGGCGAACTGGCTGACGTTGGTGATACCAAGTTGCACATCATGCGCGTCATTGATGCAGCCATTGGCGTCGTAAACTTGATCGAGATAAGCCTGCAGTGGACGTTCAACGTTTAAAATCGCCAGGCCGTGCTTGCCTGCCGCGACATAGGCGTAGGTGCGGGCAACATAGATGCCATGTGCATCAGCGAGTGGGACCACATGCTTGATCTGCGGATGGGCCATGTCGCTGATGTCTAATACTTTGACCCCCTCGCGGTCGGTGATGAACGCGTAACGGAACTGAGCCGCAACCGCATGCGGATGATTCAGTTCCTCATGACCGATGTGGTGAGTCACCTTGGGGCAGGTTGGATCGCTGATATCGACAACGACTAGTCCTTCGTGACAGCAGATGTACGCGTAGGTACCCACGATCGAGATCGATTCGGCGCCATCCAGGATGCCATTCGGATTAAAGGTCAAGGCCCGTTCGAGGTAGTTGTTCATCGGGTTACCATCCAAGAGCGTTCCGGCACCCACCAGAATCAAGCCCTCTTCACGGTCGGTGACATAAATGTGGGCATACATGCCGTGAACGGCTGATTCTTCGTTGGATGGGTCTTGTTTGCGGGTTGGGTCTGGAGCGATGGTGGTCGGCGCGGCGACACCAGTGGCGAATTTCGACCGAACATAGAATCGTTGTCCAACCGGCGAGACAGGAGCGGAAGTGATTCGCTCGCTAAACGCCTTATGATCGATGAAGGCGATGTCAAATACTCTGAGGCCTCCTTCACCACAGGCCGCATAGAGATATTCACCGCGGTGTTGCAGATCGAGGATTTCTGGCTTACGGAACCGAAGTGACAAGGCTTCGATGATGTCGCGTCCGGGATGCTCATGCGAGTGTTCGAGCTTCCGACCGTGCTCGAGGTGTTCCTCGTAATTCTCTGGGTAGGCCAACTGATGAAGCGAACTGCCGATCACGGCTTGGGGTTCGGTTGTCTCGGTTACCACGACAGCCTCAAAGCCGTGCTCGCCGGCTGCAACGTAACAGTACTTTCCGATAAAGTTCGTGTAGCCCGTTCCCTGCATCAGCAACTGCGCCATGATCGCATTGTTGTCGCCGTTGCCCGATAAATGGCAGTCAGTGCAGCTCTTCGTTTCATAAACCCCAGAGGCAGCATGGTTGGATTCATTTTCCCAGCCAGCTCCGCCACGAACGGTATGTGGCACGTTGGTGCTAAATGCGATACCGCTCATCCCATCGCCGCTGATGGTTTGCTGTTGCGTGTAGATCGCTTCTCGGTTGGCGTTGTAGCTCGTTACGTGAATCGCACAGCTGCTTCGTGCCGGTCCAATCCGGTTGCCAGTCACGTTCCCGTCACGAGCGAGCATAAACACATCGTCTCGGAGCGTTTGGAAATTGTAACTTGTTCGATTTCGCGTGACGTCACCGCGATTATGAAGCTCCGGTGACTTGATATTTGCTCGCTGTGGCAGGTGACATCCGAAGCAGCTTGGGTTCCATGAGCTGTGGCAAGAGATGCAAGACATGTTCTCGTTTCGATGAGCACAGCCAGTCAGGTCCGGTTGGCTTGTTCCGCCCCATTCTAATTTTCCATCCTCGGCCATGCGAACGGTTTTGGCGGCATGGCTGCGTGGGTTGTAGTGGTCACTATCAGGTCGAACGGTGTCCGCGGTTTGGGTGACTTCCCAGTAGAGATCAGGTTCGACGGTACTACGCTGGATTAGCTTGGGCTCCTGGCCGGGTTCACGCAGAATTTCGAAACGTGGCGAGTCGAACGTGGTTCGCATTGCCAACAGGTTCGATCCTCCGTCGGGCGCCGCCGGTCCGCTTGTCGTTAATCTTGGAGCTTGCCCGCTCGCAAGTTGTGCCTCCACTTTTTTGACCAGTGATTGCTCGGCTGTGCCGTGGCAGTCGATGCACTGGATCTCAATCGCCGCCCGAACTTCGTTATAGAGTTTGGTATTACCGTGGCTGTCTTGGTAGAAGTGACAGTCGGTGCAGTGCATGCCTTTTTCCATATGGATGTCCATCATATGAACCGGTGCGTCAGGGCGGCATTTACCCTGCTGTTTCTCTTTCGCCGTTGTCGGGGCGACGGCCGTTTGTAGTTGCTCGTTTTCAACGTTTTCGATTGGGTCGTTCTTCCAATCCAGTAGAGTGCCCGCTCGATCTTTCTTGAACACCGCGCGGTAGACCCATCCATGACCATGGAAATCGGCGAATTGTGTGTGCCGCAAATGAGGATTCAAATCACTGACATTGGCCAAGAATTCGGGGTCGCTCCAGTATCCTCTGGCGGCGGCTTCGTTTGGATTTGATTCTGTCGCCCGAATGTAATCCTCTGCCGTCAGATGCTTTTGCTCGTGTGGGTACATCAGCTCAGCATCTGTTTCGTTATCCCACCACATGTAACCAAGATAACTATTCAACACATTCGTGCCCGGGTGGACGTGGCACACCATGCATTGGCTGGTGGGCATTCTTAATTCAAATTTGTGTTGGATCGGGTGACCGGGCTGATCCTTGGGGATCGTCGGATCGATATATTTCACCCACTCATCCCGTTCGGCCGCAGCGGTCCCTCGGTTTCCGTATTTGGCCAGGAACCCGCTGGCGGTTGCGTCGCGATCGTTTGCGTAGAGAACGTGGCAGGCACTACAGCCGCTGCTGCGGTAATCACCAGCGTGGTCGTTCGTGCCAAGGAAATTCAGGGTTGGATCAAGCAGACGAGTTTTAGCTAACCCGATGAATACCGGATCGGTGCGATTTTCGGTACCCAATCCACGCACGCTTAGCCTTTCACGAGGACGACCCGGTTCTTCGAGCGTTTCAGGAATTCCCACCTCAGCTTTGAACCGACCGCCTCGCTCGAAAATCCGCAGCACGTTACCCGGTTGGGTTACTTGATAAGGAATTAGCGGCTGCAAATAAGGCAAAACACCCTTGTTCCGAATTTCCTCGGGAGTTGGTTGAGGAACGGTTTGCAAGATCTGAGGTACCCCGTTCATACTGTATGATTCGCCGAAGCGTGCATACTTTTCGTCGGTGCCGCCATTGTTATAAAGAGCGGCTCCCCAGAGCATGCAGCCATGGGTCATCATGCTTTTGCGGAGTTGCAACACCTCGTTGGCGTGGCATTGGCCACAAGCAATGTGCGCAACGCGTAAATCCCCCGGATTCATAAACCGGATGAATTTAGGATCCTCGTGGTTGAGCAGGGTATAGCTGCGAACGGGGTTGCTGCTGCCTTTCCAAGCAGGTGCGAATTTGGGCCAAACATGGGCGCCTTTTAGATCGTATCGAGTGGCATCACCTCCATGGCAATCGGTGCAGCCAATCTGAATGCTGTTGACCGGATGCATGTGTCCGACATCGGTATGACAATGGATGCAACCTTCGCTTTTAAATTGTGCGTCTTCCTTCGTCTGCCGAATCAGGTCGACCGCTCGTAGATCGTTGGGGATCGGATAAGACGGGTTGTCAGCGATTCCAAGTCGGCGAGCCAGGTCCCAGGGATCGTCACCGCGAACGCCGATACCCGGTTCGCTTGCCCCGAGAGTGTTGGCTGCTGTCCTGGGTTTTCCGTGGTAACTTCTCGGCAATGGGATTTTTTCGGCTGGGATCTGGTAACCAGATGGCAGCGGAGTCGGTTTGGGGAGGGGCTCTTGAACGCTTGGTTTGGCAATGCTCGGCGGTGGTGCCGGCGTGTTTGTTTCCGACTTTGCAGACCGGTCAGTCAATGAAAGCGTGACGCTCGCCTGGACAACCTTGCCTCCCGCGTCATGCTCTTCGCCTTCGGCATATGCGGTCTCGAGATAGCTGCGGAGTTTCGCAATCCGCTCCCTCGGCGACTGAGCGTTGACCGAAGAGGTAGATTCGCATACCGCCAGTAAGGCAATGGTCAACAGGATAGCGGGTGGTTGAAAAAGACGTTTCATGAGTCCATTCACGATTGGGTTTGCCGAAACACCTTACCGGCAGCTGTATCCGAGCCGCCGAGTAAACAGGCGGCTCGAATGCGATCAATACTCTAAAATCACTTCTAAAAATCCGGAAACCGGATTTGAGGTTTTGCCATTCAAATTCTGAAATAAGGAGTCATATCCAGCACCGGTCACCAACGTGGACAAGCCTCCCAGTAACTCAATGTTGTTGTTGAGCAAAGGGCGATACTCCAATCCTGTACTTAAGTCGGCACCGATGAAATGTTCAACTTCGCCGACAAATAGGTAGGTTTCTAAGACTTCTGTCTTATCAAACCACAGGAAGTTGACGTTGTTGATTGTCTTCAGACGGGGGGTGATGTCAGCGTCGAGGCCAAGATTAAAGAGATGCAAGCCTGGATTGACGAAGTTGGTTTGCCCCTGAAACTTGGTGTTCCGCATGCTCGCACCCAGACTCTCACGGTTGGTCAGTTCGACGCCAAATAGGCGGATACCTTGTCGACCCCAATAACTGAACTCCTGCCCCGCGAAATTCGGATTTGCGAAAATCGCGTCGAACCCGGTTGCTCGGTCATCGTTGGGATCGCTGTCACCAGAATTGTAGAAATAGGAGGTTCGGAAACGGACCCAGTCGCGATCGTATGATAATTCTAAGGCAGCCAAGTAGGCACTGATGTCGACTTCACGACCCGCGATCGGGTTCAGGTCGTCGCGGCCGAGCACATAGTAGAAAGCACTGCTGACATTGATTCGTTCAATGTGCCCGTTGCTTGCCGTTCCAAAGTAGTAACTGCGAATGTCGTGCGGCGCTGCCACGCCTACTGGATCAGGCCGTACCAAGAATCCGTTGCGGTCAAATTCCATTGACGGTTGATCGTGGTTGTAGTGAAACGAAAAGTTGACGTTGTAGCCGGGGTACAGGAAATCTTGGCGGTAGTAGTTTGCGATCAGAGTGTTCTGGTGCCGGTCTTTGTCGAGCCGATTTAGTTGGCTATTCGTGTCCTTTTCCATCTGGTCAAACCAGATCACATTAAATTGATCGCGATTGCTGTTGCGAGTTCCGAACAAGCGAACGCCGCGGTTGATGTCATTGAAAATGAACCCGCGGAAATCACTTACAAATAGTTGGCTACCTGCCCTTACGGAGGCAAAGTCATAGTATGGGCTAAGGTCAGAAAGCTTGATCTCGCCAAACCATTCTTCCAACGCAAAGAAATCGCGGTACCGACTCGTGCCATCCAAGACATTTGGGCTGACGACAGCTAGCTCGTCTGCAACAAACGCGTTGAAGTTGTAAATCAAATCAAGCTTGACTCGCCAATCGGGTGGCTTGAAGAAGGTATTGCCATGAAACAAGTCAAAGGCAAGTTGGGTCTGATTGATAAAAGTGAATGAGTCGGGATCGCCAAAGAAAGCGGCCGATCCAGGGTTTCGGCTTGCTTCGAATGGTGTTGTCGGTGTCGGCAGTTGCCGTGCTTCGAACAGAGACAAGTTAACCCCAGTCACGTTCAGGAACGTATGCTGACCGATGATCGGGTAGTCACCCTTGAGAACGTTTTGGTTGTAGGGATCCCACCAAGCACCCTTGATGCCGGGATAGTCATCCATGATTGGGTGGCCCTTGCCGTATCGATCAGAATTCTTTTGGCCTAACCGCCAGCGATCCTCCACCGGGATGAAGTGGCTGCTTTGCTGTGTCTCTGTCGGGAGCACGCCGCTCGGTCCTGTGAAGCCGTAAGGAGCTTCGTGCGGGATCACATACAAAGGATTCCGATGATCTTCCTCGGGTCCAATCATCGGTAGCCGCTCGGCGGGTTCATCCGGATTTCTCAGAATGCTCGGGCGGGTTGTCTTCGGTCGTGATTCGTCATCAGGCCGGATCTGGTCAAATTGGGTGGTTAACCCACCGTCTCGCCACACGAGCGTCGCCTGAATGCTATCGTCAGCGACGATCAGCGGCACGACCGGTGCTTGTAGGATCCGTGCGGAAGACGCTGCACCCGAGTCAACTTCAGACTGGGCGTCAAATGACGGCGACTGGGCGGAAGAGGGCACGCAAAGCCCGGAAATCCCCAGCCCGGAAATCCCCAGCAAAGTGATCCTAAGCACAGAGGTCCAGATCAGGGCCCTTAACCCTGGCATCGAGACGTGGCGGCGGCACCAATTGGATCTCATGAGCCCAGTATTGATCAGGAAATAATGCAGTTTGATTCCAAGAAAAATTGAATTTTTCTGTTCGTTCTCAGCGATCGACACCTGCACGAACCGTTGACTTTATCGGTTCTAACGCTTGTAGCACTCGTACCGAATGCAATCACAATCGGGGTTTTTCTGATGCAGCTGAGACTTTTAGAGATCTACCTCGTCAAAACAGGGGCTTTGAGTAGCATAGGTACTGAGGGCGCATCTTTGTGCCGATTTTACGAATGAGGCGAACCCGCGCCGCCGTTGTTGGGTGCCGGGGGGGGAGGGCCGTGAAATCACCGCATTGCTAGCTAGAGAAGTGATATGACTCAACGGCGTCGACCATTCAATTCGCTGAAGGGAAAAACCCGGATATTGCGCAGTGAGCGTTTGGAATCCCGTCAACTGATGGCGGGTGACTTGTCTTTACATAACGAGGCATTACCAAGTGATGTAAACGGTGACGGAAACATATCGCCGGTCGATGCCCTTGCGGTTGTAAATTACCTCACTCGAGCGCATTCGGCTGAAGGGGAATTCGTTGGTTCGAGTGCATCGTCCGCCAAACAGGTGGACGTCGATAACAATGGGGCTGTCACGGCGAAAGATGCTTTGATGGTGATCAATGATCTTCGTGCCGAGGGTGAGATCATTCCCGCTAGTACGGGGCGGCCTGGCGATCTGGACTTCACCCTTTTCCCCAAGGCAGCGGATGTCGACGCGGTGGGCGATGCCCTGTTGGACATTGATGTACTAACGAATTTCAAAACATTGGATCCGGCGAATCCAATGTTTGAATACGCATCGACCTTCAATCTTCAGCATCGGTTGGGGCTCGATCCGAGTGACTTGACCAAGCCAAGTGCGAATGAAATCAATTCGGCGGATGTGCAGGCTTTGCTCGATCGAGCTTCGGCGGCAACCACGAGTGATGACGCGATCATCGCAGTGGTCGATCGTAATGGTACGATCTTGGGCGTTCGGGTGGAGGCTGGTGTTAGCTCGAATCTGACGGGAGTCGGCAACGAAAAAGCGTTAGCGTTCGCGATTGACGGTGCCGTGGCGAAAGCGCGAACCGCTGCTTTTTTTAGTAACAACGCAGCACCCCTCACCAGTCGCACGATTCGTTCGCTCAGTCAGACCACAATTACGCAGCGAGTCGTCGAATCCTCCCCTGTGGCGACCACGCAGGAATTTGTGGGGCCCGGCCTTGTCGCACCCATTGGTGTCGGTGGTAAATTTCCGCCTGAGGTGAACTTTACACCTCAGGTTGACCTGTTTGGGATCGAGCACCAGAGTCGAGACAGTCAGCGACATGCAGGGCCGGATCAGATCAAAGGGAATACCGACGATTTTTATCTGCGGACGCGATTCAATTCAGACCCTGCGCAAATCACAGCGAATGCGGAAAAGTTTTCTCAAACTTGGCCAGAGTCTTACGGGATTCAGACGGATCAATCTTATGATTCCATGACACGGGGTGTCGCGACGATCCCCGGTGGCATTCCGTTGTTCAAGTTGGTGAGTGATTCGGCTGGTAATTTAATTCCTGATCTCCCGATCAGTCAACGAATCAATTTGGTCGGAGGGATTGGTGTCTTTTTTCCCGGTGAAGATGGGTACGCGTCCCACGAGCAGGGGTTTGAGCATCAGTCAGAACGTGCCGCTGCAGGATTAGGTGTTCAAAGCGAAAAGGAGAGGACGAACGCTGAGAAGGTGCTTGAAGCCGAGTTTGCAGCGCTTGTGGCAGCAGCCGGAACAGGCAGTTTGTTCAACCCAGACCAGTCTGCGTTCCGTCGTGATTTATCTCGATTTAATAACAACCTGCCACCTGCACCACGGTTTGTGTTACCCACGGGCCGAATCGATTTAGTCGGGATCACGCTGGAGATTTTTGGACCGAATCCGGATCGTTCGTTTAGAAGGCCAGGAATTGATCGCTTGCTGCATGTGGGGGATCAGAAGTTTGGCGGTCTTGGGTTTATCTCAGGCGATCTTCAGCCCATCAATGCAGCCGGAGATTTGTTGCAAGATGGCCAACCGGTCCCTGAGGGCTGGCTGGTCGCCCCGAAGGACTCTGCGATGGGCGGTTTAACGGCTGAAGCCGTCGATCAAATCGTTGCCAACGGGGTGATTGAGGCGCAGCGAACTCGCGCCGCGATTCGATTGGATATCGATAACGGCTTTAAGCCGGGAGCTCGCACGAGCATGGTACTGGCGGTTGCCGACACCGATGGCGAATTGCTCGGTGCTTATCGGATGCCCGATGCCACGATTTTCTCCATCGATGTTGCAATTGCGAAGGCTCGCAACACGGCGTATTACGCCGACCCTGTCGATTTGCAAGATCCGGACCGATTAGATTTCAACAACGACGGAGTCTTTGGGCCAGTTGCGACGTCACGCAGTGATCTGAGTGGCGATACGCTTCCATTGGGAACTGCGCTGACGAATCGAACTTTCCGGTTTATCGTTGAGCCACGTTACCCAAGTGGAATTGAACTCAATCCTGCGACGGCGGAAGGCTTACTCAATGATCCGAATTTAGATCTGTGTGATCAAAAACCGGTTTTGTGTTTGGACGTCGCGCCCCAGAGCATCCTACGAATGCCGGGGATCAATCCTTTGACGGCGGAGAATTTGGTTGACGACCAGCCATTACGTGCCGAGGTTTATGGTTCCGCCGCGAATACGTTCAGCGTCCTAGCTTTTGACGCGTTTAACCCGAGTCGTAATTTCCGTGATCCTGGTGACGCCAGCGTGGTGATCCATGGTGATGGTGCCTTGGAGCCCCTGGCCAATCAAAATGGGATCGTTTTTTTCCCAGGCAGCACGCCGCTGTATTTAAACGACGATCCGAATGCGTTGATTGGTGGTTTCGGTGTCAGTGGTGACGGCGTCGATCAAGACGATGTCGTCACGGTGGCTGGACAGGACGGATTCGCACCGCCACAGGAAATACGCGCCGATTCTTACATTCTTGCTGGTGTCCGATTGCCGTTCCAGAAATTCAATCGCAGTCCGTTCACTCCCTAGCGGCACGTAAAGTATCAGATACGCAACGGGCTGATACGCGCCGTCATTGATTGAATTCAGGTTTTTGCTGATTCGAAGGCGGTCAGAGACGATCGCAAGTGTTTTATCTTGCCGTCCAGCCTCCATCGACGACGAGCGTACTGCCGGTCGTGTAGCTTGCAGCATCGCTCGCCAGATAGATGGCTGACCCTTGGATTTCTTGGAGTTCGCCCCAGCGGTTTAAGGCGACGGCGCCAACGATAAATTTTTTTGCTTCTTCGGTCTCAGCAATCGGTTCATTCATGGGGGTAAGAAATGGTCCTGGACAGATCGCATTCACCGTGATGTTATCGTTTGCAAGCTCGAGCGCAAGGGCTCGCGTCAATTGAATGACAGCACCTTTGCTAGTGGCGTAGGGGGTGCGATTGGCCAGGCCGACCAAACCTAGTGTGCTGGCCAAATTGATGATTCGACCCCGTCCTTGCTGCTTCATTGGGCCAACGACCGCTCGGCAGGCAATCCAAATTCCGTCGACATTGATCTGTTGGACTTCCCGAAACTGTTCGAGCGTTAATTCCTCGATTGGGCCGCGAATGTTGATTCCGGCATTATTGATCAATGTGTCGATGCGGCCGAATCGCTGGATGACTTCGGCGACGACCGATTCAATTTGATCGGGAGCGGTAACATCAGCTTCGAAACCGATCGCATCGACTCCGAAATCGGCAGCAATTTCACTAGCGGCCTGATCGGCTTCCGACTGGTTTCGGCTAACCAACGCGATCCGCGCGCCGGCCGAAGCAAGCCCCGCCGCCATCGCTTTGCCGAGTCCTTTGGAACCTCCGGTCACGAGGGCAACGTGATCGGTCAAATCGAAAAGTTTGATGCCTGGCAGCATGATGGATTCAAGTAGATTTGGGGGGGGCTTGTCGTCCGCCACCACTGTTTGCTGGCGGGGTCTGTCTGACTCGACTGGTAGGGCGGCGTTTAATTGGAGCCAAAGCATGCTGGCTCTGGTAAGCCACCTCGGCGATCATCGAATCGACGCGATTGCGACAAACCGCATAGATCGCCAGTGAGGGAATCGCCACGATCAGTCCGCCAACGGTGGTCACGAGCGCCTGGTAGATTCCTTCAGCAAGGTCTCCCGCCCCCGCTGCACCACGAGTGGTGGCGACCTGTTGAAAGGCAAAGATCATGCCGGTGACCGTTCCCAGCAAACCGACCATGGGAGCAATGTTACCGATGACAGATAAGTATTCGATTCGTCGCATCAGTCGCGCGGCTTGCTGAGCCAGCGAATCTTCGACCGCTTTCTCCACTTCTCGCCAGCCGAATTCCAGTTCGGTTAATCCCGATAAAAGAACGACACTCAGGACACTGGGGGCGCGACGGCAGGCGGCATCGGCTTCCGCTGGTCGACCGGTTAGCAGTGATTGGCGAACTGCGTCGCTGACACCGTCCGGTAAGATTTCGCGTCGTCGGAGTGTCATTACCTGATCGAACAACAGGTAGGCGGCGGTAACACTGAGCGCGAATAGGATTAACAAGATCGTCAATCCAACGGCACCGCCACTGAAGATGATTTCCATCAACCCCGAGCTTGATTCGGTTGCTTCCCCTGAATCTGGGGCCGCTACGGCTTGAGCTAACAGGCATTGAACCGGCATCATAATCACGACAAATCTCCTGTGGCGGTTCCTGCGGAGAGCAGGAATTCCGCATCGGCGAGCAAGGGTTCGTCCCAACGTAGTTGCAAAACTCCATCTCGCTGCAGACGCTCGATCACTTGATGGTGTTGCCGGCGGATATTTGCTTCAGCACGAGCGACCCGGCGACGACTTTGAGAAATGGTTAATACGATCATTGCGAATAATGCAGTCGGCAGCAGCGATAAGATCAAACTGGTCAGCATCATCGATAAGTCGGGACGCGGAAACAAACTCAAGTCACCCGCCAAATCTCGAAGTGTCGTGAAGCTTGCTGCGAAGTATCCCTGATACAAGGCAACGATGGGACCCGCCATCAATATCCAAAAAATGAGTGTGCCAACCAGGCCGCAGCCAACGGCGGTCAATCGAGCAACGGCGACCTGTTCAACCTCATGATCAAAAATCTGCTGCGAGCTTTCTTGCAGCGTGTCGATCCCGGAAAGATAGGCAACTTGGGAGCGGGATTGATCGTCGGTGGTAATTCCACTGGCTTGTTGCGGTCGCGAAGCTGCCAATTCTTCCCGAAATCTGAGCGCTAACGGTTCCAAGCGATCAGCGACGGCAGCAGCGCTGCGTCGCCGCAAGCCTTCTCGAATGTCGGCTTGGGCACCACGATCGGCCGAAAGGTTGCGTCCGCTACTCCAAACCACGCTCACCAGCGAAGGGAGGGATCCGGAAAGTGACATTAGCACACGATCCCAGGCTCCGTGTGTCAAATTCAGCAAACCTAAAACGGAGCGATAGGGAAAGCAGATCGCGGCGGTGTCGGTTAGGAGGGATAGCCTGAGTCGCGATCTGACTGCGGCACGTAGCGGCCCGCCGCTGCCAACCAGTGATTCGGCGACCTCACCAGGAAGAGCCAACGCTTCATCGTTCAAATGTTTAACGGCTGCGGTCACGTTGGGTAACTGGCCGCTGAGCACGGAATGTAAAGCTGCTCGAAAACGAGCATCGAGTGCGGCGAGCCGAGCACTTCGACGACGGTCCCCTTCCCAGCTACTACCCAATTCGGCCTGCAGCCGACTAGCGACTTGTTCGGCGGCCTCTGGGCCGACTAAATCAGGGGTTCGATCCTCAACCTCAAAGTCATCGATGATGACTGCGGGGGCGATTACGCTGGTGGGGGCAGCCCGTCGCATGCGGCTGATGAGTGAATCGATATCCGCATCGAGCATGTCGTCTCGTCGACGAACGGCATTCACCACCGGAACGACAACCGTACCTTCGCTGGCATGAGTAAGCATGCCGACCGCCTCGCTTCGAATTTGATCGCGGCGAACGACGAGCACCAGTACGGAAGCGAGCTGGAGCGCGCGGGCTGCCACATCCGCGATCGAGCGGCGGTGTTCGGTTGCCCCTGGTGCGTCAACGAGCACATAAGTGGCGCCAATGGACTGCATGTCGGCAGCTTTGCAATGCAAATAATTTTCGTGAATGGAATCGAGATCTGCGGGTGGGCTCGGGCCAATCCAGGTCAGTTTCTCGGTTGCCTCATCACCGTTGTTGCCACTCACGATCGATTTAGCCACGGGACTGGACCGAACCAGTTGTTGGATTAGCCATGATTTACCTTGGCCGGTCGCACCAACTACGGCGACGACAACATGGCCGCTGCTGCGATCTTCAAGAACAAGTCGCCTTGCTTCCTCGTGCGCTTCGCAGAGTTCCAACACTTCGCGTCCGGTGGTGCTGTCACCGAGTACATGCACCGCTGAACGGCGCACCCGGCGTAGAAAATCTTCTCCTGGGCTTCCCAAGGCAAGGGAATCGCCTTCATCGTGACTTGGTCGCGAGAATTTTTCGTTCATAACGAGAAGCTAAGTTCTATTTCGAGGAACGAGACGCTGCAATTCTTGACGAAACTCATCGCGAACCCGGTAGACGGGCAACGCTTTACTGCACGGCTCGCGGACAACGATTTTAGAGGGCCCGACCGGTTCCTTCACACCGGCAACCTGAATCGTTTGCGGGGTGTCGGGACGAGCGACACCAAACGTATCGCAGAGCACGGCATGAAAATCTGCGAGCTGCTGCCGCGCCGCTTGCCGCCCCACATTTCGCATGTTTTGGCTGCCTGCCCAGAGTGTAGAGAGGGTCGTCAATCCGGCGGCGGCCAAAAGTTCGGGAATCGATGCGGATGCAATCAGGTGAGTCGCCCCAAAGTCAATGGGGATCATCAACACACCGCCAAAGGTCGCCAGCATTGCCGCAAGTGGCGTCAAGCCGGCTGCTAGTTTTTTGTGAGTGGGAACTTCGTCCCACATGGTTCGAACCGCTTCGTCGAGGCGGCGTGGATCGAGCGAAGTGAAATCGTCTCGTTCAAATCGCAAGATCGCGGCGTCCGAACAATCCTCCCAGGTGTTTGAGTCGATCCCTTCGGAGTCGGAACACAGGTGCGAGAGCGCAATCAGTCCGCCGTGCCGTTCGATGGAACTTGCCAGACGTTGCGGAGTAAGAAGTCCACCGTATTCACCGCGACGGAATTTGTCCTTGATCTCATCGGCTGTTTTTTGAGCAACTGCCGAGGGGGTGAATTGGCGAATCAGGTCTCCGGCACCACCAAACACGCGCCGTACCTTGGCACTCAGACGCACGCCCCAACGGGCATACCAGGGAGCAGTTGCAGCAAAACTCTCGGACAATTGACGAACAATCCGCTCACTTTGATGCAGCCGCAGGTCGGCAATCTCACCACCTACTTCGCGATGTGCAAAAAAGTCGACTGCTGCATCTAGCAAGCATTGCTGCGCCCGCGAAGTTGATTTTTGGGTTTTGTCGGCACCCATATCGATTAAGGGAAATGCGGAATCCCAAATCACATTTCGTAAGTTGGTTTGTAACGCAAGTCGAAATTTTTCGAACAGCTTTCCGCGGTCCAAACGCAGCGGCAAGGCATGCAGCAAACGGTCGCCCGAAATGGCGGCTGGTGGATTATCATCGGCGTCTTCGGACAGCGAGAAAAAGACCGGCAGTGGTTCGCGATTGCGGGCCTCATATGCTACCGCTGATTCATCAAAGCCCGGGATGAAGGGTCGGCTTGTGGGGACTTCGAAATCGTAGGCTGCATAAATTGTTTCGATGCCATGGGCTTGCGCGAGAGGACGAAAGGTGTCGAGAACTTGATCCGGTGATTGTCTAGCACGAATCTTATTGACCGCTAACAAGCGTGGGACGCCTGGCATAAGGTCCGAAGCGATCCTGAGCAGGTCGCCAAGTGTGCCGTCGCGAGATGATTCGGCCGAGGTGACAACTAGGAACGCACTGCAAAGGGTTGCGGCTCGACCGAGCAGTGTGCGTCTTTGATCCGGTGAACCAAGTCCAAATGCTTCATCGGATACGATATCGGGGCAATCGAGCAAGCCTAACCCAACCTCATCGAGCCAAGGATCAGTGGCAACCAGCGGCACTTGCAATGTTTGGTCGCTGCCGCCAAGGTTGTTGTACTGCTGATGCGCCTCGGTTGGGTTCTCGCTAAGCATTTCAGGTGGCTGCCCAATCGCCTCTCCGATGCGGCTCATCAACAGTCCCCACAACTCTACATCCTGCTGCCATTCGCGCGGCAGCCATAAGACAAATCGATGCGTGCCTTGGTCATTGTTGGTTCCGCGTAGCGTTCGGGCCTGCCCCGATTCGCTAAGGAAAGTGGCGACCAAGCTCGTCTTGCCAGCGTTCAGCATTCCGGCGACCGCCACGGTCGGCCAATTCACAAGCTTGCTGGCGGTGCTCAGTTTTCGGCCGGTGGTCGATATCTGGGCCGCGATTTCTGGGTTCAGACGCTGGGTGGCTGAGAGAAAACTTTCGCGAGAGTGATCAGGAAAAAAATACTCCACTGCTGCCCGACGATCATCGTCCTCCAGCAACGAGTGCAGGCCGGGCCAATCGATCGCTTCGGGTTCCTTATTTCGCCGAAATCCGAACTTCATATTAATTTTGGGTTGGCGGTTTGCGGGGTGTGTGATGACTCGCGGAAAGGTGAATCAGAAGTTGGTTGTTTTTCAGCAAAGAGGTTGGTTTGCCGGGGCCAGCTTTCCGGCAGGGTTCTGCGAACTCCTGTACCTCCGTGATTAGTTATCTCGTTTCGAGCTACTTTGCGGTCGATTTTATCTCCGGTTTCCCTGTCAGATTCTGCCCATGCTTCGGATCTGCACTCAAATGATTGTGTTGGGCGGCAAATTCCATTTCCCACCAATGCAGGGCATCTCCCCGAGTCCAATCATCCGATTTGCATTGTAATAACGCTGATTGTAGGTCTTCGATCGATCTGGGGCGCTCGTTAGGGTCCTTTCGCAGGCAACTCATTAAAACATTCTGTAAATCTGCCGGCAGCGGCCTCCCAAGGCGTTCCTCTGGCTTTAAAGGCATTTCCTTGAGTTGTTTCAAGCAGACATCAACCGAGGAATCGCTGTCAAAGGTTGGTTGTCCCGTTAGAAGGGTGTACCCGACTGCGCCGACAGAGTACAGATCGCTACGTTGATCTGCCATCGCTGCATCGCGGACTGATTCTGGTGACATATACATCGGTGTGCCTGTGATCCCATCGGTATGCGTCAGTTCCGGGGCAGTCTCATTGATGTTTTTCACCAATCCAAAGTCAAGCACTTTGATCATGTCGTACAAGCCGGCACGGGCAGTCAGCAAGATGTTGGAAGGTTTAATGTCACGATGGACCATGCCTTGCTGATGCGCCTCGGCAAGTGAACCGCAGATTTGCAGCATCAGGTGTATCACTCGCCCAGGCGGTTGGGCTCCGAATTGATCAACCAATTCCTGCAGCGTCATGCCGTCAATGAATTCCATCACATAGAAGAAGGTACCCTCTTCCGTTCGGCCGTAATCGTAAATGTCGATCGTATTGGGGTGGCGTAAACGTGCTGTCATTTGGACCTCCCGCTCAAACCGTGATGCCGCTTTTTCGCTCAGTTTGGTAGCTTCGAGCACCTTGATCGCAACATCGCGTTGCAGCAGTTGATGCGTGCCGCGATAGACGGCGCCCATCCCGCCTTGGCCGACCATTTGCTGCAATTCGTATTGCCCCAGTTGTCGAATACCAGTTCCAGTTTTGCCAACCGACTGTTTTCGACCGAGCCGTCGGTAGCAAACGGCAACGGCAGTCACCAATAGGATCACAAAGGCGGACCAAGACCAACACAGCCTTTTCCATGCAGACATCACTTCCGCGGACTCGATTTTTACCGCCAATCCGAGTTGGTGTTGAGGCAACCATTGCCACGCGGCCAACACTGATTTTCCCCGGTAATCATCGACAGCATCCAGTGCGATTCCTGAACCTCCACGAGTCGCCTGATCGGCGATGGTGGTTAATGTTCCATCGCGTTTTCGAAGTGTGACTCCCAGCGGTTCTCGACCTGTAGCAGTCAATGTGCCTGGCTCTTGGTGATCCTGTTTGTAACGGCTGCTGTAAATCAATTGTGCAGCTGGTCCAAACGCAATTGATTCCGCTGTTTCGCCAACGTCGCTGCCAGAAAAGCAGGCTTCAAATTCAGCGATTGGATCGAGTAGCAACATGACGCCACCCAGAGGTTTTCCACCCTCGACAAGGGGCTCGACCACTCCCATTAACACTTCATTCTGACTCGAATTGGTTGTTGAAAGCGGCACGCGAAATGGCCAAACTACAAACGGAGCACGCTCGGGTAAACGTTTCCAGATGGAATCAACGATAGGCAATTGCCGGCCTTGCAATTTTGGCAAACTACTCTGCAGAGTCCGGCGGTCACTGTCGAGCAATACCCAGCCTATGTAGCGTGGATCCAGGTCGTCCGGAATGAACGGCTCTGCCCCGTCAGCAATTCCTTCAGGAATTTCACGGATCGATGCCAAATGTTGCGTGGTGAACTGACGAACGTCCAACTTCCGCGACTCAATCCAGCTTTCCAAATGAATCACGTCACCGCGAAGGGTGGCCTGCAGTGAGTGGCATGCCTGCTCTTTAAGCGAGTTTCGAACCGGTAGGCCAACGAGAAAGGTAAGCACCAAAAACAACAATAGCGTCCCAACGCCGAAAACGAGCATGATCGCCTTCGATTGTGAGTTAGTCGTTTGAGTTTGGAGTTTCGAGGACGGCGATGGCATAACACTACTATCCTCCAAACCCGAATTTGGATCTAGAACGGTTTGCGTTTTGGTCACGCGATTCGCGTTTTCAACTGAAGCGACGGCTGTTCATTGCGTTCTTATTCAAAATGCAGGTGAGCAAAAGAGAGCACGCAGGAATTCCGCTTAGCAAGAAAACGCGGGGGGCTCTCGCATTGGCGATTCGCTGGTTCCGAAACTCTCGCTGGCGAGGTACGGCATCCCATTGCATATTCGAAAGGTTGCTCGACGTAGGCGGCCAAAATTGGTTGCCTAGGATGACCGTTCGCGTCTCATTACCGGTGAAACAAAACGGGCTGAACTCTCCGGCCCGGCAAGCAACTGCAGATCTGGATAAGCCCCTTAGGTCTAAGCAAGCCGATTCAAGCGACGGGTCACCCACTCCATCGTCAGCATTGTTCCGATCAGCCACATCAAGCTCGCGTTTCGACGACGATTGAAATCTTCGTCGGGGGTTCCCGGCAAGATTGTCGTCTGGGGTTGTGGGCGGATTCGAGTCGTCAGTTGTTCGACGATAGCGTCATCGGTCGTTTCCTGACTGACGGCTAAGTATTGTCCGCCGGTATTTGAGGCAAACTTTTCGAGTTCCTCGTCATTACGCCGCGGACGCTCAAGTTCAACGGTGGGCAGACGCACTTGCACGCTTTGCCGCAGCACTTGTTCATCCAACGCATCACCGAGGGTCAAGCGAATCTCGTAGCTGCCAGCTTCGCGAACGACGAAACGTCCACCGTAGGTTCCGGCTCTAGGTTCGCCTTTGAGCGGTAGTAACTTCATGTCTTTGATCAGGCCACCTGGGGCCAACAGCTTGGCAGGTACTTCTGGCAGATCGAGCGGTTCGAATTGTTCATCGGTCAGCACGGCCCGGACGGTAATGGTGTCACCGACCATCGCCCGCGAGGAATCGACCAGTAAGATGCCTCGGTTGCTGTCTCGGAGCAACCGCCCCTCGCTGACCCAGCGGACCAACTTCGTGTAGTAGCTTTGGAAGTAGGCGTCGCTTTCACCTCGCAAACGCCACATCTCGCCGCTTGCTTGGAAGAAGACTCGCCCGGCGCCATAGAATTGTGACGCTAAAAATACTGGCAGCGAGCCACCAATCTCTGCGGTTGGGTCGGAGAAGTACGCATAAACCTTTGCACCCGGTTTTGGGCTCTTCACGTCCACGTAGTCGTAGACACCATCGAACTCTTCCCATGCACGAAAGCTTTCCTCCGGATCTTCGGCGATCCATAAGAACTCCGCTCGGCGGGCTTCGGGGGTAAATTTCAGGGGCCACGGCAGTTCACCCCCTTGTCTCCCGCCTGCCAGGAGAGGGCCACGAGTTGAGACATTGACGGGGAAAAAACCCGCGATGCGACTGACCCTGGGGTCAGTGCGTCGCCGAGACCATTGGGGGTGGTAAACAGGGCCCGCAACCAGGATCATCCCGCCTGCCTGTTGCGTGAGCCAACGGTCGATCATGTCAAGGTTTTCGGCGGACATTGCGGTCCAGTCCGGATCAAAAAGAATGACCGCATCGTATTGGAACAGTTCTTCCGCAGTGGAGGGAAATTCCTGCAAAACACGATCTACATCCTGGCTGATTCCGGGTTGTCCAGTTTGCAGCCAAGCATCAAGTTCAATCGAGTTGTCGCGGAACAGCAGGTTTCGAACAAATCGATATTCGCGAGTCGGTCCACCCGCGACCGCGAGCACTCGTAACTTAGAAGACACAACCTCGTAGCGAGCATCTCGAATATCGTCCGCATCATTCCGATCTTCTTCTGGTGCAACGACCCTCACCGCCAAACGTCGACGCCCAACCGACTCGGGCTCGATTTCAAAGCGAATACCGGTCAAAGTACCGTCGTTATTGACTTTGACTTTCTGGGAATCGATTACCGCGCCGGGAGGCACAATTTTGTCCCCCGAAGGTTTCGTTTCTTCGTCAGGCTGGTTGTCTAAACCGTCCAGTAATTGGACCTCTACTTCGATCGGATTGGGACCGCTCCCCTGAAGCACAGCGGCCACTGCAAACTTGTCACCTGGATAAACCCGCCGGGGCGCATCGAGGTCAACGATTCGAACATTAATGGGAGCATCGCTGCTTCCTAATCCAATTGGATAGACCGCTACGTCGCTTCGCTTTGCTGAGGCGACAGCGACGCTCGCGTCACTTCCGCCGTTGCTCTGGCCGTCGCTGATCAGAATGATTCCGGCCAATGTCGCGGGGTCATGATCGGCCAACACATTGCGGATTCCATCGCCGATCCGGCTTTGAATGGCGGCGGCGGCAATTTCTTGATCCCAGTCGGTTACTTTGATTGGGGCCGGTTCTTCGGCGGAGGTATCCTCTTTCTCTGTTTCGGTCTCGGCACCTCGTTGCTGCCCGGGGTCTGTGGCTTCGATGCCTAGTAAGTCAACCAGTGTGCTTTGACTGCGGATGCTGTAAACACTGCCCAATAACAGGATTCCTAACAGCAGCGTTGCGAAGGTACCCACGACACACCAACCGGCCGTTACGGATCGACCGGCGACTCCGATCAGCAAGGAAGAAATTGCAAGCAGAACGCCGATGGCTACCAGTATCGCGCCAACTAACGCGATATCGGATCGCGGCGATTTTACTTCGTCATCTTCCGCCGCTTCTGCTTGGCTCAGGAGACCGCCTCGCGTCTCGATCAACCGCGGTTGTGCTTCTTCACCAAATGCGTAGACGTTAACCCGATGCTCTTGTGAAAGCTTTTCAAGCAAATCTGAATCTGCCAGTAACTGTTCGGCTCTCTCGGTTCGGCTTGGCATGCCGGCAGTGATGCCGGTCGGAAGGGACATGCTTTGGCTCGTATCCACCAAGATGGCGATTTCGCTGGGACGCGTCACTAACCGTTGGGTCCGTCTCTGTAGATCGAAGAAGAAAAAGACCAAAGCAACAATTGATGTGATCCGCAGTACGACCAGGACAATTCGAATCGGCGTTGATAGTTCTGAAACATCACGTCGGTAAAACCGGATGCAAGCAAACAGGATCGCTGCCACGCTGGCGACCAGCAGAGCCCAAACCCACCACCCCTCGAGCGTCTGGGCGCGGGTGAATTCGTAAACGATCTGTTGTACGTTTCCGATGATTGTCGGTTCGACGTTGGAAGCTTGGTTCATGACTGCCCTCTAGCGCTGGTCGAAATAGGACGCTGTCCTGGCACTGCAGCTCCCGTTCCCGAGTGGTAACTAGCCCAAAACGCCAACGCTTGTTCCGCTGCCAATATGAGTGCTAATAAGCCAAGCAAGAAAAGCGTCAGCATCGAACTGCCTGCCGCGCGATTCTCGTCACTCCACATACTGCTGCTGACAAATCGAATCTCTAAAGGTTGTAATTGTTGAGCAATTGAGGCGGGGTCGGCGCGACGCAGATCGCCTTCTCCAGCGCGGATCACTGACGAAACCGGGACCACTTGGCCACTGCCGTCACTTCGCGTCAACGCCCATTCTGAAATCCCAGGACGCAACATCGCATCCACGTTTTCTTGTCCCGAAATAACCAATTCGTTCGGGTCGATGATGGCTTCGTAAAAAGCTGAATCGCCAGCGGTCTCCGCCTCAGTTCGTTCGGCATCCATCTCAATCGGGATGCGCGGGGGTTCTTGCGTTGCCGGCAGGTAGGATAGTTGCGAGATGTACTGATCGGTGGGTAGTAACCGGATCATTGGCTCGTCGATGAAACGTCTGGTCGGAGGTGCGGCGCCACTCCAGAGCATCGCGTTGCTTTGCAGCAGGAAAACCACAAAAGTTGGATCTCCAGGCCAATTTGTCCACTGCCCATCCAGTCCAGTCAACACAGTGATGATTCGTCCTTGGCCTACCTCGTGTAGCGTGACCATTGGCTTGCCATCGCGTCGCTGTAAGACGTCGCGCACACGAGGTTGTTCGGCTGATTCCTCTTCACCCAGTAGCTTTGGTTCCAGCTCCCAGGTGCGCGAAACTCCGACGAGTGAAAAAATGCCGTCGCCGCTTGATTCGAGTGGACCGAGTAACCCCGAGATATCTCCAAATTTGACATCCGACGTTGTATCCTCGGATGGCGGTGGAACATCTGATGGATCTGACAACGCCGCTGGGAGCAGGTAGCGATCTTCCCCCAACAGCGTTGCGTTGTACCGATCACGTTGTACTTTTTGTCCTAAGAACCACGCGACGCCTCCACCTCGTTTAATATATTGGTGCAACGCGTTGGCGGCATTCTCGCCGATCTCCGGAACATCGACTAAATAGATCGCTCGGTACGGCGTCAACATTTCCAGGGTTGCCGACCTTAGAAATGAGGGTGGCTGAACTTCTGGGATAGCTCCGATGCGGACCTGACTGCCGGGATTCAGGACGGCAGTGACGTGGTAGGCACCTCGCTGGTCCACGTCTCCATCGATCACGAGCACTTTTTCAGCATCTGAGAGAGGGAGCGTGCATGTGGCGAGGTTGTCGATCGGCAATGCGTCATCGGGCAGTGAGACTTCGACTGCGTGAGTGCCTTGCTGCGAAATGAAAACTTGAAACGTCTTGGTGATTTCGCCGCCTGCGGGTAACGACTCGATCACCATCGAGGGCATCGTTTCGGTCGATCCGCTGACCGCCAGGGTGGGGTCAGCAATCTGCAAGTCATCACCGTACGTAATGATGCGACTGGTTAGAGGAATGTTCTTCGCTTCGCTGCTGCCGTAGTTTTTCACCGTCACGCTGACGACGACCGGAACCCCTGCGACCCAAACATCGGGTGCCGGCGATAAGTCGGTAATTGCCAAATTGGGAGCAGGTTGGGCTGCGCAATCGATCAATCGGATCGAGACGTCATCCGAGAGGGAGCGGAGTGATTGAGCAATCCGTTCGGCAGCACCCCAATCACGTTCTCTAAAATCACTGGCGATATAGAAGAATTTGGAGTCGGCGGGAGTGGTGTTGATCAGTTCGGTCGCCAAATCTAATGCAGGGACCAAATTCGTCCGAATGGGAGATGCCGTCGTCGACATTAGTCGGTTAATCAAACTGGCATCGGTCATAATTGTCTGGGCTGACAAATCTGCCGCAGCATCACCTGATTCACTGCCGCCTCGCACTGCCATTGCGGCACGACTCGCCCGCATAACGGTGAGCTGGTGATTGCCGTCGCTACTTGCCAAACGACGGGTTAAATCTTGCAGTGCCCGCAGCGATCGGTCGTACGCGGTGAGGCCGGTTCCACCATCGCCATCGGTCCCTATCAGGTTGACATTGGCTCCCGCCAGGCTTTCATCGCCCATTGAGTAGCTGTCGTCAAGAATCACTAAGTGGTGAGTGGTTTGGCCGCCGAACACACTGAGCACTTGGCTGCCCCCGGTCCATCCGCAGAGCAGCGCGATCAAGAGTGCAGCCACCGCCAAGCGGGAAAGCAGCAACAGTAGTTGGCGTAATCGAATCCATTTTTTCTGCTTGCGGTAACTCGCTACCAGAAAGTCCATAGCGGCCCATCGCTGCCGCCGGTGGCGCAGCATGTTAATCAGGTGCACCAGCAGTGGTACGCCGACAAACAAGAACCCGATCGTTAGTGCGGGAAACAAAAACAAAGGACCGTGCGGCTCACGTCTTGAGTTTGGGGAGTGACTGGCGCGTGGCCAAGAACTTGGCTAGAACCGCATCGAGCGGTTCGCTGGTTCGAACTTGCATGTAGTCGATTGATAGTCGACCACATGTTTTTCGTGTTTGGTCGAGAAAGCGGTTCAATTCTTCGAGGTAGCCCTCACGCAATGCACGTGGATTGCAGTTTAGAAACTCATCCGTTTCTAAACCTTCGAAGCGGGTCGCGCCATTGAATGTAAAGTCCATTTCATCGTCGTGCAGCACATGAATCAGCGCCACATCATGGCCACGCTGTCGGAAAACTCGCAAACCTTCGGCGAGTTGATCGACGCTCAGCAAATCTGAGACGATCACCACCAGGCCGCGTTTCGGAATCGCCTGGGCGATCTGCTTGGCGACACGCGGTAAATCTGTGCGACCATCGGCGCCGACCGAATCAAGCACCGACAAAATCCGGCTGAGTTGAATTTGGCTGCTCTTGGCGGGTACCGCTGCCCCGACATCGGTGTCAAAGGTGAACAGCCCGGTGGCGTCTTTCTGGCGAAGGGCGAGGTAGGCGAGTGACGCAGCGATCGATGCCGAGTAATCGAACTTGTTCGACTCTCCGTCTCCGTAGGCCATGCTGCCGCTCCGATCGACCATCAGCGTCAATCGCAGATTCGTTTCTTCCTCGTACTGCTTGATGTGCAAGCGGTCCTGGCGCGCATACACCTTCCAGTCGATGTGTCGAGTTTCATCGCCTGGAAAGTACTGCCGATGCTGCAGGAATTCAATCGACTGCCCAAAATATGGACTGCGATGCATTCCCGATAAGAAGCCTTCTACGACGCGGCGTGCCGTTAATTCCAAACGACGAATCCGCGTCGTGACCTCAGGACGCAAATATCTTTTGGAATCGGGCATCGCGTGAAAGCTCATCTTCCGTTGTCGGCGTGGCGGCGATAATGCGGTCAATCACTTCGTCGCTGGTCACGCCTTCGCTTTCGGCTGCGAAGTTGACCACCATGCGATGCCGCAATACTGGTTTGGCAAGTGCCTGGATGTCTTCGACCTGAACGTGGAAGCGACCTTGCAGCAGTGCACGCGCTTTTCCGCCGAGGATTAAAAACTGGACCGCTCGCGGACCGGCACCCCAGCCGACCAAATCGTCTACAAAATCAGGCACCCCGTCGTTCCCAACGCGGGTTTGGCGGACCATCGAAAGTGCGTATCGCACGACGTGGTCACTCACAGGTACTTGGCGAACCAGTTGCTGCAGTCGCATGATCTCTTCCGCACCCAGAACCGGTTGAGGTTCCGCCGATTGGGTTCCGGTCGTTCGACGTGCGACCTCAAACTCCTCATCGAAACTTGGATACTCGACGTAGACCTTGAACATAAACCGGTCTTGCTGAGCCTCGGGCAGTGGATAGGTCCCTTCCTGCTCGATCGGGTTTTGCGTCGCGAGTACAAAAAAAGGATCTGGCAGTTCGTGCCGATTCCGTCCTACGGTGACCTGTCGCTCCTGCATTGCCTCGAGCAGGGCTGCCTGGGTTTTCGGGGGGGTTCGGTTGATTTCATCCGCGAGAATCACGTTGGCGAACAACGGACCCTCCATGAACCGGAAGTCGCGGTGCCCGGTGCTGCGGTCCTCTTCGATGATTTCCGTCCCGGTCACGTCTGCCGGCATCAAGTCTGGAGTGAACTGAATTCGGCTGAACGACAGGTCCAACGTTCGAGCCAGCGTACTGATCATCAGTGTCTTGGCCAAACCAGGGACGCCTTCAAGCATGACGTGCCCGCGACTGAAGAGACAGATCATGATCTCATCGATCACTGACTCTTGCCCCACGATGATTTTGCCCAGTTCATCCAGAATCTTCTGGCGGGCTTCGTGGAGTCGACTGGCGTCGGCTTCGCTTAACTTATCCCCGGACGCCCCTTCGCTGGGCGGAGATTCTGATGACATGCAACATCCTTCAGTGGAGTTCATTCAATGAAGTACAGGACTTCAATAGGATACCAGCTTTGCAAGCTTTTTGTCCCACGCCTCCCTCTGAGTTGACGCGAATATAGAGAAAGTTGCGCGAGCGACCCCACTTCTGGGGCGGAACTGAGAATGGTCTGCCTTGCTGGAGGTGATCTTCTGCCTTTCGGCATCCTCGACTTCACCGAACGAATGTTCGTTGTTATGCGTTCGGCGTTTGGTGGGGTGTCCAGGTAACCAGGGCGAGTCAGGTGCCGTCGGTTCAGCTTTTAACTTGTTTTGTTGCCAGCTAGTCATAACAGGTGTTTCGTTGTCGCCCGACTCAAGCCCCGGCGCGATAGCGTGGCCCCCGTGTCGAGAATGGCCCCAATTTTTTTCACGTTGGCTTCATTTGTTCAAGTGTTCTTCCAGGCTGCTCACGGTGTTTTCCGGGCGGCTTTTCCTTTGTCGCGTGTTTTGGAACAGAATTTCTGCTGATCCTTGGCTGCTAACTGGCTCAATGAGGGGCTGGTGGTTCCGGGCTAGGTTCCTGGTCGGTTTGGTCCAAGCTTTGCCGAACTTCTTCGTTTGCAGTCCAGTAAAAGATGGTCCCGAGCGTGGCGGTGATGATTTTGACAAGTTCAAAAATCAGGGCGACCAAGGTGCCCGAGGCCAACGTTGGTTTAGCAGGGATGATGAGGTAAAGCGATTCGATTGCCGCCTCAAATAGCCCGATTCCGGCCGGAGTGATGGGCAGGGCGGCAACCAGCATCCCGATTGGCACGATCACAAAATGCTCGGCTAAGGTGGGAGGATCGGTGTAAATCGCTCTGGCAGTCAGGTAGATGCTGATGGAGAGCATGACGTGCACGACGAGGCTCATCACGATCGAGGCGATAAAGGCTGGTGCGTGGGAATGAAAAATCCTCAGCGGCGGTCCGATATGTTTGATCAGTGGCCCCAAAAGCGGCCATCCACTGCCGATTTGGATCCAGCGATCCACCCAGCGACCTCCCAGAATCAGCAGCATCAACGCTGCGGTTCCGCTAAGCAGCAATGTTCCAGTCACCCACTTGATTTGCGTCAATCCGATTCCTGCCTCCGCGGTACCTGTAGGGTTAGTCAGAAGCAAAGCGATCGCAACTAGCAGGACCAGTGCATAGAGCCCTGTGCCACGATCGACCAAGACCGACGCCACCGCCGCTACTCCCTTTCCGGGACGGCGGCGAGCCAAAAACACCGCCTTGAACAGGTCGCCGCCGACGCTACCGGCTGACACGAAGCTCAGCAGAAAACAGATGGAACCGATACGGATCGCTTCCAGCATCGTCAAGTCGATTCCCTGGCATCGGACCAGAATGCACCAGCGGACGAAAGAAAGGAGGATCGCCAGCGTGGCCACCAGGAGGGCAGCGGTGAGTAAACCATAGTTTTTTGGTTGATTCGCTAATTGCTGCCAATTCTCGGGGCTGACGTGATAAATCAGCAAATAGCCAATAATCAGGGCAGGTATCGCCAACTTGGCGATCGACTTAAACGCCGAAGGGATACCAGGATGCATAGACAGTTGATTTTAGAGGTGAGATCTGGGCTGCTTTTAAATAGAATCGGCAAAGGCTTTCACAGTTTCCGTTGGCCAACCTTGTCAAATCGCGGGAAAAACCATATTCTTCCCGACTAACTGATGATTTTGCAACAAACCCCCTTCAAAATAGATCGAGCGACGACCGATGACGATGGATCAAAGCCTCAAGGTGAAAGCCGGGGCGATTCGTTCCCGAAATGTGTTAACCCGGGCCGAACGGATTGCGCGGTTGAAGGAACTAGACCGTTTTGACGAAGAAAACAGCGTCGTGGGAATGCCCAAGGTGCGCGTCATGAAGGTCTCGCTGAAGAAGAAAAAGAAGGTCAAGAAGGACGATGACGGGGATAAGAAGTAACCGCGGTTCTTCTCTTCGGAATGCCCTTCATTGATCGATTCGCCAGCGGCGGAGCCGTTGCGGCTGCTCTAGCGATTCGCTCGGCACTGCTGATCATCGTTCGAATTCCGATAAATTTGGTCCGGTGTGGTTGAGTTCGGAGCAAACCTGAGCGTTGATTCGTTTGGCTTGAGAGCTTGGTGTTAGCATTCGAAAGCTTGGTTGCTTTTTACCGCAGCATGCTGCCGCGCAAGGTCGCTTTTGGCTTCCTGCGACATCCTTTTTCACGGCAGAAATCGCGAACCCAAGTATACTTCCGACATGCCTGAAACCACCCGCCAGCGAGAATCAGACGAAATCAAACCCGCACAAACTGCAGACGCAGGTTGTTCACTCAAGGCCTCCTCGTTGGCAGAGTCCGTCGGCGGCACGGTAGTCGTGGAAATTGATCCGCAGAGCATCCCACGACCGGAAGCGACGCAGCCGTATCGCATTTTGTGGAAGTACGCGATTGTGCTTGCCTTGGTCCACCTGTTCGCGGTGGCTGCGGTTTTGCCATATTTTTTCACCTGGTCAGGGCTGATCTTGGCGATCGCCGGTCACTTCCTTTTCGGGATGTTCGGGATCACGATCGGCTATCACCGCCTGCTGACGCACCGCGGATTCACCTGTCCCAAATGGCTCGAGCATACCTTGGCGGTCCTGGGGATTTGCAATCTTCAGGATAGCCCCGCTCGGTGGGTCGCGATTCACCGGATGCACCATCAGCACAGTGATCATCAGCCAGACCCACACACTCCTTTGGTTGGTTTCTTGTGGGGGCACGTTGGTTGGGTCATTTGCCGGCACCGGGATTTAGACCGTACATCCCACTACGAACGCTATGTCCGTGATTTGCTGCGAGATCCGTTCTATTTGAAATTGGAGCGAGGGGACGGTTGGTTTTTTGTTTTCCTAGCGCATGCATTGCTGATCACGATGGCCGGCGGTTTATTCGGATATTTGATTAGCGGTGGTCTGGCCGGTGAGGCTGTTCGATACGCGGGAAGTTGGGCTGTTTGGGCAGTCGCTATACGAACTGTATTTGTTTTGCACGGCACTTGGTCGGTGAACTCACTTGCGCACTTGATTGGATATCGAAATTACGAGACGCGTGATCAAAGTACTAACAACTGGCTGGTGGCGATCTTCACGCATGGCGAAGGATGGCATAACAATCATCATGCAGAGCCACGTGCCGCCTCTCACGGACATCGACCGTGGGAGTTTGACATGTCTTGGTGGGTGATTCGGGGGATGGAGCGAGTCGGATTGGCGAAGGACGTCGTTCGTCCCAAGTCGATGCAAAAAACAGCTTGACTGAGTATGGTCAGTCGATCGCTATCGTCGAGTAAGCACACGGACAACTCTGCTCAGCCGTTTGGTTTGTTCGAATCTGGTGGAACGTCGTCCCCATCTTCCGACGTGACTTCGCCGTCCGCGATTGCGGTCATTTGTCGGAGTAATTGTTGGTCCATCGAATTGCTGCGAAACTGGTATTCGCCGCTTCCAAGCAACAGATAGGCTCCGCCGGGATGGTCACTTGCAATACCCCCGACGTAAGTGTCCGGAATCGAGGTTTTCAGATCACCCAGTCCCCGGATTCGTTTGCGCTCGCCGTTAATACCCTCGCCAACGTTTCTTAAGCTCGAGCGTGTGCCGCTGATCCAGCCGAGGTCCTCTTCGGGGCGTGAAAGCTTTTCAGCCAGAAAGATGGTGTGTCCAAGGCCATCATGAATCTCGGATTCGGTTACGTTTGTGTTCAGCTTAAACACGCCGTCGTTTTCTCCGGTGATCGGGACTTCCGTTGATGCGTGGATCCCGGCGTAGCAAGTGGTGTTTGTTTCTAGGTCGCTTGCGGAGGGGCATAGTAGGAACCCAAGTTGCATCCGACGCGCATCTTCGTTTGTTGGGGCGTAAACGCTTGCGTTGGGATCGATGGCCGCGGCGACGGTGGATTCACCAAGATTTGGAAGCAAGGCCGCAATCCAGTTGTGATGGTAGCCTCTTGGGACGCTTCGGATCGGCGTCGATTGGTCGATCGTTCCTGTTGGGTAATGCCCGTGATCGACGGAATATGCGGATAAGGCGAGCGAGAGTCGGACGAGGTTTTGTTCGCAATTGCTGCGGCGGGAGAGTTCGCGCATGTTCTGCATCGCCGGCAGGGACAATCCCACCAGCACTCCGATGATGACGAGGACAACCAATCCCTCGGTGAGCGTAAACCCGGGGCGATTCAAGGTTGAGGTTTTCACGGCGCAGTTCTCGCTGCTTGGGTTTTGCGTTTGGACAATTTGGGTCTGTTAACGGCGGTGTTTACGGCTGGGCGTTGGGGAATGCAAGGCGTCGCGTACGATGCCAATTCTTTGATTTTTTCGCTTCCCGGCCCGCGTGATCTATTCACCCAGCTTCATCTATTCACCCAGCTTCTATTTTAAGCCTCGCTGAATTGATGCTTGGTCGCACTGTTAATGCCGTTTTGTCCCATTGCCGGTACCAATCGGGCCTGTAGCGTCTTTCTGTCGTGGGCTGTTGAGGTTTTTGGCTTTTCGGCTGACCGTATCAATCACTTTCTAGCGGGGCCGATTGGGTGGACCTAGTGGGGGCTGAATTGCGGGGATACGTATTTGGCTAAACTTTGCCGGGAATGGTAATTAAGGGGGCGATGCAACAGGAGCGGTGGACTGGATAGCGCGTTAGCTCCGGCATTCGCATTCACCTGGCTTGGCAAGTCGCCTTGATGATTGGAATTAATCCAGTTCACTTCGCTATCCCGGTCCACTTCGCTATCCCGGTCCACTTCGAACAGTGCCTTCGCCTCTGTTTAGCCTGAACTACCAGCCGGCTATTTACCGGAAATCTCAGAGAGACGAAAATCCCGGAGAGACCGTGGCGTATCCCCTGTTTCGCCACTTTCCTCCCGTTTCACCACTCTCCTCCCGATTCGCCTAACCACAGCGTCGAAAGCCAATCCAACAGGTCAGAAGCCGCGGAAGCCAGCGCCGGACCCATGAACGTGCCGCGTCAGGGGGCAAATTCCCTCTAGGCGATACAGCCGTGCTTCCAGCGGATGGGCAATTTGCTGGCTCCAGGGGACGCCTGCCGCCGCACTTGTTGGATTTTACTGAATTGGCTAATCTCTTCACTTCTTAGGCGGTCCGCGGGTAGCGGTCTGCACATTCCACCATAACCATGGCGTTGCGCGCGAAGGGCGAGTGACTGGCGTTTTGCCAGCCCAGTGTCCTGGAAATATGTCTGATTGTCGAAATGATGAGACAATTTCTCGGAGCCTGTCATGACCGAACGAGGATTTAAAAGTGGCTGATCCCATTGTCAAAGAGATGATTGAGGCGGGAGTCCATTTCGGGCACCGCACCAGTTTGTGGAATCCAAAGATGGCTCCGTACATCTTTGGTCGAAAAAATCAAATTCACATCATCGACATCCGCGAAACGCTTCGCGGTCTGTTGCGAGCCAAAAAGTACCTCAGCCAGGTAGCCGCCGGCGGGAGTCTAATCCTGTTCGTTGGCACCAAGAGACAAGCCGGTGAAGCAGTCGAAGCCCAGGCGTTGCGTTGCGGGATGCCATTCGTCAGTGAGCGATGGCTCGGTGGTACGCTAACCAACTTTCGTACCATTCGCAGTCGATTGGGCCGCCTGGAAGAACTAGAAGAACTCCGTGGCAGCGAACGAATCAACGACTACAGCAAAAAGATGCAGTCGTCGCTGAATCGTGAATACCGCAAGATGTATCGGAACCTGAACGGGCTGCGAACGATGAACCGTTTGCCCGAATGCTTGTTTATCGTCGACCCAGGTAAAGAGCGGAACGCGGTTCGAGAAGCGAAGCGTCTCGGTATCCCCACCGTCTCATTGATTGACACTGACAGCGATCCCAGCGATGTCGATTTGCCGATCCCCGGTAATGATGATGGGATTCGCAGCGTCGAACTGGTTCTGCGTCAGTTGGCCGACGCGATCAATACTGGCAAAGGTCAGCTGGCGATGAACAAGGCTGGTGACAAGGCATCCGGCGAAGGGTCGGGCAAAGCTGCACCTGCTGCACAAGAAGCGGCCGCTGTTGCAGCAACTGCCGGCGAGCAGCCATCAGGCGATAGCTGAGTAAGTCGTTCTGAGTGAACAACTGGAAGTACAGCGGGGCAAAAGCCTGGCAGTACCTCGGATGGAAACCGGTAGCTTTCCAAGCAAAGCCCGGCGGAACTTAGTCGAAAGCTGGCCGGCTGATTCCGGCACACGTTCAAATTTTGTGGTCGATGAGCTTTTCGTCGGCCGCCTCCCATCACCTTGCTCAAGGGGATGGCGTCGGATAAGTGAACCTCACACCTCTTAGTATCAAGTTTGGAGAAAGAGAAATGGCCGAAATCACGGCAGCAGCGGTCAAGGCTTTCCGCGAGCGAACCGGATTGCCATTGATGGACTGCAAAAAAGCACTGCAGGAAGCCGGTGGCGATCAAGACGCAGCAGTGGAAGTCCTCCGTAAGCGAGGACAGCAATTGCTCGATAAACGAAGCGATCGCGAGACCGCGTTTGGTAGGTTCGGTCTGCACATGGGCACCGACAAGCCCGTTGGTGCGATGGTTGAACTGCTCTGCGAATCCTCGCCCGTCACAACCAACGAAGACTTCATCCAGCTGGCGGATGACTTGGCGACGGCCCTCGCCGAAAACGATGTTGCGACCAGCGAAGAACTGTTGGCTTTGGAGTCGCCTTCAAAAAGTGGCACGACATTGGCCCAGCAGAAAGATGACCTGTTCAATCGCATTCGAGAAGTCTTTAACGTCGGCCGTTTTGTCCGTGTGGCAAATACCTGCGGTGGCTACATGCACCACGCGGGCACGACCGCAGGTGTGCTGCTCGAAATCGAAGGCGGCAACGACGATGCGGCGAAGGACGTTTCGATGCACGTCGCGGCGATGAAGCCTGCCGCACTCGATAAAGATTCGATCGATCAGGAACTGGTCGCCAAGGAACGGGAAATCCTGAAAGAAGCCGCTTTGGCTGAAGGGAAGCCGGAAAGTATCGTCGAGAAGATGGTCGAAGGCCGGATGAAAAACTTCTATGCTGAGCGTGCGTTGTTGGAGCAAGCGTTCGTCAAAGACGACAAGCAAAGCGTCGGTGAGTACGCGAAGAGCCACAATATGGGCGTCAAGAACTACTGGCACTGGATTATCGGCGAAAAGCAAGATTCCTAGTCAACTGCTTCTACGCAACACAACCTCGCCTATCCCTTCGGATCGGCGAGGTTTTTTTGTATGATCTGGCCATCCTCGGTGGCATTGTTGCCGAGAATTTGGTTCGCTAACGCATCTTCCGGATCCGTTTTGGTACAGCAACCAGGCAGCGCCCCCTGTGTTGCATTTCCTGATGCCAATTTTTTAACCAAGTATCCCCCACTGACAGAAGCAAGATGCCTGACTCCCAATTGCGTTACCAACGTGTGATCTTGAAGCTTAGCGGTGAAAGCTTGGCGGACAGCGGGGGACGTGGGATCAATGGCGAAGAAGCGGGAGATATGGCCCGTCAGATTCAGCAGGCCCATCAGTCTGGATGCCAGATCGCGATTGTGATTGGCGGCGGAAATATTTTGCGGGGAGCTCAATTTTCTGGCAGCAATGCCTTGGTTCAGCAAGCGACCGCCCACTATATGGGGATGCTTGCTACGACGATCAACTCACTCGCGATGCAAGACGCCCTCGAATCAGTTGGGTTGCAGACTCGGGTCATGTCCGCGATTCCGACCGAAAAGATCGCGGAAACCTTCATTCGGCGGCGTGCAATCCGCCATCTAGAGAAGGGACGCGTCGTAATCTTGGCGGCAGGGATCGGCAACCCGTTTGTGACCACCGACACCGCAGCCGCCCAGCGCGCCCTCGAACTGGATGCCGATGTTGTGCTCAAAGCGACACGGGTTGATGGGGTCTACAGCGATGATCCAGAAAAAAACCCTCACGCGGTGCTCTATGAGTCGTTAAGCTACGCCGAAGTGGTTCAGAAGAATTTGAAGGTGATGGACGCGACTGCAATCGCGCTTTGTCAAGAGCATGAGAAGCCGATCCTCGTGTTCAATTTCAAAAAGGATGGCAACATCGTTCGTGCCGTTTCCGGAGATACGGTTGGGACTTGGATCGGAGCAAAAGCGTAAGCCACACCTCGGTTGACAAAATTTCGATACTCGCGAATCTCATTCACAAGGATGCCAACATGCCTGCTGATGAAATCTTGATGGACGCCGAAGAACGAATGGAAAAAGCGATCGCTGTTTTTGGTGATCACTTGTCCGGAATTCGGACCGGACGGGCCACGCCTGGACTGGTCGATTCGATCAAAGTCGAAGCGTACGGATCGACACAACCGCTGAAGCAACTTGCCTCAATTGGTACGCCCGAGCCGCAGCAGATTGTGATCCGCCCCTACGATGCAGGCACGATCAAAGATATCGAGAAAGCAATCGTGGCTGGTGACTTAGGGCTCAATCCGCAGAGCGATGGCCGCATCGTTCGACTCAATGTGCCGCCATTGTCGACCGAAGTCCGCAAGAAAATGGTCTCCAGAATCAAAGAGCTGGCCGAGGATGCGAAGATCTCGATTCGGAACATTCGTCGCGATGCCAACAAGGCCGCTGATGCTGGCGAAAAGTCCAAAGAATTCAGCGAAGACGATCGTGACAAGCTGAAGGAGGAGGTGCAGGAGCTGACCAAGAAATATGAGACTCAGGCGACCGAGATGGCCAAGGTGAGAGAAGCCGAAGTCACGGACGAGTAATCCTGCAGCTAGGGGGCAGCGCTGCGTCGGAACGGGCCTGCTGCTCCCACCGTGATCGGTCTCGCGTGTGTTTCCTCTCGCGAGTAGTTAATGTCTGCTTCATTTCACGCAAGACGGCGGCCCAACTCGAATCCAAGCATGCGTTTCTGCTGCCAGCCGTTGCTCCGGCAGCAAACTCGCAATGCCCACTCTTTGTTGGCTACAATGCGGGGACAAATCACGCCTCCTGGGTGGCCTGCTAAGCGAGCAGGCCCTCGATGAGAATGGGTCCCGCCATGAGAACATTGGTAGCTGCAGGGTTATTGTTTTCCCTGCCTTACCTGGTGCTAAGCCAGGACGCGCATCATACAGATTGGAGCTTCGAGTCCCCCCGCGAAGAAATTCGGCCGGCGGCGATTCATGAACCTTCTGGTGGATATCAAGGTGGGCCGCAGTGGACGATCGCCGCTGACGAGCGAGCTGGCTTGGCCGGCTTTTGGTCTCGCCAGCATTCGGTCGAAGGTGGCAAGCACTACCGATTCTCGGTGCAGCGCAAAACCGATGGCTTGGAGTTGCCGCGGCGTGGGGCGGTCGTTCGTCTTCTCTGGCTCAATGCAGACGGGCAAAAGATTTTGAGGTCTGAGCCGGTTCATAGTTCTTATCGTTCGGGTGAACGGCCAAGGGCGGAGCCGGAGTTTCCTAAGCCGGTGTCAGTGGAAGGGCCTTGGACGAAGTTGGCAGGCACGTACGTCGCGCCGCCGGATGCCGTGATCGTGAAAGTCGAATTGCATTTTCGCTGGGGCCCACCTCACGGGAAAGTTTGCTGGTCCGAGCCTACCCTGCGGCAGGTGGATGCGCCTCCAACTCGAGTCGTTCGGTTGGCTTCGGTTCACTATCAACCTCGTAAAGGCGAAACAGGTCAGCAGAAGTGCGAACAGTTCGCGCCCTTCATAGCCCAAGCGGCAGAACAGCGTGTCGATCTGGTGGTGCTGCCTGAGACGCTTACATACTACGGAACCAAGGGTAGCTACGCGGATGCTGCCGAAGCGATTCCTGGGCCGTCGACTGATTACTTCAAGGCGCTGGCGAAGAAGTACGACCTGTACATCGTCGCCGGTTTAATTGAACGTGACGGTCATCTGCTTTACAACGTTTCCGTCTTGCTCTCGCCAGAGGGAAAATTGGTTGGCAAGTACCGCAAGGTTTGCTTGCCACGAGGCGAGATCGAAGGAGGCATGACGCCAGGCAATGAACTGCCAGTTTTTGAGACGCGGTTTGGCAAGGTTGGCATGATGATTTGTTACGACGGCTTTTTTCCGGAGGTCGCTCGAGAGCTTGCTAATCAGGGCGCTGAAGTGATTGCCTGGCCCGTTTGGGGATGCAACCCGTTGTTGGCTGCCGCCAGGGCTTGCGAAAACCATGTCTATGTCGTGAGCAGTACCTACACCGAATTTAGTCGTCACTGGATCCAATCAGCAGTTTATGGCCATGACGGCAGAACGCTTGCGCACGCAGAGGAGTTTGGAACGCTGGCGATCGCTGAAGTCGACCTGAACCAACCGACTTACTGGCACAGCCTGGGGGATTTCCAGGCCCAGATCCAACCCCATCGTCCAAGGGTCAATCGAACGAAGTAGAAGTAATCGAGTCAATAAAATGAGCGAACCGACGGTGTTGTTCGAGAACCCATCATGGCATTTGTGAGCATGGCCACTATTGTCTTCACCGTCTCGCAGCTTCCTCTCTCACGCTTCAGTTTTCACGATTTGATTCAACCCTTTCCCTCGAATGCAATATCCCGCTCCAACCAGCCTTTTGTGACAAAAGAAGAATGATAAGACACTTGACTTTTTTAGCCTGTCTGTTCGTCGCGAACTTAGCGTCGGCGAACGACAGTAGGCTCCGGTTAGCCAAGTTTGATGTCGATGCGACTCCACCGGTCGGATTTATGATGGCTTACGACCGAGTGATTCGTGTAGAGGAACTTGGGCTTCGCTGTCGTGGTATCGTCTTGATGGGATCGGGGAAGCCGATCGTATTGTGCGCAGTCGACTGGATTGGGATCGGCAACGAAGCGCACGATGCTTTTCGGGATCGCTTGGCAAAGGCTGCGGGGACGACGCGAGAGCGAGTGGCGGTGCATACACTTCATCAACACGACGCGCCCCGCTGTGATTTTTCGGCGGAGCGTTTCTTGCACCAAATTGGGGTGTCGGATCTCGGTTGTCACGATGGCTCGTTCGCCCGAGAGGTATTGGATCGCCTGGAGCAAGCCGTTTTGGAGGCCGTGGCAAGTCCAACCCCAATAACCCATGCAGGATTTGGAACTTCAGAAGTGCAAAAAGTTGCCTCCAATCGCCGCCTTCTGGGCGAGGATGGCCGCGTTCGCGCGACGCGTTACACCACGTGCCGAGACCCTGCCTTGCGTGCCGAGCCGGAAGGGGTCATTGATCCCGACTTAAATTCTTTGACGTTTTTCACCGGCGAAACGCCGGTCGCTGTACTGACCTATTACGCCTGTCATCCGCAAAGTTACTACCGCACCGGGATCCCTGGCCCAGACTTTCCGGGAATCGCGAGATTCATTCGGGGTCAGGATATGCCGAACGTTTTGCACGTGCATTTCAATGGCGCCGGTGGGAATATCGGTGCTGGCAAATACAACGACGGGGCGAAAGAGAATCGCATGATTCTGGCAACACGCATGGCAGCTGCAATGCAGTCAGCGTTCGACGATGCGGAGGTCTTTCCGATCACTCCCGATGATCTTGATTGGACGTTTGAGCCTGTCGCGGTTCCCCCAGCTCCCCACCTCAACGAGGTGGAGCTTCGCAAGAACCTCAACAAATGGAATGCGACCCAGTATTGGGGTGGACCTGATGATCTAGCTTGGCTGATGAGGTGCCGCAATGGCCACAAGATAGAGCTGGGATGCTTGAAGGTGGGAAAGGTTCGGATTCTGCATATGCCCGGTGAGTTGTTTGTCGAATACCAGTTGGCCGCCAAGACAATGCGAAGTGATTTGCAAGTCGCGATGGCGGCATATGGTGATTATGGGCCCGGCTATATTGGAACGGAAATCGGGTATGGTCAGGGTGGCTACGAAACAAGCCAGCGCGCTTCAAAGGTTGATAAGAGCGTCGAAGGTGTCTTGATGAATGGAATGCGTGTCTTGCTTGGTGTGGAAAAATGATGATTCGGTTTTTGATCTGCATGCTGTTTGCGGTTTCCGCTGCAAACTCAACGTTTGGCCAGGATGACTTTTCGGCTGAGTTACCGCGCATTCCACCTACGCCAGCCTCGGAAGCAGGCACGACTTTCCAGGTAGCTGACGGGTTTCGAATTGAGCTGGTTGCGTCAGAACCGCTGATTTCCACACCGGTGGCGATTGAGTGGGCTGCTGACGGTGCGCTCTTTGTTTGCGAGATGCGTGGCTACAGTGAGGAACGTGATGAAGCAATTTCGCGGATCACCCGGTTGACTGATCGAGACCAAGATGGAGTTTTCGACCACCGCACGATCTATGCGGAAGGATTGCTTTGGCCAACTGGACTGCTGCCTTATGATGGCGGCTTGTTTGTCGGTGATGCGCCCAATCTGATCTACTTGAAAGATACGGATCAAGATGGCGTTGCTGACGAGAAACGGGTTGTCCTGACAGGTTTTGGGACCTCCAATGTTCAAGGTCTGATGAATTCCTTTCGCTGGGATCTCGATAACCGACTGCATATCGCCTGCAGCAGTGTCGGTGGGATGGTGCGTCATCCGGGTGAGCCGGAATCAGCGGCGATCAATGTTCGCGGGCGAGACCTTACCCTTGATCCACGTACCGAGCAATTTGAACTTACCAGCGGCGCAGCGCAGCACGGCATGTGCTTTGACGACTGGGGGCGAAAGTTCGTTTCATCTAACAGCAATCACTTGCAACAGGTGATGTACGAAGATCGATATATTGCTCGTAATCAGTTTCAAAAAGCGCCGCCATCTCGGATCTCGATTGCCAGTGATGGACCGCAGGCGGAAGTCTTTCGAACCAGCCCGGTTGAACCATGGCGGATTGTCCGCACACGGTTGCGTGTGGGAGGACTGGTGCCCGGGCCTGTTGAGGGTGGTGGTCGGGCGGCCGGCTATTTCACCGGTGCGACGGGGGTGACCATTTATCGTGGCGATGCGTGGCCTGACCAATATCGCGGCTACGCATTCATTGGGGATGTTGGCAGTAACTTGGTGCACCGGAAGGTTTTGGTGCCCAATGGTCTGCAGTGGATCGGCAATCGGGTGGATGAACAGAGTGAATTTATAAGCTCGACCGACATTTGGTTCCGGCCGGCGCAATTTGCAAATGCCCCCGATGGAACTCTCCACGTCATTGATGTTTGTCGAGAGGTGATCGAACATCCCAAGAGTTTGCCCCCTGATATCAAAAAGCATCTCGATTTGAACTCGGGACGGGATCGCGGCAGGATATATCGCATCGCTCCAGACGGGTTTACTTACCGAACGACCCCCAATTTAGCTCAGGCACCGTTACAGCAATTGGTCGGGCTGTTGGAGCACGCTAATGCGTGGCATCGCGAAACGGCCGCCCGCAGACTCTTTGAGCTGGCAGATTTAGACTCCGTTGCTCCTTTGCGGCGGCTGGCCGCAGAATCAAAATCGCCGCTAGGGCGAATGCACGCGATGTACGTGCTGCAGGGGTTAAATGCCTTGGATACCGAAACCGTAATCGATCGGCTGTCCGATCCGCATCCGGGGGTCCGTGCGGCCGCTGTCCGACTTTCCGAACGAGTTGCGGCTAGCGATGCTTTGCGAACGAAATTGGCAACGGTTAGTCAGGATGAATCGATTCATGTGCGATATCAATTGGCGTTTACGGTGGGATCCATGGATGCGTTAGATGCGGCAGCAATTCTCGCCGCGATTGTAAAGCAGGATCCATCGGATCGATGGATTCAAGCTGCTGTGCAGAGTTCTGCAGTGGAATCAGCCGGTGGTCTGTTTGCGTTGTTGGTTTCTGATGCCGGATTTCGTGCGAACGGGGGAGTATTCCTTTTGACCCAATTGGCCGGGCAACTTGCTCAACAGGACGATGAAAGAACGCTTCGACAGGCTCTCTCAGCGATTGAGCAGTTGCCAATCTCTGAAGGAAGTTTCGCATTACCGATCATTGGTCGATTATTGAGTGGCCGGACGCGTTCCAACAGTGTGCTCGGTAAGCTTGCCTCCGATGGGGAGCTCGATGCGGCTCAGGCCGTTTTGCAGCAAATGATCGGGCAGCTGATGTTAAAGGCGACGAATGCCACACTACCGCAGGCGGATCGCGTGACCGCGATCGAAAATCTTGCCTATGGCGACGTAATTCAAGTCGGTGCAACCCTCGCTTCGCTTATCGATAACCGACAGCCACAGTCTGTGCAGCGGGCAGCGATCAAGACGCTCGGTGAATTTCGATCGGCCAACGTGGTCGAACCATTATTGAATCAATGGAGTGGACTGAGTCCGGCGTTGCGAGAAACTGCGTCGGAAGTTTTGTTCGCCCGATCGGAACGTTTGTCTGCCTTATTGGATGCCGTCGATCGCGGGGATTTGACGGTCACCGATTTGTCGCGACCACGTCTAGCGATGGCAGCGAAATCAAAAGACCGTAGCATTCGCTCAAGGGCGACGGCATATTTGAACGCGACGGGATCGAAGCAACGTGGGGAAGTGGTGGCCAGGTATCGGACCGCTTTGGATTTGAATGCCGATGCTCAAAGGGGACGCGTCCTGTTTCAGAAACACTGCTCGAATTGTCATCGTGTCGAAGGGTTCGGGCATGAAATTGGACCAAATTTAATGACGATCAAGACCCGCGGCGCGGAGACGATTTTAGTGAACGTGCTTGATCCGAACCGTGAAGTGAATCCTGAATATTTGAATTACACAGTGTTGACCGAAGATGGGCGAACGATGACTGGAATGATTGCTGCAGAAAGCGCGACCAGCTTAACGCTCAAACGGGCCGAGTCGGCAACGGATCAAGTCTTGCGGCGGGAGATTGAGGTGTTGCAGAGCACAGGGATGTCGATCATGCCAGAAGGGATGGAAGAATTGATCAACGTTCAAGGGATGGCGGATTTGATTGCCTACCTAATGGAAATTGGCAGCAAACGCGAGATTACGAACTGAGATGCTTCTTCGCCATCCCGAGGTGCATTGTCCAGATCTGCGTTAGCTTGAGAGTTGCGTTAGCTTGAACAACGCCCAAATGACTGGGTGATCATTAGAAGGTAACTTAGTTATCGAGCATTCGATGCCGCTTCATTTTGTCTCTCAACGTGCCGCGGTGGATGCCGAGCATCTTGGCGGCGGCTGCCCGATTGCCGTTTGTATGCTTCAATGCGATTCGCAAGACGGCGGGTTCGATTTGAGACAGCATGCGTTCGTAAAGGTCATCGATTTCAGGTGCCGCAGCGAGTTGTGATTGTGCCCAGGCTTCGATGAGGCCGTCCAGCGAATCGGTGTTTTCTGAGGCGGCGGTCAGGGGCTGTTGGCTTGGTGGCAGATCTGAAATATCCAGTGGCCGACCTCGGGCAATGACCGAGGCGTGTTCGATCGCGTTTCTCAATTCGCGAACGTTACCGAGCCAGGGGCGTGATTCGAGTTCACTCTTTACCTGATCGCTGATCCTCCGACCCTTAGCAGGATATCCGACGCGTCGTAGGAAATAATCAACGAGCTGAGGGATGTCCTCTGGACGCTCGCGTAAGGGCGGTAAATGGATTGAAACTGCTGACAGCCGGTAGAGCAGATCCTCGCGAAACGATCCAGCTGCAACCGCTTTGGTCAGATCACGATTGGTCGCGGCAATTACGCGTACATCACACTTTCGTGGTCGGACATCTCCAACGGCCGAGAATTCACCTTGTTCGATGACACGCAATAGTTTGATCTGAATGGACATCGGCAGGTCACCGATTTCATCCAACAGCACGGTTCCGTGGTTCGCTAATTCGAATAGACCTTTGCGTTCTTCATGCGCACCGGTGAACGCGGCTTTGGCGTGGCCGAACAATTCGCTCTCGACCAGCGATTCGCTGAAGGCGACCGGTGATACCGCCAGGTAGGCTTGCTGTCCGCGTTGGCTGTGCCGGTGAATGGCGGCGGCAACGAGCTCTTTTCCTGTTCCTGTTTCGCCGGTTACGAGCACCGACAGATCGCTGCCGGCAATCAAAGCAATCTGGCGAAACACTTTTTGCATTGCCGCGGACTGACCGACCAGCAGTGAGGCTTCGGCGGTATCCTCGGCAATGGGGGTGTCACCGCTTGCTAATCGGTGTTGAAGTGCTTGTCTGCAGGCGCGTGCGGCATCCTCTAGCCTGAACGGTTTGGTCAAGTAATCGGACGCCCCGCCCTGAATAGCCTGAACGGCTGTTTCCAGATCACCGAACGCTGTCATGACGATGGTGGGCGCATCGTCGGTCGCTTGCCGCAGTTTGGGCAAAGCGGTCAAGCCATCTTCACCCGGCAGTCGCACATCCAGCAGGACAAGGTCAATCGGTTGAATATCTGCCAGACGCAACGCTTCTTCAGCGGATGACGCGGTTAAAACGCGATAGCCTTGTGGCCCAAGCAGTGTTTCAAAGCCCCAGCAGATGGACGGTTCATCGTCGACAACCAGGATGGTGCATCGAGGGGAATTCATGCGGGGGCCTGCCATTCCGAGGATCCGGTATCGACCGAGACGGGGATCGCCAGGGTAAACCAAGTTTGACCAGATTGACGCCGCCAGTCTACCTCGCCACCCAATCGCTGAGCCGCTCTCGCGACCAACGGCAAGCCGAGTCCGAGGCCCTCAGGTTTTGAGGTTACAAAGGGTTCAAACAAGTCATCGGCGACTTGTTCGGGAGGACCAGCACCGTCGTCGACAACCTCAATTTTTAGGCGTCCGCTCGGCCCACGCTTGACTTTGATTTCAACACGGGAAGCTTCTTCGAGAGCGTTAATTGCAAGATTGGTGACTGCCGCGTGTAGGGTTGGGCCATCGCTGACTTGGCAATGGTCAAAATCGCCGATAACGTCCCAAATCAACTCAACTCGCAAGTGCTTCGCTGTTCCGTCAATCGTGCCGCGAATATCATCCAGACAGCGAGTGACGCTTTGGGGCTGGTCGTGTTCATGCTTACCAGATGCGACCAACAGCAGGCGACGTATATGGCTCTCCGTTTGTTCCAATTGTGATAATGCAACCGAGAGCGACTTGTCAGAGCCAGGGCACTGTTGTTGGTGGATTTCTACGGCCATCCGAGCGCCGGTGATACTGTTTCGCAGTTGATGTGCCAAGCCACCTGCGACTTGGTGTAATAACTTTTGCCCTTGTTGACGATTGAGCGTTTGCCACATCGTTTGCAGTTGGTGTCCCATTTGAGTGACGGCGCGACTAAGTAAGCCAATTTCATCGCTGGTATCGGAGTGAACCTGCAACTTAAAATTGCCTTCAGCGATCTGAGCAACCTGGGACTGCAGTCTCGCCAGTCGCCGCAGTAGGCGTGACGCGAACAGCAAGGTGACAGATGTTAGCAGAATGATGGTCGACATGCCGGTCACGAGCGGTAGCGTCGCGGCGGTCCAGCGAGTTGCTCGAAGCTCATTTTCATCGAACAAAACGGCAATCCGCAGATCCTCTTCCTCGGGGCGATTGCGACGGGCGAAGGTGCGGTATTGGTAATCGCGGTTGTCGATCAAGATTGTTTGCAATCGTTGTGACGGTTTGGCGATTTTCGGCGGTATTGCTGTCTCGATCGAATTCATTGACGATTGAATGACCACACCCTGAGCGTTTACAGCTAGCAGTTCAGTTTTGGTCAGCGCCGAAACGGATCGAATGACCGGTTCAGTCAGCAAAAAGGTTGCAGGGGCGATCGTTGATTCGATGGCGGTGTATCGGTCTGATGCCTGTCGGCGCGCCCAGCGATCGCCAATCCAGTAAGAACCGAATGCAACCGCCACGGACGCTAACACTGCTACTCCCAACAGAGGCAGCAACAAACGGATTCTGAGGGATCGAAAATCAGCAGGCGTGGGCACTTCCTTGACTCATGGGGTGAGAGATTAGACCGCGGGTGACTTCAGCAGTTCGAGGGATTCGTTCACTCTTGAGCATAGTCTAGACGGCCCTACTGGAATTGTCCTGGGAACCCTGGCTACTGTTGCTGGTATCGCGGTCTTGGGATGCTGACATGCCACTCGGTTGGGATGTCGGTGGGCCCAGCCGAAATGGCTTAGTAGCACCTTGGCGAATGACGGAGGTGCGTCCGCGACGGGGGAAGTTCTGGCGGTTTCTGCGGGAGAGTCGACGAGTGATTCGCGTGATCGGATTAATTAGTCAAACAACTTGGTGGCGATGGCTCAGGCTGCAGCAAATGTCCGTTTGATCTTCTTGTGATCAGGAAACCGCGTTTCTGTTTCGGCTTGCGAAACGTGATTTGGTTCTATAATACGCAAGTTGTAGGGTACGCACTGAGTGCTGGGATGCTCGGTCTCAGGTGCCGATTAAGTGCTTGGAGAATGATTTAATGATCGGTCGAGCATTTTCGTGGTTAGTGATTCACGCGATTCGCTTTTATCAAATCGGGATCAGTCCGCTGATGGGGCCGTGTTGCCGGTTCGTTCCCTCTTGCAGTCAGTATGCGATTGAGGTGGTGCGAAAGGACGGGCTCGTGAAAGGAACAGTCCGGGCGATTTGGCGAATTCTCCGCTGCCATCCATTCAGTGCCGGCGGGATCGACCCCCCTTGAGCTCGCGAATTGTGCTGGCGGAAGAACATCGTCCTCAGTGCGTCAGGGAGTGTAGTGCAGTGGCGTTAGAATTTAATCGCTTTCTGCTCGGGAGATATTTCCGGAAGTGGTTTGCGGTGGATCGGTTGCTTCCCGCTCGCCGAGTTCGTGGTTCAAAATCTCTAGCAGGGTTTGCAAGAAGACGACAACCATCGGGCCGACCAAAATTCCGATCGGTCCGAACACCTTGACGCCTCCCAGCACACTAAGCAACGCCAGTAATGGATGTAATGCAGAGTGGCCGTGCAGGATAAATACTTTGATCACATTATCGATTGAGGAAACGACTGCGGCCCCATAAATCGCTAACATCACGGCGGCCCCGATCCGTTCTTCGACAGCTGCTAAATATAGAGCACAGGGTGCCCAGACAGACGCGGCGCCCAAGAAGGGAATCAATGCCATGACAGTGGTTAACAGGAATAAGAAAATCACTGAATCAAAACCTGTGATCCAAAAACCGATGGAGGCAAGGATTCCTTGAGCTAGTGCGCTAAGGACACTTGCTAAAACGACGGCACGGCTTGTGCGGTCGAATTCCAAGAGCAAGCGTTTTTCATAGGCATCATCCAATGGACTCAATCGCATCAAGGTGCGGATCATGGCGGGGCCATCGATCAGAAAAAAGTAGACCGCTATGATCAATACGATCATTCCGATCAGTGTCTGCGCTAAGAAACTACCCGTCGCACTTGTAACACTGACAAAGCGTGGTTGCAAAACTTCTCGGCCACGAACTAGCAAATTTTTAAAATCCTCAGCACTGGGATTTGCAATCATGCGGATCTGGCTGAAGAAGGGGCCGCCCAGCAGGGTCCGCATCCAGGTTCGAATTGCCGCAGCTGCGCTCAAGCTGAGCCGATGAAATTGTTCTTCGCTTGATGCTTGGTCGATCACTTCCTTTTCAGCATTCTCAGCATTCTCGGAGCGTTGAATTACTGCTGCGGCAAACGCTTGCAGTTTGGCTTCCGCATCACTCGCTGCGAGGTCGGCCTCAGCTGGTCCATTTACCTCACTTTGAAGAAATTGGACCAAAGTCAACGCTTCCTCGGTTCTCTTTTGAATCTCGAGATTGGGCAGTTCAGTATTCGGCTCATCCGGTTTATCCAGGGTATCCGCCAGGACATCGAGGCGGCGGAATTGTTCCGCGTACGGTAACGAAACCCCTAGTTGCTCGCGGGCCCGATCCAATCCCGATGTCAGGTCTGCATAATTGACGTGGCTGACCATGGAAGTGAATTGGCTTGTCGCTACTGAGATTAAAAAAATGATTGGGAGGAGAACCACCATCAAAACGGTTCCGGTGGTTGCCAATGCCGCCATCCGTTGTCGGCCTTTGAGTCGATGGCCAAGCCATTGATGGACTGGGCGAAAGATGACCACCAAGAGAGCGGCTAGGAACAAGGGCACGAAGAATCCGGCCATCACCTTGTAGAATATGGCGCCGACGGCGATGATCCCCAAGATCAGAACGGCGACTGACAAGATTTTCGCCAGCGACGGAAAGGATGCGAGTGCTTTAGGGTTTCCGTCGCTTGAGCCGTCTATCGCTTGAGATGAAGTTGGCGGCTCGGCGGGATCCAGCTTATCTTGGTTGGCCGGTTTGGCTGGGTCGGAAAGTTGATTCTCCGAGGCGTCGTCGGATGGCGATGATTTTGACTTGCGGCGACGTTTTGCCATTCCGGTTGCTTTGAAATGATAGAAGGGGACGACGTTGGATATCCAATTTTGGTCGATCTGGCGGGTGTTGACCAGTCATATGAACGTTTGCTGCTGTCTCATAGGAAGCTGATTTGACTGCAACTCAATCCGAAGCTACTCCCTCCGCCCAATCGGCACGCCGACAAATGATCAAACGTGGCGTTAAGTTGGTGATTGCTTGCGCGGTAGCGATCGGCCTGTTTTTTGCGGTTCGCAACTCAATCCAGCAGTGGCAGAACGAACGTGGCAATTTGGAGCTTCGACTCGTTGAATTAGATCGTGAGCTTGCAGCGGCGACGTCGGTTAAAACGGTCAACCAAATTCGTGAAGAACAACAGCGTATTCGAGGTTCTGTGCCGAGTTTTCAGAATCTGAATTGGAGCTTGATTGCATTGGCGGCTCTGCTTTATGCGATCGGGTTGGTGCCGAATGGATTTTTATTGCATAACGCACTGCATGCTTTGGGGCAGCATCCCCGATTAGCGATGTCGATTTCAGCACAATTGATCGGTCACGTTGGGAAATACGTTCCCGGAAAAGCGATGGTGATCGTGTTGCGGACGGGAGTGCTTTCTCGTGATGGCGTGAAAGTGCTGCCAGCGACAATTTCAATTTTTATCGAGACATTCATGATGATGGCGGCTGGCGCCACACTTGCTGCGTCGATTGTGATTTGGCTACCGGTACCGGGTTGGGTTTCTTGGCTGGCATTCGGGATCGCGGTTTTCGCTATTTTGCCGACTTTGCCACCCGTATTGCGTTTCGCTGCGGCACGCATCAGCAAGACGAGTGAAGTCCGCGAAGATAAGCGTATTGGATACGGGCTGTTCGTTGCCGGTTGGGGGTGGTCGATTTTGGCGTGGGCATGTATCGGTGCCGCGTTTGCTTCGTTAATCATGGCTATCCCCGCGACGATGGATATGCCATCGGTTGGTATGGTTTACGCGATTGGGACAGCGGCGATCAGCCTGGCTGTGGTGGCAGGGTTTGCCTCGTTGTTGCCCGGAGGTGCTGGGATTCGAGAACTTGTTCTGACCACAATCTTGACGGTGTCTTTTGGTGCAGCCCATGGATTGCTCGCGGCGATCGCCGCGCGAATCTTGTTCTTAGTGATCGAGGTATTGCTAGCGAGTGCGGGGTGGTGCTTTTTGCGGGCTTCGCATTCGAAGTGAATTCGGCAATCCGCTTTTCTGCATCTGCAGGGCACAGAAGCGTGTGTGAGCACTGAAGCGTGTGTGAGCACTGAAGCGTGTGTGAGCACTGAACGGGGGATTGCGAATAAATGTGGAATGCTTGTCATTGCTGGTTTGCGCGAAGCTGTAACACTCGATATACTTAGATTCGTTGGTTGCATGGGGCACCACGTATCGACCGATTACCGGGGATGCACCGACGTGATGACAAGAAAAGAAACTGTTCCTGCGCGCAAGCAGGACGCAGAGCGTCGTCTTTTGGAACTTGAGCTGTATCAAGTTCGACGCGAAGCAGATTTGGCTCGGCTCGAAGCCCGCGCTGCGGAAATCGAGCGGATGATACATCAGTTGGCGTTTTCTGACGCCACGTGTGCGGTGGGGCTACCACCAGCGATCGAGGAATACGGTATCGAACAACCGGTACGCCTTCCCGATGGATTGCGAAGGCTGGATCAACATGCCGATGCCGATCTCGCAATGAGAGCGAGCGGAGCAGAGTCTCAGTCAGAGCTAAAGTCTAAAAAACAAGCTAGAACGGTTACAGGCACTCGGGCGAAGCAGAGTCTTCCTGAATCGGCAACACAGCGAGGCAAACAACGGGGAGAGACAGAGAAGACGGTCAGGAAACGGGGCGAGTTGGGTGGCATTGTCAAGAAGCTTGGAACGGTAGAGCAAAATGACGCTGGCGACCGCAAGCCGCGGATGAATTTAAAAAACCAAGCTGGCGCTTCTGTGGCTGATGTCACCGCGCGAGCTAACCGCTCAAGTCGTAAGCCCGAGACTCAAGCTACCGTTTTCCCAGCTTCGGCGGTTGCAGAAACGAAGAAAGTGAAGTGCGAGTCGGTGACTGTTGGGGGATTGTTACCCGTTGATTCTTCGGGGCGGGCAGTGCTCGCTGAAGTGAATTCGCACCGCCGTCGATTCAGGTTACCTTTCATGCCGCGAACGATTGCAACAGAAGCGGCTGCAGGGAGGACAGTTGCGCGGCGGCCCGCGCTGGCGGCAAGCGTGATTGCTCATTTGGTATTGTTAATTTGCTTGGGACTCGCCGGCATCAAGCTCAAGCGTCCCAAGGATCAGGTTCAATTCACCGCCTCAGTCGCCACTGGCGAGAACTCTCCACTCGAATCGTTGTCCATTGAAACCGCGGAGCCCACCGTAACAGATCAGCTGATGCAGGCAGTTGAGCCCGAATTCGGTGATCTTGAACAGAGTGCATTAAACAGCATTGATTTGACGCCAGAGGTGAATCAGACGCCCGGAAAGCCGGTCGAAGGTCTGATGATGTCGGGCAATGAAGCAAATCAGGCAATGCTTCATGATCCTGCAACGGCTGAGAAGATTGAGTTTTGTGGTATCGAAGGGGGAGGAAATCACTTTGTCTATTTGGTAGACAGCTCGAAAAGTATGGGGCAAGCGTTTCCGTTGGCTCGTGCTGAGTTGTTGCGTTCGATCGAGGCTTTGAAGTCTGATCAAAGGTTCTACGTCATTTTCTTCGATGCCCAATCCGATTACATGCGGATTGCCGACCGGGGGATCGACGAGGTATTCAGTGTCAGTGCGACCGCTGAAAACAAATCCGCACTAGGCGACTGGGCGATGGGCGTCGAGATGGACGTCGGGCAGGCGCCTTACGAGTCGCTTCGATTTGCATTCAAATTGAAGCCTGATGTTATTTTCTTGCTTTCGGACGGGGAGTTTCCTGAGGGGATCGAAGCGTTAATTGCGACGGCAAACCAGGCCGAAAATCTCTTCGGTGAACGTCAGCATTGCAGCATCGTCCACACGATTGGTTTTCATAGCCAAAAAGGTGGGGCTCGGATGCGGCGGATCGCCCAGCAGAACGGCGGCCAATACCGCCACATCCCCAAGCCGTAGCGACCTGTCTAGGTGCTCAAAGGCAGCCTGAACCATAGACGAGCCGTTATCGCTTAGTTAGACTTCGGAGTCTTGCGCAAGCAAATTCGGGTCTAGGACCGTCCTGAAATAAGGGGCGATCGGGACCGCTAACCCAATCGTTGTCGCCATGGGTATCGTTGATGAATCGATATCGATTCCTGCAAATTCCGGTCTTTCTTAGTTTGGTCGTCGCAGTGAGCTTCGCAGCTGCTCCGCGGGCAGCCGCGCAGCCACCTGCGGGTGGATCGCGACCGACAGCCGCAAGAGGCCAAGTGTCTGATGAAGCCGCAGCTGGTCGAGAGGAACCGCGTGAAGCGGCGGCGGTGAAGGCCGGCGGAGAAAATCGGTCGGAGGTGGCTGCTGCAAGCGAAATCAATGTTTCGGTGACTCCCACCGGCAGGCAGAGATTTGTCGCCGGCCTTCGGGCGTCATTGGCCGTTAATGGAGCAAATCGTAGCGACGAGGATACCGAGGAAACCGTCATTGCGATGTTGGGTGACGAGACCGATTCGCAATTTGCGCGAAAATTTTGGATCCCTGCCAACTCAACTCGATCCGGTTGGTTGATGGCCGAGGTTCCCGAAGATATTTCGAGCGAATCCATGTCGATTCCGTTGCGTTCGATCCATGTGAAGCAGACCGGACGTGGTGAAGAGTTTCAGAATAATTTCCTCGGTATGCCAACGAGCGTTCGTCAACTGCTGATGTCTTGGGAGAACATGCGGACGGGCGTGATGCTGCGATCAAATCGGCGAGGCGTAGATTCAGAGGAGATGGTGCAAAATCTTGGTGATTTCATCTACTCCGGCCGCGACACGGTTGCAATGGAGGAACAAGATTTGGGGATGGCGCACCTCGATCAAGGCTTGTTGCCAACGACCGCTAGACCGCTCGAGCCGTTTGATCAAATTGTGATTGCTGACGATAGTGTTCTGTCGGATTCGGTGGCGGTCGACAAAATTCGTTCTTGGCTGGTCAGTGGTGGCCGAATCTGGATCATGGTTGATCGGCTCAGACCCGAATCGGTTCGTCGGTTGATGGGAGAAGCTGCCAATTACACGATCGTTGATCGAGTTGAATTGAATGACTTTGACCACGTGCAGCCAGCGGTTTTCGCAGAGGCTGAACCAATCACTGAGGCTTGGTCGTCAGAATATCCGGCGGAATTGGTTCGGGTGCTCGTCGATGCCGACGAAGTGCAATGTGAGGTCAACGGCTGGCCAACCGCTTTTTGGGTCTCGGTGGGGCAAGGCGAGGTTTTATTCACCACACTTTCACCGAATGGTTGGATGAATGGGGCGGAACCCTCGAGCACCTATGAACAGCTTTCGAGTCGGTTTTTCGTTCGACGTTTGAGCGAAGAGTCACAGGCGGCTGAATTGACTTCCTATCTAGATGACCAAATTGGTTACAGCATTCCGACTCGAAACTCGGTGGCGAGTGTACTCGGCATTCACATGCTGCTGATGCTTTTACTGGGCGCTGTTTTGGTAAAACGCAGGTCATTGCATTATTTAGCCGTGATTGTTCCCGTCACCGCACTGATTGCTGCCGGTTCGCTGGTTGCCATGGGCAAGAAAAACACCGACGCGATTCCCTCGACAATTGCTCTAGGCCAAGTGGGGCGAGCCGATCCGAACAGCAAAGCAGTTCGAATCGATGCACTAGCTTCCATTTACAGCCAGAAAACGGTTGATCTGGATGTTCGTTCTGGTCACTCAACGGTGGCTGAATTTGAAGAGGACACGGCTGGCGAGGTGCGGCGAGTCATGTGGGACGACAGCGGACAATCGCGCTGGATGTTCGTCAAGCAACCACCAGGTGTTGTACGTCACGTTGCCAGTCAAACTGAGTATCAGGCGGTGACGCAGTGGACCGCTCAAGGCCGGTTTACCGAGCAGGGATTCGAAGGACGGCTCAATGGGTTGGATGCGAGCAAATGTGAAGATGCCGTTTTGGTCTCAACCGCGTCTCCCGGAATGGCGGTGCAAATCGACACCGCAACAGGGCAAATCAAAACGAGTGGGGACAATGTGCTATCGCCGGGACAGTACATCGATTCAGCGTTGATGTCTGATGTGCAGCAGGATCGGCAAGCCCTCCTGCGGAATATGCTGGGGCCCGAATCCACGATTATCAACGCCAAACCGTCGCTGTTGGTCTGGAGCGATGCCGTGGATGCTGGGATGCAATTCAATGACGAATTTCAGCGTCGTGGCACGCTGTTGGCCTCGATCCCCGTTACGTTGATGCGGCAAGAGGCTGGTTCGCGTTTTGTGGTGCCGCCCGGATTTGTAACGCTAGAAAACGCACGAGGCACGAGCGGCTTTTCGAGCGTTTACAACGAGCGCACCGGGGAGTGGATGGGACGAGATAAGGCGGCTGAAGCGGTGGTGCGATGCTTAGTTCCGAAATCACTTCTACCTTGCCGATTGGAAGGCGTGCGGATTGACCTGAAAATGAATGCTCCGTTGCGTTCGGTCGAGATCAAAGGAATGCGCGACGGTGAGTTTGTCGAGCTCTTCAGCGTCGAAGGTCCTTCCGGCCTAGTGAATTACACGATCACGGATCCAGAATTCCTGAAATTAGATTCTGGCGGTGGGTTGTCATTGATGCTTAGTATCTCCGATACCGAGCAAGAAAGATTGGCCGCCAGCGGTCAACTGAAGGATGGCGAGTCGGCGATCAGTGAGGATCAATGGCAAATTGACTACGTTCATTTCAGCTTAGAAGGCGTTACGCAGGGAACTGCAGATGACGCCTCCAAAAAGTAAATTTCCTTACGAACCGACATTAAGTTGGAGAGACCCTTGTCCGATTCAGAAGTGGTCGTCGAAACAAAAGATTTGACCAAAAGTTACGGCGAATTTACAGCCCTTGATTCTTTGACCATGCAGGTCGGAAAGGGTCAGATTCTCGGTTTTATCGGTCCCAATGGGGCTGGCAAGACGACCACGATTCGAATTCTGGTCGGACTCTCAAAGCCAACGCGCGGTGTGGCGAAAATTGCCGGGGCCGACTGCTTGAACGAATCGAGAAAGATCAAGCGGTTGGTTGGCTATATGCCGGATGAATTCGGTCGCTACAACAATATGCGAGTCAGCGAGTATTTGGACTTTTTTGGAGCCGCGTACGGGATTGGCCGGCGAGCCCGAAATCGCCGCGTGGATGAGGTGTTAGAAATTGCCGGTGCAACCCACATGCGAGATCTGTTCGTCGATGCTCTTAGTCGTGGGATGCAACAGCGAGTTGGGATCGCGCGAACGTTGATGCATGATCCTGAGGTGATGATCCTCGATGAGCCGGCAAATGGATTGGACCCACAAGCTCGAATCGATATGCGTTTCATGTTGCTTCGTCTTGCCGAGATGGGAAAGACGCTGATCGTGACCAGCCATATTCTGCCGGAACTGGCACGGGTTTGCGATTTGGTCGCGATGATCACGAAAGGCAAATTGCGAGCGTTCGGAACACTCGACGAGATCATGAAAGATATTAAGCAGCGGCGAACTTTCGAGTTGTTGTTGTTGAAGGGCGATCAAGTTGACCGGACCGCCGCGGCAGTTCGGAAGTGGCTAGAACAGCATTCTGCCGAAGAGACGTTAGGTAAAAGTGATGTGACCGGCGCACCTGCTGAAACGATGGTACGGTTTTCGACCAGCTTGGGGGACGAAGCGTTGTCACCCTTGCTCACCCATCTGGTCCAGCAAGGCGAAGCGGTTGCACAGTTTCGTGAGGTAGCGACTGACTTGGAGGATGCATTCTTGTCGGTAGCGAATGCGGGTGAACAAGGGCCTCAGATGAAGGCGTCTGCACCACTTCCGAAGACTGCTGATGCAGGAGCGAATGCTCAATGAACCCCGTTATTCAACGCGAATTTTACGGCATTCTACGTTCGCCAAAAGCGTTAGCGATGCTGCTGATCCTCACGATCGTTTTTTCGGTTGCGGTGTTGATGCGGTGGCCATCGGACGCCTCGGCTGACCTGAGCGGTTCGCAGTCGTTGGAAGTCTTTCGGATTTTTGGTTACGGCTTGTTGGCCGGCGTCATGTTTTTGGTGCCGGCGTTTCCAGCTGTCTCTATCGTGAATGAAAAAAACGATGGGACTTTAGAGCTATTATTGAATTCCCCGCTGAGCGCGGGAGCGATTTACTTCGGCAAGATCTCGGGCGTATTGCTCTTTAGCTTGTTGGTGTTGTTATCAAGCTTGCCCGCCTCCGCAGCCTGCTATGCGATGGGGGGCATCGATTTTACAGCTGAATTAGGCTTGCTTTACCTTGTTTTGTTGTTGCTGGTCATCCAATATTCGACACTTGGCATGTTGGTAAGCAGTTATGCACAAACGAGCGATGCAGCGGTAAGGATTACGTATTCTGCGGTATTCGCCTTGTTCTTTCTTACACTGATCCCTCACGCCTTCATGCAGGGTACGGGGGACTGGGGATTGTTGAAGTGGGTGGGTGATTGGATTCGTTATCTCTCGCCTTTGCCTGCCGTCATGGAGATTATGGGGCAAAGCAGCGTCGGATCAGCAGGGCTTAAAGAGACGAACAGCACGCTCGGCTTTTTGATTGTGACGTTAGTTAGTAGTCTTCTGTTCGCACTTAAGACGTTGACCAGATTGAACTATCGCATCTTCGATCAATCTCGGGCGCAGGGCGTAATTACCGATGATCGTGGCCTCGGAACGCGGGTTGCACGGCGACTGTTTTACATCGTCGATCCCCAGCGAAGGAAAGCTGGTATTCCTTGGTTCCTGAATCCGGTCATGGTCAAGGAGTTCCGTTGTCGTCGATTCGGTCGCATGCAATGGCTACTGCGGCTAATCGCATTCTGCGCTGTGGTTTCGATGATTCTTACATCGATGACTGCGTTGGGAGTGACCTCTTGGGGCGTTAACAGCATCGGTGCTTTGTTGGTCGTCCTGCAGGTGATGTTGGTTTTGGTGCTGACACCTAGCTTGGCATCGGGTTTGATAAGTGGTGAGTTGGACAGTGGTGGTTGGGCCCTGCTACGAATGACACCAATGTCGGCAAGACAGGTGGTAACAGGAAAAATCCTAAGTGTGATTTGGACGTTACTGCTGGTGTTAATGGCCACCTTGCCCGGTTACATCATGATGATTGTGATTCAACCGACGATGATTACGCAGGTTCAAATCGTTTTGATTTGCCTGGGCTGGACTGCCGCGTATGTACTCGCAGTCAGTGCCGCAGTTGGTGGAATGTTTCGATCAACCGCGGTGTCGACCACGATGAGCTACGTGATTGTGATCGCATTGTTTTTGCTTCCGATGATCGTTTGGTTGCGGCGAGAGGCTCCGTTCGGTCAGGATACTGTCGAGGCCGCACTTAAATCCAATCCCGTTGGTGCTGCCCTAAGTGCCCTCCAGACTCCCGGTTTCGAATCTTACGATTTGCTTCCTGCAGCGTGGTGGTTCGCCGGGTTCGTGTCGTTATTCATGCTCTTTGTTTTGGGGATCCAGGTATGGCGTCTGACACGCCCAGATTGAAAATGAGATTGCAGGCACGAATCGCGACTTGCACGCTGTTCATGATCGTGTGCTCCGCAGTCGGGGTGGCTCAAGAACGTAAGTTTTGGCCGCGCGATCCCTATAGTGCTTACGAGCTTGATATGTACGAGCGACCGAAAATCAGTCTCGGTACAAGCTATTTGGTCCATCAGGAAGGATTGAAGGAGCTGTGGCTGAAAGCTCTGGATCGCCCTGATCCGGGACTGCAGCGGATGGTGGTTGATACCGTGGCGATCGCTCATGAACGTGGCGTTCCCGATCTTGAGGAAACAACCGACCGAATGGTGGAACTGCTACAGGACCCCGATACTCGTGATGATTTGTGTCGCGCAATTGTGCAAGCGTTGGTCAACATGGATGCAAGGCAACATGCTGGTCCTATCGGCGAGTTCTCCAAGCAAGACGGTTCCTCGGTCACGACTTTGGTTGAATCGGCGTTGGCTCGATGGAAATCGGATGTCCTGTTGGACGTTTGGCTGCAACGGGTTCGGGAGGGGACGGCCGGGTCTGTGCCAACCATCTTGGCAATCGAAGGACTTGGAGCGTTGCAGGTTTCTGAAGCGGCCGAGGCGATCGAGGGAATCGTTACGAACCCCGGACAGCCGGCCAAGCTAAGAATGGTAGCGGCTAGGAACCTTGGTGAAATTCGCAATGACGGGACGATTGACATTGCTCGCACGATCTTGACGCAAGTCTCGCCGTTCCCCGAATTGCCATCAATCTTGGCGATCGAACTACTTTCCTTTAATGACAGCGATGCCTCCATCGAGTTGTTAACGCAATTGCTGAATGCAGATCGCACTGCTGTGCAGGCGCGTGCGCTTGAACGCTTGTACGAGATTGATTTTCAGCTAGTTAACGAACAAGCGGAAAAATTGGTCGGTAGCCCCGATTCCAACGTACGCCGGTTGGTTGCTCAGGCGATGCTCGACTCCGAGAGCGTTGAGAGAATTGAGTTGCTGGCGAATCTTTTGGATGACCGGGTTCCGTCGCTTCGGCGGCTGGTATCGGCTGGGCTCATCGAATTGGGGCAAATGGAAACACTCCGTGACGAAGTTTATACGCAGTCCATGCGGATTCTTAATGCTGACGCATGGCGAGGTTGCGAGCAGGCCTGTGTTGTGTTGGCGCGGCTTGATTACAAACCAAGTGGAGGCCGCATGGTTGAATTGCTAAAGCATCCTAGGGGTGAAGTTAAAGTTGCTTCCGCGTGGGGGCTTAGCCAACTGCGTCTTGCCGAACATCTGCCAGATATGGTCGAACACGCGAACGACGTTTATCAAGGGTTCAAGGCAGGTGAACTCACCTTAGCGCAACGGGAATATGACGAACAGTTGGCCCACTTGTTTAGTGCGTTTGGAGATCAGAACCATCAGGGTGCGAGCGAGATTCTGCTCAAGTACGTTCCGCGAGATGATACGCTCGGCTCGGAATGTCGAACTGCTGCATGCTGGGCAATTGGCATGATAAACGTCGAGAATCCGGATGCGAATATTCTAAAATTGTTAACCGCACGAATTCGAGACGTTAGTCTGCTGCCTGAACGCGAAGAAACGAGGCAAATGTCAGCCGTTTCGGTTGGACGCATGAAAGGTGAATCGGAATTGCCAACGCTTCGGGAATTCGCAAATCCGATCGGTTCCGCTGGACGCGCTTGCCAGTGGGCCATCGAACAACTTACCGGTGAACCGATGGAGGAGTTGGGTGAGACGTCTTACACGAGTGGCAGCTATTTTCTGATGCCTATCAAAGAGTGAGCCGGTTTCTTTAAGCCAATCAAAAGTGGTTGGCAGGAATTTGTTTGGCAGCGTGTCGCAAGCATTGAATGCATTCATGCAGCGAGGTTTGTTCCAACCCTGGATTGCTCGCTGTCGGGCGGCACTTGGTCTCTACCGATTAGCTTTCAGTATTCCGGCTGGAATCCGGGTAGATCAAGAAGTCAGCTTGGCTTGATTGCAACTCTGGGCTGAGCCTGAACGTCTGATTTGGCCGGTTGCAAATGTTTGGAGTCGGTGGTCTGCTGCACGAACCGTTAAGCCTAAGATATTTCTAACGCGTTTTGCGTTGCTAGGCCGTTGCTAGTGCGGCAGTCGGATCGGTCAAGTTGTCATCGATATCGAGGTAATCAGTTTCTGATTCGTTGATCTTTGGAGGCAAAGTGCTGAAGTACAGGATGCAAGTCAAGGCGATGCCTGCGCTCGTGACGATCCACATCGGTTGATAGGCCGGGCCGGTTTCCGTTGCCGTGACGAACATAATGGCTCCGTCCCATTTGCTGTCAGCAATTCGTTCCATCGAAACGGAGAGGGCATTGTTGGTGAAGTGGATTAGGATCCCCGGTAGGACGCTTTCGGTTCGGAGTGCGATCCAGCCGAGTAACAGGCCCATGATCGTTGCGGCGATCGACTGTTGCAGAACGCCATGCGAAATGCCAAACATCAAAGCCGTGATAATGACCGCTCGTAGTCTTCCGCGTTCCCGAACGAGTCCTCCAAAAATAAAGCCTCGAAAGGCAAGTTCCTCACAAAGTGCGGGTACGAGGGCCATTAAGAATAGAATCGTCATCCACGGTGCGGCCGAAATTTGGTCGGTGAACGGCTTCATTGCGGCAGCCGCTTGTTCGCTAATCGGATAAGTAAAGCTGATCCATTCAGCCAGCATCACGTACATTGGATGGAGCGTCACACCGAGCAAGACGGCGAGTGGTAGCGAGGTCCAATGTGGCATGCGAATTCGCAACGCGGGTCTTAGCGACGTTGTAAGCATGGTCGCCATCAATAACGTCGGCGCCAGTATCATACCGATCTGTGGCGTTAGTACCATCTTGCTGATGCCCGCGAGGCCTTGCGGAGCTTGCGTGACGGCAAGCTTACCAAAGAACAGTGCCATTAAAATAATCGCACCGCATGCATAGGCTTGAGCCGGACTTGCGGAGGGTTGGCGGTCGCGCCACAAATGGCGAACCCACATGTTTAATTCCCATTGTTCTCCCCCGCCGAATAGAACGCTTTCGTTGTCGAATTGACGCCTTGCCCACGTGACCGCGAGCCACAAGCAGCCGGAAGTAACGCCAATGACCAGCGGAAGATGAAGGAGTGCAAAGTAATACTGTCCTTCAACCAACGCACGGACCAACAGGAACATGCCAGTGACAGGAATCAGGCTAGTGCCTGCCGAAAGTGTTGTGCCAGGAAGCATCGGCAACAAAACCAATGGTAACGTAACCATCATGAGCGGCATTAAGTAGTATTGACCTTCCTTGCTGCTCTTTGCCATCGCGGCAACCGCTAACGCAGTTGCGCTGAACAGGGTGGCCAGCGGAATCAATGCGACCAGCAGCCACAGCATTGGCGTCAGGGGCGGAGCTCCGATCGTGCCGACACCGACCCCAATTTGTCGAAACACAAATGAACTGGTTACCAGCATGCTGGCGGCATTCAAAATTGCAGTGAACATGCTGAAGCTTGTGACCGCGCCGAGTTTTCCCCAAACAATTTCGCTTCGTAAAGCTGGGCTGCACAACAAGGTTTCCAGTGTTCCTCTTTCCTTCTCACCTGCAACTAGGTCGATCGCAGGATAGAAAGCACCAGTCATCGCCCAGACGAGCATGATAAATGGTAACAACTTGCTCCAGAATGCAGTTTCTCTCGTGCGTTCAGGAGCAATATCGATGTCATTGAGCTGAAACGGATTAATTGTTTCGACATCGATTCCGGATTTGATCAGCCGACTTTCAATCCAGCCGGCACGCCAATTACCCAGAATCGATTCAACACGATCGCGAGCGACCATCGAACGGTCAGAACCAACGTTGTATAGGAGTTGCACCACTGCGGTATCAGCAATGGACTCTTGATTTGCAGCACAGAAATTCGGCGGAATGATGACGACGACATCGAAGGTGCCGTCGCTGACCCAGCTATTCGTTTCCTCTGACACATCCTTGGAGGACGCAATATCGTTCCAGCGGTATTGCAGTACCTTCAAGCTTGCTTCGTCATCGGTGAGCGATTCGACGAATGATTCATCATCGAGCAACGGAGGAGCGGCTTGCAGATGATCCGTTCCGACGATGCACACGGAGGTTTCGTGCTGTCGGGTGAACTGTGCGATTTGCAACAATAAAGTACCGACGAGCGGGTAAAGCAAGATCGGCAGAATTGCAATGGTGAATAGAGTACGGCGATCTCGAAGTTGATCCCGCATTTCACGGATATAGATCAGCCAAATCGCTTGCAATCGCGGTTTTTCGGAGCATTCGGAAACCTGCATCTTTGGTTCTGATGAAAGGTTCATTTTTCAACACCCGCAAATTCGATGGCGGTGTCGAGTTCGTACTCAGCATTCCAGTCGCTTGATTCTTGCTGCTCGTGGTGACTGAGCAATCCAAAAAACAATTCTTCAAAGTCTGATTGGTCGTGTTTGTTTCGTAGTTGTTCGAGTGTGCCGGTATCGAGGATGCGTCCTCGATGCATGATCGCGATTTGATCGCAAAGTTTCTCGACTTCGCTCATGATGTGTGTCGAAAAGATCAAGCATTTGCCCGATTCTCGGAGCGAACGAATGACCCCGAGCAGATTCCGAGCGACCAAGACATCCAACCCGAGTGTCGCTTCGTCGAAGATAAGCACCGGTGGATCATGAACCATCGCACGGGCGATGGACACTTTTTGCTTCATCCCGGTGGACATCTTCGCGCCTGGAATATCGCGGAATTCGTTCATGCGAAGTTGCTCGAACAAACTTTCTAAACGCTTTGTCAGTGTTTGTGGCGGCATTCCGTGCAAGCGGCCAAAATACTCAACCATTTCCCAAGCGGTCATCCGGTCGTAGATGGCGGTGTTATTGCTGACGAAGCCAATGTGATGGCGAACGTCTGCAGGATGTCGGGCGACGTCGAAGCCGGCCACGGTGGCGATGCCACTGGTGGGGCTGAGCACGGTCGAAAGGATTCGCAGGACAGTGGTTTTGCCGGCACCATTTGGGCCCAGCAAGCCAAAGATTTCTCCCCGCCCGACTTGAAATGAGACCTTATCCACGGCGACAAAGGGCCCGCGGTTCAGGTCCTCGTAAGTCTTCGTCAGATACTGAACGTGAATCATAGGGGCGGCGTCATGCGGTACTGGTCATGCCGACAGACGCGTTTGTGCACAATATTCGCGCCAATCCTGTTGGTTCGTGATGCGGTGTACGCATGCTGAACGCTATCGGGAGCGTACCGTGCAGCTAGAGTCGATGCCGTAAATCCAACGACAATCGGGCCGGAATCAGGTTGCGGCTCCCGTTTTAACCCGTACCGTTGCTAGATCTTTTGGGGGTTCCGTCCGATATTTTGAAGGTCACGCCAGCAATCGCGGGCCGAGATGCGAATGAACCGTTTGCTAAACACCCAAAATGATTTCTGAGTAACTCCGTTGAATGGCAACCGACGATTTGGGCAGTGCGCGAATAAGTCGGCAGGTGGAATGCGTTCCCGTCTGAGGATCCAAGGTGGGCATTCGTAAACGTGTTTTGCCGACGGGAAGAATGGGCCGATTCCATTTTCGCAACGTTCTTCGTTGCAAATGCATAGGAACTAATCTTTTACCCTCAAACGCACCACTGGGCCGGTGACATCTTGTAGAGCCTCAATCTCGTTGGTCGCATTTTGGGCTGAACCTTCGCTTGCTTCATGAGTCATGATGACCAAGGGAACGGGACTGCGTTGCTCTCCGGTCTCGCCGCTTTCGTGTTGGATGACAGACGCGATTGAGATCCCGTGCTTTGCCAACACGGTTGCGATTGCAGCAAGTGACCCAGGTTTGTTGGCAACTTGCAATCGGAAATAGTACCGTCCCATCAGCGTTTGGGCATCGCGAAGTTTGACACGCGGTGGTTGATCGATGGAAAAGTACTCAAGCGTTTGGAATGTCAATTTCGTGCGGCCGACGGCAGTGTCGATCATGTCGGCTGCGACTGCGGAGGCCGTTGGCATTTGGCCGGCACCAAGACCGTGATAGAAAACCGGGCCGACTGCATCACCCACCACGCGGATGGCGTTGTACGCATCACGCACTTCAGCAAGTGGCGTGCCGACTCGAAGCAAGGTTGGGGATACGGATAATTCCAAACCATCCTTCGCTAAATTGGCTACTGCCAGCAGCTTGATTCGATAGTCCAGCATCTTGGCATAACGGAGGTCATCGGGATCAAGTCCATCGACACCGATCCGCGGTATCTCTTCCCAATCGACGGTCGCCCCGAATGCTAAGTGAGCAAGGATTGCTAATTTCTGTGCTGCATCGGTGCCATCGATGTCCATGGTTGGGTCGGCCTCGGCGTAACCTAGTCGCTGGGCTTCGGCGACGACGTCGGAGAAAGACGCACCCTTTTCATCCATTTTCGTGACGATGAAATTACTCGTTCCATTGAGGATGCCTTCGAGCGAGCAAATTTGATTCGCTGATAAACACTGACTGATGTTGGCGATGATTGGGATGCCTCCGGCCACCGCCGCTTCGAATGCGATACTTCGCCCAAGTTCACGCGCCCGCGTAAAAAGTTCCGGACCATGTTCCGCTAAAAGAGCTTTGTTGGCTGTGACGATATCTTTACCCGATTCGAGCAATTGCAGCATGATTGTTCGCGCTGGTTCAAGCCCGCCAATCAGCTGAGCGACGACCGTGATTTCCGGATCGTCAGCGACTGCGCTCAATGATTCGGTCAGCACGCCTTCGGGAAGGTTGATATCGCGTTCTTTGGCGGCATCTCGAACCACCGCTTTTTTCAGCCATAAGGTGCGGCCAGCGTGTCGTGCCGTTCTGTCACCATGGTCCAGCAAGAGTCTCGCGACACCTGTTCCGACCGTCCCCAAGCCCACAATAGCTACGTTTGTTTTTTCCATGGCGGGAATCGTAGCAAAGTCATTGCAAGTGGCCAACGTCGTCCAAGTGACTGTTTCGTGGTCCGGAGTGTTGTAAATCGCCGCAAGTGGTACTTATTGGCACAGTGATTGCATCGTTCAATCTGGTGTTGAAGAGCTGCCAATGTCGCCCACAGACGCACTGCGTGTCGTTTGCTGTGGCTTCATTTCCCTACACGACAGGAGAATAATCAGATGATTTCTAACAATCCGTTTTCGCAAATGAATCGGTTTCGAAGCGAAATCGATCGAGTCCTCGGTGTTGATTCTCAATCGTGGCCTCGTGCAACCACCTTTCCAGCGGTCAACATTTGGGAAGATCAGGACGGCTTTTATGTGGAAGCTGAAATTCCCGGGGTGTTGATGGACGATCTCGAAATCTTCGTACACGAAGGAGACGAGTTGTCGATCAAAGGCAAGCGGGACCGTGCCGAGGGCGAGCGACATTGGCACTACCGTGAACGAGGAACGGGAGAATTTGAGCGACGAATCAAGCTCTCCGATGCCGTTGATGTTGAGCAGGTCACCGCTGAATTAACCAATGGTGTATTGACGATTTCGCTGCCCAAGCGCGAAGCGGTCAAGCCTCGGCAAGTGGAAGTAAAATTGACCTAAGCTCAATTTTCGTTTCTCGCCTCTCTATATCAACGCCAGGAGCCGAAGGCGTCGCCCTCGGCTCCTGGCATCAGGTCTAGGAAACCGAATTTCTGGGTCGCAGATTTAGCTTTGAGGCTCGTCAATTGGCTTCCCGTATTCACCGGTCAGCTTGTATCTACCGGGCAGTTTGCCATCGACGAGCGTCAGCCATCGCTTTTGACAGATTTGCAAAGATCGCTCGTCTTTGTATCGCTGAATGGAATTAGCGTTGGCTGTTGATGCTTCTTTTGACTTTCACTGGGATTCGCAAACCGTCGTAAGCAAGTTCGATCCCGAGCGGAAGTTTAGCGTTGGTAGTCTCGTAGTCGAGCTGGTGGGAGACATGAGTCAAATAGGTCTGGTTCGGCTGCAGCGTTTTAGATGCTGCGACCGCTTCGTGGACATTGAAATGAGTTGGGTGCGGATCTTCCCGAAGCGCACCGACGACAAAAGTCTGAACACCGCGCAGCAGGGACATTGATGATTCTGGGATTTCGTTGGTGTCGGTGCAGTAGGCGAAATCTCCGATTCGAAAGCCGAGAACGTTGAAGCGGGGACCATGCTTCATTGGAATTGGAGTAACTTCGATCCCATGTAAATGAAACGGTTGCCCCTGGTCGATCGGGCGGAACTCTAGTCTCGGTGTTGCACCAGGGTGAGTCGGCTGCTGGTTATTGAACGCGTAATCAAATGATTTACGGATCCGCTGTTCCACCCTGTCGTCGCAGTAGAGCGGAACCGGAGCCCCCAAGCGGAATGGGAATAACCTGAGGTCGTCCAGTCCAAATAAATGGTCAGCATGCTCGTGGGTGTAGATAACGCTATGAACCAGTGGGATCTTTTCGCGGAGTAGTTGCGTCCGGAGGTCGGGGGGAGTATCGATGAGAATGTTGACATCAGAGAGTCGGATCAGAATTGCACAACGTGTTCGGTTGTTGCGAGGGTGGTCACTGGTGCAAACATCGCAGTCGCAGCCGAGAGTCGGTACACCAACACTGGTCCCGGTCCCCAGGAAAATCACTTCGGCGATTTCCATGTGATTTTCGGTCGACGATGGGACGTCGATGGCGGTATCTGGGTTCGAAGCAGGATGGCTGTTCGGCCCGGATGGTGGTCGCTCGGAGCTGGCAGGGTCAGGCATGGATCAATGATTTTTTGGCCGACAATTAAGTAATTCCGCATTCTCAGGCATTCTAATTCGACTGGCTTCCTGTCGATTTTGGCCCTTTCACGCCCTTCCGGCCATCTTGAACGACATGTGAGAACGCCCCTTGGCTGCGATGGCCGTTGTCTGCGATACTCTTGAGCCTCACGATCAACCCCAGCCCTTCCAACCGTGGTTTGAAGGCTCGGCAACCAGGTAGAACGGTGCCTAAAGGTGGCCGGGCCAACCCGCGGACGACACGTCCGTGCCCAATGATGACAGATTCGTATTGACCTCTCTATTGGACGGTATAAGAAAATAAAATGTTAAAGAATTTTTCTCCCAGCGCCCTGGGTATCAATGGTCGGCAAAGTGAGCTGATTGAGTTAGCTCTGACCTATGGGTTCACTGGCATGGACGTTGATATGCATGACATGTTGCGCCGTAGCCAGCGGACCGACACGGAAGATGCATCTAAGTATCTGCGAGCTGCCAATATTTTGATTGGTGGGTTCAACCTGGGCGTTGATCTTGATTCGGATGAGGAAACTTTCACCAGTCAGGTTGGAAGCTTGCATCCTTTGGCTGATTTGGCGAAGGAACTTGAAGCCACTCGTTGTTTTATTCGCTTACCTGCGGCAACCGATCGTTTGCCCTATCACGAGTACTTCGAGGCACAAGGTGCACGACTGACCCAAATTGCCGAAGTGCTGTCACCTCGAGGCATTCAGCTGGGCGTTGGATTTTCGGCAGGCAAGGAACTCGAGAAGGGGAAAGAATTTCCCTTTGTACGAAATGTCGAAGGATTCTTGGCCTTGATCCAATCGGTCAAAGCTGACTGTGTCGGTTGCTTGATTGATACCTGGGATTGGGTCGTCGGCGATGGCGCGATGGATCAGCTTCGTGAGTTGAAGTGCGAGCAGATTGTCGGCGTTCGGTTGGCCTCAGTCCCCGAGGATGTTGATCCAACCAAAGCAGAGACGGCTGATCGTGTGCTGCCGGAGAAAGAAGGAGCACTCAACCACGTCGAATTGGTCAAACACCTGGCATCGATCGGATTTAGTGGTCCGCTCAGCCCGAGTGCCGCCAGCAAGAGCTACAAAGGGCAGACTCGCGAAAGTATCGTTCAGCGAGCTCAGCAAGCGGTTGATTTGATTTCACGCGAAGCCGACTTGCCAGTGGCTCCATTGCCGATGGAGTTGATTGAGGACATTCCTTACGAGACCGACGCTGTTTGATCCTTGGCGATGATAATAGCGCGGTTGGCGGTATTCGGAGGTAGGACTCTGTCTCCGAATGCCCGCCGCAGTCTTACTCCTTGTTTTTCCTGGCGACCCACTGATGACTGGTTGCGCGGTAGATCGGGTCACCGCCCAGTTGATCGCTGATTGCATCAACAATTTGGTCGATGTCACGTTGTTCGCGGGACTCCGAGTCAAACAACGATAGTTGCTTTGGGGCATCGTTTTCCGTCAGTGCCCCCAGCGATACGCCAATCAGTCGGACGGCCCGCGGTTGCCGGCGACGTATCGTCTTGAGTAATTCGCTTGCGAGCGATGCGATTTTCTCAGTCGAGTCGGTAGGCTGAGAAAGTTTTTGAGTGCTTGAGAACGTCTGGAAATCCTCGCGCCGGTATTTCAGCGATACGCTACCAGTTTGTCGTCCATTGCGGCGGAGGCGGCGAGCAACTTGTTGGCTCAAATGGCTGACTGCTGCGTTCAGCATGCCTTCGTCGGTGATGTCTTCTTTGAACGTTCGTTCATGACTGATTTGTTTTGCGCGATGATCGGGAATAACTTTTCGCGGGTCAATTCCGTTGGCTAGTCGCCAAAGATGTTCACCCCAATTTCCGAATCTTTGCTTCAGCACATCTCCGTCAAAAACGCGGATATCACCGATTCGATGCAGATTCAAACGTTCTAGCTTTTCTCGACCTACCCGCCCAACGCCCCACAATCGAGAAACGGGCAGCGGATCGAGAAAATCCCGCAGCCCTTCTTCGCTCACCTGGACGAAGCCATCCGGCTTGTTCAGGTCGCTCGCGATCTTGGCAACAAATTTGAGCGGCGCGATTCCAACACTAGCGGTTAATCCCAGCTCCGAATGAATTGTCTGCTTGATCGATTTGCCGATTGTCTCAGGCGGGCCATGCAGACGAATGCTCCCTGAAACATCAAGGAAAGCTTCGTCGAGTGAAAGCGGCTGCACGAGCGGAGTGTAGCGGTGGAAAATTTCGCGTACCTGTCGGCCAACATCCGCATAGTGCTGCATGCGGCTGCGAATGAAAATCGCTTCGGGACAGAGTTCCGCAGCGTGGCGACCTGGCATTGCACTATGGATACCAAAACGCCTTGCCTCATAACTTGCTGCCATCACGACACCACGTTGGGAGGTTCCGCCTACGATCACCGGGCGACCCCGCAGCCTGGGATGATCCCGCTGCTCGATCGCCGCGTAAAAGGCATCCATGTCGATGTGCAAAATCATGGAGCTGAAAGTAGATCGTGTATCGCGGTGGCATCAGCGAAGTCATCCAATACAGCAGCCGGTTTTTCTGCTTCGAGCGCGGATCGACCGTACGAGCCAGTGCAAACTGCGACGACTCGCGCACCGATTGCATGTCCACAACGAATGTCGTGAGGTGTATCTCCGATGACAATCACTTCCCCTAGCTGTTGTTCGCCATGGCGATCACGGAGATCAGCGGCGGTACGGCGAGCAAGATCGTCACGTGCGGAATCGTGATCGCCCCCAAACACACCCTGAAAGTAACGGGTCAGCCCAAAATGGTTCAATTTGTGGGTTGCGGTCTCGCGGAGATTCCCGGTCATTACGTAACAGAGAAAGTTGTCCTGGGCGGCGATTTTTTCTAGCAGCTCATTTATACCTGGAAGGATCTCGCCACCGCGTTGGGCGAGGATCTTGGGGAGGTAGGCGGAATAACGCCTTGCAAGGCGGTTTTGGTTCGGCTCAGAGGCATCGAGTCGGTTCCGCTCCAACAGTTCTCGTAGTATGGATCGGTCTGTGCGGCCGGCAAAGCTGATCGCGACATCCACAGCAGAAAGCTCAAATTCATCGGCCAAGGCAGCTTCCAGTGCTGTTTTTCCTCCATCGTCTGTCACCAGCAATGTTCCATCGATGTCGAACAGAAGAACACGCATTCCGATATTTTCTCGCATCGTCGTTGCTAAAACAGGTTTGGCCGGAACTGGATTGAAACGGTCAACTGGATGGTGGCTTCGAAGCTCTTTGCCATCACTGCTACACTGTGACGAATCTCAACCCCGTTTCAAAGGTGTGACACCCCACCATGCCAGTTGTTTCCACCCCACCTGATTCCGTTTCTTCCTGCGATGAAGCCTCGGTCGATAAGAGCAATTTTCGCGTCAGGGAGATGTTTCGCCAGATCGCTCCGCGATATGACACGATGAATCATCTGCTTTCGTTAAATGTTGACCGTTACTGGCGTTGGCGGGCAGTGCGTAAATTGCGGATCAAGCCGGGGGTCCCGATCCTGGACACCTGCACCGGCACCGGCGATTTAGCGTTGGCGATCTCGAATGCTGGATCGGGTGAGGCGGAGGTCGTGGGTAGCGACTTCTGTCACGCGATGCTCGAGATCGCGGATCGCAAAGCGGCGGAGCATCAGCACTCGGATGGCATCCAATTTCTGGAGGCAGATTCGCAGGCTCTGCCGTTTGCCGAGCAGTCGTTTCAGTGTGTGACGGTTGCTTTCGGGTTACGGAACGTGGCCGACACAGATCGTGGTTTGAGCGAAATGTATCGCGTTTGCAAGCCGGGTGGCCAGGTGATGGTTTTGGAGTTTGCTCGGCCTCGGCTCTGGGGGTTGCGTCAAATCTACGGGTTCTACTTTCAGCACGTGCTCCCGAAAATCGGACAATTGTTCGCACGGAATGACAAATCTGCCTACAAATACCTGCCGGAGTCAGTTGGGCAATTCCCCGATGGTGAGGCCTTGGCGGAAAAAATGCGTGCCGCTGGATTGAAAGATGTTCGCTATACGGCATTAACCCTGGGGGTCGCGATGATTTATGAAGGCACCCGTCCTGCGGATGAGATCGCTAGCGATGTTGAAGGGGCGCCATGAGGCAAGCACCAGCGAATAGTTCCTCCCATCCGCTCGTGGTTGCGATCACCGGCGCAAGCGGAGCAGTGTATGCGGTTCGTTTGCTGCAACTATTGACGCAGGCCGATCGGGAAATTCACCTGACCATTAGCCCAAGCGGGGCGGCGGTCATCTTGCAAGAGCTCGGTTTTCAACTCGATCTAAGCCAACCCGATCTCCAGCGACTGCTAGGACACGTCGCGTCATGGAGTACATCAGCAGGCGTCAGTGATCTGGCCGAACGAGCAGCTGAGTCTGTCTCTGGTTGTGTGCACTACCATCGTTATGATGACTATATGACACCAATTGCAAGTGGCTCTTTCCAAACGTCCGCAATGGTTGTCTGCCCTTGCAGTGGAAGCACGCTCAGCGGTATCGCTCGTGCTGCATCATCGAATTTGATTCAAAGAGCGGCCGAAGTGCATCTAAAGGAACAACGAAAGCTCGTGCTTGTGCCTCGCGAAACCCCGCTGAGTGTGCTGCAACTGGAAAATATGCATCGCTTGGCCGCCTCGGGTGCTGTGCTTTTGCCGGCGATGCCCGGTTGGTATCACGGCGTTAGGGATCTTGATTCACTGGTCGATTTTGTCGTCAGTCGAATTCTTGATCAGCTGTCGGTCGATAATGAGGTGATGCATCGTTGGGGCGGCTAAGCTTAGGTGTTTTGGTTATTCGACCATCCAAGTGAAACCTATCGGGGTGCCCTTATGTACCGAACACTCGGATCAATTTTTTTTGGTTTTTGCCGGCGTTGTTTTTGCACAGCGACCGGACGAGCAGACAGGCTCTCCCGACTCTTCGCCGAAAGTGGTCATCTCTCGGCCCTTTGAAGCCATTACTGACACTGAGATTGTTTCGGCAACGGGGACTAGCATCGCGCCTAATGAGCTGGTGATCGGTGTTGCGGTCAATGGTGATTCGCGAGCCTACCCCATCAATCAGCTGATAGGCCCACGACGCGAGAGTATCAATAACCGATTGGGGGAACGGCGATCGCTGCGACTTGATGACACCTCTGTTACAACGGCGGCGTGTACGTCCGTGAACTGGAACAGGAAACGCATGCGTTGCGGGGTTCAGGAAAGTTGTGGAGGCGTGGCTTGGTGATGAGTGATCTTGAGACTGGTACCGAGTGGTCGCATTTACTCGGCTGTGGCATGTCTGGCCAACTTGAAGGAAAGGTTCTTAAGCCGCTCGTTTCGGATATGCTGACTTGGTCGGCGCGGCGTAAGCGATTGCCCAGCACGGCAGTCCTGGAATTGCCTCGCACGGCACGACGCTTCACAAAAGAGTTGGACGCTGACCCTGACGATCAATACGTCTTTGGTTTTGATGTCGATGGTAAGGCGTAGATGATTTCGATGGCACGATTGATCGAGAGGCAGGTTCAATCCCTTGTTCTAAACGGACAAAACATGGTCATAACGTTCGATCGCGAGGGGGCTGTTGTGCGACTTTTCGACTCTCGGATTGCAGGAAAATCGCTTTCCTTTCATTACGAAAGATCTTGGCGAACGCGTGATGAGCAGACGAATTAATCTTGGGATTTACGTGTTGGGGAAGCCGTTTCAGGTGAGTTGACAGGCCGGCGACTCGAGCAAAGAGTCGGTATTCATTTCGAAAAGCTTGGATTCGATTTCACGCTAACGTGTCAGAGCCAGAGTTTTGAGGAAACGATTCCCCACCGTTAGGCCGGAAGGGACGATGCCGGCTAAGGGTGACAAAAATGGTGCGTTCCATTCGGTGGGCCGTGAGCGCCTGCTTTGAAACGAATGAGTCGGCCCCGGCGGCGAGTGTTTGTTCGCTCACCTCATCTTTGCTCATGCCCGTTAGTACCACCAACGGTAGGGCCGGAAACAGATGCCGGAACCGCTCGACGGTATCGACGCCACTACTGTCGGGCAGCGTCAGGTCCAAAAGAACCAGTCCGATCTCCAGTTTCTTGCAAATTTCAATTCCGCTCGCAAGTGAGTTCGCTTGATGAATGTTGAGCGAGGAATTAGATCGCCGCAGCATTTCGATTGTGAAGAGCATGTCTGTTTTGCTGTCTTCGATCACCAGCACATTGATCTCATCTAAGTCAACAAGCTTTCCTGTCTTTTTTAGTGTCTCTTCAATTTCGCTGCTGAGTTCATCGCAGGATGCATGTCGATTACTTTGGTCGTAGGAAACCGTCTTTCGATAGATTTCGTACAAATCTGCGGGAAGGCATTTTTTGTCGAGGGAGTGGAATTGGCGATGAACCAGCAGATTTTCAAATTGCTGTGAAAACGTTTTTCCCCTTAGGCGTTCTTTGCCGGTCAGCAAGTAGTACCACGTTGCCCCGAGTCCATAGATATCCGACTGAACGTTGGCATTTGCGAGTGACCGTGCCTGCTCCGGCGCCATGAAGGGAAGTGTTCCGGCCAAATGGCCGTCTTCGGTTTGGAAACGATAAACACTGTCAGTGTGTTCCGCTTCCGAATCTCCCATTGCGGCCAAGCCAAAGTCGACCAATTTGAGCACGTCACCTCCGCTGAGGATCATGTTACCCGGCTTGAGATCACGATGAATCAGTTTTCGTTGGTGTGCGTGAGATAGTGCGCGTGATGCTTGGAGGATGTAGTTGGTTGCTTCCTGCCAGTGGAGTGGACCAGACTCCTTAACCCGTACGTACAAGTCGGGGCCGGTGAGAAGTTCCATTGTGATAAACGGAAGCCCTCGGAATTCACCAACTTCGTAGGCGGTCACAATGTTTGGATGGGCCAGTTGCCGCACGACATGCATTTCACGGCGAAAACGGTCGCTGACTCGCATGTTGTGCAGGATCTTTATCGCGCCAGGCTGTCCACTTTCATCGTGCCCGCGGTAGACATAGCCCTCACCGCCACGACCAAGCGGTTCTTCGACAACGAAGCGACCGATTTGGGTTCCGCTCGGCAAGCACGAGGCGAAGCCAGCTACAAGTCCGCGGTCCTCAAGAATACGCAGTTCATTGGCGATCATTTTCATCTGCGCGTCGGTGAACTTGCCTGTGTCGTAAAGTCGCTGCAAAGCGGGTTCGATATAGTCTCGGGTTTCACCGGCATCTAATGCGAACTGCGCTGCCTCTTTTTTGCGGCGGTGGTGGGTTTCACTAACCGCCGTTTCATGATCGTGATGGATATCGTTAAACGAAAATTCCATCAGGTCATCGACATCGATTCCAATCTGTGTGTGTGAGTCGCGTGAGTCGGTAACCTTGGCAAAGTTGGTTTCTGTTTCTTGGTGACCCGAAGCGTCCCATTGAAAACCGAAGCGGCTTTGCAGGTCTCGGAAAAATGCAAGCAGTGCCAAACAGACGCATCCTGACAAGCGATAGTACCACTGCCACGGCTCGTTGATGTGGGCAACCAAGGGCAGCAGAAAGGTCAGGCCAATCACCGTGACCGCGACGTAGAATTGGCGTTTGGGAAGCAGAAACCCAGAGATCGCGGCCCCCAGATAGATCATTCCAGCAGTCCCCGATTCGGTCCGTACAAAATCGACCGAAATCGCAGCCAAATAAAAGAGTATCAGAACGAACCAGGAGGCTTTTTGATTCAAAGATGTTTCCGGGGGTTATTTGGAGACTTCTGCCGTGCCGCTGAGATTCCAGAACTTTTAAGGATTAAAAAAAAAGCGAGCTGCGAATCTTTTGGCGAGTTGCCACCCCGACCGGGGTGTCCGATTGTAACACTAGTGGAGTTGAGAGGGTGGGGGATTCTGATGGAGGCTCGAAAAGTGGGCGTGATTGTGTCGATTTTTCGGAAGCGAGCATAATTTGGCAGCTAAACGGCAATAACCGAAACCAAAAGGCATCATCCGGGTTGAATTGCCGTGGTCACTGACCAGAAATACTCGTTCGGGTAGCCATCCCATCCCTCCCCATCATTAACAGGTTCTTTAATGTCGGGTCTACGGATTTCCCTAGCCGTTGCGTTTTCGATAGCAATGTTTTCGCTCGGCTACGCCGACTGGCTGCGTTTTCGCGGGCCAAACGGCTCAGGCGTAAGCCAACAAACCGACGCGTCTCCCAGTCAATGGGGGCCAGATCAGAACGTCGCCTGGAAGCTTGATTTGCCTGGGGCTGGAGTCAGCAGTCCAGTCGTGGTTGGAAACCGAGTGTTTGTGACTTGTTACTCCGGTTATGGACTCGATCGCGAGAATCCAGGTGATCTTTCCAAATTGAAACGGCATCTGATTTGTGTTGACGCCACAACAGGCAAGATCGACTGGCAAGTTGCTGTCGACTCAACCCAGCCCGAGGATCCGTATTCCGGTATTGGCGTGACGGCCCACGGTTATGCTTCGCATACACCGGTCTCGGACGGCGAGCGAGTTTACGCGTTTTTCGGCAAATCGGGTGTGCATGCGTTCGATTTGGAGGGGAATCGATTATGGCAGCGGAGTGTTGGGGCAAGGAGCGACGATCGGCGTTGGGGATCTTCTTCTAGTCCGATTCTTCACGAAAACTTCTTAATTGTGACCGCCAGTGCGGAAAGCCGGTCTTTGGTCGCGTTAGATAAAACGACTGGTAAGCAGCTCTGGAAGCAGGAGACTGATGGCTTATCCAATGTCTGGGGAACGCCAGTCCTTACGAAAACCGACGGTCGCACTGATTTGGTTCTCGGAGTTCCTTACGAGTTTTGGGGAATGAACCCCGAAACGGGTAAGCTTCGCTGGTTTGCCCAAGCAATGGATTCCGATCAGTACAGTTCCAGTGTCGTTGAAGCTGATGGTGTTTTGTACGGTATCGAAGGTCGCAGTGGCGGATCGGTTGCCGTTCGGGTTGGCGGCAAAGGCGATGTTTCAGAGTCTCATACGGTTTGGTCGGGCAACGATACTGGTCGATTCGGTTCTCCGTTGGTAGTCGACGGCCGGATCTACTATTTCTCTAACGGTGTTGCCAACTGCATTCGCGCAGAAGACGGTAGCTCTGTGTTCAAGGGACGCCTTCCATCCGCCGGCGGTAGTCGTCAAAGCGACCGCGAAAATCCGGGCAACACTCGACCCGGGTTTGGTGGCGGAACAAGAGGCTTTGGTGCCGGCACAAGAGGTCGCGGTGGGTTCGGTGGTGGCTTCGGGGCAATGGATTATGCCTCCGCCGTAGCGGCCGACGGTAAGATCTACTTTTTGAAAAGGGATGGGACGACCCACGTTTTGAAGGCTGGCGACAAATTCGAGCTGATCGCCAGTAATCAATTAACCGAATCATCCGAGTCATTCGGTGGCACTCCGGCAATTAGCGATGGACGGCTATTCATTCGATCGGATAAACGTCTTTACTGCGTATCGGAATAAAACAGATTTCCTTGTCTTGCGATTGGTAAGACCGCTGCCTTAAGCAGCGCCGTGACATGGAGGAAAATCGCTCGCAAGAAAAATTCTTTAGGGGCGTTGGTGCGTGAGCGCGGGGTGAGTTTTTTTTGGGGAAACTGCCGCCCAGGCTCGAATTCAGTTGTGAATTTCTTAAAGCAATCGTGGCAGATGGGCATTTGAATCGATCGCTCTGTCCAGTTTGAAAGGCGACTGCTTCTTGGTAAGAGTGAGCAGTCCTCTGCTTTCTAGTACTTTGCTGTCTTGCGCGCCCGTCACGCTAGGTGGGCATCAGCGATTCGCCGAAGAATGCTCGCAACGCGAGCCATGCAATGGGAGAAGCGAGCGACTCAAGCGGTTTGAGAATATTTCTCATCTCTCAGCACGAACGAAGATAACGATCGCAACGAATAATTGTTTCGTTCAAACGTCAGTCGGCTGGGTTGGGGCAACACAATAATCGGCTACTAGGATTACTTGACACAATCGGTATTTGCTGAACTGCCGTTCTATCGGGTCTACGCAAACAGAATGTTTTGCCTTGGCGTTCATCTTTGCGTGACTCACGTTTAGGCCGTAGACGATGTAGTCAGTGCATCGAGAACCGTTTCGTCATTGCGCAATGATCGCGCGATCCAATGAGCTTGCCCAAGCGAATTTAGCTGGCAGCGAGAGGATCCGTTTGATTCGTAGCAGCGGAAATGCACGGGGATTGATGACGCGCCGCCGGTGCCGGAGCACGGGCGAGCGTTGGAAGCTGCGTCCTAGCAACAAGTGTTGTTCCTGTGGAGAATTTGATGATGAAAAGGCTGTGGTTACTTCCAGTAGTTGCATTGTTCGCAATGATTACTGGATCGAATACCGCGACTGCTGCTTATTGTGGTGCGATTAGCTACGAAGGTTGTGGTGGTTGTGGTACTGTCGCTGAAGGTGTTGAAGCGAGTGACGGAAGCGTCGCTGGCGGAACCTACACCGTGATGCGAACCGTTCGTGAAACTGTGTACGATAAGGTCGAGGAAACTTGCTATCGCACACGAAACGAAGTTTATTACGAAGACCGCGAAGTTCAGGCCGTCCGGATGGTACCGGAAACGACCACTCGCGAAATTCAATACAAAGTGATGGTGCCACAGTACGAGACAAAAACCCGTACGATCAACTACACCGTCATGAAGCCCGTTTACGAGACTCACACCAAGACGACTAATTACACGGTGAAGATCCCTCAGTACGAGACTCGTACCAAGACGATCAATTACACCGTTTGCAAGCCAGTCTATGAGACTCGTCAGCGTGAGACCAAGTACACGGTCAAGATCCCACAATACGAAACTCGTACGAAGACGATCAACTACACCGTCCGCAAGCCGGTATACGAGACACGCACGAGAACGATCAATTACACAGTCATGAAGCCTGTGTACGAAACAAAGCAACGTACCATCAACTACACCGTTTACAATACGGTCAAAGAAGAAAAGGTACGCACTGAGTCCTACAGCGTGATGGTTCCTGAAACCTACACGAAGACGATCAAGGTTCGTGGCGGTCACTGGGAAACCAAGACTGAAACGATTCCTGGTCCTGTCATGAAGAAGGTTGTCCGAGAGCCAGGCACCTGGAGTTACGACGCTTGCAATTGCAAGTGCGTTTACACTCCTGGCGAGTGCCGCGTCGAGTGTGTTCAGTGCCCACCCAAGACGGTTTGCAAGAAGATCTGGGTTCCGACCTGCGAGGAAAAGGAAATTACCTGCACTCGCTACCATCGTGAGTGCCGAACTCGCGAAGTCCCTTACACCGTGTGCCGTAAGGTTCCCGAGTGCAAGACAAAGGTCTGCAACTACACCGTCTGCAAGATGGTTCCTGAGTGCAAAACGCGAACCTGCAACTACACCGTTTGCAAGATGGTTCCTGAATGCAAGACTCGAACTTGCAAGTATACAGTTTGCTGCGGCTACAAGTGCGAGACTCGCACTCGAGTTTGCAACTACACCGTTTGCAAGATGGTTCCTGAATGCAAGACTCGAACTTGCAAGTACACAGTTTGCTGTGGCTACAAGTGCGAGACACGACAGAAGTCTTGCAACTACACCACCTGCAAGATGGTTCCCGAGTGCAAGACTCGTACTTGCACGTACAAGGTTTGCAAGATGGTTCCTGAGTGCCGCACCAAGACTGTTTGCGAGACTAAGTGCCGCAAAGAGTGCTACACCAAAACCGTCAAGGTTGCCAAGTGTCGAAAGGTTTGCGAGCCCTACACGGTCACCAAGTGCGTTCCACGAGTGGTTTGCAAGCAGGTACCTGTCGAAGTTTGCTGCCCAGCACCAGCCTGCTCGCAAAGCTCCTGCTGTGATCCTTGTGATCCCTGCTGTGGCGCCAAAAGCGAAGGCCCAGTCCGAAGCTTGCTGAAGAGAGTATTCCATCACGGTTGCCACGGCTGCGATAGCTGTGACAGCTGTGAGCCAGCTTGCGGAGCCGAGCCAAGTTGTGGCTGCGGAGCATAAGTAAGCTCTTTCTTTCGCCAATGAGGGCGATCTAGAACAACCGCGCAGGACGCACGCGAAACAAAAGCAGGGCGGGGCTCAGTTGAGTCCCGCCCTGTTTTCTTTTGCGCGTTCACAAAGGTTGGCTTCATCGCTCTCGCCATCTCATCGCAAATAAACCCCGTCGATAACTGCGTTTGAATTCAATTCCCAGCAAATAGCAGGTCGAGGCAAAAAGTGGCTAGATGATGTTGGCCTGATACGAGCGGTATTAGTGGTTGGATGCATCGGAAACCTGAGGGGAACTAAGTCATCTCCGAGCGTTGCGGTGGTGTCGCTCGCCTGGATTGGCCGCTGATTGATTCGGGTTTTTACCCATCCGGGGTGGATCGCACGAATGAACAATGGCATTGATCTTATGAAGTTAGCGAGTCCATTTTTGACGCACCAAGTCGATCGGAGTCATCTGATTTGACGACCGGCTGAACTTTGGACACCGCCGCTTGGCGAGAAACGCCGCCACTAGGCATGTTCAGGGCTGTTCTGCTGACGGGGTGTCAGTTTCCTCCCCATCTAACGTCCTTAAGCGAATAATCACTCGTTTTTCGGGAAGAAACTTGCATCGACCACCCGATTTCCGGTTGTGTCGCTCGTAAAGAGCGGTAGTTTGAATATTTGTTGGAGGTCATGGCCTGTTCCACAACGTAGATTTCTCGACGTCGAGAAGCATCTTTGACCTCTTACTACCCCATGCCCGCGGCTACAGCCATGATTCGCCTGACAATCTTTGCACTGCTGTGTTCCTTGGTTTCTGTTCCTGTATCCACCGCTGCTGATTGGAGTGCCTCAGCATTTCCGGTGAAGAAACACGACTTTGGGACGGTGGCGGTCGCGTCTAAGACTGAGTTTGAATTCCCGATTCGTAATCCGTTCAAAACCACCATGCACATTCGGTCGGTGCGAACAAGTTGCGGGTGTACGACGGCGATTCTCAAGGATCAAACAATCGAACCTGGCCAGACAGGAACGTTGCTGGCTCGCTTCAATACTGGCACTTTCCGAGGTAAGCGAGGTGCCACATTAACGGTTGTGATTGATCGACCCCGGTTTTCAGAGGTTCGGCTTAGAGTCGATGGATATATTCGCAGCGATATGGTTTTTGACCCCGGTGCGATTGAATTTGGAGCGATTGAACAAGCACAAGCGGCCACCAGTGTTTCCAAGGTTTCTTACGCTGGGCGAAGGGATTGGAAAATTGTTGACGTGCGAAGCAATTTGCCGTGGTTAGTCCCGCAGTTTGTCGAAGTCAGTCGCGGTAATGGTCGAGCGAATTACGAGATATCGGTTACCATCGGCGAAGAAGCTCCGATCGGATTTTTTCAAGATGAACTGGTCGTTCAAACCAATGATCGTGGTATGCCGACCGTCCCGTTGCGGGTAAACGGGGAAGTCAAGAGCCCTCTGACAATCTCGCCTCAAGCAATTGCAATTGGAAAGGTCAAGCTAGGGGAATCGGTACGTCAAAAGATCGTGCTGATTTGCCGCGAACCGTTCCAAGTTGAGTCGATTACGGCGGAGGGGTGGGACGTTGAATTCCAGCCGACGGCTGAAGCAAAGAAGACGCAGATTCTGTTTGCTGAGTTCACGGCCTTGGATGAGGGGGTCGGTCCGCGTAAGACCAACGTGGTGATTGAGGCTCTGGGACAGAAAAGCATGTCCGCAGAGGCATTGCTAACCGCAGAGATTCGCGACCGTTGATATCTGGTCCGTGGAAAGTCTTAACCGCCAACAAGCATTGAACCAGAGTGGCGACGATCCGAGGATTCGGATTGTCGCTTTTTCGATCCAGGCAGTTTGGGTGACCACCTTGGTCGCACTCTTGCATCCCTTTGGCGATGCTACCCATGACTCTGACCTGCCTGTGGCCGTTCGCGTGGGATGGGTGATTAGTCAGTCGATTTGGTTGATTACTCCCGGTATCCTTCTTGGATTGGTCATCTCGATCTGGCGATACCGTTTGGGCACGATGCTTGGGCTTTGCTGGTGCGTTGCAATTCCGCTGCTGGTTTCACTTGATGCTTTGCTACATGGGTGGATCGATGACCGTTTCTTGTCGATTTCGATGCTCGGAATTCTTTTCCATTGGAAAAGTTTGCTTGTGACCGCCAGTTGGGTGACGACAGCTTCCGCGATTCTAGCGGTCCTAACGCCACTCTTCTTATTGGCTCTGTTTGAAGTAGTACGCATTCAGATTGGTCGGGTGGTAACGCGGTGGTCCTACATTTCCGTAGGCACGCGAATTGGTTTGCTCATTCTGGGCTCAATTCTTTTGTCGAGTCCCGCGGTTTATGAATGGGATCGCACGCGGCGGTGGTGCCGGGAACATTCCATCCGCAATCCACTTGGTGCATTCCACTTCTTTGACAACAAAGTGACGGTCGCTGAATCTGTCCGGACCCTTGCAGTGAGTCCGCCAGTAAGCAAAACGGAAAACTGGGCTGATCGTGCCAATGAATTCCGCCTGCTCGCTGTTGACAGCAAAAACTCCGGCACCAGCGATGAATTGCCAGATGTTCTATTGGTGATCGTTGAGTCAATGCGTCCCGAGTTGCTGGACGCAAATGTGATGCCGCATTTGCACCGCTACGCGAAGGACTCTTTGTGGTGCCGTCAACATTTTTCGGGGGGCAACGCAACGACGCACGGTATGTTCAGTTTGCTCAATGGGCTTGATCCGAGTTGGTACGAGTCTTCTGTTCGGTACACCCCCCTCCTCAATCGGCTTATGCAGCAGGGGGGATACGAGGTGGGCTTTTTTGCGGGCCATGATCAGTGGGCCGCATTCGACATGGATCCATTTATCAATGATCAGAAATTTGATCAATTTGACGTGCATCGCCAGACCGGTTTGAGCAGCGATCGGCGGGCGACGCTGGCGGCGAAATTGTATTTGGATGACCCGCGGGATCTGCGGTCGCCACGGATGGCGGTTCTTTACCTTTATGCCACCCATGCTATCTATCGTAGCTATCCGAAGGACCAGGTTTTCCAACCATCGGCCGATGATCGATTGCTCTATCCGTATTCGGTGAATTCGCGAGATGCAGTTTGGAATCGTTACCGTAACAGTGCTCGGACGATTGATCGATTTCTATCGTCCATCATGCGGCGGGACCGGATCGTGCTTGTTACCGGTGATCATGGGGAAGCGTTTTTAGAGGATGGAACGGTCGGCCATGGCACAAGAATTTCGAGAGTCCAAACCATGACCCCCGCAGTTCTTTTTGTACCAGGTCTTGAGGGTTGTTTGATAGACACACCAACTTGCCATGCCGATCTGGTGCCGACGCTGCTGAGTGCGCTCGGTTGGAAATTAAATCATGCAAATCTGCTAAGCGGTAAAAGCTTGTTTGATGATGTTGGCCGCACGCCTGGACGCGTGTTCGCTACCCGAGATTATCTTTCGAACACGTATGGGCTGATGGGGCCCTGGACCACAGCAGACACGTCTCCCTTTGCGGTAACATTCAAGTTTCTTCCGACGGACCAAGTTGTTCAGCCCTTAGGGATAATTGATGAAAACGGGCTTCCTGTTTCCGGTGATCCGAAGTTGCTGAAAATGCTGAGCGACTGGTCAAGGTGACCGAAGAATTCCTGTTCGTGAATTTACTTCGGTTGCGCGTTGTGGATTAACGAGTCATGGCATCATGTGACCCGCTCTATTTTAAGTAGGACGCCACACTGAGTAATGCCGCCATGTTCACTTCGATTTTGAAGAATCAAGTAGACGGAACGTTAAATCTCGCACTCGCCATTTTCCCGGTGTCTCCACGTCGTAATGCGGATGGCTATCTAGGCGTAAAGTTTCATTTGCGCGGACCAAGCCGATGTCACTTAGTTTCCCGGATTGGTCTTGTGCATCAATGTCAGCATCGACGCAGTAGATCGCGAGCGGCGAACGATCTTGGATCTGGTAGTAACCGCCACAAACTCCATTGCCCGCGACAATGGAGATTGATTCAACGATGACGTCTCGATCGAAACTAAAGACAAGTGATTCAGATTCATCCACTTGCTCAACGCGCCCCCCCAGCAAGCCTAAGCCGCGTTGGTTGATTGAAAATCCGCTCGCTATTTCATCTTCTTGATTCAGGCCTGCGATTTTGACCGTGACCTTGGAACCGTTTGCATCCACGATTTCAATGGCGGCATGGGCATGTTCTGTCTTTGCGAGCATGTTTCTCGCATCAACTAGCGTTGTATTGGCTTCCGCTGAAGCATCCACCCAAGAGAGTGCGATGCGTTGGTTCGAAGCAAGTGGGACAAATCGATGGCCACCGGTCGTACGGTGCTGCAATGCCATCGCATTCAGTTTTTTGACGAGGGGTTGCAGTTCGGGAGACTGGATCAAATTGGATGTTTCCATTGGGTCGGACGACAAATGGTAAAGCTCGGTTGGTTCAGCGACCCCCTCTCTTAACAGCCTCGCGTTGAGGAAGAGTTTCCACTTACCGGTTTTTACGGATCCATGTACCAGTGGGTTGTCGATCCGAATGGCGCTGGCAGCGCGGTCTTTGGCTTCATTGTGGTCGTTGAAGAAAACCGGTCGTGATAACATCTCTTCACCGCGCCAAGCTGGAAGCACACTCAAGCTGTCCTCCGCTCCTTTTTGTCCCGCTGTGAAATCAGGCATGTCGGTTTCAAGTATCTCCGCAAAGGTGGCGTACATGTCTTGTAGACAGAGGAGACTGTCATCAGTACGTCCTTGAGTGGTGGAATTCCCGTCACCGACACCGCCGAGTGCCCACGATACAAGAAACGGCACGCGATGCCCGCCTTCGTAAACCGAACCTTTATGACTGCGAAATGGTCCGGTTGCGTATTTGTTCTTAATTTCCGCACCATTGTCGCTCGTGAAAATGACAATTGTGTTTTCGATGAGCGGATGCCCGGGGCGACGCGGGTCATTTGTTTCAGCGAGGTAGTCCATCAGCAATCCTAGGACGACGTCATTTTCGTAGATGTAGTCGCTGCGTGTGTTCATCGGCTCACCAGCTTGATTTCGAGCCGCTCCGGCAACGGCAACGGATTCAATCTCGGTATCTGGTGTATGCGGGCCATGATTTGAATTACTGGCGTAGTAGACAAAAAAAGGATCTTTCGATGTCCTAGGAGTTTCCACATGCGTGCGAAGAAACTTCAACGTGTGTCGCAGGTGACGTCCGCCCAGCTTGTCTAAGACATAGGCATGCGGTCCGCTGGATGCGATCTCTTTTCCATTGCCAGTCGCCCCGACGGCTTGGCGTTCGTGGATGTGGCCGGGACCGACAGACTGATTCGGACCATTTCTCTGTTTGCCGTTTGGCGAGGGCCCGGACGTGCCGTGCGATCGGGAAGTGAATTTGGCAACATCGAATCCATGGTCGACTGGCGTATCGAATAGTGGCTGGGTCAAGTCTGCATCGGTCCAGCCCGCGGCGGGGCCGGCGTTCGAGTTGCGGTAGCGCAGGCCAACATGCCATTTGCCAAACATACCGGTGCGGTAGTGATTTTGCTGCAGGAGTGTTGCGATGGTCGGGCGGTCGCGTTCGATCATTGGGTCACCTTGAACACCGAAAAGAACCCAGTGCTTCAGTCGATTTCGCCAAGGGTAACGTCCGGTCAACAAACCGTATCGTGTCGGTGAGCATCGTGAGGATGGCGTGTGGGCATCGGTGAATCGCACACCGCGGTTCGCAAGTCTCTGCATGTTTGGAGTTGCGAGTTGGTCTTGATCGGAATTACCGGTGAAGTCCTGGTAGGCGCTGGTATCTCCAATGCCCATGTCATCCGCCATCATCAAAATGATATTCGGTCGCTGCTGAGGTGCTGCAGCGACCGCCCCGGTCGCTGCAAGAAGCGTGAAAATGAGCGAAAGGTAACGGCCGGAAAAAAGCACGGTAGATCAACCAAGTGTGGGGAGGCGACGAGCTGTAGACCCCGCAGTTTAACCAGTTTGGTGATTGCCGCGGAGTCCGCCGGTACGAGCTGGATTGGCGTTTGGGAGAGTGGGCGATGGCAGCAAAAGACAGCGGGAGACGATGAAATGGCAGAACGATGTAAATTTCGGAAAAATGGCATCATTGCGGGGGCCCATTGCCGGGGCCGGCTTCGGACTAGCGTGCAAGAAAAGGGACGTTGGGTGGAAGCTGAGCGAATTCAACGCGATTTCAACTGAGAAATGCTTGGTGAACAGATGTAAAACTGGTAGCCTACATGCCGCTGCCCAATGACTGCAGGATCGCTCCGCAGATTATGAGAGAGTTCAAATGAATAAGGCTGCCCCGGCTAAAGCTGCAGATTCTCCGAGGTTTGTCATTCCGCCGCCGGTTGCCGCACCTCCTGTCGAATTTGACCGACAGACGGATACCCCTCTCTCCTCTTCGAACGATTTTCCGGCAAGATCCAGAGCATATCGGGTCGTTATTTATCTACAGATTGGATTCTGTTGTCTCTTACTTGGGCTGATCGTGGGGCAAGCGGGGCTATTAGACCTTGCCGATTCGAGTAAGCCTGCCGCAAGTTTGCGATCCATGAATGATTTGCCGGAGACGAGGGCTGTCTCGGTCGAAGTATTCGACGATCGACCCGAGCCATTGATTACGGTTCCATCCGTACCGACGCAGAGCGACTCAGATTCATCGCAGACTGCATCGCAGTCAGATCTAATAAATGGACAGGGTATGTTGGCATCTGCGACCGCGGCAAGCGGTGTCGATGACGCGGTTCTGGCAGGCGAGTCGGTTGTCGTCGATGGGCTTCACGCGGGGGTTGAGGGACTCGAGAAGACGGTTGTGAAACGAACGCGTCAAGTCGCCGCGTACCTTGGTGAGCAATGGCTGTTGGCGGAGCAGAACATCAAACCTGAGGTCGATCCGCTGGTATTGCTTCCCGCTTCCGAGCATCTTTCGGTTGAGCAGTTGCCTGAGTCGATTGGTGGGACTTGCCGGGATGGAACTTGTGAAGAAGCCGACAATTGCCTCGGCACAACGATTCATTGGAGTGCCGAACCGAAAGACGCGTATCAGCTTGCTGAGCAGCAAGACAAACTCGTATTTTTGATTCACGTTTCGGGGAATTTTAAAATACCTGGATTTACGTGAAACAACGCTTCGAAATACAGGGCGGGCGCTCTGTCAGACGCTGAAGTTGGTGACTTCTTTTCCGAACATTTCGTCGCCGCGCACCAGCAGGTTGGTGATTTTCGTGTTCGCAACCTGAACGGCCGGATTATCAAGAACGGCGGTAATGTTGCGAGTTACTTTCTTACTCCTCAAGGCAACGTAATTCATTCGGTCACCGGGCCTGTTTCGGCCAGCGTCTTGCTCGAGGAGGCAAAGTGGGCCGTTGAGCTTTATCAAAACGTGAAGAGTGAGCCTGGTCTTCGGCGGTTGCGGGCTGTCTCGTCGGCGCACGAACTGGCTAGCCTTGAGTCCCGAAACAATCAAGATCGCAAGATCCATCAATTGCTGATGAAGCAGCCAATGCCAAGTTTGATGCGTGTCTATGAGGAGATTTTTGAGAGTGTTCTCGGCGAAAAAGTCAGTAAGTTCGGCCCCTTGATGGTTGAAGCTGCGAGGCAGATCGAGCGAGCGAAACGTGCGGAGCGTCCGATCCTCTTTGTCATGAACGAAAAAGGATATTTGAATGTTCCGGAAGTGCCCTTGCTCACGCAGCAAGTGATCAACGAGTTCACGCTCATCATTTTACCTTTGCGAGCTGCACCCGCTCTTTCCCAGCTCACTGGGCAGCCGCCTTTTAATTCGACTGACAACGGGAAAACCTTGATTGTTGCCGCTCGCAGCGACTGTACGCAATTAGCTTCCGTATCCAGCTGGAATGATCTTACTGCGTTGAACGCAGTCCTAGCGGCAGGTTGGATGGATGCTTTGGAGCGAAACCCGCCAGAGACACGGCGATTGATTCGGGCCGAGCGTTTGCTCCGTAAGCTGTCTCCTGAAGGCACTGATTGGGGCCACGAATTGAAGCTTCGAATGGGTGAGGACGATCGCCCAACGCCCGAGATCAAAGTCGACCAGATGCAGCTTGCGGGAACTGGTCGCGCCACGACGAATCTTTGGTGATGATTTGGAAGGACGACTGTGGGCGAAGGATTTCGCAGTCGGACGGGCCAGTGTCGAGGCTGAGCACACTCGTCTTGTTGCCGTTGTTTTTTAGGAGGAGGCAAGCGGTTGACTGTGTCGGTTGGATTGACGCTGATCCATCAGCGATCGAAGAATCGTTTCGATTTTTTTCCAGCAATGGGAGGATTTGTGGACGTAATGAGCGTTGAGATCTTCCACTCGGCGAATGGTTTGGGGATCGGATCGACCGGTGAGAATGATGACGGGGATCTCCGCCAGGATTCCATCAACCAACATGTCTTCGCGTAGGGCTAGTCCATTCCATTCTGGCATCTCAATATCCAAGATAACGATGTCCGGTTGATGATCGTCTTGGTCAGTCAAAAACAGATTCAGCCCAGCCGAATTCCCGTCGGTGACGCTAATGACTCTGCAACCGAGTTTTCGAATTCGGGTGCTCAATGCATGGACGAGGTCAACATCATCATCGGCAATCATCACTGTTGTTTTTGACATAGCAGAGGGCTCAGAGGTGTGTTGAGATTCCAAAACGAGAGGGCTTCCGACCGAGGTCGTCTCGCTCGCATTGGAGGAGAGTTTTGGGATGTAAGGCTGCATTCAAGTCATTGGGCATCGGCGGCCTGTTTGAACAGATGGTTCGATTCAAGCGAAAATCGGGGCAACTGTGTCACGGTTTAGGAGTTCGAAAGGCTGATCTGTGGGCGGTCTTCTCCCTGGTTGTTTGGGGATACTTCATTGATTGGTAGATTGAGGAACTCTTCCAGAAGTGGTAACAGGCGTTCCCAGGTTTCGGTGCTTTTGGGAACATAAAAAACACCCATTTCGAAGCATCGACGCACGACGTCCTCCTCCGTTTTGCCGGTGAGAATGATGACGGGCATTCCAGGCGGATTCGTTCCGTCACAAAGCATTTCGCAGACGGCCAGGCCATTGCCCGTCGGCATGTCTACATCAACCACGAAAATATCGGGCGTCATTTTGCGAGCGAGGCTCAGCGCAGACATTGCGTCGTGAGCCGTAATTGTTTTGAGGCCAAGCGATTTGCATCTTGCCTCGAGACTGCGCACCAAATCCTTGTCGTCGTCTGCTATGAGTATTGTTTGATCGAGCATGCAATGAGCTCCTTGGTTTGCCGAACGAATTGGCGAATGGACTAAGCAGTGGTTCCAAAAACGACCGCATGCACTGCGTCGACGATCCGTTGCGTGCCGCATGGTTTAGGCAGGAAAAAGTGGGCGCCCGAGTCCAGGGCTTTCTGCTGTTCAATGATGCTGGCGGAGAGGATCACAACGGGAATGTTTTTTGTTCTCTCGCTTTCCTTCAGAAGCTTTAGTGCGGTGAACCCATCCATTTTAGGCATTCGAATATCCAGCAATATCGCATCCGGAAGCTGTTCCATCGCCTGTTCAACGCCCTCCAAGCCGTCCCTCGCTGTGATGGTTTCGTAGCCAGCATGCTTTAGGCGGCAGCACGTGCCAAACGAAATGTCTTGATCGTCATCGACGACCAAGACTTTTGGCATCCGTTTCGGATTGTCAGGATTCATGATTGCAAATCCAGTTTTGATTTGGGCGACAGTCTTTATTTGGCGACACAGTATTCGTGGATACTCGAATCTAGTAGTTGTGGGTTTGTTTGTAACAAGTTCTTGCAAGTGCTCGGTTGCGCGACCAACTGGGAAGTTGTATTTAGCAGATGTTCAAGTTCGCTCTCGGGTGAAAAGCTTCCGATCGATTGGATCATGGTTTTCGGGAGAGGACCGAGCGGGCGATTGCGGCTGATCTGCTCGTGTGTGCTTTGGATGTTATCGATGTAATTCTGGACGGTCGTGTCGGCGATCGGGGTGATCAGCAACCAACGTTTTTCACTCAAACGAAATAAAAGTTCGTCTTCTCTTGCGATGTAACCGAAAAGGTTGTCAATCTCGTGTGCCATATTCAGACAAATTGCATCGGTCAGCGTTGCAGTGAAGAAATGCAAACGTTGTGGCTTTCGGTCGCTTGGAAATCCTTGGGCGAGGAATTTGTTTACGATGGCAACTGGATCGTTGCATGGGATTGTGAATGCAAATGTACTTCCCTGGCCGACTTCGCTTTCGACATTGAGATTCCCAAAATTGAGACGTGTAAGTTCTTTTGCAATGCTTAGTCCAAGCCCAAAACCTTTCGTGCTTTGTGAAGAGGGTACTGTGTCGATTTGCTTAAAACGTCCGAAGATGCTTGTGAGCAATTCTGGTTCGATTCCAGGCCCGTTGTCATTGATCCGGATTTCGACTTCATTGGTTTTTGGTAGATGGACTGCGGAAACCAATACTCGGCCCGGGGTGCCGCAGAACTTGATCGCGTTAACCACAAGGTTAATCATGACGCGAGCAGCTTTCTCGCGATCGCAATAAAGGTCCGGAAGATCTGGATCGATATGGATGTCGAGATTAACATCCCGCAGCGAGGCTTTTTTTTCGAGGTTGGGATGCACGCGGTGAAATATTTCTTGCACGGTGCATTTTTTTCGACATACCGACAGAACACCAGCTTCCATTTTGCTGATGTCGAGCATGTCATCGACCATCGTATTTAGATCGTCTGCACGATCTTCGACGGTGTTGAGCATGCGGCACTGCTCGGCGTTAACATTGCCGACGATTCCCTCGGAGATCAGTGAGACATATTCTTTGATTACCGTCAATGGAGTTCGAAAGTCATGTGAAACGTTGTCGACGAATTGATGCGCGTGCCGGTTGAGTTCTTCTAGTCTCTTGTTTTTCGTATGCAACATCTCACGACTTGCGTGCAGTTCCTCAACGAGTGCCCTCATCACCGAGTTTTGATGTCTCTGAATTGCATAGCGGAGCGCACGGATTAAGCCTTCCGCGGTAAGCTCGCTTTTTCGCAGATAGTCTTGAGCACCAACATCGAGTGCCTGCATGGCGACACTTTCGTCATCCAGTCCGGTCAGGACGACGAGCGGCATGCTGTCGAAATCTCGACGCAACTTCCTGACTACGTCGAGGCCGGAAGCATCTGGTAAACCGAGATCCGAGAGGATGATGTCGAAGGTCTCGGATTTAAGTTTCTCAATCCCATCCCCCAGATTTCGAGCGATATCGAACTTGAAATCGCAACTTCGTTTAGCGAGTGCTTGGGTCACAAGCCGCTCGTAGACCGCACTGTCTTCGATGAAGAGAATACGTGTCGGCCCAGTGCCATTTTCGTTCATCGGACAGCCTGATTGGAGAAACGCTGCGAACTCTGCGGAGCGTGCGTTAATGCTCGCGCGGGCGTTTGGAGGGTGGGGGGGGTCGAGCACGGTCCTAAGGAACCTATGCCGCGGAAGTCTTGAGATTCGTTGTTAATGGAAAATCTTCCCGTATTGATCGAGTTTGAGATTCAAGTTGGTGGAGGGGTGATGCCTGTATCGTTTTTGCACGCTAGCAGGTTGAAATACGCGCATTCTTTTGAAGATTGCGGTATCCGCACCTCAGACTGGTTCCCGCTTCAGCAAGTTTGTTCCCCCGCCGCCGGACTGAACCGGCGAGAGAAATGCTTCTTTCCTGGAGCTCACGCTGATGGGGACGCCTGCAAGCGGGGGTTTCGTATTAAGCAAGGTCGATCGAAGAATGCGGCATCAGCAGCGAATTCGCTATTTTGAGAGGTGGCCGAACTCGATCCCTGCTTGTCGAAATTGGCCCTTGCAGTGCGAATTGGGCCATCTGTCGAGAATCGGCGGCGGTTCAAGGAGCAGGAGCCTCGTATTTTTGTCAGAAGAGGGTTCACGGAAGGTGTTCAGAGGTCTCGCAAGACGCCGGAATATCCGATAAAAAGCGGGTAAGAGGCCGTCGACAGCCGACAAAAGGCCTTCACAATCTTGGGCTGCTTCGGTATCTTCTTGGATTCGATAGGAAAACAGACTCCTTTTAGCGGATCAACGGATCGGAACTGGCAGATGAGCAAAGGCAAAAGTAAAGTCAAGACGCACAAGGGAACGAAGAAGCGTTTTCGATTATCCGCTACAGGTAAAGCGATGCATCGCAGCAGCGGAACAAGTCACTTGGCACAGGCGGTTTCCTCGAAGCGTCGTCGCAATCTGCGTGGTACAACAGCAGTTGATCGCTGCATGGAAGCGACGATTCAGGCCGCATTGAACGGAAACAGCTACTAATTCAATTTGAAGAGTGCGGCTAAGTCGCCCGCACTCTCCTTTTACTTCAACAGGAAACCTCGTTTCCCATCCGGCTGGGTAGAACTTCGTGGGCGTGTTTTAAACACGAGCTGCGGGACCTGAGCGGGAAAGTTTTTTAGAAATCCAAACCTAGGAATCTCAACAGATGCGTACCACAACGGGTCAAGCTCGACATAAATCAAAGAAACGCCTGTTCAAACGAGCGAAAGGCTACCGTGGCGGCCGAGGTAATTTGACGCGAACAGTCAAAGAGACGCTGATTCGTAGCGGTCAGTATGCCTTTCGCGATCGACGAGCACGCAAACGAGATTTCCGCAAGCTTTGGATTACCCGCTTGAACGCGGCAACTCGACAGCACGATTTGCGATACAGCGAGTTCATTCACGGCTTGAAATTGGCTGGGATTGAATTGGATCGGAAGACGCTTTCCGAAATGGCAATTCATGATGAAGCGAGCTTCAAAGACATCTGCGACAAGGTGAAAGAAACTCTCGCCAGCGCCGCCTCTTAAGCGGTTTGGATTGTAGCTGCGATATGTCTCTGCAGAAATTTCTAGCGACTCTCGACACGCTTGAGAGCGAAGCTACCGGGGCATTTGATGCTGCGGCCGACGCCGACGCGCTCGAGGCAAACCGAGTTCGGTACCTGGGTCAGAAAAGTGGTGCGCTGAAAGAAGTGCAGCAACAGATGGGGTCCATCGACAAAGCGGAGCGCCCGACCGCTGGTAAACGTTTGAACCAATTCAAATCGAGTCTCCAGGCTGCATTCGACGCGTCGAAAGAGCGGCTCGGCGGTGGAGAGGATTCCTCGTTTGACCCAACGTTCGATCCAACGCTTCCAGGCACGCATCCTCGCGTAGGGCATATTCACCCTATCACGCAAACAATCTCGCACCTGATGGAAATCATGGGGCGCATGGGGTTCGAGGCAGCCGAGGGCCCTGAGGTTGAGGATCCTTGGCACAACTTTGTCGCCTTGAATATTCCGCAGGACCACCCTGCGAGAGATCCATTAGACAATTTTTATCTGGCTACGGCTGCGACCAATTCGGATGACCAAGGCGGGGATGGCAGCCAGTTGCTGCGAAGCCAAACCAGCACCGTGCAGATTCGGGTGATGGCTCAAAATCCACCTCCCATTCGAATTATCTCGCTCGGGCGGGTGTATCGGCCAGACGATCCCGACGCAACGCACTTTCCGATGTTTCATCAGATGGAAGGGCTGTTGGTTGACGAGCAAGTTACGATGGCGAACCTGAAGACCGTCCTGCGTGTTTTTGCAACGAATTATCTTGGCGGTGATGTTCCGATTCGCTTCCGGCCGTCTTTCTTTCCATTCACCGAGCCAAGCGTCGAAGTTGACTTTTTTTGGAACGACAGTTGGGTCGAATTTGGTGGTGCGGGGATGGTTGATCCGGCGGTGTTCGAAGCCGTAGGATATGACCCTGAAAAAGTCAGTGGTTTTGCCTTCGGTCTAGGTGTCGAGCGTCTCTGCATGCGACGCCACGGCGTGACGGACATTCGGGATCTGTACAGCGGCGACCTTCGGTTCCTTCGCCAATTTTAGACCCGTGTTTGGCGGTTGGATGATCTCTTTGGAGATCGCTTATTAAGGTTTGTGGATTGAAGGCGAGTTGCCAGACAACCTCATGAATGCGAACCATCCCGCCTACCCCCAGTTCGCCAGGAGTTGTTGGAGAAACAGGCTACGCAGTGTTTCCAACGACCGGATTGTCGGGCGCTGACCGCTCTTCAAACTCAAACATTCGCTCAAGGCGGGTTAGAGAAAAAACCTCGCGAACCTTCGCTTGGACATTCAAAAGAACCACGCTCAGGCCAACGCAACGCCCGTTGCTGTTAACTGCGATCAAGCCATTTAAGCCAACGCTGCGAATTTGTTCTACCTCTGCCAAATCGAGGGCCAAGCGACTCGAACCGTTGCTTTGTGCGTCATCGATTGCTTGCTGCATTCGCTCAGCAAAAATCTGCGAGTCGCGGGCGGTGGCAAAGTCCTCCGGTGTGACGGTGATCAGAAAATCCGTCTCTTCGGAGCAATCAACGTCTGATTTAAGGTAGGACATAAACATTTCCGCGAGGCTTTTGCTTCCAGACTCATATCCATGATAGCAAACCGCCAATAGGATCGCAAATGTTGCCCATGATTGATCCGTTGCTCGACCAAGTATTTACTTTGAATTGAAGCTTAAGCGGGAACGGAATGCCGACGCTCATGGTCTGCGTTCGCTCTCGCTGGCTATTACGGATTTTACGGTTGGAAGGATTGGGCGTGACCGCGTTGCTCTAATCATTGAAATTATTGAACGGGAAATCATTGGCTGGCAGCGGGCGTCCCACTTAGTTTCGATTGACGCGTTGGGCGGTATCGATCAGCAGGCGATTCTGATTGCGGAATTCCATGATCTCGCCAGAGATTGTCCAGCAATCGTCAGCCGCATCGGCAACCACCGCTTCAACGATTCGTTGCAGCATCAGGTTCTCAGCTAAAACGAGCGTCTGGGTTGTCCCTTGGTTGATTTGGCGGATAAGCTTCTTCCACCTTCGGTTCTCTGTTCGATTTGAATGAGCTGTACGCGTTAGCAACATTTGTGATGCTGATTCGCGCGAGTTGCGATTCACCAATTTGCCTACCGACGAGGTTGTTCGTTTTGCTGATGGAAGTCGAACTTGTCTTACCTTGAGCGTTCTGCTGGGACAAAACTTGGTTAGGCATGATTGTGAATCCCCATCGCCTCCCTACCGGGACAATCGTTCCAACCGTCGGCGGGATCAATGTACCCTCACGGAGCAGTTTGCCAGATTGGGATGGATTTGCATTTGTTATCAGCGAGGTGATGGATGGATTGGGAGCGGTGAAGCCCGGCGTGATTTGTTGTGCGAACGCAATGCATTCACCGCAATGTGGAAGCATCGCCAAGGCGACGGCAGCTAAGGCGAAACGGACTGTGGTCGTGGTGCGTCGGATCACATCAATCGGCAAAAGGTTTCTCTGATTTGCGAATCGAACCAGGGTGATAATGGCCAGCAGAAGCATGGTTTGGTTTGTGAGGAGTTCCATGTCACAAGCATGATTCGGTCCATGAAATCCGCTTGGGGTTTGATTTGTCGATTCGCTCCGTGGATCGGACAGCAAAGGGAAGGTGGGAGACGTTGTTGACGTGTCCTGGGATATCAAGATTTGAAATCTTTCCGGTCGCGTGCGGCACGGGAGGGCGATGTCCGCACGCGACCGGATTGACAAAAGGAGCGAAGTAGCTGGCAAGGCAATGAGTGGGCAGATCTGGTCCCTTGATTGGAAGGGCGTGGGACCTGCCTCATTGTTATTCCTGGCGGTTTGGACCTGGAATCGCCAAAGCGTGACAACTAATCACGGCACCGATTGCGATCATCGACAAACCGAGCCACCGCGGAGGTGCCACGCGTTTGGTAGGGTTGGGGTAGATCTGCATCAGCATCGCTCCGATTCCCGAATTGTCGGCAACAGTCGATTCCTTCGAGATACGGGCCAAAGCGCGGGTCGCTTTCTCGTTAAGCACAAACGACTCCACCATTCGGAATTGGATCCCGATTAGCAGCAAAAGCATTCCCAAAAAGAAATAACGATTACGGTACATCGACATGGTCGAAGTTCCTTGGATGGAGAGGGTTGAAACGCGCGGGTTGACGTTGGCCATGGGAAGCGGGAGGGAAGGTCGCCGACCCGCACCTAGCATCGACTCCGCAGCAACGCATTCTGAAACAGATCAGCGTCGCGATGTGTCAAAGCTGATGGGAGGGTCAAGCGTATAGCGCGGGTGTTAAGAGGCAGACCGAACTTGCCGGTTCTGTCGCTGATTCCATCCCCCTGCAAGCCGATGAAAATGGACTCTATCTGCTTTTGTGGGATATCGGATTGTTTTGCAGGAATTAGCCGCGGGGGATAGTAGTCGTGTTTGGCCTGAACTGCACGATGGGGGGCAAGGTAGGGAGACGCTCTAGGTGTGGAGGGTAAATCTAGGTGTGGGGGGTGGCACTCTAGATGGTTTTTTGACTGCGTTTGAGAAAATTGCCATATTAAACGACCTACTCTTCTTCCCAACTTTTCAGAGGTGCATTCCCATGCCTTCAAAGTGGTCGAGCTCTAAGGTGTTCTTGCCGAGTCTTTTGTTTCTTTCCTCTTGGTTGTGGTTGCTGCCGCCGGTCCGTGCCGAACATCCTCCGTTTGCCAATGGGGAACAAATCTTCCGGCATCAATGGCAGCATGAATCAGCACGGCAACCGACTTCGTTTGAGCCTCCCGTTTCAATCTTGCGATTATTTGCGAATCGGAGAGAACAGACGGGCGATGGGTTGGGACCAATGCATAACGCAACTTCGTGCGAAGCTTGCCACACACAGGGAGGGTCTTCAGGAGCCGAGCGAAACGTTACGCTGCTAACGCTTGATCCCCGCGTTGAGTTTTCTGATTCTACTTTTCGGGGCAGCCCCGAGATGCGTGATGCGTTGTTGGAGTTGTATCCAGCGGTTATTTCACCCATCGGGAATTTAGAAATGAACGTGGTGGTGCATGAAAAATCGTCACGTCCGTTTTATGATTCGATTCGCAAAAACATCCTCAAGTGGGTCCCCGGTTCGGTTCCCGAAGGTTGGTTCATTTCTGATCAGCGAACACCGGCGTCAGTCGCTGAGCGACCGGTGTTAGCAGGCCGCAAAGGTGCGATCGATTTTTATCTAAGTCAGCGAAATTCACCGCCGCTTTTCGGTCTAGGGTTGATTGATTTGATTGAAGTCAGGCAATTGCACAAGATTGCTCGATCTCAATCACGTCGCACTAATGGGCAGGTGAGTGGGCGTACCGGAGTGGGGAAATTCGGATGGCGCGGTCAATCTGTGTCGCTCGATCAATTTGTTCGCGGTGCTTGCGCGGGCGAATTGGGCTTGCAAGTAGAGGGAATGCCTCAGCCGCCAGATGTTGCGGATGAGACCTATGTCAGCTTCGGGGTGGATGTTCGCGAAGCCGAGGTCGGGATGTTGGTCAACTACATTCGAGACTTGCCGACGCCGATGAAGGAAACTGTGTTGCCCGCGCATCGTGCGGTGATTCGTCAGGGGCAGGAGCTGTTTGCAAAAATTGGTTGTAGCATTTGTCATGTTGAGAATGTCTTGCCGGCACGAGGCATTTACAGCGATCTGCTACTCCACGATATGGGCTCGTTGTTGGCTGCTCCGGCACCGACTCCGCTGGGGGCTGCGTTCGCATCGGCGCCGCGATTGCGGCTGCCGAGGTTCAGCCGCGAAAACCCTTCTACGCCAAACTTCTTTCGATCGGTTAGCGGTTATTACGGGACATCCTCGTCGGCACTACCGTTGCCTTACCGGATGACTCGGCCAGTAGAACCGCGTTTCCCGCGTGGCAAACTGCCCGAATCTGCGTTCTCGGTGAACTCTGTCGACGATGTGAGGTGGGATGTATTGCAACGGGAATGGCGAACGCCTCCACTGTGGGGTGTCGCAGATTCTGCCCCGTACCTACATGATGGTAGGTCCGATACGCTCGATTCCGCGATTCGTTGGCACGGGGGCGAGGCATCTCAAGCGGCGAAAGCGTATCGGTCATTGCGCAGCGAAAGTCGTGAGCAAATCTTGGCGTTCCTCGGGTCACTCCGGGCCCCGGTTCGATCTATGAAGGAAGCTCGCGTGCAAGCCAATAAAGAAGACAGTGAACGTGCGAGCGAAGATTCGCTGTGGCAACCGCCGAATGTAAATATCGCCTTGGATGTTTTTAATCCATTTTAATTATCGCGTGAGCACACCTGCTGCGCGATCCGCATTCTCCGTTGCGGTTCGCGCGATCGGTAAGTTGCGACGCCAACAAGCTATCTGCAGAATTGCGTGATCACATGCCGCAAAGTGATGCTGGTCGCGTGATGGCCAGCTTTGTACCGCCGTAGATGCGGTTGTCCCACGGCCCACCGGGAAACCATTCGGTATCAAATTGTTTTTCTGTTTCCGCGACCAGCACGCTACCGGGCGGACCGTTATCAATGACATGTTGAATGATCCGCTTCAGATCGTCGGGACGCTCGTGCCACAACGCATAGGGCGGACAGAGCAGCACGGTCCAGGGAGTATCGTTAACGGGTGCTGCCAGCAGATTGTTGGCCAATCGGAACGTATCACCGACCAGTAATTGAACCTTGGATTCAATCTCGAGCGATTCGGTGGTTTTGCGGATGAAGGTAGCCGCCCGTCGGTTTTGTTCGATTAACACTGCGGAGCCCGCTCCACGGCTGATCGCCTCAATCCCAAGGACGCCAGTCCCTGCAAATAAGTCAAAACAGATTGTTCCACTCACCGCCATCCCGAGAAGATTAAACAAATTTTCTCGAATATTGTCCTTCATGGGACGGGTAAAATCGGCGCCGTGGTACAGCACCGTTCGGCCGCCCATATCTCCGCCGATGATGCGAAGCTTCGTCGGTTTAGGGGGTTTGGCTGTGCGAGGGGTTTTCTTATGCGGTTTTGCAGGCCGCTTGGCAGGTCGTGGGCTCATGTCGGACAATATAGCGAGATTTGGGCTGGGGTCATCCGGATAATCTTCGCCGCAAACCGAAACCTGATTCGGTTCGTAGCAACTGCGGAGAGGTAGATGTTCAAAGAATGACAGGATCATTCGATTCTCCAATCCTTCCAAACGCCCATTCAATCCTCTAATGCTCAGTAACAATGGGGCTATCCATGTCTTTTCGCCCGCTGATGATTGCCTTGCTTTTCGGGGTCGCCACGTGGAGTTCGAATGCCAGCGGGCAGCCGCCGGTGGAAAGCCCCGCTAATTCACTGCCTGTCGCGGCAGCCGGCTCTGAAGCACCGGCCACTCCACCGGAATCTCCCGGGGCAACAGAGTTGGATTCTGGTGGGCCGATGACTGCCCCTGGCACGATCGTTCCTGGAAACGTTACGCAGCCCAGTGGAGCAAATCCGCCGAATGAAGTAATCACGCCCGGAACCGGGGCGACAGCAGAAGCAACGAATGGGGCTGCTGGGCAAGAGCTACCCCCGGGGTATCAGGAGGAATTGAAGAGGAGAGTGGAGGCGTTTGGAAAAAAACGCGAAGAGCTGGCCAAAGCGGTTGGGGACCAGCGGATCATGCACATCCTCTATTTGAATTACGAGAAACGCACCAAAGCGGATCGAGATGCTTATTACAAGAAGCGTCTTGAAGTTCGCCACCTAATGGATGAGCTTTACCTGTTGGCGGTTGATGTGCTGCGACTCGGTTTTGAGAAAGAGTCAGCTACCTATATTGTGACGCTGCTCCAGAATCGTTTTGAGCATTGCGTGTATGACGTCCAAACGCTCGAGGGTGCTGCTCGCTTGATGGATGGTGGGTCAAAGTTAACTTACGTTTACCAGATCGCAGCGCGGTCTGCGATCACTTCGGGTGAGTTTGATATTGCCAAACGCGTCTTCGAATCGATCAACGAGGATCAGATGGAAGACACTGATAAAACGCTGCAGTTTTATCTCGAGAAATATCAAGCGTCATTTGAACGTGAGGCTGAAATCCGTGCGACGGAAATCGAAGAAGACCGACTGCCACGAGTCAAAATCGAAACAACTCAAGGTGACGTGATCATTGAGTTGTTTCTCGATCAGGCTCCCACGGCTGTCAGCCACTTTATCAGCCTCGTGGAAGCTGGATTCTATGACGGAAATGACTTTTCGCAGGTGGTTGACAATCTGTTTGCTTTGAGCGGTGATCCTTCAGGAACAGGATCGGGAAATAGCGGAAAGTATCTTGCGGATGAGCATACCCGACCCGATGCACGGGATGGCTTTCGAGGGTCCCTAGTGATGGCGAAGGTACCCAAAGGGGAAACGGGTGAATTCATTCCAAATACTGCTAGCAGCCGTTTTGCCATTTTGTTCTTACCAATCATTTCGATTAGTGAACAGCAGACAATTTTTGGGCGGGTGATCGAGGGAATGGAGAATATCTCGTACTTGCAGCGGGTCGATCCGTTCAAAAAGAAGGAAAAGGGTGAAGTTCAATTACCGCCCGACCGCATCTTGAAAGCAACAGTCATTAGACGGCCTGAAGAATTACCGACACCAGTCTACATCGATCTGCTGCAGTCACTCGGGCGATAGAGTAAGATTACTCGGAACGCGGCAAGTGATTCGGCGTACATGCTGCAAGAAATGCTTGCCAGTTGATACAGGTTTTGGTGAATTTAGCATGGCAAGTTCACCGCGTTGAAACCCGACGTTATTGAACCAGTATTCCCGTTTGCCGCGGAGAGCAGGCCCGCGTACAGTCCGTCTCGCAGCGAGCATAATTTTCGAATGCCAAAATCGCAAGAACTAGCCGATTCAGATTCCCCCGCCAACGCGTCGACCCGCCGTAGTTTCCTTAAAGGTGGAGGGCTGATGTTGGCCGGCGGTGCGATTGCCGGCAGCAAACTCAGTGTCGCGCGGGGAGCGCATGCCTTTGGTAGTGATACGATCAAGATCGGATTGATTGGCTGCGGAGGACGCGGTACGGGCGCCGCGATCCAAATGCTAGGCACCGAGGGTGACACACAATTGGTAGCGATGGCCGACGCGTTTCAAAGCAATTTGCAGACTGCTTACCGCACGATCAAAGGCCGTCATCCGAAGAGCATTCCGGTTGACCACAGACGGTTTGTTGGTCTGGACGCATACCGAGGAGTGATGGAGAGCGATGCAGAAATTGTGATTCTCGCAACCCCGCCCGGTTTCCGCCCCGAGCAGTTTGAGGCCGCAGTGGAATCGGGGAAACATGTATTCATGGAGAAACCCGTTGCGACTGATGCTCCGGGAGTGCGACGTGTTTTGGCGGCCAATGAGATTGCCAAGGAAAAAGGATTGGCTGTCCAGGTGGGATTACAGCGCCGTCATGAGATCCGCTACCGCGAATGCATTGAGCATTTGCAATCTGGAAGAATCGGAAATTTGTTGTTTGCGCGCGTTTATTGGAACGGAGGCGAGACTTGGTGTCAGTCACGCAAAGCGGGGCAAAGCGAGCTGGAATACCAGTTGCGAAATTGGCATCACTTCAATTGGCTTGGAGGCGACCAGATCGTCGAACAACACATTCACAATCTCGATGTGATCAATTGGTTGATGCAATCGCATCCAGTTGAAGCGCAGGGCCAAGGAGGACGTGCTGAACGAAGCCCAATGGCTTGCGGCCATGTGTTTGATCAACACATGGTTGAGTATACCTACGCCGGTGGATTTAAACTGCTTAGTCAATGCCGCCATCGCAAGGGATGCTGGAATAGCATCAGCGAGCATGTTCACGGAACACATGGAACTGCCACCATCAGTGAAGCGATGATTCGCGATGGTTGCGGCAAGAAGATTTGGCAAAGTGACTTACAGGAAATTCGCGGCAAAGGCTGGCAGCAAGAGCAGCAAGCCTTGATCGCGTCGTTGCGTGCCGGTCAGATCCCCAATGAAGGCGATTACGGCGCGTACAGCACAATGACTGCAATCATGGGTCGAATGGCTACCTACAGCGGCAAGCGTGTGAAATGGGATGAGGCCTTCCATAGCGAGGTCCGCTTGGCGGAAACGCAGACGATTCACTCGCTTGCTGATTCACCGCCGGTGCAAAAGGATGAGACGGGGAATTATCCGCTGCCGGTGCCCGGTAGCGAAGCAAAGCACGTTTAGCTTCTCGCTGCAGCGAACGTGCTCGCTTGTTTTTACCAGGTTACGCAAGTCAGATGTACCATCGCTCAAACTGGGCATTATCTGCCTCGGCCTGATTGACCTCCTGAACCGCCTTGGGCTTGGCTGGTTTTAAGTATTGGTCTTTTTGCTCGCCTCCGTTTTCGTATCGATGTAGCCATACCGATTTCATCGTACCAGCCCCATCAAAGAGCTCAGGGCGAAACATCTGCATAACACTTTGCGCGATCATGCGATTCGCTCTGGGAAATGCAGCGAGCGGAGAGGTGCGGCGGCGTAGCAAATCGTGCATCGCAGCGTTCATTAAATATGCTGAGGTGTTTCTCGCGCTTCCCTGTCCGTAGGCTCGTGTCTCCTCTGCATAATCCGATGCACGACTTTGATCAATCGCGAATTGAAGCATTAGAGTGCAATCGCTTGCCATCCGCCCAACCACCGCGTCCGTCCATCGTTCAACCCCCTGCCGAAGTCGATTCAGCCGAACTACATCGTGGACAGAGTTGCCGCGACCGAAAAGCATCACTTGTTGTACGCGGTTCCGAACTTCCAGGTGCGAGGTCTGGACGGCTTGGGTGACTGGGCTAATCTCTTTCGTCTCTGATTCTGCTTCGAGTCCGCAAGTGAGTGCTGCCACGACACGAGTCAGCATTTCAGTCACGAGGACTTCCTCGAGCATCACCGAGTGTTCCTGCCACCAACGTTTCAGGCGGTCGGTATTTCCAGCCTGCTCGTATTGGTTGTAACGGGAAAGCAATTGATGCCAAAGTTCGAAACGGCTCCGTGAGGTTGCCCAGTATTCAGTCAGCACCTTGGTGGGGATGGTCGTTCCGCGTTGGATAATTGCTGGTCCGTGGTGTGAGATCAGGCCAGCCAAGTCGGCAGAGTAAACGCTGTGCATGAGGAGTCCATCAATCGAGGAGCGAGTGAAGGATTCAAGGACATCGCAACCATCGTGCCGATCGTGGGGACGCGGCTTTCTCAAATGACGTAAGTCCCTATCTGGCAAGTGTTTGGGTGGAATCTGCTGTCCTGTGCCGAATCAGAGATGTTGTTCCTGGGCAACACATCGCGTTGCCTCACCGCAACCGGAGAGACGCAACGGAACCCAGGTTTCTGGGCAGTTGGCTCAAGAAGGCGGCGTCGGGGGAAGTTGGTTCAGCGCCGGGAATCGGTGGATAAGGCCAAAACGATCGGATCTGGGCTTCCTAGAGCATATACTCGCGGGCTGTGAAATCCTTATCTCAGCTCAGCATCTGCCGTGATCCCAGGAGGAGCCCATGTCTTCACGCTCGGCAAAGTCTTGCGTCATGATTTCGGCAATCGGATTTCTTTGGTCTTTTGTTTCCACGAGCGCTGTTTTTGCGAATAACCAGGATGGACCGATCATTGTCGTGGATGCAATGGAGCAGGCCACATCGCCTATTCAAAATCCTGATATACGTAAACGCAAACGCGACAACGGGACAATTGGGAAGATCGAGACCGCCCGACCGCGCCGCGGGCGAGCGGTGCACCAGCCCACGCTGCGGAGAGGGCAACCGGAATTCAGACAGAACACGGCTTCGGCTAATCGGGTTCCCACGAGGCCCAGTTTTTCTGGCGGTACGTTTGCGAATCGTTTTGCCGAAGGCATTAATCGCAATGGAAACGTGAGACGCGTCCAGTCTCCGCAGGAATTCATGCGAATGCGACGGCAGTTTGGTTTGCCTGCGATCAGGGTGCGAAACGTGCCTGCGGCTGGAAATGTACATTTGGATCAGATGTTCGATGGCATGATCAATATTAATGGCCGTGAATTTCGCGCAAACAATTTTGATCAAATGCGTCGGCTACAACAGCAATTTGGAATGCCGATGCCAAATTTGCAGAATAGGAATGGAAACAACCAACAAGTGTTCGATGGAATGATCAATAACAACGGGCAGATCCGGCGGTTTGATGATGCTGATGAATTCAATCGGGCTCAGAAACGGTTATTCAAGCAGTGATCGGTTCCTTCCAGCCATTGCTGATAGTACATCGAGGGAAGATTATTCCAGACTCGATGGTTGGATGTGATGCAAAGATTGCTGTGATAAGATTGAAATCTGTGTCAGTGGATTGCCGACCGAAGTACCGAAAACTCCGTTTGTAGCTCGTTATGCCTGACGAATTCGATCCTGCGGATAGTCTTGACCGAGAATTGACGCAGGCGCACTCTGCCTCAGAAAATGACTCTTTGTCCGACAGTCTAGATAGCGGGGAAACGGCGACGGGTGATCGGTCTTCCACGTCGGATATCAGCGAGTTCGATGAAGGCTGGGAGGAAGTTGAGGAACCGACACGTTTAGACAAACGTTACCAAATTGAACATGCCATTGGCCACGGTGGCATGGGTGAAGTCTATCGTGCCATGGACAGCCGACTGAAACGTCCTGTGGCCATCAAGCGGTTAAAGGGCAAACTCAGTCGTAATCGTCGTGCGGTGGAGCGTTTCGCGCGAGAAGCTGAGGCGGTCGCACGATTGAATCACTTCAACATTGTTCAGATTCATGATGTTGGTCGGGATGGTGATGGTAACTACATCGTCATGGAACTGGTCGAGGGAGATAGTCTTGCTGATTTGTTAGAGGAATCAGGAAGTTTAGATCTGAACACCGCGATCGATCTTACTTGTCAGCTTTGTGATGCATTGTCATATGCTCATTCTCAGGGCATTGTGCATCGCGACGTGAAACCCGCCAACATCTTGCTTGATGACAATGGTGTTCCCAAATTAACTGATTTCGGATTGGCACGTCTGGAGGATGCCGATCAGGGGCAGACGCGTGAAGGCGCGGTTCTCGGCACGTTGGCGTTTATGCCCCCCGAACAACATCGCGGTGCCCGGAATGCCGATGCTCGTAGTGATCAGTGGGCACTGGCCGCTTCGTTTTACCAAATGGTGACCGGCGAATCACCAAGGGTCATACGGCCGGACCGTCTTCCTAAATCTGTCCAAGGAGTAGTGCTAAAAGCATTAGAAGAAAACCCCAACCAAAGATTTGAGGATTGCCGTGCATTTCGCGATGCCTTGTTAGCCATCGAATTAGAAAATACTTCGAACACGAGTGAAGCGGCAAGAAAACCACTGGCGATGGGGCAGTGCCCTGAATGTGAAACCAAGAATGAATTGCAGAGTGCATTTTGCGCATCTTGTGGTTTCAGTTTGCGAAAAGCGTGTCTTAGATGTGAGGATCAGATCGGTGTGTGGTCGGACTTCTGTACCGGATGCGGCGCTGACCAAGCAGACGAACTAAAATCGCGAAGTGAGCAGTTCACTCAATCAAAAAGTGATCTTGATTCATTACGTCGAAGTTATCGGCATCATGAAGCAATTGAACAGCTTGAGTTGATGGCGAGACTGGAAAACCCACTCTTCGCCGATCAAATCGCTTGGGCCGAGACGAAACTGTTTGAGTATCGCACTGAGCTTGAGCAGCTCGAACGGCAACGCGACGACATCTTGGCATCTGCAACGGAGCGGATGCACGCAAACGATGTCGAGAACACGATGAAACTTTTGGAACGGATTCCCGCTTCGCTATTTAATCCCGAGGCGGATGCGTTGCGACGGTGGGCCGAAGGCAGGGCAGAGGAGATTCGAGAATTAGGTGCGCAAATTCGATCGGCCGTGACCGCCAAGCGTTTTGAAGGGCTAAGTGAAAAGGTCGAGCAATTTCTTGTGTTGCGACCGGACGATGCGAAAGCCCGAAAGCTGCAAAGGCAACTGAAAAAACGTGCGGAGACCGCAGCTGCAGGAGCTACGGCGGTAGCAAGAGAGAGGATGGTGGAGGGGCTGCAATCGGTCGAAACATCCACGGCGAAATCAGATCTGGATGCAGCATTTGTTTCAGCAGCAGACACGTTTGTGCCTGCTGGAAATGACCAGCCTCTTGGTGGTGGGCTTCGTTACGCAAACAATCGTTTGAGTGGGCGTTCGAAGCCGCTACGAAGAAAGCGGGGTATGTCTTTAGCGATCGGTAGTGCGGTTGTTTTGCTTGGTTTGGTTGGTTTGTGGTTTTGGATTGCTAGTCACGGAACAGCTTCAGGTGAGCGTGAGGTTGCTGCTGGCAACGATGCGTTTGGCCAGGACACGCTAAATACCTCCCCCAGCAATCCAGACGCTGATGTCTCCTCGGCATTTCAGCCCCCGGCAGTCGTGGATGGACCGACTGAGAAAGATTTGGTTGACCCATTGGGGAGGGAAGCCGGTGAGGCTGTGGCCACGCGGACGCCCGCATTGAATGACCTTGGAACAAGTCCTCAAGAAGCGAGGAATCCATGGGTATCGCTGTTTGATGGAAGTGATTTAGGCGAATGGTTAACACTTGACGGAGAGCCGGCAACTTGGCGAGTGAAAGATGGGTATGCCGAGGTGACCACCGGCAGTCTCAAAACCAAACGTCGACTTGGACCGGACTTCCTGCTGCAAGTTGAGTTTTGGGTTCCAAACATGCCTGGGCGACGTGGGCAAGCACGAGCGAACAGCGGAATTTATCTGCACGGTCGTTATGAGGTGCAAATTCTGGATTCCTATTTGTATTCCGAAAAATCATTGACGTCTTGTGGCGCGATTTATGGTTTGGCCGGACCTAAGGAGAATCGGTGCTTACCCCCGGAAACCTGGCAAAAGTTTGATATCGTTTTCCGGGCTCCTCGTATTGCCGCAGATGCATCAATTTTAAAACCAGGAAGCGTTACTGTGGCTCTAAACGGCCACGTCATCGTTGATGATTTTGCCATTCGCGTGCCGTCTACCAAAGGCTCACCATTAGTTGGCTCCGAGATGACGGGACCGATCATTCTCCAAGATCATGGTGCCCCGGTGCGATTTCGTAACATTCGGTATCGTGAATTAACGTCGTTAGACGATTCTGTTGCTGAGAGTGTCTCGATGAGCCAGCCCTCAGTGAATGAAACAACTTTGTCAGATGCGTCGCTTTCCACTTCAGCAACCGGTACGAAATTGGAGGAGGCAAAGTGGATCTCGCTTTTTAATGGGCGTGACCTTGACGGTTGGACATTGAAGGCGCGGGGTGAACAGCCGAATGTTGATCCACTTAACACTTTTCGGGTGGAGTCTGATCTGCTTACAGTCAACTACGATCAGTATAAAAACTTTAACGATCGTTTCAGCTACCTTTTTTACCACCGGAAATTCTCTCGATACCGGCTGCGATTCGAGTATCGATTTAGAGGTCCACTTTGCGCTGGAGCTCGAAAATGGGCGGAAAAAAATAGTGGGTTGCACTTTCACGCCGAATCGCCGGGGTCAATGTTCGTTGACCAAGAATACCCGGTGTCTTTACTGGTTCAGTTGCGAGCTGCGGTTGGTCCTGAACCTCAAACGACCGCGAACCTGACGACACCGGGCACGACGGTGGTGATGAATGGTGAGATTGTCCAATCGCATCTTGTTAAATCATTGGCGAAGGCATCCCCGACCAGCGATTGGGTCACTGTTGAACTGGATGTGGATGGCGCTAAGAGCATTGAACACCGTGTAAATGGGCGATCGGTTCTCGTTTATTCGCTGCCTGAATATGACCGGTTGGATGCACATGCAAATGCTTTATTGGCCAGACAAGGCAACGAGTTCATTGATGCCGGATATATCGCGATTCAGTCGCAGGGGCAACCGATCCAATTTCGACGAATTGAAATTCTGGAATACTAGCGGTCACGAGTGCGAACGGCCTGCCTTGAACGGATTGTCGAAAATGAAAAACCTGAGTCCGATGATTGAATGATTCAATTCATGTGAAGCTGTTCAAAATTGGAAAATCTTAAGCGTACCCCGGATAGTTCAATCTGCATTCCCGGCGAGAGTGGCACAAGTTCACCGGCGGATATCGGCTGCCCATTGACGGATGTCTGCTCCGCGTTCGTGAGATTCTCGATCCAATAGCCATCGGAGAGATAGAGGATTCGGGCGTGGTTTCGATGGACTCGCGAATCAGGAATGTAGATCGCCGTGTCCTCTGAGTATCCGATGATCGCCTGCCTTCCAACGAGGATGTACTGCTCTTGTTCGCAAGGTTGCGGGTGCGGCGGAGTCGCACGGAATCGGTCCTAGAAGTCGGTTCTGGTCCCTGAAGGTTGACGGAGGGGCCCGCTTGATGTCCGATGCAAGGCTCATGCTCGAATCCCATGGTGAGTTCGAGATTTGCGGAGCGATCACCTTGGTTCAGTTTTTTGATAAGACGGGCATCACTTCAAAACCGATTTGGTGTTTCAACTCATCCCGTATGAAATCAAAAACTGCTGGGATACGTGGACCGCTCTTGTCGTTTATCTCGCGCAATGCATGCTTAAACGTAGTTGAAGAACTCGAAAGGGGAAGGAGTTCAGATTTTATTCCTTGATAAAGCTATCTGGTTCAGGAAGTGGTTCAGTTTCTGCTTTTGCCGACGCAACGAACTCGTCAATGCAAGGTGGGCAACAAAACGTGTAAGTCTTACCGTCAACGATCCATGAAAACTTCGGGTTTGCCTTCGTCCGTGTGATTGGGCAAATCCGGTCCCCAGCCTGTGGGGTCATGTCGTGCTCACTTTGAATGCCTTTGTATTTTTGAGATGGCGTTGTTTTTCCGTTTAAATCGATATCCTCGGTCGTGTAAAGCCCACCCGATGTGAGATAAAGTGCCTGCTCTTCTTCTGGGGCAACCTTCTTGGGCATTTCGACATCTTTTGAGTGGCCCCCCCCGAGCTTAATTTCTTTATCGGTCGCTACAAATGCAAACCGAAATCTCTCACCATTAACAATAATGTTTGGGATTGAAACCCAAAGCGGTCGGCCCACTAACTCTTCAGGCAATTGACCCAGAAAACGTGAAGTTCGACCTTCCGCATCACCCTCCTGCGGAGCCGGTTCCAGTGTAATTTTTGTTGAGTTCACTTGTTCCCCGATTGCCTTAGCGTAGGCTGTCAGCGTTTGGTCTTCGACATCGACGACACGCTGTGCCGTCTTGCTCAAGGTATAAACTCCCATCACTCCCTTGGAATCGACAATCGCTTCGAGGTGATTATTCGGTAGACAGCCGAGAATGACCAATCCGGGGCCACCCGCCAACCCTTTTTGTTCTGAGTGCTCTTTCGCGAGCGATATGAACGGTATGTCGATCCCAGTCTTGGTATAAATTACGAAGCATGAGACGCCGATTACCATGAACGCGATCGATAGCTTCACAAGATTCCAACTTGTATTGGTATTAGCACCCGCAGAATTAAGCGACATTTATCAACCCCTTTGTGGGAACTATTAGTCGGCGACATAGGTATTGGAATTGTTGGACTTTCTTGGCGTTTAAAGTCCAAAGGCCTAGTGTTCAGAAATTGAAACGAAAAGCCCCGTGTACGTGACGGAGTGTGTGCGAATTTAGGGCATCCGCAGTCGAGCTTTTTGTCTGAACCAACGTCGCTTTCGTGGCGTTTGTCTAGACGGTAATTCGCGACCAATGAAATGCAAATTAAAATCTGCCTGATAGCAATTCTGGTGATTAAATTACCGCACGCATGCTGATGATACGGGTTGTCCTGCTTTTTGTTTCATAACTGATCTGAACCCGAATAGGAGGTCCCCTCTCCTCGCCACAAGCGGCTTTTTATGCCACTCGCGATGCCAAAGACCATCAATGCGTTTGTGGTTGCCTCTACGCCTTCACGGTAAATCATGGTCGTGATCTGGCGATAAAGTGTAGCGCTGATACCAATTTCTAACGCGATTGAGAAACGGTGAGCTACTCTTCTCAGCAGGGCGCGAATACTACCACCTGCTACGGTGGTTTCCCGTCACTCAAGATTTACTCCATCTCGGGCACAAAGCTTGCCGGTGCGCCATGAAAGCGTTTGATTCAGCGCGATAGCGACTGGCTAGATTGGCTTTTTCATCCGAAATTTGCAAACATCCGTAAAATGTCATCCTCTCACCTGACTGATCTCTCAGCGTTACGATCACATTTTTGGATCGATTACTTGAACGGTTTCGCCACACCGTCACCGCTCATCCCCGAGATTCCTTGCGAACTGCCAGGTGAACAGGGGCGGACTGTCGTGCGCTGTTTTATCAACGACGATTCGGTCGAAGAACTAAAACGTTTGGCGAAAGATTGTGATATCCGCGAAACTGTAATTTGGGAATCGATCTGGTGTGTGCTGCTCAATCGTTACACCGGTAGCGATGAAATTGCGATCGGTGTGAGCAATGCGGGGCATTGCGAGGAATTGCAGCAAAAATGGATCCCACTCCGAGTACCCATCGAAGCCAATCACTCAGTAATCGATTTGGCTCAACGAATCGAGAACCTTCACTCATTTATTGGCCGTGCTTCATCTGAAGATTCGCCACCCCAAACGACATCGAGTAGTTGGAATCTTTCTCTATTTGAAAGTGCGTTTCGACTGCAGCGTGATTCAGTCGTCACCAATCCCGAGAGCGAAACAGCGACGCCTTCGATTGTGGTTTCAGTTTTTCTTCATGAAGGAGGCTGCCAATTAGAAATTGACGCTGATGGATCACGTTATTCGACACCGAGCCTTGATCGAATGTTGACGCACATGAAGACGCTTGCCGAGGGCATTGCCAAAGAACCAAGGCAGCTCACTCAATCCGCGCCCATTTTATCATCTGCTGAGCGACACAATGTCGTCTGTGATTGGAATGCGACTGATGCTGACTTCCCTGAGACAGTTTGTTTGCATGAACTATTCGAGCAGAACGCCGCGCAAAAACCAGACGCTGTCGCTCTTGTCTTTCGTGAAGAAAAGGTCACTTATCGCGAGTTGGATCAGCGTGCCAATCAAGTAGCACAGTTCCTAATTCAGCAAGGAATTGAACACGAGTCGCGTGTTGGGCTCTGTGCCGAGCGTTCTGCTGAAATGATCGTAGGCATGCTGGGGATACTCAAAGCGGGAGCGGCGTTTGTCCCGATCGATCCAAACTATCCAGCCGATCGTTTGGCTTTCATGATTGACGATAGTGATGTTGAAATATTGCTTTCGCAAAAAACTTTGAAACACGCGTTCCCAAAAATGCGGGCGAGCGTCGTCTGCTTAGACGATCAGCCGATTTTTAATAATCAGTCGATTACAAAGCCACCAAATAAAGCAAGTGCGACTAGCCTCGCCTACCTCATCTACACTTCTGGTTCGACAGGGACGCCGAAAGGCATTGCGTTGCAGCATCGTGGAGTCGTCAATAATCTCCTTGACCTCAACTTGAGTTTTGACGTGGGGCCATCGGACCGTGTGCTGGCGATTTCGTCACTGAGTTTCGACATGTGCGTTTATGAGGTACTGGGGACATTGGCGGCTGGCGGGGGGATCGTAATGCCAGACCCTCTCTCCGCGAAAGAGCCGGCTCATTGGGCTGAGTTAATTTTGCAGCACGGTGTAACTGTATGGAACTCTGCGCCCCAGTTGCTGGAGATGCTTCTCAACTACGTGGGTCCGCGACCGGAACTGCACCCAAGTAAGTTGAAGGTTGCGTTTTTAGGCGGGGATTGGGCGCCTGTTTCCCTGCCGGAAAAACTCCGTAGGGTTTCGCCAGCTGTCAAACTGGTGGTGCTCGGTGGAGCGACAGAAGCGTCCATCCACTCCATCGTCTATCCCGTCGGTCAAGTAAATCAGGCCTGGAAAAGCATTCCTTATGGCCGGCCCATGGCAAATCAGAAAGCCTACATCCTTGATCCAAAATTACAGCTGGTGCCAATCGGTGTTCCAGGTGAATTGCACCTCGGTGGAGTTGGGTTGGCCCGTGGATACTTCGATCGTGAGCAACTGACTCAAGAACGGTTTATCGCGAACCCTTTTTGCGAAAGTGGATCAGAAAGGATTTATAAGACCGGTGACATCGCGCGCTGGATGCCTGATGGGAATATCGAGTTGTTGGGTAGGGTGGATCATCAAATCAAGATTCGTGGTCATCGAATTGAACTCGGAGAAATCGAGTCCGCTCTTCGCGCTCATCCGGAGGTTGAGGACGCAGTTGTAATGGCAAGGGATGATGGTACCGGTACAAAACAGTTGGTTTCGTATATTGTTCCTTCTGAGTTACGGATGGATTCCAGGTCGAGTAATGATGTAGATCGTTGGCGTGTTGTTTACAACGAGACCTACGCTTGCTCTTCTGATTTGGCTGAACCTTCGCGTGACTATGTCGGTTGGATCAGCAGTTTCACGGGCGAGCCATTTAGCGATCAAGAGATGGATGAAGTCATTGATCGAACTGCCGAACGAATTCTCAAATTGGAACCCGGGTGCGCGTACGAGATAGGATGTGGCACGGGACTCATTCTGTTCCGTGTTGCGCCGAAATGTACTTTCTATGAGGGCACGGATCTTTCATCCGTCGTCCTCGAAAATTTGTCAACGCGTATCAAACAGTCCAGCATCGAAAATTCGAGTGTCCGTCTGGTCGAGCGGGTCGCAGCAGACTTTGAGGGTGTGGAACGCAGAACGTTCGACACTGTAATTATCAACTCCGTTTCACAACACTTTCCGGATATCGATTATCTCATCAAAACCATTCGTGGTGCTGTAAGCATCTTACCTGCGGATGGAAAAATTTTCTTGGGAGACCTTCGTTGCTTGCCTCTTTTGTCGACTTTTCATGCATCAATCGAACTCGCTCATGCAAGTGGTTCACAGTTGGTTGTTGACGTAAGGAAAAGAGTGGAACGAAGCATTCAGAACGAGAAAGAATTGTGGATTGACCCACAACTATTTGAAGTCTTACGCGACGAAATACCTGAAATTGAAAAAGTCTCGATCCAACTGCGTCGGGGTATGTTTCACAACGAAATGAATCAGTTCCACTACGATGTGACTCTTGAACTAGCCGGTGCTTGTAGCGAAGAGATTGGACGCGACTTGGATTGGAATGAGAATGATCTAACACTTGAATCACTGCGAGATCTCTTGGAACGCGAGAAGCCCAGAAAATTGCTTCTACGGGATATTCCAAATGCCAGAGTGCATTCTCTCATCAAGGCGCAAAAATGCTTGGCAAATGCGGCAGAGACGAAAACGATCAGCGATTTGAGCCTAGATAAATTGGGTTTAACGTCGGGAGCAGTGGATCCAGAAGATTTTTGGCAAGTTGATAGGGATCGGAAATATCACATTGATGTTCAGTGGCCAAGCTCAGGAAGAATTGGATGCTTCGATGGAGTCGTTCACCTTGCTGAGCACTGCCCGCAAAATCTTGGTTCCGCCCCAGCCAGAGATTCCCGCAGCTACGCGGACGAAAAGGAAGCGGCCGCAATTTTACGCACGAATGGTGGTAGCTCATGGCCCATGAATAAAGTCCTGGCATGGAGTGATTTTGGCAATGCTGCGAAGGAAGCAAACAAGCAAGAACAATTGACACCTGCACTAAAAGCCATGCTTGAGCGAAGACTTCCTGCTTATATGGTACCAAGCTGTTTTGTTTACGTTGATCATTATCCGCTGACGCCCAATGGAAAGATCGATCGACAGTCACTGCCTGTGCCGGACAATGAACGGCCCGAACTTCAGGTGCAAATGGTTCGGCCTCGGAACGCTTTAGAGATATTTCTGGCGGAGGTATGGAAAGAAGCTCTCGGTTTTTCCGAAATCGGAGTTGATGATAATTTCTTCGATCTTGGGGGGCACTCGCTCATAGCCACTCAAATAATCTCACGTGTGAACGACGTCATTCCCTTGCGGGTCACCCTTAGGAAACTTTTTGAAAACCCAAGTGTTCGTGCTTTTTCGGAGGAACTGGAAAAGCAAGCGTCTGCTACGAATCTTGATATCTTAGAGTTGGCGAATATTCTAGTTGAGGTTTGGCAGTTGGCTGATCATGAAGTGGAGGCAGCAATTGCGAGAAGGGTTAGTGATGCTTGAAGGTATTTACAAAACAATTAACAAGACCAGTGATTTATTTGAATCCTCTCGGCAAGGGCTGGAAGCGGTTCGGCGTGATGACCCGGTTTTGTATAAATTGTTGGAGTTGGAAACCCGTCGACAGTCGAACGTTTTGCCCATGGTTGCGGCATCGAGCGAGGCAGATCCATCTGTTCTCGCGTGTGAAGGCTTGGCGTTAACAAATGTGACGACGGAAGGTTACCCGAACGCGCGCTTTCATGGCGGTTGTGAAATCGTTGATCAAGTGGAAGAACTTGCGATCGAGCGAGCCTGTGCGGTTTTTGATGCACAGTATGCCAATGTCCAGCCGCATTCTGGTTCATCAGCAAATTTAGCGGTGATCTTCAGCTTGCTGCGGCCCGGCGATACGCTGCTGGGAATGGATTTGGACGCGGGGGGGCATCTGACTCATGGGTCAAAAGCGTCAGTGATCGGCCAATACTTCAATGCGGTCGGATACGGCGTCAATGCACACGGAGTGATTGACTATGATGAAGTACGAGACATCGCCAGGAAATGCCAACCGCGGCTTATCATTTGTGGGGCGAGCGCCTACTCGCGAATCATAGATTTCGCAGCGTTTCGCGCAATCGCAGACGAAGTCGGTGCCTTACTCTTGGCTGATATTTCGCACATCGCCGGTCTCGTCGTCGGGGGTGTTCATCCCAGTCCAATCGATCACGCGCACGTCACAACCACCAGCACATACAAGCAGTTATTTGGCCCAAGAGGTGGAGTGATCCTGTGCGGTCGAGATTCCTCGCAAGCGGCTTGGAGCGGCAAGGGAACGTTCGCCGATACCTTCCAAAGGGCCGTCTTTCCCTTTTCTCAGGGTACGCCAAACCTTAGTGCCATCGCCGCAAAAGCTCGGGCTTTTGCGAATGTGCAGCGTCCAGAATTCAAGTTGCTCGCACGACGAATTGTCGATAATGCACAGGCTTTGGCTTCCTATTTGCTAGAGCGGTCTTACGACGTCCTGACAGGTGGAACAGATAACCACACCATACTCATTAACCTGAGTGACAAGGCAATGACGGGTTTAGTAGCCGAGCGTGCGCTAAATCAATGCGGCATCATCGTCAATAAAAACCGATTGCCAGGGGATACGAAGTCCGCTCGAGTCACTAGCGGAATTAGGCTCGGAACGAACTTACTGGCGCATCGCGGTCTCGCGCCATCGGATATGCGGGAATGCGCAGAATTGATTGATGAAACATTGATGAGCATCCGAGTAATGAGCGATCAAGATTACGAATTGGAAGAATCTGTAATCCATTCTGTTCGGGCACGTGTTGAACGGATCTGCTGCCGATTCCGAGACACTGAGTTGAATCCACTAGGTACATCCCTACCCGTCGAAATAAACAATCCCACGGCGATCGGCAACTCTGATCGCGCAGGAGAGTTGTAGATCAAGGATTCCTATGGAAGAGTCAAAAACTGAACGTCATGAGGTGATTAAACGCGTATTCATCATCGGTTGCCCGCGGAGTGGAAGCACTTGGCTTTCCCTGCTGCTGTCGCAGCACCCTGAGGTCACTGTTTTTCAACATGCAAAGTTCATGCAGTATCTACGCAGCTTATATGCATGGTGGAAGAAGAAGGATGTCGGCTTTGGAAAGTCGATTGTTTCAGTTGCAAGCAATGACGTTGAGCCACCCACAACGGGTTCGCGAGCGCCGCTTCGCTATGGATCAATTTTCTCAGAGAAAGATTGTATCGGTCTTTGTAGGAATGCTGCCGACCAAGTTTTTCAAGCTGTTGCGAAACAACATGCTGGGACCAAAGTAGTTGTGGACAAGACACCGGAATCGCTTCATATCGCAAGTTTCATCAGGAAGGTGTACCCAGATGCCATATTTCTCCACATTGTCCGGGATCCGCGGAGTGTCGTCACCTCATTAAAGAGTGCAGGTAAAACTTGGGCGAAGGGAGAATTTCCGACGAAAATTATCGATGCAGCAGAATTCTGGAATTCCCATGTATCGATCGCTCAGAAGGTCATGGAGCATACCCCGAACTACATGCAAATTCGATACGAAGATTTAAAACAAATCGGTGCGCCCTGCCTGCAAGAAGTCTATCAATTCTTGGGCTTAGAGTCAAAGAAAGAACTTTGCATCCAGGCGTTTGAAGCTACCCGCTTCAGTGAATTGAAGAAGGATGACCGCATGCCTGAAGGTTTTTTTCGCAAAGGAGAGTTGGCGAGCTGGCATGAAGAACTTTCGTCGCGCGACATAAGAATGATCGAACACGTTTCCGCTGCGGCGATGAAACATCTTAACTACGAGCCGATAACGTCTCCCTATCGAAACACTCCATTCCGACTATGGCTGTATCGGCTTCAAAGCAATTCCGTAGATTGGTTTTCCAAATTACTTCGTCGGATTCAGAAGCGTCTTTACATCAAGTGGAGAGGAAGGTTAGCCGAACCGATTCCAGAATTCATTGTTTACTGACAATCTTGTGTCCCAGTGTGATTGCAACATGCAAACACGAACGCTGAGTTCTTGTGAAAGTAAAGATGCAATCCGCCTAATCTGATATCGAACTTAACGCCACTTACAAACGAGATAGCTGCGGAAAGCAACTATCGATCCCCAAATTCAGCATCCATCCTTCGATGCATTCACCAGAGTCATTATCGAATCCAACCGCCGATAAAAAGAAACAGCTCATTGAGTTGTTGATGCGCGAGCGTGGCCACTGCGTTACCAAGAATGCCGAGATTCCGCGCGGCGGAGTTAGCAACGAGACGATTCCTCTGTCCTTAAGCCAAGAGGGACTTTGGTTTCTGAATCAACTTTTTCCAGACCAGGCTTACGGCATTCCGGGGTGCGTTAGGATTCAGGGAGTTCTTGATGCAAATGCTTTGCGAAGTAGCCTCGAAGCGATCATTGAAAGACATGACATTTTGCGAACAACGCTGTCAAGCAAAGATGGCAAACCCGTTCAGTTGATTTCGAACTCCAGCAATTTTTCACTGGAGTTCATGGATATGGAGAACATCCCGGCCTCGTCAAGAATGGACCAAGCTCGCAGGATTGCAAAGTTGGATGGGAAGATGCCATTTGATTTCAAGGAAGGGGCTTTAATTCGCGGGAAATTGCTACGTCTCGCTGCCGACGACCACGTGTTCCTTATCAACCTCCATCACATAATTGCAGATGGATGGTCGATGAGCGTGCTAATGGACGAACTGGACCACTTCTATTCGCATGCTCTTCGTAATGAGCCTGGAAAATTGAAGGAACTTGCGGTGCAGTATTCTGACTATTCGATCTGGCAACGAAATCGAATTCAGGGAATGTACCTGGAACGCGAACTGGAGTTTTGGGAAAAGCACCTTGCGGGGACCAGCGCGATCTATTCACTCAAAGCTGATGATTCTCCAGATGACCCGCAGCAGAAAATCGCGGGGCATCTGCCGATTACCGTTTCTGCGCAAGTTTCCGACGCCGCAAGAGATTTAGCACGTCAATCTAACGTGACGTTGTTCGTCGTGCTTTGCTCGGCCTTTCAGTGCTTCATCGACTACCACTTGAGGCAATCAGATGTGGTGATTGGTTCCTCGTTTGCGAATCGGCAGCATCCGGAGCTAGAGGAGATGATTGGGCTCTTTGTGCATGCGCTGCCAATGAGAACGAGTTTGGTCGGCAACCCAAGTATGCGAGAATTACTACATCGAACTCAAGCGAGCGTGCTAGAAGTTCATGAGCATCAAGAATTACCACTCCCAAAAATCGTGCAGCATCTCCGGCCAGAGAGATCAACAGACCGAAATCCATTTTTTCAGGTCTTATTTGACTTGCTCACGCCCGAACGTAATCCCCCTGTCTTTGGTTATGGTCTGGGGAGCCAAGTGGACGAGCAGCGCCGAATTGGTGACTTGACCGTGACACCAGTGCAAGTCGATGGCAGCGATGCAAGATTCGAGCTTGCGGTGTTTCTTTGGGATTTGCCGACCAACATTACGGGCGTCTTTGAATACGATAAAAATCGATTCAGCCCCACGTCCATCGAAAAGTGGGTGAGGCAATATCAGGCGATTCTTGAACTCCTCGTTGATTCTCCAGATATGAACTTGCGGGAATTGTATGAGCGACTTGATGCCAAAGAACGCAGTCATTCCTATCAGAAGCAAGATACCTACACCAATCGGGCGAGGCAAAAATTGACCTTTGCAAAGCGTAAGGCCGTGCCGCTTTCACCTATGCCAGGGAACAGAACAACGAGCGACGGGTCGTTAGCAGATCAATAGGAAAGAGTTGCCAAGCCGCACCACGCAGATGCCCCGTGGATTTTAACAGTGCCAACAAAGATGAACCATGAGCTTACTGAATAAGGCCGAAACGAATTCAAAATACGATCCGGGAATCGAGATTGACAGCAATAAGGTGTTGTGTCTGCACCGGAACGAAAATCTATTTATTTCGAAAGAGTGGATGCGTGACTTTGTAAGTCATGCCGCGAGTCAAGTTGATGTTCTGAGGTATCCCGAAACTAGTAGCCTGGAACTACGAAAATCATTAGCGAAACATTACGGCGTCATGGCTGAAAATGTTTTTGTCGGCAATGGGTCTGACGAAGTTCTTGCGTGCGTGTTGCATCTTCTACGAGATCGATATCAAACACTCGCAACTCTAGATGTGCATTTCAAGGTGTACGACTTGCTAGCCGATCGACTTGATTATCGCCACGAAACGATTCCTGGTGCGACTTTTGAGACGGAAAAAATTGCTACGACGGCTTGGCGAGGGCTTGCACTAGTTGATTCTCCGAATGCGATCACGGGACTCGGTTTGGACCAGAGGTATTTGCGCCGACTGACAGAATCGCCTGAGGCTTTTTTGATTTGGGATAACGCTTACGGTGAATATGCGGGGGATCAGTGTCCAAGCGACTTACCTGAAAACATGATTATAGTGCGGAGTTTTTCCAAATTCTTTGGTCTGGCCGGAGCCCGGGTGGGCTATTGCATTGGCGGGCATCAAATCATTGATCAGCTGCTGAGCCGCAAGGATGTATTTAATGTCAATGCTTTTGGGCAGCAATTAGCGTTGCACGCGTTGTCACGTCACTCGGAGTTTGCGCAATTCAGGGAAGAGGTGATCCGTTGTCGCAATGTGCTGAAGAGGAATCTTCGCGAGAGGGGATTTCATGTGCGTGAACCTAGTGGAAACCACATATTTGCGACGCACGAACGGCTTTCTGCGTGCTACATTCAGGAACAGTTGCTGATTCGAAATGTGGCTGTTCGGCGGTTTCCCGGGGCTCCCACTGATAATTTTCTACGATTCACCGTCCCGCCTTTAGATGGGATCGATCGTTTGATGGCATGTTTAGACAAAATTGTACCTCGGTAGAGAAATGCTCTATCCAGAGTATTGTTCGGAGAAAGTGCAAAAATGTTAATGAAGACCGAAAAACAATTAGAAATCAGTTGTTCTTCACGGATCTTTAATGCCACCGTAGTTGCGTCGGCGATATCGGCGGCGTTCGACCTTGGGCTATTCGACGAGATGCGAGCTGAGGGAAAGATCTCGATTCGTAGATTTTGCGAGCGTAACGATCTGCACTGCAATACGGTCCGCGCAATTCTGATCGCTTTGCAGACTGAGAAGATCGTGAAGTTTGACTCAGAAAAAGACGTCGCCTCGACTGACGAGTTGTTTCAGCAAGTCTTTTTCGACAAAGGTTATTTTGCGTGGCTAGTGGGTGGGTACGGAGCGATGCTACAGAATCTCTCAGCGATTGCCAAGAATGAGAATCGCAAGGGAGATTTTTCCGGTCGATGTGGCCAACGAATTGCGTCAGCTGGTCGAGATTATGGCGCTCACTTTGTTGATCGATCTTTCAAGGCGTTTTTGGAGGAAGCGAACTACAAAGCGGTTGCCGATCTTGGCTGTGGAAGTGCTGAGCGCTTGATCCAAATTGGAACAGCGAATCGTAACCTGCAAGGGATTGGAATTGAAGTGAATTCTGGTGCCGTCAGCCTCGCGCGGTCTTCCATTGCAAAAGCAGGTTTGCAGGACAGAATCCAAGTCGTCGCGGGAGACCTTCGTGAGTTGAGCCCCAGTCATGACTGGGAAGATGTTGAACTCGTTTTTTCCTTTTTCATGGGGCATGACTTGTGGCCGCGTCAGCAGTGCTTACTGGCTCTGCAGAACGTTCGAAAGATGTTCCCAAATGCTCATCGGTTCCTTTTGTGTGATACCTACCGTTCGCAATCCTTGGAGAAAGCCGATGTGCCGATTTTTACATTGGGATTCGAATTCACCCACATGGTCATGGGTGATTATGTTCCGACCTTAAACGAATGGATGGAACTGTTTGAAGAGACTGAGTGGGAATGTGATGCCTGTCACTCGATCGGGATCCCTTACAGCTGCATCTTTGATTTGCGCGTCAAATGATTCAACATTTGGGATGGATATTTGATTCCGAAGTGAGAACGCGTTGATAGAAAGCTCCCTGTTGGTTTGTGAGTCAACATCGCAGGTCGCACGCCTCAGGTCGAGAAGTAACAACAGGAATCGATACCCTGGGGGATGCAATCGACCGGAATGCCCGTCTTTGATAAGGTGCTCAAAAGGGGCTCGTCTTGTACTCGGAGTGTTTGTCTTGCGGTAAAAAATGCTTTTCGCCGCGATCAGAGACAGCTCAATCTGCAATCGCAATTGCCGGCTGCAAAAAATTGTTGGGGATGCGAAGTTGATCACAATCGAAGTCATGCTTGTCTGAAGTTTACGATCAGCGTTATCCGACTCAGCAGATTTCCATCCTGGATCCGGACATGGACCGGTTTTGGGCCCAAGTATTATCCCGGAAAGCCAGATGCAACCGGAGTCAAGGACCGTCACCGAACCACAATCGCGAGCAACTTGGTTGCGGTAAAGTCACGATCGGATGCTCATGAAATCAGAGGTGTTCGATGGGCGTTTTGTACTTTTAACCTCTCCAAAGAAACAATAAATCACTTCCGTTGGTTGCCAAAATGAGCATCATTCCCATTCAAGGCTAACCATCAATCAAGACAACTGCGGGTCATCAGGGATGACATCCCGCTCGCTCCACTGAGTGGATTGTGCCTTTAAAAATCCTGTTCGGCACCGCGTTCGAAGGCTCTCAGCCGATTCAGTGCGTCCGAAAAATGCTCGACAATCTGTTGTCGTGTTGTTGGGCTTAGAAGTTTCCCCAACGGGCATCCTTCAACATTACCTACCGCCGTTCTCGTCCCGCGAAAAATCGCTGAAGTCAACAGTTTTCCTTCTGGACCTCTGTCAGCTTCTTGGCCGCATCCACCTTTAAGCTGCCATACCGCCAGCGGAAGTGTTTTTTTTCGGGACCATACGCGGTTCTTGTCGCGGTGGCCTTCCCCTCAGAAAAAATTGTCGTTGGCTTTCTGAAACTGATGAATGATTCCCTGGTCGCGATCGTGTTTTGAAGATCTCACCGACTTTCCTATTCACGCTAGTGCACGCACTGGATACCAATTCATAGGATTGACTTGGATAAGTGGCGAGGTTGTGATGCGGTAACTGTTGATGGGGATCAGCCCAATCACCGCAAACAAGTTAGGAAAGAAACGGCTGTGCGACCTGTGAGTTTTCGGTGGTTTCAACTCTTCCTTGACCTCTAGCTTCCATACCCCGTGACAGCATTATATGGATGGTTCGACAGTTTCTTCTTCGCTTTTGGGAAGTTGGAAGCAACCTTAAAGGCGGGAGTCAAGAACGTCCATCGCCAGGTTCTTGCATCTGCCACGATGCTAACGATTGTACATGTAGTAATGGCGAGGATGTTTGGCAATAAAGGGATGAAGTAAGACGATTTGGGTCCAAATAAAATTTCGCCAGACTTACAAGGTTCGATTAATCGTTCACGCTTTCAGGGTTTGAATCCAAATGGATAACACAGTTGGTTTTTCGCTCGCGCCTCTGCAGAAAAGACTTTGGCAGAAATATACCGACTACGGCGAAAGTCATGTCCAACAGATTGAAGTGAAGATTCTGGATCTCGTGCATCGTGAATCACTGGAACAGGCGATCGAAAACGTGGTAAGTGATCATGAGATGTTACGTACCTCGTTCCATGATCGTGCTACACAGGAAGATCCGCTCCAGGTCATTAATGAGGCTTCCCGGACGTCATCGGTTTTCTGGCATGATGTATCAGAATCTTGTCCCGACCGAGAAACGCGCATAACGGAATTGTCATGTTTGGCGGTCACGAAAACAGCAGACTGCAATCAAAAAGACTTGTTTCGAGCAGATCTCGTGGTGATCTCCCCAAATGAAATTTTGATGATTTTGACCACATCTGCGTTGTGCGCGGACCAGTCTTCGCTACCGTTGATCGTGGGCCACATTAGTCGAGCTTACGAAGCTCTCGTCGAGCGTCCGAAAGAACCTCTGGAAATCTTGCAATTTGCGGATATTGCTGCATGGCAATGTGAATTGGTCCAGGACAGCGGCCATGAGGAAACTTCATTTTGGAATCACCACGCATCCGGTTTGTGTGATTCCCTGGAGCTGCCGTGTGAGAACACGATACCGCAGGAATCATCGTCTAATTCAGCCGGAACGGTTCGTGCCGAAAGTAAAGACGCTTGGGCTGCGATCACTGCAAATGCAAGAGATTTCGGTGTTTCCGAGGAAGCGTGGATTTTGGCAGGTTGGTACGCGTTGTTGGCGCGGTTGGCTAACGTCGGGCAAGTCGGATGCGGAGTATATTTCGACGGTCGATTTCTCTCTGAGCTGAAGGGAGTCATTGGTCCTTTAGGGCGTTTCTTACCATTGGTTGGCAAAATTGATTTTGAGCAGACCTTCGAGGCGTTTGTCGGGCAGGTCGAGCACGCTTTGGTTAACGCGCAACAAAGGCAGTTAGCTTTCGAAGCAATCACGAGACCATTGGGTGATAACCGAGACAATGATTTCCTGAGCCAGCCGCTTGGGTTCAGTTTTCAGCATGCGCAAAAAGCGTTCCGGAGCGCAGAGGCGACATTTTCCCTAAAGACCTTTTCATGTCATCCTGCGCCAACACAATTATGGCTTGACTGCCAGGTGTCAGGCGACAACCTGATAACCATTCTTCACTACGATGGACAAAGATTCCGAGAAAGCGGCTGCAAAAGACTTCTCGCGCAATTCAGTTCCTTGCTTCGGTCTGCTGCAGAAAGACCGAGCCGACGCGTCGGCGATTTGAATGTTTTGTCGGAATACGAGTGGCAGACGTTGATTACTCAGTTTAACGACACTGCTACCGATTCTCCTGCGGAGTCGTGCATCCATCGCATCTTTGAACGCCAGGTTGAGCAGTTCTCTGAAGCGATCGCATTGAGATTTGAGGACAGCCAGATCACATACGGCGAGTTGAACCTACGCGCGAATCGATTGGCGCATTACTTAAAAACGAAAGGAGTTGGACCAAACGTTCTGGTTGGTATCTGCCTTGAACGGTCGGTTGACATGGTGGTTAGCATCTTTGCCGTGCTCAAGGCTGGGGGAGCTTACGTCCCGATGGACCCAAGTTACCCGCAAGAGCGTCTTGAATTTATGCTGGCGGACACTGAAACACCGGTTGTCATTACCCGGGAATCACTTGCCAAGCTTATACCCGAGCACGAGTCCGAGGTTGTGTGCCTTGATCGTGACTCATCGGCGATCGATGAACAGCCTACGGAAAATCTGAAAAGGTACGCAGATGCGAAAAACCTCGCATACGTGATTTACACTTCGGGTTCTACCGGTAAACCCAAAGGGGTCAAGATAACTCACGAGGGTCTCGTGATATCGAACTCTGCACGAATTGCATTCTTCAAGCGACCCGTCAAGAAGTTTTTATTGCTCTCATCCTTCTCGTTTGACAGTTCGGTTGTCGGGATTTTTTGGTCGCTTACGACAGGTGGCTGCTTGCTACTCGTTGATGAGCACATTCAGCATGATCTGAAAGAGTTGAATCAGGTTATCGCAACAGAACAAGTTTCGCATTTGCTCACGCTGCCGTCATACTACTCTTTGATTCTTGAGCATTCGAACGCCGGGCAGCTTGATAAGTTGGAGACCTCGATAGTTGCCGGAGAGCCTTGTCCCAAGGGAATGGTTGACTTGCACAAGCGTTTGCTTCCGAACGTCGAGTTGTTTAGCGAATACGGCGCCACCGAAACGACTGTTTTTAACAGCGTTTACGACTGTCGCGAGCAGACTCTTGATACGGCTCCGATCGGGCGACCGATCGACAATTCTGAAATCTACGTGCTTGACAGTCGCATGCAGCCCGTTCCGGTAGGTGTTATGGGTGAAGCATTTTTCGGCGGACCTGCGCTCTCACCTGGTTATTTAAACCGACCAGAATTGAATGCCGAAAAATTTGTCAAATCACCTTTCAGTGATGACCCTCATGCCTATTTGTATCGGTCCGGCGATCTCTTGCGGCATCTTCCTAACGGAGACGTGCAGTTCGTCGGGCGGGCTGACAATCAGGTAAAGATCCGAGGATTCCGAATCGAACTAGAAGAGATTGAGTCGGTTCTGCTTCAACATGATTCTGTGCAGGAAGCTGCCGTCTTAGCAATTGAAAGCGAAAAATGGTGCGGAAGCGTCGACGACAGTTCAGACAGACGCATTTCCGTAGGCAAACGGCTTGCCGCGTATGTCTTGACCAAAGAGCCAACAGATGCATTGACCTCTGAATTGCGTGATCTCCTCACAACGCAACTTCCCGACTACATGATGCCCTCCACCTTTATCGTGCTCCAGAGTTTCCCCAAGCATCCAAATGGAAAAATTGACCGTGGAGCTTTGCCATCACCTAGCACCGGGCATTCAAAAATTCGACACGACGTAGTCAATGCTCGATCTGTCGAGGAAGAACAGTTTGTCGCGATCTGGAAAGAGGTTCTTGGAATAGAACAAATTGGAATTCACGACAATTTTTTCGAACTCGGAGGTGACTCGATCCTAAGCATTCAGATCGTAGCACGAGCAAACCAGCATGGAATTCCTATCACGCCCATGCAACTATTCCAGCACCAGACGATCGCTGAATTGGTCGGCAACGTCAATAACGCTCGGATGATCCATGCGGACCAAGATGAGGTTGTGGGGTCAGTAACGCTGACACCCATTCATCATTGGTTTCGAGATCGGCAGTCCCCCGATCCGAGCCATTGGAACATGCCGCTGCTGCTGGAGTTGCAATCAGAAGTTGCGATTGATGATTTACAGGCAGCGGCGTCGGCGATTCTACGGCACCATGACATCTTAAGGTTGCGTTGGAAACCGACCAAGGACAGTTGGAGTCAAGAAATTGTGCCTTTTCAGGTGACCCCACTTATAGCGGTCGTTGACCTTTCAGCGGCAACTGAGGACGAACTCACTGAACTGATTCAAAAGAAATGCAATGAGTTTCAGCGAGGATTAAGTCTTGATAGCGGACCACTAATGCAATTGAACGTACTTGAGCTGGGACCTGCTCGGAAGAATCTACTTTTTTGGAATCTCCATCATCTAGCGGGTGACATTGTTTCTTGGCAAATTCTGTTAGAAGACTTGCAGCTCGCGTTAGACCAAATTGGTCGGGGTGCATCGATTGAACTGCCACGAAAGTCGACTTCCTTTCATTATTGGGCCAATCAATTGCGGCAGTACGCTCAAGCAGCACAGGTTTTGAAGGAAGCAGATTTTTGGTTGACCGAAGAACGCTCGGCAATCGACGGCCTTCCGCTCGATCACGAAAATGGCCGGGAAACAAATACCGAAGAAAGCGTAAGGATTCATAACGTTTGTCTTACCACAGACGAAACCGATCAGTTACTACGAGTCGTACCCAAATTCTACAACACCCAAATTAATGAGGTGCTGCTTACATCGCTGCATCTTGCTCTGCAGAAATGGTCGGGAAGTTCATCATCACTTATCGATGTTGAACTTCATGGACGCGAGGAGAACTGTTTTGATGATGTCGATCTTTCTCGGACCGTGGGTTGGTTCACCTCTTATTATCCTCTTCTACTGACCAGCCAGATTGATATCTCTCCACTGATGCTCCTGAGATCGGTGAAGCAGCAGATGAGAGACATTCCAAACCGTGGTTTTCACTTTGGGCTACTCAGGTACCTTCAAGACGATCCCGAAATCAGCGATCAATTCGCGAAACTCCCCGCAGCGGAAGTGAATTTCAACTACCTGGGGCAGTTTGGGCAGGTGGTTCAAGGAACGACACTGTACAAGCTAGCGAACCACGAAACGACATGCGGCTTTGATCACAGTCCAAAGGGTTCGCGCAGCCACTTGATTGACGTGGTCAGTTGGGTGATTGATGACCGCCTACAAATCGATTTCACCTTCAGTGCGAATGCGCATACGGAAAAGACGGTGACAGGTTTAGCCGCTGATTTCCTCGAAACGCTTCGTACGCTAATTGCAGGCAGCAGCGATCATGTTGTAAGCGATGACGATCGGCTTAACTCCGAGATGAATTCCACCGAAATCGATGGCGAGCCGGCTTCTGACTTTGGCTGGGATAATGCTGACCTGGAAGCTATCAGGAAGGCGATCGGCAAATCAGCGGGGAATCATTAGCGATGCATGGCGACACGATACAAAGTTTCTATCCGGTCTCTCCACTCCAGGAGGGAATCCTGTACGAGAGCTTGGCGAATCTGAAAGCGAATGCTTATTCGCAGCAGGTTACGTGCTCGTTGATCGGTCGACTTGATTCAGAGGCCTTCAAATCAGCCTGGAAGGAAGTGGTCAACCGCCACGCAATTCTGCGCACCTCTTTTGTTTGGGAGGGCGTCAAAGAGCCGATACAGGTGGTGCACCGCAACGCCCATTTGCAGGCTAAACATGAGGACTTGCGAGGTGCAACGCCGCGCGAACAGGACGCGAAGATAGAATCCTGGCGGAGACAGGAAGAACACGCAGGTTTTGATTTCTCCCAACCTACCTTGATGCGAGTCCTGTTCATCCAGACCGAGGACGATCGTCATGAGTTGATTTGGACCTTCCACCATCTGCTACTCGATGGTTGGAGCATGTTCTTGATTCTCCAGGAACTGTTTACGACCTACGATTCCTTACGAGAAAACAAGCCGCTTGATTTAGCGACGCCTCGACCATTTCGTGATCTGATCGTCTGGCAGAAAAAGCAGAATCTGTCCGCGGCCGAATCTTATTGGCGTCGAGCGTTGAATGGAATCGAGTCCTCGACGCCTTTGGTCGTGGACCACTCACCGCCTCCCGGATCGGATCGGATCCCGCGATTTGATTCGCAGCAAACGCGCCTCTCGTCAACCGTCACTGCCTCTCTGCAAAACACGCTCCGGCAATTGCGCGTCACGACGAACACATTGATGCAGGGCATCTGGGCACTACTGCTTAGTCGTTACAGTGGCAACGAAAACGTGGTGTTCGGCGGCGTCGTCTCCGGCCGACCACCAACTCTGCAGGGCGTGGAGTCCATGGTGGGATTATTCATCAACACCCTTCCCGTCTGCGTGAAGTGCCCTGACGACATCGAGGTGAGTCGCTGGCTTGTCGAGTTACAAGGCCAACAACTCGAAATGCGGCAATACGAACACAGTCCACTGAATCTAGTGCAACGCTGGAGCGACGTGCCGGGCGGACAACCGCTTTTTGAAAGCATTCTGCAGTTCGAAAACTACCACAAATCCACGCCCTTGGAAGAAATGGGCAAGTCGATTGCGATTGAGAACGTGCGCTGGTTCGAACGAACAAACTTTCCACTGGTCGTATTGGTTGAACCGAATGAGCAGTTGAGCATTCGATTGCTGTACGACACCGATAGGTTTGATGCCCAAACCATCAAACGCATGCTAGGCCACCTTGAGACGCTGCTGTTGGGAATTGCCGACAATCCACACCAGCTTCTCGGCGATCTACCGCTGATCACTCCTGAGGAACGTCAAACGCTGTTGTTCGATTGGAACCAGACCGCCAGCACGTATCCGCAAGACAAGGCGATTCACAAGGTTTTTGAGGAGCAGGTCGCGCGCACCCCCAACGCGACCGCTCTTGTGCTCGACGATGCGAGATTGACCTACGACGCCTTAAACAAGCAAGCCAACCAGCTCGCACACTGTTTACATTCGCTGGGGGTCGGCGCGGACACGGCTGTCGCCATCTGCTGCGATCGTTCTTTTGAGATGATCGTCGGCGTTCTGGGAATCCTGAAGGCAGGCGCCGCGTACGTGCCTTTGGATGCTTCGTATCCTGATTCACGGCTGCGGCTGATGCTCGAGGATGCAAAACCGCCCATTATCGTCACCCAACAGCGGTACTACCGACGTCTAAAGGACTTCGCTCCGCAGGTCATCTGCTTGGACACTGCATGCGAACAGATCACCCGACAGCCGCGCGAGAATCCAGACTGCACCGTCGATGCCGACGGACTGGCCTACATCATGTACACTTCCGGTTCGACCGGTCGTCCTAAGGGTACACTGATTCCACATCGCGGAGTCGTGCGACTCGTCAAGAATAATACCTACGCCAGTTTCGGGCCGGACGAGACGTTCCTGCAATTCGCGCCGCTCTCGTTCGACGCGTCGACCTTCGAGATTTGGGGTCCCCTACTCAATGGAGGGCGGTTGGTTCTGTTTCCGAGACGACGCGCGTCGCTGGAGGATCTATCTCGCGTCATCCAAGACGCCGGCGTGACGACACTCTGGCTGACGGCTGGCTTGTTCCACGAAATGATGAACAGCCATCCTGACGGGCTACGGGGAGTGCGGCAATTGCTTGCCGGCGGGGACGTACTTTCGGTCGAGCACGTTCGCCGATCGCTGGAAACACTCGACGGTTGCACGATAATCAACGGATATGGGCCTACGGAGAATACAACGTTTACCTGCTGCTATCCGATAACAAATCCGGAACAGTTGGAAGCGACGGTTCCCATCGGCCGACCAATTTCCAACACGCGAGTCTATCTGCTCGACAATGGCATGCGCCCCGTGCCGGTAGGTATTCCCGGCGAGCTGTGCATCGGAGGTGATGGGTTAGCGCGGGATTACCTCAATGATCCTGAGTTGAGCAATAAAAAATTTGTGTCGAGCCCGTTCGTGGAGTTGCCAGACGAACGACTCTACCGAACTGGAGATCTGTGCCGCTACTTGCCGGACGGGCGTCTTGAGTTTCTCGGCCGTCGCGACCATCAGGTCAAGATTCGTGGTTTCCGCATCGAGCTGGGCGAAGTTGAGCAGGCGTTGCGCGAGCATTCGGATGTATGTGATGTGATTGCAACTGCCTGCGATTCGGTGTTAGGTCAAACGCAGTTAGTCGCTTACTTGATTTCTGTCGAGTCAGCATCGCCCACCGTGGAGAGCTTGCGTTCCTATTTGTCGCAAATATTGCCTGACTACATGATTCCCGCCTTCTTCGTTTTTCTGGATGCTTTTCCGCTGACTGGCAACGGAAAAGTAGACCGCTCTGCACTGCCGCAACCTGAGCGGGCGGATTCTACTCTGAACTCCACTTATGTTGCGCCACGAACGTCAATTGAAAAGTCGTTGGTCGAAATCTGGTCAGACGTGCTGGGGGTCGAGAGCATTGGAGTCACCGACAACTTTTTTGAATTGGGTGGAGATTCCATTCTCACCATCCAGGCCATTTCTCGTGCAAAGCGAGCAGGTATCTCCCTTGCGATCCATCAGGTTTTCGCCCAACCGACGATTGCGGAACTGTCGCAATTTGTTGACACCGTACAATCTAACGAAAGCGAGCAAAGCGAGGTCACGGGCGTTGTACCTTTGACGCCGATCCAGCACTGGTTCTTCGAGCAGCAGTTTGTCGCACAGCACCATTGGAATATGGCGATGTTACTGGAAGCCCAGCCAAACGTTCGGGATTCCCACCTGCGCGAAGCCGTCAGGCATTTACTTGTCCATCACGATATGCTTCGGGTGCGATTCAAAGAGACAGAATCCGGGCACGGTTGGCAACAGATGATCGCTCCCTTTGATGGAAATGTTCCCTTCGAAGCGTTTGATTTTTCATTGTACGGAAAAGAAGAACAAGATGCGATGGTTCGCAAAAAGAGCACGGAGCTGCAAGCAAGCCTGGATTTACAAAACGGACCGCTTATTCGGTTTGCCTATTTTGATTGCGGCGTTGAACAAGCTGCCCGATTGCTGATCATTGCACATCACTTGATCATTGATGGTGTTTCTTGGCGGATTATTTTGGAAGACCTCCAGGTGAGTTGCGAGCAGATCGCCAAAAAACAGGAAGTTCAGCTAGCTCCTAAGTCGACGTCCTTTCAAGATTGGTCGCACCAGCTCTCGAAATATTCGCAAACCGACTCTGTACGACAACAGTTTGGCTTTTGGAGGATGCAGAATCGCGAGACGATAAATTGCTTGCCGGTTGATTTCGAAGGAGATGAGATATGCAATTCTATGGCATCTGCTTGCACTATCAGCTCATCACTCAGCGAATTGGAAACGCGTTCCCTGCTTTACGATTTGCCAAAACGCTATCATGCACGAATCGACGAGTTGTTAGTTTTCGCTTTGATGCAAAGCTACGCGAATTGGACACATCATTCTTCTCTGTTGCTGCACTTGGAAGGCCACGGACGCGAGGATCTGCCGGAAGGGCATGACGTTTCCCGAACCGTCGGTTGGTTTACCACGATGTATCCTGTGCGACTCGACTGGGGCGAGGCGCACGGGGCCACCAAAATGCTGAGGCAAATCAAGCAACAACTTCGCAATATTCCTCAGCGTGGCATCAGCCATGGTTTACTCCGCTATTTAAACCAAGAAACTGCGAGTGACTTGAGATGCTTGCAACACCCCGAAGTCAGCTTCAATTACCTAGGACAGTTCGACCAGGGTGTCCAGTGTTCGTATTTTAGTCCGTTAGACTCAGAGATTGGCCTAACGACTGATTCTGAGTCTCGGCGCTACCATGTCCTCGACATTTTGGGAGTTGTCCAGGGAAAATGCTTACACCTGAACTGGATGTACAGCAGCAACATTCATCGGGAGTCGACGATTCAGCAATTGGCCGATGGGTTTGTCAATTCATTGCGATCTCTCATCGCTCGTGCCGAAAGTGATCCTGACGCAAGCAGCAGCTACGTGCCGTCGGACTTTCCCCTAGCGAGATTGGATCAGTCGCAGTTGGACCGCCTTGTTAAGAAGACGAGTACGGGGGCTTCGCATGAATCATAATAACATCGAAGACATCTATCCGCTCTCGCCGATGCAGCAAGGCATTCTTTACCACAGCCTGTCGTCCCAAGTGAGTGAGTACTTTCAGCAAGTCCATTGGACGTTTCGAGGGAATCTCAATGTTTCCGCGTTTGAGCAGGCTTGGCAGCAAGTAATCTCACGGCATCCGATCCTGCGCACGGATTTTCATTGGCAAGAAGTAGATGAGCCGGTTCAGATCGTCTATCGCGACGTAAAGGTTGCCATTGAACGAATTGATTGGCGAGAATTTGAAAGCCAAGAACAGGAAGCAAAACTCGAAGACTTTCTGCAAACCGATCGCGCACGCTACTTTGATCTGAGCCAAGCACCATTGATGCGGCTCTTCATCATTCACGTGGGCAATGACCTGCAAAAATTTGTTTGGAGTTTTCACCACATCCTTCTGGATGGCTGGTCCGCTGCAGTTGTTCTCAAAGAGCTCTTTGAGATCTACACGGCTATGTGTCGGGGTGACTCACCCGCGTTGATGAATACGCTCCCATATCGCAATTACATCGCATGGCTTCAGGTGCAAGACCAATCCTCAGCAGAGTCGTTTTGGCGAAAGACTCTCAAGGGATTCAATTCGCCGAATTCGTTTCCATTTGATGAGGAGGACAGTCGTCAGATTCAACGGGGACAGTGCGAACAACAAGTCAGCTTATGCGGTTCGCTTACCCAATCTTTACGGAGTTTCGCGAAACAGCACCAACTGACACTCAACACCGTCTTGCAAGGAGCATGGTCCTTGCTGCTTTCGCGACACTGCACGGAATCTGATGTGGTATTTGGAACGATTGTGTCTGGCAGATCGACCAACCTCTCCGGTGCTGAATCGATGGTGGGGTTGTTGATTAATGCCTTACCCCTGCGCGTTCATGTTGCCGTCGACCAGATGGTAGTTCCGTGGTTGAAACAGATTCAGGCACATCAAATCGAAAGGCTTCAATTTGAGTACAGTCCTTTGGTGGACGTGCAGCAATGGAGCGACGTGCCTGCCGGCCAAGGACTGTTTGAAAGCCTGTTGATCTTTGAAAATTATCCGATGGATGAATCTCTGCTCCAGCAGGCTGAAGGGCTGGAAATCTTAGATGTGCGCAACTTTGAACGCACAAATTATCCTCTTACCCTGGAAGTGATTCCTGGCAGCGAAATGAAGCTTAGGATGCTCTATGATTCGCGGCGATTTAACCCTGATTCCATCGATCGCATGCTTGGCCACTTGACGTATCTGCTGCAACAAATGGTGGAGACTCCCCAGCGTCTGGGCGATTTGACTCTGCTGACCGCATCCGAGCAGGAAACATTGGCAGACTGGAATCGCGATTCCAGTAGAGAATTCCCAACTGGGCTGTGTATACACCATCTGTTCGAACGGCAGGTCGAATTGACACCCGACGCCATTGCCTTGGTGATCAATGACCAGTCGCTAACCTATCACCAGCTGAATAGTCAAGCCAACCAACTCGCCAAGCATCTGCAAAGCCTGGGAGTCGGTCCCGGAGTGCTCGTGGGGATCCACCTCGAAAGATCACTTTCCATGGTGGTAGCGCTGCTTGCGACCCTCAAGACTGGGGCGGCCTATGTTCCGCTGGATCCCGCCTATCCCATTAAGCGACTAGCATTCATCCTGGAAGACACAAATGCGGCCGTGCTGCTTACTCAAAGCGACCTTTTTGAAAAACTCGTTGCGAATAAGAGATCAGAATCGCCTAGCCTGACTCCCTTTGAAGACTGTCGGGTCATCTGTCTGGATAATAATCCTCATTCATTGAACGAATCAGGCCAATGCGATCACGGCTGTGCCGTTAGCGAGAACAATCTGGCCTATGTGATCTACACCTCAGGGACCACAGGGCAGCCGAAAGGCGTGGCGATTTCTCATCGGTCCGCGGTAAATTTTCTGCATTCTATGCAACAGGAGCCTGGCTTTCGTTCCGAAGATGTTCTGCTCGCAGTGACAACCCTATCGTTTGACATTTCGATTCTGGAGTTGTTTTTGCCTCTCATCTCAGGCGGTCGGGTTGTAATTGCAAGTCGAGAGGACTCGATCGATGGTCCAACCCTAAGCCGGCTTATAGAGTCTTCATCGGCGACAGTGATGCAGGCGACGCCAGCGACCTGGCAAATGCTGCTCGAAGTGGGTTGGCGTGGTAATGAACGTTTGAAGCTTTTGTGTGGTGGTGAAGCGTTGTCACCTGAATTAGCGTCTTCGTTGTTGGACCGTTGCGGCGAACTCTGGAATATGTATGGGCCGACAGAAACGACAGTATGGTCGACGCTTGCACGTATCTCTGACCGCGAGACACCAATCACTGTCGGTCGACCGATTGCCAATACACAGATCCATATACTTGATCCCCAGCAGCAACAAACGCCAATTGGAGTTCGTGGTGAACTTCATATTGGTGGGGAAGGATTGGCGGATGGATATTGGCGTCGTCCTGATTTAACGTCTGAAAAGTTCATTGCGAATCCATTGAATGATGAGGATTCACCGCGTCTTTATAAGACGGGTGATCTTGCAAGTTGGCGTGCTGACGGAACGATCGAGATCTTTGGCCGCATTGATCATCAAGTAAAGATTCGTGGTCATCGGATCGAGCTGGGTGAAATCGAATCGGCCTTGAACGATCTGCCCGGGGTAGCCAGATCAGCAGTTGCCTTGCGAGAGGATCGCCCCGGAGACCAAAAGCTCGTGGCTTATGCCGTGATGGCGGATCCCAACGGCAATCCGCTGGACTACCGAGAGATTCGCGAGAAGCTTCAACAACGTCTTCCGAACTACATGGTCCCGTCGGCATTCGTCGTCCTGGATGCACTTCCACAGACTCCTAATGGGAAGCTGGACCGCAGGCGACTTCCCGTACCGGAGCTCTATGCTTCGAGTGACCTATTCGTGGCCCCACGGAACCAGATTGAATCCGACCTGGCTCGCATCTGGCAGGAAATCTTCCAAATTGAACGAGTTGGCATCTATGACGATTTCTTTGAGCTCGGCGGACATTCACTCCTCGCAGTTAAACTTGTCTCCCAGATTCATTCACATTTCCAGATCAACGTGCACTTGAAGACAGTTTTTCAGGCTCAGACGATTGCTGAGATGGCAGACATTATTATTGCGATCAAAGGAGCCAACCAAGACAATCCTCTTCTCGCAGGTCTCGGCAGTGACGATTTTGAAGAGGGCGAGCTATGACCGCTGTGAAACTGATAAAGCTGCTGCACTCCAAACAAATTCAAATTTGGGTCGAAGGGGAACGTCTTAGATATCGGGCGTCAAAGGGAACACTTACGGACGACTTGCGTCAGGAGATGCGCGATCACAAAACGGAGCTTGTTGAGCTACTGAGGCCTGATGTGGCTTCGGGCACCGGTTTGTCGAGTGTCATTAGCAAAGTCGTGCGTGGCGACGAGATGCAACTTTCATTCGCGCAAGAGCGAATTTGGTTTCTGGATCAGTTTCAACCGGGAGCAGCCACCTACAACATACCTGTCGGACTGCAAATCGAAGGAGAGCTAGATGCCAAAGCACTTCAAGACAGCGTCTTTAGTCTGCATCAAAAACATGAAATATTGCGGACGAATTTTCCAGCTCGCGATGGGCTTCCTTGCGTCGCCATTGCTCCAGATCCGAATGTCGCGTTCGAATATCAGGATCTTCGTGAATTAACAGCCGACTGCCGGGAGACACAAGCTCGCCAGATCGCGATGGAACTCATGGCCCAACCGTTTGATCTTGCATCTGGCCCACTCTTTCGAACTGTGTTGCTGAAGCTGACGGACACGTGTCATTGGCTCTTGATTTCCATCCACCACATCATTTTCGATGGATGGTCTTTCGACTTACTTTTAAAAGACCTCGGTCGACTTTATGAATGTCATCAACGAGGTGATGAACCAGGCCTCGATGGCACCGCACTGCAGTACGTTGACTTTGCACACTGGCAGCGTGAGCATCTTCAGGGAGAAACACTTGAACATAGGATGGATTTTTGGCGGAGAGAACTGCAGGGTGATTTGCCGGTTCTACAGTTGCCCACAGACCATCCGAGACCGCCCGTCAAACGATATCGGGGAGGAGTTGTCGAACAAACCTTTTCTGTTGAGACCTTGCAATCTTTGAGGGCCCTCTCAAAGAACGCGGAATCCACCTTATTCATGACCCTCCTTGCTGCCTACGTGGTCCTTCTGCGGCGATACACGGGACAGCGAGATCTTACAGTTGGCACTCCAATCGCTGGTCGTGAGCGTGCTGAAACTCACGATATGCTCGGGGTTTTTGTCAACACGCTTGTACTTCGGTTCGAAACAGATGGCAGTCAGTCGTTTCTTGATCTGTTGCAACATATCAAAGAGATTTCGCTCAACGCATTCGAGCACCAAGATGTTCCATTCGAAAAATTGGTGGATGAACTACAGCCGAGTCGAAACTTGGATGGAACACCATTCTTTTCCACCATGTTCACGTTTCACCAATCAGTGCAAGCTTCTACCTCGTTCGAAGGCTTAACGCTGTCGAGGATTCCACTTACGACTAAAACCTCGAAATTTGATATGCATATGTCTTTCTTCGAATCCCAGGATGGGCTCGAAGTAGCAGTTGAATACGATTCAGATCTTTTTGAAGAGGAGACAGTCGGCCGTTTCTTATCGCACATGCGGGTGCTATTAGAGGGTGTTTGCAAGGATCCCAAGTGCGCAATCGAAGACCTGCCTTTATTGCCCGAGAACGAACGTCGCAAGCTCTTAACCTATGGTGGTCAAAAGCAAGAGGGGGAAGTTGCCGAAACCGATACGGCAGACAGCATCATCGAAATCCTTCAACATAACTTCCGGGAGAATCCGAATAAGACTGCAGTAGTGTTTGAAGATGAAGCATTGACGTACGCTGAACTGGAGCGACGAGCTTGCATCCTCGCTGATAAGCTAAGGCAGCTCGGAATCAAACCCGAGGAATTGGTTGGGATCCATCTCAATCGGTCACCAAATCTGATCATCGCGATTCTGGGCACTTGGATGGCTGGTGGAGCCTATGTCCCGCTGGATCCAGCTTTCCCCAAAGAACGTCTCTCCTTTATGGTGGACGACAGCAAGCTGCGCATCGTTATTTCAGAGGAAGCACTTGGTGCAGACATTCCCGTCGATCGAAACAATCTGGTTCAAATTGATGGTCTTTTTGATCCACCAGTCGAGATGTCGCCATCAATATTCTGCGCAGACACTACCAGTGATTCGCTAGCCTATGTGATCTACACGTCTGGTTCGACAGGGATCCCCAAAGGGGTTCAGATTGAGCATCATGCGTTGCTGAATTTCTTAGACTCAATGCGATGTGAGCCAGGATTTTCGGCCAATGATACCCTTTTAGCAGTCACAACACTTAGTTTTGATATCTCTGTATTGGAACTCTTTCTACCGCTTCTATGCGGTGGAAAAGTTGTAATTGCGTGCCAAGACAGCCTCGTGGACGGTAGGGAATTGAGCCGAGCAATTGATCGGTTCGGGGTGACCGTGATGCAGGCCACACCGGCCACCTGGAAGTTACTCCTTGAATCTGGCTGGAAAGGTGACACGAATCTGAAAGTATTGTGCGGTGGGGAGGCGATGGGGCGCGATTTAAAGGAAGCCTTGGTGAAACGCGTCGGTGAATTGTGGAACATGTACGGACCCACCGAGACAACCGTCTGGTCGACTATTGAACAAATGTACCCAGGCGAAGCGCCGATCACCGTTGGAAAGCCGATTGCCAACACGACAACCTATGTCTTGGATCATCGACAGCAATTAGTACCCACCGGTGTTGCCGGAGAATTGCACATTGGCGGCGAAGGACTAGCCCGAGGTTACTGGCAAAGGACCGATCTAACGACAGAAAAATTCATCACCGATCCATTCAGTGACGAGCCGAATGCTCGACTCTACAAGACTGGGGAT
>JBMYRF010000019.1:0-137072 GCA_049602075.1 Rubripirellula sp.
AAACTAAACCTCATCCAAGAAGCACAAGAGGCAAAAAAGGAATTACTGCCCAATTTTCAACGTCGGATTGATGCCCGGCAGCCAGTCGCGGCTTTCACCATGGCTCGCTCTCTGGAGCCTATCTTAGGGGATGATCCTGATTTTCAAAACATCTTGGACCAGTCCCTGCTAACCGCTAGCTTCACAGAATTACCATCCGGAACCAACGTCAGCATTTGCGACAGCATTTCCGATTCACACAACTGGTGGACCCTCGGAGAAACTCCTTTAATTGATGTCGACTTTCCAGACGGACTTGTCCGCGTTCGATTTGAAAAAGAAGGTTATGTCACCAGGGAGTATCAACTCAAAGTATCTGATGCTCTGGGGACAATGGCGACCAGCTATTTAGTACCCAAAACTGAACAGAAAAGAGAAATGGTATGGGTGCACGGGAATCAAGAGCACACAGGATCCTCCGACCAGATCCTTCAGGAGTTTTGGATTGATCGATACGAAGTCTCTAATTCTAAATACCAAGAATTCGTCGATGCAGGAGGCTATGAAGCTCCCGACCTTTGGAGCAACATCGCCTTTTGGAAAAACGACAAAGAGATCACATGGGCCGAGGCGATGGAACTGTTTCGCGATCAGACTGGCAAGCCCGGACCCGCAACCTGGAAGAACGGTCGTTACCCGCAGGGGAAGGAAAATTACCCCGTATCTGGCGTGAGCTGGTACGAAGCGAATGCCTACGCAGCTTTCCGGTCGAAGCGAATCCCCACCATGCACCACTGGAAATGGGCTGCAAGCACCGACCAACCGGGGATCACAGCATCCCAAAGTAACTTCGCAAGTCGAAAATCTCAGCAATGTGGCGAGTCACTGGGAATCGGAAGATTCGATGCGCGGGACATGGCGGGAAATGTTGCGGAATGGTGCTGGAACGAAGATGAACAGGGCAACCGGTATATCCTGGGTGGAGATTCGGAGTCTCCAGAATACTCCTTTTCCGAATTAAAAGTTCGCTCGCCTTGGGATCGATCAAGCGTCAATGGATTTCGCTGCTCCATGCATCCGCTAGAGAAGACTCCAAGCCAAGAATCTATCGCAGCTGTCCACCGCCCACACGATCTCAAACTCGATGGTGAGCGCAAGCCCTTTGAGGGCCTGCGAGCACACTACCTTTACGATCCAAATATCCCACTTGACCCAAAAAACATCGCGACGCCTATTGCCGATGTCGATCAGCGAAAATATCGCCGCGAGACAGTGGAAATCAACGCGGCATACGACCAGGAGCGTTTCGAGCTACATCTTTTCATTCCACTAGGCAATCAACGATCCCTGGAAACAATGGTCTTCGTGCCAGGTGTAAGTGCCTGGGAAAACGGAAGTCCATTCCAACCGGAGAAACTCAAATTAATGAGATACGTTTTCCCGCAAGTAGAAAAAGGAAGACTCGTTTGCTTTCCGATTTATAAAGGCACATATGAAAGATGGAGAGGAAATACGCTCTCACAACAATTTTCGGATTCACCGATTCAAGCGCGTAATGACTACATCAAAGTAAGCATGGATGTCTCACGCGCGGTTGATTACCTGCTGACCCGGGATGAGGTTAATCCTAACCGACTGATCTACTTTGGCTTGAGCAATGGTGCAATTCGAGGCCCGATGTGCCTAAGCACGGAACCGCGACTAAAAGCTGCGATCCTACTCGCAGGTGGTTACACACCCTGGCACAAAACCCGGCCTGAAATTCAGCCGTATCAATTTACGCCTCATGTAAAACAACCCACTCTCATGATCAACGGCTCTGCCGATCAAGTCTTCCCGCTCGAAACGTCTCAGAAAACAATGTTCCGTGACCTCGGAAGCACAAACAAGAAGCATGTTATTTTCCCCGCTGACCACCTGCCCGACGAAAAGGATGTGTATCGCGTGATTGACGAGTGGCTTACAAACGAGGCATTCTCTGAGAACTAACGCAACGCGAAATTACGGTACCGGCCCCCTCCATCCGCTTACCATGCTCGCCGCTGAACAAAACTTAGCTCAGTGAGCCCCATAAATTAGTGGGTTCAGACAAAAATTTCTGCTGCACAGCAATACGGCAGATTCTCCATGACACCGAGAACTGTCTCCATGCCCTCGAGAACTGTTTCCATGCCCTCGAGAACTGTTTCCATGCCCTCGAGAACTGCGGCCCAGGCAGACTGCAGCGGTAAAGCGATTCCCTCCGGAACGATCTACAGTCAACACGTGGCCTCCATCCTGGCAGTTTCTTTGTAAGACTACCCAAAGCCGCACCATTATTGAATAAGCGTTTTCATGGTTCGGAAATCACGCTACTTGCTGAACAGGCGACTTGAAGCCCACAGCTAAACTTCTCGATTTTTTCCGGGCAAGACCAGCTCTAATACCGCACTAGGTAACGGAACGTCATTGTAAGTGGCTTAATGGATGTCAGGACTGTCTACGCGGACACCGATTCGAACGCACAGAATACAAAGTGGGTCAGAATACAAAGTGAGTCGGCGGTATTTAGCAATGAAAGCCCTAAGTCGTCTCACCATTTACATCTTTGTTTTTTGTCTTTGCGGGTGCCAGAAGTCGCTAGATGAAAAAATGACTCAGCGATCGGACGAGTTTGGGACTGCCAGGAACCAATCAGCGAAAACACCGAAATCGTATTCCGCAAGAGGCGTAATCGTCGAGCTCATACCCGAAAAATGCGGCGCATTTATTCACCATGAAGAAATCCCGGGCTTCATGGACGAGATGACGATGTTCTTGAAGATTGCGGATCAAGAAGAATTTCAGGCACTCAACGTCGGGCAACAATACACATTTACGCTCACTATCGATCGCGAGCACGGGACGCGAACTCATAACTTTGCAACAACGGGTAACGCAACCGATTTGCCCCGCCCCTCAACTTCCCCCAGCGAGCGTTGGCTAACGGCGTCTACCTTTGAACTCGGTGACCAGATCCCCGACTTCGAATTCATCACATCTAGCGGCGAACCGATTACGGCGGAAGACCTGAAAGGACAGACGTGGGCGATCACATTCGTCTTCACACGCTGCCCGTTACCAGACTATTGCCCGCGAATGACTCTCCGTTTCAAGGAAGCGATGGACCTTCTGGAGGAAAGAAAAGCGACCGACTGGAAGCTCATTTCACTTACCATCGACCCCGACTACGACCAACTCGAGGTTCTCAAAAACTACAGAAGTACCTGGGAAATCAATTCCAAAAACTGGTACTTTTGCCGGACCGACACCAAATCAATAAGGCAAATCGGCGATCCATTGGGCTTAAATTTTCAAACCGAAAAATTTCCGATCGAACATAACCTCAGAACAGCAGTGTTTGACGCAGAAGGCCGATTGGCTGAAGTCTTCAGCGGAAACAACTGGACCGCCTTGGAGCTTGCTGAGTCGATTTTACGTGCCACAAAGCTCACCGACTCAGCAAGCCAATAAAACGCAAACCAACAAGAAACGTTTTCTTCCATATAGTTGCTATTTAACTCATCAAATACCGAGCGAAAAAATGAAAACAACGAAAGCACTCATCCTCACAGTCCTCGCGATCATTGCTATCAATAGCAGCGAACTGGTCGCGGAACCTCCACCTGTAATCAAGACAAGCCCAGCCTTCAACAAGTTGAAAGAATTGATCGGCGACTGGCAAGGAAAGATGACGCGATCAACAGGTGAAGTGATCGATTTGGAGCTTAATTACAAACTAACTTCAAATAACAGCGTCATCATGGAAACGGCAATTGAAGACGGCGTGGAGATGATCACAACCTACCGGGATCGTTTTGGGAAGCTGACGGCGACCCATTATTGCGCTCTAGGGAATCAGCCGATGTTCAATCTCTCCAGCATGACCGACACAACTCTCGACTTTGAATTTGACCCGCAGTGTGGCCTCAAAGAAGGTGAGCACAAATACGTCAAAGATTGGAAAGTCATTCACGATCCGAAAACTGCTGATGTGTTGACCACCGAGTATGTGGTGATCAATGAAGATAAATCACTGGAAGATAGCGCCGCGACACTGAAGCGAGTAAAGTAGAAGCAAATACAAATCACGACTGGCGTTTCCAAAAAGTTTCACCAGCCAGGCTGACGTCGGTGCGACGGAAAGTAAAACCAAAGAATCCCACAAGAGAAAAAACAAATCCAAAGCTTCTAAGAACAACAGTTTTGATAAAAAACCTCGCAATCGATCTGACCACGCCGATCAGGAATCAGCCAAGTTGGTAGACAGCTCGGCCTTGAAAAGCCGCATGAAAATGAATCACTTTTGACTCCCGAAGAAGTAACTGCCAACCGAAGCGACCAATGCCTTCGTCTCGAACGCGGCGATCCTGCGGCTGCGAAAGCAAGATCTGCTACGTTCCAGTCAGAATCATTCGTGTAAGCCGTTCTCGTTGGCTTGAAAAAAGCACCAATGTGATTTTTCAATCCAGTGAAACTGAGCATTTCCAAATTGCGGATAGCCGGTTCCGCATGAAATCCAATGCTATGCGGGTGCATCTACGATGCACTGAGACTCCATCAGCGAGCTGCCTGCGCAGCGTCCTCTCCTGAAGTAGCCGTTTAATTAGTCTTGCCGTCGCCTCTGGTGCGTGATGCTTTTGGCAACACAATTTGAGCACCAGAGCATGTCGCTCAGTCATCGGTTGCGTCCGGCAAACGCGTCTAAATCCTTCGCGATTACGACAATTTCGGATTGTGTCGTCACGATTTCCGATCCGCCTCGATCGCGGCATCTCGGGAATCGCCGCAGCCAGCGCCAGAAAATTTCTTGACCACCCCAAGGTGCGACAACATTAGAACAACCTCGCAATCGCGAGTGAAGATAATTTCTCAGCACCGTCTTTGCGAGGCAATCGAGTACAAAGGCAGAAGCGAAAAAAGTCGAATACTTTCCGAGCCACTCGCTGCGTTATGCGGAGCCGGTTCCCGTGTATAGGCTGCTGCCCCAACAACATGACGCCGAACAAACCGCTGCGTATAACAAGACACTGGAACCCTACGCGGCATCATAACTTCAGCACCGGTTTCTCGTCCTACAATAAGATCTCCTCCATGGAATTGATCAGTTTTCGACTGCGATGGCAGATATACTCGTAGCAAATCGATGCTTGAAGATCTGAAATTTTGGAATCCGTCTTAATGGTACGAACCCACAGCCACCGCCCTGCAAGCCAGATGAATTCTAGCGAAAGCAATGAATACACACTGCTGTCAAACAATTGCAACTTGCTGATACGAATGCTCGCGCTGTCACTGCTTATTTCTTTGCCGGTCGCCAAGGCGCAAGAACTCAGTCATGCAGCAAGTCCGACGATGTCCTATGAGCGAGCAGTCGAAATTCAAGTAGAAGGTAAACCAATCAGTCTGGGAAATCATTCAGCGACCCGCATGTCCGATTGGGACAAAGACGGTGACCTGGACTTAGTCGTCGGATCGGGAGACGGACGCTTGTGGTTTTTTCAAAATCGCGGCACCACTCGCAATCCAGCTTTCCAACAGCAACAACCGATTACGGCTGGCACTCAAGATCGCTGGGGAACTTCGTACACCGGAATTGTACTCACGAATTTGGTTGGCGATGAACTACCTGACTTGGTCGTTTGCCACTCAGGCAATCAAGTCACTATCCACGAAAACACGGGCTCGTCAGAGTATCCCAAATTCGATGAATCCGATTTTACATTTGAAGTCCAAGCAAACTGCCAAGGTCGTTTTGATGTTGCGGACTGGGATTCCGACGGACTCCCCGATCTCATCACCGGTTCATTTGGGGGCCAAGTGATGTGGTACCGGAACGAAGGCCGTGAGCGTCTACCGAAATTCGGCCCCGGCAAACCGCTTTCAGGGATAAGCCTTGCCTACAACTCCCATCCCCGCCTGGTGGATTTCAACCAAGATGGTCGCATTGACCTGCTGCTCGGGGTCAATTGGGGTACCGTCTCGTTGTTCCTCAACGTAGGCCGTAAGAAAAACTCGTTAAACAAAAGTCGATTGCTACAGTGGTCCGAAGGAGCGACGCTCAACCTGCGAGAAGAAAACGGTGATGACACCACGCCAGAACTGGCTGACCTCGACGGCGATGGTGTGCTGGACCTAATCAGTGGTGGAAAAAACGGCCGACTGTTTTTCATGAAGGGTGTTGGCATTGCAGCTCGCGTTAAAACGCTCGAAACCCTTCTTGCACAGCACGCTCCACAACTAGGAAAGACCCTGCGTGACAACGTGAAAGTACGGCAGCAAATCTTTGGGGTGCTCGCTGCCCTGCAAGCTGACTTAGCCGGCGGACTCGTACCCGATGCGCAAAGGGAACAGCTTTTTCAAAGACTTGCTCCGTTGGCTCAGCAATACCCCGACATCCTCGGACGATCAAAATTCAACCTGAAGACCAGCCCGCACCTCCCGCTACTGGCAGGGCAATACTGGGTCGTCCTTTTAGAGTCGTTACCTGAATCTGCCTCCAATCGCAGACGCGTTGCAGAAGCGATTGATTTTCAGGGAGGTTACCGCAGGCTGCTCGTAGATTTTGGAATTCTCTTTCTCGATAACAACACTGCGACACCGGAACACCTAGCAGCAATGCACCGTTTGATTGCCGCAATCCCACGTGACGTCTGGGATGTGGAGACGATCACCGTTGCAGATTGGCTGGGACCAGCTGTAAAAACGCAAAAAATTCGTTCGCGATCTGGCATCAACATTTTTGCTTTACCGCTTGGTCGCCCAGAAAACAGTTTTGCCAACGATGCGCCCAGACCTGGATTCACAGATGTCTATCTAATCTGCCTGGCGCACGAACTTGCTCACAACATGCTGGATACCGTTGGCAAGAAGAATCGGCCAAAATTATTCGAAAGGAAGTTCGAATGCCTTGCTCAAGCAGCAGGCCCCCAAGTCGTTTACCGTGAACCAAAATCGCATGGGATCGACCTTACCGCAACCAAGGCAAACTTCCGCACAATCGGGGCTTGGAACGGGGAAGCCTCAACTTGGAACCAAGCTTGGAAAGATTACTTTCAAGAAAAGAAACAATTCGATCGCGCTTACACCCGCGGCAATGTTCAGTTCTTCCTGGATGCTCCTCAAGAAGCCTTTGCGACACTTGCAAATCAGTTCTTCGCGGATAGTCAACTGATGCTGGAGTTTTGCAAAGTCCGCTGGGATGAAGGCCACAAATCAAACATCAATCAGTTCCTATTAATCGCTGATTACCTGAGCGAAGGAAATGCGAAACTCAATTTCTATGTGATGCGTCCAGGGGGCGACCTGCGGGTAACGCCGGTTCACTTATCTCGTGACGCCCAAGGTCGTATCACACAACTGGAATTGAATGAATCAATCGCGAAATTCAATTACCAAGATGGAAGCCTAGTGACTCAATTCCACGTCCAATCGAAATGAGAATCGTTCTGCTCAGGCGGTGGCCCCCTCCAAGAAAGAACGATGCCAAAACACGAAATTCGCCCCGCAGGGTCCCATCTTGTTTTGATCGGCTAATATCGTTGCTCCTTTACCACTTTTCAGGGCTGCAGGAACAGACTCCTCCCTCCAGCAGCATCACGGAAAACTCACCCGTTTTCGAGTAACAGTCAGCCATCGCCAGATCTTGCTGTCAGCAAAACAAACCATTCCGCATTCGAGACAGTTGACTTAATGCTCGGTGGATTCCGGCTGAACAAAACCGTGCAAGATGGTAAAACGGACAACGGCATGAAGGATTTACATCCGATTTCATCCGAATTGGTTTGTTACCTTCCGGATGGATCCTACTAACTTAGGAACGCTTGACGTGCTGCCTGTTCGTTCTCAGCAACTTCGAATTTCACTTCTTCATTCGCATCGTTAGCGACGAGCCCGCACAACTCAAAAACATCCTTTAACGATTGGCTCAGTCCGCAGAGCACCATTCTGGAATCGGTTAGGTGCCGACGCAGAGCCATCAGCGCGAGAAAACCAATGCTCCCCATGAATTGCACCTTCTCGAAGTTGACGATAACGCATTTCGGACTGATTGGGTCAACAAGATTGATCATCTCGTTACGCAGTGCCGTTGAAGTCATCGGATCACGAATCTGATCAACCAGAATTGTTAATGTGAACGCACCGTCTTCTTCGGTACCGGTGACCAAGGATTTCGAATTTTCAGAAGTCATTGTTTGTATCACAGCCTCAGTATCCGGAAAAAACCAACTCGCAAGCAATCAAACGCCCCGCCAATTTCCGTAGCCTACTAGTTCGTCGGGAGGCAGGATTGAGGGCGGAAGGCCCATAATTTAACCACTGTCCGTCAACTCTTCACAGACCCTCGGCGAGTCCCGCCTCCGAGGCCATCAAGGTCGAGATTGCCACCGATTCAATGATCACCTCGCCAGCACGTCATTCTGGTCAGTGGCTGGAATGTGTGTCACACGGCACCCATTCGCCGATGGGCTTGAGTAATGCCAACACCTTCACTTGCGTCAAATTCGACCACCACTCAGACCTGCCGCGTTGCACACGTTGCTCATCACCCATTCGCCTCCATCGGTGCTAGCGACCCAATTATCCAATATTGACCATGAGCCCTGGATTAAAAAATCCTGTAGCCAGCTCCGATCAGACCGCATCCTTTCCACACGTCAAAACACTGAAGAAGGTTTGCCATCTAATCAGCCCCGCAGATGATGAATAAAAAATCAGCGAGGATGACCTGCGTTTCATCTCAAGCGAGATCAGTACCGACCTGCGATACCTTCGGACCGACATGAAGTCGATGGACATACAAATTGCATCCACCTGGGTGCCAACAAACATTCAGATCAAAAACCAAACCGGGCTGAGGACCGAACATCAGGCCGAGTGAGTTGCAACGGTCACCAAGCAGATTCAATCAAGATTGTTTTGAGTTGAATGAACTTCACTGTTCAGAGATGGCTCGCTGTGCTGGATCGGCATAGCTTGGACGTACACCAGCTAAAATTGCGATTCCTGCAGTCAACGACGCCAAGGCAATTACCAACCAAAACGCCCGCGCCAACGGCTTACCGAACCGGCTGGCTAGCATCGAACAGGTTCTTAAGCGATATGGTGCTGTCCAAGGCCCAACCGCAATCGCGAACGAGATCATCGACAAGATGATTGCCACGGAGCCGACGAATTGCTCATCGTAACTCATGGTTTCCTTTTCCTTGGATGGCCAATGGGAGCGAACGCAGAACACCTACTTGTCGTTCGACTGCCGCAACTTCCGCTCAATTGATTTGATTTGCAAGCGAGCGTTCTCAAGGTCAGGACACAGCTCAAGTGCTCGTTTCAACGCTGCTACCGCGCCAAGCTGATCCCCCAACAGAAGCCGGCACCGCGCTAACCCCTGCCAAGCAGGATAGTGAAAACGACAGCGCCATAAACAAGCTGTGTAGGCCGCCTTGGCCTGATAAAAATTCTCAAGGCCATGCCAGCAAATCGCAAGCTGATGATGTGCTTCAATGTACCGCGGTGCTTGATCAATCAAGATCATCGTTGGAGCCAGAGCGCCGGCATATTCGCCCCCGGCATTGAGATGCATCACTTTCAGCAACTGCTGGTGGTGCAGTGGTGCGGCAGCTCGGGTGCATATCGCGCGGAAGGAATCATCAGCAGCCAAACGAACACCACGATCGTCATCCGACAACGCCCTTCCGAGCGGTTCAATCGACGCATGATCTCCCAACATTCCAAGCGCCAAAGACGCCGCACGACGCATCTCAACATCACCCCGATTCAAAAGCGACTCTAAGGTCGACGAATCGTAAGCAGAGTCGACGTCCGCCGCAAAACGTGGCGCATCCGTGGAGGACATGTAGCGGCGATAAGCCGCCGTCAAGCGTGTGGCGCGAACCAGCGGTGAAGTCACAGCAACTCAAGTGGAATGCGAATGAATACGGTAGGACGGAGCATGCCTCAAACTGAGACACCACCCCGTTGGGTGGGGATCCAGCGGATTTCCAAAACATGGGCCCATCAAGCAGCCACGGCACACCCTAGATGGGTGGGTCAGCCAGAGCTGACGCCGGTTTGCCTGTTATAATGATTCGAGTCTAGTCACGTCCGATTATTTGGACAAGCAATGGATCGTAAAATGGGCCTTTACGAGCTGTCGAGAGCGACCGAATTTCCTACCAACGGCCTCTCTTTCGGTTAGCGTCACGCCACAAAACCGCTTCCCCCCCGAATAACCTCATTTTCGTGATTGCTCCCCTACTCCCTGGTTTTCGAGTTTGTTCAACTTTCGCTTTTTTGGTCGCCACTTTGGCGACAGGGACGCAAGCGGACGACTACTCCCCCTCCTCGTCGATCATCCGTTCGCTCTCCAAACCGATGACATCGATCGTTGATGGTCAACCTTTTCGCCAGGGCCTGCACCGGATTGCTGACGAAGCGAAGGTCAATATTTGGCTTGATCGACGGGTTGATCCGTCGCGAACCATTCGTGTCGGCCCGGTCGGGCCCACGGTTTTTGCGGCCCTAGAAAAATTGGCCGCAAGCCATGATTGCGTGATCACTCCAATTGATAACGTTCTCTTGGTTGGGAGAGGGACTTGGGTTGATCAGACGCTCTCCAACCTATTGGCGATCACGCCATCCAACAACTCGCGAGCAACGACGATCAAATGGGACGATCTGACGACTCCGCAAGAAGCACTGCAAAACGTAACCCAACCGACAAACGCACCCGATTTACCTCACGATTTATGGCCGGCAGCGATGCTACGAGCTGTCACACCTGAAGTGTCCATTACGCTGATTCTAGCCCAATTCGATGCTAAACCTCAATTCAGCAGAACACGACCAGTCCCTTTCCAAATCACGCGATCACCGAAGCCTACCACGGCGTCACGAACCTACTTACCGGGAGGTCGGTCCATAGAGATCCGAAATATTGTCGCTGAGCTGGACCCAAAACACAAAGTCAAACTCGCCGGAACACAGCTTCGAATACAGACTTCCCCTGCGGTTCACCGCCAAATTGTCTCGCGACTTCTAGAGGATCAACAACCCGCTGGCCCTGACCCCGATCGTGACACCTTCACAGTCCGCAAGATGACTACCTCAGCAGCAAACGCGTTCCAGCAAATAGCAGCCTCTGCAGGAAAAAAGTGTGTGATCGATCCTGCTGCGGCAAACGCTTGCCAGCAGCAAGTCACAGTGGAAGGGCAAGACATCACACTGAAAACACTGATTTCTCGCATCGCCCAGCAGGCAGGTGTCCAAGTCACATGGCAGAACGATTCAATCTTGGTCACAAAGTGATACGGGCGAGGTGATCGATGCGGGAAAGGTTTCCGCAATTCAATGCGGAGTGGTGTGCAGCTATAAAAACACCAAGCTCACTTCCGAGCCAACCAGCGTGAAGCGGTCAAACTAAGCTCGCCATTCACAGAGAACATTCACCACAGGGTCCATATGGGGCCAGTTACCGAGTCGCTGCGGGAACCATTTCCATAACGCTTGGACCTAAACCGCTTTGTTGTGTTAAAGTACGGACTGGACGCGGGCAAAGTTTTAGCGAACAACATCGACGACAAGATGCGTTCCGACTAAATTTCCCAATCCTTTATCTGGGCGTCTTTTTCGGACGACTGCGAACAAACGCCTTCTGGTCGTTCTCCTCACACCGTTAAAGCAACAATGACCAATTTCTCTCGCTTTATCCCTGTTGCGTTGTCTCTGGGGTTGCTTGTCGCCTCGGGTTGCTCAAGCGAATCAACTCCGAAGAATGCCGAGGAGACGACGCAGGATGCCACAGCATCGGAGGAATCGACACCGGACGACAGCGAACAAGAGCCAGTTGCGTTAACGGAAGAAACACCGGAACCAGCCAAGCCTGCCGAGCCACAGATAAGCGGCGAAGCGTTTCGTCTTGCCGCACACGATGGCAAGCTATCGATCGTCCGTTCCGCAATCGAATCAGGGATGGACATCGAGTCTAAAGATTCTGCCGGTCGCCATACTGCGCTCCACATGGCTGCTTACAACGGACACACCGAAACCGTTAAGTACCTGATCGGACAGGGAGCTGCGATTGATCCGCTTGACACAGATGGCAAAACCCCGCTTATTCACGCCTGCACTGGACCCTTTGTCGAAACAGTAAAAGTACTCATCGAAGCGGGCGCAAATGTGAATGCAAAGGACCAAACCGAGGCATTCACCCCATTAATGATGGCTGCTGGATTAGGTCAGCCGGAGATCGTGCAGGTGCTGCTTGACAAAGGTGCCGACAAAACCGTTCGTGATGAAGACAACGAGCTTGCGATTGATCATGCCCGAAACGCTGGACACCAAGATATCATCAAAATACTGCAGGCTGAGTAGGCCAATTAAGGAGTCACGGTTGTCGATACTTTCTCAACAACTCCGTTCGGCACGCGTGTGCTCCGGACCAGCACTTCCAAATCAAAGGTCTGTGGCTGGTTGCTGTTGAGTACGATCTCATAGTCAACCGCTTCGCCGGGCTTCATCGAACGAATGTAGGCAAGCGAGACAAGCCCATCGTCGACCCGACGCTCACCCAACTCGGGATTTGTCAACGGGCTGACACGTACCAGTCGCACGCCAACCGGTAACCGAAACTGAATGGCAACTTGACCATCGGCCTGACTGGACTCGTTGACAATTCGTAACGCATATCGAATCGGTTCGGTCGCCCGCGCCGGGTTATCGCGACCGAACAACTGCACCTTCAACTTACCTGCCGCGGTCGAACCGCCTGGCAAGACCGGTGGAGAGGCGTTGGGATCACCTTGTAACGGCAGTGAATTCCCTCCACCCGAGAGCGGGGCCGTTCCTTGATTTGGAGGCAATACGGGTGGAGCCCCGTTCCCCGGTGCAACGTTGCCTGCCGTGATTTGCATCAATGCATCCGCTTTCGTGGAAACACCTTCAAAACTGACCGCTGAAAGCCGGACTTGCACGTTGGTGGCAGGAGTCTGGGGACTGAATTGAGCTTCCAAAACAACCTCTTTCCCCGGTTCGATCAAAGGGACCGTCCAAGAGACGTTGCTCTGGGCGATGCGTGACTGATCGGCACCCTCGGTGGCTTGTAACAATTGCATCTGAACAGGGAAATCGATACTAACTTTCACTTTACTGGCCGGCCCCAGCCCCCGATTCGAGACACGAGCTCGAATCAAAGTTGGTTGTTGCACTAAGACCTGTGCTTCTGCTTGCAGGGTGGCCGATAAACTGGGTGTCTGAGGTACGGGATTGATGACCGTTACACACCCATTCACATCTGCTCGCTGGCCCCCATCGGCTGTCGCCACAAAGGCGACGCATCGACGCCCGGATGAGGTCGGCACAAACACGACTTCTGCTCCCCATGTCTCGCCCGGTTGCAACGGCCCATCCTCGCGAGGATTTCGCACGATGCGTTGCCCTCCCTCGTGGATCATTTCAGAATCGCCGGTCGCCGTCAGCATTACATTTTGCAGCGGGCGATCCCCTGTATTCGTAACGTCGATGTTGAACCGCACGGGCCGTCCTGTTTCCACTCGCTCGATCACCGGCGTCGCTTTCACCGATAACGATGGGCGAAAGACGTCGATGCGCACGGTTTCCTCGGCAATTAAACCCTCACCCCGGGACTGAAACACCAATTCAATCGGGGATTGGGCGGCGACAGACATCGACAGATCAAGTTGTGTCTTAGGAGGAAGCTCGCCAATCTCCCAAGTCACGGAGCCGGGTAACACTTGGGCAAAACGATCGGCACTTATCACCCGAGTGCCCGCTGGAAGCCGCACCGATACGACGACGTTCCGAGCCGCTTGATTTCCAGGATTAGAAACATTCGCGACGACTTGCACAGGTGTGTCAAAGCTGGCCACCGGTGGTGCTGTCACACGAAGCCCTAATTGGGGTGCACTCCATGTCACGTAAGTTTGCCCACCACCAAGCGTCAATGTCGGCAAGTTGTCTGACATCCCTCCCGGTCGAATGACCTGCATACTTACCGTTGCAGATCCACCGGCGCCTGGCGTCGGTACCAAGCGAACCGTTGCGTTTCCTGAATCATCGACATTCGCTTCGACAACGGAGGCGCCCCCGGTTGCATCGAAAGTCGCCAATTCAGGCTGCAGAATTTCGTAACGCACTTTCCATCCGCGAGCCGGCAGAGAACGCTCACTCCGAGTGACACGCGTCGTTAACTCGACAGGCTGGCCAGCGGGAACGATTTGCGGAGCAGGGAATTGCCAGTTGGCATCAACCCAATAAATCGTGGCAGTCGCTTTTCGTTGATCCCAACACTCACTTTCAGGTGCAAGCACCGTCACGTGGCTTGTTCCTTCACTGGGACTGCTGAGCGTGATCCAAGCCTGACCTTTTTCTAACTGCACGTCGTCACGCGCTACGTTGTTCCCCCGCGTGATCAGCATTCGCTTGGTACTCGTTAATCCACGCGCGAAATCGGTGTCGATTTTTTGCGGCCGAGGCTTGGCCCCCGCGAGCTTGTGCAACAGACCAGGCGAGTCGTCACCGACTTCAATGAACGTTCCAACACTATCGGGGGTCAACATCCACTCCAACGGCTCATTCACCTGCAAGTATCCGTCGGTCCCACAGATGCCTGACAGTAAGACGACTTCCCCACCAACTGGCACAACGACCTTCGTGGGAGAGAGCAGAATGCATCCACGCTTGCCGCGATCGGGAAGCCGCGCCTTTGCCTTTAAGGCACATTCCTCACCGTACAAAACCGCGGGTGGCCCATCCTTGCAAGATCCACTACACCCCGGCCCCGGTACACACGCGCCAGAGTCTCCCGGTGCCCCATTACAACCACATCCACCATTCGCTGAACTTCCGGGGGGTGGACACGGTGGTGCCGGTGCGGGTTCGACGAAGGCTGGGTCCGGTACTTGAAAAGGTCGCTTGAGATGCTTGCATAGATCGTCAAAGTGCTTTCTGCACTTGTCGCATTTTGCACTGAGGCAACCTCCATCCGAGCATGCAGGCAAAGCAAAAGTTGTCGTCGTTGGTTTCGGTGCACAAAGGCGAGATCCCGTCGGATCGATCGCGGGTAACCGAAGCTGACTACAACCACTCGCGACTACCCCTGACAACAAAATCGCAATCACCAATAGGCGTGCATTTGGCAACCTTTTCGCGGCGTTCTCAGGAGAAGTGAAATTCATGGATCAGTCAGGGTTCGTTGATACCGCGAAAGAAAGCGGGGTCGATTGGGCAGAGTTTTAGTTCTGGACAGACTTGTCCTCCGAACCCTACCACGCAGGCAGTGCTGATGATGCCAAAACACAACATCGAATGTTGACCAAAAGCAACCTTCCAGATCAGGTCATCGGGGACGTTCCGATTACACCGCCGCGACGAACGGTTGCGGCTACGATTTCGACTGAAAATCATCATGCCGCCATTGACCGCGACATAGGGTCAGAGCTTTCCAAACAATTGAAATCAGAGACGAATAGCCCTGCTCCCCCAGCGGCGAGCGTGAGAGCGTGGAATTGACACATTTGGCCAGAGCAGTCATTCTGTACGGATGATTGCTTCTAACCTGATTATTTCGATTGCCCCGGTGATTGGCACTACGATCGGCCACTGACGCGGGGGACGGCCAACCACGGAGAAGACTCCGGTGGGCCGGAATCAACTTTGTTCTGACAATTCACCCCCGAGGCCTGCTTAGGTTCGGGGGTTTTTTCGTATCCTTACGCTACGCCGACGGTATTTCGAACTGCGGATTCGACATGACAGCCAAACCGATTCAGATTTACGACACGACTCTTCGCGATGGATCGCAGGGAGAAGGTGTCAGTTTCTCCCTCCAAGACAAGCTCAGTATCGCCAGTAGGCTGGCTGAGATTGGAGTCGATTTCATCGAAGGCGGCTATCCACTCTCGAACGAAAAAGACGTCGCCTTTTTCGAGCAGATTCGCAAACAAGATCTCGGATCGACTCAGGTTTGCGCCTTCGGAATGACTCGCCGCAAGTCAATGAAGGCAGAAGACGATCCAGGAATGCAGGCACTCGTCCAAGCTCAAACACCGTGCATCACCTTGGTCGGTAAAACCTGGGACTACCATGCAACTGAAGTGCTGCGAGTATCGCTCGACGAAAACCTGGCGATGATCGGAGAAAGCGCCGAATTCCTAGGTCGTCATTCGTCCGTGATTTATGACGCCGAACACTTTTTTGACGGCTATGAGGCGAATCCCGCGTATGCGATCGAAACGCTCCGCGCCGCCGCAGCGGCGGGTGCAAAATGGATGGTCCTTTGCGATACAAACGGCGGGACGCTACCTGAACGTATTGCAGAAGTGACCGGTGCCGCCATCGAGGGGGTGAAGGAATATGGCGTGCAGATTGGAATCCATTGTCATAACGATGGCGAATTAGCCGTCGCCAATACCTTGGCTGCCGTTGATGCCGGAGCGACACAAGTCCAAGGGACGATCAACGGAATCGGTGAACGTTGCGGAAACGTCGACTTGATCTCTGCGATTTCCAACCTCGCCTTGAAGAAAGATGGCTATCAAGTTCTGGGCGGCAAGTCGCTCCAGCACCTCACGGAGCTAAGTCGCTATGTCTACGAGACCGCGAATCTTCAATGGCGCAACAACCAACCGTTTGTTGGCCAGAGCGCTTTTGCGCACAAGGGCGGCATGCACGTGCATGCCATCAACAAAGCTGCCAAAACTTACGAGCACATCGACCCCACCCTGGTCGGAAACGAACGGCGGATCCTGATCAGTGAACTGTCGGGCCGCAGCAACATCGTTGCAGTTGCAACTCGTCACAACATCGAGGGCAACAAAGAACTGATGGACAAAATTTTGGCAGAGGTTGTCCGACAGGAAAACCGAGGCTATCAGTACGAAAACGCCGGAGCTTCGTTCGACTTGCTCGTCAAACGGATTGCCGGAACCTTCGAGCCTCATTTCTCGCCAATCAAATACCGGATCGTTTCCGGTGATCGTGATAGCAAGAACACCTGCGAATTCGCCGAAGCGATCATTAAGTTGAAAGTCGGCGAAACGCTGTGGTTCGATGCCGCCGAAGGTCACGGCCCGGTCAACGCATTGGACGCCGCTCTCCGCAAAGCATTGCTCGGAACCTACCCCTGCCTCAAGGAAATGCGACTGATCGACTACAAAGTTCGTGTCGTCGATTCGGGTGCCGGTACTGCTGCTTCCATTCGCGTCAACATCGAAAGTGGCGACGAAGACGAAACCTGGGGCACGATCGGCGTCAGTGAAAACATCATTGCAGCCAGCTGGCAGGCGCTTGTTGACGCTGTCGAATACAAACTCCACAAGGACGAGCTCCCACTTGGTGGCGAAGCCTGACGCGCTCGGTAGCACGGTTTGACGCTGGCGTTGCTTAACGCTGGCGGTGGCACCAATCTTATTCCCTGATACAACCGATTGACTGATGAACCAGATTCCTGATCGTTTTGATCATGCAACCGCCGCTGGCCAAATCACCGAAGCTTGGGAAAAAGCTCGCTGCGGCCATGCCGAAGTTAACCCCGATCGAAAACCATTCACGATTGTCATCCCACCGCCCAACGTGACCGGTGCGTTACACCTGGGCCACGGATTAAACAACACGTTGCAGGACATCGTGATTCGGACGCGCCGAATGCAAGGCTATGAAGCGTTGTGGATGCCAGGAACCGATCATGCCGGAATTGCCACCCAAGCTGTAGTCGAACGGCGTCTCAAAGAACAAGAGAATTTGTCGAGGCACGACATTGGCCGTGAAGGCTTGGTCGAACGCATCTGGCAATGGAAAGATCAATATGAAAAGCGCATCCTAGACCAGCTAAAACGCATGGGTTGCAGCTGCGACTGGGAACGCACACGATTCACACTCGACGAGAGGTGCGCCACCGCAGTCCGAGCAACGTTCTTTGATCTGTTCAGTAAAAAACTTATCTATCGCGGCAAACGCCTCGTCAATTGGGACACGTTCTTGCAGACCGCGGTCAGCAATGACGAAGTCGAAAATGTCACGAAGAAGGGGCACTTCTGGCACTTGTATTATCCGGTGATTGCCGCCAAACCAGGCGAACCGGACCGGGTAGAAATCGCGACCACACGCCCCGAAACCATGCTTGGTGACACTGCGGTAGCTGTCCACCCAGATCCCGCTGCAGCGCTCGAAAAAATCGAATCCGAACTTCGACAAAAGCGATCCGAGGCGAGCGAAAAGGACCGAGCCGATATCGATGCCGAATTGGAAAAAATCGCTCAACGTCGCGAGTCAATGCTGCCGCAACTGCTCCAATTGCGAGACATGGCACTCGATGGACGCAAATTGATGCTGCCGTTGGTGAATCGTGAAATACCGCTGATCGCCGACGAGTGGGCTAAACCGGAATTCGGCAGTGGCTGCGTGAAAATTACACCGGCACACGATCCCAACGATTACGAAGTCGCACTGCGGGCCCAGTTGCCGATGATCAATATTCTGCAACCCGACGGGACCCTAAACCGCGAAGGTGGACAGTACGAGGGCATGACCATCCCTGCGGCGCGAAAGGCCGTCGTCGCCGACCTCGAAAAAACCGGGTTGCTCGGTGACGTCGAAGATCGCGATATCGAATTACCCCACAGCGACCGGAGCAAAACCCCGATCGAGCCGTTCTTGGCCAATCAGTGGTTTGTCGCAATGGACGAATTGGCACAATCAGCGATGGATGCAGTCTCTAGCGACAAGGTAGAAATCTTCCCTGAGCGATATCGCAAAGGCTACCTCGATTGGCTGGGCGAAAAACGGGATTGGCCTGTCAGCCGTCAACTCTGGTGGGGACATAGGATTCCGATCTGGTCGCAGACCGGATTGGGCGAATCTGACTCGCAAGAAATAGTGCAGCAATTGGAATCGCTTACCGATGGCAACGGAGGTCTCAGCCACCGAGTCGACTCAACCGAAGATGGAACTCACCATGTATTCGTTTGTCTTCGTGACGAGGACGACCCCCGTGAGGCAAAGCTCGAAGCAATCGGTTTCACGCGAGATCCTGACGTTCTCGACACATGGTTCTCATCGGCGTTATGGCCCCACAGCACACTGGGGTGGCCCAACCAAACCAAGGAGTTGAAATACTTCTATCCAACGAGCGCACTGATAACCTCCCGAGATATCATCACACTCTGGGTCGCCAGAATGGTACTGATGGGCTTGAACAACGTGGGTGACATTCCGTTTCGCCAAGTCTTCATCCATCCCAAGATTCTCGATGGCAATGGCGAAACGATGAGCAAAAGCAAAGGGAACGGCGTGGACCCGATCGACGTGATCGACAAGTTCGGCCCCGATGCATTGCGATTTGGACTGGCTCGGCTAGCAACCGATACACAAGATGTTCGGATGCCAGTTCAGTACGAATGCCCACACTGCGAGAAACTAATTGACCAGACGAAAAAGAACCGTTCGTTGCCTCGTATCGATTGCCCAGGCTGCGGAAAAGCATTTTCTACACAATGGGCTGAAACAGAAGCAGACAAATCCTTATCGCGCGGCCTCGTTGTAAGTGAGCGATTTGAAACGGCCCGCAACTTTGTCAACAAGCTTTGGAATGCGGCTCGTTTCTCCCTGATGAACATGGATGGCTACCAACCTCAATCGGTTGACGTCAGCAGTTTGCCATTAGAAGATCGCTGGTTGCTTAGCCGGCTGGCGACAGTGACCAAGCAGGTCACCGAGGGAGTTGAACAATATCGCTACGCCGAGGTCACACGCGTTCTGTATGACTTCGCTTGGGATGAGTTCTGCAGCTTCTATGTCGAAATCGCCAAGCCACGCTTGGCCGAGGAGCAACAGCGTCCGATCGTCCAATCGATGATGGCACACGGATTGGATACGCTGCTCCGATTGTTACACCCAACCATGCCCTTCGTAACCGAAGCTATCTGGGAGGGTCTTGCTGGTGCGGCCCCGCAACGAGGTGTTCCAGAACCTGTCGCGGCAGCGGACTTCGCGATGATCGCGCCGTGGCCTGAATCGAATCAGAGCGACTACAACGAGTCGATCGAGCAACAATTTGCTGAATTCCAAGAGGTTGTTGGGGCAATTCGCAAGATCCGTGCGAGCCAAAACATCCCGCCCCGTGAAACGGTGCCGGTCGCAATTCGCTGCAACCCAGAGGCTCAATCACGCTTGCAACCGATGAAAGCCTATTTTGTGGGCTTGGCCGGTGCCGATGTCATTGAGCTAGGACCCGATGCGAAAGCATTTGAAACGGACGCTCCGCTGGCACTCACGTCCATTGAAATGGACGTTCATGTCGATCTCGAGAAGTTCATTGACGTCGATGCGGAACTATCGCGACTGGAAAAACTGCTGTCGAGTTTGATCAAACAGATCACCGGCAAACAACAGAAACTTGGCAACGAGAATTTTGTGTCACGCGCACCAGCGGAGGTGGTCGACCGTGAACGTGAAAGTTTAGGCGATTTACAACGCCAACATGAATCAGTTCAGGGCGATATCGAGCGTCTCAGGAGCAAGTCCAAGGAATCCTGACCCACCAATCTCTGGACACTCCGGCACCAAGCTGCCGGAGTCGTGTATCCCCGGTCATCACACGCGGTGATTGGTCTCGGGGATCAGCACGAGTGCTGTTTTTGTGGGATGGTTGTAGGGGCTTTCCCTGTCGCTTAAAACCGTTGCATGTCTAACCTGAAAGCCGCCGTCATTGGAACTGGATTCATCGGCCCCGTCCACGTTGAAGGCCTTCAGCGTGCCGGCGTGGAAGTTGTTGGCATCCTTGGCTCCACCTCCCAAAAGTCGTCGCAGGCGGCTGAAACGCTTGGCTTAGAAACCGGCTACGCGTCACTTGAAGCCTTACTGTGTGACGACTCCGTGCAAGTCGTCCACATTGCATCTCCCAATCAATTCCACTTTGACCAAGCCCAACGCTCTTTGCGTGCTGGAAAACATGTTGTCTGCGAAAAACCGCTGGCAATGAACACGTCAGAATCATCCCAATTGGTTCGTCTCGCCCAAGAATCCGGCTTAGCTGCGGCTGTCAATTACAACATTCGCTACTATCCGTTGTGTTTGGAATCTGCATCGCAAATCAGTCGTGGAAACGTTGGTCAAATCTTCCACGTTTCCGCAAGTTACGTCCAAGATTGGCTGTTCCATCCAACGGACTTCAATTGGCGAGTGCAAAGCGATGCTGGCGGTGCGCTGCGTGCGGTGTCCGACATTGGCACCCATGCGTTAGATTTGTTGCAGTTTATCACCGGCCGAAAAATTGAATCGGTTTTCGCCGACCTGACAACCGTTTACCCACAACGTCATCGGCCAATCGGTGAAGCCCAAACCTTTAGCGGTGAAGGTGGACGGAACATCGCATCAGAAACGATCGCAGTCGCAACGGAGGATTACGGCTGCTTGATGCTGCGAATGAGCGGCGGAACACGCGGGGTGCTGCATGTATCGCAGGTAACTGCCGGTCGCAAAAATTGCCTCCGATTTGAGATCGCCGGATCCAAGAAATCACTGGCATGGTGCAGTGAATCACCCAACGAGTTACAAATCGGCCACCGTGACGAGCCAAATCAAATCTTGTTCCGTGACCCCGCATTGATGAGCGAGCGTGCCGCGATGGCCTCCACCTATCCGGGCGGTCACAATGAGGGATTTTCGGACACTTTCAAACAGCTATTTCGAGACGTCTATCATTCCATTGAAAGTGGAGAATACAAAACCTGCCCAACCTTTCCCACGTTTGCCGATGGCCACGATGAAATCGCTTTATGCGAGGCCGTGCTCGCAAGTCATCAGCAACAACAATGGGTCCATTTGAGAGAACCTACATTATGATTCAATTGGGATTTGTGTCCGCCATCCTTCCTGATCTTTCGCTGGAAGAAGTATTCCAAACCGCCGCCGAAATTGGCTACGACTGTGTGGAGGTCATGTGCTGGCCGCAAGGAAAAGCCACCCGTCGCTACGCGGGGATTACGCACATTGACGTTTCTGAATTAGATGAAGCTGGACTTGCTCGAATTCAGGAACTGTCAGCAAAATCTGGCGTTACGATCAGTGGATTGGGGTACTACCCCAATGCGCTGTCGTGCGATCTGAGGGAAGCGGATCAAGCGGCTCAGCACATTCAGGCTGTGATTTCTGCGACTGCCAAGCTCGGACTCACCCGCATGAATACATTCATCGGGCGAGATTGGACGAAAAGCGTTGATGATAATTGGCCAAGGTTTTTGGAAACCTGGAAACCACTGATTCGCCATGCTGAAGAAAATGGTGTAAAGGTGGGCATTGAGAATTGCCCAATGAGCTTCACCGCAGATGAATGGCCGGGAGGCAAAAACTTGGCAGGCAGTCCCGCGATTTGGCGACGCATGTTTAATGATATCCCCAGCGATCACTTCGGCTTGAATTACGATCCATCACATTTCATCTTCCAACAAATGGATTATTTGAAACCGATTCGAGAGTTTGCCGAAAAACTTTTCCATGTACACGCCAAAGATGTTCGGCTCGACCAAGACAGCCTCGATGATCATGGCATTTTTGCTCATCCGAATGATTACCACACCCCTAAACTCCCCGGGATGGGCGATGTCGATTGGGGAAAATTCTTTTCAATCCTGACCGACACCGGGTACAACGGCCCAGTGTGCGTTGAAGTCGAAGACCGAGCGTACGAGGGAAGCGTCGAATCGAGCAAACTGGCTTTGATCCAAAGTCACACATTCCTCCGCAACTTTGTGCCGAGGCTATAAACAAATTTTGCCTTGCGGTAACAACCAGTCAGCCACCAAGACGCTTGGCCAAGTAAACGCCAAATCTAGCCCCCAGAATTCAAGTACCTCGCAAACCCCCACAGCAAGAACTCAATGAGCTACCAATACCAAGACATCGCCAAGATGCTCGATCACTCGTTGCTGATCCCGACGATGACAACCGACGAATTGGAAGCCGGCATTGATGAAGCGATCGCATTTGACACCGCGAGCGTTTGCATCATGCCGTATTACCTCCGACGCTGCGCAGAGCGATTGAACGGGACGACCATCAAAGCCTCGACCACGATCGGGTTTCCACATGGTGGGCATACCACGGCGATTAAAGTAGCCGAGGCCAAACAAGCCATCGAAGACGGCTGCGAAGAATTGGACATGGTTGTAAATATCTCAAAGGTTTTGAGTGGCGAATGGGGGTACGTACGTGACGAACTCGCCTCGGTTATCGACGCAGCTCACGTCGCCAAAAGAAAGGTCAAAGTGATCTTTGAGAATTGCTATCTGCAGGACGAGCACAAAATCCGGCTCTGCCAAATCTGTGGTGAAATCAATGCCGATTGGGTGAAGACATCAACCGGTTACGGGTCATCCGGAGCCACGCTGGAAGATTTGGCTCTGATGCGTGAACACTCACCTGAGCATGTGCAAGTCAAAGCGGCCGGTGGTGTCCGGGACATGGATACCGTACTGAAGGTCCGAAACTTGGGCGTTACCCGTATCGGTACCAGCCGCACCTCTACAATGCTGAATGAATGCCGACAGCGACTAGAACTCGAACCGATCGTCGTGAAAGGCACCGACGGCGGAGGCTACTAATCTATCTTGCTCTCCGCTCTGAATCTTCACCATTCAGACGACGATACGGATCAGTCGAAGACGAGAAATCCCTGAGCGTCCCACAGATCAATCAACGATAACTGACGCCTGCTGAAGAACATCAAAATCGAAGCAGATCCCCAAGTCGGTCGCTGCAAGTTAGGTCGCTGCAAGTTAGGTCGCTGCAAGTTAGGTCGCTGCGGTTTCCTGCAAACCGAAAGCAAACAAAGTTTCCCGCAACTGATCAGCAAGTGGTGCGTCGAGAGCGGTCATCGGGAGTCGCAACTCACCGGTATCTCGCCCAAGCATTTGCATGGCGGCTTTGACAGGGATCGGGTTCGTCGCCAAACCCAGCATGTTGCTGCAAAGAGCGAAAAGTCGATGATGAACTTGTCTCGCAGTCAAGAAGTCGCCAGCAGCCGCGGCGTTGACCAGTTCGATCATGACGGTGGGAACCAAATTCCCCACGACCGAAACCACACCTTCCGCACCAACTGACATCATTGGAAGGGTCAGAGAATCATCACCGCTCAAGACGGTCAGATCGGTGGTTCCGACAATCGCTGAGCATTGATCCAGCTTCCCTGTCGCTTCTTTGACCATGGTGATCCCCGGCAATTCGGACAACCTTTGGATCGTCCCCACTTCGATTTCTTTGCAGGTACGGCCAGGAATGTTATAGACGCATACTGGAATATCAACTTCCTCAGCTACCGCTCGGAAATGCTGATAGAAACCTTCTTGGGTTGGCTTGTTGTAATAGGGTGCAACCTGCAGGGTCGCATCCGCTCCCTCATCCGCGGCTCGACGAGTGAGCCGCAAAGCCTCGGCGGTGCTGTTGCTTCCGGTCCCCGCCATCACTTTTGCTCGCCCCGCGACACATTGGATGACTTCCGTGATCACACGATCATGCTCCTGGTGCGACAGGGTTGGCGACTCGCCGGTGGTTCCTACCGGAACAATACAGCGAGTACCGGCGGCGATCTGAAATTCCAATTGCTCACGCAATCGAACATAATCGACTCCGCCATCGGCGAATGGCGTGACAATGGCGACAGACAAGCCAGCGAAGTCAGAACCCTTACGTGCGGCCATTTCAGATCCCGGTTGGAAAGTAGTAGCAGAATCGGTTGAGAGGCGAGTGTACCAGCCAATCTGGTGATGAAAAAGGACGGCGACCCCCTTTCGCCCCATGGCCCGCAGACCCCGCAAACTACCAACGCAACGCTCAGATTGCCCCGCAGAGCCCGGAAGTCTTCCTCTACATTCGTCAAAACTCGCTCGTTACCCGCCCTCTAGCTCTACCTGGCAACATTTCCTCTACCGTCCGAGAGTCGTGTTTTGCTATGCCAGGAGGCGTAGTCGCGGTCCATTTCATGATTTTCCGTTTTTCGAATTCGTGCGTCGGTAATGCCCACCCGCCTAACGCGATATGTCTTGCTGGAGATCTTCAAGATCTTTGTGGTGTCGCTTATTGCGCTGACACTATTAATTCTGATGATTGGTGTGGGCCGTGAATTGCTTCGTCGTGGATTGGGAGCCATGGCGATCATCCAGCTTCTGCCATTCGTGTTGCCGATTTCTCTGCAATTCGCTTTTCCGGCGACGGCACTCTTTTCCATCTGCTGCGTCTATGGGCGAATGGCATCCGATGGCGAAGTGGCTACGGTGAAAGCCTCTGGAATTTCACCGCTCAAAATAATTCAACCCGCGTTGATCTTCGCTGCATTGTTAAGTCCGATCGCGGTCTTTGTCTCCGACTTGGCCGTCTCCTGGGGTCGCCCTGGTGTGAATCGGGTCGTCCTGCTTTCGATCGAGGATATCGCCTACCGCGTTTTGCAAAGCGAGCATACCTACACCTCAGAGCAAGGTTTTTCGATTCATGTACGCGATGTTATTGGACGCAAACTGATTCGTCCCACTGTCACGGTCCACAATCGAGGAGCCGATGGGTCTCGAAAACTCACAGCCAAAGAAGGCGAATTACGGCTTGACCCGGAAACCCAGACATTAATGCTGCGTGTGGTCGACAGTCAATTCGATGGCGGCACTTCCTTCCACACCGAATTCCCCGGAGAGATCGAAGTCGAAATTCCTTTATCCAACGCCATGCGACAACAGCCGGTGAGTGACCGTAGCCCAAGCGAAGTCCCTCTAAGTCTGATCAGTGGCGAGCGGATTCGCACCGACAATTTGGCACACGCCACCGTTGGCCGAATGGCGGCCCACCTTGGTTTCTCATTGCTGACCACTCGCCCGGGCCAGATCGCCGGTGGCAGTGGCCAAGCGATTCAAAACTCACTCGATTCGAGCCAGCGGCGATTGATTCGCTTAAAAACGGAACCATGGCGACGCTGGGCGTGGGGCTTCAGCTGCTTCTTTTTCGTGCTCGTCGGCGCTCCCCTGGCAATGATCGCCAAGACGAGTGATTACTGGTCCACCTTTGGACTCTGTTTCCTGCCCACCTTGCTGGTCTACTATCCGTTATTCATTTTTGGTCTCGAACAGTCCAAGGATGGTGTTCTGCCGCCTTACGGTGTTTGGATGGGAAATGGCATCATGGCGATGTTGGGGATGATGCTAATCCAGCGAGTACGTCGTTACTGAGGCTTGATCTTCCCAATTCGAAACGACAGCTTCCGAATCGCGCTTCTGCCGAACGACGGAAGCCTCAAAATTCGGCTTCCTAAAATCACTATCCTGGTCAGCCATAGTACGATCATCTCGACCAACGAGCCCCGGGATTACGATCATCTCGACCAGTGAGATCTGGGATCATGATAAGATCCGGCAAACAAACCCAGCGTCCAATCGCGGCATGCACTCAAAGAATTTCTTCGCCTGCCCAACCTCTGTCTTCCCTCGGATAGGTTCGCCACGCCATGCCCTCCGCCGCAAAGCAACTCAAAGTGCTTGCGATTGAACCGTTCTTCGGTGGTAGTCATCGACGTTTTCTTGAGGATGCCGTCGAGCATAGCCGTTTCGAGTGGGAATTAGTGACTGGCAAACCCGTTCACTGGAAATGGCGAATGCGATCGGCGCCCCTGGAACTCGCACGCGCTGCAACCGCAGTCCTTGCTGAGGGGTTCGAACCCGATGTCATCTTTTGCACCGACATGCTTGATTTGCCATCATGGCGAGGGATACTTCGGAGCACCGATTTAGCAACGACGCCAACCGCCATTTATTTTCACGAGAATCAACTGACTTACCCGGTAGCTCCCAACGCTCGCATTGACCACCACTATGGTTACACCAATCTGCTTTCGGCTTTGACTGCCGATAGCGTTATTTTCAACTCGCAGTTCCACCTTCAATCATTCCAAGCGGCGAGTCGTAAATTATTGGCCCAAATGCCCGATGGAGCGGATTTGCATGACCTGAAACAGCTTAGCGAGAACTCGAAAGTCGTCGCCCCTGGCTTCTCACCGCCTACCCCAATGCCGCCCCGTAGCTCCAATGAACCGCTCACCATCGGTTGGGTCGCCCGCTGGGAATATGACAAACGACCAGATCGATTCGAGGAACTTATCGACGACCTCGACAAACTCGGACTGGAATTCCGTTTGATTCTGCTGGGTTCGCATCGCCGAGCACCATCGGAATCCCTGGAATCAATCCTACAAAAACACCGATCTCGCATCATTCACGACGGCTTTGCCGTGAGCCAACAAGAATATTGGCAACATCTACGTAACATCGATTTGGTCGTCTCAACCGCCGACCACGAATTCTTTGGAATCGCTATCTGCGAAGCGATCTGGGCTGGTGCCATCCCAATCCTGCCAAACCGACTGAATTATCCAGATCTTGCGCCCCCGGAATGCCTGTACGACGACCTGGGAGAAGCAACCCAATTAGTGATCAACTTTCAGTGTTCCCAACGACGCACAGAAATGCGAGAAACCTGCCGCGAACAAGTCGGTGGCTTTCAAGCGACCAAAACATTCGCCAAGCTCGATCGAATGCTTGAGCGATTAATCGAGCCCAAATCCACCAGCTAAACAAGATATTTGTCGCCCGGCAGAAACCAGAGCCTGCGGAGGCCGCTTACCCTCTCCTTCAGCCGCCATCTCACTCAGGCGCCCTCTCATTCAGGCGTAGCTCATGCACAGTCTCGGCCATGGCGCGTGATAACCCCTCAATCCGGTCCTCCAGACACTTTACGGCTCATTCGATCAGCGAGTTTCTTCAGCGTCTCACTGGCATCGTTTTCCATGAGCCTCGCTTGTATCAGATGCGGCTGCTCAGCATCTTTCCATGCCAAGTCAACCGCTTCCTGGAATTCACCTTCGTTTTCGACCAGATGCCCAACACCGCAGCCGTAGACTTTCGTCAGTTCGGTGTAGCGCCAGGGATGCACTTCGTTGTACTCCCACTCCCCCTCATGCAAAAAGCGTTCGGTTCCATAACCGTGATTATCCAGAAGGATGACAATAGGATTGTGGCCTCGCGCCATCAGCGTGCTCAATTCTTGACCTGTCATTTGAAAAGCACCATCGCCAACCAAGACAACCACCCGATGATCCGGGCGAGCGGTGGCGGCACCAAGTGCGGCCGGAATGCTGAATCCCATCGACGTGTAATAGGCAGGGCTCAGAAACTCACCCCGATCATGAATCGTTAACTCCGTTGCAGCGAACAGAGAATCACCAACATCGGCGACCACAATGGATCGATCATCGATCAGTCGATTCAACATTTGAATGATGCGGCTGGTCCGCAATGGCTGTGCAGCCTGCAACTCAAAATCATCGGTTGTTTCAGCAGAGCGTCCGAGCGACTTGGGTACCTCACGAACAGACAAATCAGATGTCTCACCCGAGCTAAGCAGACATTCTGAAAGTCCGACCAAGAGCTCTTTCAAATCGACATTGTGATAATGGTGATGAGAAATTCTTAGCGTTTCGCTGGTGGCGTAAACACACCGGTCGGGGTCAAGATTTGCCGTATAGATCCCCAGATTAATATCACTTAAGAACGCTCCGAGGAGCAAAACAAGGTCACTATTTTCAACAAACTCAGTGACCTTCGGATCACCAATCGCGCCTTCATAAAGTCCAATGAATTTCGGATGCCGCTCGCTCACGACACTCTTACCCAACATGGTTGTCGCGATTGGAATTCCCGCGGATTCGGCAAGACGCAACATCTCATCCTGCAAGCCAAATCGATGCAGTTCGACTCCTGCGATAATCACCGGGCGTTCAGCCTGTTTCAACCGCTCGAATATCTCGCGGATTGCTTCCTGGGTCGCCTCGACGTCGACTTCATAAGAAACGCCGGAATAGCCGTGAGCGACCGGAGGCACAACGTGAACCATATCCCGTGGCAACTCGAGATATACCGGTCGTTTAAACCGATCACAAGCGTCCAAAACACGATCAATTTCTGAAAATGCCGTCAAAGGGTCGTTCAGTTCGGCACCCGCGATCGTAAATTTTTCGAATACATCGATCTGCGTCCGAAAGTCCCGCACCATATGGTGCAGCAGAGCCCCCACTTTGCGTTCTTGCAGCCCAGGCGACCCTGAGATTACGACGACGGGAGATTTTTCAGCGTAAGCGCCGGCAATCGAGTTACACACACTCAATCCACCAACACAATAAGTGACGCAGACGGCGCCCATTCCCCGCAAACGTGAATAAGCGTCCGCAGCAAATCCAGCACAATCTTCACGAGTGCAGCCGACCACATTGATCGGGCTCTTTTCAAGCTCGCTATAAAACGACAGTACGTAGTCGCCCGGAATCCCAAACAAGTCGTCGATGCCGTAATCCATCAGTCTCTGGATCAGATAAGCACCGATTGATAGATTCGCGGTGGTACGTCGCTGCGTTCCCACCGAACGCGGTTCCGTTTCACTCACCTTGTACTTCATGAGTTCCCCTTCTTTAAGGACATCATTTCAGTATACGGCAGATTCAAATTCGAGCCCGCAGCCCCCTCCCACCGACAGACCACTTATTCCGCTTTGCACTTGAAAAGTGCAGCCCAAGTCGCCTTCAATTCGCGTCACAACGCTTGACCAACGTGACTTCATTTCCCTGATCATTGAAGATCAACGAATCCGTGAAACTGGACATCAAGACGAGTCCCTGCCCCGATTCTGCATTCAACTTTTTCAAATCGCTGGGTTTCGGCACCGAGGAGGTGTCGAACCCTTTCCCTTCGTCGCGGATCGAGATTCGAATTTCGTCCCGACTCGCTGTCGCGTCCACGTAAACCTGTCGCGTTTGGTACGGATCGGAGGATTGACGCTGTTGGATCAAATTGCTGGTAGCACCGTCATAAACCAAAGCTCGATGCCCCGGCGTGACTGATGGCCCAAGTTCCAGGTTGCCCCGAAACATCGCATTCAACAATGCATGTTCGACCGCGACTCCGATTCGCACCAATTCGGATCCGGAAATCAGCTCCATCCCCGCGATCACCTGCATCAACAAACCCACCAGCGGCGAAATTAAGTCTGCGTCATTAGGCAGCACAAAAACAAATTGGTTCTTATGCAAGGTTGAAATTAATTTTGAGAAACTAGCATCGGTCTGAAGGACCCCCAACACGTCGGCAACCGTGTCATTGAGCATCGTTTGTAAATGGTGCTTGGGTACATACCCAGCCGCTCCCGCATGCAGCGCCTTGGACGCTAAATCTTCACTTCCTTTGGCGGTGACCAGCACGGCAGGTATATGAGGGAAATCGACTTTCATCGCTTCCACCAATTCCAAACCGTTCATTTCAGGCATTTCCAGATCCGTCACCACCAAGTCAAGCGATTCATCTCCAAGTACCTTGATGGCTTGGCGACCATTGCCGACATGCTTGACCGCGTGCGATCCTTCCTCCAAGAGCATGCGCATTTCGACGGCCTGCGTGGGACTGTCCTCGACAAGTAAAACTTTTGCCATGGTAGTTCTCGATTCTCTGCTTGAAACTCGCCACCCCACCCGACCAGGGGCCGTATCGTAGCAGTTTCCGGAATGGTCCGCCGATCATCCCAGCTGAGGCGTAAAGTCATCATCTGATGAGAGAGCCAAAGCGAATTGCTTTAACAATTCAGCGGCATGATCTAAGTCATCCAGCGAGACAACTTCTACCGCTGAATGCATATAACGATTTGGAATCGCAACCAATCCGGTCGCTACACCAGACCCGTGAATTTGCAATGCGTTCGCATCGTTCGGCGTGGCGCGACCGATGGCCGCGAGCTGGAACGGAATCGAATGTTCCTTGCACAAACTGATCAAACGTTCCGCGACTCGCGAATTAATATTGGGACCTCGGAAAATCACCGGTCCCCCTCCCACCGCAATATCTCCCTGCTTTTGCTTGTCGATCGTGGGGCAATCCGACGCGTGTGTCACGTCAACGGCGATTCCGACATCGGGATTGATACTGCCAGCCGCTGTCTTCGCTCCCCGCAAACCGATCTCCTCTTGGACCGTCGCCACACTGTGCAGATGGCACCGCAGCGGGGCTTGTGAAACATATGCCCGACGCAGTGCCTCCATCACCGTCCACATTCCCGACTTATTGTCCATTCCAGGACCAGACACAAGCTGCCCTCGCAATGGGCGGTAATTCAAATCGAGAGTGATCGGGTCTCCAATCTTTATCAATTCAGCTGCCTCCACACCATCGGCGGCGCCCACGTCGAGCCATAACTCGTGAAACTTGACCACCTTGTCACGCTCTTGCGAAGTGAGCAAATGAATGGGCTTTCGACTGATGACGGCCGGCAACGGTCCATTTGCCGTCCAGATCGTCATCGCCTGGCCAATCAATTGCTGGGGATCCCACCCGCCAATCGTTTGTCCGTAAACAAATCCTTTTTCATCGATGTAAGAAACCAGCATCCCTATCTGGTCGCAGTGCCCAGCGAACATCAAGCGGGGCCCCGCCGATTCACCAGTAGACGCGATCAAATTGCCGTGCACATCGGTCCGGAGTTGCTCAGAGAAGGGCCCAATGTAATTTCGGGTCAGAGACTGGATGGGTTCTTCGAATCCAGACGGACTGGGAGTCTCAATCGCCTGCCGAAAATATTGAAGGGCCGAATCTTCCATGGTGTTTTTACGTTTTGGCTATCGCGGAGGAATAAAGGGATTTAACGGAACACTGCGTTGGCTAAAAACGCATGCACTGGTTGACAAGAGGCTCAACCACAATTTGGTTGTCCAGTGTGCAAAACCGCAAGTGTGGTATCGATAAAAAAGTGAATCGTCTCTCTCTCGACTCGCATTGTTGCCTTCCACCGGAGGGCATCCAGCGATGAATCTACCAACTACGAGGGAGGATGACCGCCCGAGTTGGAGGCTGTGGCTGCATGGCATGCTCCGAATCGCCCCAAGCAGTCGTCCGACCGCCGATCCAGTCCAGCGCGAAAAATAAAAAGCGAAACTTTTTTTGCCCAACTTCGAGGACCGACGGGATGCAACGATTGGGTCACAAAACACGATATTTACTGCGGTTTGGCGACATTTCGGGGTCAGCGGCATCCCTCAACCGGGACCGATTGGGAGGGCCAAGAGCAAAGAAACCGTTGATAGTGCTTATTCACATGCAAACGCACTAAAGAGTTAGCACGGTTTTACTCGAAACTAAGTGTCGGACAGCGAGCTTTTCAGCTGGGTCGCTTTCGAGTTTCGAAAGCCACCGGTGGCAGATGATCAGTCCGATGTTTACCCAGGGGGGAATCTGGGAATGCATTCGCGAAAAGATGCCGGTTTCGACCGAATTCCTACGCGAACGCGATTCGGCGACCATGGCCGAACGTTCCTGGCTGAGTCGGGGTTGTGGCAAGTATCTACTTGCTCGGCTTCACCGGTCGCGAGCGTTGGGCATTGATCGCCGTTGCATCGCAGCTTCTACCCCGTCGATTTCGCAGTAATGGTGATTCCACATCCGTGGGGCCGCCAGTGATGCGAGCGATTGCTCACCCAAGTGATCGTAGAAAAGAATTTGACAACCAAAACCGCGAGGATCCCGCACGGTCAGCGTCGCAAGATGCGAACCGGGTAGCCCCGACCCAGCGTAAAGTAACAGAGCATTGATTTGTTGATAGCGACCCACCGCTATGAGCAAAGACAACCGATCAGGACCGGTTGTTTGGTCTGAGATTTGCGAAGAAGGGCTGCGAGAACAATGGTTACCGACGCACCATTGTTCGAGGGAAATTAAACGAGGCGTTATGGAGAGCCTAATATGAAGGTCTTCACAACTGGACAGGTCGCCAAGATCTGTAAAGTAGCACCCCGAACCGTTTCAAAATGGTTCGATTCGGGGCGTTTGAAAGGCTATCGCATTCCTGGATCACAGGATCGCCGAATTCCAAGGGAATATTTGATCAAATTCCTGAAGGAGCACGGTATGCCACTTGGGGATTTGGAAGACGAAGCGATGGCGAAATGCCTGATCGTCGCCCAAGACCAGGTGTTGATTGAAAACCTGAAGCGTGAATTGCCGCCTGAGAAGTCGTTCAAAGTGGCAGTTGCCGCAAGCGGGTTCGAAGCAGGAATCCAAGCTGAAAGCTTCAATCCGGATTGCATTATCGTCGACTTTTCAATCGGTAAGATTGAGGCAGTACAGATCTGCCAAAACTTGCGGAAGAATATCGACTTCACGGATATCATTCTGATCGCGTTGCTTCCAGACGACGGACAGCCGATGAGCTTTGATCGAAGTAGCATCAACGAAACGTTCAAAAAACCGTTCGACGCCCATCTGTTGGCCGAGCGACTAAGAACTTTGGTCGGAGCGAAAAAAGAGTTGGTTTAAAGCCTAGATCATTCGTTCAATGCGATCGAATGAGTTTCAGACCAACGCTCGACTATCCCGTCGAATTGCGTCTCCCATCCCCGCAGATGGGAGGCGTTTTTTTTTGTTTAGCTGCACTCTCCCCTTGCATCATCAGATCGATACGGTGTCGCATCGTTGAGTGCGTTTTTTAAAAACGACGCGAAACGCTGAACTCCGCGATCGCCTGCAGGCAGTCCTTCGCGTGTGACCCCGGCAGCAGATCCAGCGACCCAACCGCATGGTCGCAGAATCGCAAGGCCGTGCGACGAGTGTACTGCGCCGCATCGCTGGCCTCAAGCAATGGGCGAATTGCTGCCAATCTCTCTGCCGCTGGCCCGCGCAAGATTCGGATGATTCTTGGTCTCTGTAAACGGTCTGCCGTTTCCAGTAGACGAATCACCGGGAGAGTCATCTTTCCTTGCTCGATATCCGTGCCGAGCGTCTTACCAACCGCACCGTCCTCACCCCACAGATCGAGGTAGTCATCCGCAATCTGAAACGCGATGCCAAGAGACTCGCCATAGTTTCCCAGTGCCCGAAGTTGGTCACCGCTAGCACCTGCGTATCGGGCGCCAAGTTGGCAAGCAACTCGACAAAGTTCCGCTGTCTTCCCGCGTATGATGTCAAAGTAGGTCGACTCATCTAAATCGATCGTATTCCGATCAAGTACCTGCCGGAGTTCACCCTCGCAAACCAAGCGAGCAGCCTCACCAATCCAACGACAAGCCTCAGTCGACGGTAACGTGGCAGCCAAACGAAAACTCTGCGAGAAAAGGTAGTCGCCCAACAAGATACTGGTGTGATCATTCCATCGCGCGTTGACGGTCGGAACATGTCGACGGGTCTCCGCCGCATCCAACACGTCATCATGAACCAGCGTGGCTGTGTGAACCATTTCGATCACCGTTCCCAGCACAATGTGCTCGGGACTTACCGAACCAACCGCTTGCCCCGCGAGCAGTAGGATTGCGGGACGAAGCCGCTTGCCACCCAGTTGGGTCCCGTGTCGCAACAAAGGAAGCAACGCTTCGTACGGGCTCTCTAGCTCCGAGGATAATCGTAATTCGACCTGGCGCAGAGGACCTTCGATCGGTGCGTACAAACGCTGTAAGCCCGTCGGACTATGGTCAGTTCTTGCCCGTGGCGTGATAGCTTTTGAGTCGCCAGAGCGAATCGTCGAGGCCAAATTCATTGCGGTCAGATCCATCGAAGACTGGGTTAGAAGTGGCGAGTAAGCCTGCCTGAACTCCCTTACCATTCCGGCACTTACACAACCTGCACCGAAGAAACCGCAATTCGAGACTCTAACTAACAGGAGTTGCCTGGCTTGCGACGAAAATCGCCCGATTTCCCTCCAGACTTCTCCTCCAAACGCAACGGGCCGATCACGATACCGCGGTCGACCGATTTAACCATGTCGTAGACTGCCAAGCAGGCGATGGAAACCGCCGTTAACGCCTCCATCTCGACGCCGGTTTTTCCGCTAGTTCGGACGCGAACGACGCAACGCAGGGTTTCGGTGCTTGCCCCCGCTTGTAGGGACTCTGAAGATGGGGACTCTACTGATGGGGACTCTACTGATGGGGACTGGCCAAAAACGACGGGGTCAATCCATTCGAAGTCCACGCTAACTGCTTCGATCGGAATCGAGTGACACAAAGGAATCAAAGTTGCTGTCTGCTTGGATCCTTGAATCGCGGCCAGTCTCGCGACCCCCAGCACATCTCCCTTCTTCGCATTACCTCCACGAATCATCTTCGCCGTCGCTTCAGCCATCACAAGCTGACCGCTCGCCACGGCTTCGCGAACAGTCACACCCTTGGCCGAAACATCGACCATTCGGGCATTGCCATTCGAATCAAAATGAGTGCTCATGCTGGACCTGACTCTCTGACGCTTTCCCATTCGAGTTGGATCGGCCTGACGACTTTCATCAAGAGGGCCCCAGCATTATTCTTGCGGTTCGGTCATTTTCCACGGGTCAAGCGCTTCAGCCAACGTCTCCTCTGGCAAAATTTCCTTTTCTTGACAGAGCTGGCGAATCGTTTGTCCGCTCGCAAATGCCTCTTTGGCCAACTTAGCGGCCTGCTCGTAGCCGATCAGTGGATTCAAGCTGGTACACATCGATAAACTTTGCTCAACCGCCGCTTCGCAAGCTTCTTCGTTCGGTTCCATCCCGTCGACACAAAAATCGACAAAGGCTTCAACCCCATGCGCTAATAAGTGGACCGATTCAAGCATTGTGTGAGCCATTGCCGGCATCATGATGTTCAACTGAAAATTACCGCCTGAAGCTCCGCAGACCGTCATCGTCGTGTCATTGCCCATGACTCTTGCGGTTAACTGCATCATCGATTCACACATGACGGGATTCACCTTTCCAGGCATGATTGAACTCCCAGGCTGGCGAGTTGGTAGTTTCACCTCATAAAAACCACAACGTGGACCGCTGCCGAGCCAGCGGATATTGTTGGCAACGTTGAACAGCGTTTGAGCGATGCACTTGATCTCACCATGAGCTTGCACCAATGCGTCCCGCTGCGCATTCGCTTCAAAATGGTTGATTGCTTCGATAAACTCGATCCCCGTTTTCGCTGCTAATACCTCTGCAACACGGCGTCCAAATTCAGGATGCGTATTGATGCCACTCCCGACCGCTGTTCCACCAACCGGCAACTCGTGAAGCGCCCTGCTCGCAGCCTCAGCACGAGCCATCGACAATTCCAACTGTCGTGCAAAACCACCGAACTCTTGCCCTAGTCTCAAGGGAGTCGCATCCATCAGATGAGTTCGGCCGATTTTGATAACTTTATCCCAGGCCGCTGCTTTGCATGACAACTCTCCGTGCATTCTCTGCAAGGCAGGCAAGAGAGTCCGATGGATCTCGCTTGCCGCCGCGACATGAATTGCTGTGGGGAATGTGTCATTCGTACTTTGCCCCATGTTGACGTGATCATTTGGATGGACCAGTTTGCCAGCCGAGATCCGATCGCCCCCCGCGATCTCGGTCGCGCGATTGCTAATCACTTCATTGACGTTCATGTTGCTACTGGTGCCGCTGCCAGTTTGAAACACATCGATCGGAAATTGATCGGCCAACTTCCCGTCAGCCACTTCGAGTGCCGCAGCTAGCATTGCCTCGACTTGCGAATCATCGAGTGGGTTGGTTCCGGATCCGGTCAATTTACCGAGATCTCGGTTGGCAACGCCACACGCGTATTTGACCAATCCCATGGCGGAGATCATCGGTCCGGGAAGCCGCCACCCACTGATCGGAAAATTCTCGACGGCACGCTGAGTCTGGGCTCCATAGTACGCATCGGCCGGGACGCGGACGTCACCCATTGAGTCTTTTTCAGTGCGGTATTCAGTCATAGCAGGGATCGATGTTGTAGTTATTTGTGGCGGAGAGTTCTGCGGCCCAATCATAAGGTCGCACGGCACGGTTCGTCATCCCGTCACCTTGTAATCATTCTCAATCGCTATAACCGATACGGTTATCCTAATGGCCTGCAGCGTTGTTGCGTCCCAACCAGTGCTTAACCGCAATCCTGGTCGCGGAGGCGATAAACGAACTAGGGTTAAATCACGCGGTTCGATCTACCTGCTGGAAAATACTTTTGATGCTTTCTGCCGACAAATCAGCGATCACATTCGATAATTCAGTCCCTTGTCAGGCCGATAGCCCGTCAATCGCAATCCTAGCGGCAGCCGCCCCCCTACCACTGGCTCCAATTCAGTCTGGCCCTGTTGCAGCAACTATCCCCGCATTCCCGTCAATCAACGACGAGCAAAAGGATACGATCCCAGCTCTTTGTACAGCTGAGACTTGTCTCAATCACGCTCCCAATAGCACGTTGGAAAATGAATTGCAGGAGATGGCCCAAGCCCTCTCGATCAAATTCGAGGAATTGACGCTATTACACCAGCTCTCCGAAAGGCTGAGGTTAGATGAGGCATCCGGGCAAGTCTGCCACTCGCTTCTGGAGGAGTTGGCTCCCTGCCTGGATGCGATTTGGATCGCAATCGATCTACCTTGCGATGACCAAGGTCGCCAGGAAGATTGTTTTTATCAGATCGGCAATGCAGGGAAGCCCGAATGGGTAAGGGACCTAGCGGATTACACAGAACAGCAATCGATTGTCAAAAATGCAGGTGACGAGAGATTCGGCGTACCCGTTGGGATTGTTAACACGCCCAATGCGACGGCGCCAGCCAATGTCCGGACCATTGTCGTCCCCATCCAGCGGCAAAATCAAAAACTGGGCCGGATGATTGCCGTTCGCACGCTCGAGCAAGCTGAGTTCGGAACGGTCGAGGCCGATCTGATAAAGTCGATCTCGATGATGCTCGGCTTTCACTTGATCAACCAGCGTCAGTACCAAGAAATGCAGCAGATGTTCGAGGGTACGATCCAGTCCCTCGTTTCTGCGCTTGATGCCAAAGACACCTACACCTGTGGCCACTCATCCCGGGTTGCGGATGTAGCCGTTGCGATTGCGAAACGAATGGGATTTGATGAAGAAGGAGTCACACGAATTCGGATGGCAGGCATCCTTCACGATATTGGCAAGATTGGTGTCCAAGATTCGGTTCTTTGCAAACCTGGAAAATTGACCGAAGAAGAATTCGAACAAATCAAAGCTCATCCCGTGCTTGGTTTTGATATTTTGCAAGGGATACGGCAATTCAAACAGATTTTACCCGCCGTACGACATCACCACGAAGCGTGGGACGGCACTGGTTATCCCGATGGGTTGGCAGGTAGAGCGATTCCCCGTGATGCTCAATTGCTGGCCGTAGCAGACGCGTTTGATGCGATGACCAGCGATCGCCCCTATCGAAGCGGCATGCCACTGGAAAAAGTCATCTCGATTTTGCGGAACGGGCGAGGAACACAATGGGCCGCCGACATCGTTGATGCCCTTCTGGACTGTCCAGAAATACTGAAGCAGTACGAGCTCCGCAAAAACCAGCAAGCAGAGCAGAACTAAACTGCTGCAAGTAGTTGTAACAGTCAGCGGTTTGACTCACACTCAGAGCTTATTCGGTCACGCCCGCATCTGAGTCTGTTGCTATGTTCCCTGCTGCACCCCTTCTGTTTAGCTCGATCCTCTGCGGCTGCATTCTCAGCCAAGCGATAACTGACGTTTTTCCCCAAGCCTCAGCCACCGAACCGGAAGCAGTCGTGGCCAGTCCGCCGGCAGTCACCCCAACTGCAACTATCTTTGCGGGGAGCGGCGAACCAGCGATTCGGCAGCAGCCCTATTCGCCGTCGCAACCCGATTCGGACCGTAAGCAACTTTCATTGGGGAACCCGTTCGGCGTCGAAATCCAATCCAACGATTGGTGGGTCACCACCATCGATGATCACTGTGTATACGCGGGCAAACTAGACGGCCGCAGACTCATGCGAGTCGCCGGAACAGGAGTCTCGGGATACAGCGGTGACGGTGGTCCCGCGACACAGGCAACCTTTAATTGGCCGCACGAAGTTCGCGTTGACACTGATGGCAATCTGTTCATTGCCGACACACGTAATCACGTGATTCGCCGAATCGATTCAGAAACAGGATTGATTGAAACGTTGGCCGGCGATGGTGAGCCCGGCTTCAAGGGTGATCATGACCGGGGCGATCGGGTCCGCTTTCGACAGCCTCATAGTGTTGTCCTCGACGGTCGCGACGGTGTCCTCGTCGCTGACACCGGCAATCACCGAATCCGTCGCATCGATTTAAAAACAGGCATCGTCGAAACCATCTCAGGAACGGGTGAAAAGAAATTGCCCGTTCATGGATCAAAAGCGTCCGGCTCCGCGCTATTTGGGCCAAGATCTCTGGCGGTCGATCCCCAATACATATGGATCGCACTGCGCGAAGGTAACAGCATTTGGCGAATCGTTCGTCAAACGAATACCCTACAGCATATTGCCGGAACGGGAGAAAAAGGGTACTCGGGTGATGGCGGCGACCCACTTCAGGCAACATTCAAAGGCCCCAAAGGCCTGGTGATTGACGATCAGCAACGCATTTTGGTCGTCGATACCGAAAATCATGCGATCCGCCGCATCGACTTGAAAACGAACAAAATCGAAACGGTCATGGGTGGCAAACGCAGCAAGCAAACCACGAGTCTCAAACGCCCACATGGCATCGCATTCAAACCCAAGATCGGTTTCTTGGTGGGGGATTCCGAATTCCACCGCGTGGTCGCCGGCCATTAATCAAAAGAAACACAAAAAGCTGGCTCAGGAAATACTCCCCCCGCGAGCACACCTTCGATCACGGGCCACATCGATCGAGGTGCAAGTTGTCTTCCACATCAAGCAGGGATTAAGTGATTCACTTAGGTGCTGTCGCATGCACCGTTTTCTGAATCTCTTATTCAAGCACCAAAAGAGGCGAGGAGTTTCCCGACGATGAACGCCAACGCCGCCGCCGCCGCACCCACAATCAATGTCTCCAATCCAGCCAGCCACCACGGTTGCTGAACAAATCTTGATTTCAAAGCTCCGACTAAGAAAAAAGCGGCAGCGGTCATCGCCGAACTGAAACCGAAGAGATCAGAGCCGTTGGCTTCGCGCGACTCCGCCGCACCGAGTGATTCAGCAGCATAAGGCAGTAGTGGGATCGCACCAAAAATGACGAATGCCACGAAGGTGACGGTTGCAGCCCGAACGGGTTGGCCCGCCTCAACAGCGATTCCATATTCGTGCGGTAACATCGTCTCGATCCAGTTTTTTTGATTGGAGGTAATTTGATCAGTCGCCGCCTCCAACAACTCACCGTCGAACCCTTGGGATGCCAAGATCTGGCGAACTTCTTCCCGCTCACCTTCCGGACATTGTTCAATGTGCCGCTGTTCAACCTGCCTGAGCTGATCGGCTCGCTGATTTTCAGCCCGGGTCCCGAGAAAGTTACTAGCTGCCATCGAGAATCCATCTCCTACCAAATTGGCCGATCCCAAAATGATCACGATGGTCGGTGACAAGCCAGCCCCTGCGACTCCGGAAACGATGGCAAAGGTGGTTACTGCTCCATCAATCGCACCATAAATCCCGTCTTTTAAGAAGTTTTGATTCGATTCCGTCAGCCGAGCAGAGATCTCCAGTGGATCATGCGAGTGTTCCAGCGTGTTTGCCATGGTCAATTTACCCGTCGCGTCCTGGTCTATTCCAACGGCAGCAATGGTGCGTTGCGACTCGATCCCCTACAAGCCGATCACGTCTTGTGAAGATCACAAACGTTAAACTTGACACGTCATTAGTTCGCGGATCGGAAATTCTTATGAGATCACCGTATTTTACCAAGCTCCCTGGACGATAGCTCTTCTGAACACCAATTAGCAGGTGTTCTGTCACAAGCGCCGCAACACGCCGGTCGACCAACGATGACTGCTCGATACCCTCGAGCGTCACTGGTGCTCGGTCGGAGCAACTGCTTCGAGTGGGTCATTGGCCCGTCGGACGTGTCGCGGCTCAATCGTGACAAAACCTTCCCGATGAACCTAATTCCATGGAGATCTCACGATGCGTCGTGTAATCGTTCCTGCTCTGGTGGCCTTTGCTATGGTCGCTTCGAGCTCGGCCAACGCTAGCGCGTTCGGTCTGTTTGACAAGTTGTGTGGCCACAGTTGTGATAGCTGTTGCGATGTCGAGCCAACCTGTGGGTGCGAGCCCACTTGTGCTGCTGCTTGCGAGCCAGCATGTGGCTGCGAAGTTGTTGATCCTTGCTGCGACTCCGGTTGCTGCGGTGGGAAAAAGATGGGTGGCCTGCTCGGTCGCTTGTTCCACAAGCACAACCACGGTTGCGACTCATGCTGCGAGCCAGCATGCGGTTGCGAGCCAACCTGTGCAGCTCCCTGCGAGCCAACCTGCGCAGCTCCTTGTGAGCCTGCATGTGGTTGCGAAGTTGTCGATCCTTGCTGCGATCCTTGCGGAAAGCGTCACGGATTGTTCAAGGGCTTGTTCGGAAAGATCTTCCACAAGCACAACCACGGTTGCGACTCATGCTGCGAGCCAGCATGCGGTTGCGAGCCAACCTGTGCAGCTCCTTGCGAGCCAACCTGCGGTTGCGAGCCATCTTGCGGCCACTAGGCCGTAAGCTCGATCATGAGATTGGAGTACCGGAATTGGGTGAGTTGACCTGGCGACAGCCAAAGCGAAAATCGTTCATTCGTACGCTGATGCCCTTCCACTCTTAAAACGGTTGAAGATCTCGACAAGAAAACTTACGAATCCTCGGCGTCCTCTGGACCGCCGGGGATTTTTTTTGAATGCGACTGCTCCGTCCGCTCTTTTTCGGGGTCATCTAATCGGCGGGTAGAGACCTCGCCTCCCTCGCCTCCGACGAATTCAGTTTCGGCCGCCAGTGGCTTAAGTACCGCTGGCTTAAGTACCGCTGGCTTAAGTACCGTTGGCTTAAGAACTAGGGAGATTCCAAGCCCTGCGTACACCCGATTGAAGAGGGCGATGAAATCATCTGCCCGATTCATCGGCAATCGCATTGGACCAACGACATCGCTATTGTGCATCAATACCGCATCGCAGGGTCGCGTACCGCGGTTGCTGCTACTCACTGGTCGCTCCTCCGCCACACCACCGAAGGGTGCGGAAAGCCCAGCTTCTTTTCGACGCGATTGTATGGGGGCTGACCGTCGAAAAACCGTTTCAAATTGAGGCAAGCCAAATCAGTCGTATCGTCCACCCGTCTCGCTGATTGGGCACCAACATGAGGCGTGATGATTACGCTGGGATCATCCCACAGCAAACTGTCGTCAGCCAAGGGCTCAACTTCGGTGACATCGAGACCAGCGCCCGCTAAGTGCTCTGACTGCAATGCCTTGACTAGCGCGGTTTCGACAACGACGGCGCCCCGCGCGACATTGACCAAGTAACTCCCAGCCTTCATTTTTGAAAAACAGGCCTCATCGAATAACCCCTGGGTGTGAACATTCAAGGGCAGTGTGAGAATAACGATATCACTAACCTCAAGTAAGCGTTCCAATTCGTCGGCTGGCCATAATTGATCCAGGCCATTCGGAGGATCAACTGGATAATAATCGGTGCCCACCAAACGCACGTCCCAGGGCGACAGCGTCCGAACCAACATTCGCCCGTTCCCGCCCATCCCAACGATGCCGATTGTCTTGCCCCGCAAATCGTCGGTTGGCAATCGTACAAATTGCCGGCTCGCTTCAGCTCGAAAGAACAACGGCAATCGCCGCAGCAGGCCAAACAAGAGTGAAAACGTTTGCTCCGCGACCTGCGGAGCAAACAATCCAGACGCACTGCTTACGACAATGTCTGAATCAATCACACCGGGCACCAGGCAATGATCTAACCCTGCGGCGGAAGACTGGATCCATCGCAACCTCCCTGCTGCCAAAACACGATCCCAATCAACCGGCACCTTGGCGTGCCCAATGAAGATATCAGCCGTTGGTAAACACTCGTCAATTCCTTCCTGCCCAGCATTCACCACTTCACAACCAGGGGCCGCAGCGCGGATCTGGTCGACATGGCGAGACTCGACGGGATAACAGAGCACAATTCGCATGACAGGTCTTGTCCGTTAGAAGTGCAGAGATTCCGCGGAAGGAGATTTACTGGGTTCCCACAGCCATCAGGTGCTTCGCCACCTGATGGCCGCCCCATATTCTGATCCGCGAGTTTACGTGATTCGCTAGAATTTGGCAGCGGTCGAAACCCCATTCACCATTCGAAAACTCAGGCAATAGCGAGTTCACAACGGCAACTTAGAGTGGGTAACGCCAGAACGTCACCGTTATTTTTCCTTGGCGATGTATTGCAGAGCCCGCTGCTCGTAGCCAATTGTTCGCAACCCTACCTCTTTTGCCTCTTGGCGTGCGGCCTGCAAACCAACGCCATCGTTTAGAACACGGTGCGCCAGCCAAATCGCTCCGACACGATTTGCAGAACCGCAATGCAACATCACCGACTTACCTTTATTTGCAGCTAACAGCGCGAGAGATTTTTTAAAAACGTCATCGGTGAGAGTCGGTGGGGCACCGAAAGCGATTCGATGAAACTCCATGCCGAGATCCTTCACAACGTTTTCCTCATCCCAAGCAATCTCCGCCGTTTTTCGCAGAGTAATGACTACCTCTACGCCCCGCCCCTTGGCAACCAAAAAATCCTCGGCCGACGGTTGACCGCACAACAACGTCTCACCAAATGCATGAACGTTTTTCGTATCACCGAGCTTGGCAATTACCACCCCCTCTTTAACCGACGACGCATCAGGCGTTTCAGCGTGAACAACCAACAATGACGGTCCAAATAAACCCACAAAAACCAAGTTGAGAATGGTTCGCATCGTTTTTCCAATTCCTGTTTCTGTAAACAAATTTGTTATCTCAACAACACGGCCAGCCAACGACTGCCGTTTTCTTATTCCCATTTTCTTGCTACCGCATTGGTTTGATTTCCAACGTGACCTTCGCACCACGTGGCGAAACGGTGCAAGCACAATTGCAACTTAGTGCAGGTGTTCACAACACGGATCCACTCAGTTGCCGAGGCTGACCAAACACCGCCGCCAAAACAAGATTCCGAGCGAGCGACGGTGCAAAAGATTGGTGATGCATTCGCCGATCGTTTGGTCGCGTTGGTGGCTGGCAACTCTCCTTAATGGTGATGCTTCAAATGTTTCGGCAAGTCTTTGGTTTGTAGAAACACCAACAAATCAATTATCTCATCTTTCGTCAACACATCGAGCAACCCGGCAGGCATCGCGGAAACGGTCGATTTGACTTGCTGTTCAATTGCATCTTTTTCGACTCGGGTCTCCACGTCCGGTGTAAAAAGGTTCGCGACCACCTGGAAACTCTTTTTGTCTTCTTGAACAATCACTCCGCTCACCACACGTCCGTCGGTGAGCAGAAAACGAAATGTCTGGTAGTCTTTATTGATTTCACTGGAGGGATCGAGCAGCTGACGCAGCAGTTTTTTACCGCGATAACGTTCCGTGATTTTGGATAAATCTGGCCCAAGATTCACTCCATGGCCGGCCAGCACGTGGCATTGATGGCAATTCGCTTTCGCAAAAGCAGACATCCCACGCATCACGCGCTGATCATCCGACTTGGGAAGCTGTAACTCTTCGAAATCCGACATTTTCCACTGCTGCACGATTTTAGGCTTGGCCAACTCCAGCAACCGCTCTGCTTCAGCCGCATCCTTGGCGACAACCATCACCCCGTTCATGACCACCCAGTGACCAGGGAAGGTACACACGTATGGGTATACCCCTGGTTCCTTTGGTGCCTCGAATCGCAAAACGTCAACTTGCATCTTCCGCGTCGGCCCAATCATTTTGGTGTGATGCAGTATCAGGTTCTGCTTTGACTTCGGGATGAAATCCGAGTTGGCATTCTTAGGATCACGAGCCATCTCGTTGGCCGCCATCCCAACCTCCTCCAACGCGCCCGGCTGGACAACGACAAAATTATGGTCCGTCGCATCGGGATTGGTGAACACAACCTTCACCGGTTGTCCAGGTTGAACCATGAACTGACTTTTCGTGAATCTCATCACCTCTGGCAAACAACCGATCTCTATTTTCGCGATGTTCGACTGCTGATCGAATTGAGCTCCCTGACTGCTAGGGGTCGGCTCTCGGAATGCCGAGCGACGTTTTGATTGTTGCAAGAATTTCGCTACGCTTGGCGATTCCTCACTCTCCCAATGGGGCCGCAGGGTACGGGACCCAAGCGCACACTGGATCGCATACGCAAGATGGCCTCCCACGGGATGATTCAAAACATCGATCATGGCATTCAATGCCTCTGGCGTCCCGATGTGGCTGGCTGCGATAGCAGCTTCCATACGAACCATCGCATAGGGATCGTTTGCCGCGCCTTGCAACGCAACAATCGCGTTCTCCAGGTGCTGGTGCCAGTAACGTAGTTGCTGGGTCGCGGCGGCGCGAGCGTACTTATTCTCGCATCTCAACAACTCCGTTAACAACTCCGGCCGTGGTTCCTCAAGGCCGCGGTAAACCCAAAGTGCCTCAAGCTGGTGATGACGAAACCGGGGATCAGTTGGCGACAAACCTGCTAGCCATTGATCGAGTGCCTTGACCACTTGGCTTGCGTCGCGAGCCCGCAACTCACGCCGAACCCAATAGCGCACCCGCGTCTCGCGTCGCTTTAATTGCTCGATCAACTCTTCGACGGTCGCGTCTGCGATCTTGGGAGCATCCAACAACGGCTTCCCTTTGGTCGTGATCCGCCAGATGCGTCCAGAATGTCGATCCCGTCGTTCATCACGGAGCGAATACTGGGCGTGCCCCTTCACCGGGTTGTACCAGTCGCAAACGTACAACGCACCTCGCGGTCCGAACCGTATATCGACCGGAATGAAGCTGAGGTTGGAAGAAAACAGTAAATCGCTAACGTACTCTTCATCCCAACCAAATTCACCTTCTTTCCAACGGTGGATTTCAATTCGATTTGTCGGCTTGTAACGAGCTTTGACATATCCCCCCTGCAGTTCGTCTGGAAATGTAGAAAAATCGATGAACTCTTGCCCACAGGTTCCCGAATAGGCTCGCAGTCCAGCAGGTTTGGCATGCTGCTTGGGATAGGGGGGATCAAGGGAATGAAAGGCAGCGGCAAAGATTGGATGGCTGGCGACATGTTGTCCCCAGTCGTCGAATGCGACGCCCCAGGGATTTGTACTTGCGTAGCTCCCGAAACTGGTCAATCGCATCGAATCGGGTTGGTAGCGGAACCAGCCGCTGTTTTGCTGCCGGACCGGACCGTATGGAGTTTCGACCTGACTGTGATGAAAAATGGACTCGCGGAGTATCAAATCACCATCGGGTGTCCAAGCAAAATCGTGCAGCGAATGATGGGAATCCTCGGTCCCAAATCCAGACATCAAAATCGTGCGTTCATCCGCCTTATCATCACCGTCCGTATCCTGCAGAAACGTCAGATGCGGTGGTTCGGAAACATAAACTCCACCATCCCCCAATTCGAACGAGAGCGGGATGTGTAAATCGTCCGCGAATACGGTCGATTTATCAGCCCGGCCATCATCATCGGTATCTTCCAGGATCACGAGCTTGTCATCCGGTTCCATCCCCGGATAGACATGGGGGTACGTTGTTGACGTGCTAACCCACAAGCGACCATGGCGATCCCACCGCATTTGAATCGGTGCTGCGATTTCTGGAAACTGTTCTTCGCTGGCGAAGAGGGTCACGTCAAAACGGGGATCGACTTTAAATGCCTGCTGCTCATCTTCTGCTGACATCCATCGATTGGCGCCGCGACTCTGTTTTGTTTCGGGCATCTGCGGCACGTTTGAATCGTCAATCTGGTCCGGGACCTTCTCCCCCTTGGCAAGACTCCAAATTCGTTGATCACGATTCGCTGACATCACTTCGAAGTTACGCATGGCCGGCAAGAAATCGAGGTAGCCGTAAGTTTTGCTGCGACCACCGGTGTAATAGAACGTGTTCAAAGGCCGGTATCGGCGAAGGAATTGCCGGTTCTTGTCGATTACCACCTCGCGAACAGCACCGTTAACCTTTGGCGGTGTTTCTGCGATTAATCCGCGAAAAATCAGGTTGCCCAACAATGCGTAACCAGAGTCGTTCAAGTGCGCTCCGTTAATCGTGAAAGCACTCTCTCCGATCTCCATCGCGTCTAAAGTCGGATGAAACAAATCAATGAAACCAACATTCAATTGTCTCGCCACACGCTGCATCACGTCGGTATACGCGGCGATCTGCTCGTTGTTGGCCGATGCCGCGACTCCCTCCACATCCTCATTTGCAATCGGGGAAAGCAAAACAATGCTTGGCGCCGTTTTGCCATTGAACGCTTTGGACCGCAAATCCTCGAGATGCTTCCGCAACGAAACTTCAAATTCGGCCAGCCCGTTTTCTCCCGCGAATGATTCGTTGAAACCGTAGGCTGCCAGAATCACATCGACGCGTTCGTGAAAAAGATGCTGCGAGACATCGGCGAAATTCGACGGCCGCGGTCGCAGATCGACCGTATCCGCCGGCCAGCCCAAGTTACGAATTACCAACCGGTGATTCGGGTACCTTTGATGTAGCAGCGTTTCTAAGTAGCCAAAATTCTGTGCCCGCTCAATCAACAAATTGCCAATCAGTCCAATGCGGCTACCGGGTTGAATGGCTAAGGGCAAGGTTGTCGCAATCGGATCCGCGGTAGCAGGTCGAGGCGCAGTTGACGCATAAATTCCGTACTGTTTCAGGCCAGGATCCTGCGCAGGTTCAACCTTCGCTGCCACTTGCTTGGGTGCGTTCCGCTGACGTGTTTTTCCTTGTGCCCAAGCGCTGCCTGAACTTGCGACAACCAGCAACCCGAGCACCACAAAGCCCATGACAGGGCGTTTAATGAAGATTGGGTGTGGTGCAGCAAATTGATGTCGGCCGAGGAACCCTCGAAGGGATAAATCAGTCAATACGTCACCTTTGTTTCCGTTGAACTTGTTCATTTATTCATCACGCGCTGGCAGAATTAAAGCATCACCCGACTCGACCCAACCGGCAGGTCGTTGGTTCTCGCCTGGTCGTTCGCCATCACCGAGGTCTTTTCGAGCCTGCTCGGCGAGACCCTGCAAGCGTTTGACGATATCTGGATTCTGTTCGGCCACATTGTGGTCTTCATGAATGTCATCGACCAAATGAAATAAACGGACACCCGAAGCACCTTCCGCTTTCCCCCAGTTTCGCTTCTTCGAATCCATCGCGACAAACATCTTCCATGGGCCGCTACGAACCGCCTGCAGTTGGTCCATTTGGTAGTAAAGATAAGCCTGGTGGGGTGATTTCGCTCCCGGCTGACCAGCCAACAGAGGCCAAATATCGCGTCCGTCAATTTTCCGGTCCGACGCCAGTTCAGTCCCCGCAAGCTGGGCGAAGGTTGGCAAGACATCAATCGTTGCGCAAACCTCTGAACAGGATTGTCCCGCTGGAATTTTCCCAGGCCAGCGGACAATACAGGGCACCCGCATGCCGCCTTCATCGGTTCGCCCCTTGCGACCTCTCAACGGCAAATTGCTCCCCTGTTTTTCACGTGATGAACCGTTGTCCGTCGTGAAAAGGACCAGCGTTTCTTCATCAATACCGAGCTCTTTGAGAGTTTCAAGAATCTGGCCCGTCGACCAATCAACCTCTTCGACCCAATCGCCATAGGAGCCATCCTTGGACTTGCCTCGAAAAGCTTCCCCGGGAAAGAGCGGGAGATGAACCGCGGTGTGCGGCAGGTACAAGAAAAACGGTCGCTGTTGATTTTGCCTGATAAATTTAACGGCCTCATCGGTGTAGCGTGCCGTGACGGTCGCCTGCTGCACTGGTGCCTCGATGACCGTCTCATTTCGAAGCAGTGGCAGAGGCGGATTACCCCGCTTGTTTTGCCGTGAGCCCATATCATTGCTGTACGGGATCCCAAAATACTGGTCAAATCCATGACGCGTGGGCAAGAAAGTGGGATGATCGCCAAGGTGCCACTTTCCGATGCACATCGTTTGGTATCCGGCGTTTTTCAAGACCTCCGCGACAGTCATCTCGTCCAAGCTCAGCCCCTTACGGGCTCGCGGAAACAACACACATAGGTTGTTTTCATCGACGTGCATGTTCACTCGTCGTGGATAGCATCCGGTCATTAGGCTGGCGCGGGAGGGAGTACACACCGAGCAAGACGAGTAAAAATCAGTCAGACGCATCCCCTCGGCGGCCATTTGGTCCAAAACAGGTGTCGCATGGACTTTGCTTCCGAAACAGCCAAGATCGCCGTACCCCATGTCATCAACGAAGATCACGATCAAATTGGGGGTCCTGGTCGCCAGAGCCGTACCCCCCCAGAGCAACATCAAAGTTACGGCTGCAAAAAATCGGTTTTTCATCGGTAGCACTGCGTGGAACGGCGGATTGACGCGGACTCAACATCTTAGCAGACTCCTGGCAAGCGACGCCGAAAGAAGCAAGAATGTCGGCGTCTGGGATTCCCTGAAACGTGGCCCTTTTTGCGAAAACGAATGAGGATCGGCATGAGCGACGCAACCGTCAGTGGCGCAGTCCACCTGATCGAAGAGACCAAGACCTACGGCCAAAAAGGTTTTCGTAAGCGATTGGTGGTTCTAGAGCAGGAAAAAGGAAGTTTTACCAATTACATCCCAGTCGAATTTATCAAGGACTCGTGCGACACCGTTGATGATTTGAACGTCGGTGACGAAGTCGAAATACGATATCGCCTCAGCGGTCGGCGTTGGCAGAAAGACGCCTCAAGCGAACCCCGGTATTTTTTAAGCGCCGAAGCACTGTCGTTCAAACTGCTTTCCAACGACGGTACAAACATGACGGAGCGGGTGTCCGAGCCGAATAATGCTTTCGCCGAAGCGGGCGATGACGAGGCTCCGTTTTAAGCGGAAGCCTAGTCGCATCGGAGCCTGCAATCGAAAGACGCAGGGTTCGATAGTTGTCGCTAGTTCGAACCAACTGAACGGACTCCCCTTGAAGCACGAACTCAATTGGCACTTTTCCTCCTACGCTCCCTGGTGAGGTCACGGACCCTCCAAGCATGAAAGTCGGAATACCTAAGGAAATTCACCCCGGAGAGTGCCGTGTTGCGGCAACTCCGGAGACGGCCAAACGACTGGGCGAAAAGCTCGGATTCGATGTCGTCATCGAAAGCGGTGCCGGCTTGGCCGCTAGCTTCCCCGATGCACTGTACGAAGAAGCTGGTTGCACGGTTGCCGCAGACGTGTCCGAGGTTTGGAACACAGCAGATATCGTGCTGAAGGTTCGACCACCTGAAGCAGCAGAAGTCGAGCAGCTACGAGACGGCCAGGTTCTGATCGGTTTTTTATCGCCAGCTCAGAACGAGACGCTGCTAAGCCAGATCGCTGCGAAAGGTGCATCCGCAATTGCGATGGAAGCGGTGCCCCGGATTAGCCGTGCTCAAAAACTCGACGCACTCAGCTCGATGGCGAACATTGCCGGCTATCGTGCAGTCGTTGAAGCGGCCTCACTGTTTGGTCGTTTTTTCACGGGTCAAATCACCGCCGCGGGCAAAGTTCCTCCAGCCAAGGTCCTCGTGATCGGAGCAGGAGTTGCCGGCCTGGCAGCCATCGGTACCGCACGCGGGCTCGGTGCGATCGTGCGAGCCTTCGATGTCCGGCCGGAAGTTGCTGATCAAGTCAAAAGCATGGGGGCCGAATTCCTGATGCTGCAGTTTGATTCCGATGAAGCAGGCGGAACATCAGGTGGCTACGCCAAAACCATGAGCAAAGAGTTCATCGACGCTGAGATGAAGCTCTTTTTGGCGCAAGCGAAAGAAGTCGACATTATCCTCACCACCGCCTTGATCCCCGGTAAACCAGCGCCAAAGTTGATCACGAAAGAGATGGTCGAAGCGATGCGACCGGGCAGCGTCGTCGTCGATTTGGCATCCGAACAGGGCGGTAACTGCGAAGTCACGGTACCTGGCGAAGTGACGAAGCACGATGGTGTGCACATCATCGGTTACACCGATTTCGCAAGTCGGTTGGCGCACACATCCAGCCAACTGTACGGAAACAACCTGTACCACTTACTTGATGAAATCGGCGGCAAAGAAAACTTCGAATTAGACATGGAAGACGTTGTCTTGCGAAGCTGCACGGTGGTGAAAAACGGCGAGGTCACTTGGCCGCCCCCACCTGTTTCGGTTTCTGCAGCCACACCCAAGAAAGACCAAATTGCCCCGGCGGAACCAGCTGCCGTGGTCGAAAAGAAATTTGGTCTGTTTGATGCCGCGTTGCTTATCCTTGCTGTTGCCTTACTGCTGGCAATCGCATCAACGCGTGACACTGGGTTTATTACTGACTTTACGGTCTTTGTCCTCGCCTGCATCGTTGGTTGGCAGGTGATCTGGAATGTTACAGCCGCCCTGCATACACCGCTGATGAGTGTCACGAACGCCATTAGTGGCATCATTATCGTAGGTGGCATGGTACAAGTTGGTGTCAGCGACGGCCCTGCTGCCATCCTGGGCGCCATCGCGATCTTCGTCGCAACGATCAACATTGCTGGCGGCTTCCTGGTGACCCACCGGATGCTGAAGATGTTCCGCCGCGGATAACCCTCAGCCTCCACCCTACCTTCCGACACAAAGCTTCTTTCACTCGCTCATCGATTTACGCAACAACGAGTTCCATGGTGATGCAGCTGATAAATCCGATCGACGCCTTCCTGCTCGCCAGTGAGGCGATTGAATTGAATCAATCGGTGGCAAAGGTAGCGTACATCGTGGCCGCCGTGATGTTTGTCCTCAGCTTGGCTGGCCTGTCCCATCAGACGAGCGCCCGTCGGGGCAACTTGCTGGGTATCTTTGGCATGGTGCTGGCGATTGCTGCCACCATCTTCGGCATGATGATAGACGGCTACTTGTGGATGGGGTTCGCGATTGTCCCGGCTGTCATCATTGGGGCGATTTTAGCTGCACGCGTTCCGATGACGGGGATGCCCGAATTGGTTGCGATGCTGCATAGCTTTGTCGGGCTCGCCGCAGTGTTGGTAGGTATCTCAAGCTTTCTTGAATCGGGCATTGAAGTGCCCGAGAGCGAGCATCTGATCCACAATATCGAGATTTTCATTGGTGTCTTTATCGGTGCGGTCACGTTTACCGGTTCCATTTTTGCCTTCCTGAAACTGCGCGGCTCAATCAGTGGAAAACCGCTGATGCTGCCGGGCAGACATGCCCTAAATGCCCTGCTCATTTTGGTGAGTGTTGGCTTGGGAGTTTGGTTTTGCCGCGTCGACAGCGGCGGCATGGTTCCATTACTCATCATGACGGGGATCGCATGCTTCCTCGGAATTCACCTCGTCATGGCAATCGGTGGCGCTGACATGCCGGTGGTCGTTTCAATGCTGAACTCCTACTCGGGATGGGCTGCGGCCGCCGCCGGGTTCATGCTCAAGAATCACCTACTGATCGTGACCGGAGCCCTGGTCGGAAGCTCTGGCGCGATTTTGTCCTACATCATGTGTGCGGCGATGAATCGTAGCTTTATCAGCGTCATCTTGGGTGGATTCGGGGGCGAGAGCAGCGGACCGGCAGCGGAAGTCGATGGAACCGTGACTGAGTTTTCCGTTCAAGAGACAGTCGACTTACTCGACGAAGCGCAGAGTATTGTGATCGTGCCCGGCTACGGGATGGCAGTCGCTCAGGCTCAGCATTCTCTGGCCGAAGTCGTCCGAATCCTGTTGGATCGAGACAAACTTGTTCGCTTTGCGATTCATCCCGTTGCAGGCCGCTTACCCGGACACATGAATGTGCTGCTGGCCGAAGCAAATGTGCCCTACGATATCGTTCTGGAAATGGACGAGATCAACGAAGACATGTCGTCAACGGACGCGATTCTGGTGATCGGTGCTAACGACATCGTCAATCCCGCGGCATTGGAAGATCCCAACAGTCCGATTGCGGGGATGCCTGTCATCGAAGTCTGGACTGCCGCGACCTGCGTCGTGATGAAGCGAGGCATGGCAACTGGGTATGCGGGTGTCGACAACCCGCTGTTCTACAAAGACAACACATTCATGCTGTTCGGTGATGCCAAGCAAAACGTCGACGCGATCCTGAGCAAATTGCGAGACTAGATTAAGAGACTTGCTGCTTCGGCGGCATGATCTTCGAGGCAAGTGCAACGAATTGCTATGAGGTAACTTGTCAAAAATCAGTCCGCCAGTCACGCATTATTGACTTGGCTATTGATCGCCGAGGCGATCAATGCAACTTCGTTCCTGCCGGCGGCTGATGACCACGCAGAAAATCGCCCCCTGCCATTTCTTTTTTGCCGGCGGGCTGAAGACGCTTGATCCGGACGAGACGGTCGGCGGTTGCTACCTGGAACCCGTCTCCCAGGACAATCTCCCCTGAATTTCGATCACCACTCGCTGTCTTGGTGAGCTCGATCTCCCGAATCACAAGTCTCATCGCCGGCTTGCCGTTGCCAAGCTCTAGATGCGTAAACGCGCCTGGCCACGGTTGCATTCCTCGGATGTGCCAATCGAGCTGCTCGGCAGTGCGGCTCCAGTCAATCTCTCCGTCTGCCTTGCTCAACCGGGGAGCTTTGGTCACTTTAGCAGCGTCTTGCAACTCTCCCAGAACCGACTTTCCGTCCCAGTCCGCTAGCTTTCCAATCGCTTCCAAGATTGCGTCAATGCCCAACTGAGCCAAACGTTCTTCCAACTGGCCAGCGGTTTCGTTAGCGTCAATTTCCGTCTGTCGCGTCACCAGAACTGGACCGCCATCCAATCGTGGTGTCATGTGAATCACCGAGACACCGCTGATCGGCTCGCCGCTCAACAACGCCCACTGGACCGGCGCCGCACCGCGAAACTTCGGTAGCAATGAACCGTGTAAATTGATGCCGCCAAGTTGCGCGGTTGCCAAGGCACCTGGTTTCAAAATGTGGCCATAATCACAGACCACTAACAAATGAGGATGCTTCGCAGCGACTTCGGAAATCGCCGCTTCTTCATTGATGGTTTGCGGATCAAAAATCGGCAAGCCCCACTCCTCTGCCCACTGCCGCACGGGATTCGACGGTGGACCTTTGCGGCTCTTCACCGGCGGTTGCGGCTTGGTAATTACCAATGCGATTTCGTGCCCGGCCGCTCGCAAGGCTTCAAAGGAGGGCACGGCGAATGGGCCGGTTCCCATCAGAACAAGACGTGATGGATGCAACGATCTAATCTCCCTAATCAACTGACAGACTGAGTGTCCTTAACAATCTGCTAGTTCAAAAAACGTTCGTAACCCGGCTCGCAGAATTGACTCAGCAAACGAACCGCAAATAGCAACGCACGAACGGCCCATTTCGTGCTTGATTCAATCAGGCCTGGATCAGCCAGCCAAGCTTGCTCCCTTAAATTCCAGCGATGGGATGAACGGTGATCAATCTCAACCCACCAAGAGACTCCCTAACCATACGGCTCTGTCCGCGCTACGCGTACTGGTCGTACCAAGTTTTCAATTGCTGTTCCAACTCCACTGGCGTTGGCATGCCACCTGATTTCTGCTTGGACTCATATACCGTTTCCATTTCAAGCAGCTGGTCATCCAATTCACGCTTCGCTTCTTCTGTCATTCTGTCGAAGAACATAACACCATTCAAATGATCGTTTTCATGCTGCAACACTCGCGCTAAAAACCCATCAACGATCCGCTCAGTTGGGTTTCCTTTCAGATCGAATCCGGTCAGACGCACCTGCTTGGGTCGTTTGACGTTGCCGTAGATCCCGGGCAGACTCAGGCAGCCTTCCTGTGCCGTTTCATTTCCTTTGGGACGTTGCAATTCGGGATTGATCAGTACCAACTCTTCCCCACTGCCTCGCTCGCCCGAGGGATTTGCGACGAAGATGCGGAGCGGCAAATTGACTTGGTTCGCAGCCAGCCCGACGCCCTCGGCCTCATACATCAGATCCAACATTTGTGATGCAAAGTTTCGTAATTGCTTATCCACACGGCGGATCGGCTTGCTACAAACCCTCAGCGTCGGATGCGGGTACTGAATGATGCTAAGCTGCATGAGTCTGAAATCGGATGGGTACGAAATTGACTGGGAAGGTGAGTTGTTGCAGCTATCGGGGGTCGCGACGCCAAGATCCTGGCCCCAGCTAATTTGCTGAGAAACTACGATTATCGGCCCCTGCCACAAAACTTCTCGTACGATACCCCAATCCGATGCGTCAGACGGGGTGTTTACCACCTTTGTGGCATGTTAGAGGATGACGGATTAGGAACGTTTTGTGCAGGGGGAGCCCAAACGGGCCCCTGAAACTCACCGTGGTCCCGCTGGACAGAACCCCCCGCTTCCACCACCATTTTGACATGCTTAATTTATCCGCTCACCGACTGTACCAGCAGGCGATCGACCAGGCCGTATCGTTGAGGTGCAACCTACAAAAAATCGCCCAGGCGAATGTCTTGGACGCCGGCGTGGAAACGCCAGGTTCACTCTCCGCAGGCGTCTTGCTGGCGAGACTTTGCCTTGGCGACCAGGCCGCTGTCTCGTTGGTCCCCGCAGATGGCAGCCTGTTCAGCAGCAACCTTGTTCACGTTCGCACTGACGATCCAATTCGTAGCTGCCTCGGTTCCCAGTATGCAGGTTGGCCGATCAAGACGGATGATTACTTCGCCATGGGAAGTGGCCCGATGCGAATGGTACGAGGCGAGGAGCCCGTCCTCGAGCACCTGAAATTGCAAGAATCAGCTCCCACCGTCGTGGGTGTGCTCGAGTCCGAATCACTGCCTACCCCGTCCGCGGTTAAGGCAATCGCCACAGATTGCGATACCCCCGCCGAAAAGACCTACTTGGCGGTCGCACCAAGCACGTCAATCGCAGGGAGCTTGCAGGTTGTGGCACGGAGCGTCGAAACCGCCATGCACAAACTGCACGAGTTAAAATTCGACGTCAGCTCCATTATCTCGGCAACCGGACATGCACCGCTGCCACCACCGGCCAAACCAGGAAATACCGTCGATGGTGTCGGCCGCACAAATGATGCGATTCTTTACGGGGCGACAGTCACGATGTGGGTCGACCAGGACGACGATATGCTGGAAACCGTCGTGACCAAAGTCCCCAGCAATTCATCGAATGACCACGGCCAACCCTTTGCAAAAATATTCAAGCATTACGATTACGATTTTTACAAAGTCGACCCATTGCTGTTCAGTCCAGCGGTGGTGACATTTCACAATCTTCGAAGCGGCCGTAGTTGGACCGCGGGGCAACTCGAACCGTCCATTCTGCAAGCTTCGTTTTCGTCATGAGTGAAACGCGGATTCTTTGTCTCGGCGCTGGGAATGGATGGCATCGCACCCAGCTCCAGCAAGCATCCGATGCCGCTGGTGTGAAGTTCGAGGCCACGACTTACGAATCCTTCGCTGCGCGGGTTGAAGCAGATCAAATAATCCTGGATTGTGAAGCTGGCAGGCTCGACCAATTTGACGCGATCTTGACGCGAACGATGCCCGCAGGATCACTCGAAACGATCACGTTTCGGCTGGCCGTTCTGCACCAACTGGAAAACCAACCGGGCGGGCCCGCGATCGTCAATCCAGCTCGATCCCTGGAATTGGCAATCGATAAATTCGCGACCTTGGCACGTGTGCGTCAACTCGGCATCGCTGTCCCTGACACCATTGTTGTGCAATCAAGACACGAAGCGCTCGATGCCTGGGATTCACTCGGCGGGGATTGCATTGTCAAACCCATCTTCGGTGGTGAAGGTCGCGGCGTCATGCGAATTACTGATCGCGAACTAGCCTGGACAGCGTTTGCGACCCTCGAGCGTTTGGATTCGATCATGTATGTCCAGCGTTTTGTATCGCCAGGTGGTTGCGACACTCGCTTGCTAGTGATTGGTGATGACGTCATCGGTTTGCGTCGCGAAAATCAAAATGACTTTCGCGCGAACGTTGCCAGTGGAGGAAGCTGTGAAGCAATTGAACTGGAAACGACACAAATTGAGATGGCACATCAGATTTGCAACGAACTCGGCTTAAACTTTGCGGCAGTCGACCTAATCCACGATCGTGACGATGTGGCTTGTGTGATCGAGGTGAACGCAATTCCAGGCTGGAAGGGTGCGCAAACCGTAACTCCTTTTCCCATTGCCGATCGTGTTGTCGGGCTGCTGAAGAAGATAACCGGGGCTGTCACCGAGGCGAAGTGCTCATGAACCAAAAGGTTTCTGACGGAAACGTCGCAGCGCGGTTGCGACTCGTTACATCACTCGCCCCCGGCGCGATTGCAATCGCTGAACCGGATGGCCCGCCAACCGCCGATGGCTCGCGAAGCTACGCGCTAACCACATTTGGCAATCTCAACGAACGAAGCGATACGATCGCGAAAGGGTTACTGGCATGGGGAGTGCGTCCTGGGATGCGATTGGCCATGCTTGTGCCCTTCGGTGCCAATTTTATTGAATTGGTTTTCGCGCTGATGAAAACCGGCGTGGTCACGGTGCTGATCGATCCCGGCATGGGGCGAGAGCACATGATTCGCTGTTTATCCGAAGCAGAACCGGATGGTTTTGTGGGTGTTCCCAAAGCGCAGTGGGCTAGACGCTTTTTAAAAAAGCGTTTTCCAAAAGCGAAGTGGAATGTCACCGTTTCCAATCGGCCAGTTTGGTTCGGTCACTCGCTGGAAAAAATAATTGCACTTGGTAAGGATCCAAGTCAGGCGATCCCATTTCCCCGAATTGAACGGAGCAATCAGGCAGCAATTATCTTCACCACCGGCAGCACTGGGCCTCCCAAGGGCGTGCTTTACACACATGGCACTTTTCATGCTCAAATTGATCGCATTCGTGAACGATATGACATCCACCGCGGATCGCGTGACTTGGCCTGCTTTCCATTGTTTGGTTTGTTTGATGCGGTGATGGGTGTCACCACCATCATTCCGGATATGGACCCAACAAGACCCGCAAAGGTCAATCCCCAACGATTAATCGAAGCCGCCACTCAGTGGGAGGTTGACCAGGCGTTTGGATCACCGGCATTGTGGAATACCGTGGTTCGCTGGGCGGAGAAAAACAACGTCACCCAGCCGTTTCCCACCGTTCGCCGCGTACTCTCCGCCGGTGCGCCAGTCCCCGCTGTCACGCTGGAGAAACTTCGCGGATTGATTCACCCCGAGGCCAACATCGAGACGCCCTACGGCGCGACCGAAGCCTTGCCCATCGCATCGATCGAATCGCGAGAAATCATTGCCGAAACAGGACCAGCTGCTTCAAAAGGAAAAGGCACTTGCGTTGGCACCCGCTTCGATAACGTGCAATGGAAGGTTATCGAGATCGAAGACGATCCCCTTGAGACCATTGACCAAATCGTCGAATTGCCTGCCGGTAAAATTGGCGAATTAATGGTCACCGGACCGATGGTCACAGAACACTATGTCGTGCGACCTGATCAGAACTCAATGCACAAAGTTCGTGATGGGGAAATCACGTGGCATCGCATGGGTGACGTTGGCTATTTAGATGCCCGTGACCGATTTTGGTTCTGCGGTCGTAAAGCCCATCGCATCACGATGGAAAAACGGACGCTATACACTGTCCCATGCGAAGCCATCTTCAACGCGCATCCTGCGGTGTATCGCTCCGCCTTAGTGGCCCGCGGCCAACGCCCGGCACAAGAACCGGTGATGATCATCGAACCGCATCCCGAAAAACGCCCGAATTCCGACGTGGAACGACAGACCCTGCTCGCGGAGCTGCAAGATCTCGCTGCACGTAATCCGCTGACGCGGCGCATCGAAGAAATACAAATTTGGCCAAGCTCGCTGCCCGTAGACATTCGCCACAACAGCAAGATCTTTCGCGAACGACTCGCTGAAGAAATCGCCAAGAAACAGTAAAAAGCGAAGGGCTGCCGGAATTCGCCTCCCGCAAAGATGGCTGGTCCTGTCACAAAAAAGCAGGGCTAAGCGAGGATTGCGGAAGATTGGAATCAACCCACTCATACAGCTATACTCAAAGCTATGCCTTTCTCCCTTGGATTTTTTGCCATGATTCGTCGTGAGTTTCTGACCACTTCCGCTGCCCTGACCGCCGCTGCTGCAACACCGCAATGCTTCGCGGCACTCGGTAAGAACAACAAGTACCGAAAGGAAATCGGAATCCAGCTGTATACGTTGCGTAATCAAATCAACGATGATGTCGAGGGCACGCTAAAAGCAGTCGCCGAAGCGGGATATTTCCAGGTAGAACCTTACGGGTTTCCCGATGCCGGGGAAATGATCCAGGCGGCTAAAGACAACGGCATGAAGGTGAACTCGAGTCACTTTGCCTGGGATTCGGTTGTCAATCCTGATGACGATGGCGTTCCCCCGTTTGCCGAGATCCTGGAAAAAGCCAAGGACGCCGGTCTGACTGATTTGGTGATTCCCTACCTCGCCGATAAAAACCGAAAAACTCTCGATGACTATCGACAATTGTGCGATCGCTGCAACAAGGCGGCCGAACAGGCCAAAGAAGCAGGTATTCAACTGTCGTACCATAACCACGCATTCGAATTTGAACCAATGGAGGACGGCAAAACCGGCTATGACATTTTGATCGAGCGGTTCTCAGAGAATATGCATTTTGAAATCGATGTTTTCTGGATTGTCGTGGGCGGACATGATCCGGCGAAATTAATTCGCAAACTTAAAGGGCGTGTATCTCAACTGCACCTCAAAGATTTGAACAAGGCAGTTAAGACGCCGAACTACGGGTCAATTCCACAGGAAGCATTCGAGGAACTCGGTGATGGCACGATCGCAATGGAGCCAATCATCCGCGCGGCGAACCTTGCCGGCGTGAAGTACTGCCACGTCGAACAAGATCACTCGCCACATCCGATCCAAAGCATCCAACAAAGCATGAAGCATTTAAAAACCTTGTAGGATTTGAGTCTGACTCATCGGTTTCGTGCCAACCACCTTTGACCGGTGGAGCCACACGAACCGTCGGTCCGATTGGTTGTCCATGTTTAAAACTATTAGCGAATAACGTACCGTTCGAACGCGGAGGAGCTCCCCGATGAGATCGAACCAATTTGTGATCACCCTGATAACGGGAATGCTAACGATGTGCGGCCAAGTTCGAGCGGAAGTCGCAGTGGGAGATGATGCTCCTACCTGGAAAATGATCGGTAGTGATGGACAAACTTACTCGTCGAATGGATTCAAAGGTAAAAAGGCTTACGTGATCGCTTGGTACCCCAAAGCATTCACCGGCGGCTGAACGAAAGAATGCAAGTCGCTCCGTGAGAGCGGCAAAGCCATTCGCGAATTCGACGTTGCTTACTTCACAGCCAGCACCGATCCGGTCGAAAAAAATCGCGACTTCGCCGAAAGCCTCGATCTTGATTACCCGATACTCAGTGACCCAAGTAAAGAGGTCGCCAAGGCGTTCGGTTGCTTAAACCCTCGGGGAATGTCCAGTCGCTGGACCTACTACATCGGCAAAGACGGAAAAGTGCTGTATGTTGACAAGAAAGTGAAGTCGGCGAACCATGGCGTCGATGTGGCCAAAAAACTGGCGGAACTCGGCATGGACAAGAAGTAAGCGTTTCAGCTAACGCCAAATTCGCCTGATTATTATTGCAATGCAACCTCAAGCCGCCCCCCCGCGTACAGCAATGAGATTGATGCAAAGTGGCTTCGCGAACCTTTGACGGGAATGGGCCGAATCGAATAAGAATGCAATTCCGTTCGTCCGAAGCAAATTCCTCGAAGTGATTTAACGGCGGTCCCAGTTACCGACTGCTTTCTCAATCAATTGGACCGAGTGCCACGGACTGCTGCTCACGTTGCTGCGTTCTCTTTTCGGGATTGTAATTCAACGATCGCCGTGTTCGAAAAGCAACTTCATTTTGGTTTCGGCAAATCATTCAGCCCAGAAACTCGCGGGAACGTCTCCAGTTTCGAAAGGGCCTACTTGTCGTGAACGTCGACCCCAAAGGATTCTAGTGCTGCCTTGTGTTCGGCCATTTTCTTTTCGTCGATCGGGTTATCACCAAGATAAACCTCCATGTAGGGAGCAAAGCGACGCTCTCCCTCGGAATCTTTGCGGCACATGTCAACTAACGGTGTTAAGTCGGAAACCTGATTGCGCGACATTAACAGCATGTCCAACTCTGTCAGCGATCCCAGTGGATCAAGCGAAGTAACTTGGTTACCCGCAATATCCAACGTGGTTAACCATCTCAAACCAGAAAGAGGAGCCAGGTCGGCCAACTGATTCTCCGAGGCATCCAACGACCAGATTTTGGATAAACCCGCAATCGGTGCCAAGGTCTTTAATCCGTTCGTCGAAACGTACAAAGTTCGGAGATTCGCCATCTTTTCCAGAGGTTTCAAATCTCCGATTCGATTGTCGGATAAATCCAATAATTGCATCGCGGTCAAATTCTCAAGCGGCTTAATATCCTTGATCACATTGTCAGCAAGCGTCACGGACTGCAATCGTTTCAATTCGGCTAGGGGGGAAACGTCGGTGATCTTGTTGTCCTCCAAATCGATCAGCATTAGTGCCTTGCAGTGCTGCAAACCTTCTAAACTCTTAATTCCTTTGCCTTTACCGACCACACGCGAGATGTTGGCCACATCAGCGGCAACAATCGGTTGTTCGTTGTAACGCTTTTCAAAGACTTCGGCGCGGACCGCAGCCTCCAACGCCTTATCGGTAAAAATCGGGCGATTTGCTTCAGCCTCAGCCTTCTTTTTTGCTTCAGCCTCAGCCTTCTTTTTTGCTTCAGCCTCAGCCTTTTTCTTAGCTTCAGCTTCAGCCTTTTTCTTAGCTTCAGCTTCAGCCTTTTTCTTAGCTTCAGCCTCAGCCTTCTTCTTTTCCTCGTCGGCTTTTTTCTTCGCCTCCGCTTCAGCTTTTTGCTTGGCCTCTTCGTCCGCTTTCTTCTTCGCTTCAGCCTCAGCTTGCTGCTTGGCTGGATCGGCTTCTGCTTGCTGCTCGGTCTTTTCCTGTTGACCGGTCGGCGGATCATCGGCCAAAGCGGGAACGATCAAAAGACAAGCAAAAAGAACACAGGTCAGGCGGAGAATCACGTGCGACATACCAAATTTAAAGGCGTGTTCGGGAAACGAGGTGGGATAATTAACCTAGATTCTACTTCGACTGGCGGACTAGAACCATCTGCGAAGGCGGTCTCGGCCCAGAAACAGGCACAACCGAGAAAATTCCCACCCGAGAATGAACGCAGAGAGCTTGGCAGCTGTTTCTGCGGTTTCTAACGCAACGAGCAGAGCGCCGAGGCGGTTTTACCGCCTCGCTATTCGCACTTGCTTGGAATACCGCACCGGCGGGCGTGGGCACACGGACACGGGAGGGCGGTGTCAGTGCAGGGGGCCGTTGCCAGCAAGGGAGAGTGCTGGCAGATGGGGAGGGTGGTGCCGGTGCGGTAGATTCGCTTGGCGAAGCGTTCAAATGCCTCGATCCCGTGGATCGGTCAAGCCATCTGCGAGTCGCCGCAACGCTTCGGTTTCAATTTGCCGGACTCTTTCGCGAGTCAGCCCGAGTTCGGCTCCGATCTCCTTGAGCGTTCTAGGCTCTTCGCCGCCCAGCCCAAACCGCAGCTTCAAAACGGTCGCTTCTCGATCCTCTAGATGCCCGAGTAACTCCATCGCGTGCCGCAAAATGTCGTGATCGAGCATCTCTTCATCGGGTGCCTTCAAACGCTCGTCCATCACCATTTCGCCAAGCGACCAGCCGGATTCGCTTTGGTCACTTTGGGGAGTGCTATTGCTGATGCGGATCGCCTTACGAATGATCGGCAATTTTTTCTTCGGCAACCCCAGGACTCTCGCGACTTCCTCGTTGGTTGGCGTGCGTCCCAATTCTTCGCTCAGCCTTGCCGTAGCGCGACGCCACTTGCTCAACAGTTCAACCATGTAAGCCGGAATGCGAATCGTCTTCGCACTATTGATCAGAGCACGCTTGATCGACTGCTTGATCCAGTAACTTGCGTACGTGCTAAACCGCGTTCCCACGGTCGGGTCAAAACCTTCGACTGCGCGGAGCAGCCCGAGGTTTCCTTCTTCGATCAAATCCTGCAATCCGAGTCCCTTACCGGTGTACCCCCGAGCAATGTTGACCACCAATCGCAAGTTCGCCCGCACCATCCGGTCTCTCGCCAACACGTCACCCGCACCAATCTGCTCGGCCAATTCGAGTTCTTCCTGGGCGGACAGCAACGCGGTTTCATTGATTTCGCGTAAATACGTCTCAAGCGGTGACTGGGCTGACCGCGAGCGAGTCGTCGGTCGTGCCTTCGAGGAAACTGCTGCTTTTTTAGAGGCGGGTACCTCTTTGGTTTCAAGCTCTTGCGACGGATCAGCGGTATCGAATTGGGACATAGAGGTAACCAAACGGATGCTTTAGGAATGAGAGTCACGAAAACGACCGTTTGGATCAGGCTGCAAGGGGAGAGGTCCTGCAAACCAATGACCGTCGACGTGAAGCTCCCCTTTCCAGACCGGGGATGGATCAGGTGAACAACCACTGCATCGGCAAGGTTTACCGGACCGCTCCAAGAAGCGGGATCAGAAAACATCTGTGCAGACCAATCCGATTCTGTTGGTGATAGTGATGAGTTCTTCGTTGACAGTTGTCGCACGAGCGGGCTGTCGTCGATCGGGTCACCCGCTCGCTTCGTTAAAATCAAAATAGTGGTGTGCAGCTTCATCCCCTCCCACTGATCGCCCTCCCACTGATCGCCCTCCCACTGATCGCCCTCCCACTGATCGCCCTCCCACTGATCGCCCTCCATTACACTGATCGCCCTCCATTACACTGATCGCCCTCCATTACACTGATGCCCCTCCGTTACACTGATTCCCGACCGTTACACTGCGGGCCTTCTGCTGCTTCTTTATCGCAAATACCAACCACTCCCGACGATTGCCATGCTTATTGATTCTCACCATCATCTTTGGAAATACTCGCGCGATCAGTACGGTTGGATCGGTGATCAGATGGCGGTGCTGAAGCAGGATTTCCTGGTTCCTGAATTGCAGCAGGTCGCAGCCGACAGCGGGATCGATGGATTTGTCGCGGTACAAGCGCGGCAAACCTTAGAAGAAACTCAAACCCTGCTTAAAATGGCGGCCGGAGAGCCTTTGATTCGTGGCGTTGTTGGCTGGCTGCCGCTGGCAGACCCCGAGGTGGTTGATACGCTTGACCGCCTCGCCAGCGACCCATTGCTGAAAGGAGTTCGCCACGTCGTGCAAGACGAACCGGATGATCAATTCATCTTGGGCAAAGATTTCAACCACGGAGTCGCGAAACTGGAAGGCCGCAACCTCGTTTACGACGTGCTCATCTTTGCCCGCCAATTGCCGGCATCAATCGAATTCGTCGATTCCCATCCAACCATCCCGATGGTGTTGGATCACATCGCCAAACCAACGATACAGGTGGATCAGTTTGATCAAGCCTGGGAACAACACTTTCGGGAGATTGCCAAACGCGAGAACTTGACCTGCAAATTCTCTGGCGTGGTGACCGAGGTTCGGGACGAACAATGGACGATCGATACCGTTCGCCCTTATTGGGAGGTCGCATTGGATGCCTTTACCCCAAAACGGCTGATGTTTGGTAGCGATTGGCCAGTTTGTTTGCTGAAATCGCCGCATAAAAGCTGGCTACAGACAGTCCAGCAATTAGCGGCGGAATTGTCCGCAGATGAGAAAGCGGACCTCTTCGCGAACACGGCAGCGAGAGTTTATAACTTGTAGGCGTCGTAGCAGAAAAACGTGGCGCGGGCTCGATCCATCGCGACGAAATTTCGCCAAACGGTAACCTCAAATCTGCTCAGATCCCTCCCCCCTGGCCAAATTTCCGGCAAAGGCAAGGCTATGCGTGCGATCCAAATTTCAGAGTTAAAGACCCTTAAAAGGATCGATATCGATGAACCCTCCGGTCCCAACGCGGGCGAAGCGTTGGTTCGAACCCATAGGATGGGTGTTTGCGGCACGGATATCAGCTGCTATTTGGGAAAATTTCCTTTTTTCGACTTTCCACGAATCCCCGGCCACGAACTGGGGGTGGAAGTTCTGGCGGTCGGTGATGACGTTCAAAATGTGAAACCTGGTGATCGCTGCAGCATCGAGCCGTATATGAACTGCGGCGAATGCTATGCCTGCCGCCACGGGGCAACCAACTGCTGCCAAAACCTTAAAGTCATCGGCGTTATGATGGACGGCGGGCTTTGCGAGGCGTTTCTTGTACGCGCGGACAAACTACACCCCTCGGCGACGCTAAATTACGACCAGTTGGCGCTCGTAGAAACGCTCGCGATCGGTTGTCACGCAAATGATCGCGGAGCACCCGAGGGTGGGGATCACGCACTGATCATCGGCATGGGGCCAATCGGCTTGGCCACACTCGAATTCGCTCGACTGACCGATGCCACCGTCACTGTCATGGACGTCAATGCATCGCGGCTCGATTTTGTTCGCACAACCTACGGTATCGAGAACACCGTGTTGCTGGATGGAAGCGGAAGCGAAGTCGATCAGATGAAAGACATTACGCAAGGTGATATGTACCAAGTAATCACCGATGCAACCGGCAATAAGCATTCGATGGGCGGAGCTTTGCAGTATATCGCTCCAACCGGAAAGCTTGTCTTCGTCGGGATCACGACGGAAGAAGTCGCTTTTCGCCACCCAGTACTGCATCGCCCCGAAGCGTCGATTTTGGCATCGCGAAACGCACTGCCGCCTGACTTTACGCGGATCATTAAACTAATCGAAGACGGCACGATTAACACCGATCCATGGATCACTCACCGTACCAGCTTCGACGGCGTACTCGACGACTTTGAATCGTTCACCAAACCAGAGACCGGCGTGATCAAAGCGATCATCGAAGTCGTCTGACTGTAGCGGAACAAATCGTTGACTCTCTTTTGCCTGGGCGAGCTTTCTACATAGCGTCTTTTCTAAGCACAACACAACCTCCTCCACCCCCAACTCATCATTCATTATGTCCGATAAGTGCGTTACCCTTGGATTGGCACCGAGTTTTGGCTTTGGCGATCGAACTGGCTTAGCAACTCCTGGTCATGTGGCCGCGATGAAGCGATGTGGATCCGGAATCGAAGCGATCTATCCACAGCAATCGATCCGCGAAATGACTCGGACCAGCCGCACCCCACAACAGGTGATGGATGATGCGATGCAAGCCGCTCGAGCTTCTGGATGGTCCGGAGACATCGGTGCGGACGCCGATCACTTGAAGATTCCAGAAGACGTGGACGTCACCGCCGCCGTCGGCTTTACGTTCTTCACCATCGACCCTTCAGATGACGTCGATCAAAAGGCCGACGATTACGACGAGGCGACCTTACGTGAAAAATTTTCCGGTGCCCATAGCGACGCCAGTTGGTATGAGAGCTATCTCGGAAAAACGGTTAAACTCGATACCGGAACGACGATTGAACTAGACGAACAGGCCTGCATGCGGGCTGCTGTAAAGTACGGGCAAGCGATTAAGCGAGCACTGAAGCTTGGCGATTACATCAAGCAGGTCAACGAACAGGCCGGCAGCGACTATGAAATCGAATTGTCAGTGGATGAAACCGATCAACCCACCACGCTTGCCGAACACTACATCATCGCCGACCAGTGCTTAAAAGGCGGCATGAAATTAGTCAGCCTGGCACCTCGCTTCATTGGCGACTTCGAAAAAGGAATCGATTTCAAGGGCGACCTTGCCGCGCTCGAAGCATCTCTAAAGGACCACGCTGCAGTTTCCTCGGCACTCGGCCCCTACAAATTGAGCCTACACAGTGGCAGTGACAAGGTTTCCATGTATGGCATCCTCGCCAGCGCGACCGGAGGACGATTCCACGTCAAAACAGCTGGCACTAGCTATCTTGAAGCGTTGCGGGTGGTCGCTCGCCACGACGCGGCCGCTTTTCGTGAAATCATCGATTTTTCAAGAGACCGATACGAAACCGATAAGGCTACCTATCACGTTTCGGCAACCCTCGCCGACGCTCCACTCACGAACGATGCAGACGATTTGACCCTGGAGCGGGAGTATCTGGAGAAGTGGGAAGATGTTCCTGTGGGAAAAGGATTCACAAAACCGGGGCGGCAGATTCTTCACTGCACGTTTGGATCCGTTTTAACCGATGCGAAGTTCGGCAAGATTGTGCACGATTGCCTGAAGGCTCACCCCGACACCTACTCCGAGGTGCTTGATGACCACTTTGGCAGACACCTCGACGCACTTCGCAGCGGAATGTGAGCGCCAAACAATCGTCGGGCAAACCACTTTTTCGATAACCCTCGGTCTCTATCGTGATCCCATCAACGCACTGGCCGTTCGGAACGACCGGTTTGCAATTGCCACGCGTCGTGTTTGGCACCACCTGCCTGGGCAATTTGTTTGTTGCCATGCAACAGGAACAAAAGGCTGATTTGATTCGTCGATGGTTCGAGGAAATGCCACGACCGATTGCGATTGACAGTGCCGGCAAATATGGTGCCGGCATGGCGTTGGAGGTCCTCGGGCAAGAATTGGCGGCGATGGGTGTCGATCCAAGTGATGTCATCATCAGCAATAAACTTGCTTGGCGACGAGCTCCACTTACCACTGCGGAACCAACGTTTGAACCGGGTGTTTGGATCGATCTTCACCACGATGCGGTTCAAGACATCAGCGAATCGGGGATCATCCGATGCTATCAAGATGGTCGCGAAATGCTGGGCCCTTATCCGTCACAACTGGTCAGTGTCCACGACCCTGACGAATACCTGGCCGCCGCCTCCGACCCACAGGATCGTGCCAAGCGAAAAACAGATATTGAACAGGCAATCCGCGGACTTGCAGAATTGAAAGCGACTGGTGAAGTTGCCGGCGTTGGCGTTGGTGCAAAGGATTGGAAAGTTATTCGCGAACTGGATAACGCCTGCGAGCTGGACTGGATCATGATGGCGAATAGCTTCACGATTATGAATCATCCACCCGAACTGATTTCCTTTCTTGACGCCCTGCGCTCCCGTGGAGTTGGGCTAATCAATTCAGCGGTCACGCACGGTGGTTTCTTGCTTGGCGGAAACTTCTTGGATTACCGTCCCATCGATGCCAAGGATCCAGGTGACCAAGAAAAACTGGATTGGCGAAAGCGTTTTCAATCGACTTGTGAACGTTTCGGGCAAGACCCCTACCACGTCGCTGTCTCTTTCGGCGTATCCCACCCTGCTGTTCACAGCGTCGCGCTGAGCACCAGCCGCGCCGACCGAGTCCAATCAATGTTGCAAGCCGCAATCACACCAATCCCGAGTGAAACGTGGACGGCGTTGCGGGAAGAAAAGCTGATCGCTGACGACTATCCTTACGTCTAGATCTCAGCGACTGTGATCACCCCATTGGCTGTATCACCACTCACCGCTGGCTCTAACTACCGCTTAACCGCGGCGGATCTCTGAGCCTTGAAATCGGATAATGATTCGATAAACCTTCTTGCGGTGATACTCAATCTGGCCGGTCTGCATATCGAATTTGTGGGGACTATTGTGTCGACGGATATCAATGGTCGCATGGTAGCCCCGCTCGGAAAAGACATCGATCAACATTGCCAGCGCGAGATCATCCTCCCAGATCGAATCTTCTGAGTTGATATTCGCGCGGCCCGAAATCGCATGCCGAACGACGATTGGCATGAATTTTTCCTCTAAGATATCGACGACCTGACGGAACAGTTCGGTGTGTTCGATTCCATAGGCATCCAACCGCTCAACCAATTCACGACGAGCATGGCTCACGATTTCGCTCGCCAACGGGATCCTGGTCAATAGTTGATACGTGCGTGGATCAAGCTCTAAAGAGCTTTGATACTCCAATTCATGAAGGATGTTTTCCTGAACGACCTCTAGCGGCGCCTGGGCGTTGATGAAGTGGTAGTGAAAGATCTGCTTCAGGGAAACGAGCGCGTCGTAGGTTTGTTCTTTGAAGACACGATAACGGTTGCGGGCTAACTCTGCATCAAAATCGGTCGGTCGTTTTTCCCACAGATCGCCGATCCCACTCCGTTCGACCTCGCTGTTGTGCTCCGTCGTCTCGCATCCTCGCTTGAGTTGCCGCGCGACGCTCTCCGCTTCATCAACGAACAGCACCATGATGTGAAATGTCGGTTGTTTGAAATGCACCAAATCCTGAGGCGAATTAGCGAACTCTCGACGGAGTGCATTCATTTGGTCGAACAGCATTTTTAAGCACTCAACCTGGACCTTGGTCCGAGGAAAGCCATCTAAGATGACACCGTTCTGATACTTTTCGTCAAGCAAGCGTCGAAACACCAAATCGACAACTTCCCGATCGCCGACCATGCCTCCTTGTGCCTTAATGGCGAGGGCTTCAGGGCTACTCAATAATTCGCTGACGACGATTGGAGGCTCCGAGATATCACGGACTTTACGAATGAAATCGGTATTGGTCCCCTTGCCCGCCCCAGGTGCTCCTCCCAACAGGATTACTTCCTTCGGAAAACGCATATTCCGCTGACCGAATTCAAGCTCCAACTGTTTCCAGATGGTTTTAAAAATCAGCTGCGCATCCTTCACCTCTAAATCAACCGGCGGCTTCGTTGTCTTGTTTCGCTCAGGCATGGGATTGGTCACGGTTGGTCCAACCAAAGTAAAAAAGGGAGGAAATGCTTGTGAGAACGGTCTTATACAAACGAAATAACCTACCGAAACGTCTTGCCAAACGGAAGCTGAGACGAAGCGGCGCGGCCAGCGCGAGGCGAACTCAAATAGATGTCACAGTCGACTGGACTAAGTTTTCATCGGCCGCTCATGCGAATACTTCCGAATAAAATCTTGCCATTCCTTGCCGGTACAAAACATCAATTTTCAGCAAAATCTGGCATGCCGCTTTGCCGGATCAAAATCAAGTTCGCGGTATGCAACTTAGAAGATGTGCTAGATTTCAAAAGAATTCTGGTCTTTTTAAGGCAAACACGATGATCCGGCTCCATTCCGTCTCTGATCCTATCGGGCAGGCCGCTCAGCTACGTCGCTGGCGGTGTGGTCGCATCGTGATGCAATCTGGACGCCTGGTTGAAATTCAGCACAGGCTGTTCTGCGGCAACGTTTCGGTCGCCCAGGTCTGGTGGCAAGCAAAATATGGGCGTTCCGACGATGATCTGCTGTGGCTGGATTACCACCAACCGATCGGAATGCGGGCCTTTCTCACCCTCGATTACATTCGTTCTGGCACTCACGCCGGTTACAATACCTTGCTTGGGGCGTGTCGTGTACTGGATGAAATCGCACGAATTCGAAATGCACAGGCAATCGTCGCCCATGTGACCAACTCGCAAATCAGCGATCGCTTACTACATCGACTCGGCTGGGAACAACATCTGAAGCAATGGAAGGGTCGTCACTGGATACGCCGATTCTACGATGGTTACCCAACCTCTCATCTGCACCGTTACGTGACGGCGTGACACGCTGGAGTGGTGAAGAGCAAGCCACTATCGGTCAAATCAAAATGGAAAGAGTTTGAGCAGGCACTTACCTCAGCCAGTTCACCTGCACGATTGCTTCGTAATCAAATTGCGCATCCAATCCTGCCCGCAACGGTATCGACATTGCTGGGGTGACGACCAAGTTGTTATTCAAAACAAAGTGCATTCCGCCCGTCGCATTCACCACATTGAAATTGCGTTTTAGATTCGTGTATGTGAGAACGCCGTCACTCACAAAGTCGGATGGCTGCAACGTCCCCGTGTAATGCAACTCCGCGTTGGCAATCAATTGTTGCAGCACGGACTGTCGCTGACCTCGATAGACGGTATGGCTGAACGCAACGTCCGCGGTGATGAGTGTCGAGTCGGTAAAGACCCCCAATTTCGGCAAGGGTCCACCCGACAGGTTGCCAAAGACCGGATCTCCGTTGGCGGCGACATCAAGTTGCAAGTAAGCCTGCATCGATGTGTCGCGGTTAATTCTCATCAGCAGAGCAGTGAAAGGCAAAATATGAAACGATTCGTTTTCGACACGAAATAGTTCCTCACTACCCTGGAAGAAACGCGAATCGTCGGCAGTTGGCAGCGTAACCCCCACACCACCGCTCCATAGCAACCGTTCGGTTCTCAGCAGTGCTAATTTGGAAATCAGTGCAGCGTTACCTAATTCAAAATCACGTGATTCTCTCTGATCCAGATCCTGAGTGCTGCCATAGGTGCCTGCCATTACCAAGCGGGCTTCGAATGAAAAAATTCGATCTACAAGCTGTCGCTCCACACCAAGCGTGTATCGACTGATATCACCCAAGTTAGCGAACGCGTCGTTAAAAAAGTTGTACGAGAAAAAACATCTGTCCCGAACTTCGGGACTGAAGTTCTCTGACAACTTGACACGCCGCGTCGCGACCCCGGGTCCTGGTAGCGGCCGGCCATTCCCATTCCCATTCCCATTCCCATTCCCATTCCCATCATCATCACGATCAAAGGTTGAGAAGCTGCCACCAAACAGGTCGCCAATGATTGTCGGCGCTGCCGAAAAGCCAGCCGAGGTAGCCCCTAACCCCTCCCGGCGACGCCTGTTCGCTGCTGGCAGCGCAGCGGGCGCTGGTTGCATAACGGGAGGTGGCACTAAATCCTCAGTTTCCGCGTTGGGATCTGTGTTCAATTGCGGCGGTTCTACCGGATTCGGTACGACCTGTGACTGAGCATCATCAGACGCTGGCTTGACCGGTTCAGCCAGCCGAATTGGTGGTGTACCGTCCTGAGTTGGTTTACCGTCCTGAGTTGGTTTACCGTCCTGAGTTGGTTTACTGACCTCGCCCGGTTTTTGTGTAGTTGCTTGTTGCGGAACTGCTACTTCCTGGCCGGTCGCTTCCAAAGGCTGGCCACCGCCGGCTGACTCGATCTGACCGCCGTCCAAATCCAATGGTGGTGCCGGCAACTGCACAACATCCGCGGAAAGCGGTCTAGAAAAGCCCAGTGCCAGCGTCGAAAAGCCCAGTGTCAGCGTCGCGATGAAAACACGATGCTTTGCCGATCTACAAATCTTTGGTGTCGCCATATCCGGCTTCCCGAGCAAAATCCATCAACACAGTACATCACACACCCAACTTGTTTTCGGCACAACCAACACGATTACTGAAGCCGCAACCGGACAAGCCTCACTAAGCGGCAGGACCGTTAAACTCGGCCTATCCTGCCATCTTGTCACCGATCACAGACTGCTGCGCGTCGACACAGTTACTCTGCTCAGATTTGGTGTTCGATCGAAGCTTCCAATGGCTGTCCGCGATCCAGACTTTCCGAGCTGGCGTCTCCAAGCGATTCCATCGCACGAGAAAAAAAACGAACGCGATCACTTACAGCCGCGGCTCACCGCGAGGTCAAGGGAAGCTGGAGGGTACGCAGCAAGTAATGTGGGCTGGCGGTCGGATGCTGGGGAACTCCTTCCGCTTCTGATTCCGCCGTCACACGTTCGGTGACATACTGAATCACCTCATCGAGAGAAACTTGCCCATCACCCTTGATTTCTGCCGCTTTACCACTCAGAGCATCGACCAAAGCAGTGGTGAATCGTCCAAGCCGTGTTTCACGCTGCTCAGCCGCTTCTTGATCACCTTCGCTCGCAGTCAACGTCAAAACAAGATCCTCCTGCAGAAATCTCAGGGCACTCTTCAGGTCATCCCGACGCATCAATGACTGAACGGCCCCACTGTGGCATGAGTCAAGAATGGCCAGCTTGCGACAAGGCAAACTGGACAACGCAGCCAAATCACTGAATGCAATGCAATCGTCGTAGCGATCATTCATCAGATCGCTGTAACGGGCATCGGCGGTTACAAAGTACCACTGATTTGTTCGACGGTCGCGCAATCCATGACCGCACAAATACATGACGACCAAGTCATCGGGGGAAACCGTTTCAGCTAATTCCTCAGCAGCTCCCTGTGCAAACCCCCGCCAAAGTGGACGAATCGCATCGGTATCGGTCAAAGCATCCGCAGAGGTCCGGTAAATCGGTGCCGATTTGACGCGAAATAAATCGGTAATCGTTTCTGCCGCCGTGGCGGCAAAGTCGAGCGACTGAATTTGTGGGTCCCCATAATCGCTGACTCCTATCGCCAGCACATGCAAGCGAGGCTTCGGTCGCGGTAATTGGCTAGGCTGATGCTGCAAATCGATTAGCAGGCGGCCGATCGATTCGGATTCAGTGGCCGCAAGAATTTCGAGTTGCAGCGCTGGATCGCGCGGCAACCGAAACTCCCATTGAAACGTGGTGGTCCGCATATCGTCGGCCTCGACGGAATTGGGAATCACACGCCGCCCCACCGCAGGAACACCGCTGACAAAAGCCTTGGGATTGACCAAAGAAGCACCGATTGGCACGGTGATTTCCGCCCGCACCGTCAATCGGTCTCCATCGACGCGATTGCTTGGGTCGGGAGACAGCAGCCGAATTTCAGGCCTCGTTTCAATCTGATTAACGATCGCGCCGTCAGCCGGTGGCGGACCAATTTGGGTCAACGTGTTCTGTACCGCCGCTTGCAAATTGCCCGCTTCCATCAGAGCACGCATGATATCGGGACGCTCAAGTTGTTTCCGAAACTGCGCTGCGAGGAAATACTGAACAGGCCTGTCGGAATTGATGGGATTGATCTGCCAACCAAAATTCTGATGACCATTGAATGAGGCGTCGTAGTAACCGGCTGGCGTCCAATACGCCCACTCACGATTTTGATCGACAAATAAAGTTGCCAACGGTCGCCAGGCTGGGAAACTTTGAAACGTGGGCCCCGGCCGACTCAATCGCCTGAACTCAAAATACACCTGGGTGTCGAAGGGCAATTCCAATAGCTGTTGTTGAATCTGCTTCGGATCGGTCTCATCGCCACGAGACTCATCATTGAGAACCCATTTGATTAACGCCAATTGATCGCCCTCACGAACGCCACGAAAATACAACGGGCCAGCTTCATCAACTTTTGCGGCGACCAAGCGGTCCCCTTCGAGTTCGAATTCAACACCCCAACGATTGATCATCTCGGACGCCTCAAAGACGTCCTCCAGGTTCCAAACCGCAATCGTCGAATCAGCCGAACCGCTGACCATGTATTTGCCGTCGCTACTACAAGAGACCGAGAAAACTTGATCCGCGTGCCCGCGGAATTGTCGTATCAATTTTGGTGGATCTGATGCATCAGCGCGATAGAGATAAATATTTCCTTGGCCCGACGTTCCAATGAGAACAGCTCCGGTCGCGGGAACCGATCCGGGATCCTCATTACCCTGCAAAGGGATCGGCACGGTGCCCGCACTAGTTGGCGCGCCATGCAAGACTGGATCAAGCGGCAAGGTACCGCGAGCCTGATTCCCCTCGAACAGAATAAAACGATTATCTTCTGAGCGACGAGGTGCCCAGCGTGTCGCGGAACGTTGGGCGGGCCAGAATTCATTGTCGTCGATTGGGCCTCGCCCCATCAATTTACTTTCCGCCAAATCGAATACGCCCTGCAACCGCTTCTTCCCCTTCGCATCGCGACTCCAGCCAAACCCAACCTTGTAACCGTCACCTTTTTCGAAAGCCACTTTCAGCACATCCGCAATCGGTGCTTGCATGATTTGCGGTGGATCGTCTGTCAATTTGTCGCTCTCATCCAAGGCATGTACTTCAAGGGATGAGCCCTGCGTTGCGATGACCTGCTTGTGCCTGGCGTCAAACGCGACCGAGTAGACGTCCTCCGATAAGTCTTGCTCCGCAAGCTTCTGCGGTGGAGTCACCGAAACGTCCCACACTTCAATCGCGGATCGGCCTTCCGCTCCGATTTCGGTCCCCACGACGACCCTCGCACCACTCTCGTCGACATCCAGCCACATCGGGGGCAGGGACGACGTGAACTTTTGAAACGTGTCAACGGTGCCGTCCTCCTTGAAAGTCCATACCCCAACGTCACAACCTGATTCTCCACTCCGCTCGGCGGCTGATGCCATCACCCGTCCATCTTTCGTCCCCGAAAGACAACGAACCTGGTAGATGTGATCCAGTTGATCGAGTATTTGCCGTTTCTCACTACGCAAATCGAGTTTTTCCAAATGCCAGACGCGTTCCCCCGGTTCGGAATCCAGGTCCAATTTTGGGTACACCAAATGGTGCGTTCCAACGAAGGAGACAGCCGCAAATGTACGACATTGCGTTGCTTGTAATTCAGCAGCAACATCGTCGCCGTAGGTAACCCGATCGGCATCAACCCACATCCTCCCTCGCCAAATCTGCGTCACTGGATCTGGCTGCCAATCCATCACTCGACCCTGCATGTTAATCGATGCCATTCGGGGAACATCCGATGGCGACCACGCAAGTGACAACAAGTTGACCCCGATTTCATCCTCGGTCACTAATGTTTGCAACAACTCACCACTGGCTATCTCAACAACGCGAATTTCTCCGCTTGAACCGAAAGCCCCATAACCAGCGAACGCGACCCAACCATCTCGTAGTTTGGCCGAGTACACCGTCCCCCGCGGCCCCCGCGAAACCGGCCAACGAATGGTGCGGCGGTGCAACCAGCCCGTGTCGTTAAGATCGGTTCGTTCCCAGACATGAACATCCTTGTCACTACCCGCCGAAACGAGAGTACGACCGTCTTCACTTAAATCGAGCGTCCGAATCAGCGCGGTGTGGCCATCGAAGGACAAACGCAAAATCGGTTGTGTTGGATTGACCTTGTCGGGCGCAACCGCCATCCCGGGGATTTGGTCCTCACCCGGCATCTCGGCCCCAACCACTCGAGCACGACCACCGCGGTCAGTACCAGGCAGAACCGCCTCGTCCGGCAACTCCGTCGATGAGTTCTGAGAGCCTGGCAGAACACCTTCATCCGGCAATCGAGCTTGCCCCCAAGCGTTCGAGGCAAAAGCGAGCGATCCGCAAATCGCAAGCGAGCCCAGCAATTGACGGACTGGGACTCGCAACCACAAATTATCTGGACCGAACATGCCTACAACCCTTTGCGAACAACCCATCTCTGACAATGTATCGCCGTGGACGTTCATCGGTCCACCCGATTCGTGCCCAACCCAACGAAGGCATTCAGCCCAAACCAACACAACCGCCTGCGCATTTAATCCTTGTGTTGAAACGTCGTCAGTGCACTTGTGTTGAAACGTCGTCAGTGCATTGGACCAGCCGTCGAAACATTCCTTTTCCTGCAATGCTCAACATATGGTATCCTACGATATTGGATGATCCCAATCTCTTATTTTCCGAGGCTACTGATGCGATCGCCAATGTTTTCCCTTTTTGGTTTGGCGTTGATCACGTGCGTTGCATGCAGCCCGCCTTCCTCTCCTTCGGAATCGTCGCCGCAACCGGAGGCTCAACCGGTAGTCGCATCAGAAGTAGAAGCGGAACCACTCAACGAGCAGGCCACTGAAACCCAGCAGGCCGCGGACGCGAAAACTGAGGAAACTCCCGCAGCAGCAACACCCACACCAACCGCAGATACCGCGGTCGAAGCAGAGTCACCGGCGGCGTCGGCAATGTCGACCATTTTCTCACCTGCGCGGGCGCCAAAACGAAAAACCATGGGGTTGCTGCAACGCAGTTTCTTGGACATGGCGGACCAAGGTGAACAAGAACTCGAAATCGCGATTGTTGTTGACGGAACCGACAGCATGGCGACCGAGTTAGCAGGAGTGCGGCGTTCGATTCACCAAATGCTGGCCGACCTGCAAAGGTATCGCAACAACGAAGTTCGCGTCGCCTTGGTCGTCTACCGAGATGTCGGTTCGCCATCTGGGGAAGTCAGCGTCCTATTGGACAAGTTCACCACCGATGAAGACGCGATCGAAAACGCCGTCCAAAAATTGCAGCCCGAGAGCGGGGCTCCATTCTTTCATGAACTCACCGACGAAGGGGTGCATCGATCGATCAAGGATCTCCCTTGGACGGATGATAACCAAGTCACCAAGTGGATCATTCTTTTCGGCGATGCCCCGCCCTACTCACCCAACTACGCAGACGAAAATCACCCCGCAGCCCGGCGTCGCTACGCCGATTCGATTTTGGTGTCGCTGGCAAAACGAAAGAACATCCGAATCAACTGCGTGCTATGCACCAGCGGTGGTAATGTTTCGGAGTCTTACCAACAGTCCGTTGATCAAACGCGCGCGTTCATGAACGCGATGGCTGCTGGCACCGATGGACTGATGCTCGATCTTTCCTACGAAGCGATTCGCACCGCGATCATCGATGCAGCCAATCAACCCGAAGTCGGCTTGGCAAAAATGGAGCCCATTACTGGCATCGATATAGCCTCGGTCCGACGAGATCAGACTGATACGACCTCCGATACGAGAACGGTGTCGCTGGCAGTGGTTCCCCACATGCCGCTTGCACAGATCACATTCGCTGCCAATCACCCGGCGGTCCGCGTGTCGACAGCGATCCGCACCAAGCTAGCGAGCATTCCCGGTGTCCGCATCGCAAGCCCACGCGATATCAAGGAACAACTGAGACGCTTGCGGGCGGAAGGAATATCACCTGAGCAAGCAATGCGAGGGTTGGCGGGGCGACTCGCTGTCGATTTCGTCGTCTGGGGGAAATTGGTTCCCGAACAAGCGACCTACCAAACCGCCGCTTATCGACGAGCGGATGGAAAACAAATTCTTCCGATCTCACTGGCTGACCATCCAAATGATACTGCGTTTGCGCTCGTGCAGGCCTCTGCCAAAACTCGCCCCGACGATCAAGCTCTCGACTACTTGATCAAGAACATGGAAAGTATTCAATCAGCATTGAAGACACCTTTGTCCGCGAGTGAATCGACCAACGACAATCTATTGACGGCCATGGAAGCCCTTGAGCAAGCTTTAGCATTTGAGTCCGGTAGTGATGAATCGGTTGATTTGCTCGAAACAGCAGACCAAGCCAGCAAGAACGCTCGTACCGCTGAACCTACGAATGCCATTGCCCATTGGTTGCAGGCCAATGTCGTGTATAACCAAGCTTCTCGTCTGTATGCACTTGGCGACAAGGAGGCCGCCAAACAGAAGATGAATGAGATGCGGGCTTCGCTGTCCGAGGCGCTTAAACATCGTCAAACCATCGCGTCGAAAAGCTTGGTCACCGAAATCGAAGCCGACTACTACCTGTTGGTTGCGCGCGATGCAGCCAAGGCGGTGGAACGCTATACCGCGATGACATCCCTCGACCAGCCCCAATCATCGCAACTGCGCGGCCATTGGATGCTGAGTGGTATCCGTGCCGGTGATTGGGGAACAGCAGAACAATCCGTCGTCGATCCCGCAGAATCACGCCGTCATCTAATCGAAATCATGGCGAATTGGCCAGATAGCCCCGAGGCTAAACTACTGAAACAGTGGATGCGTTGGGATGAAACATCCGAACAGACACAATTCAACTATTTGCCCACGGTCAACTTGGGCTTGACCGGCACTGCCTCCTGAGCCGACCGCGATGCTGAGGATCGTCGATCTATTTTGCGGTATTGGTGGCGTTGCCGAAGCAGTCCGCAACCTGGAAATGCTGCAGGTGGTTGCAGCAATCGATATCGATCGAGCCAGCAACTTGGTTTACCACCTGAATCATGGCATCCAGCCTGAATGCCAGACTCTGGAATCCATTCCGGAACTTCCTCCTGCCGACCTGCTCTGGCTATCGCCACCCTGTCAACCCTACACTCGCCGCGGCTTGAGAAACGCCGAACGCGATCCGCGGAGCAACGCGTTGGCCCACTTGATTCGTTGCATCGAGCACAACGCACCCAATGCATTGATCCTTGAGAACGTTCCAGAATTTGAAAATTCGCAGCACCATCGGGAATTAGAATGGGTCCTGCAAAGCCAAGGTCACGCCACATCGTCTGAAATTCTTTGCCCAACACAATGGGGTGTACCGATGCGTCGTCGTCGATTCTATCTACGGGCAGTGAAAGGACTAAAAAAGATCACTCCAGTCAGCCCACCCGATACAAGCTCCGTCCTAAACAAACATCTCGATGAATCGGCGTGGGATGACCCGACTTTAAAAGTACCGCGGATCACGCAGCAACGTTTTTCCCAAGCAATGGACATCGTTGCCCAGGATGATGAACAAGCGGTTGCAGCTTGCTTTACGTCCGCTTACGGAGATAGCCCAGTCCGCGCAGGATCCTATTTGAAATGCAACCACCGCCGGCAGATTCGGCGATTTTCACCGCGAGAGGTAGCGAGCCTGATGGGCTACCATGATCAATTCCAATGGCCGGCCGAACTCTCAAACCGAAGACGTTACCGGATGCTGGGAAACGCGTTAGCCGTCCCGATCACGCACACCTTGCTCAAGCAAACCCACTCCATGATGATCGACCGCTAGGCCGAACAACTTTCAAAATGCAAGTGATTCAAATCGCTTATTGCTTCGCCTCGACCACCATTCGAATCAATTTGGCAAGTGAATCGGTTTCGGTTTTTTCGAAAATCCGCTGTCGGCGGTTCTCAACCGTGCGAACACTCACGTTGATCCTCCGAGCGATCACTTTATTAGCCAAACCATCGACCATCAGCCCCATCACCTCACGCTCTTGGTCGGAAAGCGAATTGACCTTCTCGAGGAACAGCAATCGTTCACGAATTTTTTCCCGGTTCTCCACGTCTTGATTCAATGCTGAACGAATCGCGTCGTACAACTCATAATCGCGACATGGCTTTTCTAGAACAGTCACCGCACCCTGCTTCACAGCACGAACGGTTAAAGCTGTCTCGGCGTGTGCGGTGATGATAATCACCGGCAACTCCACGCCCTCAGACACCATTTTTTCTTGCAATTCGATCCCGCTCATTCCAAGCATGCGGACGTCTGTCACCAGGCAACCACAACTCGCGGGGTCCAGATTCTCCAGGAAAGACTCGGCCGATGAAAATGTCTCGACAGCCACTCCCATCGAACGCACCAAAGCTCGAACTGAATTCCGAGCGCCTTCATCATCGTCTACGATAAAAACGATTGGTTCGTTGCTCATAATTTCCGTCGGACCAGTTTCTGTCGAAGGATAGGAATCAACTTGCACCATGGTCTAAATCTGAGCCTTCTGACTACTAATCAGAGTTCATGATCAACTGCCGTTCATGACCAGATGGCCGCTCGGTCTCCGGGTGACCGAAAACAATGGGCCCAACTTGTCACTCCATCCGCGTTCGCCTGATCAAAACATTCAATTCAAAAATGCGTTGCCAGCTCCGTTTCACTCAGTATAAACCCGGAACAAATCTAACTGTACCTCAGATTCTTGAAACCGGAGCAAATCGCGATCCTACAAATTGACACACTGTCAAAATCGCCAAAACATCAACGCCTCGACAACTAACGATAGTAGAGCAAAAGCACCGAATAATTGATAGCGGGCCTCAAAGGCATTGATTCGCGCGGACTGGAATTCAGACTGTTCCATGGCGGCCAAGTAGCCGTAATAAAGATCCGCCATCGACACCTGTTTGGTCCCCGCGGGCACGTAAACACCCTCGGTTTCGGACGCGATTTGTTGCAAAATCTCACCGTTCAACTTTGACCAAACCTCGGCCCCCTGATGCTTGAGATACCCTTTGCGTCCAGCTTCGACCACCGGAATCCTGGCTCCCTGGTTTGTATCCCCCAGACCAATCGTAATAATCTTCGCACCATGATCTTGCTGTACCTGACGGGCGGCCTGGATCGGTTCACTTTTCTGATCTTCCCCGTCACTAATTAGGACGATCGCCTTGTGCCGATTTGTCTTCCCGTGAAAACCCCCGGCCGCCTCCAGTAAAGCATCCCCGACGCGGGATCCGCCGCGGAATACGTCTTCTGGTGCGACCTCATCAAGTGTCTGTTTGAAATCATCGTAATGGTTTGTCAGCGGTATCCGAAGTCGAGCCTCCCCGGAAAAAACGGTCAAACCAATACGATCGCCTGCCATCTCATCAACCGTATCCTTGATCATCTGCTTGGCTCGTTCGAGACGATTCGGCGCGACATCCTCCGCCAGCATGCTGCGAGACACATCCAGGACAAACATCACTTCGATTCCTTTTTGCGGAATTACCCGCGAAACTCTCCCCCATCGCAAATCAAGTAAACTAAGGACCAAAAAAAGTAGGGAGATCAGCACCAAACACTTCCCGATCAACTGTCTTGCCGTGCTAAATCGAGGCAAGACACTGCCGAGCATCTGCTTGGATGTAAAACGAAGGGCTGACCGTCGATTCAGAACTACCGACAAGATGGCAAGCAACGCAACGCCTGCCACCAGCCAAAGCCATTGCAACTGTTCGAAACGGCCGAATTCGAGATCAGACATAAAACAATTAGATCGTCGCGAAGGATAAAAAAGGATGTTTTCCGCTAAGCAAGTTGTCGTAAAACGGTGCTCTCCAAAATCAGCCGGCAAACCAGCAGAGCGAAAGCAACCAGCAGCAACGGCGGCATCCGATGACCAGCAACCATCGTCCACTGAATAGCCCATTCGCGGTAATCAGTCCAGCGTTCTGTCGCCACCTCGGTTTTTTCCATCTGATCGATCTCAGCGTAGATTTTTTCCAACGATTCTGTGTTGGTCGCGCGAAAGTAATCTCCGCCAGTCACCTCGGCAATTTTGGTGAGCGTTTCTTCGTCAATATTCACTTCAATCGGTCTCACAATGACCGTTCCATCCCCTGCGACTCGAACCGGGAAAGGCGCCTGACCTTTGGTGCCAACACCGATCGTATAGATTTTCACACCCATCGCTTTCGCCAACTCCGCTGCCTGCACTGGCTCAATTTCACCGGCTGTATTTTCGCCATCCGTAAGCAGGATGATGACTCGACTCTCTATCTCGCTCTCGTCTTCTAGTTGGCTTAGCTTGTCAACCGCCAAAGTGATCGCGTCTCCAATGGCTGTCCCATCCTCATTGCGATTATTGACGATTTGTGTGCGATCCATCTGATCGAGTAAAAACTCATGGTCGAGCGTGAGCGGGACAAGCGAATCAACATATCCAGCGAACGCGATCAAACCGACTAAATCACTCGAGCGACCGGGTAATTCATCGGATGCCGAAAAACGGTCGGATGATGGTGGTTCAACTTCACCCTCAACAAAGTCCTTCGCGACGCTCTTGATTGCGGTCAAACGATCCACATGCCGGTTTTCGATTTTAAAGTCAAGCGCACGCATACTTCCACTGCGATCGATCACTAATTGAATTGCAATCCCCTCAGAGCGGATCACCGTTTGGTCACGCCCAAAACGCGGTCGAGCAAGAGCGCCAATGATCAACGCGATTGCCGTCAAAGTCAAAACGGGTGGAACCCAAAGCAATCGCAAACGCCAAGTTCGTGAAGGCTGCCAACCCATCGCGGCAGACGAGTACCGGATCGAACCGCGATCCCGGTTACTCCACATTCGCCAGCCCAGCCAGGGAACAATAACCAGCAAGCCCAAGACCCAAGGATTATTCAACATTAAAGATCACCCCTTCCTGGACCACGAACTTGCCCTGGACCACGAACTTGCCCTGAAGCACAGAATGGGGGTGCCCCTAATTGCTCAATCAATGCGTGGGCATCTGCGAATGCCCGATCAGCGGTATTCTCATCCCCGCTGCCAATCCTTTTTCCCTCGGTGCCGCCGAAACGAACTCGATCACCCTCCGCCAGAAATTCACTAAAAAGCTCGATCGCCTCAACCGCGTCCCCCTGGGCTTGAAACTGCTGCTGCAGGCGTAAAACCAACTCCTCGCTCGAGGCTGCGGAAACGGGCAATCCCCATTGATTCTGGACCAGAGCACGCAAGATATCGGCCAAGTGTTCATAACAATCACTGACAGAAATCTCCTGCCGCCCATAAGCCGTCTCCACCGCCGCCAGATGTTCCTTGGCCTTTGTGATGGCATCAACTTCACGACGCCCAGTTTTGAATCGCCAAGTTGCGATCACTAACAATAAGCCTGCCAAAACAAGCCAGCCCCACCAGCCCCTTGTTGGCTGTGACACTGCATTGGCAATCTCGGCTGGACCTTTGATCGCTCGAGGCTTAGTCGGTTCGTCACCCGCTTGCAGAACACTAACGATTTCCAGAGACACTGGCTCCGTGCGTATCTGCTGTGTCTGCTGCTGGCCCGGCAATTGGTAAGTGACAACGAGCGGGGGAATCGCACGCGGACCCGTTTGCAATGACTCGATCGACCACTCCCACTGCCATTGCCGAAGACTGGATCGCTCCACCGGCAAATCGGCCGTTGCTTGCACCTCACCGACCATCCAGGCTTCCAAATCTTGATCGAAATCTGCGAGCGTCACTTGCGTTCCACGCTCCGCCTCAAAACGCAACTGCACCTGTATCGGCTCGGCAACACGGGCTGCCGAACGGTCAATCTGCAGCGATAAGATCTCAGCTCCACGCTGCTGCACTTGTTCAATCGGCCTTACCGTCAGCGAATCGCTGCGTTGCACCGTGGATTCAGCTTCCGATGAAGAGCTTGGCTGCCCAGCATTACTTGGCTGCCCAGCATTACTTGGCTGCACAGCATTACTCGGCTGCACAGCATTCTTCATTGGATGCACAGCGTGACTGGCCATCGGCGTGATCACACAAGCCATCCAGAGGACGATGAACACACGTTTCACCTGCGCATCTCCCGAAGGTGAAAGAAACGCTTCAGTGGTTCAACGAAATCTTGTCCGGTCTGAAGTTTGATTGGTTCAACTTTGAATCTCCGAAACGTCTGCTCCAGTCGATCCTGTTGTGCACGTCGCATCTCCCGGTAGGCGACTCGCTGGCGACGACTCGCCGTATCAATGGTGATCAGTTGTGCCGTTTCTGCGTCTCGCAAACGAACCACACCAACGTTTGGCAGTTCCCATTCCCGTGGATCCGTGATTTGAATCGGAATCACATCGTGCTTTCGGCAAGTGATTCGCAACGCCGATTCATAATCGGCAGCTTGAAAATCACTGACGATAAATGCCACAGTACGCCGCTGGGCGGTTCGGTTGAGGTGATCGAGTGCTAGCCGGACGTCGGTGCCACTCCCAACCGGCTGGCAGTACAACAACTCTCGAATCATTCTCAGCACATGCCGATTTCCCTTCCGTGGCGGCACAGCTTTTTCAATCTGATCAGTGAACAACGTCAAACCAATCTTGTCGTTATTTCGAGTCGCACTGAACGCCAAGGTCGCCCCCAATTCAGTCACCAATTCCCGCTTGGTTTGAGTGGAGGTCCCAAAATCGAGTGATCCGCTGAGATCAACGATCAGCATCACCGACAATTCGCGTTCTTCGCGGAACAGTTTGACAAACGGCTGTCCCGCACGTGCTGTCACATTCCAGTCGATGGCGCGGACGTCGTCACCCACCTGATACGGCCGTACTTCCTCGAACTCCATTCCGCGTCCCTTAAATGCGGAATGCCATCCACCAGCCAACAAATCGTCGACGACATGGGACGTGTGGATTTGAATGCGGCGAATTCGCTGCATCAACTCGCGTGGAATCATGATATCAGGCTCGATTGCAAACTCAGCTTTCAAGTTCCCTCACGGAACTCGCACCATATTCAGAACCTGCCCCACAATATCCTCTGAAGTCCGCTCCTCAGCTTCGGCTTCATAGGTAATCATGACGCGATGCCGTAGAACATCCATCGCAATCGTTTTCACATCCTGAGGAGTGATGTAGGAACGTCCAGACAGGAATGCGTTGGCCTTGGCGGCAAGCGTTAAGTTGATTGTTGCTCTGGGGGACGCACCAAACTGAATCAGCTCTTGCAACGGCAAGTTGTAGGCCGCTGGATTTCGTGTCGCCAATACAAGATCCACGATGTATTCCTTCACGCGCTGATCAACATGAATCCGATCGACTAACTTACGAGCCGCCAAGATCTGCTCGGGCGAGGTCACCGGCGAAATCGCGGACGGTGGCCGCGTCGTGGACATACGGTCCAGGATTTGTAGCTCTTCATCACGATTGGGATAGCCAACCACGACCTTCAGCATAAAACGATCCAACTGAGCCTCGGGCAATGGATAGGTCCCCTCCTGCTCAACGGGGTTTTGCGTCGCCATCACCAAAAATGGATCTTCCAACCCGAAGGTTTCACCCCCGATCGTGACCTGCCGTTCTTGCATTGCCTCTAGCAAAGCACTTTGTACTTTGGCCGGCGCCCGATTGATCTCATCAGCCAAAATGAGATTGGCAAAAATCGGTCCCTTTTGAACCACGAACTCCTGTGTCTGGGGGCGGTAAACCTGTGTTCCGATCAAGTCGGCCGGCAGTAAGTCAGGAGTGAACTGCAACCGCTGAAATTTCGTCTGGATCACCTGGGCCAAACAGGCGACCGCCGTCGTCTTTGCCAACCCAGGCACACCTTCAATCAGCAAATGGCCACCGGTCAACAAGCCAATGAGCATTCGCCCCACCAAGGCCTGCTGCCCAACAATGGTCTTCCCCATTTCGTCTACCAAGTGACGAAACGGCTCACTTGCTCGTTCGATTTGTTCTGCGTCTAATTCAGTTTCTGGCATGCTAATTTCAACTTAAAAATAACTGGATCGCAAACGATCGCGGTACAACCAGCGTCCGTTCACCCGCAACAAAACGTTGGCATGGGCCACGGCAACAAGCACACGCTGGCACCCAACCGACCCTGGCACCCAACCGACCCTGCCCTGCAACCGGGAAGGGGGATCACGGAGAGAGCTCTAGCGGCCATACCACGCTGGTGCTGGCCACCACCTTATGCCTCTCCGGCCCACTGAACACTGGCCGTCCAAGAAGCGTTACGAATCCAATCCCCGGATTGGTTCATACCTTGGTCCGCTCGTCAGATAATAAAGCTAGCAACTCCAACCCCCTGTCGGCTAGGGCGATCCGCAGTTGACCTACTAGGCCCCTGCCTGTTAATCGCACATTCAGCGAAGTGTTGGTTCCTTGCTCTTCGGGCAAACGAATCGCTGATCGCGGATGAAACGAAGCATTCTGCTTATCGCAGCCCCCGCTCCATTTCATCAGAAAATGTTCATCGCAGCCCAGGCAAGAAGCCGCCCGATCTACCTCGGTTGAAACCACTGGTGAGAGCCACGCCCCTGCCCTACCGCCTTTCTTCCTTCGCACATCACGCGTTGTGGCTGGTTCCTGCGCTGATTGCGCTGACTGGCCTGAGCGGATGCCGCGGAAAAGCTCGCGATGATTTTTACCGCCAAAAAATGGCCAGTGAGATTCGCGTGCTGGAAGATCAACTTTACGCGGCTGATTACGAAAATCGCGTCCTGCACGACAAATTGGAACGGCAACGTCAACGGGACTCCCGAGACCAGGCATCGGAATCGGGCTCCCGTGAACCCTCACAGCGGTCGAATCCGAGTCCGAATCGGGCCAAACCAACCGTTCCCGGTGAGCCTAGTATCAAAATCCTTCCAAACGCGATTGGTTCACTGCCCGACGAAGCGGAACTCGAACTACCGGAGGTGTCTCCCGGCGAGGCAACATCGCCATCGGATCTGGCTCCTATCATTGATCCCGGGCAAGAAGCCGGAAATAGAACCAGAGGCCAGAATCTGCCGGAAGTGCCTCCGAGCGAACCAACCCCACTGACTGACCCTGACCTTGGCTTCGACCCCACCGGTCAGCCAGAAAAACAGCTGTCGCCCGAAAAAAAACCAGGGCAACCAGATACCGACCTATTGCCAGCTCCAGGCGGCCCTGAACCTCCGGGCAAGAACGACACCGATCCGGCGGGAGTCATCCCCGGCGAGGTGCTACCTCCCCCCGAAAACCCTGAACTCGATCGACCGCCCGGTCAAATTGAACTCCCCGATTCAGTCCAGTCGACCAACGAAATCCCCACGGGATTACGAATCCACCCGAGTCTTTCCGGGGGACACCACATCGAAGAAGAAAACGACGGGGTCATGATCGTGGTGAATGTCATTGATCAACTGGGCAAAACCATTGATGTCTTGAATTTCGATATCGACGGCGATTTATCGATCGTTGTCCTGGACCCGAAGCGGGAACCCCATCAGGCAAAACTTGGACGTTGGGATTTCAAGGGATCTGAAATCTCTGCATTCGTCCGAAATCAACCGATCAGCGGCTTGCACGTTCCACTGCAATGGAAGAGCGAGAAACCACTCGGCGAGGAAGTGATCGTCCACGTACGACTCCGCGGTGAAGAAGACGAAATGCGATGCGAACATCAGATCTCGATCAAAAAACCATCCGTCATGGCACGCTGGTTACCGCGGGGCGCCGAAATCAAATAGTCGGCTCCACCACAGTGATTCGGTCAACCCGTTAGCAAGTCATCAACCTGCCATCACTGCTATCCACCACAACGTTGGATGAATTGCCGACCCTCCGAGTAAGCCTACTGCTTCGCCGAGCAAGATTGCGAAAACCGGTTGCACAAACGCGAATCGGTGAGGTGAACGGAAGCCCGTAGAATCGGCTTCGATGATTACCCGAGCGACGAGGCGATCAACAACCCGACGCAAACGTGCAACACGAGTGATGACCAGAACGCTTTTGTTTCACTGTATTCGACTGACTTTTTTGCCTCACTGCCAGAGCAGGCTCGACCACCTTAGCTGACTCTCTCTCCGCCCCCACCGCCCCTAACTCATTCACACAAACAAGATGACGCAATCTATCAGTTTGGTCGGTGGCTCAGTGGTTTTACCGGATCGTATCCTCCCCAACGGGATCGTGGTTTGCCGGGGTAGGCAGATCCAATACGTGGGGCAAGCAACCAGCCGGATCCCCAAGACATCCAAGGTCGTACCGGTTCGAGGCGGCTACATCTGCCCAGGGTTCATCGACATTCACATTCATGGCGGCGGCGGATCCGACTTCATGGATGGCGACGTCCAAGCCGCGATCAACGTAACCAAAGCCCACGCTAGACATGGTACAACGACTCTATTTCCCACCACCAGCACTGGCTCTCGCAAACAAATCGAGGCGATGCTAGACGCTTGCATCCAAGCCCGCGACCAATGGCAGATCGATCACGGCAGCCGCATTGCCGGTGTGCATCTGTATGGTCCCTACTTTGCTAAATCGAAAGCTGGCTGCCACAGCGTCAAAGAATGCCGATCACCGACGGCGACCGAAACCAAGACGTACCTCCGCAAAGGGATCGTACGCATCGCTACTTGTGCGGCGGAACTGCCTGGTGCAGAGGCATTCTACGAAACTGCCAGCAAGCATGATTGCCTGGTCACATGCGGTCACTCCAACTCAAGCTGGACAGAGATGGAGTCGGCATTTCGAGCCGGCATGCGGCACGTAGATCATTTTTGGTGTGCCATGAGCAACGTCTCCTCGGTGCGCGGAAGACTTGGCGTGCCGATGCAGGGCAGCATGCTGGAATACGTCCTCGACAACTCCGAAATGAGTACAGAAGTGATTGCGGATGGCATGCACCTTGCACCTGAATTACTGCGATTCGTCTGGAAGTTTAAATCTCCGCGACGGCTCTGCCTCGTCACCGATTGCAACCGCGCCCTGGATATGGCCCCCGGCCGATACAGATTTGGCCCGCGAACTGACGGTGCTTGGTTCACCAGTGACGGCCAAGTGGGTTGGGCACCAAGTGGATCGTTGGCCAGTGCCGTCACTGGCATGGACCATATGGTCCGGACCATGCACCAAAAGGCCGGGGTCCCTCTGGAGGATGCCGTGCGAATGGCGACACTTACACCAGCCGAACGAACCTCGATCGACTCACGCGTTGGAAGCTTGGAAAAAGGGAAAGACGCTGATTTGGTCGTGATGACTCAAAAACTGAAAGTTAAACAGGTCTACATTCAAGGTGAACGCCTGCGGTCCTGACCATGGTCATCACCGTGGTCATCACCGTGGTCATCCAAACATCGCTTTGATTCCGACGATGCAAAAGCGGCCTTCAGAATGACGCTTGAATAACCCACTGCAGTGCACCGATTGCCTTGAGCCTCTTTTTGTTGACGATCGATTCCTGAGAATCGCTTTCAGGGGATTGCCCCTACCACTTTCCCAAAACGCAACATCACTCAGCCCACCGACCAACATTTCCTTTTTTCGTATCCACGGCAACGCATCCTGACGTTACGATAGATCTATGGCTGAACCACGTCCCACCCAACAAGGCATTCGACCGCACACGCCGCCGGATGGCCAACCCAAGCCCAAGAAAGCCAAGCGTCCTCGCCGACGCGGACCGGTAGCAAAAACAGTGATCGCAGCCGCTCAGATTGGAATCGTTCTCTACGCAGCGATCCTCCTTGCGCTGGTGTTGCTCGAAACGCGACTGGTCTACCCTGGCGCTTACCTCCCCGATTCCATGACCGCTCCACTGAACGCTTCAGCAGGAATCGAAACCGTTGAATATCAGTCGACCGACAACCTGCAACTCAAAGGCCGGTTACTGGAACGTCCAGGCAGCGAACGCTTTGTGTTGGTTTTTCATGGGAATGCCCAAAAGGCAATGTGGCTCGATCCTTGGCTGATGCAGGTCGCTGAGGCTTTTGATGCGACCACGATGGTGGCTGAATACCGAGGTTTTGCGGACGACACGACTCCTACCGAAAAAGGGGTCTTATCAGACTGCTTCGCAGCACGAGACTATCTCTGTGATCGCTTTCAAAAAGAGCCTGAAGAAATCATCTTGTTGGGCCGTTCCCTCGGCGGTGCATGTGCCGTCGCAGTTGCCGCACAAGACGGCGCCGCGGGGCTTGTCTTGGACCGCACCTTTGATTGCGCTGTTGACGTCGCGTCTGGAAATTATCCTTTCGTCCCGGTGCGAATGCTGATGAAAAATCGCTTCGATTCGCTCTCTCGAATTACCGTGTACGATGGCCCGCTCGTCTCTGTCCACGGAGCGAACGACGAAGTCATTCCGATCAAAAATGGACGTCGACTGTTTGAAAAGGCACGCGGCCCCAAGCAATGGATCGAATTCCAAGACTTTGGACATCTAGAACCGATGCCAGATGAAATGCTGCGCCAAATCGCCGATGAATTAGCAAAGTTGCAGCCACCAAAACTGGCCTCCCCGTCGACCAAGACAGCGACCTAGAGGGTGACAGCGACCGAGGCGGGGACGGTGCAGACCACAGCAGGTTAATTACTCTGGCCCCCAAAGCTCTGGCCCCCAAAGCTCTGCATTCCCTGTCGCGTCGCTTCACGATCGCGTCACAGCTTGATCAAGTTGCGGAGTTCATTGATCAATCTTTCGGGTTGCCCGTGCTGATACCCAACTTTGACAGCTTCCTTCGTCGACAAGTGCTTGACTTGAACCTGCCCTTCAGACCACTCATTACCACCTGCGACAATCGCTGCGGTGAATCCTTTTTGATCGGCATATTTCAGCTGAGCACCAAGTTTTCTCGCATCCGGATAAATTTCTGTCCCGATCCCCGCTTGACGCAAATTGGCCGCCAACTGCAAATAATCATCACGATAATCGCGATCGAAGAACGCCACGAATACAGGGGCTGGCGTCGACGCGTTGGGCAATAAATCCAGCTGTTCCATCGCCGCCAATAAACGATCCAACCCAAGGGAAGCGCCAATTCCCGGCAGATGCTGTTTGGTGTACAGCCCTGCCAAGTTGTCGTACCGACCACCACTACAAACACTCCCAATGGCGGGCAAGTCATCAAGCGTCGTTTCAAAAATGACACCGGTGTAGTAATCCAATCCACGTGCGATGGAAACGTCCACTTTCAAACGTGTTGCCGGCACGCCCGACGCAACCGCACCTTGATAGATGTCTTTCAGTCGTTCGATTCCAATGGCCGCCGTTTCGTTGTTCCCCGTGATCTCCGGCAGTCGCTCGAAGATCGAGCCAGCATCACCATCACAACCCGCCAGCGCCAGGACTTTCAGCGCCTGCTCTTCGCTGATCTCGGCTACCGAACACATTTCGGTTTTCGTTTTTTCAAAACCGATTTTCGCGAGCTTATCGAGCGTTCGCAGAATCGGCACTGTTCGGTCAGCCAATGACAAGCCTTCCAACAGGCCAGTCAAAATGACTCGATTATTCAAGCTGATCGTAAAGCGATCGAAGCCAAGCTGCTCGAGCAGGCGATTGATCACCGCTACGGCTTCGATATCAGCCAGAACCGACTCGGTGCCAATCGTATCGAAGTCACATTGCACAAACTCTCGATACCGGCCCGCCTGAGGATTTTCACCCCGCCAAACCGGCGCGATGTGATACCGCTTGAATGGCGTCCCCAACGTGCCAATGTGTTGGGCAGCAAATCTCGCTAAGGGTACCGTCAAATCAAACCGCATTCCAACGGAACGTCCTCCATTATCTTCGAACCGATAAATCTGCCGGTCGGTTTCGTCGCTACCTTTCCCCGTCAAGATTTCAAGGTACTCAAGGACAGGCGTATCAATCGGTGCAAAACCGAAAGAGCGAAATACATCACGGGCAACCCCCATCATCTGTTCCCGCGGAATCATCACCGAGGGCAAGTAATCTCGAAATCCCTTGAGCGTACGTGGTTGAATCAACGGCATGTTTGAATCAGCGGCTTGGAAGTAACGGGTGACTTGAAAGGAACAGGTAGCGTGAAGGACGCGGGGACAGGATTCATGGAGCGACGAGGTAACACACCCCACAAAGTCTTGAACAAGCCTTACGCCAGTGGCAACGAAGTGGGACGCCGGCTTCGCAAGGAATCTTGGTCGCCCAATGCCTCATCCGGAAATTGTGGCCCGAACAACGCGTCAGCGTACTCATCAATTTGCTCCGCCGTCTCGAAGTACTTTTCGTAGCACCAATCGTCCTCGAATTCACACTCGTCCGTGGTGTAATCCCGACAGATTTGCGGTCGCGTTTCGTAGATACCACAGCGATAATCGTCCCGTAGATGCTTACAAGTCGTGTGCACCAAGAGGTACCAATCATCACCATCGACAAACACGCTCGCCCGATCATGCAATAGGTACCAACGCATGAAATCGAAGTCACGACGCACAACGGGCTCGTCAATCGCCAACGCGAAGTAGTGACAACACTTCGCCGTGCAGTGATCACACAGATTTTCCCCAGGCGGGAAATCACTGCGTCGTCGTTTGGTGGGAGGTTCGATCGCAGACATCGGTTGGACAGCCTGTAGCGGTTTGATGGTTTGACACAGCCGATCCGACGACAGGTTCACCGGCATGACTGGGCCTGAGCAGAAATCATGTCGTACCGTACCAAAGGCGGGGGTCGGCAAAAAAGCCCCCACACGAAACAATGCAGGCGACCACAGCAGCAACGAACAGCAAAACGCCCGCGAAAAACCCTACGAAAAGGCCTCTATGGAAGTCGTCATCACTGCCCTCGGGCCCGATAATGTTGGCTTGGCAGATCCCATCATCCATGATGTCACCGGACGTGGCGCGCGGATCGCTGAGATTCAGATGTACGATCACGACGAGGAGCACCTGTTTGCGATGCTGTGTCGGATCGATATTGAGGCCTCTGAATTCGAGCCACTGGTATCGGCGATGAAAGAAATCGGGAAAAACACACGTCTGGCAATCCGGGTCTGGAGCAGTGAATACCGCGCCGAACGCCCTCGTTTGGCGATCTGCTGCACCTATGTCGAGCACACACCTCGCGCCGTGTTGGCCGCAGTCGCCGACAAAACCATTCACGCGGAATCAGCGGTCGTCATCTCAAACCGCAAAAAGCTGAACGGGTTGGCGGATGAATTTGAAGTCCCCTTTCGAATGATCGGTGACGGAACCGGCGAAGTGGACGATGACCAGATGGTCGAAATCCTCGACGAGTTCGACGTCGACTACGTTGTGTTGGCTCGCTACATGCGCATCCTACCTCCGTCGACATGCTGGCAATTCGCAGGTGGCCGAATTATCAATCTGCACCATGGACTGCTACCTGGATTCCCCGGATTTCGGCCGTACCAGGACGCCTACAACGCTCGCATGCTGACCTTTGGTGCAACTTGCCACTTCATCATCCCTGAACTCGATGCCGGCAATCAGACGATCAACCAAAGAACCTTCTCCGTCGCTCCAGGCACCTTATTAAGGAACGTGATCGCAGAGGGCGAAAGCCAAAACGAACCCGCCTGCCTGGTCGAAGGTGTTCGACGAGTCGTTGATCGCGAAGTTTACCTTCACTTCCATCGCGTCGTCGCCAGAACGCGATAACCGTCGCCTCATGGTAAACCCCTATCCACCATTTCTGGGATGCTAGGGCTGTTCTTTCACAACCCGAATGTAGTGGTCGACCATTTCGACCGATAGCAGGTCCGCTCCCGCTCCTTGCATATCAGCATTTTTGGCGAGCGGCATGTGGCAACGAATGCAGTCGTCGACGATTTTGTTGCCCAATTCGGCCGACATCCCACAATGCTCAACTTGATGACACTGAAAACAAGCCTGCGTAAACGCTTTGGTATTTCCCCGTTGATTTTCATGCGGATTGTGACACGTCGTGCAGGTCATTTCCGATTGCTGAAAACACTTACTCATCGAGATCCGCGTCAACTGATTGCTGGTATGAACGCCGCTGGCACCAGAGGCACTCGACTCGATGGCCTTATGATGATCAGATAACTTTTGCCCGGGCACGAAGGAGAACGCATCGCTCAAGAGCTTGAAAGATCCCGAATGACACTGAGCGCAGATTTCCAACTGTTGCTGCCGTGTTAAGTCGGAAGGTTGAATGATGTGTTTGCTTGTTTTCTCCTCAGGAAACTTTTGGTGGTGTTGCACGTGCGCCTCTCCCGGCCCGTGACAACGTTCACAGGAGATACCGAGAACGGCCGAGTCACGATGATAAAAATTCGGTGCCTGCTTACGTTTGATAAAGGTGATGTGGCACTCCAAACAAGAATCACGAATCGCTCTTGAATAAACAGCAACGGTGTCATCGTAACCGGGACTCTTGATCCATGAATCAACCTTTGTCAGGTAAGAAACGTGCGTTTGATAGAGGCCGTCACCGTGCCAATAAAGCATCGTCTGACCTGACTTTGCCGACCCCGTGAAGACATCCATCGGGATATCCAAACGCCAATCGTCGTAAGAAACGGTCTGCACTAAACGGTCTTCCAGGTTGCGCATCTCAAAAGACAACGCGGCATCGTTTGTTGCCAACCCGCTGCCCGGACCATCAAAGTGCCCCCGAATGCCACCGGGCACCACACGACCGCTGGTGAGGTGATGCGCCGTTTCTACGAACCCTTTGTGGCGATCGCGGTGACATTCGGCGCAAGCGTCCGCACCGAGGTAGCCCGGGTTCGTGCGTTGATCGGTATCATCGACAGGCTCTCCAGCCGGAAAAAAACCATCTCGGGGGGGCGCAAATGGCAGATCGACCAACGTCGAATAATTTCCTTGGCTAAGCATCCACGTATCGCCCACCGAATCACGCTCAGCGATCAGCGAGTCCGAAATTCGAAAGATACTGGGGGATTCGATGTTATGTGTCGATTCAGCGAGATTTGCTTTCCTGGCAAGATTTCTGGCAATTTCAGCATCCGGCGATTCGGGACGCAGCGCCAAAATCGCTGCAACGATCGCCAACAACAACAGCCCCAAAAAGATGTTTTTTCCGCTCATTCCAGGAGTATACCCGACCCAACTTGCCGTCAGCTTGCCTGCTGAAAATCCGCGCCCCGCTTTTTTGCCTCCCCACCGACAACCAGGGAAGCAAGGGAATTGATGTTGACGTGGCGGGGCTGGCTTCTAACAATTTCTTCGCTGCTTGTGTTGGATATCTGGTTTTGGTCCTAGGGCCCGGCAGATTTGCTACGCTGCAATGGATTGCATCAATCGAAATTTTCCCACCGGTCGGCCGGAGTGCCAAAAAAGACGGTGGGTGGACCGATTGGAAAAGTTTCGCCAGCTTAGGGTGAAGCTGTCAGGGAAAGATCTGTGTGTGCACTTCTTTCTGCGGTTGCCGTTTTGAACGGCGACGACTGATGGTGGAGAATTAAGTTGCACCTTTCAATGGAGTTGTCGTTTGTCCCTCCCCCAGGACTTCGACCTGAAAGAGCGAGTACGTAGCGCGGTTGACATCGTCGATGTCATCGGCGGGACGATCGAATTGCAGCCACAGGGTCGCAATTTTGTGGGGCGCTGCCCTTGGCACGAAGATCGCCGCCCCTCCCTATCAATCAACCAAGAACGACAGACCTGGAAGTGCTGGCCCTGCGATATTGGGGGCGATGTTTTCAGCTTCGTTATGCGTCGTGACGGTGTCGATTTTCCGGGCGCGCTTCAAACGCTAGCTGAATTGGCAGGGATTTCGGTCGAGCAATATCGAGGCGGCAAAAAGACCCAACCGGGTAGTCCGGATGACCGGCCAACACTCATGTCGGTGGTCAAATTGATCGCCGACGCTTACTTCGATCAGCTCGAAAATGGCTCCAGCCCGGATGCCCAACTGGCTCGCGACTATTTGGCATCGCGTGGTATCAGCGATGAGAGCCGCCAAAAATTTCGAATTGGTTTTGCTCCGGACCAGTGGAGCTACGCCATCGATCTGTTGGCAAAAAAGGGATTCAGTGGAGAAGTCGCATACGCGGCCGGAGTCGCTTCCAACCGCAGTAGCGGCGGGCACGTCGATATGTTCCGCGGCCGGCTGATGTTTCCGATCCACGATCTGCAAAGTCGCCCGATCGCTTTAGGGGGACGGGTGATTCCCGCAATCGCCGAGCGGCACGGGGATCGAGCTGGCGGCAAATACATCAACGGTCGCGAAACGCTGCTGTTTCGAAAATCCCATCAACTTTACGGTCTCGACCTCGCCCGAGATGCCATCCGTCGCAAGGGCGAAGTGCTGGTCATGGAAGGCTACACCGATGTCGTTGCAACACGGCAAGCAGGGATCGAACCGGTCGTGGCTGTGCTAGGCACCGCACTGGGAGAACAACACGTAAAAATACTGCGGCGACTTGCCGATCGCGTTGTCCTAGTGCTCGACGGCGATACGGCGGGTCAAAAACGAGCCGACGAAATCCTAGAACTGTTTGTTCGGGCGGACGTCGACATGCGAGTGCTCACCCTGCCCGAGGGTAGTGATCCGGCTGACTTCATTACCGAACATGGACCGCAACAACTCCAGCACTTGGTCGATCAGTCACCGGATGCTCTCGACCACAAACTCGGTCGCCTAACTGCCGGTGTCAACATTGCCAACGATACCCACCGGGTCACCAGCGCTGTCGATACGATGCTGAAAATTGCAGCAAAAGCTCCCGATGGCCTGCGAATCGACCAGCTGCTCAAGCGGATGTCGCGAACCTTTGAATTCAAACTTGAACGACTCGAACGACGGCTGGAACATTTTCGAGACGAAATCGCACGGCAACCGGTTCGCCGCCCTAAACCAGCCGAACGACGCCCCGCCACACCACGACCAACCCAGCAGCCCCAACCCCCGCAAGATCAACGATCTTCAATCGGCGACCCCAATGCCGCATTATCGCAGTGCGCCGAGGAATTCGATCTTGGTGGTGAACCATCACAATCACCCACTCGATACGCCCCACAATATGCTTCGCTCACCCCCCTCACTGGGATCGACCGAGAATTATTTGAAGCGTTGATCGAAGATCCTGATCTCGCAGCAATGGCTGTCGAAGCCATTGACCCCGACTGGCTTGCCAGCAACACCGCAAAGATGCTGCTGTCGGCCTACCAAGACCTGGAACTGGCCGGCCACTCGCTGGAAATCGAGGCGGTCTTGCTGCTGGTGGAAAATGAATCATTGAAAAACCAGATCGTCAACCTGCAACAACGGATTGCCAACCGGCGAGACGACAAACCCGAATCAGCATCGCTGCGCTACGCAGCGATCATGACCCGCTACCGAGATTGCGCTTTCACCGTCGAGCAAAGACGACAGATCGAAAAGCTGCAATCTGCGGAACTTGAAGAAGAAGAAGAAGTCGCAATGCTCAAAGCGATGCTCGAAACCCAACGAGCCCGACATCGCTCATAACCCCTTGGACAAGGAGTCGCTCCCCGCAGCACACTGACCCACCACGCAATTTACCAAAACGGATTTTGACCCACGTGTCACGAAGACACGGATAAACATGAGGTTTGTTCATATGCAATTAATGGATCAAGAACTTTCGACCCTGGTCTCCCGCGGAATCCAAGATGGATTTTTGACCTATGAAGAAGTCGATCGTTACCTACCTGACGAAGATGTCAACTCACAAAAACTCGATCGACTGCTCCTGTCACTGGAACGTCACAAAATCAGGTTGATCGACAAGAAACCGCAGTCACCCCTAAATTTTCCAGAACTCGGCCAAACGAACGAACCGTCCGCAGCGTCACAACTTCGGGCAACCATAGCGGGTGAATCAACGTCAGGCACTGACGAACCGGCCACCGTTTCAAGTTCGGACATGCCCAAGCCGAGCGACGACCCGATTCGAATGTACCTCAGCCAGATGGCCGAGATACCGCTGCTGACGCGTGAAGAAGAAATCGCGTTGGCGAAGAAGATTGAAATCACGCGAAAACAATTCCGTCGCTCGCTACTGGAATCGGACTACGCGCTCCGGTCCACTGTCGCGACCTTGCACCGCGTCCACACGGGAGAACTGCCATTCGACCGAACCATCAAGGTGTCGCTTACCGAACGACTGACGAAAGAACAGATCACAGCTCGAATGCCGCATAACCTGCGAACACTCGATGTGCTGATCTGCCAAAACAAAAGCGACTTCGAACTCCTAGTTCGAACCAGCACTTCACCAAGACTAAAAGCTGAAGTTCGACGCCGCTTCATTCGCAATCGTCGCAAGTGCTTGAACCTGGTCGAGGAACTAAGCCTGCGAAGTCGACGCGTCACACCTCTGCTGAAACAGCTCGAAGAGATTTCTCGACGCATGAATTTCATTCGACAGCGTCTAGAAGAACTCGGTACTGACGCCGTCAGCCGCGACGAAGCCGCCGACTTGCGTCAAGAACTTCGCGAATTGATGCTGGTGACCCAAGAAAGCCCTACCAGCCTGCGAAATCGCATGCAAAAGACACGCCAATATTTTGAGGTGTACGAAGCGACGAAACGTCAACTCAGTAGTGGCAATCTGCGTTTGGTCGTCTCCATTGCCAAGAAGTACCGCAATCGAGGCCTATCCTTCTTGGACCTGATTCAAGAAGGAAACACGGGCCTGATGCGAGCCGTTGACAAATACGAGTATCGCCGCGGATTTAAGTTCAGCACCTACGCCACCTGGTGGATTCGCCAAGCAATCACCCGTGCGATCGCTGATCAGGCGAGAACGATCCGAATTCCAGTCCACATGATCGATGTGCTGAGCAAACTTCGCCAGGCGCAGAAGCATCTCACGCAAGAACTCAAACGAGAACCGACCTACGACGAAATCTCTCAAGTAACAGAGATTCCGCTCGAGGAAGTTCGTCGCGTAATGGACATCGGACGACATCCGGTCTCCCTCGATCGGCCCGTCGGTGAAGGCGAAGACAGCAGCTTTGGTGAGTTCATCGAAGATGGTGACAGTCACAATCCATTGAAAACGACCGCCAGCAGCATCCTCCGAGGAAAGATCGATGAGCTATTAAAAACGCTCACCTTTCGAGAACGCGAGATCATTCGACTACGCTACGGATTAGTCGACGGATACAGCTACACGCTGGAAGAGTGCGGGCGAATCTTTAAAGTGACACGTGAACGGGTCCGACAAATCGAAGCCAAAGCGGTCGCCAAACTACAAAGCCCCAGTCGAGCTGATCGCTTGGCCGCGTTTCTAAAAACCGCTGCCTAGAAACCCAGAGACGAAAAGAGAATCCTGTTAGTAGAAGGCCGGGCACTTTAAACCGGCTCTCTAGACTCCCTGAGATTCAGGGAGAAAGCGAGCGGGAACATCCATTCAGGCTGGGGCACTTCGCCCCAGCCTGCTTTGCGTTGCTGCCTGCTTTGCGTTGCTGCCTGCTTTGCGTTGCTGCCTGCCTGACGTTGCTGCCTCTGGTGCGTTACCGCCTCTTCGTGGCGATCCCTCTTACGACGGTTGCCGAAAAATCGTTGGAAGATTTTCGGTTCAGCGGGAATTCGGCCGACAACCACGCCCCGCCCCTGGCTTCGGAGCTTTCTGCCGCTAGATATTTACCCGGTAATTGACACCGTCAATCACATGACTTGGGCGATTTGGCTTCGGTGGCCACGCTGGATCCTTGAGCGTAGATTCCCAGGCTCGGAATTCTTGCTGCATTTCATGAACTCGATCCAAGTGCTGCTCAGCAACATTGTTCTGTTCCCCAAGGTCCGACTCCAAATCGAACAACCAAACATGATTCGGCACCTCGATCATTTTCCACTTCCCTTTTCGCATCGCACTGTTGTCGCCATTACGCCAATAAAGCGATTGGTGTGGTGAGTCAGTCCGTTGACCGATCAACCACGGGCGCAGATCGACGCCATCTGTCTTGATTGCGTCTGGCAGGCTCAATCCCGCAACCGCACAACAAGTCGGCATGATATCGAGGGCACTGACGATACCTTCGCAAATACTGCCACCCTTGATGCGAGACGGCCATTGAATGATCAGCGGGACACGAACACCACCTTCAAACAAAAACAACTTACCTAGTCTCAATGGCCCATTGCTCTGCACACCGGTATACAGCGGCCCACCATTGTCATTCAAGAAAATGACAATCGTGTTTTCGGCCATCCCTGTCTCCGACACAGCATCGACGATACGGCCAACGGCATCATCCATCGCAGAAGTCATCGCATAATAAACACGCCGCTTGAAATCTTGGACGTGCGCGAATCGCTTTTGGTATTCTTTCGTCGCCTGCAACGGCGTATGAACCGCATTGAAAGGCACGTACAAAAAGTACGGCTGTTTAGGCTGCTGCCGTTTGATAAAGCGAACCGCTTCACGTGCAAATGCGTCTGTTAAATAACCGGTCTCAGCCTCGGTTTTGAACCCTCTTAACATCGGTGAGGCCGATCCTGCCCCACCACCAATTTCAATCTCGGTTTTCGATAAATCGCTTCGCGGTAGAAATGCGTGGGCTCCAGCAAGGAAACCGTAAAAGAAATCGAACCCACGATTAGCTGGATGATACTGGCGACGACTTCCTTGATGCCATTTTCCGACCATGCCAGTTCGGTAGCCAGCCTGTCGCATAGTATCCGCGATCGTAATTGCAGATGGATCGAGACCACGCCCCAACCGTTCGGTTATCGCGCGTGACGAAGTGTTGAATTCAAATCCAAATCTTTGCTGATACTGTCCGGTCAACAGCCCTGCTCGTGATGGACTGCACGTTCCAGCAGTCACATAGGCGTTCGTAAATTTCATCCCGCACGATGCCAATGCGTCAATTCGCGGAGTGGGTACCTCCGACGAGCCAAAGCATCCAAGATCGCCATAGCCCAAATCATCCGCAAATAACAAGACAATGTTGGGGCGATCCGCGTCCGATTCGATTTCAATCGAATCAATCAGGCTCTGCTTTGCTGCTTGCTGTGCAGCAGTCAGCGGTGGAAAAACGGCTCGCTGCTTGGTTGCCTCCTGCTGCTGTCCTTGAGTGATTACAGGAAACCCAAATAACAATAGCGTGAAAACCGTTCGTTCTACCAGCATCTTCCGGGGCCTCATAAAGGTTTGCTTCAAGTCACTGGGTCACACTGGGCCACACTGGGTCACAGTGGGGACAGTGGGGACAGTGGTAACTTAGCAGCGATTCCAAACCTCGTTGTGCGATGTAGCAAAATTTTGCTGCGTGTGCTCAATGCAGATGGGTCGCATCGCGGTCAACGCGATGCGCGCGACCTCGACCACTCACGCTCTAAGAACGCGCAACACCATCTCGCTGAAAAACACCGCCGGAGCGTATTTCCATGCGAGTCAGTTTTTATGCGTTCGAACACTTAATACAGTTTGTTACCCACCGGTATACGGAGTTGCTTTAGATTCTCCGTGCAACACAATCCCGCCAAACCGTCTGGCGGACGCATAATCGAATTCCATCACGACAGGAATGCTCGGATCCACACTTCGAGACTGGTCCTGCGATTGGAGCGAGTTATTTGGGTCCGTGATCCGAAGCTCGCTGCCACAGCATTTACCGGACGATGCTGAACCAAACTGATTCCCAAAACCTACGTGACACGAACGACGTTCAAAATCTTGCCGCGGATTCCAAAAACCACCCAAGCGACTCGGCCCCGTTTGAGCAACTTTCGAAGACCAAACAACCCGACATCTGCCTCACGCAACGCCATCAATAAATCAAAACGTCCTCAAAACAGGGACTTACTGGAGTAAATCGTTAAACCGTCGGTCAGAATCAATCAAGAGTTTCAAACGCAGCTGCTCTCATTGAACGATGTGCGCCGGCCAACCGGACTAACAATCGAAGCAACAGACAAGTCACCACACGTGCCGACGCATCTCTTGAACCCGAAAAAATCGAAATATTCAAGAAATTGAGCATCGAAAAACGCCAAGTCGCCGACGGAACGACAATGGCAACCTGATTACTCGATACATTTTCTATGGATTAAATTTTCAAACTTCTAGCTTCCATCCAAACAGTGAGTCGAAAGCCGTGATCCGAAGCGTCCTGCTAGTGGCTCTTGCCCTGACTGGTTTGACCAGAAACGCGGAGGCCGACTGGCCTCAATTCCGCGGTCCAAACGCATCCGGTGTCGCGGTCGGAAAAACGCCACCACTCGAATTTGGTCCCGAAAACAACGAGCGTTGGCGGTTGCCACTCGAATCTGGTCACAGCTCACCCGTCATCAGCGGTGACGCGATTTTCCTGACAACCTACGACTCTGAAAGTAAACGCCTGAGCGTCGTCTGCATCGATCGCGAGCAGGGTTCGGTTCGATGGAAGCGACCTGTCGAAGCAACAGAGATCGAACGGGGGCACCCCTCCTTCAATCCGGCGAGCAGTACACCGGCGGCCGATGGTGAACGCGTGGTTGCCTACTTTGGCTCCTGCGGCCTCGTTTGCTTTGACAGGCAAGGCAATCCGCAATGGCAGTTTCCTTTGCCTCTAACCAAATCTTACTCCGGCAACGCGACATCACCAATTATCGCAGGTGACCAGGTTATCTTGTATCGCGGCAATTACGTCGATCATTTTTTACTTTCGGTAGATAGTAAGACAGGCAAGGAGCGTTGGCGTAGCCCCCAAGCCGAGCCCTTTCGCCCAGAACTCGCCTGCTCTGCCGTTCCCGTGGTCGCGAAAGATTTGCTCGTTTTACACGGGGCTCGGAGTGTTCAAGGAATTGACCTTGAATCCGGTGAACAAAAGTGGGTGACCAAATGCGCGACAACCGCAACCAGCACTCCGCTAATCGTGAACGGGCGAGTGATTGTTGCCGCTTGGAACAAAATGGGTGAACCTGCCTTGCGGCCGGAATTCCCCGATTTCAAAACGCTCATCGGCGAACACGATCATGATAAGAATGGAGTGATCCAACCGGAGGAATTTCCTGAACTCTGGATTTTCCACCGCCCGGAAGGTATCGAAGCACCTCAGAATGGAGCAAAGATCCGATTCAAGTCGGTTGACCAGGATAAGAACGCCGAAATCTCGAAGTCGGAATGGGAGCAGCAACTGCGCAACCTTGATCGGTTTCGCCAGGGCTATGAAAACCACGGTCTGCTCTCGCTGCCAACGGATGGATCCGGTGTTTTGAGCGACAGCGATGTAATCACCTTAGAAACTCAAGGGATTCCGGAAGTCCCTTCTCCAATTTCCGATGGCCGCTTTGTTTATCTCATCAAGAATGGAGGGCAGGTCACTTGCATCGATCTACAAACCGGACAGCGAATCTACCGAAAACGCACCGGCGGACGGGGCACCCACTATGCTTCGCCAATCATCGCCGGAAACCACCTCTATATCGCCGATGGCAGTGGTCGTATTGCCGTCATGACTCTCGGCGAAGATCCACAAGTGATCTCGCGCAATGAGATGGAAGAAGGTGTCTACGCAACACCTGCGGCCAGTGATGGCATCCTTTATGTGAGAACCCATTCGATGCTTTACGCCTTCGAAAAAACGGACTGATAAAGTGCGGTGCCCCTATCTCACCGAATCAATTCCCCAGGTAAAACCAAGGCGGCATCACTATCTCTGAAACTGCCGTCGCCGACCCGGCGTCTTCAGCCAACATCCTCGCCAATCGTTGGTTTGCACGGACGAGAATAGTTGCACAGACAAGGACATTCGTGCAGCCGTGATTGAATGGAAAAACGCGTGCCGAGACCAACTCAAAGCAAATGTAAAGCAATTGACGATAACCCGCTCGCAGATTGATTCTTCCAGCGATCCACAAAGCCAACCTATCGTGCCCCGGGTCAACCACGAGCGATTAATCCTCGACGGCCTTCGCCATAGCCAATCAAACCGACCTTTTTTGACCTTCCATTCAACGACTTGCGCCAAGACGTGACAACCAAACCCCAACGCTGCTGACTCGGAATTTGCTTCTTAACTTCAAACGTCTCAGGCGATAATTCATTGACGCGATTTTGGCACCAATGGCGGGCACCAAAAATAAAATGCGTGTCACGACCGCTGATCCACCAATGGCATGGAGCGAAGATAAAAACATCCGCTGGAAAGTCGCCATTGAGGGACGGGGACCGTCCAGCCCGATCGTTGGGAAAAGGTAAAGTCTTTGTGCTAACTGCGATCAAAATCATTGTCAAAGATTAATCGTTTTCCAATCCGAGAGACTAGCCCAAGACGCATTTCTTTTACCTCATAGGCCCTAACACTCAACACGCGTTCGCCGTGATTTGCTTGGATCGAAAGACGGGGAAAGCATTCTGGCAATAAGTGTCCACCACCAAACATCTGTACGAAGGTGCCCACAACGACAACGACTTTCCCTCGGCATCACCGACAACCGACGGTAACTACCTGGACTACTGGTGCGGGTCTGCAGATCGATTTTGCCACGGCCTTGAAGGAACGAAAATCTGGGACCGGGCTCTGGGGAAAGCAAGAATTGAATCAAGCCTTGGTGAAGGCTGCTCACCGGTTCTACATGATGGCAATTTGATCACCGTTCGCGCCCAAACCGCCCGAAACACGATGGCCCAAAATTGCGAGGAAGGCACCACCTGGGCTACTCCTCACATGATTGAACACAGTGGCAAAACACGAATCATCACCGCCGCCTCCGGGTCTCTCCGCAGTTACGATCTCGAGACGGGTGACATCATCCAGCGTTGCAACGGACTCACGAAAATTGTCATCCCCTGCCCGGTCGTTGATGGCAACCGCGTGATCCGCATGAGCGGCGATAAGCTCGACACTCCAATCGCAACACGTAACGTTCCATGTGTGCCCCGAACTTGGTGCCCCTGTCCGCGATTGCCGCACACCGGTCGCCAGAACAGGAAGCACATTGCGGATTCCAACCGGGTGACCAAGTCTAGGTGACCGCCACTGTAACCAGGCCACATCACGCGGGATTTCGGAGTGACCTCAAGCGTATGTGACCACTGCTTTTTGCGAACGAGTTGCAACTAGGCCTGCCTCTGTAACGTTTGGAAACAACTCAACAATTGATCCTTTTCTTGCCGCCTCCCCAGGCAGTACAACGTGGGGAGAGGCATCGAGCGGAAGTCTCGTCTTCGCATTTTTGCGGATACACGAATTACCTAAAAGTGGACAAAAAAACCGATGAATCGGAATTTCCTTATTGGAATCACCACTTGTGTGATGGCCATGATGGCGTTGGCAATCCGAAAAACGGACAACGGTTTAACGGACAAAGGTCTATCGGAACCGCAGCCAATCAAAAATTTCGTTGCTGCCCACTCTGACCAATTGGCAGAATCGATCCAGGAAGTGGGTCATCCGATGTTTGCCAGTCCCCATTTTTCGCCGATCGCGATGACCGGGCGACGAGTCTTTGTTGTAAATACTCCTTCCGACACGGTCGATGTCATCGATGCACAGACCCGCGAGATCATTGCACGGGTACCGGTGGGGATTGACCCTGTCAGTATTGCGATACGTCCCGATGATAAAGAAGTTTGGGTTTCAAATCACGTTTCGGATTCGGTCAGTGTGATCGCGAATGAACCTGGCGTTGCGACTGACCTGCAAGTGATCGCCACGATTCAAGAGTTCGATTCAAAAACAAAGTCAACCCGTTTTGATGAACCCGTGGGCATCGCTTTCGCTGGAAATGAAAAAGCTTACGTCGCTCTATCCTCCGACAATACGATCGCCGTGGTCGACGTCGCCTCGCGAAAAGTGAAGGACCGACTCCGCATCCCCGCACAGGACCCGAGGTCGATCGTCGTCCGTAACCAACGACTGTACGTAATTCCCTTCGAATCGAACAACAAAACACAACTGTCCGGTGGTGCCGGCGATGAAATTGATGGCGATTTGGTCACATTTGATGCATGGCAGCATTCGATTTTCCACAACAATGTCCTCTCGCTAGGCCACGTAGTGGACATTGTGAAACATCCCGACGTTCCGGATCGCGATTTGTTTATCTTCGATACAGAGACCGACCAATTGATTGAAGTCGTCGATACCCTCGGCACGTTACTTTACGGCATGACTGTTGATTCCAACGGTCGCGTTTTTATTGCCCAAACGGATGCACGCAATGATGCGAACGGGCGAGCCGGCACAAAGAAGCATGGTTTGGCCGAACTTGAGAATCGCGCATTCCTAAACCAGATCACTCGAGTCGACATCAACCATGACTCGGCGGAGCCACCTGATTTTTACAATCTGGAACCACTTCCGCCGCAGCAACCAGAACACGGCAAAGCTTTGGCCACACCCTTTGCCGTTCAAATCAGCAACGACGACAGAACGCTGGTGGCCACTGCGGCCGGCTCGGACAAACTTTTCACCGTCGATGCTGACAGTGGTGAAATACTTGGACGCGTTGCGGTGGGTGCGGTTCCTCGTGGGATCGCACTTGACCATAACGAGGATGGAAGTCCGGCAACGGCTTGGGTCTACAACGCGGTCGCAAATACAGTCTCCGTGCTCGATATGACGGATCTCTCAAAACCCCGCGTCACCGGTTTCGTTCCTTTGGTCGATCCAACAGATCGGCAAGTAAAACTTGGCCGCACCTGGTTCAACGCCGCCAGTGCCTCCACAACCGGAACCTATTCCTGCGCGAGTTGCCATCCCGATGGACACACGGATCAGCTCCTGTGGGTCCTAAAAACGCCCGTGGTCACAGGCGGTAATCAAATTATGCCCCGCTCCACGATGCCAATTCGCGGCTTGCGAGATACGGCCCCCTTCCACTGGGATGGTATCCCCGGTGATCCGTATGGCGGAAACAACAGCGGCAACATTTATGGCTCCGATCCAGCCAATAGCGATCCTGATCAACCAGAAACCACAACCCGTCATGTCATTGATGGCGGCCTTGCTGCAACGATGCTGATGCACGGCGCCGACAACATCAACGACGAGGGAAAATCTGGTGCATTTTCAGCAGCAGAACGAGACGACATGGCCAAATTCCTGTTAGCCGTGCCTTTCCCCCCCTCGCAGCGAAGAGCCTATACAAACGTTGTTTCCGAACGTGCAAAAGCAGGATTTGAATTATTTCATATCAAAGGCCACCACGATGAAAAACCCAAACCCAATGTCTGTGGTGACTGTCACCGGATGCCATTCTTAGTCAGTACAAACACACCGGGGACCGGAATGGATGCGCCAACTTGGCGTGGCGCCTACGATCGATTCCTGATCCTGCCCCAAGGACGCCTGAACATCATTGAATTTGATTTTTTCCGGCGGATGGCAGAACGGGGAATTCCTGAGCGTGAAATCTGGCAGACCTCCTGGCAGGGCCAACCTCGATTTGATCCGATTTGGGACATGGTCCTTGAAGGAAGCACTGGCTTCTCTGGTGCCTTCGCTCGACAACTCACGCTCAGCAAATCAACGGCGAAAACAGCACTTACTACCGACCTGTTGAATGCCCTCGAAACCGCGGCTGAGGAAGGTGCCGTCGTGCTGGAAGCAGAAGGCGTCCTGCTAGGTGACGACACCCCCCGAGCAGTTACTTTGCAATACGTTCGCGGAAATTACGTCAACAAAGGGAATGACGAATCCGTCTGGTCGCGCCATGAAATTATCAAGCTAGCGACCGATGGAAAATTGATTGCAACCTTTACCGCTCGGCATGGATCGAATGCAGAGGCTGTCGCCCATCCACAGCCAGCGATCTGGACCTTATCACCACTCGAAAAGCAGAGCGGACATCAAGAATTCCCAATCCTCCATCCAGGATCCAACACAATGGTGATCAATGGCCGCCACATCGCCCCGGACGCGACCGTGATTGTCAATGGACGCCGAGTTACGGCGGATATTCTTCTTGACAAAGGCGAGCAGATCAATCTCCAGCTGAAATCACTACCAGATCCGGGGATTCATCTGTTACAAGTCCAAAATCCAGATGGTTTGTTTAGCAACGACTTCATCTTCCACGTGGTGGATTCAGAGTCCGCTGCCAAAGAATTAACAGCCAGTCATCAACGTGCGAACCGAGACATTCGAAATGCGATCGCTGAAGCGATCGCGGAAGATGACCTTGCGGCAGTAAAGGGATTCCTCTCACGACGACAACAACGAGGCCGAATCAATGAACAACAACCGATTTCAGGCATGACCCCTCTCAGTAATGCCGCATTGCACGGCAATTTGGAGATCGCCGATTTCCTCATTCGCCGAGGCGCAGACGTTAATGGAAAAAATCGAGACGGAAATACCCCATTGCACGTTGCCGCATTTTTCTGCAGAAGTAACCTCGTCGATCGACTCATCAAAAGCGGCGCCTCGGTAGACACGAAAAACCGGTTAGGCGAAACAGTCCTCGATGTTGTTTCATCACCATGGAGTGACGAACTCGCCCGGTCATACCGCTACATCGGGAATGCAGTAGGCATCGAACTCGATCTTGACGAAATTCAGAAAACAAGACCAGCGATCGCGGAATTACTTGACGGAGATGCTGACGAATCGGAAACCGCACCCTGAAATCAAAAGTGGATGTGGTTCGCCAACCGTTTCACCTAAGGATGAGCCATCATTGGGGAATACGTAATGATCGTGAACCAAGAAAGCGACCAGCATCATGAACACGATATCGCGGAGCAAGGCTTTCATGATGATAACTGCACGTCGGATGACGCAGATACAAAAACAAACATCCGGGGCGGAGTAAAGTCTCGGCCAAGCCGAAGTTAACGATTTCCTCGCAAGAAAGAATCGGCACCTCAAATTAAGAAGCCAATAAAACTTGAGAAGAAAAAACTTCTGCATGCCGCTATAAAGTCGAGAACTTTCAACAATGCTCTTTTCACAACCGACGAATTAAGCGGCAATCAACTACAAGCAACGAAACCGAAAGCCCGACCAAACAACGATGAATCGATTAGTTGGCTTCCTTTTCCTTATCGGGCTAGTGGGCTCATCGACAGCGGCAGATGACTTGCCCCGTGCGCTTACATCACTGATCGATAGATCTTGCATCCATTGCCATGACGAAAACACGGACACCGATCTACGACTAGATGACCTAGATTACGACCTATCCAACCTTGAAACTTTCACACAGTGGGAGAAAGTTTTTGACCGTGTCCAGTCCGGGGAGATGCCCCCTGAAGCCGAAGTCCGACCTGCTGAAAAGGAATTAGCAACCGCCCTAAAAACGTTGCAAACTGATTTAATTTCAGCGAGCACCCAGCGGCAAGCGTCGAAGGGTCGAGTTTTAGCGAGACGCCTAACCAAGCTGGAACTCGGCTACACACTGCAGGACTTGTTACTGATCAAACGTAACGTCACCAGCGGTGTACCGGAAGAAAACGCCTCCGCCAGCTTTGACAACGTCGGGGCAACTCAGCGGATTTCTTCCGTGCACATTGAGAGCTATCTCGCGGCAGCCGACGAGGCTTTAGCCCTAGCAATCAGGCAAGGGCAAAACCCTTTTCAGTCAAGCAAGACCAGTTACGCTTGGCTAGCCGCGTGGCATGACAAACCATTGAATCTGGGGGGCAGTGTAACGCGCAAACTAAAAAACAGTGACGGGATCGCCTTGTTTCGGGATATCGACTATCTGACACAGTGGCAATTCAATTCGAATCCCTATGGCGGTGCAGCGACAAGCGGCGTTTACCGACTGAGTGCCAAAGTAGCGGCGTTCCAATCGGATCAGCCGATAACCGCAAAGATCATCGTCAAAGCCCCCACTGGCGGCGCGCGTCTAGCAAAAGCACTGGATGTAAAACAGGGTGATCCAACCACGATCAGCGTTGAGACGTTCCTAGATTCAGGCGAAGCTCCCTACTTAACCTACGAGGAACCATTAGCAAGCAGGGGCGCGATCTTCACCTCGGGGGGTGCTAAGAATTACAAGGGACCTGGTCTCGCAATTTACACGCAGCAAGTCGAAGGACCGCTATTTAAAACCTGGCCCCCGCAAAGCACAAAACAACTCTTGCACGGCATAGAATTCAAAGAGTCGACTTCGCTTTTTTCCGCTTTCACCAAGATACTTAGTGGAGCAGAAACCGAAACCCAATCCTATAGTGCAGAGGCCACCAAAGAACTTCCAACCCACGTCGCCGAAATTGTCAAACACATGGCGCCCCGAGTGTTCCGCCGCCCAGTGACGGACGCTGAAGCCAAACCGTTTATCGACCTTGCCAACTCGGCAATCGAACAAGAGCGTCCGATCCTGGACGTCATTCGAATTCCGCTGCGTTCCATGTTGGGATCGCCACAATTCCTGTTATTCGATGGCGACGCGGGGCAGCTGGATGATTATGCGCTGGCAAATCGCCTCTCCTACTTCCTCTGGAGAAGCATGCCCGATGAAGCGCTCTTTTCACTGGCCGCGAGGGGTGTGCTGTCCGATCCAATCGTATTGGCCAAACAGGTCGACCGGATGTTGGCCGACGAGAAATCAAGCCGTTTTGTTAACGACTTTGTTGGCCAGTGGTTGCGACTTCACAAGGTAAACGCGACAACCCCCGACGAGGGACTCTACCCCGAGTTCGATGAGTTGTTGGCAGATTCAATCCCAAAAGAAACACAACGCTTCTTCGCCGAACTGCTCAAGGAAAACCAAAGCATCAGTAATCTGATCGATTCAGATTTTACAATGCTGAATCGTCGACTCGCCGAGCACTATGGCATCGACGGCATCGAGGGTCAAGAATTCCGTCGGGTGAAACTGCCGAGCGATTCGGTGCGGGGGGGAATCCTGACCCAGGCAGCAATTTTGAAAACAACTGCGAATGGAACCAACACTTCACCGGTGATGCGAGGAAACTTCGTGCTGACCAACCTGCTTGGCACGCCTCCCTCGCCGCCGCCCCCCAACGTCGGATCCGTCGAACCTGATACGCGGGGCAAAGTCACGATTCGAGAAATATTAGCAACCCACCGGGAGATCGAATCGTGCAATCAGTGCCATCGCGAGATTGACCCTCCCGGATTCGCACTCGAAAGCTTCGATCCGATCGGTGGATTCCGGACGCATTATCGAATTACTGGGAGCAGCAATGACGACTTCAGTTTCCAACAGAGCCTACCCGCCAGAACCGGCCCACCAGTCGATGGATCTGGCGTCATACCGAATGGTGGTGAGTTCGCTGACATTAGAGAATTCAAACATTTGCTAATGCAGCAAAAAGAGCAGATAGCCCGCCATTTCATTTCAGAACTAGTCGTCTTTTCGACTGGTGCCGAAATCCAGTTTGCGGATCGCGATGAAATAGAGACGATTTTGGAACAAGCCCGCAACAATGACTTCTTGGTGCGCGACATCCTGCAGGCGGTTGTCGATAGCAAACTATTCAAGCACAAGTAGGACTACGATCGATGACGATGAACAAGCCACTAAATCGACGTACCGTGCTCAAATCGGCTGGCGTATCGATCGCTTTACCATTGCTGGAATCAATGAAGGCTGCCTGGGGTGCTGAACAGGAGCTTGCGCCGAAACGTTCGATATTTGTCTGCACAGCTTTAGGCCTTCACCCGAAATCATTGTGGCCACAGACCGAGGGCGCTGAGTATGAATCGACACCCTATCTAGAGATCCTAAAACCATACCGACAAGATTTCACGCTGTTTTCGGGACTGCAGCATGAAGATCAAACGGGACGTCAACCCCATGACAGTGAAATGACGTTCTTGACTTCGGCTCGGAAGCCTGGGATGGGCGGTTTTCGCAATACGATTTCGATCGACCAGCTTGCCGCCAACCAAATTGGCGACGCTACACGATTTCCATCTATCACCTTGGGAACGATGAAAACCCAAAGTCAATCGTATACCAGCGGAGGAGTCATGATCCCCGCCCAGGTTAGCCCTGCCAAGCTCTTTGCCCAAATGTTTTTAGAAGGCAAGCCAACGGAGATTCGCGATGAGAAACGAAAGCTGAGCGATGGCAAAAGTATTCTTGATGGACTCAGCTCCCAAGCCAAAAAACTTCGCCGTCGCGGCAGCAGCGGCGACAATCACCTGCTCGACGATTACTTTGATTCGATCCGAGTCGCTGAAGCAAACATCCTCACCGCTGAAGGCTGGATTGATCGTCCGAAGCCGACGGTTGACGCATCACGTCCGACTGATATTCCGAATCCAGCCGACATTGTCGGGCGACTCGAACTGATGATGAATTTGGTTCCGCTGATCATCCAAACCGATGCGTCACGCATCGTGACAATCATGGTCCAAGATCATTTTGTTGTTCCTGCGATCGATGGAGTGACTGGAAATCACCATAACCTTTCTCACCACGGCCAAGACCCCGCAAAAATTGAACAACTCAAACGGATCGAATCCGAAATCTTACAGTGCTTGGGAAGCCTGCTCGGACAGATGAAAAGTCGATCCGAAACGGATGGCTCGTTACTGGACCATACCTCGATTTTGTTTGGCAGTAACCTTGGGAATGCAAACGCACATCACGCCAACAACCTGCCGATCCTCCTCGCCGGTGGTGGCTTCGATCACGGTCGCTTCATCGCCACGAAAAAAGGTACGCCACTTTGCAATCTGTTCTTAACGATGCTCGATCGCATGGGGCTTGAGGTGGAAAAGTTTGGGCAAAGCAGCGGAACCTTGAGCTGGGAATCCGCTTGAAGCGGTGTTCCTCGAAAACGTGCCACGCCAAACAGTCGTTCTAAATCCGTGTGCTGAAGTAGGTAGTTACACTAGGTGCACGGCTGCAATTTTTCGCAACTTGCGAAGATTCGCACAACCAGATTCTGCACCCAGATCTGGAATCTTTATTCGAATGAGGGAAATCCGGCTTTTCGTCAGGGCCACCCCATGGGAAGGACCTTCACTTTGAACCGCTGGTTATCCGTCGCGTTGGCACCTCGGACGTCCCACAGACGCCGGTATCGGCAGTCATTGAAATGGCTATCTGCATCGCCAAGAATTCGGCTGCCATCCAACCCCCAACCCGCCAAACGCCGAAAGACGCCCAAGTTCGCGATACCGTTTTCCGAGCCGAAGTACCAAGCCGACTCGGTACCGCTGAACTGACCCCGGTAACAGTCGAGCACACCCAGAAAACCACCCTATCAAGATTTGATCCGAGGCTTAGGCACTAGAATTCTGCTGAAATACTTGCCCCTATCACCACATTCGATGCCCGACTTGCCAGCCGCTTGGCTGGATCGTCTGCACGGCGGTTTAATTAAGTGGTAAGCTAACGCGACGCTTCCTGCCCCTTGCCCATTGCTTCTCCTATGACAATCGACTCGAAAACCGAGATCAAGCCCGAGTTACTTCGCCGTCTGCATCGGATTCATCGGCAGCGGACTGATTTAAAGGGACGGATCGATCGCGGACCGAGGCAGATCAAGGCAGGTGAATCGCTTGTCGCGCAAGCCGAGGCTGCCATTAAAGAAATTCGAAGTCGGCTGACCAAGACCACGATGATCTCGGACGAAAAGCAACTGCAGCTCAAATCCCGCGAAACTCGCATTGACGAGCTGGGAGTTAAGCTGAACACGGCAGCCAGCAATCGAGAATTTACGACCCTAAAAGAGCAAATCGCGGCCGACAAACAGGCGAACAGCGTGCTCAGTGACGAAATCCTCGAGGTCATGGAACAAATGGATGCGATCGAAATCGAATTGGAAGCTGCAGATGCAGAATTGAAGAAGCAACAACAAGAACAAGAGCAGCGGATCAAAGACGTCAAAGTCGTGCTGGCCGAACTAGCCGAAGAATCCAAACGGGTCGAATCGGAACTCGGCTCGGTTGAGAAAGAAATCCCCAGCAACGTCTTCCCTGACTACAAAAGGCTAACCGACTCAAAGGGTGAAAATGCGTTAGCCCCCGTTGAGGGTGAATCATGTGGCGGTTGCTACCAAACGTTGACGACAAATTACATTGATCGCCTCCGCATGTCTCGCTTAATTCGATGCCCGAACTGCAACGCATTCCTCTACACCCCGGAAGACCTGCGGGTAAAATAGTTGGCGACGGTGAGAGATTGGAAAAATTCGAAAAGTTTTGTCGCTCAAATAATGGGTTGTTCCGCTCCCTTGGAATCGATTCGATCTCCCGATTGCAGCGGCCATCCGATGCCTCTCGGAGGTGTCGCCCGTGATCGTCATCGGAATCGTTGGCTCTCCTGCGGGCGGTAAATCTACCGTTGCCGAGCAGCTAGAGGCATTCGGAGCCACCTGGATCAATGCGGACCGATTGGCCCGAGAAGTCCTTGAAAGAGGTGAAATCCAGAATCGGCTGCTCGATCATTTTGGTGCCGATATTGCAGGAAAATCGGGGCAAGTTGATCGAGCGAAACTTGCGGCGGTGGTTTTCGGGGATGACGACTCGAGCCGTCGGGCGTTAACATATCTGGAAGGGGTAATTCACCCCGAGACACGACGCTTGATCGAATTGCGACTCGACGAGGCGCAGCATTCGGGAGCGTCAAAATCAGCCTCTTTGGCGCAACCGATCGTTATGTTGGATGTGCCATTACTGTTTGAAGTTGGTTGGGATCGCTGCTGTGATCAAGTCTGGTGCGTTGATGCCGATCCAGCGGTGCGTTTACAACGAGCAGCCGAACGTGGTTGGAACGAAGGCGAATTGCATCGTCGAGAGTCCAACCAACTGAAGATTGAGGAAAAGCGACGCTTAAGCAATGTCGTCATTGAAAATAATGGAACCCTCGACAAACTCCACGAAACCGTGACGCAGTTGTGGCGTTCCATCGAGAGTGACGCCGCCGCCACGACTGATGATAGCCATTGCCAGCCTTGAGCAAAGATACAAGCTAGGATTGCATTCCCACCTCCGTCTCTATTCTTTTCCTCACCTTACGACCCGCTCTTCAAACGCTTTCGAGCGACATTTCCCTCCTTTCCATCTTATCTCCTCTATCATGACTAATCGGCCCCACTCACGGGACGGCGATTCCAAACGGAAAAGCGGTCCCCGGGAATACCGTGATTATCGACAACGAAAAGGTCGTCCTCGCCATCCCGACAAAGAAGTTGACCAGCGAATTCGCGAGCTCGATGCTGAACGCGATCCGCTTTCATTGCCCGAAGAGATTGTCAGCGAAGCCAATAAGGCAGGCCAGCGGGTCGGAATCCCAGAACCGCGTTCTAATCAGCCCGACTGGAATATTGCCCAACTGCAACGAACGTCCTACGAGGACTTAGTTCAAATTGCCCGGGAGGAAGGGATCGAAGATTGCAATGGCTTGGCCAAGCAAGACTTCATCTTTCACATCCTGAAACATCGTATGAAAGCCAATGGGCTGATGTACGGTGAGGGGACCCTTGAGATTTTGCCGGACGGCTTTGGATTTTTGAGAAGCCCTCAATATCACTATCTTTCATGTCCTGATGACATCTATGTCTCGCCAAGCCAAATCCGTCGTTTCGGATTGCAAACAGGCAGTCACGTTGCTGGCCAAATCCGACCGCCAAAAGAAAACGAACGGTACTTTGCTTTGCTCCGCATCGAGGCAATCAATCGCCACGACCCAACGCAACGCCATGAAATTGTGCCCTTTGATGATCTCACCCCGCTGCACCCCAATGCACGGATCATCATGGAGCATGAAAGTGGCGAATTGAGTACCCGGGTGGTCGATATGCTCACCCCAATTGGGTTTGGACAGCGTGGCCTGATCGTCAGTCCACCACGAGCCGGCAAGACAATACTGATGCAGCAGATGGCCCGCGCTGTACTAAAGAATTATCCCGATGCTTATGTCTTCGTCCTGCTAATCGATGAACGTCCTGAAGAAGTCACAGACATGGAACGCGAAGTCCGCGGCCCTCAGTGCGAAGTGATCAGTAGCACGTTCGATGAACCAGCGCAACGTCACATTCAAGTCGCTCAGATGGTCAACGAAAAAGCGAAGCGAATGGTTGAAGCTGGCACCGATGTGATCATCTTTCTAGATTCCATTACCCGCTTGGCGCGCGCCCACAATAGCGATGGCGAATCGACCGGCAAGCTGTTGAGTGGCGGATTGGATGCAGGAGCTTTGCAAAAACCAAAGGCTTTATTTGGCTCGGCTCGGAAGGTCGAAGAGGGGGGCTCACTCACAATTCTGGCAACCGCACTGGTAGATACAGGCAGCCGGATGGATGACATCATATTCGAAGAATTCAAGGGCACCGGTAACCTCGAAATTGTGCTCGAACGCGACTTGGTGGATCGTCGAATTTGGCCTGCGATTGATATCAGCCGCAGCGGTACACGACGCGAAGAAATGCTGATTGACCCAGAGGAGTACCGTCGGATTTCCTCGCTGCGTCGCGCCTTGGCCGAAGTTTCCTCGTCCGATGCGATGCAAAACCTGGTGAGCCAGCTTGCAAAAACACAGAACAACGCCGAATTTTTGATGAGCCTGAAAGATGTCGAATGAAATCACTGGCGTCGAAGGGGAATTGCCGAACGGCAGTGTCGTGATCGTCGCGAGCCGCTACAACCCAGCAATCTGCGACTCTTTAGTGAACGCCGCACGGCAAACACTCAGCGATGCCGGTTTTCCCGAGCAAGCGATAACGGTCATTCGCGTTCCCGGCGCCTGGGAACTGCCAACCATCGTTCAACAGGCAATTCAAAAGCCAAACGTCATCGCAGCCATCGCCCTCGGCTGCGTGATCAAAGGTGAAACAACCCACGACGAACACATCAACCGCTCGGTCAGCATGGCGCTGATGGAAATGGGGGTTCAGAGTGGCATCCCGATCGCATTTGGACTGCTGACTTGCAACACCCTCGAACAGGCGATCAATCGCAGCGGTGGAACGGTGGGCAACAAGGGCCACGAGGCAGCCGATGCCGTACTCGAAATACTTCGCTTACAAATCAAGATGAAGCAACTCTTGTAAGTGTCCAGCCGCCTCGCCATTACTTATGTAAATTCGACCCCCACTTTCCTCCCCGCCAGAAGCATTATCATCAATCGTTATTGAATTCTCGTCAATGCTAGGCGGGTGGAATCTGTTAAAACTAACGTGAAGCTTGTCAGCGATTTTCTCTCGCTTTACCCATTCACATAGCAACCGTTCGCACTGCATCTGGTTGCACAGCATGCGTTTGCGTAGCGTTCACCAGCTTGAACGGTGTCACCTTTGCCCGACAAGAATCGACGTCGCGAATCTTCTCGCCAACAACCACCCAACCGAAGCCTTGAGCAGGGTCGGAAATTGGTAACAAGATTGATCGGATTGGAGACAGAGTATGCAACGCTAGTGGCAGATCAACAGGATCTCGAAAAAGAAGATCTGCCACCATCGAAGATGGTATTTGACCAAATCTGTGAAGCAATCCGCCGCAATCAACCTACCGTCGGCGGTCTATTTGATAACGAACAAATGTTCCTCGCTAGTGGCGGAGCGGTTACCTTTGAATCTCATCCTTCGATGCACTCCATGCCGGGCGGTTTGGTTGAAATTGCTACTCCGGAAGTCCACAGCCCCAGTGACCTACTCGCTTGCCAGCGGAGTGTTGATTCTTTGGTCGCCGAGTCGGCGGCCGATTCAGAAACAGATTTTGATTTAAGAGTGCTGAAAAACAGCAGTGACGCATTGGGACACGTTTACGGCTGCCACGAGAACTACGAGGCCGCCGTTGCGAACGGTGTTCAGTTAATCCTGTATCGACTCTTCATTGCCCTGCTTTGGCTGATGCAAAGCTTCAGTTTCGTGCTGTCACTTCCTTGGTTAGGTATCCTGCTCCTCGTTGTCTGGTTGTGCAAAAAAATCCGCCGAACGGACAGTGACTTGACAGACCCACAGGACATGTTCAATACGATCCCTAAGTGGCTATCTGCAATTTTGGTTGGTGGGATGCGAATGATCCATATACCCACCGTCCTAGTCTTGCGGTTTGTTTCCAGTCAAATCGCATTTCGTAAGCAACGAAAATACCTGACCGCATTCTTAGTGTCTCGCGTAGCGTTGTGCGGCACGGGAGTCTTAGATCACAATGGCCGTTTCCAAATGAGTGCGAAGGCAATGGCGATCGACAAGGTCGTCGACATGGGAGGCTTTCATGGCGAACGCCCAATTTATGTTTTTGGTCACTGGCTGAGCCAATTCTGCTCAAAGTCGTTTACGTCCCTTTCTTCGACACGGCAAATGTTTCGCCGCGTACAACGATTGCAGATCGGACTTTCCGATTCAAACATGTCGGATCTGGCGGAATATGTGAAAGTTGGATCCACTTCACTATTGCTAGACCTGATTGAATCGGGTGACTGCACAGATCTTCCGATACTGAAGCGGCCGATCAGCTCCCTGCATGACCTCACCCGCGATTGGAACTTAGTCACGAGCGTACCAACGCAGCGGGGCAAACGTTCCGCCATCGAGATCCAAGAGATTTACTACCGGGCAGCTGAACACTTCGTCGCGAAAGCTCCCGCTGAAATGCGAGGCGAGGCTCCACTGGTCCTTCGACGGTGGAGAGAATTGCTCGACGCTGCGATCTCGTTTCGACGAAACGCGGAGAATGTTGAACCAGCAATTGGGCGAATCGATTGGCTAAGCAAACAATGCCTGATGAGTGAGCTAAGCGAGCGCGACGATTGGACTGCTCGAAAAAAAATCGACCTGCGATATCACGAACTTTCCGAAGAAGGTTACTTCCACCGATTAATGAACGCTCGGCCCGAACGACAGCTAATAGAACAAGAACAAATCGAGCGACGAAGGCGGTCGCCGCCCGCCGATTCGCCTGCCGCGAAACGCGGATGGATGATCCGGGAGTTTGCCGATTCAGATCAGTTGATGAAATCAGAATGGGCTTACGCAATAATTGGAGCAGGACGAAGTCGGCGTCGGATCGACTTTATCGATCAAACGCCCCTATCAAATTAGTGTTCCTGCCAAAGAATTTCATCAAGAATAAGCCGTCCACCAAACACAGTTCAGCGATTGAGTCAATCACTCTCGACTAGGGCTGAAAGCCCTTACAAGCATGCTTGGACGCGTACATCGGCGTCCCATAAGTGTTCAATCATTATCTGGCCGTCATCTGCCTCTTGCCCGCAACATCCAAGCGATATTAGTCGAACTGCTGCTCCTAATACGGTAGGCACCGCTAAAAACAAATGCTAATGGGCGGATTCCGCTCGTGAAATCATCCGAGCTTCGGAAAAATCTTTACTGGTCATCAACTGGACGTGACCGTCCGCCATTAGCACGTAACCACCGGTTGAGGGGACACCGGACTCAAATCCGAGAACGTAGAGTCCGTTCTCACCAAAATTAGACAAATCCGCCCTCCAGATCATGACGACATCTCCCTCTTCCAATCCGACGGCGGCATCCAAATCCCCTTGGGTGGGTGAGGCCTGGCTTCGCATATATTCCAACAATTCAGCGTTCGAGGCAGGAGCCCGCTGATGAACTTGGTTGTAACCTTGATACGCCTTACCAATCGAATCGAGAAAATCAAGGCGTTTCGCGACAGCCTCTCCACCGTCACCGCAGCCAAGCATTGACACCGCTACCAGCAGGATAGCCACCCAACGTTCCATCTCCACATCTCCGTTTTCTCGTATTGTGATCTGAAGCCGCCTCCCCGCAATCGGTAATCAGCGGGTAAGATTCGTTCTGACAAACCATGCTTCATTCCACCACATTTCTTCGATGGAGACTACCGCATGAACCGGCTCACAACGCTGCTGCTGCTGCCAGTCCTTTTAACGGTCGCCCCGCCGGCGTCTTCCCAGCAGCCTGTTGTCGATTCAGGACAAGCTGCCAGCAGCGAAAAAACCAACGAGCGCAACCAGCGTCTGGCAGACTATTTGAGCGGCATCAAATTGGTTGGCAAGTTCACGATTGATGGGCGTGACGTCGCTCCCAAGACGGAAGAATACACGATCAGCAAGTGTGAAAAACTGGAACAAGCTGATATGTATCGAATGACTGCGCGGATCAAGTACGGCGAAATCGACGCCGAGGTACCGCTCGATTTGAAAATACTCTGGTCGGGAAGCACTCCCGTCATCACGATGGATGGATTCTGGATCCCGGCGATGGGAACGTTCGATGCGCGCGTGATGATTCACAAGGGTCGGTACGCAGGAACCTGGCAACACGATGCCGTCGGCGGGCACATGTTCGGTACCTTGCAGAAAACCGAGGAAGGGGAATCCGAAAAACCCGAAACGCCTGAGGCACCTGACGAGTCAGCACCGGACACAACTCCAAAGCCGCAACTTAAAACGAAGCAATAACCGCTCATCTGAATCTGAATTCAGGAAAGCAAAGTTTTCAAATATCGGAAACGAAAAAACGCTCGACTTCCCCCCGAAAGTCGAGCGTTCACGTTTTCTGGCGTAAGGTTACTCTCATCCAACTCGCTCTGAGTTACACACCGGCTCCCTTATGGAGCATGTCGTAATGAGCGCAACCCGTGCCCAACCGTCAAGGGTTAGGTCGACGAAGCCAGAAACCGCCTCTTCGATAAGATCACACCGAGCTCCCCGAAGTTAAAATCAACTGCATTGGCTGCTTGCCCCAGGGCGAGATCGGAGAAAACGTTGTCGGACGCAATTGCCGTCGCACCAGTTCCAAGTGATGTAATTCCGTTTCGAATACCATTGGGCTGAGTCTCCGTTACGGCATAGGTCCCTGCTGCAAGATTCGCGAACTGATACAGGCCATCAGAATCGGTACTCACAGCGATGTCGACCGAGTTCCCGAGTGAATCAGTGCCGGTCAAGGTAATGACCACACCCTCAATTCCTAATTCACCAACATCCCGGATCCCATTATTGTTTTCATCAAGGTAGACCGCACCACTAATCGTTGCGCTCAGGGGATCCACATTCGTCGTCGCACTCGCGGCATTGTTGGAGGTATCGTTGTCATTTGTCGTCGTAGTCACCGCCACGCTGTTAACCTGATCCCCGCTGCTCCCTGCAGGAATGTTGACCAGAATCGTGAGCTGAAAGGACTCTCCACTGGCCACGTCACCCGCTGCAAAGTCGACCACTCCTCCTGACTCGGTCAGAATTGCACCGTTCGGTCCAGTGCCGCTGACGAACGTTACACCTGCCGGCAATGTGTCTTGCACATTGACGGCCGCAGCGGTGGATGGGCCGTTGTTGGTGACGTCAATCGTGTAGGTCAAACTATCTCCAACCTGAGCCTCCACGGCAGACACCGATTTACTGATCGACAAATCGACCACGGGAATCACATCGATATTTGCAGTCGCAGAGTTATTCGTGTTATCGTTCTCACCCTCTGCTGACAAGTCGTTCACACTCGCCGTGTTCACAATTGTTCCCGCGCTTGAACTATCAACCGTAAAATTAAGCGTAGCGGTCGCAGTGCCACTCGGTGCAATCGTGATCGCTGGAAAAGACAAACTAGTGCCATTATCCACCGCGGCTTGCCCATCCAGCGAGCCACTAACAAAGGTCAGACCGGCCGGAATTGTGTCCGACAAGATCACTCCGGGTGCGGTGCTTGGCCCGGTATTGGCCAAGCCGATTGTGTATACGATCGCATCATTTGGACCAGGACTCGCGATGTCGACTGCCTTAGAGATAGTCACATCGAAATCAGGCGTCAGCACTGTCGTCGCGTCATCGGTGTTATTGCTAGGGTCAAGGTCGGTTCCGTCAGAAGTCACCGCACCGGTGTTCACGACGGAACCCGTCGCGTCAGCTTCCGTATCGACCGTCACGGAAAAGGTCTCGCTCGATCCAATCGGAATCGTTGCAAACTCAACCGTGACCGTACCATTAACAAAACCCGTATTGAGGGCATTGGGCGCGTCGATGACGGCGCCAACAACTCCCGCAGGCAAAAGATCCGTCATCACAACGTTAGCTGCATCGCTGACGCTGTCGGTGTCATGTTCAATCGTAAATGTGTAGACCAATTGATCCGATCCAGGCACGGCCGTGGCAAGATCAACATCCTTCGTCAGGATAAGATCGACCTCCTGTTGAACATTGATGTCAACGCTGCTCGTATCGTTAGCAACGTTGTTATCTATGTCGGTTGTTGACACGGTTGCCAGGTTCTCAATTGTTCCGGTCGCCGACGATCCGATGACCACATCAAAACTGAATAATGCATTCGCTCCCGGCTCAAGAACTCCCACATCAAACGTCAGTTCCTGACCATTCTCGCTGACGGTGACGCCAGCAGCGCCACCATTGAAACTGCCTGCGTCGAAGGTTAAGCCTGCATCTAGCACATCGACGACACTGACACCGCGTGCTTGACCGGGCCCAGCATTGGTGACGTCAATCGTGTAGGTCACATTGGCACCAGCAACCTCTGTCCCTGTCACCGTTTTCGAGACCCCAACATCGACGACTCGATCGATCGTGGTATCGGCACTGGAAGTGTTGTTGCTAGACTCTGGATCTGTGTTCGGCGTTGCCGTTACCACTGCCGTGTTGTTAAGGGGGCCGTCAACATCCGCTTGAATATCAACCAAAATCGTAATGACTGAGGTTCCCGTATTAGCTAACGCGCCGATTGTCGCTGTCACCGTCCGGGTGCCCGCATCAAATGCAATTAGATTCGTGTCACCGTCAACATCACCTGCACTAAAATCGACCCCTACCGGCAGTTGGTCGGTCACTTGGACACCGACTGCATCATCGGGTCCATCATTGGTAACCGTAATCGTATAGGTCAGCTGATCACCGGCATTCACAGGATCAGGCGAATCTGATTTCACAATCGTGATGTCAGTCTCAATCAGATCTAGGAACTCGTCGTCTGAGTTATCTGTCGGATCTGCATCAACTTCGGTACCACTGACTGTCGCCGTGTTAGTGATGTCAGCTGTCTGATTTGTTCCAATACTGGCGACCAATTGGAAGTTGGCCGCACCCGATGCTGGAACCGTCCCAAGATCAACGGTTACCGTGGAACCGGCGACATTGGATGCAAATGAGTCTGATGAATTCTGAATTCCTGCAAATGTTAAGCCTGCGGGGAGAATGTCTTGCACTTGGACATTGGTTGCACCCAAAGGCCCAACATTCTGCACCACAATGTCAAACACAGCAGTCCCGCCGGCAATGATGCTTGAACTGGACACGTCGAGTGACTTGGTAATCGACAGGTCAATTTCCGGGACAAATCCGAGATCGAGAGTCGTGTTGGTGTTCGAATCGGAATCATCGTCATCGATCGGTTCAGCATTGGATACCAATGTGATCGTTCCCGTGAACACAGCACCGCTAACATCCGCGGTCCCGTTATCGTCATCATCGGCATCGTCGTCTGGATCGGCCGCTGGATCATTTCCTGTGCTGCTGGAAAAACCAAACAGTGGAGCCCCAAATTGAAACTCTGTGGCCGGAATCACAACCGCATAATGACCGGGTTCCAAGTTCGTGAAGCTGTAAGCCCCATTCGCACCACTCGTGGTTGATGCCAGTGGTACACTCGTTGCGACATCAACCACATCGTTTGCACCGGCAAGTTGATGCAATTCCACCACGACACCAGTAACCCCAGCCTCGGCTCCTTCCCTGACCCCATTATTCTGGTTCGCCGCAGAGTTATCCAAGAAAATCTCACCGCCAAGGCTGAGCGGTGATAGGTTTGCGTAGTTTGCGGTGACGACATCTGGCCGAATGGTTTCGACAATTTCCACGAACACATCATTGTTCGTAGAGAGTGCAACAGTCGCTTCAATCGCACCCACATCATTGAAGTTCGCTCCGGATCCCGTCGCCACGGAAAAACTGGAGAACGGAACAAAAGTCTCAACGACGCTAGAAGGATCTTGCGGAATCACGATTGTGGTGGTGGATGAATTACCAGCGTCGGTGTAGATCGTGATATCTAGCGTGTCCCCCAGCGCGTCTGATCTCGTCATCACAATCAGTCCGGAATTCGCTTCAACCGGATCCGCTGTCGCTCCGCCCGCAAAGGACTCGTTCCCCAATCCGACCGGATCAAGAGCGAGCGACCCATCCGGACCGTCATATTGAATCAGAATAGTCCCGCTTGCAGCACCCAAGGCACCAATTGACAATGCACCTGTACCAGCATCCGCAAAGGCGGTCACCTGACCACCAGCGGTTGCGTTGGTTACCTGGAAACCACGCTCACCGCCGATGGCTTCCGGTGCAGTTGTCGAATCATCCACCGTCGAACTAGCGTTCGCGGTCACCGTTTGAGTCGTCGACGAAAAATCGTCAATCAACACAGCCTGCACACCCGACTCGTTCGTCACCTCGACTGTCACCGACGCTGGTGTAGTGAGTTGGGGAACAGCTTGCTGTGTTAAGAAGTAGGTTCCAAGCGTTAAATCGTCGAAGCGGTAGTTACCGTCAAGATCAGTGGTCAGGGTTCCGACGAGCAAATCCGGTCCCGAATCGAATGAACCATTCGAATTGGTATCCTCAAACAACTGAACTTCAATCCCGGTCGCGCCAGGTGTTCCGGGTGCAACCAAGTCACCCAACGCGTCAACCAGTACCGGCCGGTCGCCGACGGAGGAGCCATCATTGGCCTGATCGACAAAGGCGACGCCCGCGATGGCCCCGATGTTGGAGGCCAGCACCTCGCGACGCTCCATTCTCTCCAGCCGTAACTGACGTTTACGAACAGCTGATCCTGATCTTTTGCTGAACTTGCGAGCCCGCCTAATGATCTTTCGCCAAACCATGTTGCAATCCATTGCTTACAGAAATGTTCCAGACTAAAGCAATCCAACACCGCCCCCTTCGCAGGGCGCTCTTTAAGCAGGCCTTCCGAGTGGAAAACAGACTGCTCTCTTTCATTTATCGGACAAGTTGCCCGATCGGCTTTATCGTCACTACTGTTTGTTACGAAAACAGCGGTCAACCATTACCAGCGATACTCAGCACCAATGCTGACCCCTTGGACCCAATAATCGGTGGTATTCCAAGCGAATGCGGGTCGTTGCGATCCCGTGAACGGATCGGCCGCAGGAGGCAGAAAGTCAGTATTCAAATCTCTTGAGATGTGATCGCCGGGGCGAACCACATTCGACCAATAGATGAACGTGTAGCCGACCGTCGCACGCCAGTGATCGGTTGCCTGGTAGCCGAGGTTGAACCGGAACTCAGGGACAACAGCAAACTGATCTTGGCTGTAGCTGCCAATGTTCGAGGTCTGCGTCAACAAACCGCCTTGATAAGTTTGCGTCGCAGGATCGAGACTTGGGTCATTAACCGTCGTTTGACCAGCGAGCGTGGCCGTTTGGCGGGTGATCCCAATGCCCATACGGAACATCGAGTCATAGGTCCAATACCCTCGCGTCCGTCGATACTTCCAGCCAAAGTCAAATCCGTTGAATTGGTTGCGTGTTTGGAAACTATCTTGAATGAGAAACCCGCCAGGTGCGGCGACCAAAGCACTGGTCAGATCCTCGGTGACGGTCACTCCTTCGTCGAGTTGAAGATAACGATAACCGAATAACGATTCGCTACGGCTGCAGAAAGGTTCAGGGCAACCACAGAAGAACCACTTGGAAAAACCTTCGTTACAACATGTCAGATAGCGAAAGTTGACACCGCCTCCCACCAGCTCCGTTTTTGCTGAGGCGGCCACCGAGCCCGTAATCACATTGGGAAAGGCAACAAGCTCTGAATCCTCGAGCCCGGTCTGTGTGTTGAAGAACGGGCGAGCAAGAATTGGGTTGCCCTCACTCGTGCCGGAAAAGCCGGTGCTGACACTAGAGAACTCAAAGTACTCACCACCGACGCCCCAGGTATGAGCCCGATCGAGCCACACCCCGTACTGGAGACGTCCACCTTTGAACGTGTCAGTCGAAACCTCGCCGTCTCCGAACAAGACGGAGGTCGTAGGACGCCCCAAAACCCCGGCATCAGCCTGGGAGACACCCGGGTCGATGCTGGTGGTGACCAACGGTGGCAAAGACATACCATCCTGGTACCAAGCGAGGTACTCAAACGACACCCAGCCATCCTGGGGGATACAGAGTGTGATGCAAGGACGCCAAGCCTCATCGCTGCAAAGTTCACCGCAGGTACTGCAACCACCCAAGCCGCAATCACCCGAGGAGCAGGTCCCGCAATCTCCGATGCACAGAGCGTCGCCGCATCCGCAGTCGCCGGGAAGTGCATCACAGGAACCATCAAAAGCTGGCGACACCATGATTTGACCATCCATGATGGGTGGGCCAGGCATCGTGTGAATCACTGATTGCGGCTCCGCGGTCGGCGTCGGAATCACCTCGGCATGTTGAGCGGCGTCCTGGTGATGATCCACCAATAGGACGCGATTTGACTTGTTCCGCGACTGATCCGCAGGCTGTTGCCGACTTGGGCTGACGACTTGTGTCCGGGTCGGACGCCAAGATGCCCTAGCAGTTCTTTCGCTGCTACGCTGGCGGACAGAGGATTGCTGGGCAGTGACCTCGCCAACCAGACTGGCGGTGACGAGAACGGCAGAGACTAACAAATGGAAGGTTCGCACTGGCTTCACCAAGGAAAGGCAGGTAAGCGGAGTCGTGAAACTCCACCGAAGCAATTGGTTCCCCCCGGACCAAGCCGGCCTCAGGCTTGCACTCGCAAACTCTGTTCGACCGGTTCATTAGCGATATCGACCAGAAGCAGTTGGATCATCGACTTAAAAACCGAAAAATCGACAAAATCGTTAAAACCAGCGCAGGCCGCAAACTTTAACAGCGATTTCGCTGCTCTCTGCGAACAAACCAGATCACCAAGTAGTGGCTCAACGCTTAAACTTCGCAGATGCAGAGCGAAACAAATCCCTACGCAGTGAGCCCCCTAAGCAGTGATTCAGCGACCGAGCCCATTCATTTCGGCGGCAGCTTAAATCGCGACGACTTGCTGATTTCAATGCGAGATTCTGCACCACGTTCACGGATTTCGCTGGTGCACTACCGGGGGCGGATTTTCCTAATCTGTGGGCTGCTCTGGGTTTCGGTCTCGATCGCGCCCATTACGGGTATCGATTTCAAATCGATCCAATGGCCACTCCCGGCCTATCCCTTACTGCCAGTCTGGCTGTGGTTTGCACGGTTCCTCGCTCCGTGAGATCGACGACGACGACGCAGGCTTGAGGAATCAGCCAAGCACTGCATGCCCAATCATGGATGGATCAAGAACACTTGGTTCTCTATGACGATTCGATGTTCTTTCGGGCTAGGTGGAGCGTCTTCGGACCAGCCCTGCTTTTTAACAGACACCTATTGCTACCGACTGCGGCCAACACGACTCATCGAACCGTGCTCCCGATCCGTTTTTTTTCGTCACCGATCGATGCCAAACAAGCAATCGTTTTGGTCGATCACCAATGTGGTTACCAGATCAAGCAACCGCCGAGCGACAACAAATTACCAGAACTAATTCAATCCGAAGGCTACGAACTGGCTCCGCATTGCATCGATGAGACCATGGTCTGGGACACAACGAACTGGCCGTTTGAATCATCAGGAGAAGACGAACAAGTTTTCTCGCTGGAACCATCAGCCCGCCAGAAACATGCTTATATGCTCCGCGGCGCACGGAACATTTTGCTTTATGGGCTGTGGTATTTCCTTCCTATTTGGGGCACCACTGTGGGGTGGCTGCTCGTCATGTCAAATTCAACAGGCAGTTGGTCGCTTCTGCTCGATCAGAAAGTAATCAGTTCACTCGTCGTTCTACCAGCCATTCTGTGCCTAACTTTTTTCACCTTCAATGCGGCCTCTCAAATCTCCAGAATCCGCCAGTCGCAATCTCAAACGCTTTTGATTCAGATCCGACAAGCGGGCATTCACCTGTCGAATGTAAACTTCGAATCTTGGTTTCGATGGTCCGCGGTGGACAATGTCATCGGTCGAAAAAACGAAGCGGGTTGGATCCTCGCTAAAACGAAAGAAGGAACGGCGTTCACAAGATCTTGGTTCGAAAGCGAGCAAGATTTCCAGCGATTCAAAACCGCTAAGCAAAGTTTGACCACTCAGGAAAGGTTTGAGCAACCACCGGCAACGCACGGATAGGCGATTGGTTCTGCTGGTTCGTCATCAAAACCCGTCTGCGATCCAACTGGCGGGATCATCGAACAAAACTAAGCACCTAGATGGCGATGGACGCATCAGCAGCTTGAACCAACGTGACGAGCCGACTCGTGTTATCCTATGGACTGATTCCTCCTTTGCGAAAATAGGTTGTCATGCGTTTATCATTGCTCATTTTCGGATTGTTTTCTCCACTTGCTTGTTATGCGAACAATTCAGTCCGCTGGGCCGCCGAGAGCCCTAAACCAACCTGGGTCTGGGATGCGGACGGTGCCACCAAGGGTCAAACAATCTACCTACAGAATACCTTCAAGGTTTCCGCGAAACCGAAAACAGCGAAGCTGTACACCACCTGTGATAATCGAATGACGCTCTGGATCAATGGAACGCGAGTGGCATCGAGCCCAGATTGGCCACAGCCCATCCACCAAGACGTCGCTAAGCATTTACAGGCTGGAAAAAACATCATCGCGGTCGAAGCAGCCAATGACTCAGGCGCGGCAGCATTCGTAATGAAACTCGCTCTTGATTCAGGTGACGTTGTTCTTTCGGACAAGAATTGGAAAATGTCGCCTACCAAACCAGCCGGGGACTGGATCACGACGACGGCAACGAACTGGCCGGGCCGACTCAAAGAGCTTGGTCAACTCGGGGTACAACCTTGGGGTCTGCCAGGGCAAGGCGGGGCGGGCGCAATCACACAACAGGACAGCATTCAAACACCGGATGGATTTAAAGCCGAACTGGTTTACACGGTTCCGAAAGAAACGGAGGGTTCTTGGGTGTCCCTCACCCGCGGGGCAAAGGGGGAACTGATCGCATGTGATCAAGGAAACCGCGGAGCCTTTATTGTCCGCGTCCTCGAATCTTCCGATGGCCCAACGGCAGACGTTCAGGCGATCGAAGTGAATGAGCCAAACAGCGATCGACGATTGAGCGGCGCTCAAGGGTTGCTGTGGGCATTTGATTCCTTGTGGTTCCATCGCAATGGTGGCCACCTCTATCGCATCACGGACTCCAACGGAGACGGCAGACTGGATCAAGCGGAACAGATTCCGAGTCAACGCGGTGGTGGCGAGCACGGCAACCATGCCGTCATTTTGACCGAGGACGAAGAAGGGATTTATATGGTCGGCGGTAACCACGCACCCTTAGCCGAACTGGAATCGTCTCGAGTTGTTTCTTGGGATGAAGACTTGCTGTTGCCAAGGATGTGGGATGCCAATGGGCATGCAAGAGGAAAACTCGCTCCTGGTGGTTGGGTAACACGACTGGACCCGACTTCCATGCAGCAGCAACTGATCTGCATCGGCTTCCGCAATGAATACGACATTGCTTTGAATCGCTTTGGTGATTTGTTCACGTACGACGCCGATATGGAGTGGGATCTCGGTTCACCCTGGTACCGACCGACCCGAATCTGCCAAGTCGTCAGCGGTGCTGACTATGGCTGGCGCAGCGGGACCGGAAAATGGCCAACCTATTTTGAAGATAGCCTGCCGCCGGTTGTAGAAATCGGCCCCGGATCACCGACCGGCGTCGTTGCCGGCTTGGGCACCAAATTTCCAGCCAAATACCAAGACGCGATTTTCTCGCTCGATTGGACTTTTGGAACGATTTACGCAGTTCATTTGCAACCCGATGGCGGCGGTTATCGCGGCACAAGCGAACCGTTTGTGACGGGTGCACCGCTACCCGTGACCGACGCGATTGTCGGTGAAGATGGTGCACTGTATTTCACCGTCGGTGGCCGCGGAACTCAATCAGCCCTATACCGAATCCGCTATGTGGGATCCGAGAGCACGGCCCCCGCCAGTGATCCATTACCCGCCACGGCGATTCGTGCCAGAAAAATTCGCCAGCAACTCGAGCGACATCACGGGCATCCCTCCGAACCAGGTGAGCTCGATGCAACACTCGATTCGATTTGGCCGCACCTGGGCAGTAACGATCGATTCGTTCGAGGGGCCGCACGCGTCGCACTCGAATCACAACCGGTCGCAAAATGGAGTCCACGCGTCCTTTCCGAAACTTCGCCGCAAGCCATGATCACAGCCGCCGTTGCCCTGGCCCGATCTGGCGACCAGACCCACCAAGCACCGCTACTGGAAACACTCACGCGATTGATCCAGCAACCATTACCAGTCGATCAACAACTTGGTGCGTTGCGGGCGATATCACTGACTTGCATCCGGCTCGGCGGACCCAATGAAGACCAACGCCAACAACTCATCGCTGCAGTTGACCCCCTGCTCCCAAGCAAGCACGGTGACGTCAATTCCGAACTTGTCAAGCTGCTCGTCTACCTCAAATCGCCCACCGTGGTCACCAAGACGATGCAATTGATTCGCGACCGCCAGCCAACCCCCATCCCAGATTGGTCCGAGCTAGCAAGCCGAAATGGAAGATACGGCGGAACGGTACAGCGAGTGCTAGACAATCATCCACCCAGTCGGGAGATCGGCTTTGCACTCGCTTTGAGTCAATTGAGAGTCGGTTGGTCAATCGAACAGCGGCGGGCCTATTTTGAATTCTTAAATGCAGCAGCCCGCAAATCCGGCGGTTCAAGCTTCCCAGGCTTCATGAAGAACATTCGCGAGGAAGCGATCGGCAACTGCTCCGACGCAGAACGCCTTGCCCTTCAAGACATCACTGGTGAAAGCTACGACCCTGTTCCTGATTTCAAAATTGTGCCGGCCGCGGGCCCGGGCCGAGAATGGAAACTGGACGAGGCGAAGCGGCTAGCAAGCCGTCTCAAAGAGGCTGATTTCGAATCAGGACGGAATCTTTACTTTGCAGCCAACTGTGGCAAGTGCCATCGCATGGCTGGCTTGGGAGGCAACGTCGGACCAGACTTGACCAGCATTCCGCGCAAGTTTGATCTGAATTACGTGATCGAACATATCATTGACCCCAGCAAAGTGATCTCCGACCAGTATCAATCATCCATCGTATTGACAAGCGATGGACGCACCCTCACTGGCTTGGTGTCTCGAGCTGATGGCGAAACAGTCATTTTCCCTGCGGATGTCCAGTCGCAGCCGATCACCATTGCGGACGACGACATCGAAGCGGTCCGCCCCTCGGATATTTCGCAAATGCCCAAAGGGTTGCTTGACTCACTGAATCCAGAGGAACTTCGTGACTTGCTAGCCTACCTGATGAGTGGGGGCGATCGAGAGAATCGAAAAGTTTATCCAAAGTAGGGCCGACTGCTACCTCAGCCTCCTTCAACTACCAGAAAAACAGGTCCGCGCAGACGGGGTTGCCAAGGTATTGACCACTCTTACTGCGAACGCGAAGTTGCCTTCACGACTTGGCAAATTTAGCGTTTCGCGCATAATCGCTTTAGTTCTTTGTCCGTGCGAATTCCATCTAGGCACCTCACGGTTTCTACAACTCCTGATCTGTCTAGCAATCGACTCTCTGTTTATTGAAGCTCAGCTCACTCAACCTTTTCATCAAACTCATGAATCGCCACTCGCTGCTCGCAATCGTTCTTCTTTTCACTTCTCCGGCTTTGTCACAGGATGCCGCATCCAACGCAATTGATGAGTCAACGATTCGAAGTCACATTCGATTTTTAGCGGATGATTTATTGGAGGGCAGAGGTCCGGGCACACGTGGCGACCAACTGACACAACTTTACTTGTCGACCCAATTCCAAAGCTACGGCCTGAAACCGTTTGCAGGCGACGGGAACTGGACCCAAGCTGTCCCCCTGGTTGGAGTTCAGACCCGTCCACCCAAGACCGTCACGTTTCGCAATAGAGACCAATCGGCAACATTCGAGTCATACCAACAATTCATGTCAAACGTTGGTGGCCCGATGAAAACAGCGTCGCTAAAAGATGCCGAAGTCGTCTTTGTCGGCTATGGCATCGAAGCTCCTGAGTACGATTGGGATGACTACAAAGGGCTCGATCTACGTGGCAAAGTGCTGCTTATGATGAACAATGATCCCTCAGGAGATCCCGAGTTGTTCGAAGGCCGACGGCGTCTTTACTACGGCCGTTGGGATTACAAGTACGAAATCGCGGCAGCCAAGGGCGCTGCCGGTGCGATCATCATTCACACAACACCCTCGGCTGGCTATCCATGGCAGGTGATCCAAACATCTTGGAGTGGTGAGGAGTTCGAATTGCGTGGTGAAACGGGCCCCCGCATGCAACTCAAGGCTTGGGCAACAGAAGATGCAGCAAGAGAGTTGGTCGACTTAAGCGGGCATGACTTGGATCAACTCCGTCGTGATGCGGAGCTGCGTGACTTTCGCCCTGTTCCTCTCGGCACCAAGCTTTCGATCGACTTAACCGCTGAAGTTCGTGAGCAAGACACGGCGAACGTAATCGGCATCATGGAAGGCAGTGACCCGGACCTGAAGAAAGAAGCGTTAATCTACATGGCCCACCACGACCACCTCGGCCTCGGTGCGGAACGGGACATTCGTGGTGACAACATCTACAACGGTGCCATCGATAACGCTGCGGGCACGGCGTCACTACTGACGATCCTCAAAGCTTACGCAGCGCTTCCCGAGCGGCCCGCACGATCGGTCATTTTTGCCGCCGTTGGTGCCGAAGAACAAGGTTTACTCGGATCCAAACACTTCGCTAGCGATCCGCCCCTGCCACCCGGATACATGGCAGCGGTGATCAACATCGACGGCACCAACTTTATTGGCGCGACCCACGACGTGAACGTGATTGGTTACGGAAAAAGCAACTTGGATAAGGTGGTTGAAGCGGTGGCCCGAAGCCAGGGCCGCAACGTGACGCCCGACCTGTTTCCCGATCGCGGTTACTATTACCGATCCGATCAATTCTCACTTGCAAAGATTGGTGTCCCCGGTGTTTATCTTCACTCCGGCGTCAACGTGGTTGGCAAACCTGCAGGATGGGGAAAAGAAAAACTCAACCAGTGGGTGGAAAAAACCTATCATCAACCGAGTGACGAATACAGCGAGGACTGGGATCTAGCCGGGGCGGTACAAGACACTCGGTTGTTATTCCAAGTCGGACGAATCATTGCTGACCAAGCCGATCAGCCAGCCTGGAACCCCGGTGATGAATTCGAGGCAGCGAGGAAAGCCGCGTTGAGCAAACGCTAAAACTCACACGGAATCGCGACCACCCGAAGTGTTCCGCGAACGCCAGAGGTTTCGCCCGCGGCAGAAACGCTGCACTTTGGAATCGGCAGGAAAATTCGCCTTTACGCGAAGATATCCGTCGCAACTCGGCCATAAACATCGGTCAAGCGAAAATCGCGGCCGGCGTAACGATAGGTCAACTCGGTGTGATTGAGTCCAAGCAGGTGCAGGATTGTCGCATGTAAATCATGCACATGCATTTTGTTTTCGACCGCTGCGATCCCGAACTCATCAGTAGCACCATAATTGATCCCACCTTTCACCCCACCACCCGCCATCCACACGGTGAAGCCAGTTGCATTATGATCGCGACCATCCTCCCGCCGCACCGCTGGTGTGCGACCAAACTCACCACTCCAGACAATCAACGTTTCGTCCAACATCCCGCGGGCTTCTAAATCACTCATGAGCGCGGCGATCGGTTGATCGGTCGCTCGACAGTTTGCGCTCAAACGACCCTTCAGATTGTTATGCTGGTCCCATCCCTCATGGGTCAATTCGATGAATCGGACACCCGCCTCCGCAAATCTTCGGGCCATCAAACATTGTCGTCCGAAATCGTCCGTCGCGTTTTGGCCAATGCCATAGGCTTTCAAAGTTTTCTCGGACTCACCATCTAAATCCATGACTTCGGGAACGGCACTCTGCATCCGATATCCCAATTCGTAAGATTCGATCACCCCTTCTAATTGGCTGTTGGATGGATTCTTGGCGGCAACTGCTCGATTCATCGACTGCAATAAATCTAATTGCTTGCGTTGCAGTTTGCTCTCCATCGCACTACGAATATTGCTAATCGACGATGCTTCGACTCGACCATTTTGGCCAATAGCGGTTCCTTGATAGACGGCTGGCAAAAAGGCACTGCCATAGTTCTGAGCCCCACCCAACCGCGCCGGCGGTTTGATGGTGATGAAACCTGGCAAGTCTTGATTCTCCGTGCCAAGCCCGTACAGCACCCAAGCGCCCATCGACGGACGCACGAACTGAAAATTACCAGTGTGCAATTGCACCAGTGCCTGTGGATGGTTTGGAATGTCAGTGTATGACCCATTCAGCAAACATAAATGATCAGCATGTTTGGAGAGTTTCGGATAAAGCTCGGAAACCAGCAATCCACTTTCACCTGACGGCTTGAACTTCCAAGGGGACGCTTTCAAAGTCCGACCTTTTTGACCGTTGAGTCCCTTCGCGATTTCGCCTGCTGCCTTGCCGTGATGTTTTGCGAGGGCGGGCTTGTAATCAAACGTGTCAACGTGCGAAGGGCCACCCCGCATGCACAGGAAAATCACCCGCTTTGCTTTCGGAGCAAAGTGCGTTTCCTTCGGCTGAAGTGGTCCAGCCCCTTCACGGATCGCAGCTTGGGTCGTGAGCCCAGAAAACGCCAAGTAACCAAAACCGCAACCGGTGGTCTGCAGTGCAGAACGTCGCGAAAACATGATTGAGTTCCTTGAGTACTGGTAGGTTTGTTCGTTGTTGGTGATGACGCTGTTTCAAATTCGCCGGATACGCGCGATGGTCGCTGATTCCATCAAGGGGTGGCTAGCACCGTTCCACCAATGTCCTAATTCAGATATCGAAATTCACTTGATCCGAACAGTGATTGGCAAAACCCAGCCCAAGCAAGCGAATCAGATTCCTGCTTTACGTCGTCGACAAAACCTAGTGCGACCTTGATTTCCTCGGCGGAAGGCTCACGACTAACGACCAGACGGTAAGCCAAGCGGACACGATCCTCATCTTCGAAGTCGACTGTTTCCATCAGGCGTGCAGCCAATTTTTCAGCTGCTTGGATGACAGTGGGATTGTTCATCATATAGAGCGCCTGCGTGGGCACAGTGGTCACGTCGCGGGCGCCGCTAATGATGCTCGGCTCGGGAAAATCAAAAACCCGCAGCACTTCCGGGACGACTCCCCGCACAATTGGCAAATAAACACTGCGGTGAAATGATTCTTCCCCCAATTGTTCTGGTCGAATATTGCGACCAACCAAACCGTTACCAACCTTTGCGACGACAGACGATTGCGCCGGGGCAAGATCTATCTGACCGCTTGCAAACAGCATCGAATCCCGCAACACCTCAGCTTCCAGACGCCGCTGATTCATCCGCCACAACAACAGGTTGCCAGGGTCCTTCGCCAACCCCGACTCGTCATCCATGGAACTGAGCCTGTAAACGCGACTCGTCATGATGCGTCGAATCAATCGCTTGACCGAACCGCCATCGGAATTAAAAGTCGTCGCCAGATGGTCAAGTAACTGCGGATGACTTGGTCGATCACCATTCGCACCAAAATTGTTCACGGTCGCCACAAGCCCCCGTCCAAACAGGTGCTGCCAAACTCGATTGACCATCACGCGAGCGGTCAGCGGATTCGCCGGATCGACGATCCACTCCGCCAATTCCAATCGGCCGCTGCTATCTTTGGCGATGCTGGGCGGCTTACCCGAACTAGCGATTGTCAGGAACCCGCGGGGCACGACGGGGCCGTGATCCGCCGGTTCACCTCGTACTCGCAGGGGTGTGTCATTCAGCTTATCTCCCTCGACCATCGCCATCACAAGGACAGCATTAGAATCAGGCTTTTGCTTGACATCAGCAACCTGCTTCAGCCGGTTCTTTGCTCGTTGAATGTCCTGGCGGACAGTCCGTATCTTTTTCTCGACGGCCTGCCCTGCCTTTTTACTGGATGCTTTTTCAAGCTGTTGCTCGAGTGCTCCCAATCGTTTCTCGGCCGCCTTCAGCTGATTGGCATAAACCTTGCGCTGTCGCCCGCTGTTATTATCTGCGAGTGCTGTTTTCTTAACCGTGTCACCCGACAGCGCCAGCACCCGCCCCGGGTTTCGATTGCCATTGGTGCGGCCGGTGCCATACAGCGTTTCACTGCTGGCAAAGATTCCAGCCAACGCGTAGTACTCGGACTGCGGAATCGGATCAAATTTGTGATCGTGACACCGGGCACAGGCGGCGGTCAGACCGATGAAAGCACGGCTGACAACGTCGATCTGTTCATCGACGACGTCCATCTTGAATTTCTCCTTACTCGACTCGTTCAACGATTTTGGGCCGAGTGCTAACAATCCAGTTGCCGTGTAGTTGGCATCCCGATCAACATGACTTTCATTCGGCAAGCAGTCGCCCGCAATTTGCTCGAGAACAAAATCGCGGTAAGGCTTGTCACGATTCATCGCATCGATGACCCAATCCCGATATCGCCATGCTTGAGGGTACGTGCCGTTGCGTTCCATCCCTGTCGACTCTGCATACCGCACTACGTCCATCCAGTGACGCCCCCAACGTTCGCCAAAATGCGGACTGTCAAGCAACTGATCGACCAGAGATCCAATCGCGTCGTCAGCGTCCTGAGCATACGCATTCGCGAATTCATCGGCCTGCTTCGGCGAAGGTGGCAAGCCAATCAAATCAAGGTAAATTCGGCGACCGAGCGTGTAGCCATCGGCATCCTCCACCGGTCGCAAACCTGCCTGCTCGAGCCGAGCGGCAATGAACGCGTCTGTTTCAGTTCGCGACCAACCGGGCCATTTGCCGGCCGGTACTGAAGGATCGGCAATGGGCTGAAAGGACCAAAATTCCCGCGCCCGTTCAAAATCGATTTCTTGGCGGATCGGCGCGCTCTTACCATCACGCGGATCACGAGCCCCGTCCCGCACCCACTTTTCAAAATCAGCAATAACGCGATCGGGCAACTTACCCTCTGGGGGCATCTCCATCGATTCATACTGCATCGCCGTCAGCACTAACGAATCTTTTAGCTCGCCAGGGACAACTCCGTGCCCACTGTCACCGCCACGCCGAATCCCCTCACGGGTATCGAGCAACAGCCCCCCCTTCGGTTCTTTCGAACTGGAGGCGTGGCACTCGTAACAATGCTTCACCAATACAGGGCGAATCCTGTTCTCAAAGAAAGCGTCTTGGTCAGATGTTTGGCCGCAAACAGGCAATGCAACCAGGAGACCAAAACTGGCAAGAAAGCAAACGCTTGACTTGTTGTACATGGACGAATCCGCATCGAGGACTCGAGAGGTGGGAAGCCGCGGCAAACTACCACGCAGAGTAATTGGCGACCGCCCTCCAATATATCATACCAATCGAACTCGAAGAATGCGAAGTCGAAAGCGATGCTAAATCAATGATGAAGCCGCTTCGCTGGTCCCCTCGTGTGGTGGTCGCGTCTAGGACAGCTAGGGAAACTCAACGGAAATGGATGAATAAAGTGGTTGCGTCTAGGAGAGGCTCGCTCGGACCGATGCAACCCAAATTATCTCAAGACGTCATCGTAAGTATCACATAGAACGCAACCGCCCCGACGGCAAGTTACCAGGACGGATCAACACCCTATCGCAGGACGGCTCCAACCAGAATGCCGCGGTTCAATAGACGGAACACAGTCCTGAACGGAACACAGTCCTGAACGGAACACAGTCCTGAACGGAACACAGTCCTGAACGG
>JBMYRF010000020.1:0-62250 GCA_049602075.1 Rubripirellula sp.
TATCCGCTTTACGCAGCTTGGCAACGATCTGATCCACTGTGTGACGTTTCTGAGGCATTCTGAAAGTCCTTTCCGAGCGGTACGCCCGAGCAAGATTCTCTCACTCACAATGGTGCAGTTCTATGGGGGGAGGTCAGGCCACCACTGAGGCGGCCTATAGGTACCGCGACGTGCATCTCGATTGCAGAATTAATCTTGTCACACCTTCACTTTTGGGTATCGTGTTCTTGATGTTGGTCTTTGGAGATGAAGGCAATAAAGTAGAGGCCAGTGGTAGGGTTGGCTGTTCATTGAAGGAAGTAATAAATCGGTTTTTTGATCTAAACAGTTCCGCTGGGGAGATGCGTGAGAATCTATCGTCGGTAGGTTGTTTCTTTGCGTGATCTGTAGTTTGTGTCGTAGGCTGCCAAAGTGGGATTGTGTGTTGTGTTTTAAAATGAAGCCCAAACTCTGGGTGTTCTCATGTTAGATGCCACGGCCGCATTTGTCACAACTTGCGTTGCGGCGCATGCGTATCGGTGTAAGGCATGGACTTTGTGTCAGTGGAATCATTCTGGAATGGTGTTGACTTGAATTTTCCGATGTTTGTGAATAGCAGCCCCGAACCAAGTGTGGATTCCACGCTTGCACAATGAGTATCGTTACCAGGATTGCTCGGAAAACGAGGCGGCTCGCTAAGCGAGTGTGGTGGGAACGTGTCTCACGGCGGTCGGCGTACGGTCGAATCGTGTTCGTTGTGGGTTGTCAGCGCTCCGGCACCACAATGCTCTTAAATTGCTTTGACAAGGATTTTCGCGGGATCGTTTTTAACGATGACAGTGAGCTAGCCGGGAGCAAGGGCAACCGCCTCAGGTTAAAAGCTTATGTCGAGGTGATGCCCTTACTGAATCGTTTATGCTCGCCGCTGATAATTGCAAAGCCTCTGCTCGACAGTCAACGCGTGGATGAACTCCTCGAGGAGTTTCCGCGATCCAGCGCAATCTGGATGTTCCGGAATTACCGAGGTTCGGTCGGATCAAGCCTGAAGAAGTTTAAAGGTCAGGTGGAAAACCTACGTTTGATGCTTGAGCCGGAAAGTCATTGGCGATCGGAGAGGAATTCTGATGAGGTTTTATCGCTAATCCATTCATGCTACAGGCCTGACATGAAGCGTGCTGATGCGGCTGCGCTCATCTGGATTGCTAGGAATCAGCTCTGCTTCGATCAAGGTCTTCACGGCGACTCGCGTGTTGCTTTTCAATTCTATGACGATATGGTCTGTGAGCCTCAAGTCGCAATGCAGCGTGTCTACGGGTGGCTTGAGCTGCCGTATCCGAATCACTCGATTACCAATTCGATTCACAGTCAGGCATTAAGCCGTGGTAGTGACATTGAAATCGACGAACAGATCGAAGCGAGATGCCGCGACTTGCAATCGCGTCTTTTGGATTGCTGCGGCAGTAAGTCCCTCGGAAACGCAAGCTAATGAGAAGTGCTTTGAAGGCTGTGTTTAAACACGCATTGATTATTTTCTTGAAATGTCTCGGTTTGCTTCGCTTGGCGAGATGGTTCACGACGCGCAACAGTTTTGTCATCATCGGCTGGCACGGCGTAAGTATTGATGCTGAACATGAGCGGTTCAAGACACTTTTTATTTCCACAGAGACGTTAGAGAGACGTCTTAAGTTCCTTAAGAAAGTGTTTAACATTGTTTCGCTAGAAGCAGCACTCAGCCAGCAGAAGTCGAAATCCATTCGTCCTGCACAGGCCGTGCTGACATTTGATGATGGATATTACAATTTTCTTAGCAAGGCTGTGCCGCTGCTGAGCCGTTACCAAGCTCCCGCTGTCTGTTACATCGTTACCGAACCAATGGTGAATGAGGAAAGCAAACCCAATCTGCTACTGAGGGATTGTATCACGCGAACAAAATTGACAGAAGTAGAATTGCAGGAGCCGGGGTTGAATGCCATTGTTCCGTTACGCAGCCAGTCTGACAAAGCAAGGGCTGAGGTGCAGCTGCTGAATGCCTTAGCTGCGATTTCAAAAGATCAGCGAAATGCTTTCGTTGATCGGCTTGGTGATGCGATGGGGATCGATGTTGCATCATTACGAGCGTCACGTTATTGGAATACGATGACCGCTGGTGAGGTCCGCGAATTGGTCGAGTCTAGCGACCTTTTTTCGATCCAACTTCACACCCATGTGCACATCAATGTGATTGCTTTAGGTGATCAGTTGGATAGCGATTTGCGTTTGTGTCGCGCTGAGGTTGAAAAAGCGACGGGACGCGATGCAACGGATTTTTGCTACCCGACGGGATTCTGGTCGAAGAACACTTGGCCGGTACTTGCAGACAACGGTATCCGCAGTGCAGTGACAACTAGACGGGGGCCCAATTACGTCGAGACTCATCCATTCTGTTTGCGGCGAGTGATGGACGGGGAGGCCACATCGCAACTTGAATTTGAGCTGGAGGTTAGCGGGCTCAAATGGTTACTTCGCTCATGGTTTCACTGTGAGAAGAGATGGAATCCGAGTGAGAAACACTCTCGCTACCGTGATAGACAGACGCGCGCCGAAAACAAGCAATAAATCACCTGCTTGCTCAGCATGTTAAATGATGTGATAAGTTCGCATCTTTTGGCGGCTGCGAATTGGACTTGGTGTTGTTTGATGTCGTAAGACGTTAGTCGAAGATCGGGACGTTCGTCACCTGAATTGCTATGGTTTCCCGGTTTTGTTGCTCCGAGGTGTGCTTTGCATTGCGGATGCGTCCGGGGGTAAGCAACCCGATGGCTCACGACCGTGGCAAGAATTGTGTGGCAAGTTCGTTGAAGGCTTTCGGTGAAAGAGCTGACGTCGAAGATCTGGTGAGTGTTGATGCTCGATGGGATTCAGCTTAGAGGGATTGGGGGACCTTGAACGCACATGATCGCGTCCATTCGCCAAGCCAGATTAGGCTCGGGTCATGATAAAAGCTATGATTCTAACGGCTCTCGCTAAGTCATCTTAACATCACGAGAAGGACTCTCGACACAATCGGCACCAAGGGACGCCACATACCGCGACATTTTAAACTTGTGTTGGCAGCGTGGACGTCAAAGAAATAGAATCCATCGTACCCTTGGTTTCCGCGAAACGCTAAGTTACCTACTGGTCTTTTTACGCCATGCAACATCCCGAAGGATCTATGAATTCAGCCCAGGAGGGTCGTGAAAGCCCCATGTCTGCGGTCGATGGAGGAGCGGCGGATCTTGCCGTAAAGGTGATTGAACCGCGGCACGAATGGCAGTTTTTCGGCTTTTCAGAATTGATCCAATACCGCGATCTCTATTTGTTCCTGACCTGGAGATCCGTCAAAGTTCGCTACGCACAATCGGCGATTGGGATTGGCTGGGCAGTGATTCAACCTGTCTTTTCAATGTTGGTGTTCAATATCGTTTTCGGAAAGCTTGCAAAGATCGACTCTGAGGGGTTGCCATACGCGATCTTTAGCTTTTCAGCGCTCGTCCCCTGGACCTATTTTTCCAATGCGCTCACCGAAAGCACGAATAGTTTGATCGGTGGCTCAGGGATGATCAGCAAAGTATATTTCCCGCGTCTTATTCTACCTCTCTCGGCAGTGACTGCTAAATTGGTCGATTTTTCGATAGCGATGGTGGTGCTAGGCATCATGATGGTTTGGTTTCAAGTTGTACCAACCGTATCGGTTATCTTCTTGCCTCTCTTGATCATCATGATGGTTTTGACTGCTGCGGGTTTAGGGGCATGGCTGACAGCGTTGGCCGTGCAGTATCGCGACGTCAAACACGCCATGTCATTCGCGGTTCAACTGTTGATGTATGCAGCTCCTGTAGTGTACCCCACCAGTATGATCCCTGAACGATGGCAATATCTATATGCGATCAACCCGATGGTTGGCGTTATCGAAGGCTTCCGTGCCGCGCTGCTTGGTGCGCGTGATATGCCTTGGGATCTTATCGCAGTTGGCGGTTTGAGCAGTGTTGTTATTGCTGCGACCGGCCTGCTTTATTTCCGCAACAGGGAACGATTGTTTGCCGATGTTGCCTAGATATTCGGCGAGCGGCTTGGCTTTCATTGACACCACAGAAATTCACTATGTCCACTTCGCTAATCTCCGTTGAACAAATCGCTAAGGCTTATCGAATTGGCCTCAAGGATGAGATTCCTGATACTTTCATGGGAGCTATGACGGGATGGATCAAAGCTCCGCTGAAGAATTGGAATCGCCTGCGAAGTTTAAACACATTCCACAAGGAAGTTAGCAAATTGCCTGGGGCGTCCTCCTCGGTGGAACGGCGTGATCAGGCTCCAGCCAATGTACCGGGAGTCTCAACGCTCAGTGCGGACATCTCCAAGGACATAGTTTGGGCTCTGCGAGATATCAGCTTCAATGTCAACGAAGGCGAAGTCGTCGGGATCATTGGGCACAATGGTGCCGGCAAGAGTACGCTTTTGAAGGTGCTATCGAGAATCACCGACCCGACCAGTGGACGTGCGGTGATTCGAGGGCGAGTCAGTAGCTTACTGGAAGTTGGTACCGGTTTTCATCCAGAACTAACTGGACGTGAAAATGTCTATATGAACGGCACGATTTTGGGGATGACCAAGCGAGAAATTGATTCCAAATTCGACGAGATCGTTGACTTCAGTGGCGTTGAGAAATTCCTCGACACACCAGTCAAACGTTACTCATCTGGCATGAAGGTCCGGCTTGCCTTTGCAGTTGCCGCCCATTTAGACCCTGAGATTCTAATTATTGATGAGGTGCTGGCCGTCGGTGATATCGGTTTTCAACGGAAATGCGTCGGCAGAATGCAGGATGTCGCGCAGAGCGGGCGAACGGTATTATTCGTCAGCCATAACGCCGTAGCACTTCGTAGTCTGTGCAACCGAGGGATTTTGCTTGAAGGTGGTCGCACCATTATGGATGGTCCATTGCCCGAGGTCTTGGGTTTCTATCTTAAAGGAATGAATGCGGTTGCAGAATCGCAAGACCTTGCGATTCGCACCGATCGTGAAGGTCGGGGTGAAGTTCGGATGACAGAGATCGCCTTGCATGATGAAGACCGCGTTAGCGATAGCATTCCTACCGGGCATCCGCTCACGATCGCGGTTAAGATCAGCCAATCCGTCAATTCACCACACTGCAAACTGAAGGTCTTTGATGACCGTGGGCAATTCATTTTTCTTTGCGATACTCATCTGAATTGTCAGGATGACGAGCTTCCCAACGTCAATACGGAAACGCTGCAATGCTTCCTACCCGAATTGCTGCTAATGCCGGGCCAATATCGGATTGATGCCGAATTGTTCGCGCACGGTGAGCGACAAGATCAAGTGCGTGGTGCTAAAGTCTTCGAGGTCACGCCCGGTCGTGTCAATGGTCGTCCCATTAAGGATCGAAACAATCGTCCAACGATCGCTCATCCACATCGTTGGAAATATGTTTTTAAGACCTTAGCGTGAGGCACAGTCTGAGGCTACGCCGAAAACACCGACCATCGCATTTCGATGAATCATAACTCCCGTTCGAGGACATGATGAAATGGAATCCTTTCATCAATTACCCAAGCCATTCGTGATCGCTGAAGTTGGTGGAAACCACGAAGGTGATTACGATTATGCCCTGAAATTACTAGACGATGCTGTGGAAGCCGGTGCCGATGCCGTCAAGTACCAGACCTATACACCTGACCGAATTGTTAGCAAAGTCGAATCCCCGGAGCGTCACAAGCACTTCGGACGCTTCGCTTTGGAGCTTGACCAATATGTGTTGTTGGCCAAAGCGTGTCGCGAACGCGGCATTCAGTTCATGTCGTCAATCTGGGACCTCGAATCGATCGATGCGTTGGATCCGTACATTGAGGTTCACAAAGTTGGTTCCGGGGATCTTACAAATTACCCGCTTTTGAAGCGATTGGTGCAAACCGGGAAGCCTCTTTGCATCGCGACTGCCATGTCGAACATGGAAGACATTGAGCAAACGGTCGAATTTCTCGGTTCGCTGGACTCGGACCTTATTCCCAGTGGAAGGTTGTGCGTGATGCATTGTGTTGCGATGTATGGCCAGCCATTGGACGAATACACCAACCTTCGTGCACTGGAGACGGTACGTCAGCGGTTAGATAATTCGATCGTGATGGGGTACTCGGACCACACGATGGGCAATGTTGCCGTCAAGGTAGCGGTCTGCATGGGGGCTCGGGTCATTGAGACACACTTCACCGACGATAATACGCGCGAGTTTCGTGACCACCACTTCGCCCACACGAAGGAAACGCTTGCAGATTTTGTAGAGTTTTGTTCGCGACGTGAAGTGATGCTGGGTGACGGGATAAAACGGCCGGTGCATGCGGTGGAAACACCGCGCCGGATCTGGGAATTCCGCCGCGCGTGTTATTTCAAGACCGATATGAAGGCGGGCGATGTGGTTTGCGATAACCATCTGACAACGTTGCGTCCCCACGAAGGGATCGATGCGAGGTACTTCGATGATCTAATCGGCAAAAAGCTAGTAACAGACAAGTGCGCGTTTGAACGGCTTCGCTGGGATGACTTTGAAGGGACGAGCTGAGGTGACGTGTCGGCTTTCTCTTGCAGCATCGTCATCTGCGAGCAGTGAAAAGTTGGCGACGCGTTTGCTTGCCGGTAGGCTCTTTAAGTTGCTCGTTTTTGTTGGGATTAAATTCGATGGATGCTTTTCGATGTTAATTCGAAAACATCTGGCTCGCGATTTCGATTGTGCAGCAAGGTTGTCCAACAGCTACTACTGTTTTCCCCAACAAGGGGTCCAAAAAACGGTCTCGTTGGACGATTCATTCGATGGCTTGTCCTGCAAACGGAACAGTGATTCCTGCTGGAGAACTCGCGAGCGTGGTCGTTGTAATCAGAGTGAGGCACAAGCTACTGAGTCGTATTCGCAGGTGTTGCAGCTTTTATGGGCCTGGTCATTGGGCTTGGTTAACGCTTCTCGCAAACTGTGTGTCCTATGAGCAAGACAATTCTGGTGGCCAACCGGCCGATCTCCAGTATTCCACCGGAGATCCGAGCATCGTTGGAGAACGATGATGTCCACGTGTTGAACTTTGCAGGCACCTGGTCCGATTTGGGTGTGCCAGATGTTTGGAATCGTTGCCAACCAATGGATGAAAGGGATGAATCGGAACTGCGGGAGGCGGTGCTTGGGTTTCTCGAAGATTGGCCGAAGCGGAAGGTGCGTGGCAATCTTTGTTTCGACGATATGTTTCGACGGCTTGATGGTTACTCTGTTTGGTGGACGAGTGTTGGGGCTAGTAGAACAGCGAGTTCTCCGCTCATCAGCACTTTGAAAAGGCTATGGATTCTAGACCAAAATATTCAGGCTTTGAGTCCGACGCGAATCGTCCTTCACCTTGATACGCCGAGTCTTGCGGAGGTAATTCGTAGTCGCTTTGGTGAATCAGAGAGTATCCGAGTCGACTCGACTGTTGGGTGTTCACCTGCTGCAAGGGAATATGCCGGTTGGCCTTGGCTGTGCATGCAGTTTGCAAAACTTCCATTCACTTTCCTGAAGTTCATGGCTCTTTGGTTGGTGGTTCGCATTGCATGTCCCCAAGCCAAATCGCCTGATACCGCTGCGAACAGCTCAGCCGTCGTCTTCAAACCGAAGCTGGTTCTTTCGCGTAATATCGAAGTGACCGCGGAAAAGGTCAGTTTGCCATATTGGGATTCTCTCATCGACTGGTTCGGGCAGAATTGTGAGGAGATTCGGCCCCGCTATATCTTGGACTATCGCGAGAAGAGTCAAAGTCCCTGGACTGTCATCAGTTGGCTTCGAGGTGACGGTCGGTTTTTAATTTCAAAGCTTGATGGTGCAGCTAGGCCAGTTAACGCGTATTGTGGTCTCCTTGATTGGCTAAGGGCTCTGCCCATGCAATTGTGGGCAAATGTGAATTTTTTTGCCTTGGTGCGCAACCAACAACTGCGACGGACAATGCACTTTTTGGGATTTGATCTTTCTTCGGTGCTCGTTCCACTTGTTCAACGAAACGTGGAAGGATTGGCCGCATGGGAAAGGTCACTTGGTCAGCTAACCGCATGCTGTTCGACGATACCCAACGCAAAGTTAGTTTGCATGCTTGGAGAATTTTATCCGGGGCCCATGCAGTTGATCGCAGCGGCCAAACGATTAGGCATACCTGTTCTTGGTGCGCAGCATGGAACGATTTGTCCAGATCATTATGTTTATACCGTTCCTCTCGGGCATATGGAGGGCGCACCTACTCCTGATTACTTTGCCGTGTACGGTGAATACAGTGAATGGGTTGTCTCCGTTTTGGGGCATTATCCCCAGGATCGCACGAAGGTGACGGGAGTGCCACGACTTGATGCTCTGGTAAATAAGAAGAAAGAGAAAGAGAAAGAGAAAGAGAGACTGGGGTTTCCCGCAGGCAGTAAGGTTGTCCTGATTTCGGCCCACACCACTCGGAATTTTCCATGGTTTGTGGAGGTCGCACAGGCTGCATGTGCCGCAGCACTCGAACGCGATGATTGGATGGTCTGCATAAAATATCATCCTGGCGAAACCGCACATTGCTTGTATGAAGATGCTGTACGCAGGAGCGGAAACCCAAACGTCCAATTTTTCCGTGACGATTTTGATGGTTTGTTGACCGCTTGTGATGTTTTGATAAGCGGTTCGTCCACTACTCTTTTAGAAGCTGCCCTGCTGCGGCGGCCTGCCATTTCGGCGGACTTCACTGGCGGGCAAGAGCGATATCCCTACATCAGCGATGGAGCGGCTTTACCTGCTCGAGATGCGCGCGAGTTGCGAGCCTCGCTAAATGTGATTCTGAACGATGGCGAATCTTGCGATTATCAGCAGGGGGCAGAAGAGTTTCTACGAAGGCATGTTGGGCCAACATCGCAGGGGCACGGAACAGAATGTTTTGCATTGCTCGTTCAGTCAATTCTCGAACCTTAGCAAGGCAGCACTTAGTTTGTTGAGTTCTACGCAAGAAGTGAAATCAAAATTGCCTGTGCAATTCGGGCTCAACGGAAATCGAATCGGGCGGTGCTTTGCACATTGTAAAGCTTCACGCATTGAAATTTAGAAACGACACGAAACCATCGCAGGAAAATGAAAAAATTTTTAGGACACATGTTCGTTCTCAGGTATAACCAGCGAGATGACGATCTCGGCGATCAATTTATTATGAAGGCGCTTGCTGACTCACTCAGTGGATATGGTCGGCTATTGATTCGAAAGCAGTGCCCAGACTTTCTATCGGGAATCCCTGTCGATCGGAATGGCCTGCAGAGTAAGTTGAAACGTATCGTCACCAATCTAGCAGGAAGTGTTGTTTTTGACGTACTTCCACCAGGGGCCGTTTTGCGAAAGTCCGCACCGAGGGAGCCACGTTCGGTGGCAACCGGTGCGCGGGAGACCCTTTGGAGTCGACTGGCCAAAGCCAAGATAATTTCGCTTGGTCGGTCCGTGATTCCTGATTCAGACCATTCGTGGTGTCAGCGAGTGGGTTGGGTTGGTGTTCGTGACAATGCCTCCATCGCCGCAATCAAGGGTGCGGGTATTCAGCATGTAGGGTACTTTCCGGATTTGGCGTTTTTAGTCGAGCAATTGTCGGATTTACCGCGCAGTGGATCACTTGGAAAGATCGGATTCAGCTTCAGGAGTGAGATCCCTGAACGTAAGAGCGAGGATGATAAATATAGTGACACAATTCAACAGGCTACCGAGTGTATTTCCCAGTACCTGCAATCGATCGAACAGAGGCAATTATTTGCTTTTCACCAAGTAGCTGAAGACGCTTCTTATATGGCTAGGCTGGCAGGCGAACATGATTTTACATTGCACGAAGCTCCCATCACTCTAGATTCCTACCAGGATTTCTATCAGGAATTCGATGTAGTATTTAGTAACCGTTTGCACTGTCTGTTAATGGGTGCATTGCGTGGTGCCATTCCGATCGCAGTAACAACTCAGGAGCACACAAAAATCGTATCGCTCTATGAGACGATTGGTTGGGAGAATCTGTTGCTCTTTGCTGACAAGCCAGACGAGATAATCGCCCGGCTTGAAACCATTTTAAAAGATGCAGACGGTATTCGAGAATGCGTATCGAAGACCATGTTAGCGCAAAATCAAAAAGCAAAGCAAGCGATCAAGGAACTTGTCTCATTGGATTAAATTCTCCATCGATTGGCCACAAACTTCCCCATCGCCCGCCGGAGTCTCTGGAAAAGGATTGCTCTCAATGGTGCCGATTACAACCACAACTTCGGCGACCTATTGCTGCTCAAGATCTTCGAAACATGGATCCAAAATGCTACGAATCAACCACTTGTTTTCCTATGGTCGAGTTGCGCGAGCATAAGCGATTCTAGAAAAAGTTCCCCGGTGCGTTGTGCGGCATGGATCAGCTCGATAGATGGAATCAGCTGATATACGCAGGTGGTGGCTATTTTGGTGAGCCAAACTCTAGTTTTGGTAAGCGGCTGTCGAGTTCGTGGAATCGACGTTTTACGGAGATGCACGCACCGTCTGGTGAGGCCTGCATCACTCGAGGAATTCCTTACGCAATGATTGCGTTGGAAGCAGGCCCGTTGTCAGGGTGGGGTGTGCGTCGCAAGGCGAGGCGTCTCCTTAGGCAATCCGCCTTTTCTGCAGTTCGAAATCCTGAATCACAGAGTTATTTGACCGACGATCTTCGAGTTAAATGAACAGTTGACCTCATTCCTGATTCGGCTTTAACCCTCTGCACTAATGATGTTCCAAACGAATACTTGAAGGGGAGCAAAACGATGCTTTCGACGTATGCTGGACGATTTCCTCTCGGAATTCATCAGCCCTCCGTTTTTGCAGGTAATAAGCCACGTTGAAAGCATATGAAAGAGGTGTTGATCGCGTCACTTAAAAAACATCCAGAAATCCTGCCTGTCCTCTTCGAGGACAACGGTGAGTGGTTGTCCTGCGGAGCGCTGGAGTTGGCGGATGGAATTCGCAGTTGTACACGGAGAGAATGCCTGTTGATTCCGTTCCGCGGCGTATGGCAGGCAGTCGCACTCATTGGAAGCCTGCCAGCGATTCTTACGACAAAACTACATGTGGGAATTGTTGCATATGCGTTAGATGTCTATGCGAAATCCTTTTCTACTCATCCAAAGACACCACGCTTTTATCGACTGATCGATCGAGCTTCGCAGTGTTCGTCAATTGAAACTCTCGAGAAGTCTGAGATGTTGGTCAAGCTTGCTCGCACGATTAATCATGCCACTGGCAAGTACGATATTCGAGATGGCACCTGGAAAAGTATTAAGGGTCAGGCTGAGAGAGGAAAAGAATTCGTGTCGGGATTTGTAAGTTCGTGCCAGGTTCCAGTGATGCTTTTCCAATCATTGTCACGACTCGTGGCCACACGAAAATTGTCGCCTCGTACGAAATGATTGAGCGTGAGAGTTTGTTGGTGTTCGCCGGGGGTGGAGTGAGTTACTTGATTGGTTTGAAGCCATCCGTGAAGACGCAGATGGAATTCGTGCTCGTGTCGCGAAACCGCTCAAGAAGTAAAAGAAAAAGCTCAAAAAGTGAATCAGGTCCTTGTGTTAAAGGCTGCGGTAGGCCTTTTGAATGAACTGGCTAAGTTGCAGGAATTGTCGGTTTGATCCTGCACTATACGATGGACTAACGTTCTGCATGCCTTATTCCACAACGTGGATTTTCGCGCGCAGTCAGTCTGCATGAGAGTTGATTCATGGGTGTCAATGGAACGTGCTGGGTGTCCGGTTGGTTATGCAGAAGTGATCGTTGGGGTTGTGCGGCTTTAGATGATTGGGATGCTTGGTCTGAACGGTGGCTTAGAACTGTAATTCGCTGGTAATTCAGCCATGGCAATTCGATTGCTGGGGCCTAAGCTATAGGGCGTGGGCGTCCTTGGAGACAGATGCATCGGCTAGTCGTGTGAGTTTCAATTGCATGACGTGAGTTTCTGAAAGCATTGCGTTTTATGAATTACCTTTTATTGAAATGATTGCGCGTCCGTTAGATCTGGTTCCGGACGCGACTAATTCACCATGCGTCTCCGTTGTGATGCCTGTTCGGAACGGCGAGCGGTATCTAGAGATTGCTGTTGAGAGCATTCGCAATCAGACATTTCACGATTTTGAATTCATCATCGTTGACGATGCTTCCACCGATAGCACACCCGCATTGCTAAAAGCTATATCTGATTCCAGGGTGCGAGTTATCACCAATGCAAAGGCATCAGGGATCTCCCGATCGCTGAACCTGGCAATTGATATTGCGCGGGGGCGATTCATTGCAAGAATGGATGCAGATGATGTTGCCAGTCCGCATCGCCTAGCGAAACAGGTTGACTGGCTTGAGCGACACCCAGCGACGGTCCTCTGCGGAACATTCGCGGAACGTGTCGATGCAGAAGGTTCTCCGCTGTCCAAGATCAGGCGTCCCCAAACGAATGTGGAAATCCAGTGGCATTTGCTGACTGCGAATCCCTTCATTCATCCGAGTGTGATGTTTTGTGCGAAAGCCTTTCGTGACGCGGGAAGGTACTGCACCCGTTTGACTTGTGCGCAAGATTACGATTTATGGTGCCGACTTGCTCAACAAGGTGAATGTTGCAATTTGCCCGACCCTCTTTTGAAATATCGATTTCACGATGGAGCCATCTCTGCTAATAAGCGTGCAGAGCAACTGCGTATTACACAGCAAAGTAGTCAGCAACTCTTGCTTAAAATTGGCATCGTTAATTCTCTCGAGGAAGGCGAGATGTTTCAGGCAATTGCTGGTCGGCATTTGACCCATAAATCGGTCTCGGATTTCGCACGACAGCAGGTGCTTCGATTTCCTGAAATGGTTGATGGCTTTTTTGAAAAAATCACATGCAACGACGATTTTGCATGCAAAATTGTTTGCCGGTGTCGTCAAAGATTACGAAAAAGAATTCTCGCGCAGATTGACGTCAAACGATTAGGGTTCGGACAAAACCTCGATTTACTTCGTATTGCCCGTCGCATCGATCCATCCGGCATGAAGTTATCTAGTATCTGCTCTCGGGTTGCTTCGCGTATCATGGGTCGAGTGAATCAACCGTCTTACACCGAAGATTAGCTACTACCGATGCGTAAAGTGAGAATCCTTCAATATTCAATGGGACGCGAATCGATTGATGAACCAACTTAGTATTTGCGCTGTTGTTCCGGCTTACAATCGCGCGCATTTGATTGCCGAAGCGCTAGATAGCATCGTTGCGCAAACCTGCCTGCCGAACGAGATCATCGTTGTGGATGATGGATCAACGGATGATACTGTTACCGTTGTCAACGAGTGGGGGCTGGGGAGCAAAATTGCCCTAAAGGTGATTGAGCAGGCCAACGGTGGTGCAGCATCGGCGCGCAATACTGCGATCGCCAATACTGAAGCTGACCTGATTGCTCCTCTCGACTCCGATGATGTTTGGGTGCCCGATCATCTTGAAACTCTGCTGAAACCATTTCTTCAGCATGAGGATGTGATTGTTAGCTCTGGAAATACCGAACGACTTGATGATCTTCCGATGTTCAAAAAGTCAGCTTATGGCGAAGAGATTTTTAAGCATTTTGATTATGAACAGGCCGAAGATGGATTCCGTTACATCAAAGGCTCCGCGTTTCCGGGCTTGCTAAAAGGGGCCTTTATCCAAACTTCAAGTTGTGTTTTTCGTCGACAGTCGGCGGTTGAGGTTGGGTTTTTCGATGATTCGCTACGATCCTATGAGGACCAATTGTTTTTTTTGCGGCTGTCCAGATTGGGACGCTTCGCCGTTCATATGGACCCGGTAACGCTACTGCGTCGACATGATGACAACACAACTCACCGTCGTCACATCGCGAGTCATATTGTGTGTGCGATTTCTGCTCTCGAGAAAGCTCGTGCCGATGTCGTGGTGCTGCAACTCGACGAGGCGGAGATCGCGGCACTGCAGGCAATGCTTGATCGAAAGGTCAATGGGGCTGTCAGTCGGGCTTCGCGTTACGGTTGGCGGCCCTACTGGGACGTTTGCCGTGCATTAGCCTCGCGTGGTTATTGGCAGGCTTTGGCGGATCCAAAGTCAATGGCCAGGGCAATTCTTCGTCCTCAAGGAGAGGCCGCGAAACGACAGTCGCTTAAATTGCAGTCGACGGAATCTGTATGATGGTGTGTCGTTGCAATCGATGTGTTTCACCGATTGCGCGTGGAAGCACATGGCCCCTTCGGGATTCGCACGCTGAGTTTCTTACTCAAGCTTTACCCATCAAGAGTCAATTTGGTTTTCAACTTGATGTTGGAAGCTGATCGAGAGATCGACCCACATATCGCGGGTCGTGTACTTAACCCAGGTTGGGAGACCATCATCGTTACTGCTTTTATTCAGGCCCGCATGTCATCGAGACGTTTTCCTGGAAAGGTGTTGACTCCATTCCTCGGCCGACCAGTCATTGAACATGTCATTGAAAACGTTCAGTTGGTAGAGGCGATCAGTCGTACTGTTGTGTTGACCAGTGATGAAAAGTCAGATGACCCTCTCGTTGAGTATCTCGAGTCGGCTCAGCATGAGGTGTTTCGAGGCCCTTTGCTGAACGTGTTCGAGCGGTACCGGCTTGCCGCGCAGGAATTTCCCGCTCCATGGGTTCTGCGACTCTGTGCGGACAGCCCTTTGCTGAGTTCTGCAGTTGTTGAGGAAGTAGTCAAGCGAGGTCTCGGTGACGCGGAATGCGATCTCGTGACAACGAGGTTCTCACCACCGTTCCCCAAGGGGCAAAATGCAGAATTGATTCGCACTCAGTGCATGTTGGAGGTTTCGGTGGAGTCTCTGACGGATTTTGATCGCGAGCATGTGACGCCTTGGTTCTATCGGCATCGTGACAAATACCGGATCGTCAACGCTTCGTCGCTCGATCTGGACCTGCCAGACGGTGACTACACGATAGATACGCCCGAAGATCTGGAGCGATTGGAATCGTTATTCGGCGGGGATCACTGATCAATTTCATGTAAGCAGATATCTCGGGAATACATCGGAACTTCCTGCCAGGTGAGAGGAAGGTCACCTAGCGGTTGAAGAGGCAGTGAAGGTTTGATTCTTCGCGTATATGTACAGTTAGTTAGCGAGAATCGGATTTTGTTTAATTCAGCTTCGTATCGAACAGCACGATCTAAATCGGTCCTGCGGATCCATTTGTTTTTCCCCCTTCTTACAAATCCATCATGCTTGGAATCCAGGTAAGCTACCTGGGTGATCCAACAATTCAGGACGCGCAATTGTTTTTTACCCGATGCGTTAGCGATCTCAAGCCTCGTTGCTTCCGAATGAAGTGATCGGAAAAATTCCTTGAGCTTGGTTGGTAGGAAGGTAGATTTTGTCGCGAAGCGCTCTCGCGTGGCACGCAATACGTTAAACGCATCGCTTCTACGGATATGGCATTTGACTGCACTCACCCATTTTCGGCAGCAGACGGTGAATACTTTCGGTGTCCGAATTTGCTCAAAGATTTGGAGTGGGTAACCGACTGATTTGACGAGCGGCAGATTGAAAATCGAATTTAACCAGTTTGGTGAATCGTGGATGAAGAGGAATCGCATGAAGTGGCGACGCTGTACGATTTTGAAAAGCTCTGATGGACGGCTACGTCCTGCTGTTTGTGCTGAATGATTAGCTGACGGTCACGGACTCTTTAGTCTTGGCATCAAAGCTACCCACGCGCCAAGTTTCGTTTGTAGGCAGGAACTGGCGGTGTTTCGGATGAACGGACTGTGTCGATATTTCTATCTTTTCGGTTTTGCATTGCGTACTGCCCGGTCGCATCTGGAAAACACACGTTGGATTAGGATTGAAGTAATCGGGTCATGGTATGCCAAACTAATCTTTTCATTGAAGAACGCGTATTATTCAGCCTCTGGCGAAATTTCGACCGGCAGAAAATAGAAACTCAAGTGAATAACTAGTGATGAAACGCATTAGAAAAGTCGTTCGCAGAACAAAAAAGCTCATCAAAAATGATCTGTGTTGTGAACTCGGAACCTGGTTGCCATTCGAATTTTGCAATGCGGTAGTCGGTAAATATGACGACGAAGCATTGCTTGGGACTTCGCTCCTCGTTTCGACAAAGCGAGGTTTTTTCCATTTCGTTGACGGGGAAATTCGGCGACTACTCGATGGTCAGTTTTTTGGTGTTACCGGGCATGATGGGGCGTGGTTTTTTTTTCAGCGAGTCTCCAAGTGGAGCGGTCGAATTGTGCAGTTTGGCTTCAAAGGCAAGCGAGCAATTAACCCAAGGCAGGTCATTACGCGACTATCTCCGGGGTGCCACCAAATCGATTTCCTTGGGTCTGATCTCTACGTGACCGACACTTACAATAACCGGCTTTGTGTCTACGAAACGGTCGCTGGTGAACTTAAAAAGCGAGGTCAATATTTTCCGGGTGGGGAGCTAGCAAACGGGCGCCAGTCCAGCAACTACGCGCACATGAATTCCATCTGGCGATCTGATAGCGATATTTACGTGTTATTTCACAATGAAACAAAAAAGACGGGCCGACACAGCGAAATCATTCGGCTCGATACCAATCATGCAATCGCGGAACGCATTAGTACGACTGCCAGTAACGCGCACAACGTCGTCAATGTTGATGGCGAATTTCTTTTCTGTGACTCTCTGTATGGAAAGCTCATGAGCGGGGATTCCGTCGTGTATCAGTCTGAGTATTTCACTCGCGGCTTGGCGGTGACCCCAGATCTGGTGTTCTTGGGGGCGTCAGAGTACGGGGCCCGTGAAACTCGGGATCAGTTAGCAGGAGGTATTACTGTTTTGGATCGACGATTCAATTTTCGGCACTTCATCCCTACGCCTGGTATGGTGCAAGACGTTCGAGCGGTGAACCGGCTTGATTGTGCGATGAGTAACAGACTGTTAACGCCGGATGGTTCCGAGGCGGATTAGATTGAGGGCTGGATCACATAGGGCTGGAGCACATAACACACCCTGATAAATTCGAGTTCTTCCTATTCGGTCGATTTGGAGTCGGACTCTGATATAAAAATCGCTGGCACCTTTAAGCTGTCGCAGAAGTCGGCGATCACAACCACCGTACACAACTCTGCGAATTAAGAAAAAGTCGAGGTTGCCATTCACCAGGTTTTTGCTCAGATTTCTCGCTTGTTCGGGAATGCCCACACGGTAGCATTCTGAAATTTGTGAGTGGTTTCCCGTCACACTCTTGAAAATGTCATGAATGTCCTTTTTTCTCATCGGTTGCTGTAGCTGAGTTAAGCGACTTCTAGCGAACTAGAAGTGGGTCAGTTTCGTGATGCTAGGGCTTAGGTTGGCGAGTCAGATTCGAGAGGCGAACACATTGTTTCGAGCAAGATCCGGCTACACAACTGAGTCGATGGGGTACGGGTTTGAGTTGGTCTTGCGGGCAAGTGCGATATCTAGTGACGAGCGATGAAGGAATCTCCGTGATATTCAGAGTGGCTTCCGTTGCAGCTCCTAACCGGCGTGTCAGGGGAAAGCATTTGAGATTTTCGAAAGTTCGCAATCGCCTTGATACCGAGTTTGAGTTCATCCTGAGGTCCTCGTGCACTCAAGTTTTACAAATTCAGCTGATCAAGAGTGATGACCGTTTCGTCTTTTAGTGCCCGCTCGCTCAGTCAGTACGGGTAATTGCCTAATCCCTAATCGTGCGGAGAGAAATAATGGTAACAAGGTTCAATCATTCCGGTTTTTAGCATTGTTACCTTTTCTTTTTACCTACCGCCTGTGATGTGGAGGCTTAGAGAAAACACTTCGTTGAAAATTGTTGTTCATTTAAGCATGGTCTAAACTCGAACCGAAGACGAGCGTTGCTCGTCTTCGGTTTGATGGTCGAGTCTACCGCTGTTCGCCTGCCGCCATCTCGGTACAACCACAATTGCAAAAGGCAGCTGCGTGATTTTAAAGTCCGCCAAATCGCGCCCTCGGGTTATCCACGATATCAGCATGCCGATCTATCCGGATATGTGGAGCTACCGTCCTGAATGGAAGAATCGGGTTGAAGCGATTTGTGAAACCTCCCAGGGCGATGCCAGCACCGTCTATCGATTTGACCTTTGTTCTCACACTGGTACATACGTTGAGACGAGCCAGCATAAGCTAGCCACGGATCTATTGTTGCGTGATTTTGAACTATCTGCTTTTATGAGGCTCTGCAAGGTCGTGAGTGTCGATGCAAAGGCTGAAGCGCCGATTGCTTTGAGTAGGTTTCAGGCAGCCCTCGTTGAAGGGGAGATTACTGTTGAGGCGAATGACGCCTTGATCGTGGCAACGGGCTGGGGCATGAACCATCGAGACCCTGGTTATGTGTGCGAGTGTCCGTTCTTCGATAGCGAACTGGTAGACTGGTTAGCCGACCAACAGTTGGGTCTGCTTGGGGTCGATACGCCCGTGATTGACAATGCCAGGGAACCTTTTCAGGCAGTCCAGCGATTGTTTGAAGCCACCCCCGAGATGTTATTGATGGCTCCGCTTGTGATCGATCCGACGAGGATTCCAACGGGAACCTATTTTCTGTCGGCCGCCCCACTGAATGTCGAGTCCGTCTCGGGATCACTATGTCGCCCCGTCTTGATGGAGGTTTCTGAGTGACCCTCGCGACGTTCTTGATGTTCGTGTTTTGGCTGTCGCTGTTGGCTGTCATCACGCCATATTTTATCTACCCGCCGCTGTTATTCTTGTTATCACGATTTCGGCGACCCATCGGTACGGGGAATGGTACACCGTCCGTTAGTCTGGTTATCAGTGCCTATAACGAGGCTGCGGTGATCGGAGAGAAACTCGACAATTCTTGTGCTTTGGATTACCCCGCGGGGCAACTCGAAACAGTAGTGATCTCGGACGCTTCGGACGACGGCACGGATGAAATCGTGCAATCGTTCGCTGATCGAGAGGTCCGTCTATGTCGCCAAGCCGTTCGCGACGGTAAGTCGGCAGCCCTATCGCGTTTTGTGCCGTCTTGCCGGGGAGAGATTGTCGTCTTCAGTGATGCGAATTCGGTTTACGACGCCATGGCCATTCGCCATTTGGTTGGACACTTCGACGATCCGAGGGTCGGTTATGTTGTTGGTCACCAGCGATATCATGACGGCGAGGAGGCCGCCTCGAAATCAGAAAATGCCTACTGGGACTTTGAAATCAAATTGAAGGCTTGGGAGAGCCGACTGAGCAGCGTGGTGGGTGGGGACGGCGCGATTATGGCAATTCGACGCGAGTTGTTTACGCCACTTCAAAAAGATGATATCAATGATTTCTTGATTCCGCTAAAGAGCGTCGTCGCTGGCTACCGTGGTCGATTTGAACCTGAAGCGTTCTGCTTTGAAGAGGCTGCTCCAAGTTTCGCCGGCGAATTCAAGCGGAAGGTCCGAATCGTGAATCGCAGCTTCCGCGCCGTAACGCGAGCTGGCGGGGCTCTCAATCCAATTCGGGTCGGTATTTTCGCGTGGCAGCTATTCTCTCACAAGGTGATTCGTTGGTGCGCGCCAATCTTTCTGGTGTCGTGTTTGGTGGCGAATTTTGGTTTGGCGTGGAATGGATCTTCGTTCTTTACCTTGACGCTTCTGCTGCAAGCAGCGTTTTATTTGACTGCCCTGGCAAAATTCTTTCCTATCGTCGGCAATTGGAAGCTGGTTTACCTCTGCTATTATTTTTGCTTATCCAATGTTGCCGCTGGTTTTGCGATTTTTAATCTGATGCTAGGACGCAAGTTCATCACGTGGACGCCCCAGCGGGCAGCTGCGAATCCGGAAACTGAAACCAAAGAAGTGGAATGACGTTAGGTTGCGATCGCAACCTTGTCCTGGAACATGACTTTCATGGCCCTCCTATTGTTCACGCTGATCGTAAGCATGTTGGCATTGTCCTACGTGTACGCAATCTTTCCGTGCGCAATGTGGTTGTTGGTAAGGTGGAATCGCAACCGAGGAACATGCTGTTCACTCGCAGAGGCAGAGCTGCCAACGATTTCGTTGATTATTCCAGCCTACAACGAAGAAGCGATCATCGATCAAAAAATGCAAAACGCTTTGGCGATCGACTATCCTGAACCCAAGCTTGAAATCATTGTGGCTTGCGATGGTGCCACGGATCGCACGGCCGAGATTGCCGCAAAGTACGAGTCGCGTGGTGTCAAAGTTTTGGATTTTGAAGAACGACGAGGCAAGGCGTCAGTGATCAATGATGGCGTTGCTCATTCGAGCGGCGAGGTGCTTTTGCTATGCGATGCCAACGTGATGTTTTCGGGTGATGCTGTTAGGACGTTGGCTCAGTGGCTTGGGCGAGATGATATCGGAGCGGTGAGTGGTGACGTGCGTTTAGATAGCGAGCAGTCGAGCTTCGGTGTTGCCGAATCGGTGTACTACCAATTTGAGCGGACCATCCACGAGGGCGAATCGGCGATTGCGTCGATGATGGGTGTGGATGGCGGGATGTATCTCGTCCGCAGGAACTTGTTTCGGCCGATTCCCGCTGACACGATTTTGGACGACTTTACGATCTCAATGGATGTGATTCAGGCAGGGGGTCGAATCATTTACGAACCAGCCGCGATCGCTCACGAAAATGCAACGGAGGCAGCAAAGACCGAATATGGACGTCGAGTACGTCTCAGCTCGGGGGCAGCACAGGTGTTTCTGCGGGGCAATTTTCCACCACTCTTCAAACCGCTGGATTTCTGGATCTTCGTCTCCCATAAACTACTGCGTTGGATTTCACCCTTCTTGATTCTGGTTTTGGTGATCTCAGCTTGCTGTTTGGCTTTGCAAGACGAGCGCTTCTCGATCGTTTTGGCTGGCGCCTTGGCAATTGGATTGGTGGCCGCAACCGGTGCGTTGATTCGCCCACTACGAAAATACCGGCTGGTTGCGATTCCCTTTTATTTCGTGATGAGTCAATTTGCGATCGCCCATGGGATGTTGAAAGGTTTGAAGGGACAATTGGATCCGAGATGGGACAGAACCGAACGACGTCCTGCTGTTAGCAGCGTCCAAGAGTCACCTGTCCAAGAGTCACCTGCCCAAGAGTCACCCGTCAAGGAGCCAACCGTCAATGAATAGTGGGCATCCGTTTCAACATCGCTGGATGGTGACGCGAGTGGTCTCCAGCTTCGTCGTCAAAAAGCTCGCGACGTTGGTCGTGGGGAAGAGACGAGAGAGGGTTGCCGGATGACCATTCGACTCGCTGTGACGATAGATACCGAAGAGGAAGGGCTTTGGTCGGGGAAGTACCGGTCGGAAGCGACCGTTGAGAACATTCAAGGAGTTCCGCGTTTCCAGGAGGTGTGTGATGCACACGGTGTGCGGCCTACCTACCTGGTGACAACACCGGTGGCAAAATCCGATGCTGCCGTCGGAATTCTGCGGCCGATCCAAGATTCGGGCCGTTGCGAGATCGGGACACATGTCCACCCATGGAATTCGCCGCCGTTATCACAGGAGGCCTCCAGCGGCGCAAACTCGTTCCTGTGCAATCTTCCACCTAAGATTCAGCGAGCCAAGATTGAGGGGCTAACTGAACTGATTGAGCGGCAGTTTGGACGACGGCCGATCTCGTTTCGTGCCGGCCGCTACGGGATGGGAATCGAGGGCATCAATATCCTGCGGGAGCTAGGGTATCGGATCGATTCGAGTGTGATCCCCTACACCAGCTATAAGTCTCAAGGGGGGCCCGATTTTCGGTATGCCACCTGTCGGCCGTATTATCCCTCGTCCCATGACATTCTTGCCTCCGGCGATGACGGAACTCTCCTGGAAGTGCCGGTCACCGTCGGTTTTACCCACCGGCATTTCCAGCTCGCACACCGTGCTCGTTCGTTTGCGATGGGGCTGCCCCGAACACTCCGTGCCGTCGGAATTCTTGATCGGTCTGGGATCGCCACAAAACTGAAGCTCAGCCCTGAGCAGGCTTCACTCGAACGGATGAAGAAACTCGCAACTACCGTGACGAGAGGCGGCACCAAATCTCTGGTTTTGATGTTCCATAGTTCCTCGCTGAAGCCGGCCTGTTCCCCCTATGTCGGAAGCGAATCGGATCTGAGCCGATTTCTCGCTGATTTGGGCTCTTTCTTTGATTTTTGTCAAACAGACCTGGCTGCTGAGGTGATTCCGCTCGGCGAATTCTTTCGTTGTCGCAGCGAGTTGCAGTAAGGCAGGTGTCCGTGCCGCATCGCGTTGTGGTTTCTACGAAAGTGAACTGACGTTCACTGCTTGCCAGTTTCAATGACTTTTTTGCGCGCGGCTAGGGTTCTTGATATCGCGACGAATTTTATTGGCCTTAAAAGTGATGCGAAATACCTTGCTAAGCCAAGATGTGGCGAATATCCTGGGGGGGTTGATAGTCTTGAAAAAAAGGTCTAGCCCGGAATGTCCGCCGCAAAAGCAATTCCTCTGCTTTTTTTGCTGTTCGGTTTCTGCCTCGCAGAACCCGTCCTAGGTGGTATTTTGCTTGACAATAATCTTGAGTTTGGCCCAGCTTCGATCGATTTGGAAGAACTCACGCCAGATCAGGGGACCCCTCCGCTCAACTTCAGGGGTGGCGATGAGACGTGTATGTGTCCAATCATTGTCGAAGGTCCGCAGGTTCCTCCGCCTGCCGTGCTTGCCTCTGAATTGAACTTTTCGAGTTTGGTATCTGTCCGCCTGCATTTTGATCCATCAAAACCATTGTTCGATCAGATACCGAATGAGCTCTTGAAAGTACCGATTTGCGACTGATTTGCCTTTTCACAAAGTTTTTGCAATTTAGTTTTTAAATCAAAAGAGTATTTTCAATGAGAATTTTTAGTTTGGGTGTGGCTGCACTTTGCGCCATCGCCGCTACCACGGCACACGCTGGCCACACCGGCTCAGCGTTACGTGATATTGTTGGTTTGACAGTTGTCGACACTGCAACCAATGTTGCTGTCACTGCAGATTTCCATTCCCCAAGTGGGAACGGGTCGCAGCTCTTCATTGCCAGCAGCACGACCACCGGGACGAATCGGACGGTATTTTCTGGGCAACCTGACGATAACAACATCGGACAAACGACTATCGTTGCGACAGCAGTCGGTGGAGCGATTGTGCCCGAAGGCAGTAACGATCCTTTCCCACCGTTTGAGCCTGAAGTGGCGTACTCGGGTACTGGTACGGCACCCGCCGACAATGCTTTCGGCACTGCGACAGATCAGGAGTCAACAAGGTCGGATTCAACCTACTCTGGTTCAATCGTAAATCTGACCAACGACGGTATCCTAGGGGGCGTCATCGCTACCGGTGCAAATGCGACCACCTTATCGGATTTCAACGTTCTTAACGCCAATCTCTCGGGCTCTGCTGACAGCTCGGTTCGAAATGCGTCGATTTTCGATTTCGTTGCGGCTACTAATATCACCGCACGAATCGACTACACCGACAACGTAGAACTTTCGCTGGTCGATTATGCTCCTGCCGGTCCGTCTTATTCCACCTACGCAGAGACCGCATTCTCGATCACGATTACCGAGTCGGGCCCCGGTGGATCAGTGGTTCTCTCGTACACCAACGACTATGACATCGTTGGCGGAGATGCCGCTGTTAGCGTAACTAGCAGTTCGGAATCGACGGGTACATTTGACTTGGTTGCGGGTCGGGCTTACACGCTGACCATCAATCAGTCGTCGGACGCAGGATTTGGAGTAGTTCCTGAGCCGGCATCGCTCGCAATTTTCGGTCTTCTGGGCGCCGGCGCTGTGGTTTCTCGCCGCCGCCGCAAGAACGGCTAAGCCGCTCTTGAGCAAATCTTTTAACGTGGAACTGGTCGGTTTTTCGCCGGCCAGTTTTTTTATGGTATGTCGATGAATTAAAACCAAAGGGATTGATCTCAGCAGCAGCTTTAGCTTCTGTGTGATAGTGACGGTCGTCTTTTCTATGCGTGGGATCGCGTTCAAGAATTGACCGCAACTGCTCCATGGAGAGTATTTCAATAGGCCTTATTAAACTGCGATAGCCTCTCCAACTCTATGGTTAGGCGATCGCAAGATTGCTTTTTTGCTCATTCGAAACTTCCCCTTGTGTTTCACTAGCAGTAATTGCGGCCATCCTAAAGCATCAATTGATTGGCTGGTATCGACCGGGCGCAATGATCTGCAAGGGATCCAGAGTATGCTTCAATTTTGAAATAGTACTTCCATGGGTATTGGGTTGAAGCAATGTCGACATCGACTGGATACCGCAGCGGTACGGCAGAAATCCTTGCTCGGTGCAGACTGAAAGCAGCCGCCGATAGCACTCCTTCGCGCGGAGCGTCTCCACGTCGCTTGATCGGTCGTAGCAGATCGTGGTTGGGCAGCACATGACCCGTCCGCTGATCATCACGAAAGTGAGGAGTGGTTCAAAGCCGAATTCGCGAAATACCGGCTCTACGGAGCAGAGGAATCGCTGACAGGCGTCGCCAGCAAGTGGGACGAGCGGAGTCAGCCAAATGATTCCATCCCCACGATCCAATGGATCTGTGGGTTGATCTTGCCACGCCTTGCGCGAACGCCAGCCGCTGCCTGCCAAGTGGTTGTGAACCGGTTCGCCCTTGAGCAACGCGATGGCCGACCGAGCACTGGTGACGGAATCGTTCAAGCGTTGGACTGCTGGGATCCACTTTGCAACCCGATAGGCTCGGTCAAACCACTGCAATTTTGCATCATCGATGAAAATTGGCTTGGTGATCTTCTTCAGTGCCTTTCGCATCGCACGACAAGAACCCTGCACGGAATCTTTGGTTCCATAAAAAGCCCCCAATGCATTCCACTGGCCGAGCCCCATGGCATTGCGAAGCTCTGCGCGAGCGGCTTCCGGCAAAGGGTCTTCGCCGCTGAATTGATCGTAGGGGAATTGATGGTGTCCAGAGATCACCCGATAGTCGTTGGCAAGGTGCACGACGCTGTTGATCACTCCCAGAGATCGCAGCGGTCGTAATGCGTCCACTACTGCCGCAAGCTCTTCATCTGACTTGATCCGAAATACATAGGCTTTGAACGCTTGAGGCTTTGGGATCAACCAGATCGTCGCCCGAGTCACAACTCCCAAGTTTGACTGCGTAAACAAGCCATCAAGCGATGGTCCAGCCCCTGTTTTGAAGAGGTTGGAGATTTGGCTGTTGGGGTGGTGGGCCCAACCCGTTTCAATCACTGATCCGTCCGCCAGCACGACTTCAAACGCACAGGAGTTGTGGAACCGATCCCCGTTGGGGCTGTGCCCATACCCACGTTCCATCAAGTTCCCGATGATTGTGGCGTTCGGACCAGCTCCCGTTGCATCCATCCACAAATCAATTTGATTGTCTTGCAGGTGCTGGAACAGCTGTCCCTGGGTCACGCCTGGCTCGATCACGGCATAACCCAGCTGTTCGTTGACTTCGATGATCCGGTTCATCCCTGACAGGTCCATCACGACCTGTCCTTCGGTGGTCGGGCATCCCGATCCAAGGCCCCAGTTCTTGCCGCCACTGATAGGGTACAGAGGTTTGCGGTGCTTGTTGGCTAGCTTCAGGCAGGCGATAACCTCATCGCGTGACTGTGGACGCACAACTCCAGACGGACGCGGTGCTGACGGCATTGCTGTGCGTCCGTAGATTTCTACGATAGAGCTACTGTCATCCACCGCAGGTTGCCCGAGCTGATCCCTCAGTTCCCGAAAGAAATCAACAGAGGATATGTTCGAAGCTGTTCCGGTTCCCGCCATCGATTCTCCCGCGCCGGTGTCGCTCACCTGAATGTGGATTGACTTTGATCAACCTAGCGTTTGATGGCCACGATCGCGCCGTGATCGCGTGGGAGCTTTTCGCTGCTCACTTCCGCGAATCCAACTTCCCGAGCCCACTGCTCGTACTCGTTCCACGTGTACAGCATGCCTTCGCCGGTCGCAATTGTCAGGAAGTAAGGCGAACCGACAGCTGCGCTCAAGGGGCCGGTCTCGTCATTGTTCTGCATCATGTTGAAGATGATGACCCGGCCGCCACTGGGGAGCGCGTCGAAGCACTTCTTCAGTAACTGCTTGTTTTTCTCTGGTGACCATATCGTGCAAAAATGAGCCAGCAGGAAGCAATCCGCATCGGTCGGTAGGTCATCCTCGAAGCAATTGCCGTTGACGGCCCCAAGACGACTTGCGTTGGGGTGAGCCGCTAATTGCTCTCTCGCCAGATTGGCAACGGAAGGCAAGTCGAAAACGCGGCCTTTGAGATGCGGGTGCTTTGCGGTCAGCGTGATGATGTTGGTCCCGTCACCGCCACCAATGTCGACCAACGATTGAACATCGGAAAGATCTAGGAAGTCAGCGAGGATTTTGTTCGTTTGCACTGACAGCGCCGACATCGAGTCATGGAAGACCTCTTCCACTTCAGGGTCATGAGCCAATCGTTGGTAAAGTGTCTCTTCGTTGCCCTCGAATTCCTCAAGTCCACAGTTCCGATATTCTTTGATCGACTCAAAGAACTTGGGCATGCCGCGGTACATGACGTGATGTTGCAATGCCACGTAGGGCAGAATGTTCGTAGGGCTATCGGCACAGAGCAATTCATTGGTGAGTCGTGTGTTGCGATAAACGTCGCCCCGTTTTTTCAGCATACCGGATGAGACTAAGCCCAAAAGAAGGATTCGGGCAGGCTGTGCCTGGATGTTCAACTCGTGGCAAATTTGGTCTCGTGTTAACCCATTGTGCTTTCGAAGAAGGGTGAACAGATCCAAGCGGGCGGCTGCATTAAGTGTTTGGAAGAAAATGTGCCCGCCGAAAACCAGATAAAGCCGCTCTGCTTGGCGCTTCATGAGGATTCCTTCAATCACTGATCGTTGGAACCATGCCTTCAAACGTGCCAGGGGTTTGCCGATTCCTGTTGCAGGCGACACACCGATTGGCCGGATACGAACTTTTTGGCGTTCGAGACGAGATGGGGCTGCTGCAATGGACATGAGCCGACTCCGAGGAATCAAAATAGAATAAGAGAATCGAAAGGTCTGTTCGCTACGAAAATATAGAATGGGATTCGAAGGTGCGTTTGGTTTTTCCGTACTCCCACCGGTCTGCGTTTGTAAATACTGGAAATTCAAGTTCAGCCACTACGTCAATTCGGCGAATAGCCTGTTCAACCCGTAAATTGCTGGAAATGCATCATGCGTTTGTGGCTAATCAGCCATGAAAAACCTGTGTGTCATCAGAATGATCCGTGCTGGTTGCTGCGCAAGATTCGATTACACCGGTGGTTCTGTTTATCTGTGCAGCGATCGGAACAACTGGTTTGCGATTAACACTCTTATCGGTACGTTGTTTGTATGTCCTGCTGGTTCGCAAGGATTTGGCGTGGGAAGGGCTCACAAGCGCGAAACTGCGATGGATTTTACGGCGGATGACAAATTGAATTGCTGGTGAATTCAATTTGAGGTCAAGGCTCCGTCCTACAACGTTGATGACTCGACGGCAGCTCAAGGCCGCCTCTGTGACCCGGGTTTGAACACACCTTTGGTGGGCAACAGCGAGCAGTTTCGAGTTCCACTCGCGGAGCCGCCTGCTACCTTGAGGGCCGCGGTGTCACCATCAAGCGTTGGGACGCATGGCTTCGCTTGTTGAACTCGCCACGCAGGAATCTATTGAAAACAAGGCGGAGAAAAAACTAAACAATTGTCGATTGATAGGTAGAAAGTCGATCCGCTGGCTCGCGTTAAGATTTTGCGTTGTGTCAGCGGAGCTTTGTCGGCAGACCTTTGGCAAGTGGTGAACAGATTGGCCTCAATGAGGACTGGACCGATGGTTTGATGATTCTGTCATCGGAGCATTCCCAAAGTTAAGACGTCAAAGTTAATCGCATTGATGTAGGGTCTGCGATACAACTGTCACGATTATCCGGCTGTCATGATAATTCGGGCGGTACGGGAAAATCGCTTATGATTCGTGAAGTGTTGTGCGATTACTTCGAATTGACGACGAACCGGTTGTTGTTCGAGCATAAACTTGGGAACGAAACACGCCGACGTTCCTTTTTGTTTATTTCCTTCTGGGCATACGCATGTCATCTGAAAGCTGCCAGTCACTCTTGAAGTCTATCGAATCTCGTGCCTGCGTTGTGGGAGTCCTTGGGCTTGGTTATGTCGGACTTCCGCTTATTGACGCCTTCACCAACGCTGGCTTCAAGTGTTTTGGGTTTGATGTGGATTCGTCGAAAGTGGATGCGCTTCAAGCGGGGCGGAGCTACATCAAGCATATCGATGATTCGACGATTCAAGCTTGGTTAACGAAAGAGCTCTTTGCCGCATCAGCTGACATGAGCCGGCTGAGCGAACCTGATGTACTGCTGATTTGCGTTCCCACTCCACTGAACGATGCTCGTGATCCCGATCTGAAGTACGTGGTTGATACGTGCGAGAAGATCGCAGAGGTCATTCGTCCGGGACAATTGGTGGTGCTCGAGAGCACCACCTATCCGACGACTACCCGGGATGTCATGGTGCCGATATTGGAAAAGAAGGGGCTAAAGGCTGGGAAAGATTTCTTCGTCGCTTACAGTCCGGAGCGAGAAGATCCAGGTAATCCCGATTTTTCGGCAGCTGGAATCCCCAAGGTGGTCGGGGCGATCGATGATGGCAGTCTCGCGGTCGCGTGCAAGTTGTACGAATCCGCTGTCGCGGGAACGGTTCCTGTAAGTAGTTGTGAGGTGGCCGAAGCAGCAAAGGTGCTTGAAAATATCTACCGCGCCGTCAACATCGCCTTAGTCAACGAACTCAAGGTCTTGTTCGACGAAATGGATATCGATGTCTGGGAGGTGATCAACGCCGCAAAGACAAAACCCTTTGGCTTCCACGCGTTTTATCCCGGGCCTGGACTCGGCGGACACTGTATTCCGATTGATCCTTTCTATCTGTCCTGGCTGGCAAGAAAGCAGGGAATGACGGCTCGGTTTATCGAACTTGCCGGAGAGGTGAACCGGGCCATGCCGGGTTACGTGGTTTCGCGGACAGCGCAGTTTCTTAACGAAATGGAGAAGCCGATTCGTGGCAGCAAAATCTGCATGCTTGGTGTGGCTTACAAGAAGGATGTCGACGATCCTCGGGAAAGTCCTTCGTTTGAATTGATGGAGTTGTTGTTGGAGCTCGGCGCTGATTTGACTTACAGCGATCCGCATGTTCCCGCGCTCCCATCGATGCGGCACTTTGATTTGCCAGCGATGGACAGTGAATCGCTAACACCTGATTTTCTTGCGAGGCAAGATGCTGTACTAATCGCAACCGATCACACCGACTTTGATTACGACATGATCGTCCAGCACGCTCCCTTGGTTGTTGACACCCGTAATGCGACAGCAGGTGTCACCCAGAACCGGGAAAAAATCCGCAAGACCTAGTTCATTGCTAGCCATCCCGTTGATCATCGGTAATCGCGGAGCACCGCGGGGGAGCGTGACATGCAGTCGTGATTGATTTGCTCGATGGCATCAGAACACGATACGCTATTAATCCTAGTAGACTGCCGGTGGTATACAGAAGTATGTCGGTGGCGTCCGCTACTAGCGGTGGCAGGAAGGTCTGTGAAATTTCGATCAAAAACGCGAGCAGGAGGCTCCAGACTGCGAATACTCCGATGAGCACAATGCGATTTGACGATTGCAATCGGGTCAGCCAACCGGTGAGGAGAAACCCTAGCAGCGAGAAAACAGCCAGCTTTAGAGTGATGTTTTCCAACGCCTGAAATTCGGTCGAACGTTGGGCTCTGGCGAAGGGAACGGCCCAGAGTCCCTGAATTCTTTCCATCAGCAGGTTGGTATCCGTTACCACCTGCTTGAAACGATAGACAAAGCTGAGGTAAACCATTACCGACCAAGCAGCAGTTGCTCCAAACCAGACGTGAGCTCGGTCCAAGCGGTGAGCCGTGATGAAGACGGTGTCTGATAGTCGCACTCCCAGGACGCCCCAGATTCCACTGAACAGCAATGCCGTTGTAGAGGTTTCGCGACCGTAGATGGGAAGTGAAACAAGCTCGACTAGAAGGCACCACGCGAGGATCTGTTGGATTGCCTTGGATCTTGAGTTTTGTTGCGCCAGCACGACGCCCAAGACGAGCGCCCAGCCGCCAAGTATAAACTTCTTCGTGAAATCCGCCGGTCCCAGCACATCGTGCATCGGAACCAAATTAAAACGCCCCTTTGCGTATTTTGCTGCCCACTCGTTCGGCGTGAACATCACGTCAAACGGCATCGTTCCGTAAAGGACTAAGGCAATCGTCGCGACCTTGACGATCAAGGCGATCCTGGGAAACCCCTTTCCGAGGGCGGGGAAATTTTTGGCGGCTTGGACGATTTGTTGCCCGCACAGTTGCCAGAGGAGCATGCCGGTCATTCCGCCGATGAAACCGGCGGCCATATCGTTAATCGAGCGGACCCGGGGGGGAAACCAGACCTGCATCGCTTCGATCGCGGAAACAATGACGAGTTGCAGAAACGCAAACCCGATTAAAACCAACTGCTTTTTCTGGAAAGATGATTTCGGCCATTGGCACGCCCCGGCGAAGAAGAAACCAAATGGAATGAGAACCAAGCCGTTGGCGACCCAGTCCGCTCGTTTTCCTAAGCCTAGCGAAAGCAAGGGGGTATTCAGGAATTGCTCCCAAACTTCTGATAGAGTCGCCGGTCTGAGCTTGAGGGGAATCGCCGACGCGTAGATAGTCCCCACCAGTGAGGCGATGGCAAGTACAGCTAGAGTACGGCGGATTTGCCGATCATTGAGCATAGAGTTTGGTCTGCTTGACGGGGGGGATTCACTCGAATGAAGTGCACCGGTAAGGCTTCATCTCGCATTTCATTTTTTCAATCGACTTGGCAAGCGGAATCGCACAACGGAGAACGCAATTACGGCAACCGTTTTTTTCTGAGTTCGGGGCTTTTTCTTTTCGATAAAATGCTTGGATTTTTGTTCACTATTCGGGTTTGTCGACTTCAATGAGGCAAATAGTGTTCCTTACTTTCGAAGTGACCAAATTTATGGATACCGATTTTCCTCATTACGACCAACCAGCGAACTTAAGTGATTCGATTTCCCTGTCGTTGAAGGAGGTTGGAGCCAAGCTGAAAACAAAAACCGAGTTGGAGGCTTCGTCAGGCAAGAAATCGGACTTGGTAGGCATACGCAGAGAGAGAAAGATTTACCCCCGTTTTTCGAAACATTACGGGAACCGGGGCATGCAATCACTAAGAGCGGGGTTGCTTTATTGCTTGCTGTACGCCTTCGCCTGCTGCTTGTTGTGTTGGTTTTACCTAGAGTACATTCGGATCTTGCGATGAGCAACTTGGCCGTCGTGATCGATTGACCGGGGAGGACATTTGTGTCGGAGGCTAAACCTAGTAGAAACGAAACTTCTGGTCGACGTACGGTTGCAATGTCGTGCGGTCGCCTAGGTTTCACTGGTCGCAGAATACGACTTCGACGTTTGCCCGCATCTGTCTGCCTGAAGCTTGCGAGGTAGACCCAAGAGGATCGGAATCTGGACAGTTTTGTGGGTTTACCGACTTGGAGTTTGATGGCGAAATTTGCTTGCCCAGCCGAGTGAAAGTTTTTTGGTGGCGATGAAAGGCTCATCGATAAATTGATTCGCTCTAATGGTGTTTTGCTTGAAGCGAGCAATGAGGTGAATGAGAACCGCCTATCCCCATTCAAGGGATGAAAGTGTCGCCGTAAGCGACGAACTGAACATCTTCCGGTTCAGCGATTTTCGACAATCGAAGAAGTGAATTGAGAATGGTGTAGGCCGTCCCGCGTGCGATCCAGCTAGCCTCCTCCTGATTAGTCAGATGATGCTACAGCTCTCGGCCGTGGACTTTTCAGTCGCCGGTGAGATTGCCTAAAAGAGGCGTGCTATTGGTTCACCCGTCCTTAGGTCGTTAACCGCCACCAGTATTGCGCATTCGGATTCACCTGACTTGGAGATTTCTTCCGCCATTTGGATTTTAGATCCCGAGTGCGCTCCGTTTCGTGACAGTCAACTCCGTTTCGTGACAGTCAATACGCGAACAGCAGATCCCAAAGGTTCGCTGCTCACACGCGGGTGATGTGAATCGGCCAGAAATGCCTGGAGATTGGCGTTCCAGGCTCAGGCGTCTGTAGTTACATAACCGAGATATTTGGGACTACCCGGCCAATGGGGTGGTGTCACGTTATTAATTTCGGCCTCCACAAATCGGAGTTCAACGCATTCATTGGTTTAGGCTAAGCTGCATCTTGCGAGAGAGAGCAAGTTCGTTCGCAGCGACCGATGTATCACGTTACCAACCTACAAACAGACAACCAGCGAAAAATGGTACGATTTGCGATGGTGGCCGGTGCCCGACCCAACTTCATGAAGATCGCTCCGATTTTGCGTCAGTTGGACGAGCGAGATGGTGTTGAAACCGCGTTGATACACACGGGGCAGCATTACGATCGCAACTTAAGCGATGTCTTCTTTGAGGAACTGGGGATCCGCAAGCCAGACGTTTCACTGGGAGTTGGTTCTGGCTCCCATGCTCAGCAAACGGCTGATGTGATGGTTGCCATCGAAAAAGTGCTGCTGGAATCAGAAGAGCGAGGTGAGCCATTTGATCGGCTGATTGTTGTTGGGGATGTTAATTCAACGATGGCGGCGGCAATCGCGGCGACCAAGTTACACGTTCCGGTGGCGCATGTCGAAGCCGGCCTGCGCAGTTTCGATCGCACCATGCCCGAGGAAATTAATCGACTGGTCACTGATGCGATTTCAGATTTACTGCTTTGCAGTGAACCTGCAGGTGTCGAGAACTTGCTCGGTGAGGGTCATGATGAGTCCAGCGTGCATCTGGTTGGTAATGTGATGATTGATACATTACTAACGCAAGTCGAGCGGGCGAAATCACAGTCCACGCTAGAGCGGTTGGGGCTCAATCAGGGGGACTATGGTGTGGTGACATTGCACCGCCCATCGAACGTCGACGAGAAAAGCACTCTGTCAGGATTACTAGCTGTGCTAACCGAAATCTCAGAGCGAATGCCGCTCGTGTTTCCGGTTCACCCACGTACGCGGGCTCGCATCGATGCGTTCGGTTTAACATCGATTCTAGAGTCCTCACCTGCGGTCAAATTACTCGATCCGCAGGGATACCTCGATTTTCTTTGCCTGACCTCTCAGGCGCGTCTGATCGTGACGGATTCAGGCGGATTGCAGGAGGAGTCAACGGCCCTTGGTGTGCCGTGTCTGACGATGAGAGCTAATACGGAGCGACCAATCACCTGTGATGGTGGTACAGGAACCCTGATAGGCAGTGATGCCGAGGCTCTTCGGGCGAATCTCGAGGCGGTCCTCGAAGGGGATTACAAGCAGGGCGTCTGTCCCGAGCTCTGGGATGGAAAGGCGGCAACACGAATTGCGGACGTCCTATTGGGAACCCCGTAAACGTCTTTCTGGCATTTTTTAGGTTGGTTTTGTGCTGTGAATTGAGGGTCGGCGATGCGGTCGCAGCGGACAACGTTGGGTTCAAGGACGCGATCATCCTGATGAGATAATTCACATCTAACGCGGCCTTTGAAGTTGCCACCGATCGTGATGCAGCAAGCAAGCATGTTTAACTTCCGTTCCTGGAAATACGAAAAGTTTGCTGGATTTTGAGGCGTCGAGCAGTTTTTAAACTAAGCTTTCACCGAGGGGCGGCCGCGAAAAACAGCGTGCTGCCGATACTTTTTTGTAGCCTCCACGCTTCGACAAGATCGGAGATCGACAGCAACCAAGCTCTCGTGGCTGGGGAGGCTTGTTCAGTGGGACGGTTGCTCAACTGAGAACATCGGAGAGGATGGTCGTGCTAGTGCCAGAGGTAACCGAGCAGCAACTCGCTAAACGAAAACTGCAGCCTTGGGCAAAAATTGTATATCTATTGCTTTACGTTGTGGCTGCCGCTGTTTCTTTTGGATGGTTCCAGATATGGCGAAACTCATGAGCCTTCTTCGGGCCACGGTCATCTGGCGTGGGCGGAGACTCATGAGGTCACCTCGAGTCGCCTAAGGTTGAAAAATTACTCCGGCGTTTGCGGCGGATGCATACGCGTGTGCCCTAACGCTACTCCTTAATGTTTCGGCATTGAATTGTACATTTCAGGCGATGGCGATGCCTGGGGAAACGCATCAAGCCTCATGGTGTGCTTCGCTTTCGTTGTTGTTCTGACGGGTAGTTTCATGATGTCAAAACATTTCATGGATCGCATATTTGGACGTGTTGTGGGAAGGGGCTTGATCGCCGGATCCGAAGGCAAGTCGTCCCGGGATGCTTGAGTTCCGATGGGAAACTCCTTCGAGCTTGTTGGTAAATATTCGCAACATTGATTGGTAAGGCGGTTTTCCACGGTCGAACCAAAAGTCACCTTTGATGTGGGGCTTTGCTTTCGCTGGAAATGCGTTTTAACATTTCACCAGTTGCCCGCGTCTCTTCGGGTTCCATGGGCTTGGGACTGGTTTGTCGATCGACCTTGCTCTTTATTTCTTCTGCACTCGGTCTTGGAGGAATGTGTGTTTCTATAAGGAAGTGATCTTTCTGAGTATGGCGTTACTGGGATGCTCACCGAATTCATATCAGTTGACAAATAGTGAATCATTCTGATCTGCGAGAGCATTTTTTCTTTGAAGGCAAGTCGAGCAAAATTTTGGGCCAAGCTTGAACGCCTTTGATTCAAATGGATCGGTCTGACAACCAAAACCGCCGTGATCGCATTTTCTCGCTTCGGGAGCATGCGACACTTATCCGCCCGCGATTCTTTGCCGCGAATGTCCATTCATGGTCTTGCTAGTTCGCTAAACTGCTGGGGCGTCTGTAGATCACCGGTACCCTGCGAGCTTAGAGCCATGGCGAATCTGGAACCTGAAATCCGGTCGGACGTTTGGACGATTCCAAATGGGCTTTGCGTTTTTCGGGCTGTCGGTTCGCTTGTTCTGATTCCGCTGGCGCTAGCGGATCTTCGAAACACAGTCTTGGTGCTGTACCTTATTTTGGCCGCTACCGATTTAGTGGACGGTGCGATTGCTCGCCGCTTCAATCAAAGAAGTAAGATTGGCCCCAGGCTGGATAGCATTGCCGATGTTGCGATGTACTCGTGCCTAGCCTTGTCAATCCTAGTGATGCGGCGTGACGTGTTTGTGGATGCGATCAGTTGGATTGTGATTGCGATCGCATCGTACTTTGTTGCTGGTGTGACCTCGTTGGTCAAGTTTCGCGGCCTGCCGAGTTATCACAATTGGTCGGCCAAGGCAGGTTTCTTCGTCGCAATCTTGGCTTCGATTTCGCTATTGCTAGGCGGTCCGGTTTGGCCGCTTAGAGTTGCGTTCGGCTTCGTGGCGATCGCAAACTTGGAGAGCCTCGCGATTACGGTTAGGCTGGCGGAGCCACGTCAGGACGTGCGGTCAGTGTTCGATGTGTGATCTGAAAGGCTCTGTATCTGGAAATTGTAGAGCAATTGGGATTGTTGGTGAGCTCTCCTAGGCGGCACGTCGTGCGTCGTGGGTCGAGCGTCGAGCGGCAGGTATTGGCTGAAGAACCTCTTATGGCTCTCAGTCATCGATCGTGGACGCAAATCAGCATCATCGTCTCGTACCTCTTTGAGATCGTAACATTCTTGCCATTGCGATCGGCAGGCATCATTGGCATCCAATTTCACCATCAACGCTAGGCCTGGGCTTCCTTTGACTCGTTCGCACGGCAGTTCTTCGCCAATCACTTTGAACCCGATTGCCCGCTCGTAGAATCTTGCGTGTCTTGGGTGAACGACAGCGAAGATGACCTCAACATGATTGTGAATTCCAAATCGCTGAACTAATTGGGTTAAGCCTAGGAAAATATCGAGCGAATGAGGTCCGCAATTATTGGCGATTGCAAACGAGGTAACTTCGCCGACAGCAGAACCCAAGGGAACCGCGCCGAGCATTTCAGGATGTGAATGTTCCGAGGGCATGCCAAATGGACCGGGGCGAACGAGCGTCAAGCATCCAACGATTCGGCCGTTTCTAATTGCCACAAAGACTTGGGATTGTCTCCAGAAATGAAATGGTTCCACGCGGATCGGTTGCTGATCTGTCGATAATCCAGCAGCGGTATACCTTTCTTGAAGTAATCGAAAAGAGGAATAGAGCTCGAGCCGAGTCTTTGCCAAGCGAAACTCTAGATCGTCCCAAACAGTTCGTGGTATTTTGCTCCACTCATCCGATGGCACGGAAAGTCGGCCGCTGATCAGTCGTGTGTTCTTAACCGGTTTCACCGTTGCCCTTTTTTGAATTGGAGCTTTGCTTATGCGAAGAGAAGTAATTGCTGGCGACTTTGGCCTGATTGGACATTGCGACCGGATCTTGACCGCGCGTAGATCGTCATTCTGTTACAACAGGATTGATAAAAGAATCGTCACAACCGTGTCAACGCGGCCATGGCAGGTAATCCGTTATCGATCTGAGTGCATGGGAGACAGTCGTTCAGTAGCAGCGGGTTAAAATTGATTTCACTGAGATCGTTTCTTTTGGAATCGCTCGCGACGAAGTCGACATCTCGTTACTCAGGGTATGGAGTCAACCAAGGGAAATGTATTACGACGGAAGCGTAAAGGGGAGCCAAATCATCGAGAGCGATCGCGTCTTTAAAAATGCCGTTAAAGATGTTGAAATCGTTGATTGGCCCATCAATTGGCCCCAGATTGCCGATGCTGCAGTGCCACGATTGACTGGGCACGAGTCGGCGTGGGTCGCAAGTATTTCGGCTGGACTTCGGCAGCGAGTTTATTGCTTGCAGACGCGTCGCGATAATGATGTCACTGGCGTACTGCCAGTGCACTTGGTGTCCGGGCCAGTTTTTGGAAAGTTTTTGGTTTCACTGCCTTACATCAATACCGGCGGTGTTTGGGCGAAGACTCACGATGATGCACTTGCTTTGATTGGCCGGGCTTGCGAATTGGCTGATGAATTGGATGTAAAGTACTTGGAGCTACGGCATGAAACACCCGTGGAACATCCACGCATTAACTTCACCCGCACGGATAAAGTTCACATGCGTCTGGCCTTACCTGGCTCTTCCGACTCGCTGTTGAAGTCGTTCAAAAGTAAGCTTCGGAGCCAAGTTAAGAAATCTCGTGAATACGATCTTGTCGTTGAATTTGGTGGTGAGGAACTACTGGCAGATTATTACTCGGTGTTTGCTCAGAACATGCGAGATCTGGGTACGCCCGTGTTTTCGAAAGCTTTGTTTGCAAATATCCTCCGTTCTTTTGGCGGAAGAGCGGAGTTATGCGTTGTTCGAAAAGAGAGCCAACCGATTGCCGCGGGGACGCTGATTCACAATCATGGCGTCAGCGAAGTGCCAAGCGCCAGTAGCTTGCGTGAATTCAATCGGACCAATGCAAATATGTTGATGTATTGGCACCTGATGTCCCGAGCGATCGAACGCGGCAGTCACACGTTTGATTTTGGCCGCAGCAGTGAAGGTAGTGGAACCTTCAAGTTCAAAGCTCAGTGGGGAGCGAAGCCGCAACCGGCCAACTGGCAGTATTACGTGCGGAAGGGATCACCCGAAGAGATGCGGCCCGATAATGAAGGGAAGCAACGGCTCGTGAAACTCTGGCAGAAACTGCCCGTTTGGGTAACGAAGCTAGTCGGTCCGGAAATTGTACGGGGGATCCCCTAGTCGAGCCGGTGACGCGAGGACTGCTGAAGCAGGATCTCTAACCGATGCGGAAAGTCCGCCATTGCTATTCAACCTGCTCAAGAAATTTTGTTCTATTGGTCGATGACGATGTGGTATGAATCTACCCGTTTGCGCCGATTGAATGGTTTCGATGCTTTGGAACATTGCCCTACGCACTCTGCTTTCAGACCGCGGCAAATTGCTGGCGGGATTGGTAGGTGTAATTTTCTCGGTCGTTCTGGTGAATATTCAAGGCGGATTGTTTTTTGGGCTGCTCCATAAAGCAAGCCTTTTGGTCGACCACAGTAATGCGGACATTTGGGTTGGGCATCGTGGGATGCACAATGTGGATTTTCCGCACCATATTCCAGAGCACTGGATTCACCGTGTCCGCAGTATCCCTGGCGTGGCCCAAGCGGAGCCAATGCGGATCTATTTTTCCGAGATGAGCTTACCCAGTGGTGATTTTGAAGGCGTCATGGTGGTCGGGCTGAAAGAAGGAACCAGCCTGGGGCGTGCCTACAAGATCGCTGAGGGTCCAGAGGATGGATTGTCATACACCGACGGGGTGGTGGTTGATCAATGCGATGATCAGAAGTTGAGCTACCCAGAAATCGGTGAAACACGTGAAATCGGTGGCCGCCGGGTCCAAATCGCCGGGAAGTGTTACGGCGTCTTAAGTTTTTTGGTCACGCCTTATGTCTTCACTACCTACGATCGCGCCGTTGATATCGCCGACGGCGATCCCTCGATGGCGAGCTATTTCTTAATTCGCGTCGCACCGGGGATTGATCGAGAATCTGTTTGCGAAGAAATCCGCAGACGTCTGGGGGACGTGACTGCGATGACATCGGAGGACTATGCTGCCACGAGTGTCAAATTCTGGATGACTCGAACGGGGATTGGTCTGAGCTTTGGGGCGGCAACTGCCTTAGGACTGCTTGTTGGACTAGTGATGGTCGGCCAAACCTTGTATGCCATGGTGTTGGACCGCATTAATGAATTTGCAACCTTGAAAGCGATGGGGTCGACCGAGCGTGAGATCGTACTGCTTCTGACGGCTCAATCCGCATTGGTGGCAGTGGTTGGGATTTGCATCGGATTGGTGCTCACCTTTGTGATCAAGGCGATTCTGAGCACTCCACGAGCCGCAATCGATATTCCAGTATTTCTGTACTTTACGAGTGCTGCGTTGGTGCTGTCGATTTGCTTGATTGCGTCCTCGCTGCCATATATTCGCGTCCGAAGTGTTGATCCGCACTCGGTTTTGCAGGGGTAGCAAGAAGATGAATCTGGGAGGTGCATTGCTGCATCGAGATTTTGGAATGGATGGGATGGACCGGAGTGCATGCATCTTCGTAGGCCTGCGTCGAACGCAGCGAATTTATATTGACAGGGGGGCGGTTGATGCCTGCTAACCAAACTCACGGTATGCCCCACGCAAAACCTTGCTTTCAGACAGTCGCTTCCCCTTCGATGTACAGAAAAAGCAATGCTGACACTGCGGGTGAGGAAGGCCATCGGGTCTTGCTGGCAAAAAATATTTGTAAGTCCTATTCGATTGGTGGTGAGCTTCGTCGGGTCCTCGATGATGTTGATTTTCACGCGTACGCTGGCGAGATGGTTTTCTTATGTGGGCCGTCGGGGAGCGGCAAGAGTACGCTTCTTTCAATTATGGGCTGTTTGCTGGAATGTGATTCAGGCGAGGTCTGGATCAGTAACCGACGCGTCGATCAGTTGAACGTTTCCGAGCGAACCGATGTGCGGCGTAAGAATATTGGATTCGTGTTTCAGCGATTTCAGTTGATACGTGGGCTGAATGCGGAAGATAACGTTGCGGTGCCGTTGACCCTTCAAGGGGTTTCGCTGAACGATGCCCGTGAGCGGTCTGGTGAATTACTGAGTCGTGTTGGTTTAGGATTACACCGGAAGCAACAACCCAACGCAATGAGCCCGGGGCAATGCCAACGTGTGGCCCTGGCTCGCGCTGTGATCACGGCACCCCGTTTGTTGTTGGCAGACGAGCCAACTGCAGCCTTGGATGGAAAGAGTGGGAGCGAGGTGATGGAACTGCTGGCGGAACTAGTCGCCGACACAGGTTCGGCGACTGTGGTCGTCACGCACGATCCGCGGATTCTGGGATATGCAGATCGCGTTTGCGAAATTGAGAACGGGCAATTCAAGTGAAGAATACAATTACTACCGCCATCACTGTCGTGTTGTTTGGGACGGCTTTGTTCGTCGTCGAACAGAATCGTCTACGTCAACCGCCGGTCAAGCAGGAGATGACTGTTAATCCTGTTGCTAAAATTGAGCGTACTGAGGCGGTTAGGTCACCAGGGCGAATCGAGGGTTTGACCGAAGTTGTTGATCTGCGTGCTCGGATTACCGAACAGATTCAACAGATTCACGTGACGAAAGGTCAATGGGTCGAGGCAGGTGAGGTATTAGTAAGTTTGGACTCAAGCCAATTAATGAGTTTGCGTGATCTCGCGTTAGCGAACCTGACTAAAGCAGAAGCAAGAAAAGACCGGATTGAAAATGGGTTTCGTAATAGCGAGATCGAAACTGCGAGACACGAAGCGGCTGCAGCGAATGCAAGACTCGAGGGTGCCGAAAAAGCCTATCGGCGTGCTCTCCTTTTACTGCGTCAATCCGCGGCCAGCCAGCAGACTGTTGATGGCCTGCTTGCCGAATGGAACGCCAGTCAAGCATTTGCGGCGGCGGCTGTAAGTCGGTTGGAAACGATTTCCGCGCCACCACGAGCAGATGAATTACTTGCTGCCACCGCTGCGGTTTCAGCCGCACGAGCGGAATTGGATTTTTCGAACACCGAACTCAGTCGCGCAGCGATCAAAGCACCAGCCGCCGGCCGGATTTTGGACATTGAAGGCGAAGTCGGTGAGTTGACCGGTCCTGATAGCACTCAACCAGTGATCATCATGTCCGATACGTCGCGTCTTCGGTGTGTTGCAGAAGTGGATGAGTACGACGCATTGAGAGTCACACTCGGCCTCTCATGTGAAATCACCAGCGACGGTACCGAAGGGGTTTTGGCACGTGGCACGATCGTGGAAGTCGAACCGCAAATGCGTCCCAAACAGATGTTTGGGCAATGGGCTGGAGAAAGAAGTGACGTGTACAGTCGTCGTGTTTGGATCGAGCTAACCGAGTCAGTTGATCTGCCAGTGGGTTTGCCGGTCGATGTTTATATCGAAGTGAAAATACCTGCCGAGAGCTAGGTTCGCGACTATACTTCGACCGAACCTCTGTTGAGCGTTCGATGTTTCTCAGTCGCCGGGCAGTTTGATGGGTGATCCTCCAATAGTCAAGAATCTTTGGAAGCGAAGGTTTTACACGCTTGCTTTCTTGTGGGTTCTTGCAACCATCCTGTTGTCATTTTCTTCGGTGCGTGCGTTCGTCGCATTGCCACTGATCGTTCATGATGAGGCCGCCCAGGGTGATGTCGCATACGTGATGGCAGATGGACCGGCATCATGGGAGCGATTGCGGGCAGCATCCGATTTGTATCACTGGGGGCGAATCAAACGAATCGTAGTTCTAAATGAACAGCGAGGGGCTGGATACAACTTCACCCTTCACCGTACAGAGTCTAGAGTCGAGCGGGTGACGGATTACTTGAAATTGTATGGTGTGCCCTTGGAGTCGATTAGCACGATTAACCCAGAGGGGCTGTCAAAATTCGGCTCACTGAATGAAGCCAGATCGTTTGCGTCTCAGGAAGCTGATCTAGAGAGTTTGGTGGTGGTTACCTCGCCACCACACACACGGCGAAGTTTACTGAGTTTCCGACGTTCGCTTCCCAAGGACGTAAAGATCACGAGTTACTCTGCACGTGGTGATCATGCCTCGGTCAGTGCCGAGATTCATTCGCCGCTCTGGATCGAGTACTCAAAGTTGATTGTTTATTGGTTTGTCGCGTAGGACGTTGAGCGAATGAGAAATCGTTCGGCCGGTCGGTTTAGGATGGCAGGACTGTTGCCATGCTTCTTCGCAGAGGGACGTTTCACGCAAGATGTTGTTTCTCGTAATGAGTAGACGACCTTTCTGCCCATTTAACGAGCGGGATTTTTTCCGCTAGAGCGGGTGGATCTCTTATAATCGGCCGGTTCATTTGCGTGATGCTGGCTCTTTGTCTGGGGAGGAAAGATGTATCGATTAGTACTGATTATTGCCTTGGTGATTGGTTCGCTGGATTTATCTGCGGCGAAAGATCCTCCGCTGGGTTTGTTGACCCCGGAAGATTTTCTGACACTGCACACTGATCTTGCCAAGTGCCCAGAAGAACCTTGGCGGACGATACCCTGGAAAACCTCAGTGGTTGAGGGGCAGCGGATCGCTGCGGTGGAGGGGAAGCCAATCTTTATCTGGGCGATGGATGGGCATCCGCTCGGCTGTACGTGAAACAATGGTGTTCTCGACCGTGCGTCGAAATTTGCTGATCCAGAAATTGTTCGTCTACTCAAAAGTAAGTTCGTCCCTGTCGCCATCGACCAAGCGTATCAGCGGCGACAAAAAGATACCGAAGGGGACTTCTATCGGAAGATCGCCAGTCAGAGTCCGCGCAGCGATTTTAATAACACCACGCAGGGAATTTATGTTGCCACTGCTTCGGGCAAGTTGCTGCTTTACAACAACAATCGTGATACCCCGAAGGTTCGACGCCTAATCAAAGAGGCGTTGCAGCGATTTGAATCGGAGGAGGCGGACGCCAAGTTCTCCAAGCCTATCGAGATCGAATCGGTTGATCGCCGCTACAATGTGGCACCGCCTGTAGGTGGCCTGGTGCTCCGGGTTCAGGCGAAAATACTCGATGGATACAAACCGACGGACAATCAATGGCGTCAGATTTTTCAATCGGCACAGTCTCGTGACAACTTGTGGATCACGGCGGACGAGCAGCGGATGATTGTGGGTGGGAAGATCCCCGCTCCTGTGACGCGGCGAATCGCCCGCTATCACCTCGTGGACAATACTCGCGGTGAGCCCCCGATGTGGCGGAGCGATGAGATCCGCGAATTGGAGATAGAAATCCGCGATAGCAAATTGAGTGGCAAGGTGCACTTGGAAACAGCCAACGGGGATCGTGGTTTTCTAGCGGAGATTCGAGGTGAAATCGAAACGGATGGCGATCTTGTGACTCGATGCGATTTTGTTGCTCGCGGCAAGTTCTGGGGGGAAGGAAACTTTACCCGTGGTGCCCCGGAAGGCAAGTTTCCACTCGCGATCGCGTTCACGCTCGCGGACGGAAATGATCTGGCTGATCGGATTCCTCCGCAAGGATCGCGCGGTTGGCTGGATGGCTATTGGCGGGCTCAATAGCTCGCGTCGATTTGTCGTGACTCTGTCAGGGTCGCAAGAGTCCGGGTCATAGCAGGAAGGGCCCGGGTCATAGTAGGAAGGGCCCGGGTATCAATCATGGGCCCTGGCAACTTGGTTTTGCGATCGTTTTTTCACTGCTTTTGACATTTTTGTTTGGCCTTGCCGAGGTCTGTCTCGCTTTCGTACTTTTCTCTCATCTCGTGGGGGGATCGTCGGTGGGAACCGTTTTGTGTTGTTTCGCGTGATCATTCTGCTGGCGTTGCCTTTTGCTGTCGGTTCAACGGTAGCTCAGGATTCGCTGCTGAGGTTGGAAGCCCCCGAGAATACAGCACCGCTGAATCCCAATTGGCTGCGTTGGTCGCCCGATGTGATCGAGGAAGTTTCACGCAAGTCCTTGGGCCAACCATTTCGGCTTCCCCAAACTCAGCCAGGCGGCCAGGCTCAGCCACACCGCCAGCGTCAGTCGGTCAGCCCGAATCAACCGGGTGTTTTGCTTCAACGAGATAATCTGGCTGTTGAGCGGGCTTTAGCGACAAGCATGGAACTGCAGCGTTATCCGGTTCAGCCGATTCCATCTCATTACGACGAGGACAGCCAGCCGGGGCGGATGGTTCGATATGATGTCCCGCTCAATGATCACCAATCCCATGAGGCGTTTGTTGCCCGCGGGGTCGCAGGATCACTGTTGGAAGTTCCTGTCAAATCGGAGCTTGAGCAACAATCAACGTTGCAAAGAGTCCGTGCTCGAATGCTCAGCCTGGTTGGGTTGTTGCACGAAGAAGATTACCCGACGACTGCCAAGGTCATTCGCTACGAAGTGCCGGCGGACGACGTTGCGTTTCATGCGTCGCTCTCTGGCTTGGACAGTGAGATCTATGAACCAAGCTTGATGCGTTTACCGGAGGTGCGTTTTTTTCAGCCCAAGGCACGGGTGTTCATGGACTTGAAACGCGAGAACGACACTGAATTTGATCTGTTCAGCAATGGAGCGGTGCTCGCCTCGTTGGATGTGGTTGAACTCTACATGCCAATGCCGCTGATCAGTGACCGTTTCGCTCGCGCGATGGGACGCCCAGGCCGACTCTCGCAAATTGGTTGGAGGGTTGGTGCCACCCTAGGTGTTGGGATCACCACAGCTTTGACCAATTCGGATGGAGGGGCGGGGGCCGCACCTATTTCGACGCTCTCGAGTGGAATTCGTTACGATTTTCCACTTGGGCGACCGTCTGCGGAGGTCATTCAGACGGGCGATTTACGGCTTGATTCGCGTACCCGAGTCGGGATCGAAACCGGGATCCAGGGGGGGATCTCGAGTAATGAATCTCTCGGGGATTCGACCGATCTGGGCTGGTATTTCGGAATCTTGGTGAATACTCCCTGGACCCATTACTAGGTTCAGCACGCGAGCGAAGGGATTCGATCGGTTTCCTGCCGAAATGCGGAGTCACCAAAACCGGCTCGAGCGATTAAAGTGAGTCTCTCTGACCCTTTTTCCGCTAGAGAATTCGCATGGCCTCTTTGATTCGTTTTCTGCTGCTGACCTCGGTTCTTTCCCCGTTTGTGATGGCGGAAGATTCGGCCCTTTTGACGATCGATCGCATCTATCAGAGTGACGATTTCAATGGTCGCTCCTTTGCTGGCCGATGGTTGGAGAATTCGGAAGACTCCGCATTCACGATGGTCGAGGCAGGTGGCATTGTTCGTGTCGATGCGGAGAGTGGCGAAAAGTCGGTGATGGTTTCGCAGCGGGAATTGACGCCCGGTGGGTCCAGTCCACTGGCGATTCAATCGTACGCGTTGAGTGACGATCACAACTTGGTGCTGATCTACACCAACAGCAAGCGGGTGTGGCGAAGTAACACGCGCGGTGATTACTGGGTGTTGGATCGGACCAGTGGTCAGCTGAAAAAACTTGGTGGCGACGCACCACCATCGACTCTGATGTTTGCCAAGTTCTCGCCATCCAATCGTCATGTTGCCTACGTACGTGACGGTGACATTTACCTGGAAGATTGTCGCAATCACAAGATCACGCGATTGACGACTGCCGAGAACAAATTTGTGATTAATGGAACGACCGATTGGGTCTACGAAGAAGAGTTAGGTTTGCGTGACGCATTCCGCTTCAGTCCGGATGGCAAGACCATTGCCTATTGGCAACTCAACACCGAAGGTGTTCCTCAGTTTCCGTTGATCAATAATCTTGATTCTTTGTATCCAGAGGTGCGCTACTTCGCTTATCCCAAAGTCGGCCAAACGAATCCAAGTTGTCGCGTCGGCGTGGTCGACTGCGAGACAGGTGTCAGCACGATGATCGGGATTCCAGGTAATCCCCGCGAGCATTACCTGCCGAAAATGGAATTTGTGCCTCAAGGTGCATTCGGAACAGGCGATCAACAACCGCGTTTACTGATCCAACAACTCAATCGACTGCAGAATACCAATCGTGTCTTCCTGGCTGATTTTCTGAGCAAGACGGTTTCGGAAGTTTTCGTCGAACGGGATGATGCCTGGATTGATGTCAACGATGAGTTGATTTGGCTCAAGAATGGTAAACAATTCACTTGGATGAGTGACCGAACTGGTTGGCGACACCTCTACTTGGCATCGCTTGACACCGGAGAGGTTCAGGCGGTGACCCGAGGTGATTTTGACGTGATTCAATTGTTGGAAGTTGATGACGAGAACCAGCTTGCCTACTTCATCGCCTCTCCCGAGTCGGCAACCGAGCGGTATCTGTACCGGATTCATTTGGATGGCTCAGGGCTGGAACGAGTCACCCCAGTCTCGGGTCCCTCCGTACCCGGCACGCACGCTTATGATGTGTCCGCTGATGGAAGTTTGGCAATTCACACACGATCTTCGGCGGATCAACCGCCCGTTGTGAATGTGATTCGGTTAGCAGATCACTTCCCGGTGCGTCGCTTGGAAGACAATCAGAAACTGACACAGGCGTTTGGCGAGCTGGATCACACGAGTACGGAGTTTTTCCGCGTCACCGTAGAGGATGGAGTGGAGCTGGATGGATGGTGTATCAAGCCGCCTAACATGAAAGAGGGGCAAAAGTATCCACTGCTTGTTTATGTCTATGGTGAACCTGCTGGTTCGACGGTGGTCAATCGTTGGGGTGGTAAGTCGTACCTTTGGCATCTGATGATGGCGCAACAAGGCTATGTGGTGATGAGCTTTGATAATCGTGGGACCAAGGCGCCGAGGGGCTGCGAGTTTCGCAAGAGCATCTACAAGAAAATCGGTATTCTGCCGCCAGCAGACCAAGCCGCTGCCGTACGTGCCGTGTTGAAAGAGCGTCCTTACTTGGACGCGAATCGGGTCGGGATTTGGGGATGGAGTGGTGGTGGGTCCTCCAGCTTGCATGCCGTGTTCAAGCATCCGGACCTTTATAAGATGGCGATTGCGATCGCACCGGTGCCCAATCAGCGTTATTACGACACGATTTACCAAGAACGGTATATGAGCTTGCCGCACCTGAACGTGGAAGGGTTTTACGAGGGATCCCCGATTCACTTTGCGAAACACCTCAAAGGCAGTCTGCTGTTGGTCCATGGAACCGATGATGACAATTGCCATGTCGCTACCACCGAGATGCTGGTCGATGAGTTGGTTGCCCATGACAAGCAATTTGATCTGATGATCTATCCTGGCCGGACGCACTCAATTCGAGAGCGAACCAACACAACACGGCATCTCAGGCGGATGATGACTAACTATGTGTTGGAGAATCTGTAGCGGAGATTCAGCCTTCGGAGTGTCAGGTGGCATGTGATGTTGCTGCGCAGCGTTCAGCAATCGGAACTTCGGAAAGTGTCCCTGTGCCATCGGATTCGAACGCCACATTCAGCGTTTGTTTTGGTAAGCTCTGTGCTGGGTTCTTCCTCACGCAGAGACTCTCCAATGCAGCGATATGTTTGCCTCGCCATGCTGATCTTCGCCGCGACTGCGGTGGTTGCCGCAGATCGTCCGAATATCGTGATGATCGCGATCGATGACTTAAATGATTGGGTGGAACCGCTGAACGGGCATCCCGATGTCAAAACGCCAGCGATGGCACGGTTGGCGGCACGTGGGTTGACCTTTACCAATGCCCATTGTCAGGCTCCACTTTGCAATCCATCCCGAACGTCGTTGATGACGTCCCGTCGTCCGACCTCCACCGGTGTCTACGGATTGGCGCCTTGGATTCGCAATGTTCCCGAACTCGCTGACATCGTGACGATGCCACAGCACTTCCGCAGTCATGGTTATCGAACTCTGATCGGTGGCAAGATTTATCACGGAAATTACGGTCGCAAAGCGGGCCAGGAAGAAGCTGATGTTTGGGGGCCACCTGCCGGCGTTGGAGTGCGGCCGAGGAAAAAATTGATCGGACCGACCCCTGGCGGAAATAATCCGCTCATGGACTGGGGCGTATTTCCGCATGAAGACGAAGACAAGGGGGATTGGCGAGTTGCTTCGTGGGCAGTGGAGGAACTGGAAAGCATGCCGGAAGACAAGCCGTTCTTTCTGTCGGTAGGTTTTTTCCTGCCGCACGTGCCGTGTTACGCAACCCAGAAATGGTTTGATCTGTATCCAGAGCAAACCATGACCATGCCGCCAATCCTGAAGGGCGATCGTGACGATACCCCCGAGTCATCGTGGTTCATTCATTGGTACCTACCGGAGCCCCGTACGAGTTGGTTGGAGAAAAATGACCAGCTGCGCAACTTGGCAAGATCGTACTTGGCGTGTATCAGTTTTGTTGACAGCCAAGTAGGGCGGGTACTCGATGCACTTGAGAAATCTCCACACGCTGACAACACGATTGTCGTACTGTGGAGTGATCACGGCTATCACCTGGGTGAGAAAGCGATCTCAGGGAAAAATTCCCTTTGGCGACATTCCACTCGTGTTCCCTTGATTGTGGCTGGGCCGAATGTCCCCAAAGCGGTACGTTGTGAGCAGCCAGCTGAATTGATGGATCTGTATCCGACCTTGTCCGAAATGGTTGGGTTACCCCAAGCAGAGGGAATCGAGGGGCTGAGTCTGATGCCGCAAATTCGGAACCCGGAAACAGAACGGACTCGGCCCGCGATTTGTTCGCACAATGCAGGGAATCATAGCGTTTGCGATAATCGTTGGCGATACATTCTCTACGCCGATGGTGGTGAAGAGCTGTACGACCGAAAGGCGGATCCGTTGGAGCTAACGAATTTGCTTTGGGGTGAAACTGTTGATGCTAAATACCGCGAGCAAGCAAATAAATTGGCAGCGTTTTTGCCTCAAGATGAGAAACCCTTGGCACCCGGCAGTCGGGCGAGAATTTTGGAAAAACGGAGCGATGGATTCTATTGGCAAAACGAAAAGATCATTCCAGAAGAGGTGGTCAAGTAACGGAACTGCTTTTTGATACCGATTGACTGAACCAATTTATTGAACCTAGAACGATCGCTCTTGGTTTGGTTGGCTCTGGTCTTAGCGAATGTGGATTCCATCACTACCGAGAAGTCTTCTCAGCAGATTTCGAGAATGGAACTCTTCAGCTGGGGAAGTGTTGCTGCGAGTGTCTGAAAGGTAGCAACGAGGGGCTTGTCATCGGTTCGGCGCCGCGAGCCATCTAAAATTTAATACTCACTATAGGCAACAAGCAGTTATGTGGCAGACTGAGAAACTAGGCGTTGCGACCTGGTCGGATGGGTCGAGCCGTTGGGCCGTTGATGCCCGCGGTGGTGATCTTGGAATCAAGCTGATCGACGAGGACGGCACAGAAACCTTGCTCGAACTGTGCGCTGTCCAGCAAGATCAGTTGCCGGTGGCAGATGAACAGTACGTGCGTGGCGACCATTGGCACGTCAACTACCCGCAAGGTGAAAACTCTTACGCATTACGGTTGGTATTTTCTCCGATTGAGGTGAGTGCGTCGCGTCTGGTCTTAGAGGTCACCGTGTCCATTCAAACTTCGCTTTTGGATACACATCCTAAGATCGATATCGACACGATGTGTGGCGACATTGATTCCTTCGTACCGGATGATCCATCGGGGGACGATACTTTGGACACTGCTGGGTCAGCTCCGATTAGCCTGGCCAAGAGTCGGGGACACGCCGTTGGCGTCTTATTGGGGCCTCACGACAGTCCGTTCACCACGAATCATTCGACGGACTCTCTTCTGCGGTTGCGGTTGTTCGGCGATTTTCTCGAAAAGGGGGTGATTCGAAGAGCTCGTCCGTGGCTGGTGATCGACAGTAGTGGAGAAATTCCGAAGGAAGATGAACTAACGGAGCTCTGGCGGCGTTTATGCGGCAGTCCGTTGCCATTGTCGTAAGGCAGTCCGCTGACATTGTCGCAAGGCGGTCCGCTGACATTGTCGCAAGGCGGTCCGTCGGGGTGACGCGACTTTGCGCTGGTCTGATACGCGTTGTTACGGTTTCTTGCCCCGATCTTTCGCAGACCCGATCTTTCGCAGACCATTCCTTTTTCGGGGCCTTGCTTTTTCGCGAGTGACGAGAAGTCCTCCCAACGGGCGGCTCCGACAGTTATGATGTTGGGTTCTTGCCTTTACCCCCTACCAGGAGCATTTTCATGCATTCATCACGTCGTGGATTTTTGAAGACGAGCGCCGCGGCCGGTTCCGCGCTGGCTGTTTCTCCCGCCATCGCTCAAGCGGATTCGAAAAAACTGCGTTTGGCTTCGATCGGTGTTGGTGGCAGTCGTGGCCGCTACAACCGAGGTGGCGGGATCGCTCGCGATGCAGCACGCTATGCCAACATGGTTGCCGTTTGTGACGTGGACGAATTGCACTGCCAGGAATTCAATAAGGCGTTCGGTGGCAAGCTGAATACGTACACCGACTATCGCGAGATGTTGAAAGAGGAAAAACCAGACGTTGTCACGATTGGCACTCCTGACCACTGGCACGTTCCAATCGCAATTGCTGCCCTGAAAAGTGGTGCTGATGTGTACTGCGAGAAGCCTCTAACGCTAACGATCGACGAAGGCAAGCAGATCCGCAAGGTGGTGGAAGAAACTGGTCGCGTATTTCAAGTGGGAACGCAGCAGCGCAGTACCAAGGACAAGTTCTTGACCGCGGTTGCAATGGTGCACAGCGGGCGACTTGGTAAGAAGGTCAACGCGTACGTTGCGATCGGTGGCGCACCCTCCAGCGGTCCCTTTAAATACACCGAAACGCCTGACGATCTTGATTGGAATATGTGGGTTGGTCCAGCACCTGATGCTGACTATTGCGAAGAGCGTCGTCGGATGTTCCGCTGGTACTTCGAGTACTCGGGTGGCAAGATGACCGACTGGGGTGCCCACCACATTGACATCGCCCAGTGGGCACTGGCACCAGGCGAAACGGGGCCGGTCAAGGTGGCTGGTGAAGGTAGCTTCCCCGAGGTTGTTCCAAGTGATTTCAATTGGAAGGCATTCCTTGATGGCGATGCGAAACTTCCCAACGGTTATAACACCGCAACGAAGTTCCACATCGACTTGACCTATGAGAATGGTTCGGTGATGAACGTCAACCATCACTACAAGCGTGAAGGTGATAACGTCGACTTCGGCAATGGCATCCTATTCGAAGGCGAGAAGGGGCGTATCTTTGTAAATCGTGGCAAGCTCGAGGGAGCGCCCGTGAATGCCTTGACCGATGCAGACCGTGCGGAACTCGATGAAAAGATCGTCGAGCTTTGCAAGGGTAAGAAGCCCGGTAGTCATATGGGTAACTTCTTTGCCTGCATTGAAGATCGCAGCAAGCCGATTTCCGATGTTTGGTCGCACCACCGAACGATGACCAGTTGTCACCTGTGCAACATCGCATTGATGCTCGGTCGTGAACTTCGCTGGGATCCTAAGCAAGAAAAGTTCATCGATGACGAGCAAGCGAATGCTCTGATGAGTCGGAAGTCACGCGAAGTGTAGCGAATTCGCTGAGTTCGAAAAATAAAACCTCGGTGAGCAGGAACTTGCTCACCGAGGTTTTTTAATGCCTGACGTGACAGTTCGTCGCGAATTTTGCTGACCACCCTGCCCTGCTGGAAATCCGTCTTGCCCAGGAAACGTGATTGCCAGCGAGAGTTGGGCTTACGTTTGTGAGCTTTGATCACGATGGCGATCGCGGAGTTAGGAAAAAGACGCTCAGTCTTTTTGCGTTTTCTCAGACCTCGAAGCCTTTGCGGTATTCTCGGGTCAGCATCTCGTTCGCTTCGTCATTGTTGGTGAATTTTTCCGAGTCATTGTCAAACTCCAAGTAGGGGCCGAGCGCCAGCGGAGTCTTCTCTAGATCGACTCCATTTGCTTTGAGGTGCTCAACCGTTCGTTCGAGCGTGGCCGCATTGTCGTCTAGGCTCTTCACTTTTCCGACGGCATCGATCACCTGTTCGAGCGATGCCTTGTTTTGTTCGCCCAGGTAATAAGAAATATTGCCGAGGTGGCTGACACCAGCAGACAGGTGGCCGGTCATGGCATCAGCATGCAGCGAGCCGTAATCTCGCGAAACACAGGCATCGATGAAGTTTGCGAAGTGTGCATCGCCAACATTGCGGGCTTTGAATTCTTTGGTCAAATTCATTTCTTTGTCGAACACGCGGCAGTAGTCGTAACGTGTTTGAGCCAAGTAGCCGTCTTCGCCATAAAAAATCACGCCGATTTTATTGCCTTTTCCGTCACCGAAGAAGGTCGCCACTTCTTTGCCCATCGAATCGCTGACGTCCAGGCCGCGGGTTTCGAAGACAATTGATTTATCGCCGTAGTCATAGATCGACACCTCGGTGTTGGCGGTGTCACCAGCGTCGACATAGTTGGGGTCGTTGCGTTCGATGTCGTAACCGAGTCGCCCGCCATAGCTGATGATCGCATTGGGGTGGCGATTCAAACCCAAGCCCCATCTTGCAATATCAGTTTGGTGTGGGCCTTGATTGCCGAGGTCGCCGTTGCCGTAATGCCGTTGCCAGTGCCAATCGTAATGGAACCGTCCCCGCGTGAGTTTGGGATCGGTCAAGCTCGCTGGTCCGCTCCACAGATCAAAGTTGACATTTGGCGGAATCGGGTAATCACCGAGCGCTCCAATCGACTTGCGACGTTTGTAACAGAGTCCGCGAGCGAAGTTGACTTCTCCGATGCCACCGTCCGCCAAGAATTGGACGGCATCGCGACAAGCGCTGCTGCTGCGAGATTGAGTGCCGGTTTGAAACATCCGTCCGTAGCGTTCCGCTGCGGTGACCAATGCGCGGCCTTCATGGATGTTATGGCTGACCGGCTTTTCGATGTAGACATCTTTGCCAGCTTCCATTGCCCAGACACCCATCAAGGCGTGCCAATGGTTGGGCGTTGCGCACGTCAGAATATCGACGCCATCTGCGTCCAACGCCTTTCGAACGTCCGTGAACACTTCTGGTTTGAAGTTTTGAAGCTTCGAAATTTGGTCCGCGCGTTTCCCTGCCACTTCTTCATCAATGTCGACGATTGCGCGGATCACGGTTCGTGGATCGGCGTTGAAACCACGGATATGCTCCCCGCCCCGACCGTTCAAGCCCGCAATGCAAACTCCCAATTGTTCATTCGGGCTTTGGGCTTGAGTCATTCGAGGTGCAGTGGACGCCATGTAGGCGGAAGCAGCAAGAGCGGAAAATTGGCGGCGATTCAGCTTCGACATCGGTGGGGATTGTTCCATGAGTGGAGAAATGGATGGTTGGGTAAGACGGGCCTTCATTATAGGTAGGGTATTTGGGCGAGGTGCAATTTCTTGCGGCACATTTCAGGAATCACTTTGATGACTTTAGGGGGACGTAAACGTCGGTGACCAACTCATTTACAGGTGTGTCATTGGGATTGTTGCGATAGATTTCAAACCCATCTCGTTTGGCAATTTTGAGTTTTTTGGCTCTCGCGAATTGATAGATGCCACTCCATGCATTGCCAAGATTGTCGTAGCTACCGGTATGCCTGATGCGTAAAAACTTGCCGGATGGAATCTCAATGCATTGCAAACCTGAGGGTGGCGCAACTGCTGACGAGACGGGAAAACCGGTGGTGAATTCAAAACGCCCATGTTTAAGGTTCACAGGGTGATAAATACTGATCGCTTCGGAAGCGGGTGTCATCTCAACGCTTTGCATCGTCTTGCCGACTTCATGAAGGGCTTTCTCCATGACTGGGCCGATCTGGGTGATAGTTGCGGAATCTCGAGTCCCGAGAACGTGGATCTTTTTGCGGGTTTCGGTTCCCAAAACTTCGAGTTCGCTGAGCACTTCCCCCGTTTCGACGAACTCTTTCAACATCTTCAGCCCACGGTCGTAGTCCATCGAGATGAACGTTGTGATGGTTGGCTTTAGCCAAAACAGAAACCAGGGCAGTTTACCGTTCATCTGCCAAGTGACTTTGGTCGAGTGATCGATTGATTCAAAATCGAAGCTGACATCCGATCTCGAATTCATCGGCTTAATGAATCGTAAATCGTCCACGATTTGCCACGGCCGGTTTAGAAATAAGTGCTCCATTTCACCTTGCCCGACGATTTCTCCGGTCCACTGATAACCTGAATTCAAGCCGCCAGGTTTGCCGGTGTAATTCAACGCCGCCTTAGGATCAACCTGCAGCCACGGCGACCAGGTCGGCCAAGTTGCGAAATCCGCAACGGTATCAAAAACTTGTTCGGCCGGAGCGTCGATCAGGATGGAACGCTTGATGGCATAGCTAGGCATGAATGCATCCAGTTGGCGGTCCACGTCCTGCTGAAGCAAGGACGATGGAGGGGGGGGATAATCGATTGGCTCGGTTAGCGTTGTTGTGCATCGCGAACATTGCATCGAAACTGGCGGCCCGATTTTGCCAGCGGGTCGAGTTGACTATCGGCTTCCATTTTGACCTGCAGGTAATACTCGTCGAAATTCACGTTCATGAGTTGTGCCGTTAGTTGTTCAGTGACTGAACCGATCGACCGCCGGGTCAGGATGGGAAGGTATTCTTCGCTTGTCGCTTCCAGTGCGTCGCTCCACTGCGCCAGTGATAAATCTGAGGTATTGGATTGGTTGAAAGCAGGCTCCGAAAGTAAACGGTATTTTCCCATGGCGTGCTCTGCCGGTACGCGGTTTTGCCATTTCAAGCGATCTTTCATGTTTTCGCCGGCCCAAAGCAAGCCGTGGTCGTTCCACTGGAATGCGATTGCGTCTTCGTTTGCAATGCGGGCAATTGCCTCAAACAAGCGGCGAGTTGGTTGTGGTTGGTGGTCGATCACGTGGAGTGAGATCTGCAAAACGGCATCCGCGACTTGTGGACGAATTGATTCGGGCAGATTGGATGATTCGTATTGCTTCATTTCGAAGGCGACGAGGTAACGTTGGCCATTTTTAAGGTTTGCGACCCATGCATGCTGTTGTTCGCTGCGGGGAGAAAGTTTCGTCGGCTCTGCATCGCTGCCGACGGCTTGTCGCACCCATCGCTGCATTTGCTCTGTTTCTGGTAATTGCTTTTGAAGCACGGCCAAATCACCCGATGCTTGACCGAAAAGATAGCTCAGGTAGATCGGGTAATCGTTGAGCAGAGTATCCATCCAGGCTTCGTCGGTGTAGCGTTCCAGGGATCGCCGCTGTTGTGAACGCTGAAGCCACCGCGTTACTTCTTCCTTGGGTTGATCAGCGAGCAGGTTGGTGATGTTTGCTCCATTTCCGGCAGCCAATTCGATGGTTGCTCGATCCATGACGGGTACTTCACCTTGCTCTGATAGCCATGTCAGCAGCTCGTCTGTTTTTTCTGCTTTGATCATGGAATCGATATAGTTCAGTCGTCTTTCCTCTGATCTCCATGTGTCTTTGGCTTGTTGTTGTTCAATCGCTGCGAGGTATGCGGTGGCAGCCGCCTCATAGTTCCCTGTCTCAAGCAGTAGGTCTCCGAAAGTGTTTTGCATCACGGAGTTGGTGTCGCCAGTCTCGACGCCTTGTTGGGCGGCGTAATCGATCCAGTGCCGAATTGCCTGCTCGTCTTTCAACGCGTTCGCCTCGCGGGCAGCCGCCATGAAGAAGGATTCGCTTAGTGGAGGCTGCTCATCCGTTGCTTGTTGATCGAAGGGCGGACCGCTGAATCGGTTCCAGACCGCGTCGCGAGCGCGATCTGTAATAAGTGTCTGCACTGTATAGGCGACTTCTTCGCTGCTGAGTCTTTTCCATTTTTCGATGGCATCGCGATGGTGTTGGTCACAAGCATCAGCATCCCCTCGCAATTTGGCGTCCATTGCCAGGAAACGTGATCGCTGAACATCAATCGAATCGGGGAGTGTTTCCTCAAACGCGGTGAGCACGTGCTCTCGCGTTTTGTCATTATTTCGACGCAGCAGTAGTGTTCCCCACTGATGGTGTCGGCTGAGGTCCGCTGGCCATCTTTTCAGCACGTCCATCGGCTGATCCAGCTTGATCAAGACTTCGGTCAATTGGGAAGCAGCCGCGTCGGCGATCCAATTTGAGGGAGCTTCTGCATCTTCAGGCGTGTCACTTTGGGTGGTGATCCAGCGTGAGAAACGGTCCAGGTCTGGTAAGGCCAATTCGTACTGCCGGAGTTGATAATTGGCGTGACCGCGGAGTCCGCTGACCCAATCTGAGTCTTCCGTATCGACCTGCCTGAGGGCTTCGAGAATATCTTCTGGTTCGATGTCCAGGTTCTCGTCGAGTGCCTGCTGCGTTAATTCAGCCAATACATCTTCAAGGGACGTGACTTCACGAAATAATTCGGCGATGCGTCCATTTTCTAATCGCGCCGCAAGATGGTCTCGGTTGGCAATGTCTCGAAGTATCGTTGTTTTCGCTTCATCTCGAGCTTTCAGAAATAGTTCGGCTGCATCATCGTAATCTGCTTTTGACCAGGCAATATTCGCGTTGACCAAGGTTGTAAAACTCGGTGGCAGCTCCGTGTGCTCTTGAGCGGCGGTGAACAACGTTTTACCCCACTCAGTTGAACGAGCTGCGCTATCGAGCAACTGCGACCATTCCGAGTCATTATCGCTGAGCGGGATGCAATCAAGGATTAGCGGAATATCTTTGGGACGCGTATTGGCGATAACGGCAGCAAGGTAGGTCGCATCATGTGGGCAGAATTGAAGGGCTTTGGCAAGGTGCTCAGCCGATTCTTTGGATGAGGGTTTGAGTTGCGAGAGCAACCATTGAACGTTGGGATGATCCGGCGTTTGTGCCTGCGCCTTCAATGCAGCCTGCAGTGCCTGTTCTTGTTGGCCCGCGTTCAGGAAGCAGGCCGCCATGGATGGCCAAACCCCCCAAGATTGATCAGGGTTGGGGATGCTTTTCAGGACTCGAATTGCTTCCTCGTCCTCGCCGAGTCCCATCCAAGTGTAGGCGGTTCTGAGCATTCCGACGGGGCGATCGGAGGCAAGCATTGGCGTGCTTTCGCATTTCCGAAGTTTTGCCCTGGCAAGCGTCTGTTCGCCATTCCACCAGAGGTTTTGGGCTTCAGCCAATTCCTGCATGGCCTGGTCATAGCCTTCAGCATTGGATGTTTCGGCTGCGGCGTACCCTGCGTATTCATCTGACATGCGTCGTCCATATTCAAGTCGCTGCCAGTCATACATCTTCCATTCATCGCTTTCTTTGACCAGATACCACTGCACAGATTGTGCTTGGCTATCGGTTGAATAGATCAGCATGTCGACTGTTGCCAGGTCACCGATTCCGTTCATGTGGATCTTTAAGATTCGATGATGGGGTTCGTCGATGGTGGGGGTCGGTTCGTATTCAGCTAGCCAGGTATTGATGGTGAGTCGTTCGACGAACCCAATTTTGCCTTCTCCGGCGGGACTCGCAGCAATAGCCTCGAGGAACATCTCTCGGCTGAACAAGATGGGTTCAGCGTTGCGCAGTTGACTGAGGCTGGTTTGCACAAACTCGCAAACCTCAGGATCTACACAAGGGTCTGTCTTTGGCTTAGCTGCGAAATCAGTCAGTGACGCGTTGAACAGGTCACGGTCATCGCTTCGTGATGGCATTTCATCAGGTAGGTCAACGGCTGGACGAACGCCAGCAGCTTTTTGAATCGCGATGTAACTGAGCGTCACCAGACCGCCACAAAACAGTAGACCAAAACCAAGCGTAACTAAGAGAATGAATGGCCACTGTGACCGTCGCATTGGTGGAGGAGAAGCTGGTCCGTTCGGAAAAAACGGATCCTGTTGGGAAGAGAATGGCTGTTTGGTTGACACGACGACGCATTACATCCGAGAGGTAGAAACAACATCAAATTCTGCGTTAGGCATTCTACGATTTGTTCCGCGTCGCGTGGTAAAGTGAATGGGTGGTTCGACGATTGTTGGTCAGTCTTTGTCGACCAATCCGTGATGCTCACTAATTGGGGGCACATGCCTGGAAAAACGTCGACGCAGGGGGGCTCTCCCGTGTTTAGGGGCCTCATTCGCGGGTTTGGGCTTGGATGAGATTGATCGATGCTGTTGAGCTGATCATGGTTGGCGATCGATCATCACCCAGCATCTTCATCACCCAGCATCTTCATTGAACTGCCCACCAGTGATAAAAAGTTCAGCCGGTCACGGGCTGATTGTGAATGGAAGTTCACGCCCAGTTTGGTTTAGAAAAAATCTCGTTTGAGACCTCTGGGGTCGTGAGCGAAAGCGAACCTCTGCCGTTGCGGTGATGTCGCACTGGGGTGTTGAGGAAGTAGGCGATACTCGTGTTGTGATCCTTTCGCTTCATTCAATCAAGGAATTTTGAGCAAAGGTTCATCGGTCTGTTGAGGGAGTGAAGGGGGACAAGTCCCACCGTGCGGAATGATTGCGGGATCGAATGCGTTCCTGTGTGCATCTACCCATTCGATGAATTCGAGCCCATTCGCGGGAGCTAAATGAGTGGAACTGAGTGAAGGATCTGGTTTGGACCTGATTAGCAGAAAGTGAAAACAGGGGATGATTGAACTGTGGATGATCAAACAGGGGAATGCCGGTACGGTCGTTCCTTGCGAAGGTTGGGGACGTGGGGAGTGGCATTGATGGTCGCATTGCTACACTGTTGCGATGCCTTGGTTGCACATTTTCTTTGGTGGGCCCCATCGCCTCAGGTTTCTTTAGTTTGATCCCGCCACGCTTTCCTCTTTCTAAAATCAATTCCTTTGGATCCCCCTCTATACGACCGAAATTTTTGGCTTGCTTTTGTCAGCCAGACTTGTTTCGTCTGCGCCAACACATTGATGGCTCATTACGGCAGATGGATCGAGTTTCTTGGTGGTGATCTGGGGCAGGTTGGCTGGATCATGGGGGCGTGTGCCATCGCTGGCTTAGCGTTGAGACCTTGGATGGCACAATGGATCAATCGCCTCGGTGCCCGAACCATGTGGGGAATCGGGTATGTCGTCTTTGGCTTGGCTTCGATTTTAAATCTGGTAATCACCGAGATTGACTGGGTGATTTACATGATTCGTGGTTCGCTGGTGTTGGGCACAGCGATCGTCTTTACGAGCGGATTGACTTACATCACTCTGACCACACCTGGGCATCGACGCACCGAGGCGATCGGGATTTTTGGAATTGGTGGGTTCATTGGAATGCTATGTGGTCCATTGTTAGGAGACTGGTTTCTCGCCGAAAGAACAGGTGAGACATTCCAAGTGCTTTTCATTGCCGCCACTCTATTCGTTATTTTGCCAGCGTTCTGCTTGCCTTTGCTCCGCCCCACTCCCGGGAATGGCAAGAACCCGTTGAAGTTATCTGATTTCATCAGGACGACTCGTCAATACTGGCCCGGCATGATCTTGGTGGTCGATTTGGCGTTCGGAGTATGCATGGCTGCACCATTTGTTTTCTTGGCCAGTTTTATTGATGCAGCGTCGCTACACATTGAAGGCATTTCGGTCATTGGTCTGTTTTTCTTGTTCTATGCCGGGATCGCTTTGATCGTCCGGATTGCTTCGCGACGTTTGCCCGAACGCGTGGGGCCAAAGAAGGTCTTGTTGGCCGGGATGCTGTTTATGTCGTTGGGCATGCTGGGCTTTGGCTTAGTGGACGCGTCCAATCCGTGGATGATCATTGTGCCGGCGGTGACGACTGGCGTGGGGCATAGTCTGATGTTCCATACGATGACGTCGTTGACCCTAGATTCATTTCCGATCGCCGTTCGCGGAACTGGGTCCGCGTTAGCCTTGATGATGCTCGACCTAGGCACCGTTGGGGGCGCTCCACTACTGGGGTGGATTGGTGAGCAGTACGGATATGCAGCGTTGTTTGCTTCGATCGGCGTGATTTGCTTCTTATCAGGTCTTGCCTACGCCGCAAGTGAAACGCTTTATTCGCTCCGACGCTCACGTCGAGCCTATCCGTCTTACAGCCAGCCCTGATTGACGCAACAAGTCATTTTGTTGCAGTGGATAGGGGAAATCCGGTCCAAAGAAAACTGCCGACACATTGGCTGTGCCGGCAGAGGAGTCGAACCGTTTTTGCAGTGTCAGGTTGGTGGCAGCCGCCTCGCTGACCGAGGTGTTTGCTATCTGTTAGCAGTGCTCTTGCCACTCAATCTTTTTTCTGTTCCTCTTTTTTCTCGACAAACTTCAGCGACGCGCTGTTCATGCAATAGCGTTTGCCGGTCGGTTCTGGGCCGTCATCAAAGACGTGGCCAAGGTGGGCGTCGCAGCGGGCGCAGTGCACTTCAATTCGTGAATAGAACAAACGGAAATCTTTTCGCGTGCCGATATTCTTGTTGGTGATCGGAGCGTAAAAACTGGGCCATCCCGTTCCTGATTTGTATTTGGTTTTGCTGCTAAAAAGATCCCTTTCGCAAACGATGCACTTGTAAGTGCCTTCCTTTTTGTTGTTCCAGTACCGATTCTTGAAGGCTGGCTCCGTGTCTTCGTTCTGGGTTACGCTGTACTGAATTGGCGTAAGGATCTGACGCAATTGTCTTTTTGTTTTGGGAACGTATTCTTTTTCACCATCCGGCGATGCCAACTCGGTTTGCGAATCGCCGTCCTTCTCGTCGGCAGTGACGATCCAGTTGCCGGTGCCGAAGAGAGCGAATGCGACCAGGGAAAGGCTGAAGATTCGAAACGGATAAACGGACATGAGTGATCTCCCTCAACTTGATCTAAAATGCAATCGGCTACTTCCGCATGCCGTGACACCGATTGGGTTATTGTAATTATATGACGTCTGTCCATCTCCAAAAGATCGATCAGGCCTTTGGGCGGGTGCACGTCCTGCGTGGGCTCGATTTCCAGGTCGAATCTGGCCAATATTTGGTGCTTTTAGGGGCAAGCGGCGGTGGAAAAACGACCACGTTGCGAATCATCGCTGGGCTCCAGAAACCAACGCGAGGCAAGGTTTTGCTGGACGGTGAGGATGTCAGGGCACTTCCGCCTCGCTCCAGAGACGTGGCGATGGTGTTCCAGCACGACACGTTGTACCCCCACAGGACGTTGGCTGGGTCAATTCAATTTGGGTTGAAAAAGAGTTTAGGACGAAATGAAAAGGAAAAGCGAGTCGCTGAGGCAGCCCGATTGACTGGGATCGCGGCATTATTGGACCGCTATCCTCACCATCTGAGTGGTGGCCAATTAAGGCGGGCAGCGATTGCCAAAGCGGTCGCGCGGCAGAGCAGCGTGCGGTTACTTGATGAGCCGCTGTCGTCGCTCGATGGCCAAGCGCGGGAGCAGTTGCAGGCCGATCTTTTGCGTTGGCATCGCTCGTTGGGCGGGACGACTATTCATGTCACGCACGATGGGCAAGAGGCGATGCGGATGGCCGATGTCATCGCGGTGCTCAATGGTGGACAGATCGATCAATGCGCTGGACCTGATGAGATTTACCGCGATCCAAAAACGCTGGCTGTTGCTCGCGCTATCGGAACACCAACCATTCAGTGTTTTGAGGCGTGCTTTCGTGCTGGGAAGTGGATGTTTCAGCAAGAGGGGCAAGCAAGCAGTGATTTGTCGATCGCCGCAGCACGCGAAAAAATTGTGATTGCCATCCGACCCGAAGCTTTGCGAGTTGAATCTACCGGGAGTGATCTCCATGGTCGATACGCGGTACGAATCGCGGGAAGATTGCAGCGATGCTCTTTCAGTGGGCGTGATCAGGTGATTTCGGTGCAGTGCGGTGAGCAAACGGTGACGGCGATTCAGGCGATCAATGCTGAATTTTCTGCCCAGCCAGGAGACGAAGTTTGCGTGTGTGGTGAACAGCAGGACTTACTGATTTTTGATGCTGCCACCGAAGAACGCGTTCATTCGTAGCCGATACTGTGATCGGCGAAGTTGCGACGAGATTAGCCCCGACACTCCACATTGTTTGACGCTTCCCTTTTCTTAGCACCCCGCTTTTTCTCGACCACTCCGCATGATTGCCCCGGTCTGATACGATCACCTACATGGAGTACCTTGAGTCGCTATTGCCTTTGATGCTGATTCTTTGTGCGGGGATTTTCGTCCAAGCCGCGACTGGATTTGCGGGCGGCCTGATGATTGTGCCGTCGATGCTCTATTGCGGCTATTCAATTCCGGAAGCCCAATGCTCGCTGTTGGTGGCAACGATCCCTCAAAACGCTTGGGGGCTGTGGAGCCTGCGTGATTCGATCACGGTGCGTCAAGTCGCTGGGCCGGGGTTGGGGCGGATGGTGCTTTTCCCGGTCGGTGTATTGACGTTGCAGTACATGGAAGCATTGCAGCCATCGACGATTCGCCAGATTGTTGGTGGTGTCGTGTTGCTCGTCACTCTGGCAATTATTTCATTCAGGCCGCGACCGCGTGAGAAACTGCATCCATTGTGGGCGTGGATTGCGTTTCCAGTTTCGGGGTTCTTTCAGGGGCTCGTCGGAATGGGCGGGCCCGCAATGGTTTTTTGGGTTCAGGCACATGATTGGAGTACGAAGCAGACACGTGCCTTCATGTTTGCGATGTATTTTATCAGCATCGCACCAGGAATCGCGATCTTGTACTGGTTCTTTGGCGACCGAATCATCGTGCCGGGGCTGTTAGCGGCAGTCCTGACACCAGTGTTGCTCGCCGTAACGGTGGTTGGTTTGCGTGTTGGAACCCGACTTGGCCGGACCCGCCTGCGAAGGGTGAGTCTCGGCCTGTTGTTATTAATCGGTATCGCCGGGTTGGCGGCACCGTGGCTTCGTTGACGATTAGCCGCCAGATCCGTCTGCTGCCTCTGTTTCAGCCGGAGCCTCTGTTTCAGCTGGAGCCTCTGTTTCAGCTGGAGCCTCTG
>JBMYRF010000020.1:62350-134731 GCA_049602075.1 Rubripirellula sp.
GTTTCAGCCGGAGCCTCTGTTTCAGCTGGAGCCTCTGTTTCAGCTGGAGCCTCTGGTTCAGCTGAAGTCGCAGTCGCTTCTTTTGCGGTTGAGGCGTTGTCTGGCCCCGTGCCGACGCTCATTGCAAACCGGTAAAGCTCGTCCATGGAGATTGCGTCATCTTGGTTGAGGTCCGCTTTGCCAAGAATGCCTTCAAGTGGGCCAACCAGTTCTTCGCCTTTAAGCAGTCCGTCGCTGTCTTTGTCGTACTCGGCCATGATGTCGGTTGGCACACTGTTGGGACCTAACGCGCCTCCGCCCGGCCCACCAGCGCCCGGCCCACCAGCGCCCGGCCCACCAGCGCCCGGCCCACCAGCGCCCGGCCCATCTTCGTCGAGCGTCACGCTGAAGCCAGAAAACTGAGGACCGCTGGGCGGACCGCCGTCACCGGCTTGCTCACCACCAGCGCTCTCACTGCCACCTTCTGAATCCTCCTCGTCTTGACCACCCGTGACGACGAGAGGCGTGCCGGTGTCGAATTGAGAAACTTCACCACCCGAGTCGAACGCAAACTTATCGGCGCGATGAAACATCAGAAAGTCAGTTTGCGTTTTGTAGACGACGAACAGATCGTGCGACTTGATTGGCATCCCGGCTCGCCACGAGTACCGTTCAACGGTGTCACCATTGGTATCGGTAAAAGTTTCGGCGGGATCTCGTCCAAGCAGTTTGCGGACATCCGTGTCGGTGAATGTGACGGTGCTGTCGGCATTCATTCGCTGGTTTTCGGCTAACAGGCTTTCATAAGCTGCTTCGACCGCGGGACGGGCAACAAAGCGGTCGTATCCCAGCCCGACGAGGCCTATCGCCAAAATTCCCAGCAGAATGGGGAGACGTTTGGAGCCACCTTGATTGGGCGGTGTGGAGGATTGAGAGTTATTTGTTTCAGACATGGATCACTCGTGAACGAGAATAGTTTGAATTGGAATTGGCCCGTTCCCTGACCCTCCAATGCCTCCCGGCAGCGGTAACGCACGTGACGAAACCTTCGCCGGATGGAATCAGCTCCGTCTAAGATGATCATGCACCGCCATCCCTACGTCAACGCAATGCGGCTAAATACTGAATTGTTCCGAGGTTTGCTCGCGGCCTATTGTTCAGGATCCGTAAATTTTACCAGTCGAATGAACGGTTTTTTCCGCTTCCAAGCCCGTTTTTCGGGATAGCCCCGGGGGCGAGTCATGGCCTAGTCATGAAGACAGGTTCCCCGGTCGGAGTGCCGGTGGGAAGAAGATCGTGGGTCGGCGATTGTCATTCGGAACCGATGAAGCTATCGGGCAGCGTCAGGCCACCCGATTAGGGATTTGCAGGAAACGCTTTCTCCGTCTTTTTTTGGGGTGGATATTGCTGGGAACTACTTGAGTAACGTTCACCGGGCCGATGCTAATTCCCCCGCTCGATCAGGCTGGTATCGAGCGGTTCTGGTGGCTTCTGCTTTCCCTGTTTTCTTTGCAGCGGGGCGAGCGTCGTCGCATGTTCGTGTCTTGCGCGAGCAGGGGCAGTCGCATTGAGTTGAATTATTTGAGTGGCCGGGGATCGAGTTGAGTGTTGACTACGTTCCTGTGGGGGAGCATCCGTCGCGCGATGTCTGCGTCCCATCGTGTGGGTTAAAGGTAGAGCTCAACTCGGTACAATACGAGTCGCTCCTGAACGCCCGATTTTTTGGAACTAACCATGCATCGATTCGCCTTCCTGTTTTGCTTTGCACTGATCAGCGTCGGTAGCGTTTACGCTGACCGGCTGACCCCGGAATCCCTATGGAATCTGTCCCGCGTCGGTGATTCAGCTGTATCGCCTGATGGTGCTCAGTTGGCCATGCTAGTGACGCGGTACGACTTGGAAAAAAATGAGGGCACCACCAGCCTGCTGGTGCAACCAATCAATGGTGTGGCCACGGGCAACGAGCTCGCGACCGCTTTTCGGACTCCGCTCGCCAAGTCTGCGGCAAAGGCATTGCTGCAAGATGTAAAAGGGCTGAATTCACTCTCTTGGTTAAATCATTCGAGCGGACCGAAGCTGATCTACATCGCACCAGGCACGGCCGAAGCAGGTGCGGAAGACGAAGAACCGGGGAAACCGCAAGCCTGGCTGCTCGACCCGATCGGTGGTGAGCCTCAGCAACTCACTGAGGTGGAAGAAGGCATTGGCAATTTGATCGCGTCGCCAAGTGGGGACGCAATCGCGTTCACCGTCGACGTGAAGTTGGACAAGGAAATCACCGAGATCTTCGAGGACCTGCCGAAGGCTGACGCCCGGATCATTGATTCACTGATGTATCGGCATTGGAATCAATGGCATGACTACGCATACAGCCACGTGCATGTCGTCCAAGTTGGTTCCGATGGAACCGCGTCCGAGCCACTCGACTTGATGGCGTCCATGAAAGCTGATTGCCCGTTGCCGCCGTTTGGGGGATCCGAGCAATTCACGTTTTCGCCCGATGGGAAAGAGTTGGCTCTAACGTTGAAATTGGTCAATAACCCCGCTGAGAGCACTGATAGCGGCGTTTATTTGATCAGTAGTGCCGGCGGTCCGCTCAAGAATATTACTCCGGGAATGCCTGGCTATGACATGACCCCGAGCTACTCACCCGATGGTCGATTCCTTGCATTCCATTCGATGAAGCGTGCTGGATTCGAAGCCGATCGCAATAGAATTCTCATTTACAACCGTAGCAGTGGCGAGTTGCAGGAAGCGACTGCAGGGCTCGACCAAACCGCTCACAACGCCGCATGGAGCAGTGATAGTCGCAGCATTTATTTCGATAGTGAAACCCGCGGTACTCAACAGGTGTATCGCATTGATCTCGACAATTCGACAGTCCAGCAGGTTTCAACAGGGCGTTTCAACTTTACGGTGGTCGATGCCTTCGCAACCGGGCAAGTGTTGTTGAGGCAGCAAAGCATGCTGCGGCCGACCGAATTGGCATTGTTGGACGTCGAAAACAAGCAAGTGACTACGATCACGGACGTGAATGGCAAGATCTACGAGACGCTTGAATTGCCAACCATCGAAGAGCGATATTTCACCGCAAGCGACGGCAAAGAGATTCACAACTGGATCATTGTGCCGCCCGATTACGACCCCGAGGATAGCAAGCAGTATCCGATGTTGACCTACTGTCAGGGTGGGCCCCAAGGGCAGATTGGACAGTGGTTCTCCTATCGCTGGAACTTCCACATGATGGCGAGTCGGGGGTACGTGGTTTTGGCAGTGAACCGCCGTGGCCTACCCGGATTCGGGCAGGCATGGAATGATCAGATCAGCGGTGATTGGGGAGGTCAGGCGATGCAGGATATCCTGGCATCCACCGATGCAATGATCGCCCACCCGAAAATCGATCCGAAACGGGTTGCGGCAATTGGGGCCAGTTTTGGCGGCTACACCGTCTACTGGTTGATGGGGAATCATGCCAGTCGTTTCTGCACGATGGTCGCACACTGCGGCGTGTTCAATCTTGAGTCGATGTATGGATCGACCGAAGAGCTGTTCTTCGTGAACTGGGATCTCGGAGGTCCGTATTGGAAGAGTGAAGAAGCCGCCAAGAAGTACGAGCAATTTTCGCCTCACTCATTTGTCGGAAATTGGAAAACTCCACTGCTGGTCATTCATGGGGAGAAAGACTTTCGCGTTCCCGTCACGCAGGGAATGGAGGCCTTTACAGCGGCACAGGTGCAAGGCGTTCCGAGTCGTTTCCTGTACTTTCCCGAGGAGGGGCACTGGGTGCTCTCGCCGCAGAATGGCGTCGTTTGGGGACGCGTCTTCTTTGACTGGCTTGATCGGTCTTGCCAGCCCTAGGATTTTCTCCTGCTCCAGCAAGCGGTGCCGATCGAAATCGGTACCGCTGGTCTGGGTTGCTAGCCGCGGTCTAGCTTGTTGAGTGGTCCTGCTCGCCGAAGACTTGCCGTCTGGCCGAGTCGTTGGTGAAAGTGTTCTGTTCCTTGGTTTTTTCTCGCGGTCGATGCTGGTGTTCCTCACGGTAAATCACAAGGGTATCTGTTGATCCATGCGGCCATTGCTTAAGACGCGGGGCGTTGCAAAGGGGGCTGGTCGTTGCAAAGGGAGCTGGTCGTTGCTGAAAGAGTCTGTCGAGAGGTTCCACGGCCTGTGGCCGCGGAATTCCCGGACATCGGGTCGGAGATGCGAGCCGTTTTGCGGAAATGGAGCCTACGCTGATTATGCTTTGGTACGTGATGTTAATTGCGGCCGGATTCGCCGCTGGAATTGTGAACACCGTCGCTGGTGGTGGCTCATTCTTAACGCTGCCTGCGTTGATGCTATTCGGTTTGGATGCACAACTGGCAAACGGGACGAATCGGGTCGCGGTGCTCTTTTCGAGTGCTTCGGCGACGCTGACCTTCGACAAGCACGGACATCTCGATCGTAAGTTAGCGATTCGATTGACGGTGCCTACAATCTTGGGCGTACCGGTGGGGTCACTGCTAGCTATCAAGTTACCTCTGGCCGCATTTGAAGGTTTGTTCGGTGCGATCTTTTTAGTGATGGCATTGCTGCTGATAAGCAATCCAAAACGGCTGACGGAAAAAGCCGAGATTAAGAAACGATCGCCTTCAACACTTTTCGCGATCTTCTTTGGGATCGGAATCTATGTCGGCTTCATCCAAGCTGGCATGGGAATCCTGCTGTTGTTGGCGATGAGCTTGATCAAAACGGGTGATTTGGTTGCATCAAACGCGGTCAAGAACCTGATCGGGTTCTTAGTGACATTGATTGCCACTTTGATGTTTTTGATCTTTGGATTGATCGATTGGGTGCCTGGATTGACGATGGCAGCGGGGAATCTGCTCGGTGGCGTGGTGGGAGCAAAATTGGCGATCGCCAAAGGAAACCGGCTGATCTTTGGATTCTTGGTCGTCGTCATGGCTGCAACGGGGCTGAAGCTCATTGTCTCGGCTATCACCTAATCCTCGGCTGCTTGTACGCCAGAATCGATCCTTGCCGTGCAGGCGCGTCCTACTAGGACTGCCGGTTTATCCGCCCGTTTTGCCCACGAACTTCGATACTTGTGGGAATTGACTCGTTGATCTTCGGGATGTTGCACCGGATCGGGATGTTGCCCCGGTAGAGTGAACGGGTGAGCTTCCATTGCCGAGAGGAGGCGTCCCGGTTGCCCGCGGTTTCGCAGAGGAAAGGCATTTTGTTAGCAGAGTCAATTATTTCTTTTGCTCGGGGCCTATCGATTGCTCCGCCTCGATTCTTAATCGGGCAACCGGGGCGAGCGAATACTGAGCCGCGTGTGTGCCAACGCATTGGTTAAGGCTGCAATCGTGGTTATGGGAGCCGCGTTGCCTCGCGTTGCGGCAGTCAGGTGGTGGTCGTTTTGATGTCCCCTGTGACGGTCGCGGAGAAATTCAATTTAGAATTTCCAACCTCTCGCAGTGGAATCTCACCGCGGAGATGAAGCTACGTGAGAAACGAATGGGTTGATGAGCAGTTGCGCCCCCAAAAAAAAGCGGCGTTCCAGACTGGAACGCCGCTTCGTGAAGTCAAATGATTGAGAACTGATCTACTGGTTCAACTGCTCTTCAACAGTCTCTTTGCCAGCCTTGCTCCCGAGAGCTCCCCACAAGCCGTATGGGCTCTTGCTGCCGGGAGCTGAAGGGCCAGTACCGCCTTTGTGAACTGCTGGGATCGTTGGATCACCCGCTTCAATCGAATCGGTCACAAAGATCACGGCCCCGTCCGCCATCAGCACGTGAGCACCACCTTGGTGCTGACTACTAGGTGGCAAGCAACCTTCTCCATACCAAGCCGCCCAAGCACACAACTCACTGTTGGGTGGAAGGATGGTGTTCATGTTGGTTGAACAGGTTAGACTTTGTGCCCAAGCAAACCCTCGCCCGTCATCACTCAGGTAAGTGAGCGTTCCGGGAGCGATTTGATTCTCAGGGATGTCATCTTGCCAACGGGTTGGGCTCTCTGGGTTTCGGAAGGGTCGGCAAAATAGATTGTCGAATACCAGTCCGCCACCAGATACCTGGGTCAAGGACCCATTCATGGCTGCCGTACGGATATCTCGCTCACCTAAATCGGTCGCGATTTCACCCGCTGCGATCGTGTTGGACAAACCATCGAGAATGTCACGGAAGCGAGTCGTCATACGAGTCACGAACACGCCGCGGCCGGATGCACGCATCTGTTGCGACAAGAAGTTCTCGGCCGAGTTAGGCTCACGGAGATAGTAATAAGGGATGCCGGTGTGATTCCAGCTACTCGCATCGCCAAGGCAAGCGGCGTAGTTAGTTCGGCCGCCGGCAGGCAATCCGTTGCCCGGATCGCTTGGGCAGCGAAACGTAGGAATCTCAGTTCGCCAAGGAACGTACTGGGTTCCGATCCCCCAGTTATGTGGCGTTGGACCCATCGCTGGCCATGGCTGGTCGATCGATCCAGGTCCCGTAGTCCGGCCGTCAACTCGTTCCGTGCTTGGATTGCTAATCTGCTCCCATAAAGCTTGCTGCTCGACGAAAGGTAGCAAACCAACCAAGTAACTCAAGGATTGCCGGTTCACTAGCGCATCTGGAAAACCGAAAAAAGAGACGTTCTTTCCAGTACCCGCACCCTGCCGCGGCAACTGTTTGTACGTCGAATGATAATTGTGCATTCCCAAGCCAATTTGCTTGAAATTATTGCTGCAGCTCATACGGCGAGCTGCTTCCCGGGCCGCTTGGACGGCTGGCAAAAGCAAGCCGACAAGCACGCCAATGATGGCGATAACCACCAGCAGTTCAACCAATGTGAACGCTGCTCGAGACTTTTTCATAAAACGACCTCTTGAAAAAAGAACAAAAAAAACAGACTAATTTCCTGGTGTGAAATCTGGTTTGAAATCACCCTTGGCTTCTTCCATGCGGGCGTCTCTGTTCGCCTGAACTTCAGCGGACACGTCGCCCTGCACCACTGTGTTTTCTTCCTTGCCGCAACCGCTGAAAGCGATCGGCATAGCGAACAGAAACGAACCGAGTAGTAAATTCCGAGCAATATTCATGAAGATTTATTCCTAGTGAAAACGGAAAAACTCTAGGATCAGAGGAAAATCACGAAGCGTCAACTCCTGAGCGTCCAATCCGAAGGAAAATAAGAAAAATTTATGTTCCTCAATTTCCGCAAATCAAGTCCTCCACACCCAACCCGATCCGACCCATAAGAGAACATTTTACGTACCGATCCGAACGATAATCGGATATTTTTGGAATTCACGCCAGGAATCGGCGATTTAGAGGGGTAATGCGTCACTGTCGGGGGGTAAGCTTCGCCTCCAGACGGACTTGGCGGCCAGCTCAAGTCGGTGACCTGCTCAATAATTGTGCATCCGGTTGGAATTGTGCATTCGATTGGCAGACTTTCGCTTCTGTGCACCAAAAGCTTAACGCGAGACTCTCGTTTTTTATCGGGGTATGAATCTGATCGGATAGCTCAACCCAAGTCTTTATTTGGTATCTTGTCTGTATTTGGGAACTTGGTTGCTAGGCGTCATTCGCTCGTTGTTGGTAGCCGCACCAACGGTTGCACTGAAAAGTCCAGGTTTCACTATTGAATCTGACGCTACGCGGGTGCCGAATTCTAAGGCTGTGACGGTTCAAACCGGCCTGATTGGGGAGCAATTTTTGCACAATGCTCGATACCTTGTGGCAACAGACTTTCAGCCAGTCGAACAATTCGATAAATTACCGCTCGCCGAGAGGTGACACGGTGGCTGTAGCTCAGTTGGTTAGAGCATCGGATTGTGGTTCCGAGGGTCGGGGGTTCGAATCCCCTCAGCCACCCTTCTCCTAGATCGGCAGGGTTTTTGCGCATCTCAACTGACGCTCGCCTGGTCAACAGTAGCTCTCTGTACTAGCCAACCCCGGCCCATTGGGGCGTCCGCAGGCGTCCTTCTCGCCGGTTGGTCCTTCTCGCCGGTTGGTCCTTCTCGCCGATTGGTCTTGTCTCTCTTGGTGTTTCCGATCGACGGATCACAGTTTCTAGACATGACGGCGGGTGTCGATGTGCATCTTCTCGGCGAACCCCACGGAAGTTCAAGTGCTACGGAAGTTCGAGGTCGACACCGCACAAGACAAACGCTCGGTCGGGTTCAGTGGTTCCATCTCGTTGCCGTTCTTGACGAAGGCGTTCGATGTCGGCGTAGGCTTTGGCTGCTTGCGCAGCATCGATTTGTCCGCCCGATTGATCGAAGCTGACCCGCATCGCTCTCCAGGCAAGTGCCTCGAGTGGACGTTGTAATTGATCAAGTAAGTCAGCAAGCTTTCGCATTTCATCTGCGGTAACTGATCCGCCGGCAAGTTTTTTCCCAATCGTCTGTGTCTGACCGATTAGTTCGGCTCTTGCTGTGATTCGGTCTGCGTCGTTTGACCGGTTGAGTGCTACCAAGGACTTGGCGAGCCATTGGTAAGCGTCTTGGTTCGTTGGGTCAGCGATGATGACCGAGGCGAGTGCTTTTGCCGCTTGATTGGCCTCCTCGATTTGTAATTGATAGACACCCCAGGCAAAGCTTGCCTCCGGATTGGCAGGGGTATTCGGGTACTCGCGTAGGGCCCACTGCTTCAATTTTTCTCGCTGTTGCTGCTGGGCGTAAATTCGACCCCGCATCGCAACGACTTCCTCTGTTTGCTCGCTGCGGTCGAGATCTCGTTGTGCCTTGTCCCATTCGCCCCGCCCTACCGCCGCTTGGGCACGTCCCAGTGGAGTGATGGGGTCCACGTTCTCAGGCAAGTTCATTTGATCGGAGAGTGGAATTGAAATCTTCAGCAACATCATCAGCTCAGGCAAGTTAATGTCACCGGAGGCGCAAAGCGACTGAAAGATTCTTGCCGCTTCCAGGCGTCGACCTTGACGCAAAAACATCAATGCGAGTTGGCGGTCGATAAACGATTGCGAGGCGTCGTCGACCTCATGGCGGAGCGCTTGATATCTTTTTTCAGCCTCATCTGTTTCGCCCATTTCAACCAGCCACTCGGCAGTCTGCCCGATGGCTGGAAGCCAAGTTTCCGGGTGGGCCGCCGCCAAGCGGTCAAGCGTTCGAACCGCTTCGTGAAAACGCCTTCGGGCAGCCAGTCCGCGAGCGACCGTGAAAAGCACGTTGGGATCGTCGGGGGCGAGTTCTCTTGCTTGGAATGCCACTTTCAATGCAGACTCAGTTTCCCCGGTTTCCAGTAGCTCAATGGCTTTTTCGACCAAGCTCTCTGGAGAGGCCAAACGCTCAGGAGAGGCGAGGCTATCGACAGAGAGTGGCACTCCGGCGGTTGCTGGTGCAGTTGTTGCGGGGCTGGCGATTCGCTGTGAAACGCCAATTGATCCAGCCTCGGTTGTTTTCTCTGCTGGCGGGGCGATCGGCTCAAAAGGTTCGGGGGCAATTTGCTGATCAGCCTCGCTCCCGCAGCCGGCTATCATCAGGCCAAGCAGACTGGCCGCGAGCATGCCTGCGAATTTTCTAGCCGGATCGAACCCAGTGCCCGATCTTGGGAGGCCGTGATCGTTCCAATGGGAGGAATTTCGAAACGCGTTTTGCATCATGGTTCAGGATGGATACGGATCCAGTGGTCGTGGAATTCGGTTCCGTACTCATCAATCGTTGTGGAAGGCATGTGGCATTCAATGCAATTCGTGGTCGCCGAGACTGGGCAGACGGTGTGAGGCTTGGCTGACGATGTTTTGGTTGTTTTCGGTTCTGTCGCAAGCTCTGACGCTGTTGCCTCGGAGTGATGACACTCGATGCACTTATCGATGTAAACCTGAGGCTCGATCGCGGTGATCGTGGTATGGGGGTCGTGGCAGGTGGTGCATTTCAGCTGTCCCTCTGATTCGAGATAGCACTCGCTTCTCAGCAATCCGATCGGCTGGAAACGTGTTAACGGTTTGGGGTACTCGCGAAGCTCTGTTTGTGAGATTGCGGCGGGCATCCGGTGGCAGTCGCCGCAAAGTTGAATTTCGGCTTCCGCATTCCAGTCTTGTTTGCCCACCGAAAATGGTGGAGGTGGATTCATGCTGCGGGCTTGTTGGACGTGCACGCTGCCGGGGCCATGGCACTTCTCGCAATTCACGTTGGGGGTCAGGTTAACGATCCCTTGGTTCTCAATCGTACCCGTCGTCACATGGCAATCGACGCATTTTCGCATGACTTCGCCAACGTGCTTTTGGCCGAAAAGTTCGCTCAATGTTTCTGGTTGGGTATGCAGCTGGCCGGGGGTGGCTCCCAATTGATCGCCATTGCGATACCACGACGCACGGTGCTCGATCCCGACAGTCCCTTCCTTTGGGTCGGGAACAAGCGACAAAAGTGTCATTCCATGATGGCCGGAACCGAGCGCATACTGCAGTTGAAAAGGTTGATCGCCAAACTTTGCTGGAATCTTGGCGAGCAATCCGTCTTTGCCAGATTCGTAGGTGTAAGTTCCATAGCCTTCCGGCGTGGTGTAGGTGCGTCCTGAGAATTTCTCGACAACTTCGGGTTCGTCTGCCGCGCGGAACGTGTGCGCGTGGCCGTGCGCGGCGTGTAGACGATGGTTCTCAGCGTGGCATTCCCCGCAAACCTGTTTGCCCACGTAGGTTGCATTATGGTTGAGCGATGTTTGCGCGGTGGTCGTGGCGATGCGATTGAGCTGATTGCCACTAACCGGTTCGACTGCCAGAGGCGAGTTCGTCTCAGGGGTTTCAGCGCCGACCGGCGGCTGAGCTCCAGCTGGCGATTCCCGCCAAAGGCTGATGTAAAAGACCGCTAAGGTGCTCGAAGCGATCAGCGCGATAGAGGTTGAACGGCTCGGTTTCAAGGCTTTATTTGCTGTAGCGAGATCGACGGGAAACACACGCTCTCAATATACCGGCTCGACGGGATCTTCCCCATTGAACGAAAGGGATTTCCGCCCGAAAGGTCTCCCGGCTGGTTCTCCAGCAAACAAAAAAACCTCGCCCACAAAGGAGCGAGGTTTCTGAATGATCGGCAAATGATCTTTAGAACTACTGATTCAGTTGCTCTTCGATCGTTTCGCGGCCATTTCGGCTACCGAGTGCACCCCACAAACCGTAGGGGCTCTTGGCACCGGCGTTCCATGGGCGATTACTTCCCCAAGGATGGCCAATGGTTCGAGCACTCTGATCACCAGCTTCAATCGAGTCGGTGATGAAGACAACAGCACCATCAGCCATCAGGATGTGAACACCACCTTGGTGACGGCTACTTGGCGGTGAAGTACCGACGTTGTCGTACCAGTGCGCGGTGCAAACTTCCGAGTTTGGAGGACGGATGGTGTGAACTGCGGTCATTGACATGGTTGCCCATGCCCAGTTCATGCCACGGCCAGCCTGTCCATCCATTAGGCGTCCTGGCTGGTTGCAGTTTTGACTGGTTGGGCCACACCAGAAATTCGGACGTTCTGGATCGATCCATTGACGTTCGACACAGAGCAGCGGATTGTCATCGACAACCCAACTTTGTGCGGGTGCAGCGAGTGCACTTCGCTTGTCGAGGTCGCCAAGGTCAGTGATGATTTCGCCACCAGCAACCGTGTTGGACAAACCATCCAGGATGTCACGAAATTTAGTGTCTTTTCGCTTGGAGAAGACTCCACGGTCGGCAGCGGTGAAATATTTCGCACGCCAATTGTCACCCATGGTCAGGTTATGGTTCTTAGGACCGTGATCCCAAGTTTGGGTCCAAGAGTCACCCAGGCATACGCCGTAGTTGGTTCGACCGCCGGCTGGCAAGCCTTCGCCAGGATCGCTGGGACAGCGCAGGGTCGGAATCTCTGTAACCCAGGGAACAAACCGGCGTGATTCTTGACCGTTTCGATCGAGGCGTGGATTCGGCCCCATCGGTGGCCAGTAGCCGAGTTGGCCGGCTGCGCGTGGGAGAGGGTACGGGTTGCCGTTTGGATCGAGCGCTGTTTCCGATCCACCATTAGCGATTTTTTCCCAGAGAGCTTGTTGCTCCAGGAAAGGAGTCAGGCCAACTAGAGCGCTGAGCTCTTCGTTGTTCGTCGTGCTCGAGCCTTCCCACCAGGCATTGTTGCCGTCGAGAACGCCGAGGCCTGTGCCGCCGTAGTGGCGAGGCAATTGTTTGTATGCGGAGTGGTAGTTGTGCATTGCCAAGCCGACTTGCTTGAAATTGTTGCTACAACTCATCCGACGGGCTGCTTCGCGAGCGGCTTGTACAGCCGGCAGCAGAAGCCCTACAAGCACGCCAATAATGGCGATTACGACCAGTAGTTCCACCAGCGTGAAACCACTTGACGTCTTCCTGCGTAAAGACATCTAGTTCCTCCGAGAAATGAAAAAAAAAAGAGACAAGAAAGTTGACTGTAGCCCCAGGATTTGGTGCTTTACAACTCCATACTCTACTAATCTAACCCCAATCCTACCTGGAAGGCCACGGTGTTAAGGGAATTTTATCGGCTTTTATGTCGAGGATATGTGGTTAATTGCGACCAAAGTGCTCCTTTGCGGTCGCTCTTAGGGACCTCGCTGGATTCGGGGGGTGTCCGTTTCCCCTTCTTGCCGTGTTTCAAGAAGCTCGGAAATTCGGGCCTTTGTCTGTGTTTCTTCACGTTTTTGGTCCTCATTTCACTTGGCTGCAATCGGGCAGCATCCGACCAATCCGGGAAGATCGAGCCAAAGGGAGCGCAGCGCGTCGCAGAGAGCCCGTTGGAGCCCGATCCGGCCGTTGCGATGCGGGCCGCCGTGGCGGCCCGCGATTGGCCGACAGCGGCCAAATATTCAAAGTTGGCTTTGATCGAGAGCCCAGAAGACCCCGACCTGATCGCGATGGCGGCCGCCATCACCGCGTTCCAAGGCAGGAAGCGGGAAGCTGCGAGGATGTTAGCAGAAGCTGCTCGCATCGCTGATTACCAGCCCATTTCCCGAGTCGAGATGGCTGTTAGCGGCTTGACGGGGGTTGGGGAGATCTATCCCGCGATTGAGCTGCTCGAAGCGTCGTTGCAAAAGCATCCGAATCGAAACGAGCATCGGCAGATGCTGGTCGGCTTTTGGAATGAGATGCAGCGAACCGATAAGATTCCGCCGCATCTGCAAAAACTGATTCAGCAGCGAAGTTTTTCGTTGGCATTGTTGGTGACAACGACGGAGACTGGCTCGCGGCGTTTATCCGAAAAAACCTCCGAACGTTTGGAGGAGCGGAACCCGGATGATTTGCGCAGTCGGCTCGCCGATGCCTTCGTCTTGCTATATCGGCGGAATGCGGCAGAAGCCGTTGAGATACTGCAGGAGATGTTGGAACGTCATCCCGACTTCGCGCCCGCGCATGCGATGTATGGGCAAGCCTTAGTGGCATCTTTGCGATGGTCGGACATCCCTGCTTGGGTAGAGCAATCGGTCCCCGGCAGTCGCGACTTTGCCGATCACTGGCTGACTTTGGGCGACTTTGCGATGGAGCAACAGCAGCCGGCGCAAGCGGTGCGAGCCTATTGGGAAGCAACCCGCCGAGATCCAAACCAAAGCATTGCTTGGGATCGCCTTCGCCTTGCGATTCAGCGGTTACGAGCATCTGATTCGCCGCAGGCAACCGAAGTCACGGAACAGCAAGTCGCAGTGATCGCAGAGCACGCCAATAATTTGCTTGCTGCCCGCGAGGCATTCAACGATTTCACCGGCAGCATGGAGAGCCAAACCGGGGCAATGCAGTTAGCCGAAGCACTTGCGAAGGTCGGTCGGACCTGGGAGGCAGAAGCGTGGTCTGCGCTAGCTACGACGATGACGAAGCAGCCAAATAACCGACTGGAAGCGGTTCGCGCCGCGATCGTTGCGACGCTACAGCGTGATCCGAGTTGGTTTGCGAAGGAAACGCCAGCGCATCGGCTGGACTTTTCGGCTCTCCCCCTGCCTGTCATCAATGCCGGCCGGAGTGAACCAATCAATAATTTAATCGTGCCGCGGGTCGTCATGCATGATCACATTCTGATGAAGGACGTGACCAATCAGGTTGGGTTGCGCGGTGTGGGTGATGGGAACGATCCTTCGGACCCTCGCTTGGCGGCATTGATTCGATCGACAGGTACCGGTGGTGGATCGCTTGATTACGACCTGGATGGGTGGCCCGATTTGCTGGTGATGAATGCGGGTGGATCGATGTTGGAGATGGATTCTTTACCAAACCAGTTGATGCGAAATCTGGAAGGCAGGTTTGTCTCGGTTGGAAAGATCGCGGGCATTGATGACACGCATTATGGCCAGGGGTTAGCGGTCGGCGATTTCAACGAGGATGGGTTTGCAGATTTGTTCTTTGCTAACTTGGGTGAAAACCTCTTGCTGCGAAACAATGGGGACGGAACGTTTACCGATTGCACCGAGAATCTTGCTGGTAATCGAATCCGGTCCTGGTCGACCTCCGGGGCGTTCGTTGACATGAATGGGGATGCGATCGCGGATTTAATCACGACTCAATACTGCCTCCCCGTTGCAAAACTGCCAGATCCTTGTGCCAAAGAAAACGGTGAATTAGGGCCATGTCATCCGCTGACGTTTCCGGCTGACACCGATCAGTTCTTTGCTGGTTCGCCAAGCGGTGAATTTGCGGAGGTTACCAAGCGATGGGTTGGCGATCCTGTGCCGGGACGGGGGCTCGGAGTCCTTTCGGGCGCGTTGGATGGGCGGTCGCTGGGGATTTTTGTCGCCAATGATATGTCCCGGAATTCTTTTTATGCGCAGGCAGATTTCAGCGACAGCAGTTCGAGCAAAATGAAGCTTGTGGATAGCGGTTCCGCCCGCGGTGTTGCGGTAGATGGCAGGTCACTCGCTCAAGCTTCGATGGGAATTGCCGCCAGTGATCTAGACCACGATGGCGATTTGGATCTCTACGTCACTGGATTCGGCCGCGAATACAACATCTACTACGAACAGATCGCGCCAGGGCTGTGGAAAGATGAAACGGCCAAGCTGAATTTGATCGAACCGACACTCTCTCTGGTTGGCTTTGGTACGCAGGCGATCGATCTCGATAATGATGGCATCGACGAGTTGGTGATCACCAACGGTAATATCGGTGAGTTTATGGACCCGGATCGTCCCTATGCGCAACCGATTCAGTTTTTTCGTCGCGATCGTGATGGGCGGTTCGCCGAACTCGACGACGATGCATGGGGTGAGTATTTTCGGACCAGTCACGTCGGTCGCGCGTTATGGATAAGCGATGTGAATCGCGACGGAAGCAATGATTTGGTTGTGACCCACACTCGCGAACAGATCAGCTTATTGGTGAACGAGTCGGCTGATCAGAACAATCGGATCGCGTTTAAGCTGACTGCGACGCGAAACAGTCGCGATGCCGTAGGTGCGGTGATTCGTTTTACCGTTGACGACAAGCGGCGAGTGGTGTGGATGCTGTCAGGAGACGGCTACTTTTGCAGTAACGAAAAGACGTTGATCGCGGGTATCGGAGAAGCGAACGAGGTGACAGAGGTCTCTGTGACTTGGCAGGATGGCTCGGTCGATGAAATCGGTACGCTACCGGCGAATGCTCAGCAGTTGATTGTTCAGGGGTCCGGAGAAGCATTTACGCTTTTGCGTTACCCGGACGCCAAGTGACCTGACGCGGGTAGGTTTGATTTGCTTGAGGCCGAGCCACCTCGGTCGCGGTCTGTGTGTGAAGTGCCTCTCTCATTTGGTGGCACCGCTGATCGGCGTCGGCGCATGAAAAAAGGAGCTGTACGTTCAATCCGTTACTGCAGTGACGGATCGTATGTCTCAGCTCCCCTGGGAATCACCAGCGAGGTGATTAATTGCCTTCTCCAGGACCTGAACCGGCACCGGCTGCACCTGATCCCGATCCACCGCCATTGCCGGCTTGCATCATTTGCTCGTACTCATCCTGCTGGGATGTTGTCATCGACTCTTCGGCTTGACCCGTGGTGACAGTCGTTTCGGTGCTCGAGCCGCATCCTATCAATCCAAGACTCAGTGTGAGGGCAAATAACATCAATAGCTTTTTCATCAAATCATCCAAGCTTAACGGGAATATGAGCCCCGACGGCAGTCATCAAGGCACTCTGTAGATCTCTAATAATACTAGAAAATTTTCCGCTCAACAGGGTACCGGGCTTGCCGCATCGGATGGATTAACGTGAGACCAGATCTGTCTGGCCTTCCACGGCAAGGTATCGTCCTGGGGGTGTTGCCCCGGTAAATTCCTGTCGTTTACCAGATGGCCAATGCACCACCAGTCGCGTCACTTCCGCCTCGAGTCCCAGCCCGAATTCAACGAACGCCTCATCACTGCAGAGGTAGCCATCACCCGCGGTGACCCAAGCCGTTCGTTTCTGGCCGGCTACGGCAATTTCGACTCGAGTACCGATGGCATCTCGTTCGCTTGTGGTGCCGACGAGTTCTAACTGCAATTCACGCCCCTTCGTGTTGGTCTCATTCCGCAAGAGTGCAACCGGTTTGTCGAGGTGATTGATCATCAAGTCCGATGCTCCGTCGCGGTCAAAGTCCAGCATCGCCATCGATCGGCCAAGGTAATTTTGTTCCCAGTAGCCGGAGTCATCGTCAACCGCGACCAGCTCGAAAAACTCGCCGCGGTTCATCAGCAGTTGCGGCGGCAGCTGAAACCCCTCGCCATAATCACTCATGTCGAAAATGTGCCCATTGGTGATTGCCAGGTCGAGCCAGCCGTTGCGGTCAATGTCGATCGCCTTCGTGCCAAAGCCAACATAGGGAAGGCTCAACTCATCAAGGCGGTAACGCACGGCATAGTCGGTGAATCCACCTGTGGTCGCTTGCAAGTAAAGATTTGCCGATTCTTGATTGAAATTGGTGATGTGTAGGTCGAGGGTGCCATCGTGATTGAAGTCGGCTGCCGCGATTCCCATACAACCGTTGGCAGTTCCGCTGAATCCGTTGGCAACACCTTGCACATCGGCAGCATTCAAAAGCGTATTCTCATCCGCTTGAAGGAGGAAATGGTTTGGTCGCACATCGTTCCCCACAAAAACTTCATTGCCGCTTTGGTTGTCAAAGTCGGCCACCAATACACCGAGTGATGTTCCAGGGCGAGCCGTGTCGCGAGTGATTTCGTGAACTGCAAAGTTACCATTGCCCAGATTTTCGAACCAACGATCGGATTGGGCAAAGTGTTCGAGTGGTGAGGGTTGGATCTCGCGGCCATCTTTGTCGACCTTGGGCAGAGCGAAGGCACCGTCCATTTCGATGTAGACCGCTTCATAAAGATCGGGGAGAGCGTCTCCGTTGATATCGGCGATCGCCAACGAAGTGCTAAACCGATCAGCCACCTCACCCAATCGTTCGGTGGTGTCCTGGAAGGTCCCGTCACCGTTGTTAATTAAGAGTCGATTGTGTCCCAGGCTGCCAACGAATAAATCGGGAAAGCCGTCTTGATTGACATCACCCGCTGCCAAACCAGATCCGTAGTTTAGGTCGGTGCCACCCGCTGGAAGTGTGACGGCAACAAACTTGCCATCGTTGTTCCGCATCAGTTGATTCGATCTCGTGCAGGCGTCTGAAGGTGGTTCCCCCGAGCCTTGGGCGAAGTAGACGTCGGGCCAGCCATCAAGGTCGTAGTCCAACACGGCGATACCGCCGCCGATCGATTCATGAATCGGAATCGAGGCAAGGTTGATTTCGAGGTCTTGATACCACTGAAAGTCGAGCCCCACATTGGATGCGACATTGACTAAACGTGGTGCAGCGAGTGCCGTAACCAGTTTTGACTCAGGGGGCGATGGGGGCGTTTCCCGGGCAGCAAGTAATGTTTCAAACGCCGTGCCAAGGCTGAAGTTATTCGGGTCAACACCGAGCAAAGAGGCCTCTCTGGCCATCACGAGCGCTTCCTCGGAATTCAGCAGTTCGCCTCGCTTTTGTTCTATTTCCCGACGTTTTTGGATGTCGCGACTTGGATGGACGCGGATTGCCCAGGCAAGGATTTCAAAGGGGCGTTCGAGTTCAAGCATATGTTGCATGAGTTTTGACGAGCCGCTTTGATGCTCGCTGCGGTTGCTCACGGGGATCGCTTGTAACGCTTCGGATGAACGTTCGCATTGAGCTAACTCGACGCCCCGTCTGCGGAACTGCTCGGCCTGTTCCGGTTGTCCCATGGCATCAAAGACCTTGGCCAGTCGCTGGATGCTCAATCGATCGGTAGGGTTGTGGAGTACGGCCTCCAGCAGGGCCCTGGCTGATGCTTCATATTCGCGAGCATCGAAAAAGTGTGTGCCCAATGCAGCCCAGTAATCACCCAATTCTTCTAGCTCGGGCAAGTCGCAGGCAGCGTGCCACTTTGGAAACTGCTCTGCGGCCTGTGTCTCGGCAAGTAGTCGGCCGTACAGGGCACTCGCTGCGGCGGTTTTAAATCCCGATTCGTATTCTGGAGTTAGCTCTTCAATGGCTTTTCGATAATCGAGCTGACTGAAATGCCAGCGAGCCAGGCCTAAGCCGGGCTCAAAATATTTACTCGGGTCGGTGTTTGGTTCCAGAATGATCGGAAAAGCATCTGTACGGCGGATGAGGGAATGCAACTCCATTTCATCGGCTTGTCCGATTCGGCAAAGTAATTCCGCTTGTCGGCAGGCATCCTCGCGACGGCCGACCTGATTGAGTAATCGCCAGGCGCGGTGTCGAAGAGCCGATTGTCGCGGCTTCTTTTCGAGTTCAGCCAGAAAGACGTCCGCTGCTTCAGAAGTGCGTTTCAATTCAAAAAGAGATCGGGCGTGCAGAAAGACCGCCCGTTCCCCGAGACGCCAATCGGTGTCGATCGAACTTGCTAATGCCAGTGACTTGTCGAAATTGCCTCGTTCTGCTTCGGCCTCTCCTGCCAAAAGCATCGCCTCGTAATTCGTTGGGTCCTCGAGGAGAGCCTTGTAGGCGGCATCGGCGGAGGATTCCCAGTAGTTCAACGATGCCATACGGCGGGCGACCGCCAAGTGGTCGACGTTCTCAGGTTCGGGTGTGCCCTTTCCTTCCGCCGTGGTCTCGCTTGCATCGATTGTCGCAATGGGCGGATCTGCCGCCGGTTTTGATTCAGAATCACAGCCAACGTGTAGCAGCGTGCCCAGCCACAGCAACGTGCAAAGCGTTTGAGTCCGATTCGTCATGTCCATAATTCTCGTACGAGACTGCGTTCAAGTCGGTTCAGTCCCAGCAATGGGGGAACGCATCCCCAGTAGTCTAACGAAAAACATCGGTTTTAGATGGTCCACGTTAGATACCCGCCGTTACCGTGCCCCATCGATCGCCACCCTAAACGGCCCAGGGCTAGCCGCCGATATTGCTGGGTGAGCGTGACTTGTTGAGGCCAGTCGTCACATTGGTTCAGGGGGCGGTTAACGATCAACTGGCTCGCGATCAGTTTCTTCGTTCAGCGAAAACGGTGCACTCTGGTTTTCAATGACCAGCAACCGCTGATTGGTTTGCAAATCTTGAATCGACTGTATTTTTCCACTTGGCCAGTGAATGGTCATTTCTTCCACCGTTTCAATTTCACCCAAGCCAAACGAAATCATCGGTTCGTTACGACAAAAGAAACCATCGCCCGCTGTCACCCACTCGGTAAACTTTCGATTGCCGGCGCGGAGTTCGACGCGTGCTCCCACTGCATCTCGTTCACTTTCGACGCCTCGCAAGACAAGTTGAACCCAGTGATTCGAATTTGGGCTTTGGTTCACAAGCAACGCCGAAGACTCTCCAAGATGCGTGACGACAAAGTCAGGAAGCCCATCACGATTCCAATCCAATCTTGCCAAGCCCCGTCCAAGGTGATTGCGGTTCCAGTAACCCGAATCATCAGTCACTTCGGCTAGCTCGAAACGGTCACCCAGGTTGCGGAATAACTGGACCGGTTGCGCGAACGGGGCCCCGCTGTTGACGGAATCCTCAATGTGTCCGTTTGCGACGACCAGATCAAGATCTCCATCGTTTTCATAATCGAGTGCTTGGGTTCCAAAGCCTAAAACCGATTGGCTTGGCACTGCAAATCCGAATTGAATGTTCCGATCCTGATACATGCCCTGCTCATTCAAGTAGTGGCTGACGCTTTCGCCTTGGAAATTGGTGATGTGAAAATCGAGCCACCCATTCCGATCAAAATCACCGGCGGCGATCCCCATTGATGCTGTTTTTGCTCCATTGAATCCATAGGCACAGCCGATCAGCATCGCGACATCGGTCCAGTCACCCGATTTTGCGTCCCGTTGCCAGAGTTGATTTGCGTAGACGTCATTGCCAACGAAAACCTCGTTCCCAGGTTGGTGGTCAAAATTTCCCACGACAACGCCCAGCCCAGCACGAGCGGCGGTCTCCGGTTTCCCCATTGGTAAAAAAGTGGGATCGCCTTGAGCGTTCCCGATGATCAGGCGGTCGAGCCCCGGTTGAAATTCCTTGGGCATCAGCGTTTCGATCACTTGCCCCTGCGGATTGCGACGCGGGCGTTTACTGATCTGTGAATCATGAATGTAATTCACTTCAAAAATGTCGGGAAGTTGATCACCTGTAAGATCACCCATTGCCAGCGAAGTGGTCATTACCGTCGTGTCGTCAAGGTCATCCAGTGCTTGTCGGCGAAAGGTTCCATCACCGTTGTTGATTAGTAATGTGTTCGCACCGATGTTTGCCACGACGAGATCTGGGAATCCGTCCTGGTTCCAATCGCCGGCAGTCACACCTAAGGAATAGCGGTAGTCCGCCGCGCCAGCAAGTTCCGTAATATTGCGGACTTTTACACCTTCACCGCGGTAAAGTTGATTGCTGCTGTCGCCCTGAAAGGTAGGAGGATCACCGCCGCCTTGAGAAAAATACAAATCGATTTGGCCATCACAGTCGTAATCCAAAACCGCCACGGCACCACCAACGGACTGGTAAACCGAGAATCCGTTGGTTTGCAATTCGCTGGCGACTTGGAAAGCGTGTTGTAGACCGATTTCGTCTGCCCTGTTTGCAAAGCTAGCTGGCAGATGGTTCGCGTTCTGTGGACCAAGACCGGTGGACGTTACTGTGTTGGACTTGATCAGCGAGGCGAGGTTTGGGAGCGGGAATTGTTCTCGATTAATTTGGCAAATTCGCGAACGGATGTGCGAGAGACTATCGCGATTGCTGGCTGCACTCGTCAACTTAGAGTAAAGCGGTTGCAGTTGTTCGGCGGATAGTTTCCGATGGAACCCTGCTACCAAACGCCAGACAGTCGATTCAAGTTGACGATCCATTGAATCAAGTAGCTCGGCTAGGTTGTCCATCGCCTCCACATTCGGAGTGGCGGAGTCGACGATCCGATTGTTTTCTCTGGCGATTGCTTCGAGGTTTTGGAAACGTTTTTCCAGGCGAATCGCCTCTTCCGGCTGGCCGAGCGATTCCAGGATGGATCGTAGTCGACTGATTGAGCGAAAATCGGTCGGGTCACGAACCAGCGCCTCGATCAACGCTCGCCCCGCTTCGGGAAGACGGTTTTCTGACAACAGGACTAGTCCGAGGGCGGCCCAATAATCGGCATGTTCCTGTGTTTGTTGATCGACGTGAGTTAGCCACCAATCAATGCTCGGTTCGTCTTGCGCTTCCGCTGCGGCACGCCCGAACAGCGCTAGCACAGATGGCGGCTGTTTTCCTGTCGTCACGGCAGTACGCAGTACCTCGACGGTTTCTTGATACTTGTCTTCCATGAACAGTCGTCGCGCTTCGGCCGCTGGCCCAATCGGCCAGTAAGGTCTTTCGGCAGGATCACCGGGGGCCTGCCCCTGCGGCGTATACATCGCATCGCTCAGTTGGATCAAAGCGTGTAGTTCATCCTGCTGGACATCACCCTGGCGACACAATTGATAAAGATGCGTGGCGGCTTCGTGGCGACGACCTTGACGGTTATAAAGGTATGCCAAATTGCGATGTGCTTGGCTCGCCAGCGGAGCGACTTCCAAGATCTTCAGGTAGCGTTCTTCGGCTTCCTGGTACCGTTCCAAGAAAAAACACCAATCGGCTGATTGGCCTAGTGCGGGTAGTCCTGCATCCGGATGATCGGAAGGAATTGCATCAAGCAGTTCGATCGCTTGCGCGAGATCATTTCGATTGGCAACGAGCATCGCCAAGCGAAAAATAACTTCTGCATCAGTTGGGTCTCGGACGAGCAACGACTTGAGTTTTGCCTCGGCCGAAGTGACATCGCCGCTGGCAAGCAACTGCCCGATCGATTCGAGCTCGGCATCGCGATTGACGATCTTGTTGGGTGGTTCGGCGTTTGCGTTGGGCCGCGATTGTGAGGTGTCGGTTACTGCTGACGGGTTTCCTGTTTCGGCTGACGGGGTTTTGCTGGAGGGTTTTGATCCGTTGAATGATTCTGATTCCTTAGGACTAGTCGTCGACGGTTCGGATTTCGTTGGTGCGGGTGTGATCGGGATTTCATCCGTCTCGCAGCCTGCCTGGGGCAGTATCCCGAAGCTCAACGTAAGTGTCAGAATCAGTGGTTTGATGGTGGTCGAGATTGCTCTCGAATGCCTTGGGAGCACCAGCGTCTTCATGATTACAGCCTCACCGTTCTAGCTCAAACCAACTGTCATCTGTTTCGACCACCAAAATCCGATGATCGATACCGACATTGTTTAGGATCTGGTTCGCTCCACTCGGCCATTGGATCTGCACGCGATCGATCTTCGTCGCCGTACCCAGGCCAAAGGAGACGACTGCTTCGTTGCGGCAGAGATAGCCATCGCCGCCGACCGCCCACTCGGTCCAGCGACGTTCCTCCGATTCGACAGTGACCTTGGCACCTACTGCGTCTCGTTCACTTTCGACCCCGACCAGTCGCAGTTGCAGCCAATGCCCCGACGTTTTCGATTCATTCATCAGTAGTGCCGAGGGTTCATTCAAGTGCGTGACGACTAAGTCGTTTTTGCCATCTCGATTGAAGTCGATTTTCGCCATCGCTCGTCCAAGATGAGGTTGGGGCCAATAGCCGGACGGATCCGAGACGGTGACTTCCTGAAACTGCTTTCCCAGATTGGCGAACAGCTGTGATTTTTGTCGGAATGGTCCACTCATTTTCGCATAGTCGTCGATGTGTCCGTTTGTCACGGCGAGATCGAGCAGTCCGTTGTTGTCGTAGTCAAGTGATTGTGACCCAAAGCCGAGTACTCGGTAACTCGGGACACCAAGGCGAAACTGGGCGGCGCGATCTTGGAAGTAGCCATTCTTGGCAAGATACAGGCAGACGTTTTCGTTCTGGAAATTTGTGACGTGTAGGTCAAGAGTCCCAGAGTGGTCAAAGTCACCAGCGGCAATTCCCATGCTGGCCGTCCCGCCGCCGTCAAACGAATAGGCGGCACCGGTAATCATCGCAACATCGGTCCACTGCTGGGAATCTTGATTACGAACCCACAGTTGGTTGGGCGATTTATCGTTCCCAATGAAAATATCGTTACCCGGTTGCTGATCGAAGTTAGCGATCACGACGCCAAGTCCGCGAAACGCCTCGGATGATTCCGCACCGATTGAGTCAAAGCGAATTGCTCCGCTGCCATCGTTTAAGCCGATTCGGTCTTGAACAGGCGCGAAGTCAGCCGGGCCGACTGCTTCGATGACACGTCCCGAATCCTCGCGTTCGGGAAGCATCGCGATTTCCGAATCTTGGATGTAATTTACCTCGACCAAATCGGGCAGATTGTCTCCGTTTAAATCACCAATTGCGACCGATGCCGGCATACGTTCAAGGCTATCGCTGCCAGGGAGCGCGCGAGCGGTAAAGGTGCCATCGCCGTTATTGATCAAGAGTTGGTTCGGGCCGATGTTGGCTGTCACCAAATCAGGGAAGCCATCCTGGTTCCAATCGCCTGCGGTACAGCCGATGGTGTAGCGTCGATCCGTTGCGCCGGAGAAATTTGTGACATCAATGACTTTCCCGCTCAGGTTTCGCCATAAGCCATTCGATTGTTCAGCGATGAAATCTGGCGGGGCAGCAGCACCTTGGGCAAAGTAAAGATCAGGATTGCCATCTTGGTCATAGTCGATGACCGCGACACCTCCGCCCGTTTGGTGGTACATCGAAAAACCGGATTCCAGCGGCTGCGGTGCAAGTTCATACCGATGGGTCAAACCGACTTCTGCCGCGGCATTTCGGAATTGTGCCGGATTCGCTTGAGAAATGGATGCGACGCGATCGCCCGATCGATCGATCGATGCGTCACGCAGGTTCTTGATGTTGGGCATCGCAAAGGCCGTGAGTTGCATTTCGCAGATCCGTTTGTTGCGTTTGGGGAAATCGGTACCCGCCGCGACCAGTTTTTGGCGTTCGCGATTCCAATGCTCCAATGCGTCTTTTGGTAACTTTTGATGGTAGGCTTCGAGCGACTTCCAGAGTACGGCTTCTAGGTTTCGTCCCAGCCCCGAAAGTTGAGAAGCAATTTCATCCATCGCTTCGACGTTTGGCGTTCGACTGTCTGAGATATCATTGTTTGCCAGCAGTACTTTACGATTTGAATTCCAACGCTTCTCCCATTGATCTGCATCGGTTGATTTTCCGAGCAAAGTCAGCATCTGGTAGAGACGATTCATCGAGCGAAAGTCAGTCGGGTCTCGGTCGAGCGCTTCGAGAAACGCCCTCGCCGCTGCTTCGTGTTGCTGACGCCCCGCCAGATGGGTTGCGATCGCTGACCAGTATTCCGAGAACTGACTGATCGTTTCGAGGTCAGTGAGTCCGTTAAGCCAATTCTGAAATGCTTCGTCGTTTTGGGCCTCGGCAAGAACTCGACCGTAAAATGCGTTGATCGCAGGTGGTGCATCGCCAGCCGCGATTGCGTTCCCTAACATTTCAGCCGCTTCGGCATATCGACGTTCGGTAAAAAGAACCCGTGCTTTTCCTGATGGTCCGATGGGAGTGTAGTCCGTCGTGGCATCCGCTTGTGCACTCGGTTCGCTCGACATGGCGTCGCTCAGAATGACTAACGCATGCAATTCGTCCTGGCGAAAGTCTCCAAGCTTGCAGAGCTCCCGAATGTGGACCGCCGCCTCATGCCGCCGACCCTGACGATTGAAGAGTTGCCCCAGCCGACGGTGAGCCATCGCTGCATCGGGAGCAAGCTGCAGAATTGCTTTATAACGCCGCTCCGCTTCATCAAAATTCCCGAGTTGAGCAGACCAGTCAGCTGATTGACCAAGGGCGGGAAGTCCAGCTTCGAAGTTATCTGCGGGAATTAGATCGAGGTACTCGACGCCAGCTTTCAAGTCGCCAGAGACTGCGCTGATGTTGGCCAGCCGAAATAACACGTCTACATCTTCTGGATCGACCAGCAATTGCTCCCGCAGCAATTTGGTGGCTTCGACTAGCTGTCCCCCTTGCAGCATCTGGTCAATCCGCCCAAGTTGCTGTTCGCGGTTCAGTGGCGGAGCAGCGGTGTTCGCATACCGGTTGCCACCTGTGGCTGTCTCAAACTCGGGAGTTGATTGGCCGCTAACCCGTTCGAGATTTTCAGACTCATTCGTCGGTGTTGGGGTGGTCGAGTCAGAGCAGCCAACGGACAGAAGTGCAGTGAATGCCAACAGCAGGTAAACACGAACTGGCAACTGGCAACCATTCAATGGCACCTGATAACCACAATCTGGTTTAGCCTTGCGAGTCGCCGAGGAAGGAAATGCCATCGGTCTCGATCGCCAAAATTCGAACTTTTGCATTGCCATCAACGCCGCCCTGAGAGGCATTTACCTTGGTTTCTCGCATACTCGCTGCATTGTACCCAATTAGATCGATTCGTCGTGGCCGGCAGCGGAGTGGCATGTTGGGTGGTTGGCTACCCGGCTGAGCAGTGTTTCCCTGATTACGGGTTTCCTGATTACGGGTTTCCTGATTACGGGTTTCCTGAGCACGGTTGCGTGTGCTGATGACCGTCGGCTTGTGCTGGCCAAGATTGGCTCCTGCTGATCGGGTTTGGCTGCTACTGATCAAGGTTGGATCGATCCGAGGCAACAGGATCAATCCATGTTGCGCGAGTGCAGATTGAATTGCCTCCTGCCGCTACAGCCTTTTGCCGCTGCCGGCACTGCTGGTTTAGCAAACTGTGATTTAGGTCAGCTAACTAGTTTTTGCTTTTCAATTGGCTTTGCTTTTCAATCGCCCTCGATTCCACGTTTTGTCCAGGCAGACTAAGATTCGGGTCGTCTGCCACGGATGTTTCCGTCACCTCGACGAATAGGGGGCTCAGGCCTTCATTCCCCATGCCACTGATTGAATTAGATGATGTCCGACGAGTCTATGACTTGGGTGAAGTCCAAGTGCATGCTCTTCGAAGCGTTTCGCTCGATATTGATTTGGGCGAATATGTCGCTTTGGTCGGCCCGTCCGGATCGGGTAAATCGACTCTCATGAATACGCTCGGATGCCTCGATCGGCCGACGCACGGGAGTTATCTCTTGGACAGCCAAGAGATTGTTACGATGAATCGTGACGAGCGAGCTCGGATTCGTAACAAACAGCTGGGGTTCGTATTCCAGAACTTCAACCTGCTCAACCGAACGTCCGCGCTTGAGAATGTTGAACTACCGCTGATGTACGCGTCCGGTATTTCTGCGCGGGAGCGAAATGAGCGAGCGAGGGAATTGCTTGAACGGGTAGGCCTGTACGATCGTCTTGACCATCATCCAGCCCAACTGTCAGGAGGCCAGCAACAGCGTGTGGCAATCGCGCGGGCCTTGGTAAACCGGCCGTCGATCTTGATGGGAGATGAACCGACGGGAAATTTGGACTCGAAAACGAGCACGGAGGTGATCGAGTTGTTCCAGAAGCTAAATCAAGATGAAAAAATCACTGTGATCCTGGTCACGCACGACCAGAATGTTGCTCGCAATGCTCGCCGCACCATTGTGCTTCACGATGGAGAAGTTGCTGCCGATACAACGGATTTTGAGCAGGTCGTCGAAATTCTGAATCAAGGCTGACCAAGGATCAGCGTCTCGAATGCTTCTGTTGCGAGCTGGTTTTGAGCCGGTTGCGAGGGCTCGAAGTGGCCCAAGTGGGAACGCTTGGCAAAACACGGCAAAAACGCGAGCATTAGATGCCGAGATCGGGTCACTCGCGTGTCGCAACTGGTAGCTGGTAACTCCGTTGCCTCGGATTACCCTAGGTCGCATGTCCCGCACCAACACCCAAAATCCAGATCCAGATCCAGATCCAGAGCCTGCCATGCCCAAGGTGGGTGTTCGGACCGGTTTGTCTATTTGGGTGTCTTTGCATCTAGTTGCGATCGCGATCTCTTACACGAGTGTTGTCGAGCCATCGTCAGTGCATGCGAGATTGACGCGGTTGCTGCATCCCTATCTGCGATCCCCGCATTTCGGTGCCGATGACCGGCCCGTTTATTTGACTCACGGTGAATCATCAGAGCAGCCTCACCAATTGCAGATCTCCGCCGCTGGCGGGAGCCCCGACCAGATTCGGGAAAGCGAATGGCAGACGGTCGACTCGCTAGGGGGCAACGCCCTGCCTGGTTTGGCGGCATCGGATCGAATGGCTCGTTATCTTTCGACGGTAACTTTGCTGAGCGAGAACGAGCAACCAAGTTTAGCGGCGGAGTTGCTGTTGCCGATCGCGTTGCAAGATAGCTCGATCACTGCGATTCGGGTGATCCGTTTTCCGACCGATCTGACCGACGTGAATACAGGAATCACAACCCTCTATCAGGCAAGCGTGATCCGCACTGCTGATTCGGTGGCCTTGATTCAATTGCGAGAGCAGCGGCTGAGTGCAGAGGCTGTGCTGGGCACTGGAGACGCTGTGCTGGGCACTGGAGACGCTGTGCTGGGCACTGACGGCGCTGTGCTGAGTAACGAGGTCGTTGTGCCGGGCAAAGCTGGTGTGGTTTCTGAGGAGGATTCTGATGAGTGAATCTTCGCAGCAAGAGGTGCCGGGGCACTGGGACCGCTTTTGGTTTACACCTGACAGCATCGGGCCGATGGCCTTTGTGCGTGGGTTGCTTTGCATCATCGCGGCATTCTATTTCGTGAGCAGCTGGGGGGATGTCGGTTTTTGGTACGCCGATGAGGGGCCGTTATCTTCAGAACGCATCGCGTCTTTTCTGCAGACCAGTGGTTTGACCGCACCTGCGCGTTGGATCGTTTCTCCTCTTTTTTTAAGTAGTTCAGTCCTCGTCTATCGAGCTTATTTGATTGCCGGAATCTGTTTGTCGGTCTTGTCGCTCACCGGGCGTGGAGGTCGGGCGATTCCGTGGTTGTTATGGATCTTTGTGGTCGGTTGGGCCAACCGCGCGATGCTGCTTTCAAGCTTGACCGAATCCGCGCTCAGCTTGGGATTGTTTGCGGCTGCAATTGCGCCACCCGGGCCAATCACTGCGAAGAGTCATGCGGCGGATCGCAAGCATTGGACTGCCGGCTTTGCCAGTCGAGTCATGGCGGCTCAGGTCACGTTGCTTGGCGGAGCGACCTTCGTGACGATGCTGGCAGGACGCGTTTGGTTCAACGGGATGGGGGCGTACGCCTTAGCAGCACCGACTCAAAACCGCACCATTGATTGGACTCGCTTTGCCGCTTTCCGAAACCCGCTGGTGTATGAGTCGATCACGCACTTACTGATGTTCATGCTGCCGTTGGGGCTCATGTTGGCTTGGCTGCCGAAGACGAATCGTACTGGACAGATAATTTTGGTGCTGTGGTGTGCTGTCATCGGTGCACTCGGCTCGCATTGGCTCTACGCCGCCACGATGGCAACGATGGCCTTGTCGATTCGCCCACGCTCGGTCGCTCTGCCCAGTAGTCGCTCTGCCCAGTGACTGAATGTTTTCAGTAATCGATGAACTGAACATCGGGTCGAGGCAGGGTAGCAATTAAGTCGTGGTCGCTGATCGATTCAACCGCTCGGCGGGTTGGCTTGGATGTCGACTCAAATGCCGGCACGCTGCCGTTTAGAAAGAAGAATAGGGAGCTTGGCTTCCCGGTTGCTGCTGAATGGGCGTGGAATAGGGTTGCTGCTGCGGTTGCTGTGGCGCGGAATAGGGGGGCTGCCATGGAGTGCCGGTTGGCTGCTGTTGCTGCTGTTGGTTCGCGGGCGTTTGCCGCTGCCAATGACCGTCATACTGCCATGATTGAGGCTCACTTGCTAATTGCTGGCCTCCCCATTGCGGCTGCTGATTTGACTGCGGCTGCTGATTTGACCGCGTCTGCTGATTTGACTGGGGCTGTCCAGCTTGGCCAAATTCCTGTCTCGCGAGTTGTTCGCCGCGATGCAGATATTCGCGTCCGCGATTGATCGCGTTGCGGGCGTCATTTCGAATTTCATTTTGATTGATTTCGATCAAGGTCCGATCGCCCTGCCGGTTGACGCGAAACCAGCCAGCCGCAGACGCAGCGATCAACAACATGCCAAAGATCAATAGATTACGCATCGCAGATACCGTTGTGGTTGAACAGGTGATGCAGTTGCGAGCAAAGCGTTTTCGGCTTGTGACTTTGCGAGCAACCTCAAGTTCGAAACTCATCCCCGAAAAGTGGGGCTGCTCTTGTACCGAACGCCGCCAGACGACGCGATGTCGGTTTTGGATGCTGGTCGGTCCTCAGGCTGGATTTTGGGCGGTGCAATCGTTCTGATGACGCAGCATTCAACGGCAGTTGGGAATGCCGGGCATACTTTCGACGATTTTGCAGTTGTTCGATACTCTGACGACCAGGATGCATCGAGTAACAACAACCTTTCAAAACTCCTGCCGCCGCCCCGGAAAAACTCCTGGGGATTTGTGGGACGCATGCCGGGATTCTCAGGGAGGGATGGCGAGGGACTGCGACGATGCTGGGGTTGTCAGTTTGGGGTTTTCAGTTTGAATCGATGCGGATGCGTGCCGGTGTTGCTCCAGGCTGGTACCGCCAAGGCAGAGTTCTGGTGAGTTCTGGTTAGGGTCAACGGTCGTCGATTCGGGGGACCGGTTCGGGGGACAGTGGCGATTTGCAATTCCTCTTGAAGCGGGGAATGCGTTTCCCCTGGATGGCGAGCAGCGGGAAAGATAGGCAAGTGATGTAATGCAAGCTCGATGCGTTGTGAGAGTTCGCCGAAGCAATTATGTTCGGGGGATGGGTTGGTGTCTTCGATATTTGCTGCTGTCGATTTTGGTCCCCGGGGTGATCCCGTTGGCGCATGGGCAGGGAACGACGATCGCGGAGGCAACGGCCTGGATTCGCACCGAATTCGAGCGTTTAGATCGCGACTTTGATCGCAGCTTGGGGCAAGCGGAGTTTTTGGCTCGCGATGTAGAACCGGCGGTCTTAAAACGGGATTTTATTCTGTACGACGGTGACCGCAGTGGAACGCTCTCCTTGGCAGAGTTCGCGGCCGTCTCCGGGCTTGTGCCACCCTCGCTGCGAGGGACCATGTCTGACCCCTTTGATGATCTGGTTTCTGCCGCTGTTGCTGCGCTCGATGAATCGTACGACGGTTGGAATCAACGACCCCGCGAGTTGGTCAACGCTCATACCTTTGTTTCCAATTTTTTAGGCTCCATTTCACCTGGTAGCAAACTATTTGTGACCGGTCGAATTCTTCGTCAAGCCGATCAGGATTCTGATGGAAGATTAAGCCGATCAGAAGCGAAACACTTCATCGAACAACAGCTTGGTTATCGGTGGTACACTGGGCCACCGCTTCGCGAACCGACTGGGCGACTTGTACGTTTTGACTGGTTTCTCGATGTCGATACTGATCAGAGTGGATCACTGACTCGAGAAGAATTTGATCGCGGTTGGTGGAACCGAGCCAATCTTGAATCGGACTTTCTAGAGAATGATCGTGATGGCAACGGTCAAATTTCATACGCGGAATATGGACACCCTGATTCCAAGCAGTACTTTGATCCAATTGAATGGTTCCGCGGAGCAGATCAGAACTTGGACGCCTTGTTAGATGCCGGTGAGATGTTTGCCGCTAGCGATGATTCCCGTCGGCAATTGGTCGCTTCTTCCTTCCACGGTTTCGATGCGAATGGTGATGAGCGGTTGACGCTCGACGAGTATCGCTTGTCCTTACATGCCAATGTAAATTTTAGTTGGCAACGGAAACCGGTCGACAAAAATCGCGACGGGCGGTTGTCGTATGACGAGTTCCAGTTTCACTCCTTTGATTTGTTCCACCTTCAGCGACGCTATTTCTTTCATCGGCTCGATCGTGACGCTGACGGATTTCTTAGTCGTCAGGAATTTGCATTTCAGTCTCGACGGCCTGATGGGGTACACCTCCTGCCGGTCCGTGGTGGTTCATCGCGACTTTTGTTTCGTGACCCGGAGTTCCCACGTTGCGGGTGGCCGGTGTTGTCCCCTGATGGTTCAAGCGTGTTGTTCCATCGTCGTCGGCCTGACGACGCGACGGGCCAAATCGTGCGTTTCGACGTTGAATCTGGTAAGTCCAGTGTGCTGACCGATGGTTTGCAGCCATCTTGGTCACGAAATGGCCGTCGCTTTGTTTGCACACGTAAGACGGGCAAACGTGGAATTTGCATCATGAGCGAGACGGGAGATATCATTGAACAATTGGGGGAAGGATCGTCTGCAAAATGGTCTCCCGATGGTCAGTTGATTGCTTTTCTGCATGACAATGGGGTGTGGGTTCATCACGTTGCTAATGGCCAGCGTCGTTGCTTACTGGAACGAGATCAGCATGATTATCAAAACTTGGGTGACGACATTGCTTGGTCCCCCGATAGTGGGCGAATCGCCTTCGTGGGCCGCACAACTGCTCGATCTGACCTGATCCTGTTGAAGGTTGACGATTCAACGTGGTCGACTCGATTTCAATTTCCACCAAACCAACAGGTGGTTGGTCACTTGAACTGGAGTCATCAACGGGGCATTGTCTTTCAATTGCATGATCAACTTCGTGATGCGAAGGAGTTGTTAACGTTGGGACCGGAGGATCAAGCGGATCCAACGCCGGCAAAATGGCTCTCCTCAGATCGGCTTTGGAAATCGGCTTGCGTCAGCCCTAGCGGTATTTGGTACACGGCAATCTCGGAAAATTGATTTTCATTGCGTGGTGTGGATGATGGATGAGCCACTATTTGACGCTAGTAACGATCCGAATGTGAGATCGAGACGTGAAACACCTGCCGACGGATCGGCACCGACGCGCCCGTTTCTCGGAATTCGGTTTGAATGTTGTAAAACATACGGACGAATTTATCGCAATGCTCAAAAAACGGCGTATACCGGCAAGTGTCCGAGTTGCTTTGCCAAGGTGACTGTTCCTATTGGGAATGAAGGATCTTCTACGCGGTTCTTCACTGCCCGTTAGCTGCTGCCCAACGCATAGTCGTTTTGTAGATTCTACCCAAGGCATGACTGTCGACGGGTACTAAGCTGTCCCGATGAGGAATGGCGGCACGATTTACTTCGATGCTGCTAGCTTTGGTGCTGCTTACCTTGATACTGCGGCTGCGATTGGTTGGTTCATGTCTCATCTTGTGATTCGCCTTGCCATTTTGTTACCGTCGCCAGGGATCGGTAGAGGTTTTGGTTTCACGTTGGATGTTTCATGCTGGGCGAATACAAAGTTGGTCGGTGCACCCGAGTTTGTCATTCACAATCGCGTCCACTGCGCGATGGTGAATGGTATTACAGCGTTGTGCTGGAAAGCGATGAAGAGTTCGTTCGGCAGGATTATTCGGCGGAGAGTTGGACAGGTCCGCCCGAGAATGCGATTGGGTGGTGGAAAAACCGAATGCCGATGTCGGATGAGAAAAAATTGGTGCTGGCGCCGCCAGAAGTGCTGATCGATATGCTTCGACAGATGGAGGCGGTTCCCTCGCGTGCCAAAAGCCGTTACCTGCTAGCTTTGATGTTAATGCGTCGGAAGCTGGTTCGTTCCGCACCGGTTGAAACGCAGGATTTGATGAAGGGAGTGTCTGCTAATAAGCCAGATTCCCCAAGTCAGAGGCAGGATGCCAATGACGTTGAATTGCCAGATTACGCTGGACCAGAAGGTGTGGAACCAGATGGTACAGAAGAGATTCTGCGAGTCGAAGTGATTTCGGATGGCAGCTTCATCGAGGTGCCGGTTCAAATGATCAGTCGTCGTGAAGCAGAGACTCTGCGAGATGAGTTGAACGAATTACTTTATTGCGAATCAGATCCCGTGTCGGATAGCGAAATTGACTAGGCGATCGGCACAAACGGCAATCTGATACGACCACGACACCGGCAAGGATGCAGGCAGTGTCACGACTGAAATTAAAATCACCCTGGGAATCATTGGCGACCACCATCGCCATGATTTGCGTTTGTTTCGTTTGTGGCGGAGCGACTTGCAGTCGTGGCGGGGCGCCGATGCCGTTTCCACCACCACCGGTCGTATTTGAGCAAACACCAACACTTGAGCAACTGGCCGAAGTCGTCAATCGCACATCGAGTGTCCAGCAGTTGTCCAGCAACTCTGCCAAAGTTGAAGTGCTGACGATGCCCAGCGTCCCACGATTGCAGGCAACGTTGAACCTGCAACGTGATCGACGTTTCCGCTTGCGAGCGAATCTGCCGATCGTTCTTGGTGTTGGCTTGGACATGGGCAGTAACGACGAAATGTTCTGGTTCGAAGTTCCTGAAGGGATGTCCAAGGTTCTTTATTACGCCAGCCATGAGCAATATCGAAAGCAACTCAAGCGGGCAATCTTGCCAGTCGATCCGACCTGGATCATGGATGCCTTGGGGCTGGTTCAAATCGACGCGGCAACCGTCGTCGCCGGGCCGATATTACGGGACGATGGCAAACTCGAGATTCGCAGTACGATGTCGATGCCCGACGGAATCTATCAGCGTGTTTGTTTTATTGATCCCAGCGGAGGTTATGTGACCGATCAATACCTGTACGCGCCTGGCGGTAATTTGATTGCACAAAGCCAAGCATCCAACCACGCATATTACGAGCAGCAACAGTGTGCTTTGCCCCACAAGGTGGAGATTCACTTGGCACCTGCGGTTGGCCCACCGTTATCGATGCGGATTGAGATTGGAACCTATCTGGTAAACCAATTGTTAAGCAGTGATCCTCAGCTTTTCGTCATGCCGACTTCCGCATCCCAAAGCGTCGATCTGACTACCCTGTCCGATCCATCGCAGATGCCCCCGACAATCCCCGCATCTGGGCCAGTCAACTATAGCGCGAATGCTCCGACCGCCTATCCGCTGCGAGGAACCCTTCGTTAGTAGTTGGCTGTGTTGCCTCGGTGAGCTGTGGCCCTTCGGTGACTTGGGTTACTCGTGTGATTAGCAATGTTTCCTTGTTTTGCTTGCGGGCTGCTGGAACTCATGCTCGAGGCGGGCGAATGGTTAATGAGTGTTTGCAATCGGTATTCAGCCATTGTGAGCGACTCACACGACGACCTATCGATTTTTTTCTTGGGGGGCGGTTTCGGCTGGGTTGGCTCGATGCATCAATTCCAGATCACTTCTTACCATGATGCTTGCTAGTTCCGGCAACCGGGTTTCGGCTCGCCAATTGAGTTTGGTTAATGCTTTGTTGGAATCACCGATCAAGTGCCCGACATCGCTGGGGCGTATATAACGGGAGTCTTGCTCGACATGATCTCGCCAATCGAGGTTCACGGATTGGAAAGCAGCCTCGAGGAAGTCTCGGACTCGATGGGTCTCGCCGGTGGCCAGGACGAAGTCGTCGGGTTCGGGTTGCTGTAGCATTCGCCACATTGCGTCAACATACTCTGGCGCGTAACCCCAATCTCGCTTTGCGTCGAGTGATCCGAGGGCGACTTTATCTTGCTGTCCCAATGAGATCGCAGCGGCTGCACGCGAGATTTTTCGAGTCACAAACGATTCACCCCGTCGCGGCGATTCGTGGTTGTAACAAATGGCATTACAAGCGTAGCAGCCAAATGAATCTCGGTACAAACGAACCATTTGAGTTGCAAAGGCTTTGGCGATACCATACGGAGTGACCGGTTGCATTGGGGATTCTTCTGCTTGCGGCCACCGATTTGGGCGGCCAAAGATTTCGCTGCTGCTGATGTGTAGGAATCGCGGTTGCTTTTCGAGATCGCGAATGATCTCCAGTAGTTTCAAAGTTCCCATTGCTGTGAATTGACAGGTCGATTCCGGGATTTCGAAGCTGAGCCCAACGTGGCTTTGCCCGGCGAGATGGTACATTTCGTCGGGCATTGTTTTCAGCAAGATGCGCCGAATCGTTGTCGCGTCATCGAGGTCCGCATAATGGAGGAAAAGTCGTTGTTCATAGATCTGTTTATCTTGGAACAGCGGTTCCAGGCGGCTTCGGGAGATCGAACTGTTACGCCGAACCAAACCGTGGACAATGTAGCCTTGACGCAGTAAAAAATCAGTCAAGTACGAGCCATCTTGACCCGTGATGCCGGTAATGAGTGCTGTAGGCAAAGCGGATGTCTATCGTGAGAAGTGGTTCGGTTATTTGAAGCTGACGTTACTCAAGCTTTTAAGCTCGCAGGCTGCCACGCTCGTGGGGCAACTTCACCGACCATGATAGCATTAGGCTGTAACCGAGCGTTGTTTGCCCAATATGGATTAAGCAATAACCTCAAGTTGGCAATCCTCGAGTTTTACACTGACCCCTTGTTCCATGAATTTGACCGCGACCAGCAGTCGCGTTTCTTGTTCACGTCGAATAATCGTGCCCTCGTAGCCGGAAAACACGCCATTCTTGACCCGAACGGTTTGCCCGGGTTGCATGCGACCCTCGAGTGTTAGGGGCACACCTAGGTTGATGAGATTCTGGATCTGCCTCAGATCATCCACAAACCGTGGGAGGTCGGTGATCTCTGTCGCCTTGAGAACGCATCCCGTGCATACCGCCTTGTATCGAGCTTCGTCATCTCCGCAGAGAAATACGTAGTTGTTGAAAATAGGTGCGTAAGTTGTGCGAATGCGGCCAGCGGGCGACCGACGCCGGTTGGCGATTTGCGGTGCATAGTGAGCGACATCGAATTCCCGAAGATGCCGCATCAACTGTTTCTCTTGGCGTGATCTGGTGTACAGCAGCCACCAATCATCCTCGATCCGCTCATCGTGATCGAGAAGGTCGCTGGGATGGCAATCTGGTTCGGAAGGCAAAATCGGCATGAGCACGCGTTCCAAAGGATCTCGACATTGGCGATTGTCGTTCTACAAAGGGACGAAGAATGCCCCAAAGCAGAGGTCGTCTTCGCAGTGGGTGCAACTTGATTACCTTCGCAAAAATCGAGTGATTCACGCACCTTGCGGTCAGTTTTTTCATGCCTTTGAAATGCCCTTTGAATGAGCATTCTAACGGAGACAGCCCTCTTTATCTTCTCTAATCCCCAGCGGCATGCTGATTGAAGAGGTCTAAATTGCCGAGCAAAAAGTGACTCAGGCGGGAGTCGCCTACTCCACAAGTTCTTCAGGAGCTACTGTTTCCATCGGTTTTGACTAATCCAAACTCGCGTATGCGGCGATAACTAACCCTAGCGAGAGGTGCATAATCTGCATCTTCCGCAAGATTAGCATGACTAAACACCGAATGCCGTTGTAGCCAAGGGGGGCCAAATGGCGATTCGTCGATCCAGTGCGAACCTCGCACCAGACCATCGAAACAAAATGCCGGAACGTGAAGTGGGAGAAGAAAACCCACGTCCACGGAGACGGAAGCGACGAAAACTGATTCGCCGGATCATCGCGATTGCCTGCTTGGGGGTTCTCGTCGGCGACACAACTGGGTGCACGCTCACTCGCGGAACCGTTAATGCACTTCGGAATTCTGATTGCGTTGACGAATTCATGATTGGTTATCGAAACCGTGCGATGGCAGAGAAGGCATGGCATTGCCGCAAGCACCGCTTTGGCAATCAGCCTTACGGGCATGAGTACAAGGAAGGGTTCATTGACGGATATGTCGAAATCGCAGGGGGCGGGTTAGGGTGCTGCCCGACCCTCGCTCCTTCCCGATACTGGGGCTGGAAATACCAGTCGGCAACCGGGCTTCAAGCGGTGAACGCTTGGTTCGAGGGTTATCCGATGGGTGTCCAGGCGGCCGAGCAGGATGGCATTGGCAACTGGGGGCGAATCCAAACGATGGGCGTTCCCACTGCGGGCGGCATCGGTGGATCTTGTAACAGCTGCGGGAGCGGCGTTATTGATGCACTGAATAACATGCCGGAGATGATTCCAGCGGAGATGCCGCAGGGCATTGTCGAGCCAGGCGTCGTCGATCCGGGTGGAGCGAAGATCGAAATGGTCATCCCGCCAACGCCGGATGCCGCATTAAACGAACCTGCAAGACGGGTTAATGAGTCGACTGAACCGGAGTTCATTGCGAGTCGTTATTTATCGCTTGATGCTGGGCTCATTGACACCCAGTCGACGGATCTTGAATCCGCGTCTGTGGCAGGATCGAACGCCAGTGAGTTGCAGTTGCTTCCGTCCGCACCGGCCAGCGATGAACTGCCATTTACGTTCGAATGATTGTGGTGGCCGGCTTACGAGTCGGACTGCCAACTTAAACCAGTTGTTATTGGGTTTTAGGAAGAGAGTTCAGGGATGAGAACGAGACTTTCAACCGGCAGGCGTGTGATTCGTAAGTTACGAGTCGTCGTCACTACGATCGCCGCGGGCGTTGTTGTCAGCAGCCTGACTGGTTGCACGGCAATTACACAGCCAATTGACGGGATTCCGGCAAGCCGTTTGCCTCAGGAGTTTTTGGCTGAGCCGAAAAACGATTTGGTTCCCGTCGATATTGGTGTACTCGCGATCGATCAACCGCGAGAATACGCACTCGGCCCCGGAGATATCGTGGGCGTTTATATCGAGGGAGTGTTGCCATTCAATCCGCCAGAAAATGTTCCGCAACCACCGCCCATCAACTTCCCAGATGCTCAAAGCCCGTTACCGCCATCGATTGGATATCCCATCGCAGTGATGGATGATGGAACGCTTTCGCTGCCTTTGTTAGAGCCGATGCCTGTCTCAGGGCTGACACTCGAACAGGTGCGTGACGTAATTCGCGAAGCATACATCGAGGCTGAAGTTTTGCGACCGGAGAAAGCCCGCCCGATCGTTACGATCATCCAGGAACGTACCTACAACGTCATCGTCGTGCGAGAAGGTGGTGGTGGTAGTGGTCGTGGTGGTGGTGGTGGTGGTGGTGGTGAAGTAGCTCGTGGCAATGATCAAAGCCTCAATGGGGGCTTGGTCAAGCTGAAAGCGTATCAAAATGACGTGCTTCACGCGCTGATGGAGACGGGTGGTCTCCCCGGTCTTGGATCTAAGAATCAGGTGAAAATTCTCCGCGCTAACGAGGCAGATCGCCTTAAGCGGGAGCAGTTCCTGCGAGAGTTTTACGACCAGCAAAAGGCGGTCATGTTAGACCCCTGCGCTTGTCTTCCGGACTTGCCGGATGATCCGTCCGTCTTGACGATACCTCTGCGAGTGAAGCCAGGCGTGATCCCGAGCATCTCGGATGATGATGTTCGGTTGCAGGACGGTGATATCGTCTACGTTGAATCTCGCGAGACCGAGGTTTATTACACGGGCGGGTTGCTGCCCGGTGGTGAACAGACATTGCCTCGAGATTATGATCTCGATGTACTGGGAGCGATGGCGTTGGCGGGTCAGGGAATTTATAACGACGCAGCCGGTGGCGGTGGCGGTGGCCGTGGCCGTGGAGGAATGGGCATGGGCATGATGGCCTCGGGGACCCGCGTTCCACCTGGAGTCCTTTACATCCTCCGAAAGACTTCTTGCAACGAACAGATCGCGATCGAAGTCGACCTCGCGAAGGCGATGAATGACCCTCGAGCAAGGCCCCTCGTGCAGCCGGGTGATTACTTGATCCTGCAGTACAAGTGCGAAGAAGAATTGTCGAACTTTGCGATTCAGACGTTCTTCACCTTCGGGGTCGCAGAATTGCTAGGCGGTGGACGTAATCGCTTCTAGGTAATGTCCTGAACGTCAGTGTATCTCTGACCACGCCGCGGTTCGCCGCGGCGTGGTTTTTTTTGCGAGTGTTCGCTTCTGAATGTTAATCTTTATCATTCATGCCGCTTACTTGTTGGTTGTGGATGGACGCCTGAGCGGTTCGTGACTTGACTCGCAGAAGACATCCTCCAGGAGGATGCCTGAAAGGAACATAAGCAGCATGCTTATGGAAACGAGTTTCGAAAAACGAACGCGGAAAAAAGCTGGTTTCGCTTTGCGATCTGGAAATCTTTCGCGAAGAGCATCACTTCGCCGTGGTTGCGAGAGTGCTTGTAAGAATCCGAATCGAATAACGTCGTCGAAATCACTTGCTAGACGTTGTCACTCCATAAAAAAACGAGAGATCCCGGCCACGACGATTGCGAAACTCATTTTCACGCTCGATCTAAGAATCTCTCGTTAGGAGAGTTGTAGAGAGTTCTTTTTGCGAGTCAATAGCGACCGGTACGCTTACCAAGACTTTTCTTTCTCTCGAGAAGCCTGATTTGCGGATTGACTGACGGTCAACGTGTGTACCGATTATGTTGAAACAGCGTTTTAAAAATCTCTTTTACCAGTGCGTATTCGGCGACCTCCCATGTCGGCGGTAACGATGAATCATCTACTTCAACCAGAGCCGCATCATCACTATTACTTTGTCACGGGGCGGTTGGCCGAAGCATCCGTACGACAAATCGTGGCTGAACTCGCCGAGCGATACCATTTCGCTTACTCGATCGGTGTCATGCCGATCACTGTTGCTGCGCTGATGACACCACGCTGGCTGCGGCGACATCTGGAAATACCCGAAGAAGCAACACACGTCATCGTGCCGGGATATTGTGATAGCGATCAAACTCTACTGTCCGAATTCACAGAAAAGCCAGTCTTTTACGGTCCAAAAGACTGCAGGCAGTTGCCCGAAATGTTTGGTGACAAGTCGATTGATCCCGATTTAAGCCAGTATCGCATCGAAATTTTGGCAGAGATCAATCATGTTCCAAGGTACTCCATTGAAGAGGTCGTCAGGGTTGCCAAAAAGTTAATCGAAGATGGCGCAAGTATCATCGATCTTGGGTGTGACCCGGCCTCTCCATGCGCTGAAATCGGTGACTACGTTGCCGCTTTGATTGACAACGGAATTCCTCGAGTTTCGATCGATACATTTGACCCGCGCGAGGCGCAGAGAGCGATTGATCGGGGCGCGACTTTGGTTCTGTCGGTGAATTCAGCGAACCGAATTCAAGCCGTCGACTGGGGGTGTGAAGTGGTTGCCATTCCCGATAGCCCAGGTGATAAAAAAAGTTTTCAAGAAACCGTCGAATTTTTGGCTACACATAAAATTCCGACGAGGTTGGACCCCATTCTGGAACCAATCGGTGCCGGCTTGGTGAACAGTGTGATTCGGTATGCAGAAACCAGAAATGATTTTCCTGATCACGCGATGATGATGGGGATTGGAAACCTAACGGAGCTGAGCGATGTTGATTCGGCTGGCATCAATTTGTTGCTGTTGGGCATCTGCGAAGAACTTCGGATCGAAAGTGTCCTCACGACTCAGGTGATCAACTGGGCCCGTACATCGGTTCGCGAATGCGATCTGGCCAGGCGGCTGGTTCATTACAGCGTTGCCCACGGTGTGCCCCCTAAGCGGTTGTCTGATCAGTTGGTGATGCTTCGCGATGCGAAATTGCGGCCGTTTCCGCCCGAGGCTCTTGATTCGATGGCGGAATCGTTAAAGGACAATAATTACCGTTTGTTCGCGCAAGACAATCAAATCCATTTGCTGGCGGCTAAGTTGCACCTGCAGCATGCAGATCCTTTTTTTCTGTTCGAGCAATTGCTACAGCAACCGTGCGCTGAGAATGTTGATGCGGGGCATGCGTTTTATCTCGGGTTTGAAATGGCCAAAGCATCGATTGCCCTGCTGCTGGGAAAGCAATACGAGCAAGACCAAGCATTGCAGTGGGGGCAGTTGACGCAACAGGAAGATCTTCATCGTCTGCAGCGAAGCCGCAAATTACGTCGCTCCCCCAAATCGCAAGAGTGAGGCAGGGTGATGTGATCACGTTCTTGCGGTTTCTGGTGCGTGCTCACGAGCCGCAGCCACCGATTAAAAGTGGTGCCGCTTTTGAAAAAATGGGGCTGCTGCTTTGTCTCGGACGCTTTTCCACAGGTGTTTTTCCGATTCTGAGCTTGCGTTGAATGTGACTGTCGGTGCTCGCGCCACGTATCGCATCACGCTCCATCTGGTCTACATCCGTACCGCTCTGAACGACGGTTTCCGAATCGTAGAAGCCTATCTGCGGTCGATATTCACGGCAGAGTCGATGGGCGAGTTTGATCCATCTCGCACGTTCTTCTTCGAATGCCTGTCTCTTAGGAAACGAACGTCTGCATTAGAGTCACCTTGTGACTGTGCTTCGGTAACAGTCGCTAGACACCGAAGCTAACAGAAAATCGGTAGACTGTTCTTTGTTGGAGCATGCATCTAGTTCGGGAAAACACTATGGATCACCCTCGCCGTATTTTTACATTGTCGATAATTTTGGTTTGCCTCGGCTTTTACGGCCTGTCGAGTCCCTTGGCCGACGAGCCGACAGGCGAGGGCAAGCCGGCGTATACCAATCGTTTAGCGAAGGAATCGAGTCCGTACTTGCTTCAACACGCCCACAATCCTGTGGATTGGTATCCATGGGGTGAAGAAGCGTTCGCAAAGGCTCGTCGAGAAGGCAAGTTGGTTTTCTTGTCGGTGGGTTATGCAGCTTGCCATTGGTGCCATGTGATGGAACGTGAGTCGTTTATGGATGAAGAAATTGCCAACGTCATGAACGAGAAATTCGTCTGCATTAAGGTCGATCGTGAAGAGCGACCGGACGTTGACCAAATCTACATGACGGCGGTGCAACTTATCAGCGGCCAAGGAGGTTGGCCGATGTCTGTGTTCTTGCTGCCAGACGGAAGGCCTTTTTGGGGCGGCACCTATTTTCCCGCTCGCGATGGGGATCGTGGTGCCTCCACTGGATTCATGTCGGTGCTCAATCAAATTGAACAAGTTTGGGAAAATCAGCGTGACAAAGTGACCCAGCAAGCTGACACACTGACTTCCGCGATCAAGTCGTCACAAACACCTAAGGCCGAGGTAGATCGAGGCGATGTTCTTGGTCCCGAGTTGGTGTTGGCGACGATGGCATCTTTGTTCGAGCAGTACGATCCGGTGCATGGTGGATTTGGCGTAGCTCCTGGTCGGCCGAAGTTTCCTGAAGCTTCTAATCTGATTTTTTTGTTGGATCGCGCTCGCCGTGAATCTGTGGGTGAAGAAAAACGTGCCTCCGCGTTAATGATGCTCACCAAGACATTGGATGGGATGATTAGTGGAGCGATGTACGATCACTTGGGCGGCGGATTTCACCGATACAGTGTCGATCAGAAATGGCAGATTCCGCATTTCGAAAAGATGCTTTACGACAATGGACAGTTGATGTCCATCTACGCGGAGGCCTTTGCTGAAACCCAGCGTGCTGAGTACCGGCATGTTGTCGAAGGAATTGGCGACTTTGTGATTCGCGAACTCCGCGCGCCCGGCGGCGGATTTTATAGTGCGCTCGATGCTGACAGCGAGGGGGAAGAAGGCAAGTTCTACCGTTGGACCGCTGCGGAAATTGCGGGTCTGAAGAGTGAACTGGGATTTGAGTTGGCGAGTGACGTTTTTCATCTCCAAGGGCCACCCAATTTTGAAGGAAAGTTCTACGCACCCGACCCCCGGGAAACTCTTACCGCGGCGGCGCAGCAGCGTGAACTTGATTTTGAAACGTTGGCCAACCGTCTAAAGCCGATTCGAACCAAGATGTTTGAAATTCGCAGTGGACGGGAGCGGCCCATCACAGACGTCAAGATTCTGACTGCTTGGAATGGCTTGATGGTTCAGGGGTTCGCCGATGCCGGAAGGATTCTGAATCGGCCCGATTACATTAAAGCAGCAACGCAGGCTGCTGATTTCTTGTTGGCCCAACTTCGCCAAGAGGATGGGCGAGTGTTGAGATCGTTTGCCGCCGGAGAGGCAAAGCTGAATGGGTATGTGGATGATTATGCGTTTCTCGCGCGAGGCTTGCAGGCATTGCATCAGGCGACAGGGGAATATCGCTGGTTGAACCACACCAGGGAAATCACCGACCAACAGCTCAAGCGATTCTGGGATGAAGATGCGAGCGGTTTCTTTTTCACATCCAGCGATCATCCCGAACTGATCGTGCGGGTCAAAGATCCGGCCGATGGTGCGATCCCCGCCGGCAACAGTGTATCGCTGGAAAACCTTCGCTATCTTGCTAAACAGACCGGTGAAGCGAAATATCGGGATGTCTATGAACAAACCCTTCAATCGCTTGTACCGCTGTTGAAGAAGGCGCCCTCAGCGGCACCCCGCGCGACGGCCGAGTTGGCCCACTACTTTGACCAGCAGTGAAAGTGAGTTTGCTCGGCTCGATGCTAAGGCAGCAAACGCCAATGTATGATGCCGAGAAAATCATGATGTTGAGCAAGAGCGGGGAATGACAAGTTAATTTCGATGCGAGATCCTGGTTGAGTCTCGCGTCCGTTTAAAACTTGTGTCCTTGCCGTGGACCACCCTTGGTGAGGGTGAGGATCTCGGGGCCATCCTCTGTCATCAAAATTGAATGCTCGAACTGAGCTGAAGCAGCACCATCCTTGGTTCGCACCGTCCAGCCGTCGGATTTGTCGCTACGGGTGTACCGGCTTCCCGCGTTAATCATTGGTTCCACAGTGAAGCACATCCCGGGATAGAGCCGGTCGATGCGGCTTTGCCGATTCGGAAAATGCGGTACCGAGGGGTCAAGGTGAAATTGCCGCCCCAATCCGTGTCCGACATACTCCCGGACGACGGTGAAGCCGCGTCCATGAGCCTCAGGCACAACTGTTTCTCCAATCTTGCTGACGCTGCAACCAGGACTCAACGCGTCAATTGCAAGATACAGACAATCAAAGGCACACTGGGTCACTGCCCGTTTATCCTCTGAAACCTCGCCGATTAAAAAGGTTTCGCTCTGATCACCATGCCAGCCGTCGACCACTGTCGTGATATCAACGTTAACGATATCGCCATCTTTTAATCGATAGTTGTCCGGGATCCCGTGACAAATCACGTCGTTGATGCTCGTGCAGCAACTCTTCGGGTAGTTTTGGTACCCCAAAGTGGCGGGCCTGTATCCCTGGTCGATGGTCCAGCGATGCACGAGCTCGTCAATCTCGCCGGTGCTGATGCCAGCTTTGACATGGGGACGAACATAGTCCATTAACTCTGCATTTGCCTGGCCAGCTCGACGCATCGCATCTTGCTGGGCCTCGGACAAAATGAGTTTCTTTTGCTTCGTCAGCATGATTTTTTTTAATAGCAACCGAAGGAAATCGTCGCACTGAGCTCAAGCGCGAAATAGGTCTCAGCCTCCCCGGCAAGCCAGGGCATTAAAGCGATCGGATCATCCTGCGGCATTCTAGCAGAGGAGAAAAATGAGAACGCCTACAAAAAGATGGTACCAATGCCAGCATCGGGAGGGTAGCTGCGTTCGCGCCGATTGGTTAGCCGTTAGGTCATAAGGTCCCAATTTGGCTTGATTTATCGCCACCCTCAATCAGGCTTCGTGCCCAAATTCTTCGGAGTAACAATGCCACTGTGAGCCTTGCAGAAGGCACGCCGCACTCCTTTTAATTTGCATGCAGGGGATCTTCCGAGACCGGGATCGGTTCGCCGAAGTAATAAAGTGCTGAAACTTTGGCCATCGCGGGCCAGTAATAAGGGGGACGCAGGGCGGCCTGCCAGGGCAGCTGAGGGCAGCAGCTGAGGGCGAATGGGTGATTCGGGCAAAAGGAAAGTGACGAAACAGGCAGAAACTAGCGACGGCGTGAGGGGTTACAAGTTTTGCAGCGACCTCTGCGCCCGCCGAAGAGCCATACCGGCCGGTTTTGTGATCGGTTTGTAGCGATTCGGTAATTACTATGGCGAACTGGTATACAGCATTCAATTTCGACGCGGTTCTCAGCATGAAATCGATTTTTAATCTTTGTTTTTTTGCCCTCGCGGGTGTCTTGCTTTTCCCTGAGGGGGGGTATTCGCAGGGTTCAGCCCCAACCGCGGATGTAGCGGCTCAAGATTCGCCCGGATCCGATCAGAATTCAGGCGGCGAATCGAAGGCAGCCGAAACGGCTGACCCGGCGGTCGCTCAAGACCCGCCTGCCGTCAGTGAGACACCAGCAAGTACCTCAACCCGAGTGGCTCCAGCGCGGCCAGTTATGCCGGCTGAACCTGTCTCGCCAACCGACAAGCAACAGCTGAGATTCAGTTTCGCGGGGACAGCTTGGCCACAAGTCCTGGATTGGTTTGCGGAAGAGGCGGATCTCGCACTCCAGCTTGACCAGTCACCTTCGGGGAGTTTCACCTTTTCGGATCCAACCAGGACCTACAGCATTGCTGAAGCTCTGGACGTCATCAACTTGACGCTGATGAAGAGCGGATACACCCTGGTGCGTCGCGGTCGGATTCTGCAGGTGATCGATTTGGAATTAGAAAACGCTGACAAAATGATCAGTGAGATTGCTGAACTCGTCGCCCCCGATCAGTTGGGCGAACGAGGGAAGAGCGACGTCGTTAGCAGTGTGTTTCCGTTGGGCAGCATGACACCTACCGAGGCTCGCGAAGAGATCTCTCAGATGGTTGGTCCATGGGGGCGCGTGATTGTGCTCGACTCGGCTCGCCAGGTGAAGGTAACTGAGACGGCAGGCAAGTTGATGGCGATTCGCGATTTGTTGGATACCGCATCGCAAGCTGACTCCAACGTAATCGAAATTGTTCTGGAGAACCGTGGTGCTGATGAGCTGCTAGAAATTGCTCGCCCACTGCTGGGTTTGGACGCGGGAGAGAACTCCGGAGATGACATCCGAATCTCGGTCGGACTATTTGGCGACCGAATTTATGCTGCCGGCCTACCGGGGAAGACAGGTTTGCTGCAATCGATCGTTGAGAAAGCAGACCAGCCGCTTGAAGTGCCCGAGGGTGAAGAGGGAGCGGAAGTCGCCAAGCCAGTTTTCCAAACTCATACGGTTAGCTCAGCAGATATCACGACCGTGTTCGACGTGCTGCAAACGTTGCTCGCTGGGACACCAGAAGCTCGCATTGCGATTGATCCAAAAACGAATGCGATTATCGCCTGGGCACGCCCTGAGACCCACAAATTGATCGATACCACGGTCACAGAAATGGAAGGAAAAGGGACCAGTTTTAAAGTGATCGATTTGCGCCGGCTCGACCCAACTCAAGCTCTTTTGACGATTAATAAGTTCTTTGGTGTTTCCGAGGAGGGTGAAGGCGATGGACCAATCGTCGATGGTGACCCGGCAACCGGCAAGCTTTGGGTCCGGGGCACTGAGACCGAGATTACCTTGATCGAGAAACTGCTCAGTGAATTAGAAGGCAGTGACTCGCTGGGGGGCTTGAGTGAGAAAGTTCGCCTGCTTCCTTACAGCGGTCGTGCCGCCGAGGATGCCCTGGAACAAATCGAATCGTTGTGGCCGGTAACTGGTCGAAAGAATCAAATCCGTACGTTCTCACCCTCGCGTGGGAATGGCGGATCCAACGGTGATCGCGGCGGTATTCCCGAGCGACGCGTTCCGCGTCGACCCGCGCCAGCAAACACACTTCCAGTGGATACCACCGAGGCTTCAGTTCAGCCGCAGCAACGTTATCACCTGGTCGTCGATCAAGACGTAACCGGTGCGACCGAGGCAACGCCGACGGTGGCGACGACACCACAAGATTCCTCCTCCCTCCGCTTGAATGTGGAAGGGGCCGACATCGTCGTTCAAATGACGCCCGCAGGAATGCTGATTGCATCGGAGGACACCGAAGCGCTGGACGCTTTCCAATCGTTGTTGGAATCACTGGCAACGCCATCGGGTGTTGCTTCGGATTTGCCGACCATCATCTGGTTGAAATACATCAAGGCGGACGTCGCTTCCGAGTTGATCGCGAAAGTGCTTGGTGGCGGCGAAAGCTCGATTTCATCAGCCGTCGAGTCGGTTGCTGGAGGTCTTGGTGGCGGTATGTTGGGGCTGCTTGGCGGATTCGGTGGTGGCGGTGGTGAATCGACTGGAGCTCAATCAATCCTCACCAGCTCTGGATCGGTCAACATCGTGCCCGACCCTCGGCTCAACGCGCTGATTATCCAAGCGAATCCAATCGACATGCAGATGATCGAGTTAATCCTCGAAAAGATCGACATTCAAGAGAGTCCCGAAGATGTTGAAACGGTTGCTAAGCCCGCGCTGATTCCTGTGATCTACCAAGATGCCTCGGATGTCGCGACGGTCGTTAAGTCAGTGTTCGCCGATCGGGTCACAGGTGGTGAAGCGAGTCGTGGTGGCGGTGGTCGTGGTGGACAGCCATCACCGGAGGACTTCATCAACGCCCTTCGTGGTCGAGGCGGTCGCGGAGGTGGCGGAGGTGGTGGATCCGCAACGAGTGAGCCAGCCAAAATCAGCATCGCTGTGGACACGAAAAGTAATTCCTTGGTTGTGACGGCGACTCCCCAGGACTTCAAGGAAGTGCGAGAACTTGTCGAGGCACTCGATTACAGTAGCCAGCCGAGCGAGGAAGTGGTCGAGATCGCTCCCTTGCGCGGTGATGTGAATCCTGAGGTGATCAAGCTGGCGTTGGAGTCAATCCTGGGGCAGCAGACCGGTTCGACGAAAGAAGCTTCCGCTAATAAAACACCTAGCAGCGGTAGCGGTAGTGGCAGTACTAGCAGTAGTTCACAACCGAGCACGTCAGACATTCAACGCCGGATAGAAGCTTTTCGTGCGATGCGAGCTGGAGCCGGTGGCAGTTCTGGCTTTCGCGGATTTGGTGGTGGCGCGCCAAGTGGTGGTCGTGGCGGGGCGGGCGGTGGCGGTGGCGGGCCAGGCGGTGGTCGTGGCGGGCCGGGTGGCGGCGGACGCTGAGTCTGACACAAACTTGGTCGGTCAAGCCGCGCGACTTAAAAGCTTGGTTGCCAGCATCACCGGGCGTCCAAAATTAGCAGATCTCATCGTGGTTGCGTCGAGCGGAAGCTAGCGAGCTAGCGAGTTCCGTTGCTGCAAGTTAGCAGCCGATGGAAAAAGTGGGAGCGAGTGTCGCGACTCGTCGGTGTCGAGTAACGAACATCAGTAACAGCAGACGGACTTGGCAAGCGGACCAGGAATAGAAGGAGCCGAACTATGATCATGCACGCGGGCGAAATTTTACGCCGCCGTGGGTTGCTCAGCGAAGAACAGCTTGAGCAGAGCCGCAGTAGCGATGCGACTAGCGTCGTCCAAGCTGCAATCTCGCTCGGCTACGTCGAGGAGGGGGCAGCGCTTCGCGCTCTCGCCGACGAGGTTGGCCTGGATTACGTCGATTTGCGCGAGACCGACATCGACCTCACCGCGTTAGAGGGATTCCCGCAGAAACTGATCTACCGTCAATCGCTCTTTCCGATCGGTTTCGAGGACGACTCGATCATTGTCGCGACCTCTGATCCGCTCGATCTTTACCCATTGGACGAGGCCAGCGCCGCAACGGGCAAAAATATCATCCCGGTCGTTGCCGAACGGGACGAGATTGCTCGATTGATGAATCGCCATCTCGGTGTGGGTAGCGAGACGGTCGAGAATCTTGTCGCCGCTAAGACGGACGGCGAAGTCGAATTGCTCGAAAAGATCGAAACCGATGGTAGCGAACTGAGCGAAATGGCTCAGGAGGCCTCTGTTGTTCGGTTGGTCAACGAAATCTTGCTCGAAGCGATCCAGTCGCGGTCTAGTGATGTTCACATCGAGAGCCAATCAAAAGGGTTGGTGATCCGGTATCGCATCGACGGGATCCTGCACCCTCAACCAACCCCGCCCGAAATCAATCAATTTCAGTCGGCGATTGTTAGCCGCTTGAAGATTATGGCGAAGTTGAACATCGCTGAGAAACGGCTTCCACAGGACGGTCGCATCAAGCTAAGGGTGCATGGTCGAGAAGTCGACATTCGGATGAGCGTGATCCCGATGATTCACGGTGAAGGGATCGTGATGCGGATCCTTGATAAATCCGCGATGGTATTCAATCTGCAAGAGCTGGGAATGGCTCAGCATGTTTACGATGACTTCAGCAAAATTATCGAATACCCGCACGGTATCATCCTCGTAACAGGGCCAACTGGTTCTGGTAAGACGACGACGCTTTACAGCAGTTTGCTGCAAATCCAAAGTCCCGAAACCAAAATCATTACGACAGAGGATCCGGTCGAGTACCAGCTGGACGGTATCAATCAGATTCAAGTTCATTCGAAAATCGGTTTGACATTCGCTCACACGCTCCGAAGCATTTTGCGGCATGACCCTGATGTCGTTCTGGTCGGTGAAATTCGTGACTTGGAAACGGCGGAGAACGCGATTCAAGCTTCGTTGACCGGTCACTTGGTCTTCAGCACACTGCACACTAATGATGCCTCCGGGGCGTTTACGCGGATGAGTGACATGGGAGTTGAGCCCTTCCTGGTTGCCGGCACGGTGGAAGCAGTGATGGCTCAGCGATTGTTGCGGCGTCTATGTAAACATTGCAAGGAATCGTACCAGCCCAGCCGAGTCGATGTTCCAGGCGACTTCCCTTGGGACATGTTGGATGGCCGTGAGATCTTCCGGAGTGTCGGATGCCGCGAATGCCGCCACGTTGGCTACACCGGTCGAATGGGTATCTATGAATTGTTGACTGCGAATGACGAAATCCGAGAGCTTGCGCTCAAGCGAACCAGTAGCTGGGAGATTCGAAAAGTCGCAGTGAAGTGTGGAATGAGAACCTTGCGAATGGACGCTTGGGATAAAGTTGTCTCCGGAGATACTTCAGTGGACGAGGTTCTTCGCGTCACCAAGGGTGAGGCGCTTTAGATGCCGACGTTCGCCTACATCGCTCGCGATATGACGGGCAAGCAAATCACCGGCACGGTTGACGCCACCGGGGAACGCGAAGCAGCAGCATTGCTGGCCGAGCGGTCTCTGTTTCCTGTGCAGGTCAGCGATGCAAGCCCTGCCGCATCACGCTCACTGTTTGGCAAACGCAAGAAAGTCAAAGGCCAAACAATGGCGATTTTCTATGCGCAAATGGCGTCGCTGCTACGGGCCGGTGTGCCGATGATCCGTTCCCTAAATGTGCTCTCCGAGCAAAGCTCGGATGCGGTTCTCAAGGAAGTGATTCTTGAGATTCGTGGCCGCGTAGAAGAAGGCGAGCCGATCGGCGATTCGATGGCCCGCTATCCCGACATCTTCAGCGACATGGCTTGCAACATGGTGCGAGCAGGTACCGAGGGTGGTTTTTTGGAAGATGCTCTCGACCGAGTTGGTGCCTTCACCGAACTGCAGGAAGACCTCAAAGGTCGTACCATCAGCGCGATGGCTTACCCGATCTTTTTGTTCTCTGTTGGTACCGTAGTGCTTTCCGCACTCTTGGTCTTTTTCGTGCCGAAGTTCGACATGTTGTTTGATCGTTTGCGACGCAATGATCAAATGCCGACAGCGACCGAATGGTTGCTGACCTTCAGTAACTTTTTGCAGAGCTACGGTTGGATCTTGTTGGCAGCGATTTTGGGAGGCTTGGTTTTCGCGAAAGTGAAGCTAGAGACGGATGCCGGCAAGGCGTTTGCCGATCGCGCGAAACTCAAAATCCCAGTGTTGGGGAATATTTTGATGAACCTCGCGGTCGCGCGATTTTGTCGAGTGCTGGGAACACTGCTCGGAAATGGCGTGCCGATCTTGAAGTCACTGGAAATCAGTGGGACTGCGGCAGGTAATCGCTTGCTGCAGGATTCCGTTGCAGATGCTTCGGAAAACATTAAGGGGGGGGATTCACTCGCATCGCCGCTCCGCGCCAGCGGGCACTTCCCTGCCTCCGTCGTTGAAATGATCAGCGTTGGTGAGGAAAGTAATTCGCTCGACACGGTGCTGCCGGATATCGCCGATTCATTAGAGAAGACGACGTTCCGAAGGCTTGACCTCTTCGTGCGATTGCTGGAACCAATTATGTTGCTGGTTATGGCAATCCTTGTGCTCGGTGTCGTGATGGCATTGCTGGTGCCGGTGCTCAAGAGCAGTACCACCCTGTAAGCACGGCTTGGTACGCAGTCCTAGCGTTTGGCGGAGAGGGGATAAAACGTCGCCGCCCGGAGCCTGTATTGGCCAGTTGACGCTGGGCCCAAATTTGATGGGCAAGTGCATGTCGGTATTGGTTCCATCCCGGTAATCGTCTGATTGTTCGGTGACCCGGCCTCGCGTGATTCGATGGCGACTCGCAAAGCTCTGTTTTCCGGCCATTGAGGACCTAGTGCATCCGTCCTTCTCGCGTCCTCTCGAAGCAGCGATAGAACCTGGCTTGGTGATCAGACTTGAGGGATTCGCGATCGTTATCTCGCTCTTTCCCTTTCCGAAACCGCTTCAGAATCGCGGCTTTTGAAAAAGAAAAAAAGTTTTTTTCTGCCGGAATGAGAGGGCTGGCAGCCTTCAGGGCGGACGATTCACGTCAAGAAAAGGTGCCGGCGAGGAGGCAACATTACTGGGGCAAAGCGATGCCGCACTGCCCCGCCAGCACTCTCGGATTGTACCAGAATGCGTCGCTCTTTGCCTCCTCCTAGAGACCGAAAAGTTGGCTTGCAAACCCGAAGGAGAAGGGATTGGAGGGATCGGAGAAGCCAGGGTGTCTCCAGCGGGATTTCGGGCTGTGCGGAGGTCGGATGTGTCGAGAATCTCATTGTTTCCTAGTGTTTTACGTTCACTGCGCGGTTCACTACACAATTTTTTACCCCTTCGGTTGAGTGCTGATTTGCGATGCACCTCCGATAGCACCCCTGTAGTGGTTTTCTGCGAGCCCGATTTTGGCAGAGCTGGAACAGCTTCCGAGTGCCCGTGAGTTTGCCGCCGAATCACACTTGCTTCGAGCGTTGGAAGCCGCCAGAGAAGGTCAATTTACTGCGCGGTGCCGGTCGTGAAATGTCCGCGACCGGGGCTGGCTCTACCGTCTACTTTCACATGCCTTGAGACTCCTCTTGGCACGCAAGTTTTGACAGGTTGGCAAGCGTCCAATTCGCATCCGAAAGACGCCGTTGAATTGGTTCGCATCAAACAGGATGCCAAATCGAGAGTTTTTTTTTGCAACACGAATTCACACCTGCCAGCGTGCTCTTTCCCTCTAGGCGACTTGAAAACAGATGCCTAGGATCGTGCTTGTTGGTGATGCAAAGGAGATCGCGATCGACTGATGCATCGCAACGTTGATCGCACGGCAAGACGCTGCGATCTGTTGAACAACGAGTTGTCAAACGACGATCGGTACAACGGCGTTCTGGGGGTGAGGTGTGATGGGGGCATTCGCACCTCGTGTCCCCCAGGACGCTTTTTTTGTTCAGATCTTATTCAGCTACAACATGCTTGCACTTCGCAGGCTTTCCACTTCGCAGGCTTTCCACGCTGTAGGCTTTCCACGCTGTAGGCTTTCCACGCTGTAGGCCTGTGATCTTTCCGTTTGTTCATCTGGTTCGCATTGAGGCTGTTGGCTTGCATCCTTGGCAGCTTACGATTTTGTTTGCCAGGCAAAGTTGCTTACCATATTGTTCACATTGCGTCCGGCTGATTCTTCTCTCTCCTGTTAGGACAAATCTTCCATGAACCGTATTGTCATCACGTTGTCGATTGCCATGTTTGCGATTACCGCTGAGGCGAAGGAGTATCACCTCTTTTACTTGGGTGGGCAGTCCAACATGGACGGCTACGGATTCGTGAAAGAGTTACCTGAATCGCTTTCCAAGCCGATCGCGGACGTCATGATTTTTCACGGCAACCAATCGCCTGATCAGCAACCGGTTGATGGGCGTGGACTGTGGTCGCCGTTGCAAACTGGTCATGGTGTCGGATTCTCGTCTGATGGTAAGTCGAATCAGTATTCGGAGCGATTTGGTGTAGAGCTCACATTTGCATTAGCATTGAAAAAAAAGATGCCCGACGTGAATATTGCGTTGATCAAATACTCACGTGGTGGCACGTCGATTGCGGAAGAAGCAGCTCGTCAGTTTGGGTGTTGGGAACCTGATTTTAACCAAGGCACCGGGGATGGGAGGGGAATCAATCAATACGATCATTTTTTGGCAACGATTCGGCACGCAACCGGCCACAGCGATATCGACGGCGATGGCGAGCCCGATACATTGATCCCGTCAGGTATTGTTTGGATGCAGGGTGAAAGTGATGCCGGAACTGAAGCGGTCGCCGTGCGGTACCATGCCAACCTGAAGCGATTAGTTGATCTCATCCGAGCCGCATTGCGAACGGATGATCTGCCCACCGTGATCGGGCGTATCTCTGATTCCGGTGGTGAAGGGAAAAACAAGGTTTGGAAATTCGGCGACACCGTTCGGCAGCAACAAGCTGAGTTTGTCGAGGCGGACGGAAACGCCGCGTTGGTAACCAGCACCGATCAGTACGGATACAGTGATCCGTGGCATTACGATACCGCCGGCTACATTGATCTGGGCGAGGAGTTTGGCAAAGCGATGGCTGAGTTAGTTCAGCGATAGAAGGTGTCGGCGTGGTGTGGCGGTCATCGCAGCTGGATTCTGATGTTCCACCTGCCTGTTATCTGCGTCGACGTCTTTCACAGCACCCTTGATCACGAAGCGAGCTTGTTTCTGAGTCACAGGAGTTTGTTCTGGGGGACACAGTCAGAGTCACACAGTCAGGAAGCTTTTTTGGCGGTAAACATTTTGGATTGGCGGTCAGCTAGGTGGTACTGCGGAAACAGACGCTCACTCGCATTCCTTGATGACGTTCAATCAATTCTTGACCTGCACCTCGACTGATCGCAATTCCAATGGCCCACTCCCACCGGCATTTCGCTTCGCGGGCATCTGGCCGTAGATGACGAGTTTTTAGGAAGAGGGGCAGCTTCTCAGGTCTTTGATCAGGAGACCGCTCCCGGTGGGATTTCCTCATTCCGTTTGCGTTTCTGCAGATACATCTTGATTGGCACTTCACCAAACCGAAGGTGATCTCGAAGGACGCCGATGAGGTAGCGTTGGTAGTCGTTGCCAAATGCTTGCGGGTCGCTGCAGATCAAAACGATGGTGGGAGGCTCGGTGGTGACCTGAGTCGCGTAATAGATCTTCGGTCGACGGTTTTGGTACAGGGGTGGCTGGTGCGCTTCGATTGCGGCCCGCAACACCCGGTTCAAGACACCGGTCGAGACACGCTCGCGAGCTTGTTTGAACAGCATGGTCGCATGGTTCAACAGTGCTTTGACATTCTTACCTGATTGTCCGGTAATGAACGCGATTGGTGCGTAGGCCAGCGTGGGGAATTGGGCTCGCAGGTATCGGACCCAGCGATCGGTTGCCACTTCACCGTGCAATTGATCCCACTTGTTAATCACAAAGATGCATGGCTTGTAGTTCTCCATCACGTAGCCAATTAGCTGCTTGTCGACTTTGCTGACTGTTTCGGTGGCATCAAAAAACATCAGCACAACGTCGGCCCGGCGGACACTACGCTGGGCGCGGTGGGTGCCATAAAATTCCAGGTCGGTCCGTTGGCTTTTTCGTTTTCTAAGGCCTGGGGTGTCAATTGCCGTAAAGGTTTGGCCATCGAGCGTGAATTGCACGTCGACGCTGTCTCGCGTTGTGCCGGGGACTTCACTGACGATCATTCGATCGGTTTCGGCAAGCGTATTGACGAACGTGCTCTTGCCGACGTTGCGGCGTCCCACGATCGTCAGTTTCATTCGCGGTGTCTCCACCGTCTCTTCATCTTTATCGGGTAGATGATCGGCAATCAAATCGATCAGCGCATCGCGGTTGCGATTTTGGGTGGTACTGACACAGATCAGATCCTTGTGTCCGAACTTATGGAATTCCTCGGCTTGGGTGTCAAAGTGGGGCTGATCGGCCTTGTTGGCGACCAGAATGACTGGCCGTTGCAAGCCTCGTAACCGCTCAACGACTTCTTCGTCCAGTGGCATCAATCCCGTTTGGACATCGACGACCAGTAACACGATATCGGCGGAATTGATCGCCAATTCGATTTGGCGCCGCACGTCAGCGGTCAGGTCATCCTCGTCCTCGATGCCCATGCCGCCTGTGTCGATCAATTCAAAATAGCGATCATCGGCTTCGATCAGTGTGGTCATCCGGTCGCGGGTGACCCCTGCATAATCATCGACGATCGCCAGGCGGCGACGGGCCAACCAATTGAAAAGACTACTTTTGCCAACATTCGGTCGACCGACGATTGCAACATGAGGAACGGGCATCGGTCTTATCAAAAGCGAGGAAAAAAGAGGGGTTAACAGCGGCCAACATAGTGTTTGTGTCACGAATCTGTCAGACCCCGCGTTCCAATTGTCAGCAAATGATTTCAAGGATTCCTGGTCAGGGGGCCGGTGAGAATTACCGCTCGCCAGCGAATCACGGAGGCTTGCCGGAGCCGTGGTCATCCCGCTCGGCACCCCTTTTCTGGTACATTCACCACCTGATGACGAAGTACGTTCACCGTCGCATGAGACGGGGTGAATACAGGACAAGCATGGGATCTCCACAAGACTTGGACGCGAAAGAAATCCGCGAGGAGGCGGCTGCACTAGCAGCTCACTTACAGCGAATTGGGGTCCGCTGGTTGCCTGTCAATCGCTCCGAGGCCGTCGCTAAGTTAAAGCTTGAATTTGATCTTGGGTTGGAAACAGAAGTTCTCACCGCCCAGCATCCCGATACCCAATCGGTCGGCCGGTCATCGACCGGACCATCTGTCGCGACGAGGCAAACGGAAACAGTGGGACAGACCGAGGCATCGGGTCAAGCCAGGTCAGTCGCCTCCACTGCACCACCAAGTTCAGTTGCCGCTGCGAGTTCACCCGCTGGGCCAAGTTCGACGGCAAACCGTCCCGCTTCGAATCGTCCCGCCGGTCGACTTGACCCGGTTGCTGCGGTTGCCGTTTCCCGGGAACCCTATCCCGGGGAACCGTTGTCGCCACCGCAACGGCAAGCGAAATTGGACGAATTGGGCTTGCAGGTTTCCGCGTGCGAACGTTGCGGGCAGCTTGCTTCCTGCCGTACAAGCACAGTTTTTGGGGAAGGGTCTGCCCAGCCCCGCTTTGTTTTCTTTGGGGAGGGGCCTGGTCAGGATGAGGACTTATCGGGACGTCCCTTCGTAGGTCGGGCAGGCGAATTGCTCACCAAAATGATCGAAGCCTGCACGTTGCGGCGTGAAGACACTTACATTCTCAATACCGTGAAATGTCGGCCGCCTGGAAATCGAAATCCCGAACCGGAGGAATTGGCCAACTGTCGGCCTTATTATCAAACTCAATTGCAGATTCTTCGCCCCGAATACATCGTCTGTTTGGGCGCCGTCAGTGCTCAAGAGTTGCTGCAAAGCCGCTTGTCGGTGGGGCGACTGAGGGGATCGATGCACCGTTATCATGACAGCAAAGTCCTGGTGACTTATCACCCTGCTTATCTGCTGCGGAATCCTGCGGCCAAGATGACGGCTTGGCATGATTTGCAGTTTCTGATGAAGGACGCGGGGATTGCTATCAAACGAAAGTAACGTCCGTTTTTAGCGGTGCAATCGCACGTGAAACCGCTTCTCGGTGCAGCAATTTACGTCTCATTTTCAGTCCACAACAGTTTGAGATCAGTCGTAGAGCATGTTGGGGCCAGGCTTCGTGGGCTCCCATTCGGATCGACTGATTGTCAATCTTGGCCGCGAGCGTTGAGCCTCCGTTTTGAAGTTTCCTCTTGACCATTCGGTTCAGATAGGAACAATCATCAGGCGGTCAGGCATGGGATGCTAGATCGGCGGTGGTGGAACCACCGTGAAACATGGATGCCTGAGGCATCCGTCCAGAGTGATGAGCAAGGAGGCTATCATGCGTCATGGATTTGATTGTTCGCAATCTTTTAAGTCGCAATCTTTTAAGTCGCAATCGATTGGGTCGCTGTCCACTTTTCCGACGGCTCATCACGACCCACTGCCTGCCGCGTCTGTGTCCGGCGATCAAGGTATTTCTTTAAGCGAGTTGTTTCCCGCCGCTGAGTTTTCTGGCGATTCCGATATTCTTGTCAGCGAGATTGCCGAGTCAGCCGCATTTGCTTCGGTGGGTGATCTGGTGGTCTATCGAATCGGTGAAGATTGCCCGAGCCGGTTGGTTGCCGACGCGATGGCAAGAGGTGCTGCGGGTATTTTGACCGAACAATTGTTGCCTTGCCCGTTGCCGCAATGTGTTGTTGGCGACGTCGAATTGGCGTTGGCTGAGATTCGTTCCCGACAGCTTGGCCACCCCGATCGTAAGCTGCTGACGGTTGGTGTGATGGGGGCTGCCGGAAAAACCAGTACCACGCTGTTGATCGCGTCTTTGCTGAGAGCCTCGGGGATTCGTACTTCGTACGTTTGTGATCTTGGGGACAGTGACGGCGTCGTGCAAACGACCGACGATGATGCGTTGGCGACCGGAGTTCGATTGGTCGAACATCTATCGGAGTCTGTCGATGCGGGAAGCCATGCAGCAATCGTTGAAGTCAGCGAGGAAAAAGCACGGCACGGTCATTACGACTCGATCCAATTCGACATTTTGATTGTCACCGGTTCGGCCTCGCGAAGTGGTGATTTTGGTCCGCTTGGGCTGCAGTGTTTACTTGAGCGAGTGACAGCCGATGGTGTTGTGATTGCACCAAGCGACGACAAACGCGGATGTCAAATCATTCACGAGCACGAATGTCACGTACTGACGTACGGCGTTGGCACGCTTGGTGATGTCGCAGTCAATGTGATTGAACATTCGGGCGGTATGAGCACCTTGTTGTTGACACACCAAGACACAACCGCGGTCATGGAAACTGCACTTTGCGGTGATGCGATGGCTGCCAATCACGCAGCAGCAGCAACGGTCGGCCTGCTGATTGCGTTACCGATTGAATCGATCGCTGAGCGATTGGGTTCGTTGCGAGAAATTCCGGGGCGAGGTCAGCGTTTGAGCGAGTATGACCGGGCTACCGTGGTCGTGGATGCAGGTGGTTCACCCGATCGTGTTTTATCCAGTTTGCAAACTTGCCGTTCGATGAAAGCAAATGGGCGTTTGTGGTGTGTGCTGGCGATTGACCAAGCGACCTCGGCCGAATCTTTGGCACGCTACGGATCGATTATGGAGCGGTTTGCCGATCACGCGGTTGTGACCTCGCGAAAAGAAGCACAGTCGGCATTCTTGAATGATTCGCATTCCTTGCTTGATGGAGTCACCAAGTGTGCTGCGTTTCGATTAGTGGTCAACCAAAAACGAGCCGTTGAGTGGGCAGTGGGGCAGGCATCACCAGCGGACACGGTATTGGTGATCACCAGCCAAACCGGCCAATCGGCTCGTCAGCAAAGGTCTGAAATCGAACGTTTGAAGCGTTGGCTTAACCCGCCCTGCTTAAAAGTGTTCAACGGCTAATGACTTGCAGTCGCATTCGGCGATTTTGCGGTCGAATGACCGGGCGGTGGTCGAACGATCCCCAGTTCGTGCCATTCCAAACGCAGTTCGTGCCATTCCAAACAAGCCGTGTCCGGCCAACCGAGTCAGTCTTCGTCCAAACGGAGGCAATGCCAATTCAACAGAGGCAATGGACCATGAGTCGTTGCCATTCCACCCACTGGGCCCGCCGGCATTCCTCGCGGCGACTCGACGACTTGCGTACCGCTTGGCTGCATTGGTCAACGAAGTTGAATGGATCGTCGTAATCTTGATTGGTGAGTTCGGGCAGATCTTCGAAAACGGGATGCGGCCCGACTCGGCGGAACCAATATTTCGCATTGCCAAAATCGCCTTCGCGGCGGTGCATGATGCCATGCCAAAAACTACCTTCTGGCGACTCGATACTTTGGCTGATCGAGTGGCTTTGGTCGAGTTCACCGACCAGCAACCACATTCCGCTCAGGCATAAAGCTTGCCGCCCCCGTGATAGCGTGCCGAAGTCACTCGGTTGGAGGTCGATGATTCGCTGAGCCAAGGCGGGGTCACCTGGGCCGTCGTCCAGATCGGGCAATGGAGCCTGTTGAATCAGTTGCAACAAGGCTTCAGGAAGCGAATCGAGCTTTTCTGCAGCAAATGGATCCAACTGGGGCACGGTAGGCTCCTACATTTTGGTGTGGAATCGGGACCGCTGCGAAGCCTACCGATCAGAGCCCACGATTGCTAGACTGTAGCCCTTCATCGGGCAGTCCCTTGCCCTCCGCAACCCCCCTTTTCGCAGTCGATTTTGATGAGCACCGGCGAGACCCCCGATAGCCAGACCCCGGACAGCCCAACCCCGGAAAGCCAGGCCCCGGAAAGCCAGGCCCCGGAAAGCCAGGCCCCGGACAACCGAGCCGCGGCCGCTCCGGATACGCCAGTTGCTGCCGATACGCCAGTTGCTGCCGATAATCCAGTTGCTTCGGGCAGTGAGGTGGCGAGCCCGCCGGCAGCAAATGCCGAAACAAAAGCACCTATCGAAACTGGAACGGCTGCCAAGGCGTCCGGTCCATTGGGCAAGCTTGTGCGCGGAAGCGGGCCTTTGGCGGCGCGGGGACTGGGGGTCACCAAACCGGCATCGCCAACGGTCGACACAGCGGCGCTGAGCAAGCCCGGCAAGCCGAAAACGAAAAAGAATAAACCGCCTCGCGGCCAAGCAGCCGACTCGGCAGACGACCAGAAAGCCAAGCCAAAGGTGGTTGCCCCGAGCAAGCGGTTGCCTGCCAAAGTCGCAATCCCAAGCACGCGACAAGCGTTGTCGGATGATTTGCAAGCCGAGCTCGACGCTGAGTTGGCTATGACTGACCTCGACGCCATGCTGTCAGGTGCGGCTGGCATGGCTGAACGTGCGGAGCCTCTCGAAGAGGGAGCTCGTGTGCATGCTCAGGTCCTGAAAATTCACGAGGACAGCGTATTTGTTTCCTTGGGTGGACCCGATGAAGGGGTCGTCCCATTTGTGCACTTCAAAGAAGAGCCAGCGATCGGATCGTCCGTGGAGGTGATCATCCGCGGCATCAGCGGCGAGGACGGCCTGTATGCGTTGGGGCTACCGGGTGAAGCAGTCGATGCCAGTGACTGGGAGGATATGGAAGAGGGTGCTGTGGTTGAGGCGACTGTCACCGGCAGCAACTCCGGTGGGCTGGAGTGCAAGGTTGGAGGCATGAAGGGCTTTATCCCGATCAGCCAAATCAGTGAATATCGCGTCGAAGATACAGGTGAATTTGATGGGCAAAAATTTCTTTGCGTGGTGACCGAGGCGAATCAACGACGCGGCAACTTGGTTCTCAGTCGCAGGGCTGTGGCGGAGCGGGAACGCGAAGAGAAGCGTAAAGAGCAATTGGAAAAGATGGAGGTCGGCGACCTCATGGATGGCATCGTTCGGAGCATCAAGGACTTTGGTGCGTTTGTTGATCTGGGAGGTTTGGACGGACTGATTCACATCAGCAAGTTGAGCTGGGATCGAGTCAAGCATCCGAGCGAAGTTCTCGAAGAGGGCCAACAGGTAAAAGTCAAAGTGGACCGGGTCGACAAAGAGACCGGCAAAATTTCACTTTCCTATCGCGATCTACTCGATAATCCGTGGGATACGGCAGAGCAAGATTTTGGTGTCGGTAGTACGCACCGCGGCACCGTTACCCGAACCGCAAATTTCGGTTGCTTCGTCAAGCTTGCACCGGGCGTTGAGGGGCTCGTTCATATCAGCGAACTCGCTCACCATCGTGTTTCCCGAGTCGATACATTTGTCACTGAGGGCGAGGAAGTTGAGGTCAAGGTTTTGTCCTTCGACCGAGACTCACAAAAGGTTGGGTTGTCGATCAAAGCTGTCCAGCAGCCACCGGTTGATCCAGCGGCGAAATCGGCCGAGGAGATCGAGGCTGACGAACCACCTCGCGAACCCGCCATCAAATCGACGCACACCGGACCTTTGAAAGGTGGCAACAATCGAGACACCGGTGGCGAACGATTTGGGCTGAGATGGTAATCAGCCGGGCCGTTACGTTCCCTTGGGAAGATTCGGCCACAAGGATTCGATCGTAAAGTCAGGACGAAACGGTTGAATGAAGGGTCATCCGACAGCCGTTTCGTCGATCTTCTAATTCGCTCAGACGGGCTCACTGCCAACGCAGAGCTTGAGCTCAATTGACGCCAGCAATCCTGATACGTCGCCAGCGACGTATTGTGCAGCGATGCTGGATTAGTTCTGCACGTTCCACCACCAGCGTTGCTGAAGCACCGGTTGCTTCACCGACGGTTTGGTAAGACTGGAAAGTGTCGGATAGTCGTTTACTCGAACCAGTGTTTGAGCAGGATCGACAGCGACCCCACCGCTAGCCATGAGCACGTTGTAAATCTTGCGTTGGTGGCGGACGGTATGAAGCTTGGCAATCGACATGACCTGCCGAGGTGTTGGCATGATGTAGGACGAATGAGTCGGCGAGGCGGCAAGTGATTGGAGCAGAGCTCGTTGTTCCTCATCGCCAGCGAATCGGTGCAGCAGTTGGGAGACTGACGCAGCCCGGTAGACCGATTCTAGCGAGGCGTAGATTGGATATTTCGCCCGAATCGCGTGCCAGTTTTCGTTGAAGTTCGCGACAAAGGTTTCGCTTCTTGGGTCACGTGTGACGTTACCGCGTTGGCCACTGGCCAACGCCCTTTCATTTTGACCGCTGAGACGAATCGGCTGACCGGCCAATTCGAATACGGTTCGGTCTTGGTCTGCACGCACCGCCCGCGGCGCTGAGGTAAACCAGAGTCTTAACAGTAATTCGCTCGGGGGGCCCATCGCGATCGTGTCATCGATGACGTCCATGTAGCTTTTCGCTCCCCGCGGCATCGGTTCAATCCCGAGTGCCAGTTGCTTCATGTGTCGGTCTGCTTCGACCATCAAATAACCGATCGCCGTGTCACCCGCCGTACCAAACACTTCCACACGTTGCATGCCCAAGCCTTCGATCAATCGATCTGCGGCCTTTCCAATGGGGATTTGATCGGATTGAACGCCTTGAGCGACTTTGGCGGCTCGCTGCAGACCTTCGGTAGTAGGGTCGATGGTGCAGCCGAACGGCTGCCGCTGCATCGCCGCAGCGAGTGTGGTGACGAAAAAATCGAGGCGTAACGGATTCAATCCACTCTCGCGATCACGAAACCAACCGTCGCGAGATTCAATGCCACCTACTGAGCCGGCCAGGATGATGTCGTTCCCTTCACGAAAGATGTATTGCACGCGGGACAGTCCGCCCAGGTGCGTCATCGCTTCTGAGAGGGGGACGCCTTGGACACGGCAACGCGTCCACTCATTCATCAATCGCTTCAGCGAGATGCACCGCATCGTTGAGGGATCACGCCACGCGGCTGCAGTTGGTTCAGCGGCGATCTCCTTCCGCAGCAGCGACTTCAGGTCGGCGACGGCATCGCTTGAGGCAATTGTTTCGCACTCCCGGACGGTTCCCGCCGCGTCCACGTAGACACCTTGTGGGTAAGGAGCCATGGTGCTGGGGCCTCCTAAGGCTTCCCAGGTATCAGGGACCACGGTCGTCTGAATCAGGTCCATCAGCGATTGGAAATCTGCGAATGAGCCACCGCCGTTGCCACCGACATCGTCGATGGCGCCGCCACGATAAGTTGAATCTTGGATGCTGTCGATGGTATTGCCGGCCGCCGTGACTTCACCACTGCTACCTTGAGCGGTGGCGATTTGTGCCAGCACGGCATCCCGATCGGTAACGGGTAAGTGCTGCACATTCTGGGCGGCTAAGCTGAATTCGCCGCCGGCTAAATGGGAATCGATATCTTGTCCAACGGCCAACGGTGTTCCAGGGGTGCACAAGCAAAGGGTGCATCCAAGCAGCAAGGCTCGTAAGTTGATTTGCATGGAAGGTGTCCTGTTAGTTGGCGTTTACCATCGATCCGTCCAACAGCTTTTCGAGGTGGCAATTTCTCCGCATTTCGACGCCACTTTTTCTGCTAGGGGGAAAAAGAGCCGCTGGAGTGGAGGCGTGGAAGATCCGCATGAGACCGGATCAACCGCCATCCCCCGTTGGAATGCCATCTGAAAAGCTATTTCATGAGTATCGTCCTGCACCACCGCTAATGCAAACCGTGTTCCGGCGAGAAGATTCAGCGGTTCGGAGTGGTTTTGGGGATTTGTTCATAGGATTGCGCCATTTTGCGACATTCCGGTGGTTCAAAAATGCTACATCCGAGTCTGCTGTACAAGCCCTCCAGATCGCAGCCAGTGGTTGGCTATCGCGGCCAGTGGTTGGCTATCGCAGCCGATGGCAGGCAGATTCGTGCGAAGGATGACGGAGAGGCCGAAGTAATTGCTCACCTATCACCGACCTGATCTCTGCCGAGCATTTCGGTTTTTTGGCGTCGCCGTGTATCGCCGTCGCTCTGTGTTTTGGCCCACTCTGTGGAATTCTAGCCCTCGCCTCTCGGGAGCTAGGCCAATCGTCAGCTGGGCCAATTAATCGAATCGATTGTTAAGCGGGCGGTTTGTTAAGCGGGCCCGAGCGGAGCGTCGTCGTAATCAATCCATTGACCCTTTTCGAGCCGTTGCTGTGGGGCGAACCGTGCCTTGTAATTCAGGTGCGAATTGGCAGCCACGTACATCCCAAGGTAGGTCCACTGCCGCCCTGTCTGGCGGCCCCACTGAATTTGTTCCAGGACCGCGAGGGTGCCCAGACTGTACCGCCCCTCCGCCGGGTCGAAGTAGGTGTAGACGGCGGAGGTGCTGGTTTGGCCGACGTCAAAGATAGAGACGGCGATCAGATTGTCTCCGCGGTAAATCGCCAATTCTGCGGACAGGCAGCATGAATTGACCAGGAAGGAACGATAGGCTTCCACGTCGACCGGTGCATCACTCTGCGCTAAGTCGCGATCGCGTCGATGCTGGTTGAATAGGTCGACTCGACGTTGATTGAATTGAGGTTGTCCCAGCTCAATCCGTAGATCGCGGCGGCCTCGTTGGATTACACGCCTCAAAGAGCGGGTGCAACGAAATCGATTGATGTCGACCCGGGTCGGCTTGCACTGATCGCAGGTGGGGCACTGGGTGCGGTAAAGAAACTCGCCGCTGCGGCGATAGCCCATTTCTAGGATTTGATCGGTCGTCTCTGGCAAGACCTCGCCGGCGGGCAACTGCAGCGGCATCCGCGCGGTTGTCTTTTCGAGGTAAGGGCAAACCTGGTGCTGATCCTGCACAACAATCAAAGGTACCAAGAAAAAAACCCTGAAATCGTGGATGAGCCAAGCTCACGCATGATAACAGGGTTTGGAGGATCGTTCGCAGGTCGATGACATTTCATCAGGACCAGCTCGGCGTGATGATCAGTCCCACCACCATTGGCCATCCGCCAAGTTGGAAGGGCCAGCACTTTGCTTGGCTTGATTGTTCTCACCCTGATCGATAACCAGGTGATCCTTGTTGAACGCAGTCCGCGGCTTCATTTGAACGCCGCCCCCGAGTGGGGTCATCAAGTTGTTGCCACGCCAGATTGCATTGACAGCGGTTTCGACTTGATCTGGAGCGTTGTACGTTTCGATCGAGAACTTGCTTTCATCCATCAACAAAGGCATGTTCCATTCGGCTTGGCCATAGAAGTCTTGGTCTTGGATGTAAGCGGCGGCGATTGCCACATCGATCAGTTGTCGCAGTTCAGCGTAGATGCGAACTTTTTGGGCGATCTCTGGGAACTGCTTGGTGAAATCTTGGCAGAACGCTTGGCTCGCTTTGTTGACTCGACCGCTAGCGGTTCGACGACCGTTGGCGACGCGCTCATTCGCACCGACAAGTTGGACGCCGCGCTCTTTGATCTTCATCGCCATTCCATCTTCACTCACGGCAATGCCGTCGTAGTTTGGTTGGAAATACCAGCGTTCCATCGCGTTGGCCGCGATTGTGTTCGGGTTGGCACGCTCCACGTAGCTCATCATTCGAACCGGCAGCTTTTCCAAGCCAATGCCGACAAGCTTCATTCGGTAATCGGCTTCAACCAACACGCGGGCAAAGTGCGAGGTGTTGGGGATTCCACGGAAAGTGACAGTTTGAAGACCGAGATTTTGCTTCAGTCCGTTCGCCAATCGTCTCGCGTCACTTGGTTGCAAGCGACCGCGAACCGAAGCGAGAAATTGATTCATTTGCTTCAACCCTTCCTGCGTCGGATCGATCGAAACACTGATCACCGGGGTCGGCTGTTGGCCTGGGGCGTAAGCGCGAAGTGCGGTGACTAGATCTTCCAGCAACACGACGGGTTGGCCCGATTCCATTCCGATCAAGCGTTCAGTCGGGTCAGCGAAGAAGCCTTCGGCCGGACCAGCGATCACGATGTCTTTCGTATCTGGATAATAGAAGACGTGTTTGACGGCGGTTAATCCCGCCAACGCCTTCATCTCATCTGGTAACGGCTGACCCGCTTTCTGGGCTTCCGCGATGGCTGCTTCCAAGCGGTTGAGCGAAATTTTTCGCAGCTCGCTAGGTTGCATCACATTCGCATCGTCATTGGCTCTTGCGGCGGCTAACCGCTGCTGAGCCAATCGCGGATCGAACTGCCGGACCCGTAATACCCCAGTGGCATCCACGTCGATGCCCGCGATGGGAGCTCCGATCAGTGTGGACTGGCCATGGGCGGGCGCCGCAACGCAAGCGGCGAGAAGGATCAGGCATAGGCCGGTCAGCGGCCGCAGTAGTAAAGAGAGTTTCATGGTGAAGTTGGGCTGGCAAGAACACCAGAGCACGAGGGAGACTCTGCCGGAATCGGTTCGGGCACGACAAGTTCAATCTTCGAGTTTAGTCGGCCTCCGAGAGGCTCTCAACAAAATTCGGGAAGGATCGGCGATGGACTACGAAAGTCCTTTTATTGCAGTCCTAACGGCTGTAGCGGTCAAGGGAACCATGCATGGCGAGGGGCGTTTCGGTGAGAACCGTGACAGTCTGCCACGGATGCATCCGCTCGTTTCAAACGAAACCGTACTAATTTCCCCCAAAATGTAGGGTGAGGAGACCGCGTATCGATGTTGCGTGAATCAAACTCTGAAGGCTACCTCGGCCTATTTGGTGCGCCGACAGGGCGTGGTGTTGCCGCAGAGAGACCAGTTGTTTCTCGATGATTTTTCGCAGGATCAAACGGAAAAAATGGGCAAATCTCTTCCAAGCATGGCTCCACTGATGGGAAATGCCCCTCCTGAACCCCCATATTCACGACTGAACCCCCATACTCACGACTGAACCCGATGCATCCGGCTGGCCCAATGATCGCCACTCGTCACTGAAATGAACTCCCCGTCCTCCCGCACCAAAAACAATCGCCAGACGACCAATTCCACGCGGAATCGTGCGTTGGATAGTCTGCGAGGTTTGGCGATTGGGTTGATGCTGGTTGATCACTCGGCTGGCATCCTGTTTGGATTGACGATTCGAGATTCGCCGGTGCGGTGGGTTACTCGTCTAGCCATGCCCCTGTTCTGTGTTTTGATGGGGTACTTTTTGCGTGAAGATCGTCGAAACGATTGGAAGCGACCGGCACAGATCTTGGCGGCCTGCGTCGCTGTCAACTGCTTGTTTTATCCCCTCTATGGGTCGGTCGAGATTCTGGGCAGCTTACTGCTGACCTATCTGGTCTTTGTGATCAGTGGCCGTTGTTTTCCGTTTTGCGTGCTGGCGATCGCGTTTTATCCCATCGATCCGTTGCGGGCGTGGCTCGATTATCCACCGACCATCGTGCTCAGCTTTGTTGCCCAGGGAGCGTTGTTACGCCGTTTTGGAATGACGGCGGCGGGACTATCTGGAGTTTGGCTGGCATTCGCTGCGGTCTGGATCGATCGCTTGGAGCCGAATGGCGTGAACCAGCGATTGTGTCTGTTTATTTTGCCTGCGACCCTACTTGTTTTCTTCGGCAGTCAATTTCCAGCCAAGCGGTTGCCTGGATTCGATTGGCTGGGCCGTCATCCGCTGGAGGTCTATGTCGGCCAGTATTATGCGATCTTCATCCTGTTCTGGGTTTTGGAAGCACTTCGTGAAGCTGGCTTTGAGTTTTGATTGCCGGCGAACGTCTGTCTGTCTGTCTGTCTGTCTGTCTGTGTCAGATTCACGGCCTGCCGTCGATGGGCAAAAGTTCACTGGCTTCCCCGCTTGCTTCCCCGCTTCGGTCGCCAGTTCAGTTCGAGGATTGATTGGGTCAGGGCCTTCGGGGGAGTGGTTTTGCTCTCCAGTCAGACTGAGCAACTCTCCGCTAGGACTACCGCAGAACCGGGCAAAGTCTAAAATCTGCTCGCATCGACGGCCGATTTAACGTGGCCGTGCTCCTGAACCTCAAAGAAATGAAAACGAACAAATGAGTGGTGACTGCGATTTTGGTCTGATTGGGTTGGCGGTGATGGGTGAGAACCTGGCCCTGAACGTCGAAAGTCGCGGCTACAAAGTCGCCGTCTTTAACCGCACCACCGAGAAAGTGGACGACCTAATCAACGGTCGCGCCGCCGGCAAAAATTTCGTGGGTACCCATTCCATCGAGGAATTTGTCAAGTCGGTCAAGCGGCCGCGAAAGCTGATGATGTTGGTCAAAGCGGGGCCTGCCGTCGACAAGTTGATCGAATCACTGATCCCGCTTTGCGAGCCGGGCGACATCATCATCGACGGTGGTAATACGCATTACGCCGATACCGAGCGTCGGACCAAGGTGGTCGAAGAGGCTGGACTGCAGTACGTGGGCTGCGGCGTTTCCGGTGGAGAGGAGGGAGCGCTCAAGGGCCCTAGTTTGATGCCCGGCGGCAGCGAGGCGGCTTGGCCCGAGGTCAAGGAAATGTTTCAGGCAATTGCGGCCAAGGTGGGTCCCAACGACGATATCCCCTGCTGCGAATGGGTTGGTCCCCGTGGGGCCGGACACTATGTCAAAATGGTCCACAACGGAATCGAATACGGCGATATGCAGTTGATTTGCGAGGCCTATCAATTGCTTCGCGAGTTGGGTGGTTTGACCAATGACGAGCTGTACGACGTCTTCGAGACTTGGAATCAGGGTGATCTGCAAAGCTATTTGATTGAGATCACGCGAGATATCTTCAGTGTTAAAGACGACCAAGGCGGCGAAGGTTTCCTTGTCGACAAAATCCTCGATGTTGCCGGGGCCAAGGGGACTGGCAAGTGGATGAGCCAGTTGGCGCTCGATCTTGGGGTTCCCAGCACCCTTGTCACGACCGCCGTCTTTGCCCGTGGCTTGTCAGCTCAGAAACAAGCCCGCGTTCGCGCCAGCGAGAAACTCAATGGCCCCAGTGAGTCGATGAACACCGAGATGTCGGCGGTCGCGAAGAAGTTGGTCGGGGACCGGGTGGCTTTCATTGAGGCGGTCCGCCAAGCCCTCTACGCTTCAAAAATCGTCAGTTACGCACAGGGTTTCGTGCAACTGCAAGCCGCTTCCGACGAACATGATTGGGACCTCGACTATGGCAACTCGGCTTTGCTGTGGCGGGGAGGGTGCATCATTCGCGCGGTATTCCTCGATCGCATCAAAGAAGCCTTTGACGAAGATCCGAAGCTGGAAAATCTACTGCTTCACCCGTTCTTTGAAAAAGCCGTCGAAGACGCGCAGGAATCGTGGCGAGCGGTTGTCGCTGCCGCCTCGGTGCTGGGAATCCCTGTCCCTGCCTTCAGTACCGCTTTGTGCTATTACGACGGGTATCGAATGGGCCGCTTACCAGCCAACCTCCTGCAAGCGCAGCGAGATTACTTTGGTGCTCATACGTATCAACGAGTCGACAAGGAGGGTGCTTTTCACAGCGAGTGGATCCAGTTGCGCAAGCAGCCTGAGTAAAGGTTTGATGTCTTATCCGGTATTCGCAACTGATTCGGTCCCCGCGCGGCAAAGAAGTCACGCGGGCACTCCCTCGGCCCGACCTGGTGTTGGGCCCTCACCGATCACTCCAGCCCTCTCGTGTTGTCGACGCGGTCCCGAGAGGCTTCAGAGTGCATGGATCGCAATCCTGCAAAATGCTTGCGACGACCGCTGCAGTGGCTCTGGTGGATTGCTACTGAGACTTCGGCTCGATCTGGTAGCGGGTTTCAGCCCTGGTTTCGGCTGGCGATGGTCGCTTGGCCGAAGACGGCAGCGTTGGAGATCGGTGTTGTCGGGCTGCTCACTTCGCGATCTCGTCCCGCTAGCCAGCTAAAACCCTGAGAATCTTGAGGAAAGGGTTCACTTCTCCCGACGTTTTCTGCCCCCGAGCGAGCACGAGCATTTCGTCGACTGCGGTTTGAAATGATTCCCAGCTGAGACCGTGTTGAGCAGGGATTTCGCTGAGCTCGACCGCCAGTTTTTCAGCCCGTAGCTGGCTTGTCGAGGAGTCACCGCTGCAGGCCCTCAGGGCTGCGAGAATCTCTTCATCGCGAAGCTGGGGTGGCAAGCGAGCCTCTTCCAAAACTGCGGCGACGATCAATCCGGCCACATCAATTGAGCCGTCTTCAACCTCGACGGCGGTGTCAATCGTGGCACACGAGGCTGCGGTGGCAAACCTTTTTGAGCGGCGTTTTGCGGACGCTTTGAGCTTCCGCTTGAAATCTCTCGAATTCGGCATGGCAGCAACTTGGCGAGCGGTATCAGCGACCGCCGCGTCAGCGATCCCCCGTCGGCATCGCTGTTTTCCTCGGAAGCTTCGCACTCAGTTTAGAAGTTCGTCAAGTTCTTTCTCGAGCTCGGCGGCCCGTACGTTGTGTCGAACGACCTTTCCAGCTTGGTCAATCAGCATCATCGTTGGCAGGGTCTGCACACCAAATTGCTTGGCAAGCCCGCTCGATTCCAGTCCGCCCGGTTCGTAGAGTTGCGTCCAAGGGAGCTGGTTCGCCTTCAGGAAAGTCTTTGCCTGCTGCTCGGTGATGTCGACGTTCACCCCGACTAGTTGTAGTCCGGATCGCTGGTAGGTCGCTTGCAAACGCCTGAGAAGCTTCATGTCCTGCTTGCATGGCTCGCACCAGGTAGCCCAATAATGGAGCACGACCGGCTTGCCTCGCAGCGAGGCAAGCTGGAAGGGTTGTCCGTCGATAGTCTGTCCCTGTAGGTCGATTTGCTTGCCGACCGATTCGAGACGGCGGACCGCGCCGGCCGCTTTTTCACCCGCTTCCGTATTCGAGAAGCGGGAGGCGACTCGTTTGTAATAAGCGAGTGCTTCCTGCTCTTTGTCTTCGAACTCTTTGCTCAGAGCAAGTTGCAGCCACGCCTGCGAGGCTTCCGGCGTGGTTGGATAGCGATCGACAAAGCCCGTGAGTGAATCGAGATACCATTCTTGGACTTTGCCGAAGTCGGCGTCAGGCGTTTGTCGAACGACATACTCGGTCGCAATCGCTTGGAAATCGGCATAAGACTGCAATTCGCGATTGTCGGCTGCAAATTTGCGGGCCACGCCCCGTAGCCGTTCGGCTCCTTTGGGGTAGTCGCCGGTCTGAGCAGCCACGCCGAGCATGTCCACGAGTTGCCGCACCCACGTTGCCCGCTCTTCTCGATTCGTCGCAGACTTGATCAAACCCTCGACAACGTCGGCACGTTGCTGGTGCAGTTTCGCCAAGTCGGCTTTGTTTTGGGCTTTTGCCAATTGCTCGTCGATCTTTTCCAGGTCGGCGACAAATTGTTGGGTCTGGGGTTCGATCTGTGAGCTCGCGATCCCGGCGTCAATCGCCGTTCCGCCGGGGGTAAAGAAGTTGCCGCTGGTTTGAGCGATCGCTTCACCGCCGTCGCCGACCGAAGGCAACTCGACCAGTCTCCAGTTGTCGCCCACGCGAATCAATGTTCCGACCATCAGCTGTCCGCTTCGATCGTCCTGTTCAAACATCGCGACCGCATTTTCATACACCACGACATCGCGGCTTGAACCGCCATCGCCGGCCGCCACCGCGCCGGGCGATGGTGCGGCGAATTGCACCCATTTTGCGTCTTTCGAGACCGATTTTTGTCGCCTCGCCAGGTCGGCGAAATCCTTGGCCGCACGACTCGATTTGGCAGCAATTTGTTCTTCTTTTGCTGTCCCCAGTCCCAATTCATCGAGTTCTTTGGGGGTAATCAACAATCGTTTGAAACGTTTTTCGTCTTGCTGGCTCAGCGCCGCTACAACTTCTGCGGTTACCTCCTCCGCCGAAATTTGCCGCCAGCGGTCAATCTGGCCATCCTCATCGTCGTCGACGCCCCAGCGACTGCCACCGGTGGCCAACCAGCGGTATTGATCAGCCTTGCCGTTACCATCTTGGTCGACGTCTCGGTAAACCTCGATGCCATATTGGAAATAGCTCCACAGATCAATTCGCTTGTCCTCGTTGGTGTCTGCGAATCGCCGAAGCACTGATCCATCGGGGCCAAGCAGTTCCCAGCCCGACCATCCTTTTCGTTTGAGATTGACGACTTGGCAGCGATCGATATCAGCCGGATCGACTTGCTCGTAAACCACATCCGGTTGAACCGGCTCGAGGCTGAGTGCCGTTTTGGGGGAGGGAGGAGCCGCATGAGCGGCGGGAACTAGGTAGGAGAAGGCGAACAGCACACCGAGTGCGGAACGATTGCGAAGCAGGTCCATCATGGTCAGCGATTCCGTCAGAAAGGACGATTCCATCAGTCTTGGCAGCCGTCGATTTGCGGCCTACGGGGGCATTCTGACGAACCATCGGCCTGATGGAAATGTCGATTTTGGTGGGACGAGCAACTTCGGTGCTAACTCAACCCCGTCGCGGTGGGCAATTGAGGACTTTTCGGATAGCCGAGTTAGGATGGAGTCTCGGAACAAAACGTGGGTGGGGAGATCTTGCTGAAATCACTCTGAATCTGTTAATTCACCCGGAATGAACTGATTATGCTTGGGTGCTGGAAGCGGTTTTTTGGCAAGAGTCAGGGGAATTCGGAGGATCCGTTGACACGGATTCGACTTTCCGTAAACTTCCACGCTTCCTTGGCTACCGCGAGAGCGGCTAGCGACAAGGGCGTGTAGCTCAGTTGGTTAGAGCGCGTCGCTGATAACGACGAGGTCCCAGATTCGAATTCTGGCACGCCCACTGAAGAAGTTTGTCGAAGATGGGTTTACAGTCTCTTCTTCGCAGGCTTCAATGATCCCACGGGGGTGTAGCTCAGTTGGGAGAGCATCTGCTTTGCAAGCAGAGGGTCGTCGGTTCAAGTCCGTCCACCTCCACTTCACACTTATTCATGTCTCGGTGAACTCGTTCATCGGCAGTTTTCGTGCCAAAAAACCGAGGGTTCTCGACGAGCCTTCATCGCTTAGCGGACGTTTGGTGAGTTGAATCGCCACCAAGTTCAAAAAGGTTCGGATTTTTAGCACGGGACTCCTTGTAAAAAAGGGCTCGAACTGCGAGAAAGTGTGTTCAGCCAAGTCGGCAGGATGCTCCAAAAAGAAATTTT
>JBMYRF010000021.1:0-54166 GCA_049602075.1 Rubripirellula sp.
AATGGGTAATGGGTAATGGGTAATGGGTAATGGGTAATGGGTAATGGGTAATGGGGACTGGGTTCAGTGTGGAGTTTGAATCGCCATTATGTTCAGATTGTAAAACCAACGCATCGGTCGGCGGTTGAAAATTTTGAGTTGACGGAACCGCCTCCTTCCAGCACTGGAACCTGATGTAAATCAGATTGATTGAGATGCGTTGTTCGAAGCTCGGCTTTCCCGTTTAACGGCTCGCAAAGACGCAGCTTACTTTCATGAGTGAACCAAGCGTAAGGGGCACGCGGATTTGACCGCGAAATGCATTTTGCCTCGAACATTACCATTCCTTGAGTCGCTAGGCGCAATTTCGCTGAGTTGAGCATTGTTTAAGACTGACCTCGCCGCTGCTTGTCCCTGTCTTGTCGAACGCGCGAATCGTGGCGGCAATTCTCGGAAGATGGCGAGTCAAGCATCAGGGCGTGGATCCCTTCTAGTCTGGAAGGTTGTTCCGTAGATCGACTTCAAGCTCGCGATTCTTTTGATTGAGCAAGTTTTGGATGATGGTCTTGCTCGCCCGGAATTCGTGGAATTCCGTGATCTCAATGATGCAGCCGGACAATTCGCGAGTTTCCTTGATAAAACTGGCGTCCTGTAAGTTGACGATCAAGTCACCGTGGTTCGATTGCAGTGTACCGGCAGGGATAACGCACCTCACTCGTTGTCCGAGTTCTTGGCTGTTTTTCAGATCCTGGAAGATCCCTGCAACCTCGTATTGGTCGCTGACGATGTTAACAAAGAGACCAATGGGGTTCTGATTGCCAAATAATTCGACGGCGGGGACATCGTCGATGGCGATAACTTTCTGCTTGTCGTGTCATCGGCGGCGGTGATGAATCGACCGTTTGAAACGTTGATCCCCACGACAGCGGCAGGTTGGTCCGTCGAGCCGATGAGTTGCTGGAATGAGACTTTCGGGTTGGTTGAACCTGCTAATTCGTGGAGAACGGACCGCCAGACAACGATACGACTAATCGTTGGAACGCTGGAAGAGATGCGTCTCACGTCGTTGCGAGTTAATCCAAGTGGCTTCGATGGCGTTCCACCGGCGGCAGCTTCGTGTTCGGTGGATGTCAGGATTATACGGGGCGGCAATTCGCGGGGCGGATGGCGTGGTCACGTGAGCATGACAAGTTCAGCAAAATGATGGTCGTGCAGGCTGCCCATGCCACACACCTAAACAACGGCTTTATGGAAAACTACCAAAATATTTTCGGTGGTATTTGTTGCATATTTTGGAAACGAATGCACCAAACATGAATTCGAGATTGAACACTTTGCAAAGAAATCTGTAATCTTCGGGCATAGCGAACGTAGGGCCTTGAGTACCGAGCATCCAACAGCGGTTCACTCAGTCGATTCGTCCTTTAGTCCATCCATCTTGCTTGCGGTCGCTCCCTTTGGTGCTTTTGGCCAAGGCGTTTCTCCGGGGGCCCATTCGGTCGGTTGCTTGGACCGCACTGCATCGACGGTTTCGATGAGCCACGGCGGCGTGCCTGTTTGTTCTTCCATGCCGTAGACATAGGGCAATGGTGGATCCATCAATAGTGGTTTGTCACCCAGTGGCGGCCTTTCTTTGCCGACCGCAGCAACGCGGGATGCCAATTCCTTGACGACCTCGGGGTGATCGCTCGCGACGTTGGTTTGCTCGCCGGGATCTTTCGCGATGTTATAAAGGACATCCCCCATCAGTTTAAAATCCCCTCGCCGGATGGTCGGAAGCCTTACACTGCCTTCGACGTCGTAGATGATTTCCTGACGTGGGCTTTCTTTGCCGCCGAACAGCATGGAGGTCATGTCCAGTCCATCGATGGGGCGAGGCTGATCATGTTGCCCACCGGCCAAAGTGATGAAAGTCGGGTAGAAGTCGGTGATGAACATCAAGCCATCTTTCGTCGTCCCGGGTTTCGTGTGGCCCGGCCATCGGACGATTGCCGGTTGACGGACGCCACCCTCAAAAGTGGTGTTTTTCGTGCCTCGGAATGGTTGGCTCATTTCTTCCAAGACAGGGCCATTGTCGTTTGAAAACACGAACACTGTATTTTCGCGGAACCCGTTGTCGTCGATAGATTGGCTAATGCGCCCAACGGCATCGTCCAAGCTCTTGAGCATCGCATCGCGAATCTCCAATGGATCATCTGGGTTGCCGCTAAATCCAGGTGGTGGATTAAGCGGGCCATGAACGGCGTTGAAGGCGACATAGATAAAGAATGGGCGGTCATCGCGTTTTCGTGCCTGGATAACCCGATCAGCTTCGGCTGCGATTAAGTCAGTGGCGTATCCCGGTTCTTGGATGGGCCGTTGATTGCGGTGCCAGTCATAAACGGCGAACCGAGCGGGTGCATTATGTACAATCGTCTTGTTGTAATAATCGATTCCCCAAGCGTAGTGCCCGTATTGGTGCTCAAATCCTTGCCCCATTGGCAGGTTTTCAGGAAGCCATTCTCCCAAATGCCACTTGCCGATCAGTGATGTGAAGTAACCTGCATCGCGAAGTGCTTCGGCAACCGTGCGTTCTTCGGTGTCCAACGCGTGAATGCGACGTGTTGGTTCGCCTCGATCGTTATAAGCGAGTTTCAGTCCCAGCTTTGCGAGATAACTTGGTTTGCCAAAATCTTCGGATCGCCAATCACTCCAGGTCCGAAAGGCGTAGCGTCCTGTTAAGAACGCGGCGCGCGTTGGTGCACAAACGCTATGTGTGTAATATTCGTTCAATCGCATTCCCTCGGCGGCTAACGCGTCCATGTTAGGCGTCAAAGAAGCTTTGCCCCCGTTGAATCCTGGCTGTGCCCAGCCCATATCATCTGCCAACACGAAGACAATATTCGGGCGTTCGCCTGATTGTGCGTGGAGGTCGCTGTTGCCCAAATGCAACACCATCGCGGTGGTTGCTAGGATAGCCAGTGAGACGAATCTAAATCGCATAGCAATCGACTGAATTGAGTGGAGGATTCTGGAAACTGGCATTCTACCCACAGTCACCACCTGGTGGGCAAAACCAAGCGGCGAGAGAACGTCTGATCACGGGATGGAACGCGTTCACCTGTCCATTTCTATTCACTTAGGCTGTGCCACTCAGTCGCGGGTCTGTTGCTGCTGTGGAATTCGGGTTTCGCTGTCAGCAGGCCGCGATGGATTCGATTCGTGGGATTCCGATGAATTGCGGTTACTTGATTGCTACCAATTGCTTGGTGGTTCGCATGTAGAGAACGCCGCCCGCGATGGCCGGACTTGCAAAGCAGGGGTTCCCCATTTTGTTCTCCGCAAGAATTTCGAATTCGGGACCTGCCTTCAACACATAGACCGTTCCGTTTTCCGACGGGCAAAATATCTTGTCGTCCGCTGCGACGAGAGATGAAATAATCGAGGCTCCGGTCCCAAGTCGTTTCTCGTATATCTTTTCACCGGTGCGAGCGTGAAAGCAGCGAATGACTCCATTCGTATTTCCGAGGTACAGGTAGTCGCCATAAACCACCGGGGTCGACATATAGGAACCGCCTCGGCGAGTGCTCCAGACAACCGAATCGTTCGTTCCGGTTTCTTCCGGTGGTGAGATATCTCCGCTTGCATCGGGTTGCACAACAAAAATGGGAGACTCTGCCCCGTGGGCACTCGTGATGTAAATCCATCCGTTCGCTTCGAAGGGGGTGGGGACAGGATTGTCGCCACCTCCGCGGATTTTCCAAATCGGTTCACCATTGGCAAGGTCATAGGAAACGACCCAGGGCCAGCCATTGATGACCACTTGATTTCTGCTGGGGCTCGAGTGGATGAATGGTGTTCCCCAACTGCGTTCGCAAATTCCTTGTCGCGATGTGCGCCAGATTTCTTTTCCATCGGAAAGTTGAAGTGCGGCGACGAATGGATTGTCAGGGTCATCGCAGACGATCGCAATACGGCCATCCTTGATCGCTGGTGAGCTTGCAAAACCCCATCCGATCCCATACTTGCTAATGTTGATCAAGCCGAGGTCACGAGACCATTTTTTCTTCCCCTGTTTATCAAAGCAGTGAATTCCCTCTGAACCGAAAAAAGCGACTACGTTGTCCCCGTCGATCGCGATGCTGGTGTTTGCATGCGTCGCTTTCGCGTGACGTGTCGCCTTTGGGATTCCCCGCTTCGCAGTTTGTCGCCATCGTTCCTCACCGGTGTTTCGGTCATAGCAAAGCACAACCCAGCTTTGTTCGCCTTGGTCGTCGGCGGCATCTGGTTTACCGCCACGGCCAACACTTAAGGGAGCATCCCCGGCTGCTGCGATTGCCGTTGCCAAAAAGATTCGATCACCACTGATCACAGGGCTCGAATGTCCGAGTCCGGGGACTTGGGTTGACCAAAGCACACCGTTTACTTCCCCCTCGGTTTCGTCGGCATTCCAATTTGTGCGAACGGGTGAGCCATCCGCCACGCCCTTGCCGCCACGTCCACGGAAGGAATCCCAGTCGACCAACCCCTCTTCGACTCGTTCATCCGACTTGGTTGCTGAACCAACCGTATCGGCCTGTGTCGCCGATGCCACAGCGTCAGACCATTTCATGGAGGCAATGGCATCAGGCTGTGTCGTGGAGTTGACGGGGGTTGTGTTCTCGTTGATCGCCGATGCCCCAACCGATTGATTTATCGTCGTTGGCGACTCATCTTGCATTGATGGGCGAGCCACACTGGGCGGGGATCCGCGGCGGTTCAGAAAGATACGGTTTTGTGATCCAGAATTGGCGACCACGATGTCGTGGAAGCCGTCGCCATCCACGTCACCGGTGTGCAATCCATAAGTTGCCGTGGATGGATCTCCAAAGCGGACTTCGTTGTAACCTCTGCCATCGCCAAGATTCATGAAGACTGCATTCTGCTGGCCAACGTTTCCGACGATTAGATCAATGTCTTGATCATTGTCCATGTCTTGGAGTGTCAACGCGTAGGACCGGCCTGTTTCCAGTCCGAACGAAATGACTTCGAAGCCTCCTTTTCCATCAGCCAGGTAGACATGGTTCGTCTGTCCAATATTGGCAGCAACGATGTCGGGTAATGAATCTCCGTTGAGATCGGTGACGGCGACCGATCGTGTTTGATTGCGGTTGCTGCCAAATGGAATCGATTTATCAAAATTCAGGTGGCCGTCGTTGATTAGAATCGCGTTCTGTTGGTCGTCGCGGTTCGCGAGGATGAGGTCAAGGTGTCCATCGCCGTTCCAGTCAGCGACCGCAACGTCGATCGTGGAATCCTGCTCTGTGCCAAAAGGGCGACTCGAAACAAAGTTACCTTGCCCGTCATTCAGGTAGATTTGATTCTGTCGGCGACGGCAAGTCGAGAGGATATCGATATCGCCGTCGCGATCGATATCGGCAACTTCAAGACTCCGGACACTCGATGGTTCGCCGAATACTGGGCCAGCGATGAAGTTGCCATTCCCGTCATTGAAGAAAATACGATTGGGGGCCATGTCGTTGCCGACGGCGATGTCGAGATCGCCATCCCCATCGAGGTCGGCTGGTTCTGCGGCGTACGTGGTGCAGCGATCCGAGCCGAGCCGGCGTTGAATACTAAAGATTGCTCGCCCTTGGTTCATGAACAGATAGTTCTGGCCGGGCCAGTGGCGTCCATTCGCTATAACGATATCGCTCGTTTTGTTGCCATCGAAGTCCGCGACGCGAACCGATGCAGACAAATCACTTTCAACACCGAGTTGCAGCCTTGAACCGCTTACGAATCGTCGTTCCTCACCCAGTGCGATGCTCGAAAAAATGAGCGTAACAGTGATTGCGGCGTAATGTTTAGACATGATTGGTACAACGAGTTTTGGATGAGTGCTTCCGCGATGCGGTCATTGGCGGCTATTGGGAATGCTGGAGTCTCTGTAAAGCTGGAATCTCTGTAAAGCTGGGGCTCTAAAAAACAGCAGCTTGTTTTGCTTGCCGGAAACACAGCTTAGGGCATTTTTTTCAACACGTACCAAGGTGTTTGCCAGCCAACAGGGTTGCGTTCACTAAAACGCCCTGCCTCGATAAAGAGATAATTCTCATCCCCGATCGTCTTGGGCTCAATTTTCAATGCTTCGTAGCGGGTTAGGTCCATCAAGGTTGTGTTGGACCATAAACGGGTTGCGTCGTCTGTATCGCCATTGTCATGGAATGTAATCTCGGCGAAGGCTGCGTTTCGTGGATTCAGTCGTTTTTCGGGAGTGAACTCAGCGATTGTTTTCACGGTGCCGAGTGTTTTCCAGCTTCCCAGGATCTTGCGATTCCGTACAAACTTGCCGTCGTACACGAATTTGACTGCGGCTGTTTTTCGTTCACGATCCTCGGGGTCTTGGGCGGCTTGCCAGTCGGACGAAAGCATCGCGACCACCGTGGCGGATTTGCGAAGCAGGTCGTTACTCATCGGAGGTAGCTTTTGTTCCTCAAGATGCAGACTGATTTTTCCTTGCGGTACTTGTGTGCTCGGTTTCACTTTGTATTTGTCGTTGTAGCGTAGGAATGTTTTAACCGCGATGGTGCATTTGCCTTGCGCTAAATCTTCCCGGAATTCTTGGGTGATGTACGCGCCTTTGGGCAGTCCACCCGATCCACGGCCGTTGCAAGTTTTGGATTCAATTAGCGGTTTTCCGTTGATGTAAATCATGTATCCTCCGCCCGAGCCGACATGGTTCCCATCGTTGACGCGAATGCGGTAACGATGGCCATCGCGAAGGGGCGGTAGATTGAACGTGCCCCGCATCAACAAAACTTCATGCTCCCACAGCGAGTTCACTTTCGTTGCACCATAACAGCCTGGGCCGGTGCAGTCGGCACCGCACTTGTGAATCGGCTGCGTTGGAATTTCACCTTTGTAATTGCCAAATGGACTCTTGGCATTTTTCCAGCCAACGCTTTCCGGTTCGAATTCGGTGGCGTACCAATTTTCCATTCCCTTGGGCAAAGTCACTTCGCGGTATCGAGTGATCAGTTGATCCCAGGGAATCTGTTCAGCAGGAATTGGGTCGAAGCTGTGATAGAACCAGTTGGCGTTTCGCAAGTCAGCAAACATCTGCCAGTCGTACCCTTCGTATCCAGCTCGAGAATAGAGTGCGGTTAGCCCATTGAGAGAGTCTCTCACGCCGCCCGGCTTTTCGGATTGGACCCTAGATTCCGCGAATTCTCGCAAGCGTTCTCGATTGCGTCCAATGAATTCAGGGATCAGCTCTTCGGTGATGATCGGCTTGATGGCGCGTTTAAGCTTGGGGCCAAACTGAGATGCATCGGCGTTCAAGAAGAATTCTTTGTATGGCAGGATTTCCTGAGGTTGACGTTCTCGAGCGATGTCGTAGAGAAGGTCGAGTCCACCAGGAACATCGGCGAGCGAAGCGGCGATGAATTCGAGGTGTGAATCGTAAGTGCTGGAAATGTCTTGGCCGCCGGGGGCGGTTGTGACGCCCGCATATTCTGCGTACGTTTCAGAGAGAGTCTCACCGGCGAGTTTATGAACGTCAGGGCTACCCCGTTTGATCTGCTCTCGGATGCTGCCCATCAATCCTAACGTGAGTGCTGAACGTTGGTTGGTTCGAACGAGTTCACCGATGGGCGGCAAAACTTTTTGATAACATCTTTCGTCGGCGACGACCGGCGTCAGTGCGGTGAGTGCCGCGTTTTGAAGCCACCAGTCTTCGTGGTCTAAATACGGAAGCAACTGGTCCACGTGCGGCACGACCCAATCAGGTGATGCGCTGCCAATGACGTGCAATGCAGCGTCTTTGACCCACCAAGATTCGGATTCGCTGGTGACCGCTTGGATCGCCGCGTCAAACACTTCTCTGGTGAGAATCTCGCTTCGCTTTTCTCGACGCAGTGTTTCGCTGATTGCCGCAAACATGGCGCGTCGTACGCGGGGGTCATGCGATCGCAGGCATTCCAACATCAGTTGGTTGCGGATTTTTCCGCCGGGTGATCTCCAGCCGATGTAGCCGCTGTTGATCCCCAGGATCTTGTTGGCGGCAACAAACCGGAGGTTGTGATCTTGGTGGTGGATGTAACGACGCAACAGGTCGTCACTTACCTCGCCGGAATCATGCAGTCGGATCAAGACGGGGCGACTGGCGTCCTCAGCGAGCGTTTCACCGCTGAGGTCTTGTTGTGATCCATCGGAGTACGGAACGGCATCTAGTGAAACAAACGCGTTGTCGACTTCCGTGCCCCAAGGTTGTCGTGGGAGTTGATATGGGTGAGAGTGTTTTGTTGGACGGGCGCCGCTGATTCGTAACGTCTTACGGGGAATTGTATAGGTAAGGGCATAGGCCGTGCCCCACGCGCCATTCCATTTCGGTCCATCGTACCCCGCGCCACCAAGGATACCGAACGATCCGTTCCACCGACGTGACAAGTCGTAATGCCATTTTCGGTTGTCCATGAATTCGCGGTATTGTTTGGGCCGCTTGTCGTGCATCAGTCCCATTGCCGGGCTTCGCCACGATTCGCCAATTCCGCCACCCGTATGTCCGTGCAGCATAAAACTGGTGGTATAGAAACTGGTCATCGCGCAGGTGTCTCTGGCGGCCGCGTACACCGAGCTTTCGCCGTCAGGTGTTAACGCGGCTGCGGCTGCCATCGCGAAGGCGAGATTGCCATTCTTGCCGTTGTCAACGAAGCCGACTTCTGGGCGACCATCACCATAAGGATTGAGTCCACGTCCTGAATAACGATAAAAATGAACCAGTGCACCCTGCAATGCGTGATCCGGTACCTCCGCACCACATTCTTTTGCCAATAAAAGAAATGTCAAAACTGCTGTTCCGCCAGCATTCAAGTGACCCATGCCATAGGTAACACTCGGGACACCGCCCCGGCCTGCCCAGGCGTCGAGATACTGACCCTTTACCGCGTTGTCGACCCACTTTTGAATTCCGGGTCGTACCTCTGAATCGCCTGTTCGCAAATAATATTCACAAAGTGGAATGCCACCGTAGCCGAGATACCACGCGTACGTGTGTGGTTTGTTAGCAACACTTCTCGCCCATTTCTTGACCGGTTCTAGGTCTTGGTCGTCACCAGTCGAAAGCAGGAACAGCATTCCGATTCCACCAAAGCCTGGGTTGGCGTCCGGTTGGCTCAGGTATTCTGCAAAGTTGCGAACAATCTTGTTCGATTTGGGGCAATCCAATGGCCAAGTCTCGCTGTAGGCTCCGATTACCGGGATCTTGACGGTGACGTCTTCGGCTTGCCCCTTGATTGCGAATCGGACGACTCCGTCACTTGCCTCGGCTGCCGCTAGGATTGCTCCGAGTTGAATTCTCGGGTCGATGTCTGCTAACGCTTGGCCATTGATCGATTCAATGATTTGCCCGGCGCGCAACTGCTCGGTTGCTGCTGCTGGCGAACCTTCTTCGATATGACTGATCCGCATCGTGAAGGCTGGCTGTATCAAGTCGATCCCCATTCCAATTGGACCGAAACGCTTGATGTTGGTCAGGGATTTGGTGTCATCGGGACGTGTCGAAAAAATCCCTGTTGGATTTTGGTAATACGACTGCCCGTGAATGTCTCCCAGGCCGTAGGCGAACCAAAGCAAGATCAACGCCAAGTGAGTTTTGTAATTATTTGTCATAGTCCGTTGGTGCTTAGGTTTACCGATTTAGTTTGCTACTTGTTGGACGGATCCGTGGAGCTGCGGTGAGGACGAAGTCGAAGCGTTACTGGGGTACCCACGGGTGGCAATGAATCTGGCTTGATTCGCCAATGCAATGCACTGTTGTTTTGTGTTTGATGGTTTGGAAGACAAAGAAGTTCATCACCAAAGGTCGCGATTGAAATCACATGGCCGCTCCGATCGGCAAGATATTGTCGCCCGCCGGTTTCCTGGTCGCGCAGATGTGATCCGGCAAAGAGAAAACTGGTTGGGAATTGCGATGTTTGTCGCGGCGTGTTTGGCTGATTTGACTGATTTGGTTTGGGTGCGACGAGGATTTTTCCTTCAGCCTCATCCGGGCGATCCCGGGACGACACGATAAAGCTTCGAATCGGATGTTCGACAAGCTTTCCGCTTTTGTCTGGCGAGAGCAAAAACACCTCGATGGCATCGCCGCGGGCCGGTCGATTCACCCAATGTGGCTTCTGTTCATCGACGAGTTCCCGCATCGCTGGGTGACCATTGTTGGCGCCAAGCAGCAACAACGCGGTATGGATGTGCATTGGTCGCGCAGTAACTGCGACGATCGACTCGTGTTCCTTGCTGCCTTCGGTGCAGGCAACCAGTTCAAGCAGGCCGTCCGTGAGGCAGATGGTGGCCTTGAGGTCAACGTAACGTTCGTCAAACTCAATCACGATGCCCGGCAATCGCATCGGTTTGCGTGCAGATGTCTCCGGTCGTTCTGGTGCCGTGTTTGCTGGTACCTTCCCTGTTTCCTGCCTGTCGGCCTCTGCGACCCGCTCGCGCAATGACGCCGATTGTTCGTCTTGCGTCTGCTCCGTCGATTGCGTCAATGTTTCCACTTGTGGCTGACTGGAAGAGTCCAGTTCATCCGCTTGAGTCATTGCTGCGGTTAGCATCAGAACGGTGAATACGGCTAAAAGAGTATTCCAGCTTGCAGCAAGATGGCCGCTCAAAACGTGTTTGATTTCGATGCGGTTCACGACTGGCCAGCTATATTTTGAGAACGTGGAAAACGGCTGTTCATACGGGAGATAGTCTACCTCAGTTGGAATTGTGGATATCCAAATTGGTCTAGAACTCTTGGAGCACGATTCACCGTACCGGGCTGCCTGGAACTGCCGTTACGTCAGGTGCCAGGAACTTGGTGGTTCTGCAGTGTCACGCATCTGGTTGAACCGTTAATTTAGTTCATTTTGCGACTGGACGCTGGTAGGCGCGACTCTTGACCACTCAACTTGTGAATGCCTGAGTGGGTTGCGACGTTATAACGACCTATTCCGTTCAACTTGGCACCGTAACTCAATCGGTCTCTTTCCGGACGGTACTTCGTAGTTGGCCCGTCACATTGGTCGTTGACGGGGGCGTTTACCGAGCGCTATTTCGATTGTGCCGCAGAGCATCGCACCCACAAGGTAGCGAAGCAGATCGACCCAAATGAATTGCTCGCCTAGTACTAAGCCACCCAGCGTCGTGTCCCGAATCGAATCTAGCCACGGTGCGCTATACAGTTGACCAAATTCGACGCTGAATGCGAAGCCAAGCGTCAATAAGATCCTGCTGATCACTTTGGCATCTGGGCTGCAAGCACTGATACAGCAATAGACCAACGCAGTCCAAATCGCATCGCCGGCGTGGTCCGTGATGAAGCCTGGCAAGCGTAATTCATCTTGGCGCGAGGCTAGTCCAATTGGAATCGCGATGAGGGCAAGGGCGAAAAAGGTGACGCGTTTTTTCCAGGGAGGCATTGGTTGCCGGGGGGATCGCAATTCGAGGCTTCGGTTGCTCCGCGTTGAACTGAGCGATGCGAGCTTGTTTAGTTCGGTGGTAATGCAGCAGGTTGAACGATCCTGTGGGTTGGTATGGATTAGTTGGGCTGTTGCTTTGGTGGCTGATAGATCGGCCGGAGTCGCGCGATGCCCTGTTGATCGGCAACTTTCAGCATCGGTTCCAATCGGTCGACGAGTGGGAATTCAATCCCGGCTTCGAGAAACGTCTGGAGGGTTTTTGCTTCGTTGACGCAGCAAAAGTTGATTCTGATACTTTCCTGTTTCAGTTGCTTGATTTGATTTGGTGCTACTGATTTGCCTCCAAGCAATTGTATGAAATCCGCTTTCATGGCAATGGTTTCATCGACGTAGTTTTGGGAATTTGCTTGTCGTTCCATATTGCAGATCTTGATCCGCGCATCCACTTGTTTCGCGGCACGTGCGGCATCGTTGCCACAAGCGAGAAATGCCTGATGCAATCGGTCAGTGGCGACGATTCGTTTCGTCACTGCTTGCGCTAGTTCGGCGTTCCCTTTTAAATGAACGTTCAGCCAAATGTTTTGCGGCATCATGGCCAGGGCTTCATCCAATGTGGGAATGCGCTCTCCTGCAAAACGTTTGTCTTTCCATGTTCCCGCGTCGAGTTGTTTCACTGCTTTCAGAGTCAGGCTTGACAATGCCCCTGTGCCATCGGTTGTACGATTGACCGTAGAGTCATGCAGTAGGACTAACTTTTTGTCTCCACTAAACGCGACATCGAATTCGATCATGTGCGTGCCTAATCGGATTGCTTCGCGAAACGCAGCAAGTGTGTTTTCCGGGTGCGTATCACTTGCCCCGCGATGCGCGCAAACACCTCGTTCCGGCATCTCGATCTGGTTGGATGTTTCGCGGTCGCGTGTAATGAAAATGATCTTACGATCGGCGCGATTGATTCCCACCAGTCCTCCGGTCTTGGGATCGACTGCGAAGCCTTGTCCGCTGAATGGGACTGACTGCTGTCCGATAAATTGCAATACGTTGCCAGTCGCCGGCAACCGAAGTCGGTAGAGTTCTGGTTTGTCGTGACCGGTGACCAGTAATTCATTCTGGTACCACAATCCACCTGATAAGCTATAGCGCCCTAGTTGACTGGTGACAGCCGTGGGGTAAGTCCAACGCCGCAGTTCGTTCCAGCCGTCATCGAATTGGACGAGGAATGTATCTGCATTGTTGTTGCCGTACTTTGCGAAATTGCACCACCAGTAATCGTTGTGTCGAACGATCCACACGAGACTGCCACCAAAGTCGCCAAAGTTTTTCAGAGTGGAAAGTTCCATGGATGCCAAGTCGAGTGCTTTGATTTCACTTTGCTCGGGCATCAGTGGGTAATTGGAATGTGCACACAACAGCCTGCCCTGCCAGAGGACGCCGCTGTTTAGATGTTTGGCGTCACCCTGGCTGACGGCGATGCGTCGCCCCGTCAATCGATCGTATTTCGCGACTTGTCGATTTGTGATGGCATAGACGTGCCCCACATCGGCTGCTGCTGCCTGAAATGCCTCGGGTGCGGTGATCTCTTGCCGCTGCTGCCATACGTCGGGAGACGCGGCAGAAATGGTTTGCAAACCAATTGGCGGCGTGGTGAGAAGGATGAGATAAACGACGATTGATTTCATTGTTGACCTTCCGGCTAGCCCGAGCATGGCAAATCAAAATCGATTTTACTCATTTAACGGTATCCATCCTGCTGCGGATTCTGCCCGCAGCTGACTTTGATTGATTTTCTTAATAATCAAGGGAAATCATACAATGCGTGAAGTCATCGCATGCCGTCTCGTCGAGCGGTGATCGGATTCGAATCTACGGCGTGCTTGCTTGCTGGCTCGGACCTCAAGAGCTCGGACCTCAAGAGTTTTGGTGGCAACCGCCTTCGCTCGCGAAACATGCTGAATCCCAGTCAAATCGTCGTCAATTGAATGGCCCCCCGGGTGGGGGCCTGGGTGCGGGGTGGCTGCTGTTGCATCATAGAAGTGTGTCGGTAGTTCGTTACACATGGAGCTTTGTGGAAAAAGCTCGCACGAGGTTTGGTATGCCTGATCGTCGTTGCCCTGCGAATGAGGAATTACTTGCATTCGCCAGACTCCAATTGGATGATGCTGGGTTTGCGCGGGTGGCATCGCATCTTGGAACCTGCGATTCGTGCCGTTCGAAAGTGCAGGGGCAAAACGAGCCCACAGAGCCAGAGGTAACCATTGCACGGCGAGCCAACGGTTTCCCTGACGCTGATTCAGATTCGCTCTCTGAATCAGATTCGCTCTCTGAATCAGATTCGCTCTCTGAATCGGGGGGCAATCAGCAACCGACTAAGAAGTTAGAGGTGACACAGCAAAGTGTGCTGACTGAGCTGGCCGATTCGCTGGATGGAAAACCTGATGTTTCTCTCCGGTCGGCTTCGACCGAAGCAGAGGGTTCGGAAAGCCAGTTTGAGTCGCAAGTTACAGGTTCCAGTGATGCGACGGACCGTTACGAGCTGAAAGATGAGATCGCGCGGGGCGGGATGGGGGCGATTCTCAGGGCGAAGGATAAGGACCTTGGGCGTAGCATTGCCGTCAAGGTTTTGTTGGACGAGCATAAGAAAAAACCCAAGTTGATCCAGCGTTTTGTTGAAGAGGCGCAGATTGGTGGCCAGTTGCAGCACCCGGGGATTGCGCCGGTTTACGAGTTGGGGCGGTTTGCAGATGAACGGCCCTTTTTCAGTATGAAGCTGGTCAAAGGAGAAACACTTTCAGCCCTGTTGAAATTGCGCAAGGATCCTGCGGAAGATCGCGGAAAGTTTATCGGAATCTTCGAGCAGATTTGCCAAACCGTTGCCTATGCCCACAGTCGAGGTGTTATCCATCGTGATTTGAAACCAGGGAACGTCATGGTGGGTGCGTTCGGTGAAGTTCAGGTCATGGATTGGGGCTTGGCCAAAGTTTTGCCAAAAGACGGATCGAACGCGATGCTTGAAGTTAAGGAGGCCTCTGCTGAACAGAGCATCATTCACACGCCCCGCAGCGGTGCGGAGACGACGGCTGCTGATACGGGGCATAGTGGTGAGCTCGACACGATGATGGGTACTGTCATGGGCACGCCTAGTTTTATGCCGCCTGAACAGGCGCTTGGTCGAATCGACCTATTGGATGAACGTGTGGATGTGTTCGGCTTGGGGGCGATCCTTTGTCAGATCCTGACGGGGAAACCGCCCTACCTCGGTCGGGAGTCGAGCACGGTGCTGAAGCTAGCCCGCATGGGCGCTCTGTCGGAATGCCTCGAGCGGCTAGATGCCAGTTCAGCAGATAGCGACTTGATCCAGTTGACAAAGGACTGTCTGCAGGTGAATCCGGAGAATCGGCTCCGTGACGCGGGGGTCTTGGCGGTTCGCGTCACAAAGTACATTGAATCGGTCGAAACAAAGTTGCAGGCCAGTGAAGTTGAAAGAGCAGCAGAAGCCGCGCGTGCCGAGGAAGAGAGAAAACGACGCCGAATCAGTTTGACGATGGCGGCGGTGGTGCTGCTGATCGTCGCGACTGCGTTTGGGATGTGGATGGACATGGAGCGTAAAAATTCAGAACGGCAAGCCATGCATGCGGCCGAGCTCGAATACATCAATTACGCTCTTGAGCAGCAAAATGCAGCAGAAAAACAATCGCGGGTAGTTGCCGAGAATGCTCTGGTTGAAGCGTATACAGCACGATCCGAAGAACGGGAATCTCGCCGTGTGGCTGATTTGGCACGAACTGAGTCTGAGAGTGTTTCTGATTTCTTAGTTGGGTTGTTTGAGAGCGCGGACCCGATCGCGCGAACAGAACGAGCTTTCGGTGCCCAACGCCGCGGCGAGGGTGAAATGCTGGCGGTGGAAATCGTCAATCGAGGGCGTCAAAAACTCCAAACAGAACTGCTTGAACAATCCCGAATCCGTGCTGTGCTGCTGGACAAGATCGGGAATGTCTATTTGAGCCTGGGCAAACTTGATGACGGTGAATCCTTGATTCGAGAAGCAGCCGCGCTGTTGAAGCTTGAACCACTTGGTGAGCAGTCCCTGCAATATGCCGAAACGTTAGAAAGCCTCGGGATCGTCAATTTATATCGACAAGAATTTCAACAGGCGAATGAGGTATTTACCAAGTCACTGGCAATTCGGCGGGCCAATCCGGGCGATAACCAATTAGTGATCGCGGACTCACTGTTCAATCTTGGGATGCAACACTCGCTCGCTGGAGATTACGACCTTGCGGAACCCTTTCTGGAGGAATGTCTGCAGATTCGGCGGGAGTATTACCAAAAGGATGGTGTAGCAATCGAGCATATGGATGTTGCTTCTGCGCAGTTCTTGCTCGGCAAGGTCTACATCGTGAAAAGCGAACTGGAAAAAGCGATGTTGTTGCTTCAGCAGGCGGCGACGACGGTCGATCGGCTGCAAGGGAGTAACGGATTTTCAGCAACGCTGTCGCTGTTTACCCAAGCCCAGCTGCTTGAAAAGTTCGGCAACGTGGAAGCAGCCCGCAAACTGTACCTACAGATGGATGAAAAGGCCGTCAAACTGCTTGGTGAAGACCACCTGATCGTTGCCTTCGGGCGGTCGTTTTATGGAAAGTTTCTGCTCCAAAATCGGGAGTATGAGCAGGCGGTTGATGTTCTTCGTGAGGTTGTTGAAGTTTACAAAAAAGAACTTGGTCCGGATGCGCAGGGAGTCGGTGTCAGGCTAATCGATATCGCGCGGGCGCTACGCTATTTGGGGAAGCCGGAAGAGGCAGAGCAGAGTATTCGTGAATGCGTGCGGATTTATCGTTCCTTGCAAACTCCGCATCGCTGGCCATTTGAGCATGCCCAGAGTCTTCATATTTTCGGTGCGATCAGGGATAACCTTGGCGATCGTGAACAAGGAAAGCTGTTGCTACTGGAGGGGTTTGAATCGCTGCACCAGAACGAAGAAAAGGATTCCGGGCGTGGAAAAATGATCGCTCGCGACTATGCGGCTATGTTACTGAACTTTGATGTCGCAGGCCCGAATTTCCGCGGTCATTCTGGGGCCGGAGAAACGGCAGAGATCAATTATGAATTGGCAACGAAGTGGGGAGCGGCGATCAAAGCTCAACAACGGAAGGTGGGAGACTTCAGCTCAGCAGAAATCCTGATGCAGGAACATTTTGAGAGTCAAGCGATGCTCAGGCTAACCGATGCGATCACTGGCGGTTTCGAAGACGCCACGCAAATCGAAGAGAATCCGGCTTTTGATTCGATTCGGGATCGAGATGATTTTCAAGTCTTAATGAAGATGATCGCAGGTTGAGCCACTCCGTTGCTCGTCGGTCGTTGATGGCCTGATTGGCAGCGATTGTTTTTACGTCATTCGTTCCGCTCTCTCTAGCAATCCTGGAACGGTTGTCTTCGATCAGCGTCCGTTCATCGAGCAAACCAGATGAGGGAACGGCACTTGCGACTCCCAGGCGACTGCACCAACTCGATTGATCTCGACAGGTTACATGGACCAATTGGGTTCGGTTGGGATCAACAAGGTCGGTGACCCATTAGGTCAGATTTCTGGTTTGAGGCCGTTGTAGAGTCATGTTACCGCGGGTCTGTCGCTCGCTTTACTGATTGGTCGCCCAGCGTTTGATATCGGGAACAGTGATAAAGTGTTTGTGGATGGCCGTGTTGAACGCAGCGTTCGAGTGGTGGGTTTCGTTTGGGAGAGCGATGCGGCGATATGTTGTTGTCACTGAGTGAGATTTTGCATGTCAATCGCATTCCAACGCCGCCAATGTTTTGGGCTAAAATGCGATGGCGATACGATCTGGCACACCTGTTTTGCCAAGTGATGGACTTTCCTCTCCTTGTGTCCTCAAGATACGCCGCAGATTACACTTGATTTTGAAATAAATGATACGACTGCTGTTGATTGCGTTTTTCTTAAAAGGCCACCTGTGTGCTGGCATGACTCGTTGTTTCGCAGACGCGAATCAAGGTGTTACTTCGCAAGTTTTGAGTGTCTTGAATTCAAAATGTGTTGATTGTCATATCGGCGATGAGGTTTCAGGCGGATTCAATTTGGCTGACTTGCAGTCGGGGGCAGATGGGGTGGAGCAGATGAGCGAGCATTGGACTCGCGTTTTTCATGTACTCGTTACGAATCAAATGCCGCCAGCGGATGCTGATCCGTTGAGTCGTTCAGAACGACGTGAAGTGATTGCCATTCTGGAGGAATTCCTTGCCGGTTCCGAACCTGTCAAAGAGTGGAAACACAAATTGATGTTCCCGGAATATGGCAACTACGTAGACCATGATGCTCTATTCGATGGGTCCATTACCGAAGCCAGTTGGTCCCCCTCGCGGATCTGGAAGAAGAGTCCAGCTATTTTTGATTCACTCGCAGACCGCGGAATGGGGTTTCGGCCTGGGAGATATGGCGCACGCAGTGCGAAGTTGGCGAAACTGAAGCAGCCGTTCACGATTGAAGACAAGGCGGGGATCAAAGATTTTTCCGCGATCACAATGGCAGACTCGGCCACGCTTGGCACGATGTTGCGAAATGCGGAAAGCTTGGTCGATAGTCACTTGGCGGGTGCATTGCATCAACTGCGCGTACGTCGGGAGGGGCCTATCCCTGACGATGAGCTTCCGAGAGATAAAAAGGGTAAGCCCATCCAACCAAGATTCCCTGAGACCCCAGCTGAATTTGCGTCAATTGTCCTGGGCGAGAACATGGCAACAGACACGCAGATTTATGCTGCGATCAAGCGTATGTATCAGCTTGTGATCGAGCAGGAGCCAGCGGATGCGGAACTGAGCAAGTATCACGATCTGATGCGCACTTGTGTCGCGCAAGGTGGGCAGGTCGAGGGCCTGAGGATGATGTTGATGGCGATTGCCGTAAGCCCCAGGGCAATTTATCGCATGGAGTTGGGTCGAGGGGCCGTCGATGAACATGGTCGGCAACGTATGGACGCAGGCGAAATGGCGCTGGCGATCGCCTACGCGTTGACCGATCAGAAGCCAGACAAAATATTGCTTGCCGCTGCAGCGTCTGATCGGCTCAAGACGAACGCCGATGTGGCCCGAGAGGTCACGCGATATTGGGACGATGAGGCGATTGAGAAGCCGCGGGTCCTACGTTTCTTTCACGAATTTTTTGGCTATGACGCGGCCCCCAGCGTTTTTAAGGATGCGGCTCGCTTTGGTAAAGATTATCGCGGAGTTCCTGAGCGTTTGGTTGAGGATGCTGACACGTTAGTGATGCATATTGTCCAACAGGATAAGGATGTCTTGGCCGAATTGCTGACCACCGATCAGTATTTCGTCGCGCATTCAGGAGACAATGATTACGAACGGGAAATTCATGACGCTTTGCAGGCGTTTTATGACTACTACGAGGATAAACCGTGGCGGCAATTTGCTTACAAGGTGCCGGATGAACACATGACCCACGTTCGTGCGATCCACAAAATCTTTACGCACGCTAACGGCAATGTGACCAAGCGATGGATGAAGTACTTGGAGCAATGTGACAAGGCTGGGATTCGCCATATGCCGCTTGGCGGAGGTCGTTCAAGCGGACGTGACTATCTAATCACTTACAACTTGGATGAAAAGACATTCAGCTTTCCAGTTGAACAGCCATTTGTGTTGAACCCGAGTCAACGAGTCGGGATCTTGATGCACCCAGCGTGGTTGCTCGCTCACTCGTTAAACTTGGACAATGACCCGGTGCGCCGTGGTAAGTGGATTCGCGAGCGTTTGCTTGCCGATACGGTTCCGGAGTTGCCACTCACGGTCGATGCGAGTATTCCCGAGAATCATGAACAGACGTTGCGTGAACGCTTTGCCGTCACGCGTGAACAAGAATGTTGGCGATGTCACGTGAAAATGAACCCATTAGGCATGCCGTTCGAATTATACGACGACTTCGGTCGGCATCGTACGGTTGAGAAACTGTTGGCAAAGGGGCAGACGCGCCCTGTCGATTCAACGGGGTTTCTTGATGGTAGTGGCAATCTCGATCTAGATGGTGAGGTCGCCAGTCCGATTGAATTGATGCAGCGGTTGGCTAAATCCGAGCGAGTGAGGCAATCCTTTGTGCGGCATGCCTTTCGTTACTGGATGGGGCGAAATGAAATGCTGAGCGATTCGGGAACTCTGATCCGAGCAGATCGAGCTTATGTTGAATCCGGCGGTAGTTTTCGGGCTTTGGTGATTTCACTTCTCACATCGGATTCCTTTATGTACCGTAAGGTGTCGAGTTCCGAGCAAGTACCCGCACAATCGTCCAACGCAAACTAATTGATCGTGATCGATTAGTTGTGTGCAACAATCGACCAATTTGCATAGTTGACCGCAGCGAACTTCAAAGAAGAAAACATGAGCTCCTCCCGAAGGCGATTTCTCCGAACTTCTGCGATCGGAACGTCCAGTCTGTTATTGCAGCCGATGTTGCAGCGATTCAAGCTCGAGGCAGCAGGGGTTGGGTCCGGGAAGTTGCCGCAGCGGTTTGTATTTGTGGTGAAATCGAGCGGTGTCATTTCCGAGAAAATGACGCCAGCAACGATACGGGAAAGCTCCGAGGAGGTACCGGAGCTAATCAATGAACCGTTGGTTGATCACGTGCTGCCCGAAGCGATGAAACCGTTGGAGCCGTTCAAAGATCAGCTTGCCATTGTTCAGGGCTTATCGGGCAAGATGTGCCGGCCAGGACATTCGAGTTGGTTCGGAGCGATGGGGGTTTACAAAACGGGCGGTGAACACAACTCAGGAGTCATTCGGCGAGCGACCGTTGATGCTGAATTGGCGCGGCTCTTTCCATCGCCTTTTAACCACGTTGGCCTGGCATTGCGTGGAAAGGTAATGAGCAAGGAGACCGATGGTACGTTGTACCCGGGAATCACTGCGGTGGGGCCAGGACGGGAGCTACCATTTCAGGCGAGTCCGGATGTTGCCTATCAGCAGTTGTTTGGCAGTGCGATTGCCAGCGACGGTCGAGCCCAGGCTCAGTATCGGCTGAAATCGAACCTGCTCGATTTCATGGCGGGAGATATTCGTCAACTGAATCAGACGTTGCCCGCTGCTGAACGCGAAAAGATGGGGCATTATTTAAATGCGTTTGAAGAACTGCAGGTACGTCGCGAACGACTTGCTTCGATGTCTGAACGAATTCGCCAAGCTGCTCCTGAGTTCTCGGATCGGTTTACATCCCAAAAACCGGCGACTCGTCAGCAGGCACATATCGATTTAGCTGCTGCTGCTCTGATTTCGGGCATTACCAATGTCATTACCTTGCGTCTCGATAATATCAGCACAACCTACGATGATCTTGGACTGTCCGAAAAGAGTGTCCATGGAATCGGGCACAAAGAAGTTTGCAACGGTAAGTCTCCCGAAGAAGCGCGTGACATCATTCGCTTGCATCATATGAAGTTGTTGGCTGATTTGGCTGGTCAATTGAAAGCGGTCCCCGAGGCGGACGGTACTTTACTGGACAACACCGCGATCATTTATCTCAGTGATTCCGGTAACGAGCATCATGGGAACCTAACGGAGTGGCCATACTTGGTAGTCGGTGGAGCGGGGGGAAGGTTGAAAATTGCTGGCCGTTATGTTCGGTACCCGAAATATGGTGACCCCGGGCACCGGACGATTGGCAGCTGGTGGACGACGTGGCTGAATGCGTTTGGCAATCCAATCGAGCATTACGGTAATCTGGACTTGGAATTGCAAAAAAATGGCATGCCGCAGCGAGGTCCTCTGCCCGAATTAATGGCGTAGTGAGCCTGCTACGCGGTGAGCCTTCCCGGCAGCAACGCGGTGACTCCTAAAAGCTACAGGGCAAGCGATCCATTAATAATCGGCGGGCGAATCGGCGAGGCATTATCTCTCACCAAGCCTCTTGCCTCTGTCACCAAGCCTCTTGCCGCATTTCGTCTGGGATTCGGTGATCGTTGATCCACGGTAGCAGTTTCCTCCGCCGTTTGGCTGCGATTCCGGCTGTCGCACCGGCGAAGTCCTGTGACCTGCCGTGTGGTCTGGGGCGGATCGCAGCATTTCAGACTAAACAAATGCACGTGCGACGCCCGGCAAGACTTTTGAGTGTCTCGTCATGGTGCGATCGGTGGACGGTTCACTGATCAAAAAGATCTAGCTGGTTACATAGCCTTATCGGTACTTGTCGATTGAAGTTGGATTCGAACGCGAACGTTTTTCAATTGGAGTTCAGGACGAAACGGGAATGACTCTTCACTCGCAATGCTACGTAGAGATGTGGCCGTCTATTCTTGGTGAAGGGACTCAGAGGATAAGAAATATCATATTTCGTGTTTCGGTTCCAAGAATCTCGCGTTGTGATCGAATCAATGGCTGTACAGCGGTGACTAAAGCAAATACTAACGGAGTAAGGCCGAGTGATGGGAGACAAGAATCAAGGAACAATCAGAAGACGCGTTTCAGGATTGGCGATTTTGGTCGTTTTGGGATACGTCGGATCTTACACTCCGTCTTTGCTAGCTTGGTGGGAGGAGACTTGGTATCCCCATGGGCGTGAGTCGCGAATCGTCAAGCCTGATCCGAATGCTGTCGTCTATCATCTGGTCATGCCGGAAGAGGGTGCGAGTCTCGGGAAATGGAAACAGGAAGTTGATACTCGGGGCGATGACTCGCCGCTGGTGATCCAAAAGCGGTCACTCAGCACGACTCCTTTTGGGCTGGACCTGAAGAGTATGAACGCGAACGAACAAGAACAAATGGATCAACGGGCCGGGGAAGTTTTGAACCTTGGGATGCATCCGAGGGCTACTGGTGAAACGTCTTAGGTTTTCACCAGCTGATAACATCTTGGCAGCCATTCAAATGGCTGCATCGCGGAAGTTAAAAATCAAAGGTGGCGTTTGATTTCGTCGATCATGTCTGAAATCGAATCAGGCCAGTCGGTGCAGGGCAGGTTCGCAGGTGCGACGTTGTGGTTCGGCAACTTTCTGCGTGGGCAAATTTGATGGTGAGTGATCGTGCACACGCTTACTTTTTTCTTGGTGTGAATCACCGACGCACGGCGAGGCATTGCGGTTGCAACTCACGGTTCGGGCGTCCCGCCCGTAGCTCGACGGCTAATTAAATCGCGTGGCGTCATATGGTCGGCGATGTTTTTTGTAAACGCAACTTACACGCTGATCCGGTGAACGCAGTGTGGGGCAACAGATAGCCAGTGATTCCGCACCGAGCATTCCAACAGAAGTTGCCGTTGGAACACGGGCTATTCGCCTAGCCCCTAGTTGCTGAGATACCTAAGAGGTTGAGCCATCCTCGAGTTGGACCGCAATTTCGGTGGCGAAGTGCTTCTGAGTGGCGAATTCAGGGAATTAAGAGCCAATTCGAGAGTTGAATCACATACGATAGGGCCGGCTGGATTTTGCTGTCTTATCCCTGTTACTGACTGGCGAACGACACGGTCGGATGCGACTAGCGCTTGGAATGCAGGAAGGGTCCGAGGCTAGAGGATGTAGCTTAAGATTCGATGAAGCACGCGAAATTTCCAAGCCAATCAAGCCCCAAACAGCATCAGGCTTCAAAAGTTGTATCGCATGAATGTCGTGAGAATGAATCCTCTACTTCGATCCGTTTCGAGATTCACCGTTTCTTTTTTGCTAGGCATCTCGTTGCTTGGTTTTCTCCTTTCAGCGAGTTCATATGCCGGATCCGTTGATTCTCCAAACTTCATCGTTTTATTGACAGACGATCAAAGCTGGGTGGGAACCTCCTTGCAAATCGATCCTGACGACGAACGGACGAAGAGTGACTATTACCAGACGCCAAACATCGATCGGTTGGCCAAAAGTGGAATGAGTTTCACTCGAGGCTATTCACCGGCCCCCTATTGTTGTCCAACACGTCGCAGTCTTCTCATTGGGCAAACACCTGCTCGGCATATCTATCAATCGGATCAGCGGAGTTGGACGACTAATTATCGGCAGCAACTAAGTTTGCCACAAATGTTGAAGGAAGCGAATTCGAATTATCAGACAGCCCATTTTGGAAAATGGGACATGCGTTTTGATGACGTGACGCCCGCCGAGATGGGGTACGACGTTAGCGACGGTTACACCGACAATGGGACTGGTGGTGGAAAAGGGGCCGGCGGACCAGCGGCCAAACAAGATCCAAAACAGATCTTTAGCATGACCGATCGTGCCTGTGATTTTATGACGCGACAGGTGAAGGCCGGTAAACCTTTCTTCCTCCAAATCTCACACTACGCGGTGCACTTGGACATCTTTTTTCGCAAACAGTCCTTAGCTGCCGCGCGGGAGGAAAAACCGGGTAACAAGCATTCGATGCCCGAGTTTGCTGCGATGACCAGGGATGTGGATGAAGGAATCGGAATCACGTTGGATAAGATCAAATCACTAGGAATCGAGAATTCTACCTACGTGTTTTTTCTGTCCGACAATGGTGGGCGAAATACGATGCCCGGTCAGGGGGAGGCTAAATTACCTCGGAATCATCCCTTGAGAGATGGTAAAGGTTCGGTTTACGAGGGTGGGATCCGTGTACCATTCCTGATCCGTGGGCCCGGGGTTCAGCCGGGGTGCGTCAGCGATGTTCCGGTCACAGGATTGGATATTTTTCCGACGATCGCAGAACTTGCGGGCTTTCGTCCTGCGTTACCCGCCGCGCTGGACGGTGGCAGCATGACGCCGGTAATGTTCAACCGCGGCAGTGGAAAAGTTGATCGGAACAGACCCTTCCTGTTGTTCCATCAGGCGGTAGCACGGAGTGCCGAGACCGCATTGCTGTTGGGCAATTTAAAGCTGGTGAAAACATGGAGCGAAAACCAGCTGGAATTGTTTGATCTGTCGATCGATCCAAGTGAAAGCGAGGATCTCGCCAGCACCCAAATCGATCAAGTTGACAGACTGCACGCCTTGATGATCGATTTTTTGGACGAGGTGGATGCAGAGACCCGTCGAACTGGAACGAAGAGTGAGGTCTACGAGAACGCCAAGCCTGTTCCATTGCTGAAGTCGAAATCCAAAAGCCCTACTGAATCGGATGGCTCAGCTGCTCCTGAGGATTCAGCGAAATTTAAAAGCCCTGCCCGATCTAACAGCCCTGCCCGATCGAGTTCGCAGGTGGAACGACCGGCGTCAGATGTTTCGGTTGTCCAATTGGGGGCTTCAGTGAGGAGAAAACCAAACGTCCTTTTCTTGGCGATCGATGATCTGAATGACTGGCTTGGTGCGATGGGGGGGCATCCCCAGGCAAAAACTCCCAACCTCGACCGGTTGATTGGTCGCAGCATTCTGTTCAGTAACGCGCACTGCGCGGCCCCCGTCTGTTCTGCATCGCGACACGCCTTGATGAGTGGTTTGCGTCCGTCCACCACCGGTTGGTATTCCAATTCCTCAAAGAAGTTGGCGGATTATGAACGGACGCTCGATGGTGTGATTCCATTGCCGACCCATTTCAAGCGAAATGGATACAAGACCCTTGCTGCAGGGAAAGTTTTTCATAAGGGCACCAGTGATGTAGCTGGCTACGATTATTGGACGGAGGTTCGGCCGAGATACCGATGGCCGAAAGAGCTCGCGGCGCGGGGCCACGGTTATCAGGGTGACAAAGGTGGCCATTTTCATCCCTTTCCACCTGACGGCGGTGCGATTTACCAGAAATACCAGCGCGGTGTAGATGGGCAGTCGCTTTGCTGGGGGGCTTTGGCGAAAGCAGATATGCCACCCGAGGGAATGCCTGATGAGCAGATTGCTGATTGGGCGGTTGAGCGTTTAAAGCAAGATCACCAGCAATCTTTTTTTTTGGCGGTTGGTTTTGTAAGGCCGCACGTCCCTTACACCGCTCCGAAAGAGTTTTTCGATTTGCATCCCCTCGATGAGATCGTCGTGCCAAGCGTTCCGGTCGATGAGATGGACGACATCCCGTTGCACGGAAAAGCGATGGCAATCGGAACGATTAACGGAGGAGACCACGAGAATGTGCTGAGCATCGGACCTGACTACTGGCGCGAAATGACTCGTGCATACCTCGCGTGTGTTTCTTTTGTTGATGCTCAGGCGGGAAAAGTCTTAGACGCACTCGATGCAAGTCCCTATGCAGAGAACACGATCGTCGTGTTTTGGTCTGATCACGGGCAGCACCTCGGTGAGAAACGGCACTGGCGCAAGCAGGCACTATGGGAAGAATCAACCCATGTGCCGCTCGCGATTCGTCTGCCTGCTGATGAGAAGGCTGGTGAGGTTTGTGATCGGGCGGTCAGTTTGATTGATCTCTATCCAACGCTTTTGGATCTGTGTGAGTTGCCTTCGATGCCAGGTTTGGAAGGGATTTCGCTATTGCCGCAATTGCAGAATGTCAACGCGCCGCGTCGTGCGCCAGCCATTACGACGTGGCATTATAAAAATCATGCCGTTCGTGGTCCGCGTTGGCGATACATTCGTTACCGGGATGGCAGTGAAGAACTTTACAATCATCATCAAGATCCAAGCGAACACAACAACGTTGCTGAAAATCCCAAATACTCGAAAATCAAACAACGGCTTGCGAAGTATCTACCAAAGAAAAATCAACTCCCGTCGGTGATGAAAGACGGCGGGCCAGACTCGCACGGCCGCAAAGTGCAAACTTTGCAAAAAGAGGGTGTGCCTGATTGGTTGGGAGCTGGCCCGGTTCCAATTACAGCAGCTGTCCGAGCCCCAGCAGCAGCGAATTAGCTCTCACTCCTCTGGCTTCCGGCGGGAGAAATCCAGGCTCCGTTTCTTCTTCCCCAACGAGTCAATCCCTTCCCATCAATCGAGAATCAAGGTGTCAGGTAAGCGAATGTCTCATCGGCTGATCCAAGTCGTTTCAAATTTATTAGCACACTTTGTGGCGGAATTGCGGCGACTCCCTTCGCTGATGCTAATTAGCGCATCGGTTTTATTTGCATGCTCGATCGCAAATTTGCGTGCCGAAGAAAGACCGTTGAATACCCAGGTTGTACCGTTTGGTGAGGCTGGGAAATTCAAGATGCTGTACGACGTGCGGCAGAGGTCGCAGTCGGTTTTCATCAATGGGCAGGTCTACATTGTCTACAACGGAGATGCTGCGCCGACAAACAACCAGAAGGGTCGAGCGCGTCCGATGATGATACGGTATGATCCGCGAGGTCGCGTTTTTTCAAAGCCGCAGAGACTTGGGGCGGCAGCGAGTGACCATCATTTCAGCCCGATCCTTTGGGTGGACAGCGAGAATTATCTACACGTTCTTTATGGGTGTCATAGAACCCCAGGAACCCATCTGATTTCTGAACAACCCGTTCGATCCGACACCTCGGATATTTCCTGGCGAAAGGGGCCCGAAATTGCACCCAGCATGTCTTATCCCACTGTGTTCCAAATCAGTGGGGATCGCGAGTTGATCTACTATCGCACGGAGGGCCATACAAGTTCCTGGACCTATCGGATCAGTGAGGATGAGGGTCTGACCTGGGTCGGACCAGAAATGGATGTCGTCGATTTGGATTGCAGGGGGCGCTTGGACTGGTCATCCTATCAAACCAAGTTGCCATCCAAGGATGGCAAGGTTTTGCATGTTGTCTACATGGATTACGACGACAACAAAAACGACCCTGATCCCAAGCGTTTTTTTAACCCTCGCTACAAGCAACAGGTGTCAAACGAATGGAAATACAATCTTTCCTATCTGACCATTGATTTGCAGAAGCATGCCGTCCGAAATGCAGTTGGCGAATTACTAAAAACGCCGATCGATATCGAATATTCAAAACGCAAATGCCAGATCTGGGATACTCAATGGCGGGGCGCCGGTGTGCCACCGGCGATCTGTATCGACCTGCAAGGCAATCCAGGATTCCTGCATGTGTTATCAGGTGATGACCTGAAAACACATCATTATTTTTACGTGCGTCCAGAGAACGGGAGTTGGGTGCAAACGCCCATTTGTGAATCGAACCATCAATGGAACAGTGGTCACCTGAGTTGTGACCAGGATGGGCAACTTCACGCGTATGTTGTGGTCGGTGAAACTTATCTGGAGGGCGGGTACATGGACCGGCATGGCGGGGGACGGATCGAAGAATGGGTCTCGAGGGATAATGGTGAAACGTGGTGGAAGCGACGCCAGGTATCGCCGCACGAGCAAATATTTGCTGGGTGGCGTTTCAACAATGTTCAGCCGGTCCTGAAACCTGATGGAACGGAAGTGGAAGGGATGCTCCTTTTTTATGGTTGGCAGGATGAAGTGAAGCCCGATGCGAAAGCATTTCTGTTGCACGATTAAAGTATGGCACGAGTAATGGCATGTTCGAGACAAGACTTTCTTAGAGCGTGGTGCGACATTCAATCCCGTGTTTCAGCAAAGTTAATTCACGTTTGCAAATCGAGGATCAATGATACGTCAATTTGTTTTTCGTTGTGGGTTGATGCTCGTCGTCACCGTTGTGCCATGGGTCTCCTCTGGCCAGGATTCGTCCGGGGCTTTCGAGTTGAAGGTTCAACAATTGACCTTTGGCAAGAAACATCATTTTTTTGGCTATATCGGTCAGTGTCAGACCATTCCATGGAATGCCAGTGGGCGATACATCGTTGGGTTGGAAGTCAAGGCGATTGATCGATTGCCAGAGCCGAAAGACGCCGCCACGATCATTCTTGTCGATACGCACGATGAAAACAAAATTGTTGAGATTGATCGGACGCACGCTTGGAATCCCCAACAGGGGACAATGTTCTATTGGCACCCTGAAGCAGCGGAAACTCAATTCTTTTTCAACGACCGGGACGTTGATAGCGGCAAGGTCTATACCGTGCTTTACGATATTGAAAAGGGAAAGCGTGTTCGTGAGTATCGGTTCGAAACGCAACCGCTTGGAAATGGTGGTGTCGCTCCAGATGGATCGAGTTGGCTTGGGCTAAACTATGGGCGTTTGGCCCGTTTGCGTTTGGTAACGGGATACCCAGGTTCTCTCGACTGGTCAAAAGATGAGATTGCGCCGACAAACGATGGTGTTTTTATCGTAGACGTGCAAACCGGTAAGAAGCGATTGTTAGTTTCCTATCGCCAGCTTGACGACAAGCTGAAGGAACTGGATCCGAATCTCATTCATAGCGGACTTTTTATCAATCACACGCTTTGGAGTCGCGATAGTGATCGTGTCTATTTCTTCGCCAGAGCAGGGTGGAGCGGCAATCGTGGGAAAAACGGAAAACGCGTCAATACTCCTTTTTCGATTCGCGCGGATGGGACTGAGCTAACCCTGCACGAAATGCATATCGGTGGGCATCCTGAGTGGGCGGAGGGGAGTAATCTGATCGGAAGATCGGGAGTGCACCAAGTACTCTATGATGTCGTGCAAAAGAAGATTGTCGGCCAATGGGGCACGCCTGAAATTTTTCCGAAACCAGAAGGCGATGTCGCACTATCACCTGACGGTCAATGGTTCGTGAATGGCTACAAGCAAGAAGACAAAAATTTTTATACTGTCTACCGTCGACGCGATGGAGCGTTTGCCAAAAGCGATGGCGTCTTCAAAGGGTCGTATGAAGGAGACATTCGGATCGATCCCGCCCCGCGTTGGAATCGCACGAATGAGTTGATTCTCATTCCTGGGATTGCAAAGAATGGAACCAGGCAGATGTTCCTGATGCGGGTTGTGAACCAATCACAAACAGGAGATTCGTCCAAATGAATCAGTCGCATTGTGTTGTTGAAGGGGGTTGCCGAAAAGTGACAGCATTTAGTCTTCACAGGCCTTGGAGACTTCACAGGCCTTGACTGGGGAAGCAATCGTTGCCGATCAAATGAGCGGCGGTGGTGTGTCGATTCGATTTCAATTTTCTTCGGAGGGCACGCATTGATTTTCGTGATGTATTTACCTTGGCACTTAACCACTGGGATCTCTATGAATTGCAATCGCCAATTGATGCCATCTTTCTCTTTTTATCAGTTCATAGGTTTCTTGTTGTGGGTATGTGTGGTCACGCCGAATACGTTTGCTCGGGATACGGGGGAACGTATCGAACTGTGGCCTGGTGGGAACATTCAGAGTCGGGCAGCAATCACGTTGCACCGCCCTGCTAAGCCAAATGGAACGGCGGTTGTCATCTGTCCCGGTGGGGGATACGGGATGCTTGTCGCCGGTCCCGAGGGTCATGGGGTTGCAAAATGGTTGAATGAAAATGGGATAACCGGGATCGTTTTGGAGTACGAGTTGCCACGAGGGCGATCGCAGGTGCCATTGGCGGATGCTCAGCAAGCATTGCGGTTGGTAAGGGCAAACGCGAAGGCTTGGAGTGTCGATCCACAACGCGTCGGAATCATGGGTTTTTCGGCGGGGGGCCATCTAGCCTCCACCGCAGGAACTCATTACCGCCCGAAAGCTGCTGTGGATTCAGAAGCTGCTGTGGATGCGGCTGGGATTCCGCTTAGCAGCAACAGTTGCCGTCCTGATTTCATGGTGTTGATCTACCCCGTGATTACGATGGGTGGGCAGACGCACCAAGGGTCGCGGCGTAATTTGCTGGGTTCGAATCCATCAAGTCAATTGATTATCGAGTTCTCGAATGAACAGCAAGTTACTTCTGATACACCACCCGCGTTTTTGGTGCACGCGAAGGACGATCATGTCGTAGTGCCCGGAAATAGCGAGATGTTTCATGCTGCGCTCAAAAAGCACGGAGTCGACACTCATTATCTCGAACTACCGAGTGGCGGTCATGGGCTCAATGGCTATCAGGGCCCTATGTGGACCGCCTGGCAAACAGGGTTGTTGAACTGGTTAGCGGATCAAAAAATGGTTCCTGCGGTCAACGACATAGCGAACGAGCAATCCGGGAAAGATGATTGATCGATTGTAGGTGGAATCCGTTGATCGCAAATCGGTTTAAAAGTGGCAAATAGTTGTTGAGCTAAGCGTTTTTTGCGTGTCTTTCTGCTGGTGCATGGTTCTTGGGGAGTGCATCTTGATGTCCGTTCTATTAAATGGTTTTGCGTTTGAATCAACCACGCGATTTCTGTTCTCTTTTTTGCTAACGGTGGGGGCGGGATTCTGTTTGACGACGGATGCGGTCGCTGAGAATTCGGATGGATCGAATGCCCTTGATGCGAAGGCTGCGCCCTTTTTACGGAAGCATTGTGTTCGCTGTCATGGTCCGGAAAATCCCAAGGGGGATTTTGCGATCAGCAGACTCAGCGGCGGGTTTGCAGTAGGGAGCGATATCGAACAATGGGAATTGGTGTTGGAGAGACTTAGCAGCGGTGAAATGCCACCAGAGGGTGAGCCACAGCCCACAAAGGCAGCGACGGACGCGGTTGTCGAGTGGGTCGAATCGGGTATGCGGCAGCACGCGTCAACTCTCGATCCAAAGCAGGCAGTTCCTAACGCGCGCCGTTTGACAAATTTTGAGTATCAAAACACGATTCGTGATTTGATCGGCTTTGAGTTGAATTTGATCGATCGGCTATCCAAGGATCCCGTAAAGCCGTACCAGTTCAATAACACCGCCGCCTTGATGAGTTTGGGACCCGAGCAGGTGAATCGCTACTTGGAATGCGCTCGAATGGTGATGGCGAGTGCGATTGTCGATCCGCAAAAGCCCGCCGTTAATCGCACTTTCCGCGAATTCAAGCCGCATGGCGTCGATAAGGGGCTTGGTCTAGATGAAGTAGGAGTTTGGGGGAATCGCCGCCACAGCCCTGCAACGGGGATTGGGGTGAAAGAATTCTCATCAACCGGTGAGTATCGAATTCGTATAAAAGCAGCCGCGATCTTGCCGCCTGGTGTAGAGGAGTTGCCTTTAAGGTTGGTGATGGGCTTTGGGATCAATGTCAATAGTGCGACTGAGCAAATTGAACCGGTCGGTACTGTTCGATTGCGAAATAGTCCTGACGAGGCGCAGGTTTTCGAGTTCCGCGGGCGAATCGAAAATCATCCTGCCAAGCCTGGGCGGGTGGTGAAGGGTAAACAGTTGCCGGCTTCGATGACGATCACGCCTCAGAATCTCTATGATGATGGGACGCTCAACGATGGTCGACGAGATCTTGCGATGCCGCGAGCCGTGATTGAGTGGATCGAAGTGGAGGTGCCAGTTGTCGATGTGTGGCCCCCCAGGCATCACACGCAAATTTTATTCGATTCGTCGCTGCGTGTGAGCGATCCTCGGGCGTATGTCCGCGAGGTCTTGGAACGATTCATGTCGCGTGCCTACCGACGCCCGGCAAACCAAGCAGAGGTGGAAAGATTCTTAGCGATCTACGAGCTTGTTAAGCCGGAATTGGGCTCGATGGAAGCCGCCATGCGAGAAACATTGGCGATGGTCTTGGTGTCTCCGCAGTTCCTGTATCACACCACTGCGGCAGACGAAGATTCGTTACGAGGCTACGAACAAGCATCGAAGTTATCCTACTTTTTGTGGGGCAGCATGCCGGATCAAGAGTTGTTTGAACTGGCCGCCGATGGCAGGCTTGCAGATCAAACCGTTGTCGAAGAACAGGTTCGGCGAATGTTAGCGGATCAGCGTTCGAGAGATTTCGTTGATAACTTTGCGACTCAGTGGCTGAGTCTTCGAAAGTTGAAGACGGTGCCAGTCAATCGCGATTTGTTTCCCCGGTTCCTTTACTACGTGAGCGCAGGAGAGCGACGCGGTACAGAGGTTCCTTACCGGCCGACGATCCGAGACCACATGCATGCCGAAACTGTCGGTTTTGTCGGTGAGTTGATCCGTCGCAATGCAAGCGTTTTAAATCTGATCGACTCGGATTTCGCCTACCTGAACCAGCCGCTTGCTGCACATTATGGAGTTGATGGAGTGAAGGGGGATGCTCTGCGGCCAGTTTCACTAAGGCCTGAACACCGATTGGGTGGATTGTTGACGCAGGGCGCGATCTTGATTGGCAATGGCACGGGCACTGCGCCGCATCCAATTTATCGAGCGGTTTGGCTTCGCGAAGCGATACTAGGCGATGCCGTGCCTGCCCCACCGGCTGAGGTGCCCGCATTGAACGAATCAGTGGGGGAGTCTGTGGAAAACGCCTTGACGATCGCCGAACTGTTGCAACAGCATCGCAAGCAGGAAAGCTGTAATGATTGTCATGCTCGCTTGGACCCCTGGGGAATCCCGTTCGAACAATACAATGCCATTGGGCGTTTTCAGCCATTGGTACCCGAGGCGGGGACTCGAGTCAGTGGGTTCAACCGACAGACACACCACGATTTGGCTGGATACAACGCGTATCTAAAATCAATTCATACAGTTTCGGTAGACGCAAAAGCTCGTTTGCCAGGCGGTTTCGTCGTCGATGGTATGCGAGAACTAAAGGATTACTTGCTTCACAATCGTCAAGACCAAATCGTGGAGAACGTGCTCCGTCGGCTGCTTTGTTACGCGATTGGTCGTGAATTGACGTGGCGTGATCGTTTTGCGTTAGCCAAACTGATGGAGAGCAGTAAACAACGAGATTACAAATTTCAGGATCTAATCGTCTTGATCTGCAACAGCAAAACATTTCGAGGAGAATAGGCGGTGGCGAAACGTCAGGTGAGATGCTGCGTAAGTGCGGTTTGCCGAAACCACTGGGTTGACGACCCGCTCCGCCGCTTGGGGAAAAAATCATGTCACAAAAATCTTGGTATTTGAATCGCAGGGAGCTTCTCCGTGGAGGGGGAATTGGGCTTTCCCTACCCTTTTTAAATGGGATGAGCTTCGCTGGGGAATCGGATCGTCCTTTGCCAGCCAAGCGGATGCTGGTTAGCTATTTCGCCTACGGGGCGTACATGCCCAATGGGGCGAGTGGCATTCCTTCACCGAATAAACCACATCACGATTGGAGTTGGTGGCCATGTTCCCAGCCAGGTCCACTGACCTTCAATCAATCGTCTGCTCCGTTCGAACCACTTAAAGATGAGGTGACCTACCTGCGTGGTTTAGATCACAAGGGCGGTTGGTCGATGGGGGGGCATAGTAGCGGCGATGTTTTTGCGACCGGCGCCGATATGACCGAGCACGAGAAGACCAACAATATTTCCGTCGATCAAGTTGCAGCCAATGCGCAGGGGCATCAAACACGTTATGCCTCATTAATACTGGGAACCGAAGGTGGTACGGGATCTTACGGCTCAAGTAAAACACTCTCGCACCGCGGTCCTGGACGTCCGATACCTTCCTTGCATAAACCACAGGATATTTTCAATCGCTTGTTCAATCCTTATGCCGGTAAGGGAGTCGAGCAGGTGCGTGCGGGATTGAAACGGGAAGCCAGCATTCTCGATTTGTTAATGGAAAATAGCCGTAGTTTCAAGAATCGGTTAGGCAATGAAGACCAGATCAAAGTAGATGAATACCTCGATTCGATTCGCGCTCTTGAGCAGCGTGTCGAAAGAACCAGTCAATGGACGCACAAGTCACTGCCACAGGTTGATACGAAGGGACTGAATATCGAGGTTTCGCATAAAGATCCGCAAGAGTATATCCGGTGTATGTACGATCTGATTTTTCTGGCCTTTCAAACGGACGCAACCCGGTTTGCATCTTTGATGCTCGAAAGTGAGCAGTCGCAGGATAGCGAGATGTGGAACTATGCAACTTATGTGCTCGGCTATAAGGGGGCGACTCATGATATCGCTCATAAACGACCGGCTGAGTATTCGGGTAAATGGGATCGATGGCGAGCGGAGCAGCATGCTTATTTCCTGAACCGCCTGCGGGACACACCGGAAGGAAATGGAACGATGCTGGATCATACGGTGGTGCTGTGGGGGTCATCCCATCCACACGCCTCCCACAGCACGAAGAATTATCCAATCCAATTGGCTGGCGGATCTGGTTTGGGGTTCAAGCATGGGAATCTGCACGCGTTTGAGGGGGATCAGAAGGTTCCGCTGGCGAACTTATTTGTCACGATGTTGAACGCGGTGGATGTGCCGATCGAGCGATTTGCCGATAGCACGGGTAACATGAGCCAATTGATGAGTTGATCGATGGTTGGAGTGATTCGTCAATTTCTTTTATTCGCATTCTGCTTGTTTCCCATCACGGTGCACGGGGAGGGGGATCGCGTTCCGCGCGTGCTGATTCTTGGCGATAGCGTTTATCAACAACCGGCACGAGAAGTCGCTAAGGAATTGAAGGGTAAAGTCGATGTCGTGTTTCCCGCTCTAATGCCTGGTGAAGTTCGTAACACGGCAACGATGTTGGCAAACTTGAATGCCTGGCTGGGTGATGGGAAGTGGGATTTGATCCATTTCAATGGAGGACTTGGTGATTTGGTTTACCGCGCCCCTGGTATGAAGACGTTTCGCGTGATGCCCATTTCATCAGGCGGCATTCGAACGACCGATTCAAGCAGCTACGAGCAGAATCTACGGAAAATCGTCAAGCGACTTCGCACGACTGACGCGAAGCTGATCTGGGCCACCACGACTCCGATTCGGCACTCGGCATCGAATCTGTTTGAAATGGGATCGGAGGTTGAATACAACGCAATTGCGATGCGTGTGATGGATGATGAGGAGGTGGTGGTCAATGACATGTATGCGTATGTCAGGGCTCAGATCGACATGGACCGTCCTGCGAGTCACGGCGCGGATCCATTCTTTTTCGACCGTAAGCCGCTGCATCCACCGATCATGCGGAGCATTTTGAACGAACTCAATTTGGATTAGGTTCCCGCATTGAATTGTCTGACACCACGTATTCGAATGGAGCAGTCAGCCCTGTTGTTGGTGATGCTGTGGCCGCTGATGTTTTGGGCATCAGTTTCGGTAGCTGAGGATCGCGGTAATGCTGGGCTCGTTCCAATTGAGGTGAACGCGGTTGTTACAAAGTACTGTGGTGATTGCCATGGCATCGATACAGCCGAAGCGGATGTTCGTTTTGATGGACTGGCCAGTTGGAATGCCGGTGACCACCTCAAGTTGCTGAACGCAGCCGAGGAACAACTGTTGTTTGGGCTGATGCCACCGGATGATGCCGAACAGCCAAATGCAGAGGAACGAGGTCTGTTGGCGAAATGGCTGCGTGAACAATTGAGTGGATCTGACGCATCCAGCTTGGATAAAAAGCGACGCTACCCGGATTATGGAAATTACATCGATCATGAAACGCTCTTCTCTGGCACGATTCAAGCCAAAGGTTTTACGCCAGCTCGCCGCTGGTTGGTGAGCCCGCAAATCTTTCATGAACGAGTGATCGACGCATTTCAACTGACTGGTCGTGAACGTGATTCGTATTCAAAACGTGGCCAGAGGTTTTATGGCGTCACAAATCCGTTCATTCTGCCCGAACGCTCAGGGGTCCGGTACTACGACTTGGACATGCTGGACGGAGGGCACTTGCTGGTGATGCTGGACAATGCCCGGTGGATCGCGAGCAAACAGATTCGCGCGGCGCGAATCAAGCATGGCGAGATCGAAGCGAACGATTTTCCGAATGCGAAGGATCGTTGGTTTCTGCGAACCACACCGCCTGCTTTTGAACAGGTGATCATGCTCGATGCAGAGCCGAGTGAACAACAGCTTGCTGAGGCAATCCAGTCGCAATTCGGTTTTGTCTTGCAGCGAGCAGCAAGCGATGACGAGCTTGCTAAATACCTAAAGTTGACACGAGATGCGATCGCGTTGAGTGGAAATACTGATGGTATTCGTCAAATGCTGATAGCGGTGCTGCTGGAATCCGAGTTTCTGTATCGGTTGGAATTTGGAGCGGGCGAACCTGATGAGAGTGGTCGCATGAAAATGTCGCCCCGAGAAGCAAGTTTCGCCATTTCCTATGCACTCGGTGATCGTAATCCCGATCCCGAACTCGTAAGAGCCGCGGCGGAGGGAAGGCTCAACTCGCGGGAAGATTACCGTCGCGAGGTGCAGCGACTACTTCAGGACGAAACTTACTATCGGGGCCAAGTGGATTCGACGCTGAATGGGAAGCATTACCGATCGAACGAAACCTCTCATCCCCGCACGGTTCGATTTTTTCGTGACTTCTTTGGTTATGCTGGCTCGCTGAAGGTTTTTAAGGACGGCAAGCGAAGCGAGGGGAAGTATCAAAACCCAGGTCGCGGAAGTCAGGCGACCCCTGGTTGGTTGACTCTCGAAGCCGATCGGATTGTTACCTGGCATGTCGAAAAAGACGAGCGGGTTTTTGAGAACCTGCTTACGTCTGATAAGTTTTTCGTCTATCACGATAAAGACAATGTGACCGGTCGGCAGATCATCGACGAGTGGAAGGGCGTCTACGAAGAATTGAAGGACACAAATTGGAAGACTGATCCCGAGACCGTCCTCGCGGAGAATCTTGAATTCTTGCAAGCACAGAAGTTGCTGCGAATAACGGACACTTCACGGCCAGGTGAATTGGTCAATTACATGCACTACTTTGAGGAGTCCTTTGGCAACAACCGAAATCCGTTCACCACGATTCCTTGGACGCACGGATATACCTTTCATCACTCGCCGTTTTACAGTCTTCCACCCACGCCGAGTATTTATCGTTACGGCAGTTGGAAATCGACCAAGTATCAAGGCGATATTGAGAAGCGAACGTTCTGGGATTATCCGCCTGAGCAGCCCTTTAGGATAGAGCATCGCAAGGGAATCTTGACCCATCCGGCTTGGTTGATCGCCCATTCAACTAACTTTCACTCCGATCCGGTTCGTCGCGGGCGTTGGATACGCGAAAAATTGTTAGCTGGACAGGTGGCAGACATTCCAATCACCGTGGATGCTCAGGTTCCCGAAGATCCTCACAAGACCTTTCGGCAGCGATTAGAGGATGTGACCAGCAAGAACGCATGCTGGAAGTGCCACAAGCATATGAATCCTTTAGGTTTGCCATTCGAGATTTACGATGATTTTGGTCGGTATCGAACAGTAGAGTCACTTGAGCATCCCGAAAATCTGATTCGAAGCGGGAATGGGAAATCGACGTTCGATGTTTATAAAACCGCATCAATTGTTTCGACTGGCAACTTATCGGGGACTGGCGAGCCGAGGTTAGATGGAGAGGTCGGGGATGCCTTGGTGATGATTGACCGGCTTGCAAAATCGAAGCGGGTACGGCAGTCGATCATTCGGCATGCCTTTCGGTTTTACCTTGGGCGAAATGAGATGTTGACCGATTCGAAAACGTTGATTGATGCTGACGAAGCCTATGTGGAGAGTGGTGGTAGTTTTAACGCAGTGATTCTCTCTCTTCTGACGTCTGATTCGTTTATGTATCGTAAACGTGTCGAGTGACTGAACGTGTGGATTTTCGGACCGATCTGTTAGTTCGGGTAAGCTTGCTGGCCGTTCGCGGCCCATTGTCACGCCCGTCTTGGCAGTCAAGCTATTTCACACATCGGCAGAGTAGAATCTTTCAAGCATACTGTTGACGGACCATCCGGTCAGAAACTGACCAGGCGGTTAACCGATTGCAACGAGGAAACGAATGACAACGCGTCGTGACTTTTTAAGGACAGGATTGTTTACCGCCGGTGCAATGGCGTGGATGAATCCGAATCGTCTGCTGGCGGCGCAGGGGCAGCCTCCCATGCGGTTCATTTTTATGCATCGCGGCAATGGGCTGTGGCCTCGGGTGATGGTTCCTCCCAGCTTTGATTCGCAATTGATGCAGAAGGAAAAGCAAAAAGCGGCGTACGAAGTTGATCTGGCAGGGCATGAACTACCTGAATGGATGAGTCCACTTGCTAGCCACGTGAACAATCTGACCATCTTGCAGGGACTGTCGGGGAAGATGTGCACCACGGGGCATCATTCTTGGTGTTCGTCGCTTGGTGTTTTTAAAGCGAATGAACGAATCAGCTCGATCAAGTGGGCAACCGTTGATTTTGAACTTGCCAAGCTTTTCCCCTCTCCGGTTGAGCACATCGAATTGGCCTGTTTTCCACTCGGTGGTGGTAATGCTCGCGGCGCACTCGATGGCATTGCGAAGGGGTTCTCGGCCCGCGGGCCACAGCAACCGAATTACGCGTTTGGATCGCCACGCGTTGCTTTGGCAGAATTGTTTAAATCGGTCTCGCTTGAAAAAACAGCTCAGACGCAATATCAGCTTGATCGTAAGTTGCTCGAATTTGTCGCATCGAATGAGAACTCAGCGGCGCAAACGCTACACGGGATCGAGAAAGCGAAGCTCACAAATTACTCGGATTCAGTGGAAGTCATCCGTCGTCGTAACCGCAAAATTGACGAGATGGCGGATGTGATTCGTCGTCACGTGCCAGAGCTCGATCCCAAATACTTGGATGCCGACGTGAGTACGTTTGACCGGCAAATTGGCCATGCTGAAGTTTTGCTCGGTGCATTGATATCTGGTTTGACCAATGTTGCAGCGTTTACGGTGGATGAGCTAGGGCATTCGTACACGGGGATTCCCGGAATCGAAGGACAAAAGGTGAACATGCACGACGTGGGGCACGGAAAAACGATCGGAGGCTTGGAGGCGGAGGCGATTCGCAAGCTTTGTCGTCATCACCATATGACATTAGTGGAGCGTATCGTTTCACGTTTAAAGAGTGTGCCGGAAGCTGGTGGCAGCATGTTCGACAATACGATGATTTTCTATTTTCCTGATGGCGGCGAAACACACCACTCCCACGGTACTGAGTACCCGTTCATCGTACTGGCTGGTGATAACGCGAAATTGAACCTCGGCGGCCGGTACATTCGGTTGCCGAATTATGGAGATGTTGGTCACAAGACCCTGGGCAACTGGTATACGACGCTCCTGAATGCCCATGGTAATCCTGTTGAGCATTTTGGGGCTCCCGATGTCGGTTTGAATCACATCGATCAACTCGGCCCGATCAAGCAATTGTTGGCCTGACTTTGCTGTGCTGCCCCCGGATACGTAGGTTTGAACCGCAAGGTTTTTGAATCGAAAGGTTTTTGAATCGAAAGGTTTGGAATTGCCGGCAATTCAAATACCGGGCGAGCTGGGGATTTTCGCTGAGGCGGAGGTTGGGTACTCCGCGCGGAACTTTTGGTGAATTGGATGGTTCAAGCATTTATTCTCATTTAGAACAACTGATTTTGGGGAATGTCATGATGCGGGTCGCGATTGCCAGAAACTTGATTTGCCTGTTGGTCGTACTGTCTTCCTCTTGCATAGCGGCCGAAAATTGGGAGCGATTTCGCGGTCCTGATGGCCAGGGCAAGGCAGCAAGTAACGTGGTGATGACTTGGGATGCTGATACCAACGTCGCCTGGAAACTTGATTTGCCCGGGCTAGGTTCCTCGTCACCGGTCCTGCACAGTGGCAAAGTTTTTGTGACCTGCTATTCGGGTGAATCAGGCGAGAAAGCAGAACGAATTCTTGTCTGTGCGGATGCTCAAACAGGCAAGCAGCTTTGGACACATTCTGTTCCCGCGCCAGCCCAAGAAGATAGTTATCGTGGCTTTATTACAGAGCATGGCTATGCCAGCGGAAGCGCCGCGTGTGACGGGAAAAATGTTTACGCCTTTTTTGGGAAAGCGGGCGTTATTGCTTTGACAATGGATGGCGAGCTGTTGTGGCACGTACAGGTCGGAAGCATGTCCAGTAACCGGCGGTGGGGAAGTGGTGCAAGTGTCGTCTTGTCGGACAATATCTTGATCGTGAATGCGGCGGAAGAAGCCCGCGCACTGATCGGTTTGAACATTGCCGATGGAAGTGAGGCCTGGAAAGCGGACTACGATAATTTGGAGCTTTGCTTTGCGACTCCTGTGTTGGTAGAAGGTGAAGCCGGAGTTATCGAAGCGGTCATCGCGATGCCTGGTGAAACATGGGGCTTGAATCCGAAAACTGGTAAGTTGCGATGGTTCTATGAAACCGGAACCGGCGGGAATGTCAGTCCTAGCGTCGTCGTGGGCGAGGAGGCGTTTTACACGTTTGGTGGTTATCCTCAGCAGCAGACCGTTGCGATTCGACGTGGCGGTCGAAAAAACATCACTGAATCGCATCGGCTTTGGGAGACAGGCGAGAGTAGCTATGTCGCAACACCGCTGTTGCATGACGGCCATTTGTATTGGGTCAGCGATCGTGGTTTCGCGTTCGCGATGAACGCAAAGACAGGCGAAACGGTCACCAAGGCTCGTTTGGCCGGATTGCGTTCCGGGGGCCGCCCCGTTTATGCATCTCCCATCCTTGTTGGCGACAAATTGGTGGTGGTGACGCGAAAGAGTGGGACGTTGGTCTTTGCCGCATCACCTGAGATGAAAGTGCTACATCAGAATCCTCCGCTGGATGAGTCGCAATTCAATGGAACCCCAGCTGTCGTGGATGGAAGTCTGTATCTTCGAAGCGACCAAGCAATTTACTGCATCCGCTAATTGAGTGGCCGTATACGACGGTTTCACATTGGGAGCCGCGGTTGCGGCTCGGCAAAGATGACTTCGGCGTCAGCTGTCGCTAACACCTGTGGCAAGGCATTTGCTCATCACGTTCGGTCAGCGTCTTGCGGCATTTTTTGGCGACGGATGTCGGCAGTTGTCGAGGGCATTCGGGTATTTCGGCCTTGCCGGAGACGTAGCTGCTGGTCGTTTTACTTGGGGAGCCTGACCTGGGGATGCGTCATCGTTTCTGTGACATGTGTGTTCGTTTTGATGGCGGCTCAGATTTCTGGTCGCGGGCGGAGATGGGTGGCTTTCGGTTTTTTTTTGAATTAATAAACAGGCTGATTTGTCGAGGAAAATAGGTGTTCGTGAAGGGGCGACGGTTGAGTTTCACGAATTGGCGCGTTGGTTGCTGCTCAGTGGAGTTGTTCTGGGGGACCCAGTCGAATTGGTTCGCAATCCCTCTTTTTCGCTCATATTGATGGAGTTAATCAGCATGTATTCGTTCACGAAGTGGATCATCGCGCCCGTAATCGCCATCGGGTTTACCTTGGCAGGCGATGCACCCGATGCGGCAGCCCAGTATGGGTGCGGCTACGGCAGTGGTTATGGCATTGGCTACAGCAGCGGCTATGGCGTTGGTTACCGAGGCATTCGTTACGGAGGCGTTGGGATAAGTATCGGGGTAGGCAATTACGGAGGTTATCGCTCACCCTATCATGTCGGGTACTCTCGCACCTATTACGGACGCCGTCCGTACCACCATTCACCCACCTACCTCGACCGGCACCGCACTGAGGTGATTCGCCATCGCAATCACTATCATGTTCGCCCTGGACATTGGGATGTGTATCGTGGTGGTCATTGGCATCACTAATCACCGCGGCGCAATCACCTTTATGGACTGCACCCTTCAAAAGCGTGCGCGCCTTCGAGCCTGAATTTCGTTCAACCAATCCGATATGCTTCCAGTGACGTAATGCTGCGTTTTGTTTAGCCAATTCTTTTCCACCGATTTGCCATCTTTGTTTCTGTGGTGGAATGGAATGGTGTCCTGATGCTTCTCGTTGCAGTTCGTAACCGCCATCGCGTTTCTCTCGCATCGCAGGATTGTTAATGCGATCTGGTGTGCGAGGAAGCGGTCGGTTGGATTTGACTGGTCGGGCTGGGATTATCTCGTTCCAGCTTCGGTGATCGCGTAAAGAGCGAACGTGGCTAGCCAGTGATCACCCTCGTAATGTCCGCTTTGGACATATTCGACTCCGCAGTCCAGGTGTTGCTTTGCGCTATCGAGCAGCGGGACTTTTAGTTCGTGGTCCGCTGGCAAAGCTTCGGCAACAGAATGTAGGCACCATGCACGGTTCAGATTCAATCCGGCCAAATGAACCAATTTGCCATCAGTGATATCGGTGACGGTCACTGGTTGGATCGTTCCGTCCGTAAGTTGTCGTTTCGCGTCAGGAACGAAAGCATTCAGCCAATCGGCAAAATGGTCAGTCGGAAGCAAGCGACGCATCAAGTCCGCTTCATTCCAACAGGATGAAAAGAAGTCGTGCCCTGAGGGTTCGTAGGCGACAGGATAATGTTGGTCGTCAAGATAGAAAGTCGACGCCCTTTGGGTGACCAGTTGAACTAGCTTAGGGTGGTCAATCAACCTGGCGTAATCGAGGATTTGTCCGAGTGCGAATCCGGTGTCTGTATGCTGTCCAATTCGAATTGGATAAGAAAGAAGAGGAAGGTAGGTTTGGATTCGGTCCTGTAGGATTCGCTCCAGCGGTCGGAGATTTTCACGAATCTGCTGGGCATCGGGGTCGTCCCATTTCTCGAATTCCATCACGAGTCGCAGGTACCAAGACCAGCCATACATACGCTCAAAAGACTTGTGTTCATCGCGCTCGAAAAATTCAGCTTCTTGCAGTAGGTTCTCTTTGCTGAGGTGGTTTTTCAATGTGTTGCGCATGCGGGGTGCAGCGGGCAGGTCGGGCATGGTGCGCAGCAGCCTGGCGAGAACCCAATGGCCGTGGACACTGCTGTGCCAATCAAAGCAGCCGTAGAATGCGGGGAAATTCTCCTTCGGCGACTTTATCTGACTTTTGTCGACGTAGACCAATGACATTTTGTTTGGGAATTCGATGTCAATATTCTTCAAGACCATCTCAGCCCACTCATTCGCTTTGTCGCGATCCAGTTCCGCGAACTTCGGCTCTGGTTGAAGGGGGGCCTGATCTTGAGTTTGTTTGTTTTGTGCCTGTGTCATCAGTGGAGTACTGAGCAGGAGAAGAACAGTGCCGATGCTGACGGCAACTCGAAAAGTCACGATGCTTTGCTTTTCAAACAAGTCGCTAGTTCCTGTTGAGGGTCGTCTGGGAGCGATTATCCAATTCATGTGCCAGAGTATTTTCGGGGAGTCGCGCGTTTGGAGTGGAGGATTGGGTTTGTCGCCGTTAGTTGTTGTTGGCCCGTTTGTTAGTGGATGCAATTCCACGATGCAGGCGAACGCGGCAAGGCGGCTCCATTTCTGGTTCAGTCGGTTCAGCCATTGGTCATTGATTGGTTAGCGATTCGTAAGCAACAATCCGCTAGGACTGTTGCAATTTGATATAACTTTCCACCGCAGGTGCATGGCCACCGCGTAGATTGTACCCGAACCCATTCCGGTAATTGGAAACAGATGGACAACACGACTGACCAGCATCCCACGTTTGTTACACACCTGGAATGTGGCCTGGAGGGTGATCAGTATCCTGCCGATCAGTTGCATGGTTTGTCAAATGCGGGAAAGCCTTTGCTGGTCAAATATGATTTGCAAGCACTCAGTCAAGCGGTTCGGAAGGAAGACCTGCTGGCCCGTCCGGCTGACCTGTGGCGTTATCGTGAATTCTTGCCGGTACGGAATCCTGTCAACATTGTTAGTCTTGGCGAGGTGATGACACCCCTTATACCGGTGCCCCGTTTGAGTCTCGGTCAAGGCGCTTTGTTGATCAAGGATGAGGGCCGGCTGCCAACTGGTTCGTTCAAAGCTCGCGGGCTTTGTATGGCAGTTTCGATGGCGAAGGAACTGGGGATCTCTCGGATTGCGATGCCGACCAATGGGAATGCGGGCGCTGCGCTTGCAGCCTATGCATCCCGTGCACAAATTGAATCGTACGTATTTTGCCCTGCTGATACCCCAGAAATTAATGTCCGTGAGATCGCTGCTCAGGGGGCCAAGGTATGGCGTGTCAACGGATTGATCAATGACTGTGGTCGATTGGTTGGGGAAGGCAAACAGGCGATGAACTGGTTCGATCTTTCAACCCTCAAAGAGCCTTATCGGATCGAAGGAAAGAAGACGATGGGGTTGGAGTTAGCGGAACAGTTTGGGTGGCAACTTCCCGATGTCATTCTCTATCCAACCGGGGGCGGAACTGGGTTGATTGGGATGTGGAAGGCGTTTCAAGAACTCAAAGAGATTGGTTGGGTCGACGGGCCTTTGCCGCGAATGGTGGCGGTTCAGGCGACAGGGTGCGCACCAATCGTGCGAGCTTTTGAATCAGGAGCCGAGCACGCTCCTTTGTGGGAAAATGCATCAACGGTAGCGGCTGGAATTCGCGTTCCTGCTGCAATTGGCGATTTTTTGATTCTGCGTGCTGTGCGAGAAAGCAACGGTTTTGCGACTGCCGTAAGCGACGAACTAATCCTCGCCGCGCAGAGGCAAGCGGCTGAACAAGAGGGCGTCTTGTTGTGTCCGGAAGGGGCCGCGACGCTCGCAGGTTATCAACAAGAGTTAGCGAGCGGACGGATTGCAGCCGAAGAATCGGTCGTATTATTCAATTGCGCGACCGGATTGAAATATCCGATGCCACCGGTGACGGCACAGTTGGACTGTACTCGTCCAATTGACTACGGGGATTTGTAAACGAACTTAGGAAATTTGGGTCAATATCCCACTGTTTCGCCTTTTCAGCGGGATATTTGGTTCCGGGTGATCTTGAGTGTTGATGGCTGTGAATAAACCGCCAGCATCAATCACTTTTTTGCTTGCGGTTCAACCAGCGCTTTCGTAAACGCATCTTTCCCACCAACAATTGGCAAGCGAAGCATGGTTGCATCCACGTCGATCGTAAGTTCCGTTCCCGGGTTGGGGTGCAGTGTGAAATCGCGATCACTAGAAAAAATCATCAGGCCAATTTGCTGGCCTTTTGGCAACACTTGATCGTCCGGTTGCAGATCGAACGTCATTTCATAGAAACGCCCCGGCACCAGTGGTTCACTCTCGGTGAGCGATCGATAGTTTTGCGGGTCGGCCCAGCCGCGCGTGATGATGTTGTCGGTGATTTTGGCTTGACGACTCGTCGACCAGGGTAACGAGACAAGCCAGACGGAGAGGTTTGCCGCGGGGCGGTTACTGGCGAGTTTGATGGTGATGCTTGGGGTGCCGGAGATATGAAGAGGCTGTGTTAGCTTGGGTGTCACATAGATGAGCCGATGATTCGTCCATTCGGCCTGCGCTAGAGCGGCACCGCTGAAAGAAAAATTATCGACAAGTGTTTCGTTCGCCTGCTCGGCAGGGCGATCAGTGGTCAGGCTGCCGCGTTGGGGCGCTGCACCAGTGAGGTAGAAGTTAACCGGTGTCGCATCCGGATTTGGGTAATCTTCATACGATGTCGGTTGGGTACGTTCGGCGTTTTCACGGACGATCCAAGCACGCGGGTCTTTTTCAACTTCGTTTTCGACACCATGTAGGTATCGAGTGAACCAACGGTTCATCATTTTCATTGGCGGTGGCCCCCCGTGTCCTCCCTGATGAAAGTATGCCTGCGTTGGTACGCCCTTCGCTTTGACAGCTTCGTAAATCCGTACGCTGTGTTCGGGGACGACGTTCCAATCATTGAATGCATGTGCCATGAGCATCGCAGCTTTGAGTGGCTTGATGTCATTCAAATAGTCGCGTCCTGCCCAGAAATCGTTGTAATCGCCATTCTTGCGATCAAACCCATTTGCCATCTCTTTGTCGCGGATCATGCAATCGCAGAATTCTCGCTTCGATTCATTGCCGCTGTGGATGTAGTCATAAAGGTAATCAATGTCCTCGCCCATGTATCCGAACGGATGTCGGACCAAGCCGTTGGAGCGATAGTAATGGTAGTAAGAAGTGTTCGGGGCAATCGGGATGATTGCTTCGAGTCCATCGACACCCGTTGTGGCAGCCGCCAGAGGTATCGTGCCATTGTAGGAAGTGCCGGTCATGCCCACTTTTCCTGTGCACCAATCAGCAACGACTGCTTCATTTCCATCGGGAGTTGTGAACCCTTTACCTCGACCACAGAGCCAGTCGACGACCGCTTTGGGTGCGAGTGATTCATTATCGCCGCCTACCGTCGGGCAGCCTTGCGATAAGCCGGTCCCGGGTGATGACGAGTGGACGACGATGTAACCACGCGGCACCCATTCCTTGGTGTGTGATTTGGAAATGATCGGGCGTTTGCTTTTTAATTGAACCGCGGGAAAGTGAGTCCGCTCGGGTGGAGCGGCACCAAGTTCTTGTCTTGGGTCCCAGAAATACTCACGCCCTTGGGTCCCCGTGCCGGCAAAGTATGGACTTGAGACGTAGACGACTGGAAGCTTTAATCCCTCGCTTTCTGTTTGCCTTGGCCGGGTGACGCTAACGTGCATTCGGTCGAGCTTGCCATCCTCGTCGGAATCAAATTCCGTTTCGACCCACAGGTCATGCCGAATCCAGTAGTCAGGGTCGGAAAATGCTTTGACGACCTGAGCTTCACCATCCTTAAAAACTGGAGTCGCTGGATCCTTCTTCGTAGGCTCAGCGGCATCGGTCGCAAGGCAGAGAGTCAAGCAAACCGCAACGATCATTGGTGTGACAAATGCGGAGAATTGGTATTGATGGTTCGAGCCAGTGAAGCGGTGCATAAGGTCAGATTGGATAATGGGGATCGAGAATCTTCAAGCTGGACATATGGTAGGCAAAAAGAACCAGCATTTCAGGAGAAATTGCGGGCGAATTGCAACCAGACCGTGTTTGGAGCCTCTGGCTTGCGAAACGCTGGGGATTCCAAACGAAATCGGATTGCCTGGTCGCTGGCGATGGTGTGCAGAAGGAGGCGGCAACGTTTCACTCGGCTCAAAAAAAACGCCGGTCTTAACCTGTCGCCTTGATTGTGTCTTTATTGCCTTCGTTTGCCCAGAGCTTCAATGGCCGCTTCGATTCCTGCTGCGGAAGCTGCCCGATGGTCCAGTTGTGGATATTTCGCAGCTGTTCGCTTTCGCCATTCGGAGGTTCGTCGGACGGTTCCGAAAGTGTAAACCATTCGGTCAAGCCGTGGTCTTTCGTTGATGAAAGCGTGATCTTGGCTGACGGGCAGAGTGCAGCCAGAAATGTGGCACAGCAGTAAGTTATCGAAAGCTTTAAGGTAGCTGTCGGTTTCTGCAATCGCATGTTTACTTGATTCATCATTTGGTCGCAGACGGGTTCCAGCCGGGAACAGTGAGAAAACCCATCCCTCGTGCCGTAGTGCCAGCATGGAGCGTTCCGCAGCCATATTGATTCGCTTTGCTTCGGCGACTTGTTCCTCCGGGTGTATTGTGTTGAACCAGGAGTGTGGTGTGACAAGTATGCGATTGAATCCTTTGATCAGCTGTGATGTTAGATTTTCATCCTCTTCGAGTTTTCGACCAGCAATCCAGATCAAACGATCAAACAACGCAGGTTCATCGAAGTCTGTCAGCATTGCGTCCAGCGTGGGAACGTCGAGGTTTGACCGATGATTCAGGCACAGCAGACAAGATTGCCCATCTCTTGCGAGCTGAGTCAGTTTCTGCAGTTGGTCGAGACCGACGATCTGGCTGCCGGGCAAAAGTAAGCGACGGCAAATGTCAGTGAATAATGGGCGATGTTGCTTATCCGCCCAGCGAACCACGTTATCCGGATTGAGCCTCTGCATTGCCGGATTGCTGGCGAATTGATGCTGCAGAATCGCAAGTTGCTTGGAAAAAACTTTAGAGAGCGTGCCTGCGGGAAGCGGTTGTTGATTTGACTCGTACATGATGACCTCATTATAAAATCGTATCGTGCACCGAGTGGTCGTTCCATTCGATTGTGTTCCCGTTTTCGAAAACGACGCTATAGGTCGGGTGGAGGACCTGAAGTGGCAACGTATGGATTCACCTGGATTTGATGGGCATTGATTGGACTTGGGCAGTTAAGGGCGCATGATCTAATTTGTTTGGATGCAATCTTGGATTTAATTCAATGATGAGTGGGTTGGAGTAATTAAGCGGCGCGAGCGTAATTAGTCACTTATCGATCAATGGATATCGTCTCGCGCGGATATGAAATCGAGTACCATTGGGTGACTGTTTCGACAATTTGATCCTTCAGGTCCTTGCCAATCGTGATCGTTACCCCAGAATCGAATCAACAAAATCGCAACGTTGCGTCAATGACGGCCGCGTTAATCGTTGGTTTATCGATTGCTCTTTGTTCTGTTTCGCCGTGGTCGGGTTTGGGAATCCCAGTTGGCCTGTTTGTTTATTTTGGGATGCGGCGAAAGACTCTAAGTCGCCTTAAGCGGATGGCTGAACCCTTTCCTGAATCATGGCAGGCAATTCTAGTCTCAGATGTTGTTTTTTATCGATCGCTTACACCCGAGCAACAACTGCGTTTTCAAAACCTTGTCAAGATTTTCCTTTCAGAAGCTCGCATTACAGGTGTACGAACGGATGTCGACGAACGGACGCGGGTGCTTGTCGCGGCGAGCGCGATTATTCCCGTTTTTGGATTCGATGATTGGGAATATTCTGGGTTGGGGGAAGTGTTGATTTACCCCAATGCTTTTGGTGAGGGGTTTCGATCGGACGATGGCGCGAAACGGAACATCCTTGGGATGGTGGGCGCAGGGCATCTGAGTGGCGTCATGATTTTGTCCAAATCTGATTTGATCAGCGGGTTCACAAATCCGGACGATAAGCGAAATGTTGGAATCCACGAATTTGCGCACTTGGTCGACAAGGCGGATGGTTCAATCGACGGAATTCCGGCAGGAATTTCAGCTTCGGTCGTGGGCCCATGGATTGGCTGGATCGGCGAGGAATTGAAATCGACCGCCAATGGACGGAACCACATCAATGACTACGCCTATACCAATGAAGCGGAGTACTTCGCTGTCCTGACAGAGTATTTTTTCGAAGCCCCTGATGTTTTGCAGAGAAAGAATCCGGAGCTATACAAATTGATGCAGTCGATGTACCGGCAGGACACACGTGGATTCCTGTCGACAACACAGCGGCGACATCGAGTGGGACGCAATTCACCCTGTCCATGCGGGAGTGGCGAAAAGTTCAAGCGATGCTGTGGTCGCAAAGCCAAGAAGCGAGTTGCCTGATCTTTGGCTAACTCAAAGGCAAGAAGCAGGCCGCAAGGATGTTAGCAAGGATCGTAACATCGCTTCGCGGTGATGTCGTGTTGATGAATAAGCCCGGTGGCAGTAGGGAAGTCTGGATGAGCGTAGGATGTCCGGATGAGCGATTGAGGTGCCGGGTGATTGCAGCTGAAATAATTTCGGCGGCAAAGTCGCTTATGTGCAGTTTGGTCGTCAGAATTTGATCGTAAGGTTTGCTGAATTCTGTTGACAAATGTGGTGAGCCGTTTTTTGGGTGATCTTTCTATCGCTGCAACTGGTTAGACTAATCGGTTCCAAACTGACGATGCGAGGTAATGCTGTGTTTAAACGAATGTTGATTTGGGCTTGGCCCGCGCTCTTGATCCTGTCGTTTGAATTGTTTCCAAGTCGCGTTTCTGGTGCCGATTCGCCAAACGTACTTTTCATTGCCGTTGATGATCTTAATGATTGGATTGGTGTGATGGGGGGACATCCCCAAGCTAACACACCTAATATCGATCGGTTGGCAGCGATGGGAACGTTGTTCACTCATGCATATTGTGCCGCGCCGGCTTGTAATCCTTCGCGAGCTGCTTTGATGACGGGGATTCGGCCGTCGACATCGGGTGTGTATCGAAATGCAGATCCGTGGCGTCAATTGCTTCCGGATGCAGTTACCTTGCCGCAGCACTTTATGGCGAGTGGATATACCGCGTTAGGCTCTGGAAAGATTTATCATGGTGCATTTCCGGACCCTCCTTCGTGGGATGCTTATTTCCCCTCCAAGACGAAGCAAAAGCCAAACGATCCGGTGCCCGACGGGCGACCGCTCAATGGTATTCCGCGGACATCACATTTTGACTGGGGGCCGGTTGCTGCCAGCGACACTGAAATGGGTGATTCCCAGGTTGCCGATTGGGTGATCACGCAACTTGGTAAGACGCATTCAAAACCATTCTTTTTAGCTTGCGGTATGTATCGCCCCCATTTGCCGTGGTACGTGCCGGAGAAGTACTTTCAAGAGTATCCGTTGGATGAGATTCAGTTGCCGATCACGAGCGAAAATGATTTAGCTGATCTACCGGCGGCGGGGATTAAGATGGCCAAGCCGACGGGGGACCATGCCAAAGTGACGCGAAGTAAACAATGGAAGAAAGCGGTCCAAGGTTATCTGGCCTGCATCTCGTTTACCGACTCGCAGATTGGTCGAGTTTTGGATGCGTTTGAATCGAGCCCTCATCGTGACAATACCATCTTAGTTTTTTGGACGGATCACGGATGGCACCTGGGCGAGAAAGAGCATTGGCGAAAGTTCGCGTTATGGGAAGAAGCGACGCACACACCAATGGTCGTCGTTGCACCAGGTGTCTCGAGTGCCGGGACGCGTTGTGATCGGCCTGTGAATTTGATCGACATTTATCCCACCTTGGTAGACCTGTGTGGTTTACCCGCGAATGATCGGCTAGAGGGACAAAGCTTAACTCCGTTGCTGAAAGATCCGGTGCAGTTATGGGACCGTCCATCATTGACGACCCATGGCCGCAACAACCACAGTCTTCGCAGTGATCGATACCGTTACATCCGATACGAAGATGGGAGTGAAGAGCTTTACGACCACGAGGTCGACCCTCGGGAGTGGAAGAATCTTGCCGACGATGAAGGTCATTCTGCTGTCAAGAAACGCTTGGCCAAGTGGTTGCCAACAATCAACGTTCCAGGAATTGCGAAGAACAGCAAGAAGAGTGCTGGTAAGAAAAACGTCGACAAAAATTAAGTGACTGTAGGGAAGGCCACTTGTCTTATCGAGTGCTGAGTCACCTCGGTTTTCTGCATCTACGCGGCTCAACGATCAGAGCCAACCTGCAATCGCCTGTTGCCTAATCGCAGCCCGTTGCGCGACGCAGAAGTGGCGTTCTTGTTCATAACCGCCGGTAGATGGCGGTTTTGAGTCTTTGCGGCCGCTTCATCCGCCGTACAACGATGGCGGATGAAGGGATGGCGGATGAAGGGATGGCAACGCGATTCTACTTTCGCAGATCGTAGCAGAGCAGTTTGTCGCCTTCACGCAGATAGAGCTTGCCATCCGCGATGACTGGATGCGCCCAACTGGGACGCTCTCCGCTGCCGGGAGTCTTGAAGCTACCCTGTTCAGTGAATTCTTCCGGTGAAGCGTTGACCATTGTCATGACGCCGTTGCTGTACCGGACAAAGATCTTTCCATCAGCGGCCACTACACTTGCGCTTTTGCGACCGCTTCCCCGACTTTTCCAGGCGATATCACCGGTCATCAATTCGGCGCAGTATGGCGTGCCGCTATCACCAGAGTCTCCGTACAGGTGGTCACCGACCAATACCACACCGCCATGCTTGTTTTGCAAGGCGGGCGAATTCGGGTAAATCTCTTCGATATCCACGCCACCATCGTTGTTGGGAACCTGTTTCAGCAATGCACCACCGAGACCGTAGCCAGCTGTGAAAAAGACGAGGTCGTCTCGAACGATCGGAGTCGGGATCACTGCCGTTGTTTTGGGGATACCATAAGTCCAAAGCAGCTGTCCATCGCTTGCCTGAACGCCCATGGCACCGCTGCCAGTGGTTTGAACATAGATCTTGTTTCCGGCGATTTCAGAGATCACGACCGAGGCGTGTCCCGCCCCAATGTCGTCGGGGTTGGTGCAATTCCAAATCAATTCACCATTCAACTTATTCAGTGCGACCAACGTGTTGCTGCCGCCGCCGGGTGTGCAGATCAGTTTTTCTCCATCGATTGTTACCGATTCGCTGTAACCCCAAGAGTCTGCTTTGTTGCCGTCGAGATCGTCTTTGAGATGACGTTTCCAAACTTCTTCGCCAGTCTTTGTGTTCAGGCAATAGAGTTGACCAAATGCGGTCAAAGTGTAGACACGATCTCCATCAACGGTGGCTGTGCTTCGCGAGCTTTGCCAAGATTCCGGACCTCTCTTCTCCCAAGGTTCACCTGTTTTAAATCGCCAAAGTTCCTTGCCATCGGCTCGGTTCACGCAGATCAGGTACTCGTCGCTGTCTTCGGTTGTCGAAAGGCCGTCGCCAAGAATAAAGACTTGATCACTTGCGATCGCTGGGCTGGAATAACCACGTCCCATTCCATCGACTTCCCAGAGTAGAGTTGGGCCGCCTTCGGGCCATTGGTCAAGCAAGCCAGTGTCTGGAGCAACCCCCGTTCGGTCTGCGCCCCGAAACGTAGGCCAGTCGTTTTCCTCTCCACGAACCAACAAGCCGGAGGCAAGCAGGCAGATCATCAGGCAGCAGGAACAACGTCGCATCAGAAAACTCCAATCGTGGGAACGGCGACTTCTAGCGATTCAACTCGGTCGCCAATGGGGGGGGAAGGTCCTAGGACGATTCAGGTGGGACTGACGAATTATTCAGTGAATTGGGGCTGGGGCAAGCCGTCGAGTGCCGACACTGGTCTAAGCTCTAATTCTAGCGATGTGACACTGGTTTTAGGGAAGTGGTGCTGGTGTTCTTTTACCGGCCTTTTGATTCGTGGATGGCCGTTGCAGCGGCGTTCTCTAGGCGGGCCCCAATTCCGCTGGGGAGAAGTACAACTAGCCTTGATAGCACCTATTCTGATTTCGGGATCGTTCGGTGGAGGTTCGCGCAATCGACTTAAACAGGCGACAGTCTGGCAGCCCGTTTTTTGGTTGGTTCTGACGTTCTTGGGCGGCAAATCACTACCGAACCGCCAACATTCGTTCCAGTGCCACGCGCGACCACTCGGCCGTCTCTTGGTCGACCTCGATCTGATTGACGAGTGCCCCGTCCCTGAGGTTTTCTAGTGTCCAGCAAAGATGGGGGAGATCGATTCGGTACATCGTCGCACACATGCAAACCACTGGACTGAGGAAGTGGATTTCTTGTTCGGGATGCTCAGCCTTCAGGCGATTGACCAAGTGCAATTCGGTCCCGATAGCCCACTTCGTTCCAGCGGGGCTGTTTTGGACCGTCTCAATGATTTTTCCTGTACTTCCCGAGACATCTGCCAGATCGTTGACCTCGCGTGGGCATTCCGGGTGGACCAGGATCTTGATGCCGGGATGCTGTTTTCGAAACGAATCGACATGCTCAGCGCGAAACATTTGGTGGACACTGCAGTGGCCCTTCCAGAGGATGACACGACTGCTCTGCAATTGTTCCTCGCTATTACCGCCAAGTTCCAACGCGAAGGGATCCCAGACAGGCATTTGCGATTCTTCGATTCCCATCTCCAACGCCGTGTTGCGACCAAGGTGTTGATCAGGGAAAAAAAAGACACGTTGCCCCCGCTCAAACGCCCATTCGATTACTGCTTTTGCATTGCTGCTGGTGCAGACGATTCCGCCGTGCCGTCCGCAAAACGCTTTCAGGCTGGCGGCACTGTTGATGTAGGTGACCGGAATGACTTGATCGGTGTCGATGACCTCGGACATGTCGTCCCACGCCGCCTCAACTTGTTGAATCGCGGCCATGTCAGCCATAGAGCAACCGGCAGCCATGTCGGGCAGCAAGACCGAAACGCGTCGTCCATCGCGTTCCGCAATTTTTTCGGGGCGGTTGGCCAGCATGTCGGCTGTTTCCGCCATGAAGTGAACACCGCAGAACACGATGGTTTGACACTTTTCACTCTCGGCGGCCATCTGACTTAGTTTGTAACTGTCGCCGCGAAGATCAGAGTGGGCGATGACTTCGTCCTGCTGATAGTGGTGCCCCAAGATCAGCAAACTATCCCCTCGCTGTTGGCGAACGGCCTCGATTCGTGCGCTCAGCTCCTTGGCATCCAATGTTTTGTAGGGAGCCAAGTCGTGCACCGCTTTGGGGTTTGCGCTTAACGCGACAAGATTGTCCGTACTCAACTTTATTTGCCTTTCCTTGCGAGGGGCCTTTGTCAAACTGAAGTATACCGGTTTAGGTTGAAGGCCAGAACGGGATAACAGGAGAGGTCTGGCCAGAGTTAAAGCGTCTTCCCCGAGTCGGATTGCCTTCCCCGAGTCTGATGACCTTTCACGAGTCTGATGACCTTTCACGGGGAAACACCGCTGTTC
>JBMYRF010000021.1:54264-132800 GCA_049602075.1 Rubripirellula sp.
CGAGTCTGATGACCTTTCACGAGTCTGATGACCTTTCACGGGGAAACACCGCTGTTCGGGGAAATCCGTTTCCAGCTACTGAAATGCCACTGGATTTAGGCGGGTGGAGTTCCCTTGGTTTGAGTGAGCGGTGTGCCGCTGGGAGGATTGGGGCGGCGTGCGGTGGCTGCGAAGGTGACTCGCCATGGCGTGTTGGTCAAGCTTGGACCTGCTTGGGCCGGTTTGATTGCCGCGAAGACTCGCACATCGCCCGTATTCAGCTGTTTCAAATCAATGGTCCTGGGGGATCGCCATTCCTGCTCACTTCGCCAGTCATAGGTCTTGCCCTTGGGGTGAAATCGAAAACGATCCGCTTCAGCCAACTGTTTGCGTTCGTTTGGCTCGCCGTAGATTACCGGTTGAACACCGATTCGTTCTGCCGCCTGCCGCCGAATCGCAATTCCGAATGGTTCATAGTCCCAGCGGCTGACTTGCGATCGAAAACAGCGGCGTGCCAACAGTTCTTGCAGCGAAAGACTGGAGAAGCAGACGACGGGATAGGTTCGCCGAGAGGTTTGAGCGGATGCGAGCAGCCTGCCGGATCTAACGATTCGGGTCAGCGATTCAAGTGGTCCGCGTTGTTCGATTTCCAATTTGCCAAGCAAGATGGCATCTCGGTACTGGCGAATCGTTTCATCTGGCCAGTTTGTCAGTTGTCCTCGTGTGCAATGAATCAACCAGATTCCTTTCGTACGCGTCCACGCTTCATTTGCGACGCGGAGGATGGGTGTTGAAGCGGTGGGTGCTTCCGTTGATGGGTAGCAGTACCGACCGATTGCACCCCTGCGGATTAATTCCTTTCCGGCGCATGAAGCGAAAGGTGTGATGGCTACCCGAGTGGATGCCGATGTATCGGATTCAAGCCTCTCCTTGAGGGAGTGTTCGATCGTGCCTCGACGGCGTACGTAAGCCGCTTCGATTCGGTCAGCGATTACGATGATGACCGCATCACGCGATGGAGCAAACTCAGCTTGAATCACGATGTCCGCGGGTTCGTTGATTCCAAGCGTGGTGATCGGAATTCCAAATAATTCTGACGCGCGGCGAGCCCAAGGTTCGATCGCCGAACCGCGCGCGACCAGCCATCTTTCTCCCTGCGATTTGCATCGCATCGCGCTGTCGGCCAGTTGCTGACCGACATGCTGGTGGAGTCTGCGTTGATGGCCGAGTCGACTACAGATCACCGCAACGTGTGGGAGTTGAACCGTTGCAGTGGAGAGATGGATTTGCAGTTTTGGGAGTCTTCCCAAGAGTGAATTGCTGCCTGCGGCAAGTTTTTGAAAATTCACGATTGCCCCGAATTGGTGATGGTTCAAGCTTGGATTGGGCTTCCCGCCACCGTTGTCGCGATTTGATCGGGTTGCCGACACATCACGAACAACATCAGAATAACAGAAGGAATGGATGAGTGGTTTGATTGTTCGCGGTCGGGATCGCTCGCTTGATGCTTTCTATGCTTGCTGTTGAGGGTTTCGCTATGCCAGCAAAGTTAACGCTTGCAATGGTTGCGTATTTTCTTTGGTTGCCAGTGGCTTGGTCTGCGGAGACTGACGCGGATGCTGTGATTTCGATTTGGCCGGAATCACCACCTGACTGGAAGACGCTGGAGCAAGCAGAAAAAGATACGTCGGGCCCCAACGGTCAGCTGGTTGGTGGCCGGTCCGTGATTCGGTTGGGTTTTGTCTCGAGCCCTGAGTTGCATGTTTACCGGGCGGAGGCTGATGCGTCCGGTACGGTCGTTTTGATTAGCCCCGGTGGCGGTTACTCGATTTTGGCTTGGGACTTGGAGGGGACCGAGATCGCGAAGTGGTTTCAGGAACGTGGCGTCACCGCAGTTGTTGTGAAGTACCGTGTACCGACGCGGCAGCTCGAGCGGCAATGGCGGCCAGCGGTTCAAGATCTGCAGAGATCGATCGCCCTCGCAAGCAGCGGAGGCATACCGGGCGTTAAGCCAAAGCAAGTCGGCATCATGGGGTTTTCAGCGGGCGGAAATGCAACGGCCCGGGCGGCGTTGGCGAGTAAGCGGTATTATGAACCGATAGACGATCACGATCAGGGTAAGCTGCAGCCCGATTTTGCGATTTTGGTCTATCCCGCGTGGCTGGTGCGGGATGGAAATTCGAATGAGTTGATCGACGACTTGAAGGTGACCGCTGATTCACCACCAATGTTCTTTGCACATGCACAAGACGATCGGGTGAATTGCATGAGTTCGGTGACGTTGTTTAGCAAGCTGAAGCAAGCACAGGTGCCTGCATCCCTACACATCTTTAATGCAGGGGGGCACGGATACGGAGCAAGAGCGACCGGTGCGCCGACCGATGCGTGGCCGGGACTCTGCGAAACTTGGATGAGGAGTCAAGGATGGATGGCACAGTAAGTGGTGGGGCAGAGCCACTGCGAACCAAGAATGATCACCCAGCTCCACCGGTGAAGCCGGACCAGGAGTGGGCGAACGCTTTGACGCACGGCATCGCCTGTTTGGGGACAATTTGCCTGGGTAGCTACATGGTTTGGGTGGCACTACCTTACGGTAGCGGCATCACCATCGCGTGCTTTGTTTATGCGACATCGGTGTTCGCTACTTTCGGGTTTTCGACCCTCTCACACATCGTGCGCCGGCAACCCATGCTCAATACGATGCGGGCTTGGGATCAGGCGATGATTTACGCGATGATCTCGGGTACCTACACGCCAATCGCCTACCGGTATGCATCCGAATCAACCCAAGTCGCGTTACTTGCTGCGATCTGGGTAGCGGCCATGCTTGGAATTGTCGGTAAGCTTTTGTTTCAGCATCGAATCAATTCAATCGGCACCATTTCTTATCTGCTGCTGGGTTGGCTTCCTGCGATCCCGTTAGCACCCCAAGTGCCTAGCGATTTAGCGTGGTGCATGGTCGCCGGTGGTGTGCTTTACACGATTGGCGTTGTCTTTCTGCTCAATGACTCGAAACTGCGTTACTTGCACGCGGTCTGGCATCTAGCCGTGATGGCTGCCGCAGTCGCCCACTTTCTGGGGATCATGCATTACGTCATCGGTGCATAGCGGAGAGCTAATGCCGCACTGTGGTGATCACCTGCATGCAGCTTGCTCACCCGCGTCCAGCTTGCTCACGCAGGACCAGTGCTCACGACTACTTGGCTTGGTCTGACAACACGCTCATGCATCATAAAACCCGACAGGGCGACGTGGGCGACATTGCCCGAGGGTTGATCGCCCGGCATTTGCGAGATGGCTTCGTGGAAGTTGGGGTCAAATACCTCTCCTTCCGCAGGGATTTCGCGAACACCGTATTTCGTCAAAGTATCAGCGAGTTGTTTCGCGACCATTGCAACGCCCTCCTTCAAACTACTCGATTGATCGGATTGATCGGCGGCCTCGAGTGCGCGGAGCAAATTGTCTCGAACCTCCAATAGATCAGCAACCATCGGAACTGCTGCGTACTTCAGTTGGTCTTCAAAGTCGCGCCGCATTCGTTTGCGAAAGTTTTCCGCTTCGGCTTGTGCCATCAGGACACGTTTGTCCGCTTCGGAAGCTGTATGACGCAGGCGTTCCATTTCCTCATCACGAGTTTCGGGTTGTTCCGATGCATCGGTTTCCGAATCGGGCTCATCATCTTGTTGTGAATCGAAGACGGCATCGGTTGCTTCGAATTCTTCATCGGCGGATGGCCGTTCGGGGTTGCTTTCGTCACTCATCGATTCACTCATGATTGTTGTGGTTGGTCGGAATCAAAAAAGTTTCGCAACTTTTCCAAGAACGTCGTGCGATGTGGCAGGACCGATTCATGATCGAGATCGGCCAGCTCTCTGAGCAGTCGTTCTTGTTCGTCCGTGAGTTTCTTTGGTACCTCGATAAAGACCTGCACCAGTAGATCGCCTGCAGCTCCACCGCGGTGATCGACGATCCCCTTACCGCGAATGGTAAAGACTTCGCCATTCTGGGTGCCGGCAACGACGCGGAGTGGTTCAGGCCCATCGAGTGTTGGGACTTCGATCTCGGCACCGAGCGCAGCTTGGCTATACGAGATTGGTAATTGTAGGATCAGGTGATTGCCGTCTCGCTTGAAAAGATCGTGCGGTTTGACGGTGATAAAGACATAGCAATCGCCTACTGGGCCTCCGTCGGGGCTGGCTTCACCCTCGCCCGAGACACGGACTCTGGTACCGTCAGAGATGCCGGCGGGAATTTTTACGGTGAGTTCGGCTTTTTGATTCTGCAGTCCCGATCCCCGGCAATCGTCGCAAGGCTGCGAGATCTGCTTTCCGGCGCCGTGGCAGTTAGGACACGCTGTTTGGACGCGAAGAATGCCCGCTGATTGAATGACTTGTCCATGGCCGCCGCAGGTCTCGCAGGTGATCGGTTGGCTGCCCGCCGCAGCACCGGAGCCACTGCAGGTGTCGCACTGAACTCGGCGGCGGAATGAGATGTCTTTTTCGACACCGCGGGCAGCTTCTTCAAGAGTCAGTGTGACATTGCAGCGAAGATCGGCTCCGCGTCGATGCCGTCGCCGGCGCCCGCCGCCGCCTCCACCACGTGATCCGAATAAGTCGCCGAACATGCCTCCACCAAACAGATCGCCAAACGCTTCAAAAATGTCCTCAACATCATTGAATTGGTGGACGCCATCGACACCTGCGTGACCGTGACGGTCGTATCGCTCTCGCTTTTCCGGATCGCTCAGGACTTCGTAAGCTTCGGTCGCTTCCTTGAACTTGGTAATCGCGTTTTCATCGTCGCGATTGCTGTCCGGATGGAACTTGATCGCCAACTTGCGGTAAGCGCGATCAATCTCGCCTTTGTTCGCGGAGCGTTCGACTTTAAGCACTTCGTAATAGCAGGCCTTCTCAGCCATGAGTCGTTGCCCTTTGAGAGTCGATCGTCTGGTTGATGTGCAAGTTGTCGTGTGAAAGTTAACGAGATGCTATGCGATGTCTCGTTTGGGATGGCAAAATCGCGACAACCCAGGATTTGCAAACTGCTTTAGCGGGACGCGATTGAAAGGTCGCGATGCCGCTGTTCTGCCCAGTTCCCGCGCGAGTCAAGCGAATGAACCGGCAGATGACCAACCCGAGGATTCTCTTCCACGCTGTTGGGGCAGTGCAAGTTGGATTCTAAATTAAGCAACACGGGTCGCACACCAACCGGAAAATCCAGGCATGCGACCCGTAATAGCTGACGCATCAAATGATGCATTTATCAGTTGTGGCTAACTTAGTTGACGACACCTTCGACAGGACGACGTTCTTTGTCTTCCGCTTCGAAGTTGGTCACCAATGCTTCAGTGGTTAGCAACAGACCGGCGATGCTGCCTGCATTCGCCAGAGCCGTTCGTACGACTTTGACAGGGTCGATGACACCCGCTTTGAGCATGTCGGAGTACTGGCCGGTATTCGCATCGTAGCCGATGTTCTTAGCTTTTTGGCTAACTTCGTCCACCACGACACTACCATCGATTCCGCCGTTGTTGGCGATTTGACGCATAGGAGCGTCAAGTGCTGCCAAGACAATATCGACACCGATTTTTTCGTCACCTTTAGCTGACGGAATCACGGTCTTGCCATCGCTGTCTTTCACTGGTGTTGATTTGACCGCTTCAACCGCCTCGCGGCAGCGAACCAGAGCAACTCCACCACCGGAGACAATTCCTTCTTCGACCGCTGCACGCGTCGCATGCAAGGCGTCTTCGAGGCGAGCTTTGGTCTGCTTCATTTCGGCTTCAGTCTCAGCACCCACGCTGATTACGGCAACACCGCCGGCCAATTTAGCAAGCCGCTCTTGGAACTTTTCCTTATCGTACTCGCTGTCTGTTTGCTCAATTTGAGCACGGATTTGGCCGACTCGTTTGTCGATGTCGGCCCGGTTTCCGCTTCCTTCGACGATGGTCGTGTTACTCTTGTCAACCGTGACCTTTTTAGCGCGTCCAAGTTGCTCAAGGGTGACATTTTCGAGTTGGATACCAAGGTCTTCGCTGATGAGCGTCCCGCCTGTCAAAGTGGCGATGTCGCCGAGCATCGACTTGCGGCGATCACCGAAGCCGGGAGCTTTCACGGCACAGACATTCAGCGTTCCACGAAGCTTGTTCACCACCAAGAGAGTCAACGCTTCCGCGTCGACGTCTTCGGCGATGATCAGCAGTGGTTGACCGGTTTGTGCTGCTTTTTCTAGCAGTGGAACCAAGTCGCGGACGTTGCTGACTTTCTTCTCGTACAGCAGCACCAGAGCGTTTTCCAAGTTGGCTTCCATCGTGCCTGGATCAGTGATGAAGTAGGGTGAGATGTAACCCTTGTCAAACTGCATCCCATCGACGTAGTTGACCGTCGTGTCTCGGGTCTTGCCTTCCTCGACTGTGATCACGCCATCTTTGCCGACTCGCTCAAGTGCATCCGCCAGCAAGCCGCCGATCTGGGGATCGTTGTTTGCGGAAATCGCGCCAACGTTCGCGACCTCTTGCTTGTTCTTAACCGGACGCCCCATGTCAAAAAGTTCTTCCGATGCTGCAGCAACAGCCTTGTCGATGCCACGTCGAATCGCGGCAGGGTTGCTACCGGCGACAATGTTGCGGAGTCCCTCTTTGAAGATCGAGCGAGCCAGGACGGTTGCCGTGGTCGTTCCATCACCCGCCAAGTCGCTCGTTTTCTGAGCGACTTCGATGACCAATTTGGCTCCCATATTTTCGAACCGATCTTCCAGTTCGATTTCCTTTGCCACCGTGACACCATCTTTGGTCACGGTCGGGCCGCCGAACGATTTGTCGATGATCACATTGCGCCCGGTTGGACCCATTGTTACAGCGACTGCGTCGGCCAATTTATCGACCCCTGCCAGCATGCGAGCGCGGGCGTGATCGTCGAAAAGAAGTTGTTTCGCCACGAGTTTATTCCTCTAATGAACAGGTATTTTCGGTGGTTGGCTGCTGTCTAAACGACTACAGCACTTTGGCCAGGATGTCGCCTTCGCGGAGGATCTTCATGTCTTGGCCGTCAACTTCAACGTCGCTACCGCCATACTTACCGTAAATCACGGTGTCACCTTTGCCGACGCTCATGTCGCCGCGGTTGCCGCTATCGAGCAATTTGCCCGGGCCGACGGCAACCACGATTCCACGCTGTGGCTTTTCCTTTGCGGAGTCGGGAAGCACGATGCCACCTGCGGTGGTCTCTTCCGCTTCGCTCGGTTGAACGACAACACGATCATCAAGTGGTCGAAGGTTGATTTTTGCCATGGTTCTATTTCTCTCGTTATTGAATGTCAGATGTTTGGTTGAGTTTTAAAATTGGTTGGATGTGAGTGACTGGCTGGTGGCGACTACATCATGCCGCCCATGCCGCCCATGCCACCCATACCTCCCATGTCCATGCCGCCCATGCCGCCGCCCATGCCACCGCCCATGCCGTGGTCGTGATGGTGGTCACCGCCGTCTGGCTCTTCCTCGGTTGGGATCTCAGTTACCAGGGATTCGGTGGTCAGCAGCAATGATGCAACGCTGGCAGCGTTGGTCAGTGAGCTGCGAACGACTTTGGCGGGGTCGACCACGCCAGCAGCGACAAGGTCGCAATACTTTTCAGCGTTGGCGTCGTAGCCTTCGGTCTTGCCCTTCATTTGCAAAACTCGGTTGGCGACAACCGCGCCATCCAGTCCGGCGTTATTTGCAATTGACTTGAGCGGGTAGTCGAGGATGTGACGAACAATCCGGACTCCGAGTTTCTCGTCGCCTTCAGTGTTCTTCTCAAGTTTCTCGAGTGCTGGTCGGCAACGCAGAAGGGCAGTTCCACCGCCTGGCACGATCCCCTCTTCGAGAGCTGCTTGGGTGGCTGCGCGAGCATCGTCGATCAATGCTTTGCGTTCCTTCATCTCGGTTTCGGTTGCAGCACCAACGTTGATTTGGGCAACACCACCAGCCAACTTGGCGAGCCGTTCTTGCAGCTTCTCGCGATCGTAATCACTTTCTGTCGCGTCGATTTCGCGACGGATCTGCTCGACCCGACTGTTGATTTCTGCCGCTTTACCTGCTCCACCGACGATCGTGGTCGCTTCGCTGGTCACTCGGATTTTCTTTGCACGACCGAGGTCGGTGATTTTGACGCTTTCCAGGTCAATCCCAAGATCCTTGAAGATTGCTTTTCCAGAAGTCAGTACCGCGATGTCGCCTAGAATGGCCTTTCGGCGATCACCGTAGCCAGGTGCCTTGACGGCACAGGCTGACAAGATGCCTCGCATCTTGTTAACAACTAGTGTTGCGAGCGCTTCGCCTTCAACGTCTTCTGCGATGATCAGCAGTGGCTTTTTCGATTTGCTGATTGCTTCCAGAAGCGGAATCATTTTTTTGTTGTTGCTGATCTTTTCTTCAAACAGCAAAACGTAGCAGTCTTCCAGGTCGACGCTAACATCGTCCTGATTGGTGACGAAGTGAGGCGACAGGAAACCGCGGTCGAATTGCATGCCCTCGACAACATCGACGTAGGTTTCATTGGATCGACCTTCTTCAACCGTGATCACACCATTCTTGCCGACTTTGGTGAAAGCATCTGCTAGGACCGCACCGATCGTTGGATCGTTGTTGCCAGCGATGGTCGCGACTTGACGGATGTCGCTTTTGCTTTTCTCGTTGATCGGTGTCGAGAGTTTCCCGACTTGGGCAACAGCAGCGTCAACACCAAGGGAGATGCCGCGGGACAAGGCCATCGGATCGGCACCAGCGGCGACCATTTTCAAGCCCTCGCGGAAAATCGCTTCGCTGAGGATCGTGGCTGTCGTTGTTCCATCGCCAGCGACGTCGTTTGTCTTGCTGGCAGCCTCTTTAACCAGTTGAGCGCCGAGGTTCTCGAACGGGTCATCCAGTTCGATGTCTTCGGCGACGGTCACACCGTCCTTGGTCACTTTAGGTGAGCCCCAACCTTTGTCGAGCACCGCGTTTCGACCACGTGGTCCCAGCGTGCTGCTGACAGCTCGTGCCAATTTGCTGACGCCGGACAACAAAGGTCCACGTGCATCGTCGTCAAAAACAATTTGCTTTGCCACGACGTTTTTCTCCTGTAAATTTTTAACGGTCTTCCCTCGCTGTCCGCCCCGTAATCGAGCAGTTCTTCCAGTCGGCGAAGGGATGAAAAAGGTAGTTGTGTTCGGTCGATTGTGCTGGTTGTTACTCTTGCACCGGTGGCAGGGAACTCCAGACGACACCCTCTCTAAGCAACATCTGTGCCGAATGCATTCGAATGCATCTTAAGGTGTTGCTGTTAAACAACTTAAAGTGATTCGGCTGGGCTCGGTCGAAAGCCCGGACGGGCCGGGTTGTCAGGTTGGCAGGCCGCTGGCGGGCAAGCATCCGCTCGCGGCAAATGGGGGGCGGCAGGGAAAGCAATGCGGCTCTTTACGGGGAGCCAGGCGGCTCGTTGCGAGGAAATTGGGCCGCAGGGGATTTGCCGAAATGTAAGTTTCTCTGGCTGGATTGTCAGTGCTCCGACGTCTGTTCGCTGGTTGGGTGGAGCTACCACGTGTCGGATTCAGCCCTGGAAGAATCTCTTCATTCGATTCAGTCGTTCCTGGGGTGGCCGAAAAGATTTCCAATGCCGGAAAGATCACTCAAGGAAGATTGACCAATTGGCTCTCACGGCGTCAACTTCCCTCGGAGCCTTTTCGGTAACGCGTCAAAAATACCGGAATCGCAATCCAATCAAATGTTTGCCACTCGCACGGGGATTCAGCATGCGGTCATCGCTTGCAATTTTATGCACCTTCGCGACCTTGTTCTCTTCGGGGAACGGAGCGTCGGCTTGCTGTTTGACCGATTGGCTATTCGGACGGAACCAGCCCGTTTATGCCGTTGGTTACGCACCCGTTGCCGTGGGAGCGATCCCTGTCGATGCTGGTCCACAGCTCGCAATAGGTCCCCAGGTCACCTCGGCCCCAGTCACCTCGGCCCCAGTGACCTCGGCCCCGGTGTTCACGGCGGCAGCACCAGTTGCGACCGGACCGGAGATTGTTGGAATTCCACCCGTTACAGCAGCTAGGCCAGTGGTTTTGATGCCCGCGCCGGTATCGCAGAACGGGGTGTATCAAGCCCAGCGACCGGCCTATGTCGACAACCCATCTGTCTACACTGGACAGCCGGTTTATCGAGGTCAACCTGTCTATTCTGGCGGGGCGGTCTACACGAGTGGAATGGCAGCATACGCCGGCAGCCAGCCGGTTTACAGTTCAACGCCTGCGACGGGGAATGTTCAGGCGACTTACCAAGTTGCTCCGGCGAATCCCTACTTAGCGCCAACGAGCCAGACGACGGTCAATCCGCTGCCATACCGTGGTCAAGTTCCCGTCACTTCGTATCGGCCTCAAGTTGGAACGACACTTCCTGGGGCTCCGCTGACGGTTACGACGCCAACTGGTTTGCCGGCAACCGCATTGCCGCCAACGCAAACTCAGGTCACACCATTGTTCCCCCCAACACCTCCGCAACCGCCAAGAGGATTGCGAGGTCTGTTTAGTCGCTGGTTCGGCACCGGCTATCAAACCAGTTACTACAGTGCTCCGGTGACCTACTACCGACCTGTGACGGCGGTCGATCCCGTGAGCGGCGGTGCAGTGATCGTTCAGCAACCTTGTACCTCGACCGAGCAGCAGGTTCAGCGGACTCCTTTCACAACGTTTCAATCGCCACCGCCTGCCTATCGCCCTGCACCTTGCCCGCCTTCCCCGTCGGCTTGTCCAACACCTGTTTATTCCCAGCCAATGTCCGCTTCCGGGATCGGGCAGGTTGGTGCCGTGGGAGCGATGGGACAGGGGGCAACGTCAATCCCATCCACGCTTCCGAGCGGTTCCTATGGTCAAGCTGGCGGTTACGGAACCAACGGTGGCTACAATATGACACCCTTGCAGGGTGCCCCACCTGCTTTACCGCCGACCATCCAATCGGCAGGCCCGTCCACCGGTGTGACCGGTAGCTCCACTGGCGACCTTGCCCCAATCGAGCGGCCGCAATTGAACAGTGGGCAATCGAGTGGTTTGGCAATTCCGCCGCCTCCCAGTTCTACCGGTGCGGGTAGTAGTGCTAACGGCTCAGGTGGTGCCGTTAACGGGAGCACGAACGGCACGACCAACGGTAGCGCGAATGGTGCCGATACTGGTGATTCCAACGGCAGTGGATCCAGTTCCGGAGACGCGTCGGGTGCGGCCCCTTCAAATTATTGGGAGCTTCAGAACGCCGACGATTCCACGGCGATGATTCGTCCTCGATCGAGTTACAGTATGAACTCGGATCCACAAAGTTTGGGTGGAAGAGTCGAGCCGATAGCGGCACCAGAGGATTATTCATCTCCTTTTCGTGGTCGCAGCGGGCCGGCATCTTCGATTCCATCCATTCCACCACCGCCAGTTGAATCTAAGCAGTTCGAAGCACCCCCGTTGCCAGCTCGATCGCCTATTGGGCCGACCGAGTTGACCTCCGTTTCCACCCGTGCTCCCGTAACGGGTAGTGTGCGGCAGCCAGCGACACCGCGGCGAAACAAGCCACGCGATTCGACTTGGTATCCCGTCAATCCTTAATCGATCGTGGCTCCCTCGGTTTGTGAGCCCGACGAAGTTCTGACACGCTGTGATTTTGATTTTCGGTCTACCCAATCTACTGTCGAGTCTGTTTGAACAGGCAGTCGCGGCTGGGCAAATGCGGCTGGGCAAACTGCAAATGCCCGCTCATCAGTGTGCGGAAAAAAGACTTTGGTGCGTTTTACCTTGGTCGATCATTTTTGGGGCACGCAGGTATTTTGTGGGGCACACAGGTGACCTGGCTTGCGATCTTTCTTCCTTTCTTGACTGGTCAGCCAAGTCGAGCTGTTGAGAGCGGCTGGAAATCATTTGCGAAAACAAATACGCTGCACTCGCGTGGCCGCGACCATCTCGCTGATGGCCGCATGGAATCATTTCTTCTGTTCGCGGTCTATGTCTGGTGATCTGAACTCTGTGAGCTGACGCTCCTAGTATCTCGTTTCGTGAGTCAAGGAACCCTCTCTGGTGGAAAACGCAACGATCGCTGATGTTTTTGATGAAATGGCGCAGCTACTTGAGTTTCGCGGCGAGAATCCGTTTCGGATTCGCGCTTACCGTAACGGCGCGAAAGCAATCCGCGATCTAGACGAATCGGTTGCTTCGATTTTGGAGGATGAGTCGCGTGATCTCGCCAAGATACCGGGGATTGGCAAAACGCTGGTCGAAAAAACGCAAACGTTGCTGTCCGAGGGCAAGCTTCCTCAGCTGGAAAAACTGCGACAGGAAATCCCTGATGTCGTAATAGAGATGTCAAGGATTCCAGGGCTCGGTGCAAAAAAGGCGGCTCGCTTGCAGCAGGAGTTGGAACTGGAATCGCTTGCCGATTTGCGCAAGGCCTGTCACGAAGATCGTGTCGGTAAGCTCAAAGGGTTCGGCATGAAAACTCAGCAGGCCATTCTGGACGGACTGGAAATTGCCGAGGAGGCGGCCAAGCGGATGCGGTGGTCCGAAGCGGACGGGTTGGTCCAATTGATTGATCAGCACATGCAAGCCTGCGATGCGATCGATCAGAAAGAATGGGCCGGGTCTTATCGTCGAGGACGTGAAACGGTCGGTGATTTGGATTTGCTGGTCGTTGCATCTGACCGCAGTGCTGCCATGGATCATCTGGAATCGTATGCCGGTCGGACTCAGACGATTATGCGCGGGGATACGAAGATTTCGATTCGAGTCGGCAAGGCGTTCCAGGTGGATATGCGAGTCGTGGACGCGGAGCAATTCGGTGCGGCGCTGCAGTATTTCACGGGGTCGCAAGCGCACAATGTTCACGTTCGCAAAACTGCTAAGGAACAAGGTTTTAAAATCAACGAGTACGGTGTGTTTCGGACGGATGACGATTCTCGCGTGGCCGGCGCGACCGAATCAGGTGTCTATGAGGCGATTGGATTGCCTTGGTTTGATCCAGAGCTCCGCGAAGATCGCAATGAATTTCAGTGGGCGGAACAAGATGCCCTGCCTCGGTTAATTTCCGAGGATGAGATTCAGGGTGACTTGCACATGCACACCAATGCTACCGACGGTACGGGAACGATTCGTGAAATGGCGGATGCAGCCATCCAGCGAGGCTTATCCTACATCGCGATCACGGATCACAGCAAACGTGTTTCCATGGCGATGGGATTGGACGCGGAGCGATTGCGTGAGCAGTGGAAAATGATCGACGAGATTCAGCCAGAATACGAAGGTCGCTTGCAAATCTTGAAGGGGATTGAGTGTGACATTTTGGAGCCCGGCGGGATGGATCTACCCGATGACTGTTTGGCCGAAGCGGACTGGGTCCTGGCCAGCGTGCATTACGGGCAGCGGCAGCCACGGGATCAAATCACCGAACGCATTTTAGGGGCCATTGAGAATCCCTACGTTACTTGCATTGCGCATCCGACGGGGCGTCTCATCAATCGACGCCCTGCTTACGAGGTCGATATCGATGCCGTCCTCAAATCCGCAGCCGAGCATCGCACCTTGATGGAGCTAAACGCTAATCCAGCGAGGCTCGATCTAAATGACGTTCACTTGGCTGCCGCGAAGCGACTCGGGATCCCCATTGTTATCAACACCGATGCCCATGCAGTGGAAGGTCTCGATGTGATGCGGTTTGGGATCAAGCAAGCCCGTCGTGGTGGGCTGACGAAGCAGGATGTTGCCAACACGCGGACATGGCGGCATTTTCAAGAGTTGCTTGCTGCGTCTGACTGAAATGCCGGACTTTTGGGCATTCGCAGATGTCACAGCAGAAGGCATGACATCGAAGTAGCTGTCATCAGTGACGTAGCAGTCGCTCGTCGTTGGAGCGACTGAAGCGTTTTTCGATTCTGATTCGGCAAAGAGGGGCCCGTTGGTGATTCAGCTGAAAACGACATGCTGCGTTTTTAGTCAACGGTTCGGATCACACCGAAGATTTTCGCCCACTGGGACTGAAACAGTATTTCCCAATGCAAAGCGTGGTGGCGAATGTAGCCGCGATGCCTAAGGCCACGAGGTGTTCCGGTTCTGTCCAGTAGTGAGTCGATCCAGGATTTCCGTGGCCGGGATGAGCTTGCACGGCAGTCGTATAGCAAAGGGCGATCGCGACGCCGAACGCGGTCTGAACTTGTTTCACTTTTTGATCTCGATGTGGCATGCAGAGTGTTTGTGTCACTCTTTTCAGGGTAAGGGATACTCCGCGTCAAGGCCAGGACCATTTTTAGACTTCAAAAATGCAGATGAAAGTCAATCATCGTGCTTGTTTTCGGAGACTGCTTTATGCCTGCGTCGATATTGTTGATCCAGCAGGTCGTGACACAATCCTGCGGTCAGTGATCGGGATGATTTTAGATTTCATCGTCGTTCGATTGGTGATCCCTCGTCCAGTTTGTCACTGGGGTGGACGATGGTCGTCATTCCTGCTTCAAGACCTTCGATGACTTGGGCCGTTTGCCCATTGTTTTGCCCGACCACTACGGGTACCCGTTGGGCGGTGCCGTCGTTAAGTACAAAAACGTGCCACGTTCCTTCGACACGGAACAGTGCGCTGGTAGGTATCTGCAGGACATCTGCTTGTCGCCACACCACGACTTCGCAATCGACGCGGAACCCGTCACCAAGTTGCGGCCGTTCTTCTGGAGGATTTTCGAGGTCGATGATCACGTTGACGCGTTGTTCCTCAACTCCGAGTGCGGAAATTTTAGTGAATCCAGATGGTTCAACTAGCCGGACGCGGCCGGTGAGGGTGTAGTTACCTCCCCAGTGTTTGAGGTCCACAGCGTCGCCCGGCGAGATTCGAACGGCATCGCGAGACAACACGTCTGCGATGATTTCGAGGTCTTGGGGGTCCCCGATTTCCAGTAGTGGTTCGCCTGCTCGAACGACAGCGGTGCTTTCTTGGTAGATGCGTAAGACGCGGCCATCAATTGGCGCCCGAACCGAAAGTGTCATTTCCGCTTGATCGTCGGGGGCCGACCTCGTCAGCAGCAGGGCGGCCTTTTCAAGCTCTAGTTCGTACTGGGCAATGTCGACTGCGAAGCCCAGGCCGCGGACCTCTTCGCTAAGCATGCGAAAGAGCGACTCTTGCGATTCCAGCTGAGATTGCGAGGCAGCATTTCCCCCTACCATTTTCCGAACGCGGCCTGTCTCCGATTCTGCGAATTGTAGTTTTGCCTCGGCTTTGGCCAACGAAGAGCGGGACAAGTCTAGTTTTCGTTCAGCCGCGCGGACTCGTGCTGTGGCTTGCGCAACCGCCCTTGGGTCAAGCAGGGATGGATCGGTCGCTTCGAGTCGCGAGAGCACGGTGACATCTTTCTTTACAGCGTCGCCGACTTCCAGCGTGATCCGCGACAGCCGAGCGGTTAGTGGTGTCGAGACGACATATTTTTCTCGAATACGCGTCTTCCCATCTTCTTCGACGCGAACATCCATCGGGCCTCGAGAAACCTTAGCGACGTCGACCAATAATGGTCTTTCTCGGAAACTCAGGGCAACCACGGTGGTGAGGGTGGCCAGGATTAGTAGCCACCCCAAGGCTCGCCGCGCGTGTCCGAGCAAACGTGTCTGAGGTTGACCGGCAGCGGGTTGCGTTTTGTTCATGCGGTTGCTTTCCAATCCCTCATCAATCGCGATTCTTCAAGACCTCGACCAGATCGAAATGATCGAGTCGACGCCTGACGAGAATGCCGCTGATGGCCGCTGCTGCAGACGTGACCAATGCGGCACGGGCGTAGCTTTCCGGGCGAATCACCAAGGGGATTCGGTATAGTTCTGATTCAAAGCCAACGACCATTGCGGCACAAAAGCCATAGCCAATTCCCCATCCGATCGGAATTGCGACCAACGTCAAGATCGTTAATTCGCCCAACAGGATGGTCGATACTTCCAATCGCGTGAAGCCGATGACGCGCAGCGTTGCTAGTTCTCGACTTCGCTCATCCAATGCGATCCTCGCAGTATTATAAACGACGCCAAACGCGATTACACAGGCGAACAGTAACGTGAACGATTGCATCGTTAGCTGATTCGCGGCGATCGTTTCACGAAATTGCTTGATGGCGGATGATTGGATCAGAACGGAGGCGACTTGCGGTGTTTGTTTTAGTTGATGGTACAACGCTTGCTCATATTTCGAATCGACAGCCAAGAATGCCCCGCTGATGCAGTCGCTTTCATGCATCAACTGGTTCAGTGCTGATCGATCCATGTACGCACTGGTGCCAGCGTATTCCATGGTTACTTTGGAAACGAGTCGCGTACCACGTGGGCGTTTACCTTCCAGGACTTCAAATTGCAGTTGGTCGCCCGGCTGAACTTGAAGGATGCTGGCGAGTTTATCGTTCAGGACGATTCCCGAGGGTGGCAGTCGAATCGGTTTGGATTCCGTATTCAGCAGCCGAAACAGATCGCGTTCCGGTTCCAAGCCGAGGATGTTGGTGTGGTGTTCGCGATGCTCTGATATCAGTTTGACTGCAACCGCGCGAAACGGTTCAACCCGCTGAACGCCAGGTAGGTGTCGAAGATCGTGTTGGGCGACGGAGCTGGTCACTTTGTTGAATGTGACTTGAACATCTTGCCTTTGGGCGGTGGCGAATTGAAATTCAATCAAATGCTCGATCGCATCGCCACCGAATCCGCTAAGGACCATCACCGACACCGAAAATGCGATTCCCAGCGAGGAAAAGGCAGCGCTGATCGGGCGGCGTCTTAATCCTCGTAGGATCATTCTTGTCGTGACGGGAATCCATTGAGAAAGACCAAACGCTTCGAGCAGTGTGCGTCGATAGGTGGCTGGTGCGGCCGGCTGCATTGCCTCCGCGGGCGGCAGCCGAGCTGCCGCCCGGACGGCCCGCCACGAACCGACGAAAGCGGCGAGTAGGCTAAGGCTCAGTGCGACCAGGTTCACTCGCCAATCAGGACGATAAACGAATGTTGGAAAGCGATAGAACTCTGAATACACCTCCGACAGACCACTTGCCATCCATTGCCCGGCAGTAATGCCACCGATCGCGCCGATGCCAGCGACGAGTAACGAAGATTGCAGATAGTGCCAGGAGATTTCGAAATTCGTATAACCAAAAGCTTTTAACGCCGCGATGGTGGTTCGGTGGGTGCTGATTCGACGTGCCAAAACCACGTTTAAAAGAAATGCAGCGACCGCCATAAAAATCGACGGAGCGACCATGCCGGTTGCTCGCAATTGCTTTAGCTCATCATCGAGGAACCGCGCTGAGACATGTTGGTCCCGGCCATACGCACCGATACCGCCGTAGCGGGCCAGGGTTGCGTCGAGTCGGTCGATGACTTCCTTTTCATTTGCACCCCGTAGTAGTCGGAGCGAGATGTCGTTGAATGCGCCTTGCATGTCGAACGCCGCTTCGAGTTGGCGACGCGACATCCAAAAAATGCCAAACCTTGGATCGTTAGGGAGTAGTTCACCGGCTCGCACCTGAATCACGTATTCAGGGCTCAGTGCGACGCCAACGATCACGAGAGGTTGCAGGCGTCCATTTAGCACTGCGTTGATTCGATCTCCGAGTTGCAGTCCGTTCGCCTCGAAGAAAGGTTCACTGACGATGATCTCCCCAGCCCGATCGGCCTCAGGAAGTCGTCCTCGCCGCAAGTGAATTTGGTTCAGCCCGGCCGACGCAGGATGGGGTAGTGAGATCAATCTTGCTACGGCGGGTTCGTCGAGTCCCGGTACATCCAGCGTGACGTGTGCGACGATTCTGGTCTCCGTTGTTGCAACCCCGTCAATCGAGAGTAGTTGTGATTCAACCGGTAGTGGTGCTCGCGTGACCGAAGCAAAAACTTGCGCGAATCGATAACGATCGTAGTACGCATCGCGTGTCGTTCGCAGAAAACCGAGCGTATTGAGTGACATCACGAGAACTGCAACGCCCGACCCGATCACCACGGCGATTGCGAGGAATTGTGCTTTGGTTTCCCGCAATTCACGGATCAGCTTACGATTCAGTGCCCGCATATCACCAGCTGATTTTATCCACGGGCGTTTTAGCCTCGATTCGGTAATCTTCCGCAATCATGCCGTCCCGCATTTTGACGACTCGATCTGCCATTTCGCCGATTGTCGCGTTGTGTGTGATGACGGCGGTCGTCGTTCCAAGTTCCAAGTTGATTCGTTGAATCGCTTCCAAAACTGTAATTCCGGTCGCCGCGTCCAGGGCGCCGGTTGGTTCGTCGCAAAGCAAGACGTCGGGGCGTTTGGCAATGGCGCGCGCGATCGCGACTCGTTGCTGTTGACCGCCGGAAAGTTGCGATGGGTAATGGTCTTGGCGATCGGCCAAGTCAACGAGATCCAATGCTGCTTCAGCCGACATCGGCGAGGTTGAAACGTCGGTTACCAATTGAATGTTTTCGCGAGCAGTTAGCGACGGAATTAAATTGTAAAACTGGAATACAAACCCAACTGATTCACGCCGGTAAAGTGTCAGCTGGCGTTGGCTCGCGCGGGTCAGGTCGGTCCCGCGAAATAGGACCGTACCGTTGGTGGGCGAATCGAGCCCGCCGAGGATGTTCAGAAGTGTTGACTTTCCGCTGCCACTGGGGCCAAGCAGAACGGTGAATTCACCGACGAAAAGCTCCAGATCAATGCCTCGTAACGCCAGCACTTCGACTTCACCCATGGGGTAAATTTTGGTCACTGCTCGGACGTCAAAGACACATTCGGCCACGAACTACTCCTACGAGGATTCCAAGCCCATCAGCTTTTATCTCCGTTGCGTTGGTCACCTGGGAGATTGCACCACCAAGTCGTTGCATAGTTTGGTGGTTGGGCATTCTTTACGAACACGTTCTTGGGCCATCTGCTTGAGGTAAAAACTGCGGACGGTTCCAGTCAGCAGAATGCAATTGTCTTCAATGCTGACTTGGACGCTTCTAAGTCCCCGTTGGGAAGTGTGATCAAAGATAGCTTGTAGGTGGCGGGAAACAGCCGCACCCTCTAATTTGACTGAATGAGGCAGCGGGGGATTCGATTGGACCAAGGCTAATCTCCTTTGCAAAAACCAGCATGGGCGAACTTTGGCGTGAGCGATCCCAAGCTCCGTCATTCTCGCATTCCAAGTCGCGATAGCAAGCGATTTAAGGCGATTGAGTTTTACGTTTTACATAAAACTATTTCGCGATTCTTCTCTCTTCGGATGCTCCTTACCTAGATTGTGATCCAGAAAAGCTGGCGGTGGTGTGGCTTTCGTGTCCCGGTCGACCAAGGCACGTACTAGAATGCAGGGGCTCAAAGGAATACGGAATGGCAAACAACACTTCCCCACTGGATGAACAACAGCTTTTACGTTCAATCGTGGAGGCTTCACCGGCCGGCATGATCATTGCGAATTCTGAAGGAAAGATCGTGCTGGTCAATCCAGCAGCGGTCGCTCAATTCGGTTATCCGGCTGACGAATTAGTGGGGTCGGTGGTCGATCGGTTGCTTCCCGAGGCATATCGACCGACGCATCACCTGCATCGAGCGCGGTACATGTCCAAGCCAGAGCATCGGCCAATGGCCGCCGGGCGTAACCTTTACGGTCGGCGGCAGGATGGAACGACTTTTCCGTTAGATATTAGCTTGCATCCCATTCATTGGGGTGGCGAGCAGATGGTGTTGGCTAACGTGCTCGATGCCACTGATCGTCAACTTGCAGAGCAGGAACGAGAGCAACGGTTGGCGATGGAGCGACTCGCGTTGTTGGGCCAATTGGCGGGAGGCGTCGCGCATGAGATTCGTACGCCGCTGTGTGTGATTCGCAATGATGCCTACTATCTGAAGCTGATGGAGGATCGGTTGGGCGAGGAGGGCGTGCAATGTGTCAACGAAATCAATGAAGCTGTCGGAAAAGCTGAGCGGATTGTTAGCGAGTTGTTGGATTTCACTCGCGATGCAGCTTGCCAGCCCGAAGTTAAAAAAATTCGAGAGCTTATTGATGCGGCGGTTGGTTCACTCAGGATTCCGGACGCGATTACCATCTGTGACGAGCACACTGGAGAAATCGAAGTGATGGTCGATCCTGGGCAAATTGAACGGATTTTGATCAATTTGGTTCGCAACGCGATCGAATCAATGAACGATTCGGGCACGGTCGAGATTCTTTTGAGTTGGGCCGAGGGTCTGGCGACCATCGAGATTACCGATCAGGGGCCAGGTATGAAGGAAGAGCATCTGGAGCGTGTCTTTGAGCCATTGTTTTCGACAAAACCGAAAGGAATAGGTCTCGGATTGGCGGTTTCCAGACGATACGCTGAGCGTAACGGGGGAACACTGACGGCAAGTAATCTGGCTGGCCGCAGCGGCGCCTGTTTTCGACTGACCGTTCCTCTAGCAAATGCGATTACCTGATTAGGTGGCAAGTACCTGATTAGGTGGCAAGTACCTGATTAGGTGGCCAGGCAGCAAGATCCCGGAATGCAAGTTTCGAAAAAAATCCTGATTGTTGATGATGATGCTGGAGTGCGAAATTCGCTCGCACGTCTTTTGCGAGGGCGTGGGCACTTGGTTGAGGTTGCTGAAAATGGCGAGGCCGGCGTCGAGCAGGGGGAGTTGTTTCATCCGGACGTGTTGCTCGTCGATATCCGCATGCCCGGTATTGATGGGATTGAAACCCATCGTCGATTACTCGCTCGCTTCCCTCATCTGGTCGGGATTTCAATGACTGCCTATGCATCCAGCGAAAAAACGAAAGAAGCGATGGAGGGTGGCGCTCTTTCAGTGCTCGCCAAGCCGTTGAATATCGACATTCTGATGGAGTTGATGCAATCGCTGTAAAGGATTCCATTCACCACTCGCCTTCGCAGGGGTCGTTGGACACAGAAGTGGATCAATTGTCTGTTTTGATTGTTGATGATGATGAGGCGATGCGTCATAGCATTCGACGCGTGCTGGAACTGGATGGTTATCAGGTGAAGGTGGCGGGCAGTGGCCAGGAAATGCTTGGCCAGGATGACTTGGACGAGCACTTTGCGATTTTGTTGGATCGCAAGCTACCCGATGGAGATGCCGGCGATCTGATTGTTGGCTTAAAAGAACGAGCACCGCACTCGGCGATTCTTATCGTTACCGGGCATGCGGATATGGAAAGCACATTGGCTGCGATTCGGGACGGAGCCGACGATTACCTGATTAAGCCGGTCGAGCCCGACAGCTTGCGGAAGCGGCTCGCTTCTCTTGCCGAGCTCTACAACGTTCGCCGTGAATTGTTGGCAAGTGAAAGTCGGATGCGATTCCTTGTCGAAAATCTACCGGCCGGAGCGGTTTTCGTCGATTACGACGCGTTGTTCATCAATCGAACCGTGGAGCATCTGACTGGGTATCAGGCAAGCGAGATCGGTACCCTGCAAGATTGGTTTCGCGTGCTGTGTCCCGATCGGTTTGAGGAGTGCTTGGAAAAGTACCGTCATGTTCAGGCGAACAACTTCAAGCAAGCTTGTTTGTTTCCAATCGTTCGCAAAGATGGGATTCGTCGTGAACTTCGGATTGCGGCTCACCGCTACGACCATAATGAAGTCTGGTTGGTGACTGATGTCACCGAGTTGCAAGACGCCGAGCGGAGGATGGTGCAAGCCGAGCGGTTAGCGGCGATCGGCCAAATGGTCACAGGACTGGCTCATGAGAGTCGTAATGCGTTGCAGCGGGCCCGCGGTTGTTTGGATTTGCTGGAACTCGATTTGCATGAGCGACCGGAACAGTTGAATTTGACCTCGCGCATTCGGCGAGCCTTGGGGGACTTGCAGCGAAACTACGAAGAGGTCAGGCAGTATGCGGCACCGATTAACCTGGATTTAGCCCCGGTTGATCTAAATGTTGTGCTTCAGGCGTCGTTGGATGATTTGAATGCCGCGTTTGATCAAAGCGATGTCAAAGTGAAAATGGAACGCCGCGGTGAAGATGCCATACGCGTTGATGTTCATCGGATCGGGCAAGTGTTCCGTAACATCCTCGAGAACGCGATTGCCGCGAACCGAGAGTTCCCCCAGATCAGCGTCGTGCTGGAACAGCATGTCGAAAACGGGTTGAAGTGGTTGCGTTGCGAGATTGCGGATCAAGGGGTGGGGATGGATCAAGAGACGCAGGCCAGGGTGTTTGAGCCGTTTTACACCACCAAACAATCGGGGACCGGTTTGGGGATGCCGATTTGCAAGCGGATCATCGAGGCTCATCATGGACGGATTCAGGTCAGCAGCGAGTTGGGCGTTGGTACCCGCGTGCGAATCGATTTGCCCATCCAGGATGATTGAATCGGGCGTGCCGTTGAATTGGGCGTGCCGTTGAATCGGGCGTATTGTGCGTTGGTGCCTGACGCATTTCTCCAACTCTCTTTGCCCCGGTGTTGTGGTAACACCTCTTTCAAGATTTTACAGTCGCGGGCCACCTGAACAGTGCTGATGCAGGCTTGATCATCATTTGGCCCCTGTTTCTTTGCGCCCATCGTTGTATTGAATCTCGCTTGCTTTGCGTGAATTCCTTGTTGTCCATCCGCTCTCTATTGCGATTTGGTGGATGATGTTTTAAGCGTCGTTGGCTACTCGGCTGGCCAAGCTTGCTAGGGCTGGTTGGATGGCAATTTCTTGACGCTTGCGATTTAGGAAGTAGTTGACTGTTTCATAGCCGCATTGCTGTAGCAGTTTCATCGCTTGCTCATAACCATCGGCGACGCGGTGCGGTGTGTGGGCATCTGCCCCGAGCGTAATCGGGATATTCCGCTGCTGCATCTGTCGAAGCATGTCCGGAAACGGGTTCATTTCAGAGATTTTTTTTAAAACGCCTGAGGTGTTCAGTTCCATGGCGACCCCAGTCGCCGCGATTCGATCGAGCGCGTCGCAGATCGTTGGCATGATTTCCTGAGGATCCCACTGTTCAGAAGTAAAGTTCTTGATCAAATCAGGATGCGAGATGGAATCAAATAAACCAGTTTCAGCCGACTGCGCAAGCATTCGAAAATAAGTACGTTGAACTTCTCGTCCGTCGGCATTCCAAAACTTTTGACGAAACTCCTCAATTTGTGGATGCACCGAACCCAGCACGAAATGAAAGTCAGCCGATTGCAATTGGTTTTCAACGTATTGCTCATGGCCCTCGAAATAGTCGGCTTCCAAGCCAAGACACACGTCGAGTCGGCCGTCCCATTCTTGTCGCGTTGATTCGACTAGTTCGATGTATTCGTCGAATTGATCTTCACGCATTCGGACAGGGGCGGAAAAACCGTTCGGCATCGGGTTGTGGCACGTGACGATTAGGCCTCGCAGTCCTCTGTCGAAGGCGACTGCCGCGTACTCAGTCGGCAATCCATTGGCGTGCATGCAGAGCGGCGTGTGGGAGTGGGATTCGTACACAATTCGTTGGGTCACCTGGGCACTTCCTTTCATACGTCTCGCGATGAAGTCGGCTAGACTAACAGGTCGAGTTACGAGGGGCCGATTGTGTTTCGATGGAGTTGGGCGATTCGAAGAGGTCGGCTTACCTCTGCTGAGCGTCACTGTAGCCCTAAATCCACTAACGGCAAGCCACAGATTTAGCCATGCACTGCCTATTGCGAACGTTCTTCGTTTTTTTCACCTTCTCAATGACGATGGTGCCGGACGCTGTGCGGGCGACTGATACTCCCAACGTCCTCTTTATCTCGGTGGACGATTTAGCTTGCACGCTCGGGTGCTACGGGGATTTAATCGCCAAGACACCTCACCTTGATGCCTTGGCGGCAAGTGGAGTTTGCTTTCAAAGAGCGTACAACCAATTGCCGCTTTGCAATCCCACGCGGGCATCATTGATGACTGGATTGCGACCCGATCAAATTCGTGTCTACGATTTGGATCGGCATTTTCGTGAAGAAGTTCCTGATGTTGTCACGTTACCGCAAGCGTTTCAGCAGGCTGGCTACTTTGCGGCACGTGTCGGAAAGATCTATCACTACAACGTCCCAGCGGCGATCGGCACCGATGGTTTTGATGATCCCCCCAGTTGGCAGCATGTGGTGAATCCCAAGGGTCGAGATAAAACGGATGAGCATTTAGTTTTCAATGCTGAGCCGCACCGGAAAATCAGCGGAGCCTTGAGTTGGTTGGCTGCGGAGGGGCAGGATGAAGAGCAGACTGACGGGATGATCGCTAGCGAGGCGATTCGTTTGATGGAGCAAAAACGAACCGAGCCGTTTTTTTTAGCGGTTGGGTTTTTTCGGCCGCACACGCCGTACGTTGCTCCGAAAAAATATTTTCAGATGTACCCGTTAGATCAGTTGCGATTGCCCTATGCACCGCCCGGCGATCGGGATGACATACCTGTCGCCGCGTTTGCCCACAATTGCCCCGTTCCCCATTACAACCTGGACGAGCCGGTCTTGTTGCGCGCCACGCAGGCGTATTACGCCTGCGTTTCTTTCATTGACGCTCAAGTTGGCAGGTTGCTTGATGCTTTGGATCGGCTGGATCTTGCGGGGCAAACGATCGTTGTCTTTTGGAGCGACCATGGCTACCACCTCGGAGATCACAATGGCGTCTGGCAAAAGCGAACCTTGTTCGAGCAGGGTGCCAGAGCGCCACTCATCGTTCGTGTTCCCGGACGCGCCGGGAACGGCACTGCTAGTCCGCGCGTCGTTGAGTTCTTGGATATTTACCCCACGTTGACAGCAGCGGCTGGAATTCAATCGCCTGATCACTTACAGGGGAATGATTTAGGGCCTCTTCTGGATAACCCGATTGCGGCTTGGGATCATTACGCGATTACCCAGGTGCTGCGGCCGGCGGACGAACGTTTGTCGGTTCCAGTGATGGGGTGCAGCATTCGCACAGAGAGGTGGCGGTATAACGAGTGGGCAGAGGGAGCAGCCGGTCGCGAACTTTACGACCACCAATCCGACCCGATGGAATTCCATAACTTGGCGTTGAATCCCGATCCGGCGACACAGTCCTTGATGAATCGGTTGCAAGCTGTCCTCCGCAAGCACGCGTCGGGGAAAATACCTTCCACTCCTTTCAATCCGGCGAGACTTTGATGCAACGCCCTGTCGATCATCCGCGCGACGAAATTACCCGCGTGATGCAGCGAATCTACGGTTACCGCATGACGACTACCTCGGGCGGCAATTTGTCAGTTCGAGATGATAATGGCGATATTTGGATCTCACCGGCGCGGGTCGACAAAGGAAATTTGACGCGAGCCGATATCGTCAAAGTTCGGCCGGATGGTTCGACCGAAGGCTTGCACCCACCTTCATCCGAGCTGCCTTTTCATCAGGCGATTTATGCGTCACGGCATGACATTCGGGCCATCGTTCACGCCCATCCTGTCGCCTTAGTTGCGTTCAGTATTTGTCGGAGCACGCCCAACACAAGATTGTTTCACCAAGCGCACTTCGTATGCGGGAAAGTTGGTTTCGCTCGATACGCATTGCCTGGTAGCGAGCAATTAGGGGCAAATATTGCTGATGCGTTTCGTGATGGCTGCGATAGTGTGATTTTGGAGAACCACGGAGTTGTGGTCGGCGGAAGTCGTTTGTCACACGCATTTGATCGGTTTGAGGGGTTTGAGTTTGCCGCGAAGACGCTTGTGAAAGCTGGGCAACTTGGTACCGTTCGCTACTTGAGTGATGAGCAATTGGCGATCGCCCATTCCCGTCGCACAGATTTTGGAGCGTTCACGCCGCCGACTGCTACTTCTGACGAGCGTGAGCTCCGTCTTCAGTTACGAGATTTCTTGCATCGTGGCTGCAGGCAAAGATTGTTCATCAGCACCGAAGGTAGTTTTTCCGCACGCGTTGATGACGATTCGATCTTGATCACGCCGTCGGGGAAGGACCGCACTTCTCTGGCGATTGATGACTTTGTATTGGTCTGCGGTGATCAGGCCGAAGCGGGCAAGCAGCCGAGTCGCGCGACTCGCAGTCACCAAGCGATCTATCGTAAATATCCAAACGTCCAAGCATTGGTTTTTGCGCACCCGGTCAATGCGACCGCTTTTAGCATTACCGATTCCCGCTTCGATGCACGTACGATCCCGGAAAGCTACGTTTTTTTGCGGGATGTGGGGCGTGTGCCTTATGGGATCCAGCACACTGGTGACACGAGGATCGCGGACTTCGTTAGCGACGTTTCACCGGCCGCCATTCTAGAAAATGATGGTGTGCTGGTGACCGGATCGAGTGTGCTGGACGCGTTCGATCGTTTGGAGGTGTTGGAATCGACGGCCGAAGCGGTCATCAATGCGTCGACGCTCGGTGAAGTCGCGGCCATGTCTGACGATGTCATCGAGGAGTTAGGCCGCGTCTTCGGGCTTGCCTCGGAGTAAGGGGACCGCCTTCAGGCTAGCCAACATTTCGATTTTGCCGCCGGCGATCACTTTCCTTTAGCAGGATTTTTCGCAACCGAATGCTGAGTGGTGTCACTTCGACTAATTCGTCGTCCTCGATGTACTCCAACGCGGCTTCGAGCGATAAATCTCGTGGTGGTTTCAGGATCACGTTTTCATCACTACCCGCCGCTCGAATGTTCGTCAGCTTTTTCTCGCGGCAAGGATTGACGGTCATGTCGTTGTCGCGAGCATTCTCCCCGACGATCATGCCCTCATAGACTTCTGTTCCTGGAGCAACCAACAGTTCGCTTCGATCTTGCAAGCCGAATAGGGCAAATGGCATTGCCTTGCCGCTGACCATCGAGATCAGCACACCGTTGGATCGACGCGGGACTTCGCCCTCGACTGGTCGATAGCTATCGAATCGGTGGTGGATGATAGCCGTCCCGCGTGTGGCGTTGAGCAGTTTGGTGCGAAGCCCAATCAATCCACGCGAGGGGACCAGGAATTTCAACAAGCTGTAATCGCTTCGCTGTGTCACCTCGTCGAGTTGGCCTCGGCGATGTCCGACCAATTCCATGACAGGGCCCATCGCGTCGGTTGGGACTTCAACCCGCAGCGTTTCAAATGGCTCGTGTTTTTTGCCATCGATTGTCTTGAAGATGACTCGAGGTTTTCCGACGCTCAACTCATAGCCTTCGCGTCGCATCGTTTCGATCAAAATCGCCAGATGAAGCACCCCGCGGCCTTTCACCGCGTAGGCTTCGCTGCCCTCGATCATATCGACGCGTAACGCAACATTGCGTTGCAGTTCTTTTTCGAGCCGTGCCTTGAGTTGACGCGTGGTCACATATTTGCCTTCGCGTCCAACCATCGGAGATGAATTGACGCTGAAGACCATTTCAAGGGTTGGTTCGTCGACGGTCAGCCGAGGCAGCGGATTGTTCGCATCGACAGCAGAGACCGTGTCACCAATCTCCGCTTTGGATAAGCCTTCGATCGCAACGATGTCTCCGGCGGTCGCCGATTCCGTCGCAGCACGCCCGAGATTGTCAAAGACAAACAGGCCGCCAACTTTTTCTTTGTGGGCTCCATCGCTTTGGTGCAAGTCGATGGTTTGGCCGAGTTGTAATTTTCCAGATTCAATTCGGCCGATGGCGATTCGGCCAACGTAGTCGCTCCAACCGAGTGTCGTGACCATCATTTGCAAAGGAGCGTCCGGGTCAACTTCGGGACCGGGAATGGTATCAACTAGCAGATCCAGCAAGGGCCGCATGTCGGTATTGGTTGACTCCGGGTCGGTAACCGCATATCCATCCTTTGCACTGGCGAAAACGTAGGCCGCTGAATCGAGCTGATGCTCGCCGCCCAATTCTGCCAGCAATTCCAAGCCTTCGTCGAGTGCCTCAGCCGAGCGTGCATCGGGGCGATCAATTTTGTTCACCACGACGATTGGGCGAACTCCAGCCTGCAGTGCTTTTTCCAGGACGAACCTGGTTTGTGGCATGGGCCCTTCGGCGGCGTCGACCAGCAGCAGGCAGCCGTCGGCCATCTTGACCACGCGTTCCACTTCCCCGCCAAAATCAGCGTGCCCCGGTGTGTCAATCAAATTGATTTTCACGCCGCGGTAGGGCAATGCGATGTTCTTGGACAGAATCGTGATTCCACGCTCCCGTTCCAAATCATTGGAGTCAAGGATTCGCTCGCCCTTTAATTCCGCATCCCGAAATTGACCACTTTGCCGAAGGAGGCAATCGACCAGAGTTGTTTTTCCGTGATCGACGTGAGCAATGATCACAACGTTTCGAATATCGTTTCGACGCAAGGTAGACCTAACCGAGATGGTTTGCAGTGAATGGAATGGTGAGAGAAACCCGATCAAGGCAACCGGGTTTGCACTTCGAAGTGCTTCGCTCGTCCCCTTCGAAGTGAGAAACCAGTGAAGTGGGTAACTAGTGCCCTTCGAAGTGAGCGACTGGGGCGGTTATCGAGTTGCCATCGTTGAGTGTGATGACCAAGGTTCTTTCGATCGCATCGCCCATCATCATGGCGGTGCCGAGCTCCATATTGACCAGCGTCCAGGTCCCAGGTTCCTCGCCTGCTTCGAAGACATAATTGTTGTCAGTCCCTTCGACAGTGGTTTTTACCGCGATTTCTTTGACCGAATCCGCGACCACTTTTGGCGGAATTAACAAGAAACTGCCGCTTGCGGTATCGAAATCCCACTCGACTTCAGTCCCATCATTCAGATCGACCACTGGGTAGCCATTGGGGCCATGCTTATGGTCATGATCGGAAGCATGCTCGCTCGATGGCGGAGCAGAAGTGACCACGTCGGACTCTGTATCCGTCGATTCGCCCTGGTTGCAGCCAATCGAAGTAAGGCCAAAAGCAAGGAGGCAGGCGGTAAGGATCGGTGTGCCGGTGATGTTCACGTTCAGGATTCCTTGTGTTCGAGCGATAGATCTGACGATCAGCTTGTCCTACCCGGTAGTGATAACAGTTGATCGGTGATTGCGGCAGGGGCGCAAAGGGAAGAGTTTCCGGCAGGGTCGGGCTCCCGCAAGTCGAAGCGCCGTTTGGCAGAGTTCGGTCACCCACGGCTTCGTGCGTTTTGCTTGGCCACCGGTCCATTACATACATGGCCACCCAGCGATTGAGGTGCTCGACCGCATGGAGTCTCGCGGGTTGAGAAGGTTGGGAAGTTTGAACGGGATAGATTGGTAAGCAGCGACAGTTAGAAGTGTCTTTGTGCTTGAACGCCGGTTCGAGTTGCAGTGGTGCGGCGATCCTTTCCCGATCGAGGACTCCAGCGAAGCCTTGCCCGCGTATTCTTTTTCCTATTCCGCGGGGCACCTTCTTGCTCCCGCTGATGGGGAGTCAGCTGCTCTCCGTTAGGAAAATCTTGGCGGCTGTCTTGCTGGCCTCCACTCCCATTGCTCTCCCATGACCAACCGTCTCTAGTGATCAGGGCTCGCTGGTAATCAGGTCTGACGCAGGATTTGATTTCTCCCGGCTTCGACACGATCTGGATCTTGCTAAATCGCTGGGATGGTGGGTGATCGGAATGAACCAAGCATCTTCCGATTCAATCGTCGCCCAAGATGTGAAGGAAAGCGGACTGGAGTAGGTGACGTTCTAAATGCGATGCCGATTATTCAGCTCCCGATCGCAATCTGGATCGATATCAATCATTACCCCAATCGCCGATCAGGGGTTCAATCTCCGGCGATACCGTAAATTTCCGGCGGTTCGGTAAGAGTGGCGTTGTCAGGTTGAATCGCCTGTGCGATATTGCCGTCGCAAAGCCCGCCACCGCAGTTACTGGAGCCAGCCGAATCACGGTTTATCCAGCGGCATGAGCCGGTGTGAGCTGTGGCCCGATCCTGACAACCCACGGTTTTCGGCATTTCAGACAGGCGTCAAGCGTCCGAAGACGTTTGCGACAACCCTGCAAGTCTTGCTAGGCCAGGTTGCCCCTGTAGCCCACATACCCCGTGGGCTTTAGGCACGACCGACTTTGTGAAAAATATCACAAAGTCGGTCGCGAACGATTTGTTGGCGGTCTTTGACACCGGACACGAACGCGCTTCCCCTCGATGGCGAGCCTGAATCCTGCGATGACCACGATCAAACAAGGGCTAGACCTTCCCATTCTCGGAAATCCCGAACAGCACGTCGAGATTGCCAAGGCTGTCAGCCGTGTCGGTTTAGTCGGGGACGACTATGTCGGCATGAAACCTACGATGCTGGTCAATGAAGGTGACCGCGTACGTGTCGGACAACCACTGTTCGAGGACAAAAAAAATCCAGGTGTGGTCTACACCAGCCCCGCTTCCGGGATCGTTGCCTCGATCAACCGTGGGGCGAAGCGAAAATTTGAGTCGATCGAGGTCGAGGTCGATGGCGATGATCGGATTGAATTCGACGCTGCACGCGGGATGGATCCGGTTGCCGCGAGCCGAGATGATGTCGCGGAAGTCTTGCGTCAGTCAGGTCTTTGGACCGCAATCAGAACGCGTCCTTTCGGGAAGGTGCCTGCACTCGGGTCGGCGCCGAGTTCCATTTTCGTCCAGGCGATTGATACAAATCCGCTTGCGGCGGATCCGGCAATCGTCCTTGCGGATCGCAAGGATCAGTTCACATTGGGTTTGCAGGCCTTGGCAAAGCTGACCGACGGCAGCGTCTATGTATGTAAGGCAGTCGATGCGGAGATTCCGGGTGCTGGTTTGGATCGCGTTCAAGTCGAGTCGTTTGCGGGTCCCCACCCGGCGGGGTTGGTGGGAACGCACATTCACATGCTTGATCCGGTTGGTCCAACCAAGACGGTTTGGTACATCGGATATCAGGACGTTTGTGCGATCGGGTCGCTCCTGCAAAGTGGAACGCTCGATACACGGAGAGTGATTTCGCTGGCTGGCCCAGTCGTTAAGCAGCCACGCCTGCTAGAGACTCGTCTTGGAGCTTCTGTGAGTGAGTTGATTGAAGGCGAATCGGAAGATGGCAAGATTCGCCCGATCAGTGGCTCGGTTTTGTGTGGTCGCACTGCCCACGAACCCCACCAATACTTGGGGCGTTACCACACGCAGATTTCAATATTGGAAGAGGGCGACGAGCGAGAGTTTCTCGGTTGGCAAAAGCCGGGTATGGACAAATACTCGTTGACTCGAGTTTTTGCTTCTGCGGCGCTGCCGGACAAGAAGTTCGCGTTCAGCACGAGTACGCATGGCAGCGAGAGGGCGATGGTTCCGTTGGGGACTTATGAGAAGGTGGTGCCCTTGGACATCTTGCCCACACAATTACTGCGGTCTTTGATTTACCGCGACACCGACGAGGCACAACAGTTAGGCGTGCTGGAGTTGGAGGAAGAGGACGTAGCGTTGTGCACCTTTGTGTGCCCTGGCAAATACGAATATGGTTCGTTGCTTCGCGAGAGTTTGGCGACGATCGAAAAAGAAGGCTGATCTGCGACCGTTTCTCCGTTGGAAATTCGGCGGAGCAATCCATCGCTGTGAAAGACAGGAAATAGAGAACATGAAAGCACTCCGAGACGCCTTGGATAAGGTGCATCCCTTGTTCGCCAAGGGTGGTCCATTGGAGATGGCGTACCCGATGTACGAAGCGCTCGATACGTTTCTGTACACACCCGGTGAGGTGGCCGAGGGTTCGACGCACGTTCGCGACGGGATTGACCTGAAGCGGATGATGATCACCGTAGTGATGGCGTTGGTCCCGCTCACCTTGTTCGGGATGTGGAACGCCGGTTACCAGGCCAACCTCGCGATCCAGGAAATGTCGGCGGTCGGGATGGAGCACGCCGGTGATTGGCATTACACGATCTACGAGGCTTTGGGGTTCAAGAATGACCCCAGTTCCGTCGCCGGAAACTTTGTGCTCGGTGCGTTGCATTTCTTGCCGATTTACATCGTCTGTATGTTTGTCGGCGGCCACGTTGAATTGGTGTTCAGCGTGTTGCGTGGACACGAGATCAACGAGGGTTTCCTCGTTACCGGTTTGCTGTTTCCACTCACGCTGCCTCCCACGATCCCGCTCTGGCAAGTCGCGATCGGCATCGCTTTTGGTGTGATCGTTGCAAAGGAAGTGTTCGGCGGTACAGGACGGAACTTCCTGAACGTTGCGCTCACAAGCCGCGCCTTTTTGTACTTTGCATACGCCGGTCAGATAAGCGGTGACAAAGTCTGGACAGCGGTCGACGGGTACAGCGGTGCGACGGCCCTTGGCCAGATGGCAAACGTCCCTGCAGGCGAATCTGCTGTCGAGAGTTTGAACAAAGTTCAATACGCCTGGCAGGTGGCCGGTGAAAGTTCCGGGATCGGCGTGGTCGATTTCGGCTTCGCAAGCCAGACCTTGAATTCTTGGACCAATGCGTTCCTCGGAACAATCCAGGGTTGTGTGGGAGAGACGAGCACGCTGCTGTGCATCGTCGGTGCCGCGATTCTGATTGGTGCAGGAATCGGTTCCTGGAAAATCATGGCCAGCGTCGTGCTCGGTGTGATTGTCACCTCATCTTTGATGAACGGCGTCTACACAGCGGGCGATATGAATCCAATGTTTGCCGTTCCCTTTTACTGGCATCTGGTGGTCGGTGGACTCGCGTTTGGGTTGGTTTATATGGCCACCGACCCGGTCAGCGCATCGATGACTGAAACGGGGAAATGGTTCTATGGAGGTTTGATCGGGTTTATGACGGTACTGATCCGTGTGATTAACCCTGCTTATCCCGAGGGCATCATGCTCGCCATTCTATTCGGCAACGTCTTCGCCCCGCTGATTGATTATTTCGTTGTTCAAGCCAACGTTCGAAGGAGGGTCGCTCGTTATGCCACCTCGTGATTCGCTATTAGGAACTGTCTTGGTGACCGCGGTATTGTGCGTTGTCTGCTCTTTAGCGGTCAGCAGCGCTGCAGTCTTCCTGCGTCCGAGGCAAGAAGCAAATGAGATTTTGGACCAGCAGATCAATATTTTGGATGCGACTGGTTTAGCGGTCGGCGAATATGGACTGCAGGCCAAACAGCTCGCCCCAGAGCAAGTGATTGAGCTCAATAAGTGGATCAGTTCAAAGCTGGTTGACTTGGAAACGGGCGAGTACACCGATGCGATGGATATCGATCAGTACAACATGCTGGAAGTCGCCGGTAGTAGTGATTACGGGGTTGATATCGTCGACCCAGAGTTTGACTTGGGTGAACAGCGGCGTCCAACCGTGATGAAGGTATATCTGGTCACTCGTCCTGGTTCGACCGAACCGCAGCAGGTTGTGTTGCCGGTTTATGGAAAAGGTTTGTGGGGCAGTCTGTACGGTTATCTCGCGGTCAAAAGTGACCTCAAAACAGTTCAAGGTTTGACCTTTTACCAGCACAAAGAGACACCCGGGTTGGGCGGAGAAGTTGACAATCCACTGTGGAAGTCGCAGTGGGAAGGGCGAAAGCTTTTTGATGATGAAGGCAATCCTGCTTCCGAGGTCTACAAAGGCCCAGCACCCTCAGACAATCCCTATGCAGTTGATGGGCTGTCAGGTGCGACGATCACCAGTCGCGGTGTTACCACGCTGTTGAGATACTGGACAAGTGACGATGGGTACGGAAAGTATCTGGAAAAGTTGGGGCAGAGCTCCGGAAACGCGAGCGAAGGTTAAAAAAGGGAATACCTATCATGGCGAAGCCAAAAGATGTTTTGCTTGATCCGCTGATCAACAACAACCCGATCGCTTTGCAGATTCTCGGGATCTGCTCGGCACTTGCGGTCACCACGAAAATGGAAACCTCATTGGTGATGAGCTTTGCGGTGATTGCCGTGACAGCTTTCAGCAATTTGGCTGTCAGTGCGATTCGGCACTACATCCCAAGCAGTATCCGCATCATTGTCCAAATGACGGTGATCGCATCTTTGGTGATTGTGGTTGACCAAATCCTCAAGGCCTATCTGTACGACATTAGTAAGCAGTTGTCGGTATTCGTTGGTTTGATCATCACTAATTGCATCGTGATGGGGCGAGCCGAAGGATTCGCAATGAAGAATGACACCAAAATGAGCTTCTTAGATGGGATCGGCAACGGTCTTGGTTACGGGTTCGTATTGATGTTTGTCGCTTTCTTTCGCGAACTGTTCGGAAGCGGTTCGCTGTTCGGAATCGAGGTGTTTCAGCTCGACCGAAACGGTGGTTGGTATAACCCTAACAACTTGATGTTGTTGCCTCCGAGTGCGTTCTTCTTAATTGGTTTCATGATTTGGGCAATCCGAGCATTCAAGCCGGAACAGATCGAAGAGGCATGAGGAATAGAAAGTAAAGAATCATGGAAAACTACATCAGCATTTTCATTACGGCGGTTTTCATTGAAAACCTCGCGCTGGCATTCTTCTTGGGGATGTGCACGTTCTTGGCCATCAGCAAGAACGTCAAGACTGCAATCGGTTTAGGTGCGGCGGTCATCGTTATCGAAGCGGTTACGATTCCAGCCAACCAGCTGATCTACACCCTGCTTCTAAAGAAAGGTGCCTTGGCGAGTTGGGTTCCTGCGGGAGTGGTCCCGTCATCGATCGATTTAGCGACTGTGGATTTGTCATTCCTTTCGTTTATCAGCTACATCGGCGTGATCGCGGCGATGGTGCAGATTCTTGAAATGGTCTTGGACAAGTTTTTTCCACCGCTCTACAACGCACTGGGAATCTTTCTGCCATTGATCACGGTGAACTGTGCGATCCTTGGTGGATCCTTGTTCATGCAGGAAAAGAATTACAACTTCGGTGAATCCGTCGTGTACGGTCTCGGTTGTGGGGTCGGTTGGGCTTTGGCAATTGCCGCGCTCGCTGGGATTCGCGAGAAGATGAAATACAGTGACGTCCCTCCTCCTCTTCGCGGTTTAGGGATTACGTTCATCACGGTCGGGTTGATGGCGTTGGCATTCATGTCCTTTGGCGGAATTCAATTGTAGCGGTCAATCCGCATCGAATTCACTACTCAAAGCGAACCGAAAACGAGCTTGCAAAGATGACTATTTTTCTCGGCGTTTTGATGTTCACCGGCGTCGTTTTGGCGTTGGTTTTGATCATTCAAGCCGCCAAAAGCCAATTGGTGGCTTCTGGTCCTGTCAAAATTCTGATCAACGAGCAGAAGACTGTTGAAATCCCCGCGGGCGGAAAGCTGCTAGGCGCACTGGCCGATGCTGGTGTGTTCGTCAGTAGTGCTTGTGGCGGTGGCGGTACGTGTGCTCAGTGCAAAGTGAAAGTGCTTGACGGTGGCGGGGAGATCCTGGCCACCGAGAAGGATCACATCAATAAGAAAGAGGCGGCCGAGGGAGAACGCTTGAGTTGTCAGGTGGCTGTGAAAAGCGACATGACGGTCGAAGTCCCTGCCGAGGCGTTCGACACGAAGAAGTGGGTTTGCAAAGTTCGCAGTAATCACAACGTTGCAACCTTCATCAAAGAGTTCGTGCTAGAACTGCCGGAAGGCGAAGAGGTCGACTTTAAGGCTGGCGGTTACATTCAAATTGAGTGCCCGCCACACGAGGTCCACTACAAGGATTTCGTCATTGAGGACGAATACCGGGAGGACTGGGATAAGTTCGACGTTTGGCGATACGTTTCCAAGGTCGACGAACCGGTCGTTCGTGCATACTCGATGGCGAACTATCCCGGTGAGAAGGGGATCATCATGCTGAACATACGGGTTGCCTCGCCGCCACCGCGAATGCCTGATGTGCCGCCCGGCAAGATGAGCAGCTGGATCTTCGGTTTGAAGCCCGGCGATGAGGCTACCATCTCCGGACCTTATGGCGAGTTCTTCATCAAGGACTCCGATGCCGAAATGGTGTACATCGGCGGTGGTGCTGGTATGGCACCGCTGCGAAGCCATATTTTTGAGCTCTTCAAACGTCAGAATTCTAGTCGAAAGGTATCTTATTGGTACGGTGGACGGAGCTTGCGGGAACTGTTTTACATCGATCACTTCCGCGGGATCGAGAAGGATTTTCCGAACTTTTCTTTCAACATCGCTTTGAGCGAGCCGATGCCCGAGGACAATTGGGATGGGTACGTTGGATTTATCCACCAAGTTGTTTTGGACAACTACTTAAGCAAACACGCTGCTCCCGAAGATATTGAATACTACATTTGTGGTCCGCCAATGATGAATCAGGCGGTCTTCAAAATGCTTGATGATTTGGGCGTTGAGCCCGAGAATATCGCCTACGATGATTTCGGCGGTTAGCCGCTGATGTTCCTGTGTTCGCAGGGAAATGCCTTGTCGGTACTGATCCCCACTGAGGTGTGCCGTAGCTGTCAGGCACTTTCTGCCGTGCCGTTTTGGGCGTACGGCTAGGGTGTGATTTGATCGGTTGGCGTAGCGAGGATAATTAGATTTCAACCCACCTCAGCGTGTGCCTTAATTGCGTTGGGTAGGCTAAGATTGGGCTGCCAGTCGAAGATGTGGCATCTCTAAGTTGCGGAAACGCTTTAAACCGACAAAGCCTGAATGCAACCGGCGGAGAATTCTGGGTGCACTCATGCGGATAAGACGTTGGGTATCGTCATGAAATCAATGGCTATTGCAGTTTTCTTGCTGCTGGTGCCGGTTCAGATTTTTGCTGAGGAGGCAAAGATTCTCGAACTGACCGGGCCCACGATGGGAACGAGGTATACCGTCAAGGTCTTCGCACCCGGGGCGATGAGCATCACCGCCGCTGATGCTCAAATTCGTGTCGACGGTCTACTCCGTCGGGTGAACGACCAGATGTCGACTTATCTACCGAATTCGGAGATCAGTCGTTTTAACCAATCGGAGTCGTTGCAGTGGTACGAGGTTAGTGCCGGATTTGCTGAGGTTGTCGCCTACGCACAAGAAGTTGCGGAAAAGACTGATGGTGCGTTGGACATTACTGTCGAGCCTTTAGTGAATGCATGGAATTTCGGCCCCGCGCCGCGAACCGCAGAGCCTCCTGCTGAGACGCAGCTTGAGGAGTTAAAGTCGCGGATCGGATTTGAAAAACTCTCGGTTCGGCTTGATCCGCCAGCCCTGAAAAAGTCACATCCAAAATTGGAGATTGATCTTTCCTCCATCGCAAAGGGCTACGCAGCGGACGAGGTGGTTAGGATGCTCGCCGAGCATGACGCGGGCAATGTCTTCGTTGAGATTGGCGGTGAGGTCCGTACGGCGGGGAACAAGGCGGGGCAGTGGTGGAAGGTTGGGATTCAATTGCCCGACGCTGCGTCCGATACCGTGATGCTTGCGCATGCATTGAGTACCGGCGGAGGGGATGACCAGGCGATGGCGACCTCAGGTGATTACCGGAATTTTTTTGAAGCTGATGGAGTTCGTTATTCTCATACGATTGACCCAGCGACTGGACGGCCGGTGACGCATTCTTTGGCCTCCGTTTCGGTGGTTGCCGAATCTTGCATGGCCGCTGACGCGTGGGCGACCGCTATGAATGTGCTGGGCGCGGAACGTGGCAAGATGATCGCCGAGCGAGAAAAGCTGAACGTTCTGCTGGTAAGTCGGCAAGCGGATGGGTTCGCGATTTTTGGAACGGGCACTTTGGCAGGCTACGCCAACACCAACAAATCGAATCAGGCGGCTACCGAGGAAGCTGGGGAAGAAGAAGACAGCAGTAATACGCTCGCGATTCTGGGAATCACGTTTGTGGCTTTCGCGGTGGTGCTTTTCGGAATGGCTGTCGGTGTAATGTTCGGTCGGCGGTCGATTAGCGGATCATGCGGCGGGTTGGCCAACGCAAAGAATCAAGATGGCAGTGTCAGTTGCTCGCTTTGCAGTAATCCAGCCGACGCGTGCAAGGAATTACGCCAGCGGATGCAGGATTCAAACTAACGTAGGGCTTTGATTCTCGTTGAGTGGGTTACGATAACGTCTGAAGTTGGCATGGCGTTGGAAGTCGTCGCTGCCGCTCATTGTCTCATCTGGATTGATTGAAGCTAATGGAATCAAACGAAGTCGTTGTGCCAGATCACGCCCGCAAACCCCGGCGTCGTGCGATCATTGGGCTGGTCGTCGGAGCGTCCGTAATTGCGGTGTTGCAAGTCGTCGCGCCCTCGACCGACCACCAGATGGCGAACATGGCAAGTTTCTTAATTGGATTGATCACCCTTTTATTTGTCGGCCTGCACCTGCATCGATTGGCCAAGTTGAGTGGTCATGGGATGCGAGTGCCGGTCACTCTCGTGTCGACCATCGCGATCGCCTGCTTGGTTCTGGAGTTCGATGGGTTTAGCGGAGAGTTGGTGCCGCAATTCAAGCCTCGGTTTGGCAGTAGCGCTCCTCCTTTGCGAAATCTGTCTGCTCAAGCAGTGAACCAAGTGGATGATGAAGGGTCACCAGAAGTAGCGACGGAATCGTTCGCCGAAGCGGCGTCAACCGGTTTCCTTGGGAATCAACGAACGGGCGTGGTTTCAAATCGAGAGTTTGCAGTACCAACGGAGGTTTCGGAATTAGAAATCGTTTGGGATCAAGGGATCGGGCTGGGCTGGGCCTCGTTTGCCGTCGGTTCGGGAAGAGCGGTGACTTTGGAGCAGCGTGAATCGATGGATTGTGTCACCTGCTACGACCTGCAATCGGGAGAACTGTTGTGGATGCAAAGTCATCAGGCGACGCACTCGCACCCAATGGGCGGAGCGGGGCCAAGGAGCACACCAACGATCGAGGGTGATAAGGTCTATGCCCAAGACGCTGAAGGGTTGGTTTGGTGTTTGGATTTGTGGTCAGGTAAGTCAGTCTGGGTGGTTGACCTGTTGGAGCTTGCGAACTGGACACAGGTCGAAAGCGAGGCCGCGATCACTTGGGGGCGTTCCGGATCTCCATTAATGGTGGATGGTCTGTGTGTCCTTCCCTACGGAGGGCCGATTGGCAATCAATCGACGGGCCGCAGTTTGATTGCCTTGGATGCCGAGTCGGGGGATGTGCGGTGGACGGCCGGGACCGACCAGATCAGTTATGCGTCACCTGTTTTGATGAACCTAGGCGGCCAAAAGCAGATCGTTTCCGTGAATGAGAAGACGGTCACTGGTCACCAGATTGACGACGGAAAAGTATTGTGGGAAATCAGTTGGCCGGGACAGTCGAGTGGTGGCGCGAACTGTGCGTCGGCTGTTGATGCGGGGGATGACCGTTTTATTCTCGGGAAAGGCTATGGTGGTGGTAGTGCGTTAGTGAAAGTGACTTGTGATGAGGAGGGACGTTTCTCGGCGGAACCCGAGTGGGAGTCGACGCGATTTCTGAAGACAAAATTCACACACTCATGCGTGGATGGGAACACGGCCTACGGGATCAGCAATGGCTCACTTGAAGCGATCAAGATTGATAGCTGCGAGCGTTTGTGGACGCAGTCTCGAAGGTCGCGATTTGGGCAAGGGCAGATCTTATTGGTCGAAGATGTGATCGTTGGGCAGGCGGAAGCAGGGGAGATTGTTTTTGCTCGTGCCACTCCGAACGAATATGAGGAACTTTCACGGTTTTCTGCGTTGCAATCAAAAACCTGGAACATTCCGACGGTTGCCGGTCGTTACTTGTTGGTTCGCAACGACCGACAGGCAATTTGTTATCGTTTGCCCCCACGAGAGCCACAGGCCGAATGAGCCTTCAAGACTGCGTCTGAGGCGTAGCCAAACGAGCCGGAGGAAGCAATCGGCTATGCAGGATGCCGTGCTTGTTCGGCGTTTGATTTTCTGCTGGCGAGTTAGAGCTTGACGCGTTGCCCAGACTTTGCGCTCTCGTAGACTGCTTGGATGACTTCGACGCTTCGCCTTCCTTGGTGTCCGTCGATCAATGGAGCTCGCTTCTCGTTGATCGCAGCGACGAAATCGCTGAAGACCATCGTGTGGCCGTGATGGTCGATAGCCGAAGGATCTGCGGCACCGCCACCTGACTCAGTTTGACCCGACATCCGTTTGCGAATGTCGGCATCTTCGGCCGTTTCTTCCGCAAAGTTCCATTCCTTGAGATCTTCTTCTTCCAGAACGGCGGACCCTTGGTCACCACTGATTTCGATTCGTTTCAGCGATCCAGGGAAGGACGTGGTGGTTGCTTCGATGATGCCGAGGGCACCCGACTTGAATTTCAGGTTCGCGACGGCAACGTCTTCGACCTCGATTCGCTCGTGGGTCAAGGTGGCGGTCATGGCACTGATTTCCTCGACATCGCCCATCAGCCATAGCAGTAGATCGACCGAGTGGATCGCTTGGTTCATCAACGCTCCGCCACCATCGAGGGCCCAGGTTCCACGCCAGGCACCACTGTCGTAATACTCTTGGCTTCGATACCACTTCACATAGGCATCTCCCATCGTGACGCGGCCAAAACGACCCTGCTCGACGGCTTGTTTCATGAGGCGGCTTGACTCGTGAAATCTGCTTTGAAAGGTGACGGCCAACTGCACACCCGACTTTTCGCAGGCTTGAATGATTTGATCGCAGCGTTCGGTGGTTACCTCCAGCGGCTTTTCAACAATCACGTGTTTGCCCGCCTCGGCCGCAGCGACCGCGGGGTCGAGGTGCGCTCCGCTGGGGGAGCAAACAGTAATCGCATCAATCTCAGGGTCGGCCAGCATCGCTTCGAGTGATTCGAAGGCTCGGCAGCCTTGCTTTTCAGCAAACGCCTCCGCGAATTCAGCTTTCCGGTCAGCACAGCCGACCAAGTGAGCACCTTCCGCATCTGCGATCGCGCGGGCATGAAAATTGGCGATCATTCCACAGCCGACAATTCCGATTCCTATGCTCATCGAACGCTACCGATCCTCAGGTGAATATTGGATGTCTGTTAACTGCTGAGTTTATGGGGCGATCGAAGCTCCAACAAGGCGATGAGCCACCAGCCCAGTAGCTCGAAGTGGAAGGTGGCGGTAGGGGAGGGACGCTCGAATCCGTCTCTCGTTTTGTGTTTCAGTTTTTATGTTCGACCGGGGTCCGCCTATGGTTCCCTTTTGGACGCTCAGCGGCTACCGTTTTGGAAGTCTCAACGCCATACGGTGTTCGCATTGGCACAGCCAACCAGCATGACGGTCCGCAAGCTCGCCGACGTGCCTCGTCTGTTAGACGAGGCCGCGGGTATCGGTGCGCGCGTTACGCGTTTAAAGGCTGGCAGCACCCTTTCGTTCTCGGGCGTTTGGGGAGCCGTTCGAGCAGTGCTCGCTGCTTCGCTCGCGCGTTCGACTCCGCATGTCTTGATGTTGCTGCCGCAGGCTGCGGATGCCGACATCGTTGCTGGGGATGCCATTGCTTTTGGGCTGTCTGAGTCGCTGGCCTTGCCGCTTTCCACAAGTGAGGGTTCCGCATCCTCGATTCGTGACGATGACTACGCGGACCGGCTACGAGTGCTTCAGCAGTTGACCCACCGAGAAGGCGAAGTGGCCACGCCCTTGCTGGTGACGGCGTTTATCGGAGCCGCGATGCAGCGGGTTCCAACGCCTGAAAAACTTGAGGCGGCGACCCGCGAGCTACGAGTTGGCCAGGAAGTCGATCCTGAATCAATCCGTCGCTGGCTTGCGGAGGCTGGATTTGCCGCAACGACGGCGGTGCAATTGCCCGGTGAGTTTGCGACCCGTGGCGGTCTGCTTGATATTTATTCGACCGACCAGCCCGAGCCGATTCGCGTTGAGTGGTTTGGGGATGAAATTGAGTCGATTCGCCGATTTGATCCTGGTAGTCAGCGCAGTATCGAGTCACTTGATTCGGTCGAAATCGCGGCCGTCGGGATGGATTCGCCTGATGGAGATTCAGACACGGAACTGAATCTTGATCCTGTCGCCAGTGGTCTCGGTCCGATCACCGATTATTTGCCAGATGATACGTTGGTCGTAATCGTCGATCCAGCAGAGACGGAAAAGAGTGCGGTTGAGTTGATTCGTCGCAGCGGTGAGTCAACCAACTTGATGCCCTTCGACGACTTGATGCAATCTTTCAGCCGGTTTCGCAAGGTCACCGCAACGGGTCTCGCGGAAGGATCAGGTGACCAAGTCATCGATCTCAAAACGAGTACGGCTGACGCATTCGCGATGTCATTGGATGAGACCAAGTCACGGATTGATTCGGTGGCGGCAGAGCACGAGGTCATCTTGGTCGGAGACACTCCTGCCGATGGTGAACGGTTGACCGAGTTGCTACGTGAGACCAGTGCGGCACGTCAGGGAAGGCTGCATTTGGTCGTTGCTGAATTGAGTGGTGGTTTCCGCTTGGTCGATGCGGAAGTCCTGGTCCTGACCGGTGCTGAGTTATTCCATCGCAGTCCGGTGCGTCGAGGCAAGACGCGAGCGAAGGGAAAGCCGATCGGCAATTTAATGCAGTTGGAATTGGGCGACTTGGTCGTTCATTTATCCCACGGCATTGGCATGTACCGCGGTCTGAAGCATATCGAGAAGAATGGACAGCATCTTGAGCATCTGACGATTGAATTCGATGGTGGGACAAAGATCTATGTGCCTGCGTCGAGAATCGGGTTGGTGCAACGTTATGTCGGTGGGACGAAGACAAGACCGCGTTTGGCAAAGATTGGTGGTCAAGCCTGGGCTCGGCAACGGAAAGCTGCTGAATCCGCGGTCACTGACATGGCGGTCGAGCTTTTGGAAATGCAGGCCGAGCGGACCGCGCGTCGTGGGATCACCTTTGATTCCGACAACGCCTGGCAGCAGCAGTTTGATGCTAGCTTCCCCTACGTGGAGACCCCCGATCAAGTAAAAGCGATCGAGGCGATCAAGGTAGATATGGAAATGGCGAAACCGATGGACCGCTTGATTTGCGGGGATGTTGGTTTTGGAAAAACTGAAGTTGCGATGCGGGCCGCGTTCAAGGCTGTGAGCAGCGGGTATCAAGTTGCTGTTCTCGTTCCCACAACCGTGTTGGCTGAGCAGCACTTTCACAATTTCAAAACACGGATGGCGGAGTTTCCGGTAGAGATCGCAAAATTAAGTCGTTTCTGCACGCCCGCCGAACAACGCGAAGCCATCAAGGGGCTTCGGCGTGGCAAGGTGGACATCGTCGTCGGTACGCATCGTTTGGCCAGCAACGATGTTGAGTTCAATAATCTTGGCTTGGTGGTTGTTGATGAGGAGCAGCGTTTCGGTGTGGCGGTCAAGGAACGACTAAAAACTTTGCATAGTAATGTGGACGTGGTCACGCTGTCAGCAACTCCAATTCCCCGCACGCTGCACATGGCCTTGGTGGGCGTTCGCGACATCAGCAATTTGGAAACGCCGCCCGCCGAACGCCGGGCCGTGGAAACCAATGTTGTTCGTTGGGACGAAAAATTGATTCGCCGGGCCATGATTCGGGAACTGAACCGTGGCGGTCAGATCTTTTTTGTCCACAACCGGATCGGCGATATGCATTCGCTGACGGACAAGCTCAAGCGGATTGTTCCTGAGGCCCAGGTGCGAATTGGGCACGGGCAAATGGACGAGGGTGAGTTGGAACAGGTGATGGTCGACTTCATCGAGCACCGGTTCGATGTGTTACTAGCCACGACGATTGTTGAAAGTGGACTCGATATCCCCAATGCCAACACCATCTTCATTGATGATGCAGATCGCTATGGGCTCAGTGACTTGCATCAATTGCGAGGCCGCGTGGGACGCTACAAGCACCAGGCCCATTGCTATTTGATGGTTGCACAACACAAACACTTGTCGCCCGAGGCAAGCAAGCGACTGCGGGCGATCGAGGAGTTCAGCCAAATGGGGGCAGGTTTCGCGATCTCAATGCGAGACCTCGAAATTCGTGGTGCCGGGAACCTGTTGGGAAGTCAACAGAGTGGGCATATCGCGGCAATTGGATACGAAATGTATTGCCAATTATTGGAAGACGCGGTTCGCCAAGTTCAAAATTTACCGCCTCAGTTGTCGGCCGACGTTGATATCGACTTGCCGGTTGAAGCCTACCTTGCCGATTCCTACGTTCCCAATCTGCGGCACAAAATCGATTTGTATCGACGCATTGCAAAATTGAACGAAGCCTCCGAAATCAAAGAAATCCGTGAGGAGTTACGGGACCGGTTTGGCCCGCTGCCGGATGCTGCGAAACGAATGTTAGAATTGGCCGAATTGAGACTCGATGCGGCTGCCTGGCAGATCGCTTCAATCACCAGCGATGCCCGTTTCATTGTGCTGCACTATACCAATCGCAGGCAGATGGAACGTTTGGCTCGACAGAGTACGATCCCAATCCGAGTGGTCGATAAGGCTCGCGCCTACATTCCGACAAAGGGCTACAACATGCAGGTGGACGCCGCCGGAACAAGTTGGTTGCAACTGGCTCGCGCGGCGCTCCATTTTCGCTAGGTCAGCGTGGCGGTTGTTTTGAGAGTCGCGTTCGGACACGAGGCTCAACAAAGTTGTCGGCGAAGTCGCTGCCGACGCGAAACTGAATCAGCCGCTGTGGCAGTTTTAACTAAGCAGTGTCGGTTTCAGTTGGGGCTGATTCAACCACCCGATACCGCTTGCATCACAAAGACTTCACTTCCATCTCGAAGTGGTGCCGTAAAGGCGTCCGGACTATCGAGCATTTCGCCGTTGACGAAAATGACAAGGTGCGGTAGCACACCCCCTTCCGGATCGAAAACGTGGTCGCGAAGTTTCGGATGATTTGTAAATACTGATTCGAACGCTTCTCTTACCGATGCTCCCTCGACTGACTGAATCGCTGCGCAGTCAACCTGTTGGACAAGTTGGGAGGTAAATTCGATTTCAATCATGGCGGGGTCGTAGGCTTCGGTGAATCCAGTCATTAGTTGTCGTCGATTGAGAGTTTTATCGCAAATCGACTTCTTGTTTCGAGTCCAACTTGTTGATCCAACCAGTAGATCGTTTCGTCGATTAGCCGTAGCGGTCGGGAGCAAGCAAGTGCAATGGATTGATTGTGGTTGGTTGCCGATCAACGATTTCGGCAGCAATTTTTCCGGAAATCATGGCAAGGCTGATTCCCATCATGGCGTGGCCGGTTGAGATAATCAGGTTTTCCCATTTCGCTGGCCGGCCGAGGTATGGCAGGCCGTCTGGTGAACAGGGACGCAGCCCAACCCAGGGCTGGCAGTCTTTGAATATAGGCTCCGTGAATTTCGGAAAGTACTGTTGGATAGATCGAACGATTCCATTCACGCGGGATTGGGTGATGGAACTGTCGACTCCTGCAATTTCCATCGTGCCGGCAAATCGCAACGCGGAACCCATTGGTGTAACGGCAACTCGAGCCTCCGTCAGGATGGAGCAAATTTCGGGTAGTTCTGGAGGTTGGTCCAGCATCACGCTGTAGCCTTTTCCGGCCTGCATCGGCAATTTCAAGTTCAGGTGCTCCGTCATCTCGGGCGACCAGATACCGCCGCAGATCAAGAATTCATCGGCCGCGATCTCACCCTCGTTGGTCACCACGGCTGTGATGTGGTTTCCTTGATTTCGAAATCCTTGACACTCGGTTTCCCAGTGAAACGTGCAGCCCTGTGAGCTCAATTTTTCTTGCAGTGCCAGCATCAAGCGATTGGGTGAAAGGTGGCAGTCATCGGGATAGTGGATCGCGCCCCGCACATCCATCTCGATATTTGGATCGAGTTCTGCCAGTGCGGTTGGGTCGAGGACTCGCGCCGGCAAGCCGAGTTGCCTGGCACGCTCTGACGTTTCGATTTCTTCCTGCCAGACGTGTTCATCACGACAAAGCATGAGTAGCCCTCGTTGAACAAGCCCGAAGCCGCCCTCGAGTTCGGTTTGCAATTCTTCGAAGCACCTGCGGCTGGCAAGGTGCAAGTCGCGAAGCAGTGGTGCGGCTTCTCGTACTCGCGATTCCTTGCAGGCTCCCCGAAAACACCACAACCATCGGAGCAAATCCCACGATAATCGCGGGCGGATGTAGAACGGGGATTCGGGATCGAGCATCCATTTCAATCCGAGTCGAATCATGCCTGGCGCAGCGAGCGGGATGAAGTGACTCGGAACGATCATGCCGGCGTTGCCAAATGAGCAGCCGTCGCGATACGCTCGACCGCGATCGACCAGCGTGACCTGTTGGCCTTGCTGCCGGCAGTACCACGCGGTCGCCATTCCGACGACACCGCCACCCACGATCACGACGCGTTTGGACACTGAATGTCTTCCCTAGCTGGCGGAATTGGTTTTGTCAGCTTGCTCAGAGGTGCCTGTTTCGCCTACCTCGATACCACGCAATGCGCCGATACCCCAGGCAAATGGATCATCAGGATCCATCCGCAATTGGCTCTCAGCCGTGACGAAGGCTCGGCCGCGAACTTCCGGGCGAATGACCGATTTGGATTGATCGGCCCATTGAAACGAGGCGACAAAGGTCGACCCCAGGATTCCCTCCTGGGTCCAGACTTGCCCAGGTTGAACTTTACCGTCAGCTGCCAAGCAAGCTAGCTTCGCACTGGTTCCCGTCCCGCAGGGTGACCGATCGAATTCTAAGCCGGGGCACAAGACAAAGTTTCGCAGATCGGCATCCGGATCGTGAGGTTCGCCAAACAATTCAACGTGGTCGACCTGAGGGAAACCGGCTTGGTGAACCGCGGCACGAATATCAACGGCTATTTGGGAGAGACGAGTGACTTGGGTGAGGCTGACGTCTTGGTGGGGTTCTCGCACGAGAAAGAACCAATTGCCTCCCCAGGCGACATCGCCCACAACGGTTCCAATCCCGTCGACATCCAGTTTTACATCGCTGGCGGCTCGATAACTGTTAACGTTCTCAATCGAAACCGACTGGTCTTCGTGCAATCGACAGACGACGGACCCTACCGGGGTTTCAATTCGGCAGTGATTGCGATCCAAGCGACCAAGGTGTTTCAGGGTTTCGACAACGCCGATCATGCCGTGCCCGCACATCCCCAGCAGGCCGACGTTGTTGAAGAAGACGACTCCGAAATCACAATCGGCAGCATGCGGTGGTACTAGCAGTGCTCCCACCAGGACATCGGAACCTCGGGGTTCGGTCACCACCGCGCAGCGAAACGAATCGAACTGCTGCTGACAGCGATCAAGACGTTCGGCGAGTGGTCCGATACCCAGGTCGGGGCCGCCATCAATCACGACTCGCGTGGGTTCGCCGCCTGTGTGCGAGTCGATGACTTGCAGTGTGCGGATGCGTGCTTTTGAATCAGTCATCGCCGTGCGTCTTACCAGGCCATGATTGCCACCAAGATTGGAACTGAGTGAACTGAGCCTCGGCGAATCCACGTTGGCTGTCACTCAATTGATCGGTGGCGACAAAGTGGTGCTGGTATTCTTTTTCTCCCTGAAGAAACAGCAAGTATTTGTAGTAGAGCACCAGATCAGGGCCTTCGTCAAACGTCGACAACACAGTCAGTGCTTCGTCGAGTTGCTGAGCATAGGTCCTTGCTTGAGCGTCACCGGCAACGGCTTGTCGGCACAAGGAAATTAGTTTTAGAACAGGTTCCGGCAAACAGTTGCCGATTCCCGTGATCGCACCGGACGCGCCGCAGTGGAGGAAACCGTGATAGACCTGGGTATCCACGCCCGCCATTAGCACGACTCGATCATCGCCATGGGTGATTTGCTCGCCGGCATAACTCAATGCGTCCGCGCCACCAAACTCCTTGAACCCAACTAGATTCGGGAATTCATTACGGAGATCGAAAAAGAGATCGGCCTTCGTTTCGAAACCGTAATATGGGCTGTTGTAGATAACCGCGGGCAGGTCGGGTGCCGCATTCAGAATGGCAGCGAAGTGGTGACGTTGGGCCGCTGGGGAGGTGCCGCGCGACAGTACGCGTGGGATCACCATCAACCCCGCTGCACCAACCTCTTGCGCGTGGGCTGCATGCTGAACCGCGATCGCCGAATTTTGAGCACCGGTGCCGACCACGACGCGGATTCCAGCGGCCACTAATCGCGCCACGCCTTCCTGACGTTGAGCATCGGACAATAACGGCCAATCACCCATCGATCCGCAGTAAACCACGGCGTGCATGCCGGCGTCGACAAGTTGTTTGGCTTTACTTACTAAGGCATCAAAATTGGGGGTTTGATCTTCGCCGCAGGGCGTCATCAATGCCGGGATACAACCTTGGAAGACTTCAGAGCTGACCATGGGAGGGTGGAGCCGTGGGAGGAGCGAATTGGATCGGCGTATGGTACACCAATCGAGAGTCAGCCGGGATTGGGGAAGCTGGCTGGGGAGCCAGCTTGAATCCTCAGCGACGAACAGGCGAGTTTCGCGTACACTGCCAACATGTTTGGCCTACGAAAAAATCGATCGCCGCTGACGACCGCTCGACAGGTCGATATCGACTTGTTGTTGAGGCGAAATGTTGAATCGATTACCCCTGAATGGGTGCGTCAGGTCGACGTCGTCACAGACATCAAGCCATGGGGTTTGGATTCAGTCGAGGGTCAGCAACGGCTCGAAGTGGCAGCCGGCCAGGTTTTGCAACGGCTGCCGTCAGCGGTCACACGCTGTGAGTTGGCGATTCGATCGCTGGAGGATCTGACTTTCCCTTCGACCTACACGCCATCGCAAGAGGGTGGGGCAGCAGTGATCACCTTGGCGGGCGAGACGATCGCTGATCCGCTGAGGACGGTGATTGAGTTGGCCTATCAATATGCCTGTCACTTTTGGCATCAGTTCACGGACGGACGAGAGTTGGACTTGCACCCGCGGACGACCAATCTGTTTCCCATTTGTGCCGGGCTGGGCGTGCTGGCAAGTGACGCTTGCTTCTACGATCAAAACTGGACTCAAGCAGGATGGTCAGGCTGGTCGATGTCACGCGCCGGTTACTATAACGCGGCCGAAATTGGTTATGCACTGGCTTTGTTTTGCAGGATACGTCACGAGACACGGCCGACGTGGATCTCGTCTTTGCGGTTAGACTCAAGAGTCGCCTTCGAAAAAGCAACGAACTATTTCACTGCCCAAGCTCGTAATGGGAACCGATTGTTATTCGAAGCCGAAACCATCCCGAGTACGCGGTGTGATCCACGCGAATTGGCGGGTTGGTTGATCAGCGAGGACGCCGTGCTGGCCTATGCCTCGTCGCTCGCGCTGGTTCAGCGTGACGATTTGCCTCCATCGGTTGCGGAGTCGGCGCTAACGGCGATTCGTCGGGGTGATCGTGATCTGGCACCTTCCGCAACACGTGTGTTGGGGAGACTGCGAACGATCGAACCCGAGGTTGAATCGTGCCTGCAGCGTTTAATCACCCGCGGTTCTGCCGTAATGCGAGCGGCAGCATTCGAGTCAGCTGAGAAGCTAGGCATGTCCTTGGATCCTTTCCAGCCGCAACTTATCCGTTTGTTAAAACAGCCAGCGGTTGATCCATTGCCTGTATTGCAAATTATTCGTCGCCAGGGAAAAGCATTTGCAGCGATGGCACCCACCATCTGTCAAATGATTGGCTGTTCCATTCGTGACGAAGAAGATCTGTGGACCCAGCAGTTAATTGAAGGTCTGGAAGCGATTGTCGATGACCCGCGCGCCGTCATCGAAAAACAGATCCGCGCCCCCAAGCTGAGAGAGCAGGCGTTGGAACAACTGCAGCGTCAGCAAACGCACGACGAGCCGAAAGCTTAGATGGGTGAACCTAGGCAGTTCGGCTAATCAGAAGCCTACTCATGTGATTCTGGACGCTGTGGTGCGATTCTGGGTGCTGCTGCCGATGGCCGGGCTCAAGATTGGTCCAAGATCAAACCACTTTCACTGATTTGAAACGGCACAATCGATTCATCGCAAGCGCTGCCGCGATGCTTGGCAACATGCAGGGCACGTCCCATTCGATTTCCTTCACGCGTTTTACCCATCAGGATGATCGTATTGGCGTTGGACAGTTCGTCTCCGCTTTCGATCGGTCGCGTGATCAAATCATCCAGCATCACTTCGTGGCTGGTGTAAAGCAACAAGCAAGCAACAGCCTTATGGTCGTAGGCATGTTGTTCGACACGTTCGGCGTGTTCTCGGAATCCGACTCGAAAAAGATCTCGGGCGACCCAGTCATGCTCCTTGTGAAGAATCTGATGATAGATGTAATCAAACATCTCTAACTGGATGGAATCCGCTGCTTTGGTGACCGGTTCAATACCATCGATGACACAGCGGCGAACGCCATTGGCAAGATTACCATAGAAAAAGGCGATTGCACGATCGAGCTTTTTGGCCTGTTCGTACTTCCATTCCCGCCAAGCGTCCGAGTCCATATCACCAGCGGTAACCCGTCGCCCGCTTTGCCGAAAAATGTGCAGGTAATCGCGTCTGGCGAGGGGTTTGTCCCAGACTTGCTCGGGGACCAGCGTGGCGTCGATGCACTGTTCGTTCAGTTGCCAATCGCAGATTCGTTCGGCGTAGGCTTGATGATTCTGAGAGTCACCCCGGGCGGTTAAATCAAACACGATGCCTCGTTCGCCTTCCTGTTGGCGTCCGTGGTCGGCAAACGCCAATCCCAGTTGTGTTTTGCCGATGCCCGTTGCCCCCATCACGACGGTCAGTGTGCCTGGTAGTAAGCCACCTCCGAGCAATTCATCCAATCGCGGGATTCCGGTCTGCAGTCTTGTCACCGAGGGCTCCATGAATTGGGAATCAAAGCTTGCTTCGCGCGGCTGGCTGCGGGCTTTGTAAAATTAAGGCTTGGCTTCTTGCAAGCAAATGTCGGTATGGCTTGATTAAGTTTTGCCGTGCAAGCAGTGTCGATTTGCCATGCTGATCCCGCTGACGATCGCTCCGACGATGCCAACGAATCCTTGGTCGGTACCGCAGAGGAACAGGTTAGGCAAATGGGTCGTGCCATCAAGTTGCTTTTCCGGGGCGCCGTAAACGGCACCATTGTCATGCCACGTGAAGCGGCGAATCGTTTTGGGGGTGAACACGTCGGTGTCGGTAACGTATCGACGAAAGTCAGGCATGAAGCGGACCGCCGATTCGATTGCTTCGTCGTACTGTTCGACTTTCGCCGCTTGGTACTTTGCTTCTGGTAGGTTGCACCAGCGGTCATGATTCGCCAGCGTTGTGATGCGAATCACTCCATCCGGTAATTCGCCATCCTCTTGATCGTAAATGTAGTTGTTGGGCGAACAGACAACGCCGGTTCGTGTATCACACAAGGTATGATCGGGGCGACGCCAATGAAACGAATCGCTGTCGTTGTAAAAAACGATGGTGCGATCGAAGCCGAAATCGATCGGTTTGCGATCGAGAATTGAAATTGATTCAATGAACGACAGTTTGCCCGCCTTCGCGATGGTCGGCTCGGTGATGTCGTCGCAGAGACGCATGGTTTCGACGTTACCCGCTGACGACAAAATTCGTTTTCCCTGCAGTTCGGTCCCGTCGTCCAGAACGACGCCAGTCGCTTGACCATTGTCAACGTGAATTTTTGAGACGCCGCTACGTAGCTTCAGTTCACCTCCCAAGCCTCGGAAACGCCGGACGAGGTTTTTCAGGATCACGCGAACGCCTTTGAAGGGGCGACCAAAGCCTTCCAAATAGCAAGCGCGAAACATAATGCAGAATTGACCGAAATCCATATCGTTTTCGCGGGCGTTGCCATACCACATCAGCGGGCAGAGCAGCATCTCGATTAACAGTGGATCGCTCAAATGTTCTTTCATGACGTCGCGGGCTGATCGCATGAAGTTTGGATCGCCGCCGTCCATGTCGCTGTAATCTAACAGCGAGGCGCATAGCGAGCGAAAGCCATCGATTTGACTTGGGAAGTTCTTCGCAATGTCCGCTTCAAGGTGTTCGATGTCGTTGCTGAAATCGAGAGAAGCATTCGGGAAGCGGATGGATGATCCCACTTGTTCGGCGAGTTTAAAGTCGTCCCAGCGAAATCGCAGTTGCCGAATTAGCTTTGCTAAAGGACCCTTCTTCGTCCCTTTTCGAGCAAAATTAGTCATCGCGTGCAGACCGACATCGTAATCTCGACCGCCAAGTCGATAAAAAGAATTCAGGCCGCCAATCGTGTAATGCCGCTCAAGGATGCAAACCCGTTGATCAAAATGAGCGAGGCGTATGCCCGCAGCTAAGCCGCTCATCCCGGCGCCGATGATGATCGTGTCATAGGAGGAAGTCATTTGGCATAGAATAAATTACGTCTACTGAATCCACAACGAGTTCCAAGCGACATCAAGTTACTCGGATTGATAAAAAATCGCTGTGGTCGTTTGGAGAGACGAGTGGATTTGCCCGCTGGCCCCGCAGTAAGCCTGTTTGTCCGGCGTTCGGCGGTTTTTCGGCCTCATCATGGACGGACCTACGGGTTGATGGGATGAAAGTGGTCGTGGAAGCCTTGACGGACGGTTGCCGTGTGGTGGCTGCCCCGGCGGGTAATATAGTACTGCAACGTCCACAGAATGCCTTCTTTTAAGTTCCATTAAGATATTTCTTCAATGAGCAAAACACGTTTCGTCTTGATCGGCGGATTTCTCGGTGCGGGGAAAACGACGTTGATTGGCCAGCTGGCCCGTCGGTACGTCGCTGACGGTCGTCGCGTGGGAATCATCACAAACGATCAGGCTGATGACCTTGTCGATACCCAGAATCTCCGTTCACAGGGATTTGAGGTTGGTGAGGTCGCTGGAGCATGCTTTTGCTGTGGTTTTGACGATCTCGTCTCCACTGCCGATCGATTTTCAGGTGATGATGTCCCCGATGTGATCTTGGCGGAACCGGTTGGCAGCTGCACCGATTTGGTCGCGACGGTCATCTTGCCGCTCCAGCAACTGCTCGGTGACCGATTCGAACTGGCGCCCTTTGGAGTCTTGCTGAAGCCCTCCCACGGCAGGCTTATCCTGGGGAGTGGCGAAACCAGGCGTAGCGGTTTCTCACCCCAAGCCGAGTACATCTTTCGGAAGCAACTCGAGGAAGCGGACTACCTGATGATTGGCCGCAAGGATCAGTTGGGTGAAGAGGCTGTCGAGTCGCTGCGTGAGTCGGTGTCGAAAGTTGCGCCGGGCGTTCCCGTGTTGTCGGTAAGTCCACGCGAGGGAGATGGAATCAGCGAGGTGCTCGGTTTGATCGAATCGCCGATGGCTGCGGGGCAACGATTGCTGCAAATTGACTACGACATTTACGCCGATGGCGAGGCGGAGCTTGGATGGGTGAATTTATCGTCCCACGTGACTGCTGAGCACGCGATTGACCTGGATGGTTTAGCGTCAGCCTTGGTTGGGGCGATCGGCCAACAAATCGTGGCCCAAGACGGACAGATCGCACACTTGAAGGTGTCAGTGTTGGGAGGTGATGCCCAGGCGGTTGCCAACTTGGTCAGTAATGAAAGTACGGTCGATGTCGGCTTGGCGGCAGCCAGAGAGATGAGCGGCAAGATTCAATTGATCGTCAACGCGAGGGTTGCGATCGATCCTGATCTGTTGGAGCAGCTCTGTCGACAAACACTGCATTCGATTGCTGAATCCGAACAGTTGCAAGTGGATTCGGTGACTGCGTTTTCACTCCGACCGGGCCGACCGACACCAACTCACCGAGTGACCGGCTGATCGCAATGCGTGAACGCAGGCGTTTCAAATATCCTGCCTCATGCGTGGGGCTAGGGTATCTGCTGTGCGTGTTGCCCGAATCGAGTGCAACAACCGCAAAGCTGAGTGCGATTACGAGTACGAGTGCGAAGAAGGAAGGGAACCAGAACCATGCCGCTTCCCCTGGGCCAACTTCGTTCTGTAGGCGGACTTCGTTCTTTAGGAGGGAGTGGGGAGCTTTGAAACCGGCACGGCAGTCGCCTCTTTTTCCAATAACGGACAACGTGATCTCTGGTGACGAACAGCGTTATCTCCGGTGACGGCCAGCGTCTGCTTGCGGGCCGGTCTTCGTGTCGCACATCGGTTGGTGGCGTCGGCTACTTGAATTGGTAGATCGCTTGGTCCGATCGCACGACGAGTGTGTTTTTGACCACTGCCGGTGACGCCATGATGCGACCATCGATTTGACTTTCGGCAATGATTTTTCCTTCCCGTCCCGGTTCAAGTACCGTTACTTTGCCATCTTGCGAGGCGAAGTAAAGATGTCCGCCGGCCAGGATGGGTGAAGCTGAGTAGTCGCCGCCGATGCGTTTTTTCCATACCTGCTCGCCATCGTCAGCGTTCAAGCAGCTTGCGACGCCATTGTCGGCCATCAGGTAGATCAAACCGTCATGCAGGATTGGTGATGGTTTTGCCGGGATGCCTTGCTTGGCGACCCAGTTCACATGGGTATCGCTGACATCTCCGTCACCATCCACACGAACCGCGAACAAAACTGGCTTGGTGAAGCCAGTTGAGAAATAAACAACCTCATCTCCATACACCGGACAAGGGACGACCGAAAAACCTTTGCCATGTTTGACCCGCCAGAGTTCCTCGCCGGTTGCTGGTTTGTAGGACACCATCCATTGTGAACCCATGCAAATCAGTTGCTCCCGCCCACGTTGATCCGTGATGGCAATCGGTGTGCAATAGGCTTTCTTCTGATCGCCGTCAGGAGCGTCCATTTCTGGGCGGTCGCGTTCCCAGACGGTTTCCCCAGTATTTTTGTTCAGTGCAGTGACGTATTGTCGATCGACACCATCCTGAATCAGGACCAAGAGGTTTTTGTAAATGAAGGGTGAGCTTCCGGGACCGACGGAATGTTCCAGAGGTAAGCGTCGCGCCCACACGGCTTCGCCAGATTTTCGATCAACCGCGTAAGTGCCGTAGGTTCCGAAGTGACAGTAGATCGTTTCGCCGTCGATCGTCGGTGTTGGAGAGGAATAACTGTTCAGCGAGTGAATCGGATCGGGATCGGAGATCATGCTCAAGTCGATCGTTCGCAGCAGGGAGCCCGTGTTAAAATCGATCGCAATTAATTTCAGGTCGATTGATTTTGCGATCGCAAGTTGTTTGAACTTCCGTTCCTCGATGCCTTCATCGCGGAGCATCGTCAGGCGTTCTGCTTCGTTTGGGGTTCGCTCCACCGCGGTGGTCACGTAGATGATGTCATCGGCGATGATAGGAGACGACCAACCACGGCCTGGCAATTCGGTTCGCCAAGCCAGATTAGTCGACTCGCCAATCTCCGCAGGAATGGTTTGTCCTGTTGCAATGCCGTTACCTTGGGGACCGCGAAACTGCGGCCACGAATCGTCGCCGCGGAGGGAGATGGGCGATAGCAGCAAGCACAAGGTCAGGAATTGAAATCGCATGTTCATGAAACAAATGGCGTGAGTTTTCAACGAGTGGATTACCGTCGGAATCACTAGTTTAGCCGCTATTCATGGCAAGATGCATTGGCTGGCAAGATGCTCTAGCTGGTGAGGCAGCGAATCGACCAAAGCCGAGTCTCGAGACAGACACAACCGAAGGGCCGCACCTGGGTGTTCGCGTTCCGGTGAGTGGCAAGACGACCGCTGGGTTGCAGGGCTGGTTTACGGGGCCAGTCCTGCCGCTCAACAGTTTTTGGGCTGCGATTTTGTCTGGCCGCCCCGTGGCGAAGTTGCGAAGAGATTTTGCGCGGGGCACCACAGAAACTTCGTCTTTATTCTGTTTGTGCCCTATGCGTTCTTGGTGACGAACTGTGTCTTATTGGTAACGAACCGTGCCTGTTCCCGCCACGATCTTGCCAACCGGATGGCACGGGACGCCCGCGTCGTTGATTTGGGAAGCGATGCTGGCAGCATAAAACTCGCTGACTACGGCGGTCATTCCGATTCCCATATTGAATACTCTCCGCATCTCGTTTGTTTTGATCTTGCCGGTTTCTTGCAGCCACCCAAAGATCGGCGGGGCATTCCAAGTCGAAGCATCGATCACCGCGTCGACTTGGGTGGGCAGAATACGATCAAGGTTTTCCTCGAATCCTCCCCCAGTGATGTGGGCTAACCCGTGTAAGACCTGCTTGACGCGATAGTGTGCAAGCACGTTGCGGATGGCGGCGGTGTAAATTCGTGTTGGTTCCAAGCAGACTTCGGCGAGTGTCTTTCCCTCCAACTGTGGCGGCGCGTGGTCCCAATCACACTTGGCATCGCGAATGACTTTGCGGACTAACGAAAAGCCATTGCTGTGTAGCCCACTCGATGCGAGGCCTAGCACAACGTCGCCCTCGCTAATTTGCTTTCCGTCGATCAGGCGACTGCGTTCTACGACACCGACAGCGAAACCGGCTAAGTCGTAATCTTCATCGCCATACATGTCGGGCATGATCGCAGTTTCGCCACCGAGCAGCGCCATATCGCCGATCACACATCCGTCACTGATGCCTTGGACAATGCGTTCTAATCTAGCCGGATCGTCGCGACCCATCGCGACATAATCAAGGAAGAATAAAGGTTCGGCACCGGTGCAGAGCAGATCATTGACGCACATGCCGACTAAATCGATACCGACGGTTTGGTGATGATCGGTCTGTTGGGCGATTTTCAGCTTGGTGCCGACTCCATCGGTCCCGCTTACCAAGACGGGGTCTTGATAGTTACGGGCAAAGAGTTTGCCGGCGAAGTCGAGTTGAAACAGGCCGGCAAAGCCCCCATCACTGGGGATCACGCGTGGGCTGTGAGTGCGATGCATCAACCGCGGCAGCCGGCTCATCGATTCGGCGTACACATCGAGGTCAACGCCGGCATCTTTGTAAGTTGCGGACATGTTGCCTTTGGCAGTAGAGGAAGGACCGCGTTTATCATGCCACCCGCACCGCTTTGATGCTAGCAGTGGGCTCGGCGGAGTCTCCAGCTTTCTTTCGCGGATGGAGGGGAGGCCTCGGCTGATGCGAGCACTGATTTATCGAGTCATTTCGACAGAATCAGAGAGCTCCGGGGGACAAGCGATGGCTCCGAGAAGCGGGGCGAGATTTTAAAACAGCGGGATTCGCACCTTTAGAGGCTTTCCAGCGGTGGTCGCAGACGCCGTAGCGTTTCCGCCACCGAGTTCCGCCGGGTTAGGCCGTTTCGTCCTCTAGACTCTAGCAATTCTTCTGCTTCGGTTTTACTAATCATCAAAGTTTCGCTCATCATTTTGGGAGGCTTCTTCGCTACGTAATCGCCAATCGTCGTGTTGTTCGCGTGCCACCAAGGAATTCTTGTTTGGCTGAGCAGTAAGTCCGGCACGTCAAAACCTCCGTGGTAGTGTTCCTTCAGCGGTCCGATTCTCGCCCCTAACAAAGTGGACGAGAATCGCGGTGAAGAAACCCGCAACGATGAACGATAAATCGACAGTCCGTTGACGAGATCGTTGGCACCGAGGTCATTTGGTTACATGCAAGGAGCTCCCACCATATGCTAATGCGACATCCGTGCCCCACTCTGCAGTTTGCCTACCAGCCACCCTTTGGGGCGAAGTTGCAGGATACCGGTGTGCAGTTTTCGGTTTTCAGCCGATCTGCGACTGCGATGCGCTTGTTGCTCTACAACAAGGTAAGTGATCGCGAACCGGCGGAAGTGATTGAATTTGATCGCGATTCCGACCGCTGGGGCGACGTTTGGAGTTTGAATGTGCCCGGCATCGATAAGGGCCAACTCTATCATTTTCAGGCAAGTGGGCCTTGGGATCCCGAACGTGGGCACCGGTTTGATTCTTCTGCTCGGCTGATCGATCCGTATGCCCAGGCGTTGGCAGGTGAATTCCAGAAGTGTAAGGATGGCATCATCCGACCACCCAAGTGCGTGGTGATTGATGATGATTTCGATTGGGAAGGGGATCGGCATATCCGCCGTGACATCAGCGAGTCAGTCATCTACGAGATGCACGTTCGCGGATTCACGAAGAGTCGAACGGCGAAGGTAAAGGCCCCCGGAACCTACTTGGGTGTGATAGAAAAAATTCCCTACCTTCAATCGCTCGGGGTGACAGCAGTTGAGTTGATGCCGATCAACGAATTTCCGATCAAGGATATTCACGGCAACCGGATGGAGCGTCCCAATTACTGGGGCTATGACTCGATGGCGTTTTTCTCGCCACATCGTGGTTATGCGTTCGATCGCACGCCGGGGGCCCAAGTGCGTGAATTTAAGGAGATGGTCAAGGCACTGCATGCCGCGGGGATCGAAGTGATCCTGGACGTCGTCTTCAATCACACTTGTGAGGGGAACGAGCGAGGACCAACACTTTCGTTCAAAGGTCTGGAAAATCAGGTCTATTACATTCTGAGTGAGGGACAGCACTACTGTAACTACAGCGGTTGCGGAAACACCGTCAACGGAAACCATCCGGTTGTCCGCGAGATGATTTTTCATTGTCTCCGTCACTGGGTGCACAACTACCATATCGACGGATTTCGATTCGATTTGGCGAGTATTTTGAGCCGCGACCGAAACGGTAACTTGATTCCCAATCCACCGATGGTGGAACTGATCGCCGAGGATCCATTGCTCGCCGACACCAAAATCATTGCTGAAGCTTGGGATGCTGCTGGCGCCTATCAAGTTGGCTCATTTGGCAACCATCGTTGGGCAGAATGGAACGGCCGCTATCGTGATGATGTCCGGGGATTCTGGCGTGGCGACGGTGGGACCCTGGGGGCTCTCGCAACACGTCTAGCCGGCAGCAGTGACTTGTACGAGCACGATGGGCGACCACCCTTTTGCAGTATCAACTTGATCACTAGCCATGATGGTTTCTCCATGAACGACCTCGTGTCGTACAAGGAAAAACACAACATGGCCAATGGGGAAGATAATTGCGACGGTGACAATCACAACATTAGCGATAACTACGGCGCTGAGGGAACAACACGCAAAAAAGCGATCAACACGGTTCGCACTCGCCAGATCAAAAACATGTTGAGCACGTTGCTGCTTAGCCAGGGTGTGCCGATGCTGGTCAGTGGTGATGAAGTTCGTCGGACGCAGAAAGGTAACAATAATGCTTACTGCCAGGACAACGACATCAGTTGGTTCGATTGGCGGCTTGTCGAGAAGCACGAGAGTATGTTCCGGTTCGTCCAGGGGCTGATTCGATTCAGGCGTGAGCAACCGACGGTTCGTCGAAAGAATTACTTGACTGGGATGCCGATCGATGGTCGGATGATTCCTGATGTCTCTTGGTACTCGCCTGACGGCCACAACCTTGATTGGGGGCAGCACGAATTGGCCATGGTTGCGTACATCACTGCTCCGAGTCGAATTGACGATCCCGAGGGACTCGGCCGTGACATCGTGTTGATGTTCAATAGCACGGGGCAGACGCGAGAGTTTCAGTTGCCCACCGTGGGGCGGGGCACGCAGTGGGGCCAGTTTGTCGATACTGCTGCCGAGTCACCCGAGGATATCTATCCTGATCTCGACGGACCCATCGTCGATGGCAATGCGATTCCGATGCCTCACCACTCGCTGAAAGTTTTTGTCAGTCAGGCGTGATTGGCGAGGCACTGTCGCAGCTTCCGGGGTGGTCAATGATCGCCTGGAGGGACCGAGTGAATCTCTCAACGCAAGGAACCGAGTAAGTCGACTCGGTCTCCTTGCCCGTTGTGTTCCCTGAATCGCGCAGCTGCTTGAGTCGTTGCGTGATGCTTGGCCCAATATTGGCATCAACCCACGCTGGTTGGCTTTAGCTTGCAAATGCCTGGCAGCTTGGGGACAGGCATTGTTCGACGTGGGGAGGGACGGGCGGAAGGCAGCTTGGGGACAGGCATTGTTCGACCCAGCCATTGGGCGCAGCTTGAAAAGGCAGCTTGGGGGATGCAGCTTGGGGACAGGCATTGTTGGGGGGCAGCTTGGGGACAGGCATTGTTTTCAGCACAGCTTGGGGACAGGCATTGTTTTCAGTCGGTCTTGGGGGCATGTTTTGGGGACTGAGTCCCGTTGCGGACAGGGAGTCCGATTGGGGACAGGCATTGGGGTTTGGTGGATTGCGAGGTCTGGTACTGCTTTGGGTTTGTTGAGATCAACTCTTCTCGAGGGGATCGGTGCCGGCTAATCGCCCGTTTCAACCTCATCGATTCAAACTTCCCACTTCCCCTTGTCTTATTTTCGGGAATCTTGAACACTAGGGCTCCATTCGCTGGCAGAAACGTGGCCGGCGAAACTCATTGTTTGTTGGAATTACTGTATGAATCATCCATTGGCTCACCAGATGGCGGTCGGCTCCATCGGAGATCGAGAGCTGAGCAACAGCCACGCTTACCAGAGTTATCAACGTCAGCGGCAGTTGACCCTTGGCGACTTGTTGCTCGAAAACCGAATTGTTTTTTTGCAGGGCGAGATTCATTACGCCAATGCAAACGACATGGTGATGAAACTGCTTTATTTGCAGAGTGAGAATCGCCGCAAAGATATTCATTTTTACATCAACAGTCCCGGCGGCAGTGTCACAGCCACGCTGGCGATTTATGACACGATGCAAATGTTGTCATGCCCGGTCGCCACCTATTGTGTTGGTGAAGCCTGCAGCGGGGCAGCGGTTTTGTTGGTCGGCGGGACTCAGGGTAAGCGATATTGTTTGCCGAACAGTCGCGTGATGATGCACCAACCGATGGGTGGTGTTGGCGGCCAAGTCAGCGATATCGAGATTCAGGCCGCCGAAATGTTCCGCTACCGAGATGTGCTCAACCGCATTATTAGCAAGCATGCGGGGCAAACGGTGGAGAAAATTGCGGACGATACCGATCGCGATTTCTTCCTTAGTGCCGAAGAGGCGAAAAGTTACGGTTTGGTCGATGACATTTTGATCAAGCCTCCGTCTGATACTGATGAAGACGAATAATCGATTGCATTTTCGTCCGAATTCCTTTCCGCACACCTTCCACTGGAAACGTCCCACCGATGCCCGTCATTCCATACGTTGTCGAAAAGAGCGGCCGCGAAGAGCGTGCCTACGACATTTACAGCCGACTTCTGAAAGACCGGATCATTTTTCTCGGTCAGCAAGTCGACGACCAAATTTCAAATTCGCTGGTCGCACAAATGCTGTTTTTGCAGTCGGATGATCCGAAATCGGACATCCATCTGTACATCAATAGCCCTGGTGGAAGTATTACCGCCGGAATGGCGATTTATGACACAATGCAATTCGTCTCGTGTGATGTTGCGACTTACTGCATCGGGCAAGCCGCTTCGATGGGAGCCGTTTTGTTGACCGCAGGCGCCGCCGGCAAGCGATTCGCCTTGCCGAACGCTCGGATCATGATTCACCAGCCGCTTGCCGGAATGCAAGGAACCGCGCGTGAAGTCGAGATTCACGTCGAGGAATTGCGACGGATTAAGCAACGGATGAACGAAATCATGATCGAGCACACCGGTCATTCGCTCGAGAAAATCGAGAAAGATACTGACCGTGACCGTTTCATGTCGGCCGACGAAGCGAACGAGTACGGATTGATCGACAAAGTCGTCAAGAAGCTCGAAGACAAGTAGCGACCATCGATCGCGGTGGTCAGCAGTGATTGGAGAAGTAAGTCTTGGCGAGGCGTTGTTGGCATGTCGTCAATCAACGCCCGCTGTCGTTCTCGCTGCCTCTTTCACCCATCGGGATCTCTGCCTGCCATCAACATTTGGCGATTCGGTCTCGGCTAGAGGCGATCGAGCAAACGCTCGATTTCTTCCTGGGTGTTGTAGTGCGTGATTCCAATGCGAACCATCCCGCTTGGCTCAACTCCAAGTCGCTCGGTTAACGGCAAAGCATAATAGTTGCCGTGCCAAACAAAAATGCCAACCTCACTTAGGTGTTGAGCGAGTTCACGAGGACTCCACCGATCGTGCGTGATTGAGAGCGTAGGACATCTTTCGTGGCTGCGGTCAGGGTCGGCGATTCCCCAAATTTTGATGTGTGGATTCGACGCCAAACCCGACAGCAGCGGTTTCAGCAAGGATCGCTCGTATTCACCGATTCGATCATACGCTCGGGCTAAGGCGGAACGTCGGAATTGGTCGGAACCGGCGTCTGGGCGCAATGTTGGATTATCTGGCTGAGATTGTGGGGGCGTCGTTTCCTGCAAGCGGCCAATGTCGGCCAGGTAGTCGATTGCTGCTAGGGTGCCGGCAAGGCAGGCAAAGTTTTGGGTGCCAGTCATCCATTTGCCCGGTAAATCATTAGGGGATGGCCTTAATTTGTAAGGTTGGATCGATTCCAGCAGGGTTTTTCGCCCGTACAGGATGCCAACGTGAGGCCCAAAGAATTTGTAAGCGCTGCAGGCGAGAAAATCGCAGTCCCAATCCACCACGTCCATCAAGCCGTGTGGTGCGTAATGAACGGCATCCAGAAACGTGAGTGCGCCGACTTGCCGGGCCCAGTGGCAGATTTGCTTGACTGGATTGATGGTTCCCACGGCGTTGGAGGCGCAACCCACGGCCACCAAGCGGGTTCGGTCGTTGATCGTCTCCTGGTATTGCTCAAGCTGTAAGGTGCAGTCTGTTTCATTGATGTCGATGTAGCGGACGGTCGCTCCAGCATCTCGCGCCGCCAAGATCCAGGGCGTAAAATTTGCATCATGTTCAAGCCGGGATACGACGATTTCATCGCCCGCTTGCCACGATTGAGCGAGGGCCCGCGAAAGAGCGAAGGTGAGTGACGTCATATTCGCACCAAATGCAATCGTACTTGGGTCTGGTGACCCTACCAATTCGGCGGCGGCACGATGTGCTTCGTCTACAACTTGGTCACTTTCGACGCTGGTCTGAAAAACACCGCCATGGTTCGCGTTGTGGTTGCGCAGGTAATTCGAAATGGCATCGATTACGCGTTCAGGCACTTGGGTGCCGGCGGGGCCGTCAAAGTAAACCGCGGTACGGTGATCCACCTGCTTCGACAACGCAGGAAACTGGTTGCGAAGAACCAAGACGTCGGACTTTGATAGCATTCGTTGACCCTTTCGATGAAAAAAAACTGGGCTGCGATATTTGCCGAGCGTTAGCGGCCTGCTAGCTGACATCATCTCTGTTCGCGTAGCAAGTCCGCCTCGGCACGACTTTCAGCTTGGTGAGGAATCGATCAAATCGACAATCAAGGGCAGCTGGCAGCGATCGCTGCCAGCAGTCGGAGGGCGGCAGGGACTCTCCCCAGTTCTTCACGGGCTGTGGGGACAGTCACCAATTCGCCGCTGCAAAACGGATTGTGTCCGCCGCGGTGTGCACCACATGCCTGTCGGAATCCCGCCCTAAATCGCCCGAAACCGCGACTCGCTCCTCCTCGATTAGATCGCAAGCCTGGCCTGTCCCCAGTCCTGCATGTCCCCAGTCCTGCATGGCCTGTCCCCTGTCCTGATTCCCCTGCCCTGCCCCCCTGCATGGCCTGTCCCCTGCCCTGATTCTGCTTGCCATGGCATTGATCCGTTGGAACTGACGGCGGGCTGACCTCTTGAACGAGTCTCGACGGTCGAAATCGAATTGATCTTGCTTCGCTGGCGACAGAAATTCTACGGTCGCCGACAGATGAAGGGATTTTCCTGAAGAACGGATCGAAGAATGCTTCGTTATTTGCCTCAACCGCAACGCTGGATCAGCCTAATGGCCCTCGCCATGTTGGCGTCGTTGGGCGTGGGGTGCAGCCAAAATCCATATCTTGCCGCTCCGGGTGGTGCTACCTGGCAGGCCCCTCAGACTGCTTCGGTCAACACCACCGATGTGCAGATTGCTGAGCTGAATCGACGCGTTCAGTTACTTGACGACAATAATCGCCAGTTGCACACCCAGTTGGCGCAGAGTGAACAGCAAACTCAGGTCTATCGAGATGAATCGGAGGTGCTGCGCAGGCAGTTGGCTGACGTTTCGAAGCAAATGGAGTCGTCCGCGATCGCAGCCAGAAATGCGGAGCAACGCGTACGTGGCATGCAGGCGTCTTCGCAAGTGCGGGGGGGGGCAACCATCGTTCCCAATACCAACCTTTCCCAACTGGCGAGCCAGTTGAACACGGGCGGATTACCTGTCGTTCAAGATGGTGCTTCCATTCGAATTCTGATCCCCTCAGATCGACTGTTTCAGCAAGGTACGGCACAGTTGTTACCCTCCGCGTCGCAGACGCTTGACCCGATCGCCAATCAACTCCGAACGGTCTTTCCCCGTCAGCGAATCGCGATCGAGGGACACACCGACAACGCGACGCTATATGGCGGTTCGCTCGCGACTAGTCACCAGCTAACTTCAGCACAGTCAGGTGCGATTTTGGAGGTGTTGACGCGTCGCAATGGACTGCCACCGGAGCAGCTATTCACCATCGCTCAGGGGGCCAGCGTGCCACGGCAATCCAATGAGACACCGGCGGGCCGCGCGGATAATCGTCGCATCGAATTGGTGATCTATCCCGACACGGTGCAGTCGCTTTAGGCATTCAGGAGCGGATTCGGCCCCGCACTTTTCGAGAATCACCCGCACTCTTCGAGAATCACCAGCGGGTTCGTCGCCCCATTTATCCTAGGTGAACCGGTCAATCCTGGGTGCACCACTCCAGTCCCCGAATTCGGCCCCATCTCACGACGGTCCACCGGCGGCACGTTTTCAGGTGGATCGGTCCAAATGCTGGATTCTGGCCAACGAATCGGATAGAGTCTCAGCGTACTTTTGCTGCAGCATTTGCTTCAATCCACTTTGTTATCGTTGCTTTTACAGGCATTCCAAGATGAAATCAAAGCGTCCACTTCGGCATGAATCTTTGGAAAGCCGCCGGCTGTTGGCCGCCAAGCTAGACCTCGGTGGTGTTGAGCCGCTGCATCGCATCCCCTGGGAATCAGCTGACATCTCCTGGGATTCTGCCGATCTAAAACGGGCCAAGGCGCTCCTTGGCGACTCCGACCTACTCCAGGGAGTAAAGCGTCTCGATTTCGTCGCCCCACTGCTCTATCCCGGCTTGAGCTACGGCCCCGACTTGGTTCAAGAAGTAGGCGATCGATTGTTCGTGGTCGATCAGGGACGCGGGCCTGAACATGGGGGAAGCCTGCTAGTGTTCCAGCGGTCCGTCGAGGGCGAACTGGATTTGGTCCAAGAGTCGAAATTCAAGATGCATGTCGAGCAAATGTTCGTTCATCAAGAACAGGTCGTCCTCATTGGCAACCGGTTCGATGCACGGATCATGGCACCGGCTGGGCTGTTTACTGCGGCCAGTAACGCTGTTTCGGCCCTGTTTGAAGACGCGTCCTCCGATCGAGATTGGAAGCTTGATCAGGATTGGATGCCGAAGCCGCCAACCGTCCACACCATCGCTTTGACGATCAGTGTGGATCCTGAATTTGAAGGGGAAGTGGTCGAGCAAAAGCTGCCGGGGCTTTCGCATACGATTCATTCGCAAGGGGATCGGTTGGTCGTTATCTCCTCGCTTCACCAACCTTTCTTTTCTCCACTGCCTAGCCACGATCGAAGTGCTTTTTCACCTGAATTATCAGGACTTGTGGCCACTTATCAGGTTACGCCTGAAGGTTTGCAAAAGATGTCTGCTGCCGAGATTCCTTTGCTCGGAACCTCGGTGGCTCGGGAGAATGATCTGTTTGTGGTCAGCACCAAGCAGAGTGACTTCATGGATTGGGTTCTACCTTTCTGGGGTGGGGATGAAGCTGACGAAGGTACCTCGGTTGCGCCGGCTCCCGAGATTTCGCCGCCGACCGTCGCAGTGGCCCGCTACTCGCTGGCAGACAATGAACTGTCAGGCGATCAACTCCGCGAGGCGGCTTCGGTCGAACTGGGGCCAGGTTTTCTCGTTCATTTTGGCGTCGCTCAAGATGGTTTGACGGGCGTTGCCATCTACCAAGGCTTCGACGAAGGAACGCCGACCACCACGATCGCCTTGCTCGATTTTGCCGGGGAAGGCATTGAATTGGTGGAGTCGGTTGGTGTGGATGGAGCTTACGGTCATGTCGCATTGGGAGTGGGAGGGTCTGACTACGTCGTCCTTCGTGATTGGAAAGGGGAATCGCTGCTCGTTATCGATACCGACTTGAAGCTTGATTTAGAGGCGGAGGATCGGGTTCAGGCGGTGACACTACCCGACGGAATCGAGCTTGATCACGGCGCGATACGAATGGGCGATCGGCTGGTCCTGCGGGGGCAGCGTGCTGCCGCGGTTGATTCGGTCCAAGACGATTTGCAGGCTGAAGCGGAGGAAATCGACACAGATCTTGTTTCGCGAAAGTCACTCGGGTTGGCACCTCTTTCCTTCGCCCCCGGCGTCCAGGAGCCAACGGTGTTTTTGGTGATTTCGTTGTCTGAAAAGGCGATTCTCAGTGAAATTCAGCTTCCTGACGAGCTGCGTGCGCTTTCGTATGAGAGTCTCGTGCTGATCGATAAGGATTCCCAGCGTTTTGGTTTCGTCGCAGAAGAGAGCCGAGTCAGTTCAGTCGAGGGGCGGCAGCGTTCATTCGGAGAGAATCAGTGGGTTTTTGGGCGGCTCGGCGAAGCGGGAGAATTTCAGCTTGAGGGTGCAGTTCCCATTGATGGCTGGCTGGAAGTGGACGTCACCCCCGAGCGACTTGTCGTGCGTTTGGCCGATCACTTGGAAGAGTATGACTGGCCGCAGCCAAGTGATCCAACGCTCATTCCGTTGCCGCGGCCATTGCCCCCGCTGGAGGCGGTGAACGATCAATTCCGCCGACGTGATCATGGACGCGATCAAGTCTTTGCAGTGCTCGCCAATGACTTAGTGAGTCGTCGTGGGGCTCGACCGTCCGTTAAGGTTGTCGAACTAATCGGAGCTCCCGAAGGCGCAGAGATCGTTCGCGGCCGTGCGATTAAGGTCCCAGCAGCGGCCTTCCGGGACGTCGATTCTTTGCAGTTCGAATACGTCATCAGCGATGGCGTTCGAGAGTCGCAGGCGGTGGTCGATATCAGTGTGGTTGGCCTTCGTGAACCCCAGGTTAAAGAGTTGGTCGACGCCGTACTTCTGCAAGCGTCAGAGGATTACGAGGTGTCTGTTGACGAATTGAAGGTTCGTTCGGTGGAGCGGCTGTTCGACCGCGGGTTGCCGCTTGAGCTACCCGGTGGACCGATCGATTTGGATTGGCTGCCCAGTGTCTTGGTCGTGCTGGAATTCGGTAAGTCGAAGGCTCTTTATGCGGCCGATTCAGAGGGCGATGTTACCCGCTTGGTTCAGTGGGAACGTGACCACTTGGCTGAGTTTGCCGTTTCTGCGGTTGATTCCAGTGGCAAGCCGATGGCTGATGTTCGTGAGGGTGACGAATTATTCTTGCAGCTCAAAGCCAAAGATTTTCGTCATCGCCCACTCGGACTGGACAGCGCGTTCTTCGATCTTGCGATTCCCACTGAGTACTTTGAGGTCACAGGGAAAGTTGAGTTCGGTCCAGGGTTCAAAGCTGAACAATTTGACAAGTTCAAAGAGGGAGCCCCAGACGCCTTCAAGGATGGAGTGATTGAATCGCTCGGTGTGAAATCGGAAGAAACGGTCAGTGAATTAATTGAAGGGGAAGCTAGCGAATGGCAGGAAATGCTGCGGATTGGAGTTCGCGCCGTGGCTGCCGGCGAGGTTGAATTACTTCCTCAGCCGGCGGGTGAAGGTGGCGCGGCCGCCCTGTTACGGGGCATGGACCAACAGCTGCCTGAAAATCTCGTTCGTTTCGTTGAAACAGGATTCGAGATCCTGCCGGCACTTCGTGACCAACCTCATGACACGACCGGTGACGGCAAATTGACGCCCCGTGATGCATTGGTCGTGATCAACTTTTTGGGTAACTTCGGTTCGGTCCGGCTGGCTGATTTGCCCGGCAAGCTGGGGTTTGATTCAGCGCAAAGTGAGGGTGAAACCCTGGCCAGCATTGATGCGATGAAGCGTTACGATACCAACGGAAATGGGATCATCACTGCGTTGGATGCGTTACTTGTTATCAACGGTTTAACGCTGGCGTCGGTAACGGCTGAAGCGGAAGCGGATGAGGAAGCTGCGGACCGGGCGTTGGAGCAATTCGTACCCATCGACACAATCCAAAAAGTCGAAAAGATTTGAGAGATCCCTCGCGATCCCGCGTGGTACTGAGCTGTCTGGTCATGTGAACTCGAGTAAATTTGGCGGGCTTCGGTCTCCGGTCGGCTCGCCGAGTTTATGTCAGTCAGTTTACGTTGGATCAGCGGGTTGGATCAGCGGATGTGAGCGGGCTCGCTGCCTCGGTTGAATGTTGGTGTCTCGCACGGTTGTACCGCCAGCTTCGTTCATTGATTTGACTCCGTTCATTCAGGCTGCCCCGTCGTTCCAGTCAAATTCAGTCGGCCCAGCTTTTCTCACCTCAAAATTACGATCGTTTCCATGGAAGACATTGTTTGGCACGACCACACCGTCACGAGGCAGCAGCGTGAGGAGCGGCTCGGGCAGCGTGGCCGGGTGATTTGGTTCACCGGATTGAGTGGTTGTGGCAAAAGCACGATTGCGAACGAATTGGATCGGCAGCTGCAGCAGCTTGGGAGGGCCACGATGCTGCTCGATGGTGACAACATTCGTCACGGACTTTGCGCGCCGCCGGAACGATTGGTCGAGGAGCACGGCGAGGGATTTGCGAATCGATTCGGTCTGGGGTTTGCTGAGGTGGATCGCGAAGAAAATATCCGCCGAATTGGTTCCGTTGCCTCCCTGTTGGCGTCGGCTGGGTTGGTCACGCTCACCGCGTTTGTCAGCCCCTATCGACGAGATCGCGATCGTGTCCGCCAAATTGTTGAATCGGCGGGGCAACCGGGTGATTTTGTCGAGATTTTTGTCGACACGCCATTGGAAATTTGTGAGAGTCGGGATCCGAAAGGGTTGTACAAAAAGGCTCGAGCGGGTGAGATCAAGCATTTCACCGGGATAAGTGATCCGTATGAACCGCCGCTGTCGCCGGAGTTGGTGATCGCAGGCGGAAACGATCGAACCCCTGCCGAGCAGGCCACGGAGGTTCGCGAAATACTCGGTTTTTAGCCGGAAAACACCACCGCAGTGCGCGGCGTGATTCCGCTCCGACGCCCGGATTTGCCGTTCAGTAGGGCTGGATACGAGTCCCCGGGGCAGAGATTTTGGCTGGAGCCAACCACCGCAGTAGGGGGCTATACCAGCGGGCAGTTATAGGGGACAGTAATCGCGTTGGCCTGGGGAAATGCCCTCACTGGCAGGACCGAGAAATCCTCTCCCCATTTGCCGTTGCGTTGCTTGCCGTTGGCGGTACACTACGGGCCATTCATGTGAACAAAATACGACGTAATTGAACTTAGAATCGAATGACGATCTCGAACGAGCGTAAGGCCGAGGTAATCGGCGAACATCGAAAAACGGACGCCGATACTGGCTCGCCTGAGGTGCAAATTGCCATCTTAACCGAGCGAATCAACGGATTAACCGAGCACATGCGGACTCACCGCAAAGACTTTGCCTCACGTCGAGGCTTGTTGGGCTTGGTGAGCCGTCGCCGACGTCTTCTCGATTATGTGCGTGGCGAAGATCCACAGCGATATCTCGATATCATCGGGAAGCTGGGCATTCGAAAATAGCCCTAAGCGAGCTGCGGTCATGCGAAGATGGCACTGCCAAAATCGCCTCCCGTTATGTGGCTCGGTGGCTAGTTTGTTAGCCTTCCCGGTCGCTCCGAGCACCCTTCCGGCATTCTTAGCCGCCGGAAAGTTGGGTGGCTGGAGCTGTGACCAATTCTTTTCTGTCTTGCGCGATCGTGCGATTGCTCACATGCAAACACTCCCCGCCAGCTCCAAGTTGGGCTGTCTCGCGTACGGGGTCGGTTGGAAGTTTGTCCAGCCGGCTGGACCGATGCGCGGCAAGGGGCCTTTTGTTGTCTTGTAGGTTGTAAGGAAGTATTGAAGTGACTGAAAAACGTATTCGAGTAGAGAAGCAGATCGGCGGCAGTGTTCTCGCCCTGGAAACAGGGCTTTTGGCCAAGCAGGCTGCCGGTGCCGTGACCGTGCAGTACGGCGAAACAGTAGTGCTCGTGGCGACCGCGTCGAGTGACCCTCGTCCGGGGCTCGATTTTTTCCCGTTGACCTGTGATTACCGCGAGCGATTGGCTGCTGCAGGTAAGTTTCCAGGTGGCTTTTTAAAGCGTGAAGGCCGGCCAAGTACCAAGGAAACGCTCAGCGCACGCTTGATTGACCGCCCAATTCGACCGCTTTGGCCGCAAGGCTTCAAGGACGAAGTTCAGGTGCAGGCATTCGTGGTCGCCAGCGATTTGCAAAATGACGGCGATGTCTTGGCGATGAACGGAGCCGCAGCTGCCCTGCACATCAGCGAGCTGCCATTTCAAGGGCCGATCGCCAGCGTTCGGGTTGGAAAAGTTGATGGTGAGTTGGTGGCGTTCCCGACTCACGAGCAGCTGGAGCAGAGCGAGCTCGACATGATTGTCAGTGGCTCCCGCGAAGAGGTGGCGATGATCGAAGGATTCGCCCAAGAGATGCCTGAGGACGAAATGATGGAGGCGATCCAGTTCGCCAAGACCGTCATTTGCGACGTGATCGAGCTGCAGGATGAGCTTTACCAGAAAGTGAATCCAACCAAGGTCGAGTACATTCCACCAGAAGACGATGGACTGTTCGAGCGTCTTCGTGACGGCTACTACGATGAGTTCAAGTCGGCTCAGCAAACGCCAGGCAAGCAGGATCGAGCTGCCGCAACCTCGGAGCTTCGCAATCGGGTGATGGCCGAATTGATCCCTGATCCCGCTGCTGATGGAGCCATCGAAGTCAAACGCTTCAAGAGCGTTTGGCATGACTTGGAAGAGAAGGTGGTTCGTGATTTGATCGCCGCCGGCACTCGCCCGGATGGTCGGGACAACAGTAGTCTGCGTTCCATTTACTGCGAAACCGACCTGCTGCCCCGCGTTCATGGATCTGCCTTGTTCCAGCGTGGCGAAACTCAGTCCTTGGTAACGGTCGCCCTCGGTACCGCTCGTGACGAGCAGCGCGTCGATGGTCTGATGGACGAATACAGCAAGAAGTTCATGCTGGATTACAACTTCCCTTCGTTCAGCGTCGGTGAATGCCGACCAATTCGAGGGCCGGGACGCCGCGAAATCGGCCATGGTTGCCTCGCTGAGCGAAGCGTTGCACCGGTTCTGCCTTCAGCAGAGGATTTTCCCTACACGATTCGTGTCATTAGCGACATTTTGGAATCCAACGGCAGTTCGTCGATGGCGAGTGTTTGTGGAGCCACGTTGGCGTTGATGGCTTCGGGGGTGCCTATCAGTAACCCTGTCGCCGGGATCTCGGTCGGTCTGGTCCGAAGTTCGAACGACGATTGGGTGTTGCTGACCGATATCCTCGGCAGCGAAGATCACTTCGGTGATATGGACTTCAAAATTGCTGGGACCCAAAACGGGATCACCGGGATCCAGTTGGATTTGAAGGTCACCGGAATCAGCGATGAGATCATTCGTGCCACACTGAAGCAGTCCCGTGAGGCACGGATCGAGATTTTGCGAAAAATGTTGACCACGATTTCGCGGCCGCGACGAGAGATTTCGGCAACTGCACCGCGATTGCTGCGAACGAAGATCGCTCCAGATAAGATCGGTGCCCTGATTGGTCCTGGCGGTAAGAACATTCGCGGGATTCAGGAAACGACTGGTGCTGTGATCGAGGTCGATGACGAGGGGACCGTGCTCATCGCCAGCACCAGCAAAGATGCCGCTGAAGAGGCGCTACGGTCGGTCGAGGCTTGCACCGCGACCGTCCAGATCGGCAAGATTTATGATGGTGTCGTCAGCAGTACCAAGGAATTTGGTGCTTTCGTTGAGATTCTGCCCGGTCGCGATGGGCTTTGCCACATCAGCGAGTTGAGCAGTGGCTACATCAGCAGCATTGATTCCGTTGTCAATGTTGGCGACGCAATGAAGGTCTTGGTTATCGATGTGGATGAGCATGATCGCGTGAAGCTGAGTCGTCGCCGGGCTCTGGAAGAGTTGGGTGAGGAAGACGAGATGGCAGCAGCGATTGAGGCCAGTGGTGGCGGAGAAGATCGCGAACGTGATCGCGATCGTGGTGATGACGATCGTCCGCGTCGACGACGGGGCGGGTCCGGTGGTGGACGAGGTCGAGGCGGCAGCGGCGGCGGTCGGCGAGAACGCTCCGGTGGCGGTGGTTCCCGCGACTAATCGCAAAGTCCAGCTTGGAAAACATCCGTAGAGGGTCGATTCGTTCGGCTCTCTTTTTTTTGCGCGCATCAAAATGCCAATTGCGACGGCCGATTAGCTCGGTTGTGATGGCCCGTCCGTGGAAAATGCGACATTGAACTTGCCTTGCGGGTCTGGTGGTTTCGCAGTCTCGGTTGGCTTGCGTCGATTCTCGCGCAGTTACCCGGTTGTTGTTGATCCGGTCTTTCTTTGGCCATGGCCGCTGCAGTCTTGCCGGGCAGGTAGCTGATGACTGTTCGGCCATCTGCGAAAGCTAGGCGAATCAAATCACTCGTCCGGCCTGTATTTGCAAATCGCTTAGCCGCATACCAGCATTGCGAATGGATCGCGTGGGCGATATTCGTGATCCCGCGGATCAGGCTGTTTTCCCCAGTGTTTCCTGGAAAGACACTTCAGTCTCGAATCATATTGGATAGTTGAACTAGACTGCGCAAACTGTCGCAGTGACCGGTGTACTTCAGGCGAGGTCGGATCTCATCCGTCAGTGCTCGTCCGCCCACCATCAGCGAGGTTTCTTCCCCCAGTCCCTCGGCTAATAGGTTCACTTGGTCGACGAATTCGTCCGGATCGTTGAACGTTGAGATACTGAGCCAGACTAGTTTCGGCTTGTACTCCTTTGCCGCCTTTAGCAGGCTGTTGGCAGGCAGGCCGGAGCCAAGGTTAAATGCATTCCAGCCGGTTTCCATCAGTGCCAGTTCGATCATGATCGTGGGCAATTGATAGGGATCATCGCGCAGCGTGCCGCCAATGGCGATCGGTGCTCCCGGAGATCGCGGCGGTAATTGCTCACGCAACCGGTGGACTAACCGCACGCAGATGCTTCCGCCACGTCTCTCTTGATAGGCGTCCAAGTGGTTGCAGTCCCAGGCCTCGCCGATCCCATGCATCGCATCGGTAACAAGCCATTCAACGACTTCGCAGCGACTGCTCCCGGATGCGAGCAATCGCTGCACGATCTTTTCGCACGCAGCTTCATCGCCTCGAGCAAGAGCTTCGCGAAACGCAGCCTGGTCAGGATCGTCACCACCAGGAATGAGTGTTCCCTGTCCTCGGGAAATATTGCTTGGCAATCCGAGAAACTCCGGCATCCCTATCTCGCGCTCCGACTCCATCAGAAAACGTTGCAAAGCCTCGAGCGTGATGCGGCGATGCCCGCCAACGGTGCGAACTGTTGGGATCGCGCCGCGGTCGCACCATCGTTTCACCGATGACTCGCTTGCCTGTAGGGCAGCGGCGACTTGCTTGGGTGAGAAATGCGGTTGTTTAGCAACCATGGGGGGTCTTTCGCTATCTTCCTAGGTGCGAGCAGGCAAAGTTGCTGGCCCGGTCGAACGAATTGGACGCTTTTGTATATCGGATGAACGTTTCGCTTTGCGACACCGTAAGTATACCGCAGAGGTCAATCTTAAGGTTTTTGTTATAGGTTTTGGCGATGTTTTTAAGAAAAAATAAAAAAACTGCCATGCTTCTGCTTGCCTCAGGGCTTAGGGGCCGATAGAACTAGATGGACGTTTTGAACGAATAAAACGTTCATACCAACTTTTGCCCGCCCCAAAACGGCCATCCGGAGTCGACTATGACTGTCGCAGCAGTACCCACCACCGAGCCCAAGCAACTCACCGCTAGCAGCTTCCCCGCACGTGCGGCGAGATGGATGCGGTCCACGGAGCTTACTGCCGCCAACTCGGAAGCAGATGAACGATTGGTTTCAAAGGAGGGCGAGCCTCGCGAGGTACTCGCTCAACAGACCCGCAGACGGCTTCGGGAAGAAATTGGTTTCATCGGAAATGCTCAGTTCGCGGATGCGAAATATGCGGCATCGGTGTTCGGCGACGGTTTGGAGTTGCCACCGCGTCAGACCCAGCTCGGGATCGCCGCGTTGCGGAAGAGCGGTGTTGACCTGCCGATTCATCTTGGTCGTCTCTGCGAAGCTCCTTTGTTGACGCCTGAGCAAGAGCGAATGCTGTTCCAGCGAATGAACTTTTTGCTGTTCCAAGCATCGTTACACCGGCAAGTATTGAACGCTGACCGTCCCTCTCGGAAGCGTCTCGAGCTGATTGAGCGTTTGGTAGCTCTCGCTGAGTGGCACCGCGATCGGATCGTCGAGTCAAACCTCCGATTGGTTTTCTCGGTCGTTAAGAAATTCGTGAACGAGAACAATTCGTTTGACGATTTGTTGAGTGATGGAATTGTAGCCTTGATCCGAGCGGTCGAAAAATTCGACTTCGATCGTGGCTTTCGGTTTAGTACCTACGCAACCCAAGTTCTGCGTCGGAACTCTTACCGCACTGTTGTGACGAATCAGCAGGACCGTCAGAAAGTTGTCGGTGGCTTGCAAGATATGGATATCGAAATCAGCGATGAGGACAAAGCATCCGCCATCAGCGAGAAACGTTGGCACGAACTGCGGAGCCGATTGGCATTGATGCTGAACGAGTTGGACCGTCGTGAGAAGCTGATCGTGCGGGCTCGGTTCGCCCTCGGTTCGCACCGTAAAGTTCACACGCTTCAGGCCTTAGCCGACCGACTCGGAATCAGCAAGGAACGCGTCCGCCAACTCGAGCGTCGCGCGATGGACAAGCTCCGTGACATGGCGGGTGAAATTCACATTCCTGAGTTGGAATCGGCCTACGCGACCGTGGAAGCCTAGTCCAGATTTGATTTCCGTCTTGTAGCAAGTGGGTGTTTGGAGGATCCAGTTGGCGGACCATCACCCCCCAAAGGTCGCTTTGAGAAGCAGGTTGGGTTTTCCCTATCGACTCGTTGCCTCGCCTGTTGCTCCGCGATTTTCGGTTTTGCCTCCGCCAAAAACTTCTATGTTGTCCAGCGGCATCTCTGTCAATTGTGTTGCCGGTTGGATGAGGAGCAGCTTTCGTGTTTCGTCTCGGTGGAATCCTCTCGGTCACGTTCAACGACGGCCACGGGGTTTCGCTGTTCCACCCAGACGGCTTCGCATTCTCAATCGCGAACTGCTGCTTCGAAGACCTTTCTCCGGTCGCGTCGCCGTCACGGTTGCGCTTCTGCAGGGCGGCCCAATAAGTCGAAGAGCTACCGCTTAGTAAAGGGTGTTTGAATCTTGGTGGGAGCTAAGTTGCGCGAAACTGCGAACGCAGTTTGATTGCGCGTTCTAAGCGGAAGCGGATGGGAATCGAACCCACCAAGCATCGTTGCCGACGCCTCACCAGTTTTGAAGACTGGGGCGGTCACCAGACCAGCAAACGCCTCCGGGCACCAAATTTTCGCACAGTGGCGTGCAAAAAGATACATCCAAGGCTTGCTCGGGTCCTTGACGCTCCGAACTGGGCTGTTTTGATTGAGACGAACACAAATTTGATTGAGACGAACACAAAAATTGGAAACTTTCAAACGCGTTCGTCGGCGGCGCCTTGGCGCGAAGGCGCGGTCATCGGCGCAAAAACAGGGCTGGATTGACACTTCAGAGCGTCTGGACCACGATGCGAAAGGTGTTTTTTCGCTGTCGGCTTGCTTTTCTCCGTCTTGGAGCGTTTCGATGAAGAATCTGGTGATGGCTGGCTGTTGTGTCTTCTTGGCGACCTCGTTTCTGTCGGCACAAGAGCGAGCCGAGGCGTCGGTTGGTGCGAAGGCCCCCGACTTTACCGTGATCGGCATCGACGGAATGCCGCTGAGATTGAGCGAGTTAACAGCCAAGGGAAAGCGTGTCGTCTTGCTGTTCGACCGGGCCCACTGGTGACCCTTCTGCATGAAACAGCTGGTCGAGCTGAAAAAAGATGCCGATGCGTTTAAATCGCTCAATGCAGAGGTGCTCGTCGTATTTCGAGAGGAATCCGAGGGGGTGGAGGGGCTGAAAAAAATCAAGCGGCAGCACGATCCTCCTTATCTGCTTGCTTTTGACAGCGAGGCGAAGCAGACCAAGGTCTACAGTTCAAAACGAATGACGTTTAACAGCTATGTGATCGATTCGAAGGGAGTTGTTCGCGGGATTGTGGACGGCACGTTGCGAGATCGTGCCAAGTCTGATCAGCTGCTCAGGCTTTTGCGAAAAATAGAAAGCAACTGACTGTCCAGCCGAAGCGGGGCTCGGAGTAACTCGGTTGTTCGTCGGTAAGTTTCTTAATCGCTTTTCCAGATGTAACGACAAGCCGAATCAGAAGGACGTGGTCGACCGCGGCTTGATTCAGAAATGTCGGCTCTGCTTTACACAGTTTGAGCAAGGATCATGCAGCGATCGGGTTACAGCGATCGGGTTACAGCGGTCGGATTACAGCGGTCGGATTACAGCGGTCGACGTCAAGAGCCTATGAAAATCGTTGTGATGCAGAGAGCGGCGAATCGGTTTCCGCTGAAAAAATGCCGGAGCATACTGTGTTCGACGAGGCGATACGATGACAATAAACGCGAGCGGGTGATGAGCAGCCGGGTTGGAACAGATGAGAAATCTCAGCAAATGAGTCAGCAAGAGAATATCGGCAAGAAGCCCAGCTTAAGTGATTGGTTGGGGCTGATTCGGTTCAGTCACACCGTGTTTGCTTTGCCGTTCGCTGCTTTGGCAGTGGTGATGGCGCTGGTAACGCCACTGCCCGATGGGCAGTCGGTTGCCTTTCGATTTCGTGATTTGCTGGGCGTCTTGTTGTGCATGGTCTTTGCCCGTAGTGCGGCGATGGCGTTCAATCGGGTCGTTGATGCCCGCATCGACGCGGCAAATCCCCGCACGGCGAGTCGTCATATTCCAGCGGGGGTCATGAGCTCATCGCAGGTTAGGTTTTTCACGTTCTTTTGCATGATTGGGTTCATCGGTTCGACCGCCATTTTTTTGCCCAATCCCGTTCCGCTGTTTGCTGCTGTTCCCGTGCTGATGGTTCTGATGGGGTATTCGTTAGCCAAGCGGTTCACGGCTGCCGCTCATTTATGGCTAGGCGTTGCGTTGAGCCTGTCTCCATTATGTGCCTGGGTGGCAATACGAGGGTTACCCTCTGTCTTGACGCCTGCGGATTTGTTGGCACCCGGGATATTGGCCGCCGCCGTGGCAGCCTGGGTGACAGGGTTCGACATCATCTACGCCTGTCAGGACGCTGAATTCGATGCCGTGGCTGGGTTGCATAGCGTTCCCGCGAAATTGGGGATCGCAGTTGCCCTGAAAGTTGCGGCTGGATGCCATCTGCTGATGCTCGGTCTGCTTTGCTTTTTGCCACTGGTAGCGACAAAGACAGGCTTTGGGCCGATTTTTTGGGTTGTTTTGGCGGTAGTCGCAGGCTTGGTGATTCGCCAGCATGGCTTGGTGAGGCCAGACGATCTGGACCGGGTGAATCAGGCTTTTTTTGACACGAATGCTGCCATCAGTTTGATCCTGCTGGTCGGCGGGGCCGTCGATTGTTGGTTGTGAGCTCAATCCGAAGGTCCGTGCAATTCGGTGGTCCGGGCCGTTTGGGAGTCTGACCGTTTGGGGGGCCGGGCTTGCTAACAGAGCGGCCAATCATGCACTTCGGCGGATCCGAATGCGTCGTGTTCCGCGAGCGAAATTCTCGGGAGTTGTTCTGGTGTGGCTTCTCCGGTTAGATTCCAGGTAGTTAGCCACGCTTCTTTTGAGTAATTCTGCTGATGAATGCGACCGAACGCGAAGCCCAATTTCGAGAGATCCGCGACAAAGTGGAAGCGGATGAGCGGTTGTCGCTCGACGATGGGATCTTTCTGTACCAGCCCGATGTCCCGCTACAAGCCGTCGGGGAATTGGCCAATTTTGTCCGCGAACGCAAAAATGGCAACGTTGGCTTTTATAACATCAACACCCACCTCAATCCGACCAACGTTTGTGTTTACCGTTGTCGGTTTTGTGCATTCCGAAGCGACCTGCGTGACCCCAAGGGTTACGCGATGGACGACGATCAAATTTTGGCCCGCGGCCAAGAAGCGACGGAGAACGGATGCACCGAAATGCACATCGTCGGCGGTTTGCACCATCAAAAACCGTACGAGTGGTACCGGCACATCATTGAACTGCTCCACGAGAAGTATCCGCGAATCCACTTGAAGGGTTGGACTGCCGTTGAAATCAATTGGTTTGAATTCCAGACCAAGAAATCAATTCAGTGGGTTCTCGAGGACCTGCGGGAAGCCGGTTTGGGGAGCATGCCTGGTGGCGGCGCGGAGATCTTTCATCCCGAGGTGCGGGACCAACTCTGCGAGCATAAAGCCAACACTCATGCCTGGCTTGAAATTCACCGGACCGCGCACGAAATCGGTTTGCGGACCAATTGCACGATGCTGTACGGGCATGTCGAGAATGCTTACCACCGTGTCGACCACCTACTGAGGCTGCGTGAATTGCAGGATCAAACCGGTGGTTTTCAGGTGTTCATCCCGCTTGCGTTTCATCCAGAAAACACCAAGTTGTCCGACATCAAAAAACCGTCAGCGCTGATGGATTTACGAACGATGGCCGTAAGTCGGTTGATGCTTGACAATGTGCAGCACATTAAAGCGTATTGGATCATGTTGGGCATCGAAACAGCTCAGGCAGCGTTGGCGTATGGGGCTGACGATATTGATGGGACCGTTCGGCATGAATTGATCTATCACGACGCCGGAGCAACAACGCCCGAATGCCTATCCGTCGATAAGATCAAAGATCTGATCGTGGAAGCCGGTCGCGATCCGATCGAACGGGATACTGTTTATCGTCGGGTGCACCGCGATCCGAATAATTGGGGAGATTGGCGGAGCGGCGAACCGGTGGAAGAAACGGTAGAGATCTAAATCTTTACCTGGC
>JBMYRF010000022.1:0-23333 GCA_049602075.1 Rubripirellula sp.
GTGCGTAGGCATAATCTCGCTGGCCGCGGTAGACCGCAATCAGCGAGAGGACGCCTCCGGCAAGTGCCATTAAAAACAACACAATCAACAAACCGATCGGCCCCACAACGCAACCAATGGCTCCAATTAGCTTTGCATCGCCTCCACCAAATTGAGCGAAGTGAAACAGCAGCCAGCCGACCATCATGCCCGCCAGTCCACCAGAGACGACCCAAATCGGGTTGACACCGAGCCAACCCAGGCATGCTGCCACTAGGCCCGTTGCAGCAATCGCCACCGAGACCCAATCCGGTATCTCTCGCGCACGGAGATCACAAATAGTCGCGATCAACAGCAGAGTGATGACGATGGTGGCGATCGAGAAAAACATGAGTCGATCAATTGGAAGGAATCGAATAACGAGTTTCCCCGAGATAGCGATCCTCGAACGCAACTCGGTGAACTCTTGGTTCAGCGAAAATTTCAATCTGTGAAATAAAACCAGCCACGGCGGGCTAAACCCGCCATGGCCAGTCAAACTTTGCAAACAAAGTATGGAGCAGCTTACGAAGATGGGAGATCTTCTAGAATCAAGCCACCAAAACCATCCCCTTCAGCGCTAGTGCTCGGATCGCCGCCAAGAACGTTGTTACCAAGACGGGCAGTTTCAGAGTTGCCCGCAATCGTCGCGGCGTCCAGAGTAATCGCACCATCGTCAGCACCAGTTGTTTCGATCAACTTGCCACTAAGCATTGGACCGTTGTCATCGGCGTGTGCACCCGGCAAGATCGTCGTGACAGCGGAGATCAAGTCATTGGTCTTGTGGCCAAACACTGAAACGGCTGCGGCGCAAATCAAAGCGACACCAGCGATGATAAGACCATACTCGACGAGACCTTGACCCTTCTTATTGCGAAGCATCTTACGCATAATTGTTTCCCTTATAGAAAACGAGTTTAAAAATTGAGTTAGCCGCCTGACCAAATCTTCACACAGCAGCGGCCTGCAAAACCGCATGAAGCCGAAAGCCGTCAGGAACGCTTCGAAGAGGAGTTGACCAGATCTTGGCCCGCTCATACTTAGGCGTCATGCTTTCGGAATGTGTTTTTCGCTAAATGGCAAGTGGCTGGACAGTTGCAGCATCAGTGCGGCGTGTGCGAGCAAAACCATTAGCATTTCAAGTGGATGGTGCCCCACCGCGCCATTACAGCCGATCGGGTTTGGTCGGACCGTTGATCAACTGCTCCGCACGCAGCGGGACGTGTTGATTTGAAAAGTCCGATAAATATGGGCGCGCACAGGACAGCGCACGCCAATCATATCGAGGTGGAGAGACACCACGCGAGTTACGCGGGCGGACCTCGGGAATGAGGGATCGCGAGAAACGATGAGGTTGGTACGGCCGTGGCGCGAAAGGTGATGAACTCGCTGAAATCCTGAGCACCGGGACCGAAGTCCAGCTTCCAAGCGACTCCGTTCGCCAACCCGAGTGACTGGCATATCAAGCAGCTATCTGAGTCATGGCTGCCCTGAGAGCGGCCTCGCGTTTCGCTGGTCGAGCGATTCGGGCCAAGGTTCGACCTCTCGTCGTCACGATGACAGCAAGTGCGATCGCATTCAGCGGTCTCTGCCGCTCCGCTCGAAAAACTTGACTCCATTGAAGAACCGTGGTCGCAAATCGCAACATGCAGCCAAGCCGGGGCGTGACCCAGTGAGGCCACTCCACAAAGCATGCTGATCGCTACGGTTCGAACGAGCGGGGTCATTCCGGGCGGTTTTTCGTGAGAGATGGTGACCGACAGTCAGATCGACTGCATCGGACTTTTCTACGATGCGTACCAATACCGCGTTCGTCAAGAGGCAGATTTACTTTTACCGTTAAGATTTCGCGTTCGCTATCATGGCGTTGAACCGTCGCTCTTGACCTTTCGTAAGCGACTAACGAGACTACGTCGCGTGCGATTGTTGGGTACACCTCCCCAGCATTCGAGCCACTCGGGAGCATTCAAACCACTCCCACACCGCGACACTTTACGATTTTCTAACTTAGTAAGCGGTTAGAACCTTGCTCCTTTCCCGCCATCTGTGTGCTCCCCTTTGCATTGCGTCGTTGCTGATCGGCAACGTGGCGGGTTGGGTGCATTTTGGTTGTGTGGAATCGGAAAACGTTCACTGCGCCAGGGCCGACCGCTCAGATGAGGCAGTCAACGCTGGGCATCACTCGGGTTGCTATCATTCACACGGGCATTCACACCCCCATCAGCACTCCGGCGGGGATGGCCACGATAGCGAAGACCAGTCACGTACGAATGATGCCGATCCAATTCATGAAGATTGCCCGGACGACCATGATTCTGATCGTTGCAGCATCTGCCAGAGCTTTTTCGCCTCGAGAAATGCAGCGTTTTCGACCCAAGCTCCAATCACCGGTGCCGACAAGCAACCGCAATGGGTGGTGTTTGCTGCCCATCGCCTCTGCCTGCAAGACAGCCTCCACAACGGAATCTCGGTAAGGGGACCGCCGCGAGCCTGATCCGCTCGTAGCCTTTCTACCCCCCCGTTGGTGTTTCCGTACTGGAGGTGCGTCATCATGGCAATTGTCCATGACGTGCCCGCGGGTAAAAACTGGGCAGCGCGATTGCTGACCACAGATTTTTGCCCCTGGGCGAATCGTTTTGTTTACTGGTTGAAGGAACCGGTTGGCTGGTTATTTCTTGCAACGATGATCAGTGTCATCATTGGCCTTTATCTAGCCCCGATTGGCTGGACGTTGGCTGCGTTATTGACTTCGGTGATGGCAATTGGAATTGTCTGGCCCGCGATTGCTGTTCGCGCAGTGAAATGTTCGTTGAAATCGAGCAAGCCTCAGGTTCACGAGCAGGACACTTGCGAATTGCGACTCACCGCAGCGAATCGATTGCCACTTCCTGTATGGGGCTTAGCGATTGAAGGCTTCTTGGATCGTCAATCGGAAAGTGATGAGGTAACGGTACCCACGGTAGCACTGTCCTTCGTCCAAGCCCTATCAACGGCAACCTACCGTTTCTCGATTCGGCCCGAGTTGAGAGGTCGATATCCCGACGGTGATGCGACGATCACTTGTTCATTTCCGTTTGGGATATGGACTGCCAAGCGGAAACTAAAAGACGTTTCCCCTGTCACGGTCTGGCCGAAGGTGTTTGCGATTGCAGGCCAAACGGCAATGACTGGGCGGCGAAGTGCCGAGACGGGCGAAGGCAATCGCAGGGGGCGAACTGGAGACTACCTGGGAATCCGGGAATACCGTTACGGCGACTGCGCGCGACAGGTCAATTGGGTTGCAACGGCGCGATCTGGTGATCTGGTCGTGACACAACGCAGCGGCCCGCAATGTCCCAGTGTGGACGTTTTGCTCGATGTCGGCTGCACACTTAGTGAAGATCATCTCTCCGATCGAATCCGCGTCGCTGCCAGTCTGTTAGCCAACCTGCATCAATCAGCCGTTCCATTGCGGTTGCACATCAGCAAACGATGTTTGCATGTGCGGCGAGGCTGGGAGGGGTTTGTGCAAATGATGGATGCCCTTGTCGATGTCCCAACCGAGGGAATCGCTGACTCACAACCCGCCTACGTCGCGCGGCAGAACACCGCGATAACGATTTCCTCCAATCAGCAGGGTGATATCACCGCTTGCATTTCTGACCCATCCGTCAATCCGCGGATGGAGGGAGTGCATTCACACCGAGTGATTCGTCGCGACATTGACTTGACGACTCAACTGCGTTCGTTCTGGGCGGAGGTGCGAGATGCCAGCCTGGTCGCGTAGAAGAGTTGAGACAATCCTGCTGGCTATGTTGGCAATCGCTTCGGTCATTCCGCTGCGCTACTTTGTAGAATCTCGCGGCTGGTTTCTCAGCGAAATGTCGGTGCTATGCCTCGCCGTGCTCGTCGCGGAAAGTGCCAAAGCCCTTGCATCGCGGTCGGGTCGATTCAAACAGGCAGCCGGTGTAACGATTTTACTGCTGGCAGTTTCGCCAGTTTTGTTCGCGTTTGTCGCGCGTGGATTTGGAGCTCCCGTCGCATTTGAGATGTCGGCGCTCACGGCCGTCGGAGCTGTTTCACTCGCTATCGCTCTTGCCGCAACGACTCACCGCACTCGATCGCTGTCACTGATACTCAGCGGATTCCTGGTGTTGTTCAGTGCAGCAATCTCCGACAGTTCCTATGCCGCTGTTCTACCGGTCATTTGGATGCTTGGCTGCATCTGGCATCTTATCGCCAATAACTGGGAGCGTCTTGATTTGGCGACCCCCGATTCAATGGAGCGAAGCTGGTCACTGCGCCCAAGCATCTTGGTTCTGACTGCAGTGTTATTGATCGCGGGAGTCTATGCGGCGAAGGACCGATTTAGCGCATCCACACGTTTAAACATGGGATTGATGCCAACCAGTGGCGGCGGTGAGTGGTCAGATCCGGCCGCACGAAGTGGAGTTGGCACCGGTGATGCAGCCATTGCCGCAAAGGATCATGCCGAATCATTTGGAGCGGTAGATTCCGACCTCTTCCTTGAGTCGACTGAGTCATCCCTATTCGACATGGCCAACGACATGTTCGGCGAGCCCAAGAAGAAGAATAAGTGGGAGCGACGACAGGCAATGGCAAATGAAAAGATGATTACCATGCATGACCAGGCCAGCAAGAGCGAAAAAGGGGGTGCCACATTTTCCACTGAACGCATGCCGCCAAAGAAACATCGCCATTTTAAGAACAAGACCGACGCCAGTGTCGTTCAGTGGGATGGCCCAACGGGAATTCGTTTAGCCATGCATCGGTATGATGCATTCGATGGTCGAGATTGGACTCAGTCTGCCGAGCCTAAGAATGGCAAGCTGACACAAGTCATTATCAATGACGCGTCATGGTTTTTTGATCCAGACATGCGCAAGGTGATCCAAGATTCACCAGGCGCTATTTCGGTCGGCCTGGTCAAGGTCATCCGACTCGATTCGCAACGCATTCCCGTACCGATGTCAACTGCAGGCGTTCATGTTAAGGAGGTCGATCGACGAGACTTCTTTGGCATCGCAGAAGATGGCAGTTACTTCATGCCGGGCCGAGAGAAGGTGCCGACGCTTACGGTGGTACATGCGACCAGTGTTAGTTTGACTGAAGACGAGATCCGGGCGACTCTGCAAACTGGCACACCTAATCTGAACAATCCCCTTGAAAACGAGTTGCTCGACGAGTTCGTATTGAATTGGACGGCGGGAATCGAAAATCCCTACGATCAATTGCAGGCAATTGTCCAACACCTTCGTACCGAATTCATTTTCGATCGTGACGACCAATCGACAGCGACGTCTCTGGGCGAATTCTTGCAACTGCGTCGAGGAGGTAATCACTTATTTGCCACTGCAGCAGCGCTCATGGCAAGGCGGATCGGCCTTTCCTCACGTTTGGCGACTGGGTTTTACGTTCGCCCGGATTCGTTCGATTTGGCCGCGGGCCACGCGTCGGTTTTGCCCCGGGATGTTCATGTCTGGGCAGAGGTGAGGCTAGAAGACGGACGTTGGTTCGAGATCGAACCAACGCCAGGTTACAAGGAACCCCACTACCAGCCATCGTGGCGTCTGCTTGCTCGACGCTTTGCAGCCGCGCATTGGCCAGCGATGGCCATAGGTACATTGAGCTTCACACTCGCTTTTCTCACGCGTGTCTACTGGATCGACTGGCTGCTAACCCTTGTCTGGAGTTTGACGCGTTGGTTGCGACCGCGACGGCGGATTGGTTTGGCGATTCGCATCATAGAAGCCCGTGCCCGAATGGCTGGGTGTCGCAGACCGGCTGGTAAATCTCAAAGAGCATGGTTGGAACAGATCACGGCGTCTGATGCAGGACTTGCTGCTGCCGCCCAGCGATTCGCCGATGCAGCCGACGCGATTGTTTTTGGGTCTGCCCGCACGCTCCCTTGCTCGACGACAACGGAACTTGTCAATCTTCTTCATGTCCGAACCATCACCGCTTTGACTAAGGAGGCGACACCTTGAACGCGATCGCCGCTAACCCGTCAGACGCTGGCAACTCGTCTGCCCCAAACCCTGATCTTTTTAAACTTCGCGCTTACTTGCGTAATGTGCTGCTCGGCAAAGAAGAGCAAATTGATTTGGTTATCGCATGCCTGCTATCCCGCGGGCACTTGCTGTTGGATGATCTGCCCGGCACTGGAAAGACTACGTTGGCTAAAGCAATTGCCGAGGGGATTCAGAGTCAACTTGCTCGGGTGCAATGCACGCCCGACCTGATGCCGGCTGACATCACGGGTTTTAGCATGTTCAACCAAAAAACTCGCGAGTTCGAGTTTCACCCCGGTCCTGTGTTCGCTGATGTCTTGCTTGCTGATGAATTGAATCGGACAACGCCGCGCACCCAAAGTGCGTTGCTGGAAGCGATGGCGGAACGACAAGTGACAATCGATGGAAAACCTCATCCACTTTCTCCGACATTCTTCGTCATTGCGACCCAAAATCCGATTGATTCCCATGGTGCCTATCCATTACCAGAAGCGCAATTGGATCGATTTGCACTCAAATTGCGAATTGGATACCCGGATCGTGAAGCTCAACGGCGGATTTTACAACGTGAGATTCACAGTACTGAGGAGAATGATGATCATGCTACTACAGCCTCGCCTCTCTCTTTAACCGATTTGCAGTGCCTGCAAGAACAAGTGCAATCGGTCGCCGTACATCCGCGTGTAGCGGACTATCTGATCGACCTAGTGGAAGCTAGTCGTGCCGACGAAGAGGTTGAGCTTGGCGTAAGTCCACGCGGGATGATGTGTTGGCAAGCAGTCGCGCAGGCCTGGGCAATGATGAAAGGTCGGGACTTTGTAACGCCTACCGATGTGGCTGAAGTGGCGGAGCCTGTCTTGTCAGTCCGTTTGCTCACGCGTGGAGCAACCGTTGATAACGTGATCGAACGCATTATGAATGAAGTCCCCACGCCGGAGTACAAGTAATGCGAATTTGTATTGTGCTTTGCTTGCTTGGTTTACTGGTTGTGGGGTGTGTTCATGATGGTGAGTCAAAGACTTCACATTTTGAACACGATCACGAGGTTGCTCCACACTGGCCAAGTGATCTCGCTGATGCCGCGAACAAGCTTCGAACGCGACTCGATGCACCGGTTTCGGATCAATCGAAGCAAGTCGCAAAAGAAATCGCCGATATTGTCAGTTGGGTTCCCGAGATTGCCGCTGATACGAACCTTGCCGAACAAGATTGGATCCCACTCGATACCGCATCCAATTCGCTCTCAGCGAAACTCCAATCAAATGATAACGAGATGACGGATGAATGTCGTCGGCAAACTGTTGCGTTGTGTGAGCTCATTGAACAATTGCTCGACAAGGTTCCTACGCAACTACCATCTCTGAGAGGCGTTGGATCATGAATTCCCCCATGGAAATGTTGATTGGTGGGGTGATTCGTTTCGCCCAGGGTTTCATCGCAGCCGCTCCCACTTTGTTGGTCGGATTGGTAATTGCCGCGATTCTTCGCTATTACCTGGGCCGCAGCGGGACACAAAGATTGTTTGGTGGTAATTCCTGGAGAAGCCTGCCTCAGTCATGGCTGGTGGGAATGTTGCTGCCTGTCTGCTCAATTGGCGTCCTGCCGATTCTCATTCAGATGCGTCGGTCAGGAGTGAAGCCGGGTGCGATGTCAGCCTTTGCATTGTCGGCACCGCTGTTCAATCCGTTGTCGTTGCTGTATGGCTTAACACTCAGTCGCCCACTTGTCATCATTCTATTTGCGATAGGATCTTTGGTCATTGTCACAGCGCTGGGATGCTTGTGGGATTTTCTAGGTCGAAAACACGGTTTAGCGGAACCAGAGAAAGAAGATTTTGGATCAGAGTTAATTGGGACGCGGCGTTTGGCGGCAACGGTTGTCCAAATGGCACGTGATGCTTCCGGTTTGCCGCTCGTGCTCTCACTGATTGCTTTATCTGGTCTCGCGTTACTCGCTGCGATCTTGCCCTATGGTGCGATGCAGCATAGTGTCGAACGCGACGATCCACTTGCCCCGCTTACCATGCTGGCCGTCTCGGTTCCTGTTTACGCAACACCGATGCTAGCTATGAGCCAGCTGGGCATGATGTTTCAGCATGCCAATTCTCCCGGCGCTGCCTTCACTTTGCTGATCCTTGGCACCGGAATGAACTTTGCCACACTGTTCTGGTTTGGCAGGCAGTTTGGTTGGAAGGCGTCTGGATTATGGCTTTCTGCACTACTGATGATCGTTCTTGTTATCTCTTACGGAATCAACGAACCGCTCGTTCCTCCTGGTGTGCAACCAGCCGGACACACTCATGCGTTCGATATTTACGCCAATCCGGTCCATTCCCTGCAACAGAACCTCTGGTCTGTAACGAAAGAAGCGATCGCCAAACAAGCCGACATCGCAGGTTTGATCTCGCTGGTCATTTTGGCGGGACTCGCTTTAATCGGCCTCGCGGTGCGTGCGTTTAGGATTAATGATGAGCGTTTGTTGGCGGGGGTCAACAAAATAAGTGATTCAGGTCAAACTCGGAGATTAGACCCAATCGTCCCCCGGGGTGTGATCGGAGCGACGATGTTAACAGGACTGGTAGTGCTAAGCGTGGTCGCCTGCTACGCCTACTACCCGTCACCTGAAGAGTGCTTAGAAGAAATCACACTCGCCCGCACGGAGTGTCTCTCCGCAGCGACCAGCGGAGACAAGGAGCACGCGTTGTTCTGGTTACCGGTTTGGGAAGAATGGAGTCGTCGCCTGGAAGTCGGAACTCTTCTACGCCACGGAAAACTTCGACGCTATCAGAGCATGCAGGGATACCTTATCCGAAAGAAACTCGAATTGCTGGAGCACGAGTTGGAGCACGATCCTTACGAACCCAAAGAGGTACGAAAAGTCGTCGACAGTATTTTTGCGACGAATTCGCGATGGGTGCGAAGTTTCCGATATTGATCCGGGTTGGCGTTGGACCGAATTCGAATCCTTCAGTCGCGTTGCTTCGCCTTGAGTCTTTGCACCAAAGTCAATGAAAAGCCAGAGTCAATGAGAAAATTGGGGCTGTCAATTCGCTTCTGTCTTGGAGGCTTCCGCGCAGACCTGACTTATTTCCCAAGTGGCGGATTTTTCCGGCACCAGCACCACCGCCTGACTATAGCCCGCTTTTTTCCGTCAAGACCACGTGGACGGTGCGCTGTAAATCATTCGATTATCGGAGCCAAAAGACTAGCGGAGGCATTGGATGAGCCGAGTGAAACAAAATGGTCAAAACGAATCGAACCTTGATCCGATTGCTACAACCAGTCGGAGGTTCACTCGTCATCGCAACGATGAAGTCATGGGGTTTACCTTTGCAACCGCGAGAACGAGCTGGCATGACGGATCTGCGGTATCGAGACTTACCCGCAAAAGCTGATTCCGTCGGCGGTACGATCGAGTTGTTTCTTCCTCGGAAACCAGCGTCCAATGGAGCTTTTCAAGTGCTGCAAAGAAGGCTCGCAACTGGTCAGTTTCGCCATGAATGCTATCGAGCAGATCAACCCGGTAACAAATGGCACCATCCTCGTTCGATCGACTGTGATTCGCAGCTGGCCAGATCGCTTCGACCAACTGCAAAAATCTCGCGGGTTCATCGCTGGCCCATGGATGAATCCATTCAGTGGCCAGACCGATCACTATGCCACCGACAATCGCACTGCCCATCCAGGCTAACTGCTCTGCATCGTTTCGGAACCTGAAGGCACCGGAAATCACTGCGCCGGCGATGCCGCCACCGACACCCGCCCGTTTCCACCTGAGGTGATCGTCGTCGGAAGCTTCTTGGATCAGTTTCACAAACGTCTTTGGCTTCATTCTATTCGACTGCGGGACGTTCAAGGCTCAACCTCGGGCATCCTATTTGGAGGCATTCCGGATCGTTCGCACCGCAACACCCAATCGACAAGCAAAACACGAACGCATTCGATTCTAACATGCGTCGATCGGCACCCGGCCTGACCAAGAAGGAGCAAGTAAACATTGGGGGCAGCTCATTCGCAATCCAATGTAAATGCTGAATAATCTAGCAGCGTATCGTCCAGAAGTTGATGAATGATGGCGTATACCCAACGCAACCTACCCAACGCGACCCAACCCATGTCCGCTGAGGAACCTACCGGCTGATCCGTTGTGTATCATTCGTCATTCAACTTGCCGAACGCAGATCGTACATTTATCCATGATTTCCCAATCAACCTTGCGTGGATTCATAACCACACTTCTCGTGGCTGGCTTCAGTTCGTCATCGTGGGCCAACCCATCGCGACCAAACGTGCTACTGATTCTTTCAGATGACCACAGTGTCTCGCATGTGAGTTGTTACGACAACGAGAACACAAAGAGGTTCAGGATTACTCCGAACCTGCAAAAATTTGCTGAGCAGGGAATGCGGTTTGAACGGGCTTACACCTCTGCCCCGCAATGTGCGCCGTCACGGATTTCGATTTTCGCGTGTCGATCTCCGGTTAGTTTAGGAGTCACTCGATTCGGCCAGCCACCGCGTGCTGATGTTCAATTCTTCACAGACATACTTCGCTCAGGTGGATATTGGGTTGGATTGGACGGACGCCATCAGCATCTCGACGGCCGCGTCCGCGAAGCCGAACACATTGACGGAACGCTGCGAGAAGCCGGCATGCAGAGCCTCGACGAACGATTTGATCACTTCGTGCGGTCTGCGAGCACAAAGAAAGACCAGCTATCGCAGGTCGCCAATCGGGTCAACGCTGCTTTAGACAAAGTTCCCGGCGAAAAACCATTCTTTCTTTACTTTGGCTTCAATCAACCGCATCGCAAATTTTCCCAGCAGTATGATGGCATTGATCCGAGCGAATTGGAACTGCCAGCCGACTGGCCTGACCTACCGGCTGTTCGCATCGACTATGCGAGGTATCTCGCTTCGGTTCGAGAACTAGACGAGGGTTTTGGACGGATCATTCAGCTTCTGAAGACTCGCGGAATCGAAGACAACACGCTGGTCATCTTTATGGGTGACAACGGCGAAGCCCTGCTTCGCGGCAAAGGTACTCTGCTGGACCGCGGCACTCACGTTCCGCTGCTTATTCGCTGGCCCGGCCGAATCAAGCCCGGATCAACCTCCTCGGCACTTGTCTGCGGTACAGACCTTGGCCCAACAATCCTCGCCGCATGTGGATTAAAACCGCCAAATGAGATGACAGGCATCAGTTTTGCTCCGCAACTTCTTGGCGAGAAGGCGGCGAGCCGCCAGTACGTGTTCGCTGAACGTGGCTGGCACTGGGGTCCGATCACCCGCACCGATGGCTTGGATCTTTCGCGTTCAATCACCTCAAGACGTTACCGCTACATCTACAACGCTTTACCGAACCGCAGCTATACACCGGTCGACATGTCAAATAAACCTGCTTGGACTGCGATTCAGAAAGCGCATCATGAGAACAAATTATCCTCATTGCATCGGCGACTCTACTTTCAGAAACCGCGACCAATTGTCGAGCTGTATGACCTAAACAACGACCCGTTGGAACTCAACAATCTGGCGGGAGATAAATCGCATCATGAAATGGAACAAACCCTTCGTGAGGAACTTGAAAGCTGGATGATCCGCGAACATGATTTCCTGCCACTGCCGTCACATGCATTGCAACTGGCAAAGTGAGATTCACGTATCGAAAACAGAAGAAAGAATGAAGAACGCAAGCACAGGAATCGCCTCGCAATAGATATCTCTTTGCTCAAAGGCCCTCTCATACTTTCACACGCACAAGCAACCACCGTCCGCTGAATTAATTAGGAAATGGATAATTCCTCGCGGATCACCAAATTGAATGCATGGATGACCGCTGTGCGATTCCACTATCACGCCGAAATCGAGTGCCGCCCATCTTCTGCTAGCTGAGCCTTCTTCGTGATCACGCACTCATACGACTTTTTGTGCTTGAATTTGGCTAGGCGAATGGCCATCGGAATCAAGCTTCGCAAGACAGTCAATTGACCGATTAGCAATCGACCATCCATCAGTCATTTCTGCCAATCGCGACAGGAAAATCTCCCAACTGAATCATCTCCCCAAACCCCATACGCCTCGTCCGCCTTTGGAAAAAGATAGAGAAGCAAAACGAGGATTCGGACCGCCAAGTCTCAAATGAAACAAGAATGAGAGGGTGATTACTGCAGTTTGGCGGTGTTTTGCGCAATCAATGATACCCAAATCGTCACCGGTTCGGTCCACGATTTCGCCACCCGTCGCCGCAAGCCATTAGCAAATGCGATCTCGCGTGAAGGCTCCGTTGTTCCAAAGATTCCTTGCGTTATCCCATCAAGCTCGCTTCTGATCGATAGAGCTTTCCTGATACAGCGGACAGCAAGCGTACTTTGCCGCAGTCAGGGGTGGCGTAGCAGGGTCAAGGCGGCAAAGATTTATCCTCGCTTGAAACTACCATACGATTTGCACAATGATCGCTATCTCAGCGGCAGCACGTCGATGGTTCGGTTGGACACAGTTCCCTGCAGACTAGCTCGTACACAGGAACACGATCATTACAAAACGAAAACGCAAGGCCGGCTCTCCGACCATGGCTGACAAAGCCGACAAGTTTCGACTGTACGAGCAATCAGTACAGGACCCCGGCCACGAAGTAAAATTTCTGGACCAGGCTTACCGAGAAGCTCGCGGTCGCGCACCAGTCTCGCTCGGGGAAGACTTCTGTGGCACCTTTGCCGTCAGTTGCTACTGGGTCATGTCAGATCAACAGCGTACAGCAGTGGCGGTCGAGACATGCGGGGAAACGCTTCAATGGGGTCGCAGCAACAACTTGGCGAAACTCGATGGCGAGCAACGGAGTCGAGTCGAGTTGAAGCACCAGGACGCACGCACCCGAGATTCACATCAGGTGGATGTTCTTACCGCGCAAAACTTTTCGTTTTGGATTTTCAAGCTTCGGAGTGAAGTAATCGAGTACTTTCAAGCAGCACGTTCAAATCTGGCCGGAGACGGCGTGATGGTGCTGGACATGTTCGGTGGTGCGGAGTGCCGCACCGAAGGCCTGTCGCATCGAACAACCATCGAGGATGGCAAAGAGAGCTTCCGGTACGATTGGACGCAAGTCTCTTTCAATCCAATCAACTCTGACCTTTGTTGCTCGATCGGATTTTCGTTTCCCGATGGCAGTCGAATGCAGAATGCCTTCGTCTACCATTGGCGACTATGGACGATCACCGAAGTTCGCGAAATGCTTATCGAAGCCGGTTTCGCTGCGACGCACGTTTATTGGTTGATCGAGTCGGAAGAGGAGCTTCGGTGGGGACGGTGTGAAAACGCACCGAGCGATGCGAGTTGGACCTGTTACGTCGTCGCTCTCAAATGAGGTCACTCTTTTCGCAGCTTCAAAAACAGCCAAGCGAAAAGTCCGGTGCAAAATCACTTCGCAAGCAGTCCCTTGTGACGCATCAGCGCTGACCGAGTCGCGACTTTATTTTCGAGTGTCAAGATATGATTGTCATCCCGTGAAAAGTGACATGAGCACGGAGACACCTAAAGAACCACTCCTCTGTGCTTTCATCCGGTTCGTTATAAACGTCGGCCAAAGGCGAAAAATCACCAACCACATAGCACCACTAATCTTGCTCGAGACGGAAACACCTGCTGGCAGATCGACAGAAGGCAGACAATCGCTACGAAAATGCCGATCCAACCAATCTCGAACCACCTTGCCGCAGCGAGTTGTCCCGATATGCCAACTGGCCGATGATGCTTGCCGGGAATTTCTTCTAGAACGCAAGGTTTGCTGGAACTGATGTCCCCGAACGCTGCCCTGCAAATGACTTGCCTGAAACTTAAGTTCGCTTCACTGGCAAACCTCTTCCCAATCTAGCACGTTGATACTCCGATCTTTTATAGCGTATTCGAACTTGCGCGGATACTGATGACCGATGACCTTATCGTTTTGGTCATAAACGAATGCAAGATCGTGGCCGATCGCAATCTCTCTTGCGGCCTCATACGAATAGCGACATGTCAACGCAGGTTCATACAAAAGCAAGACTGGTCCCCACGCGCCCATCGACATTGCTGTATTGAACTTCCGGTGGACGTGGTAACGTTCCACCTCAAAGCGGTGAACTTCCAGGGTCGAGGGTTCGATTAGGTCGACCGTATCATGATTATGGCAAGGCCCGAACCTTTCCTCCACCTCACCGCGTGACTCAAGTTCGCGCAACATCGTTCCGCTGTACCGGATAAATAGGCTGCACCCAGGCAGGCACGTTAACAAGAGAAATGCTACGGCCAAATGTGCAGATTGGGAGACCATTAAACGCATTAATCCCTAAACAAATTATTTCAGCATCATGAGTAACAAGAAAATGCAACGACGCATACTGTAGAGATCCCAAGCCTGGACTACACCACGCGCGAAATTGAAATACAACATCAGCGTTCGAATGTGTCGTAGATGGTCAACAATGCTCCGCGTGTGTGTCAACATCAACTGTAGAGCAGCATCTTTCTTACGCTACTTCCCGAGCGTCTGCGCGACGTCGCAGCTTGCTTCTACGAACAACCAATGTGCTCGATTTGCACCAAACATCGTTTGATAGCATCACAACGCTCACTGACAGATCAATCCAGATTGAGCATTCAATGCCACATTCAACAAATAACTCGGTACCGTGAACGAGTTGGTCCGTTGCACACGACCCCTCGCGATTGATGGCACATGAACATCACGCTCCTTGGTGTCACGGAATAACAAACACCGACTCGAACAACCTAGCGTGACATCGCCCCCCTTGTTCGTATCGAGCTGACAAAGGTAGGGACGAGCGAATTCTAAGCGGCGCCGTCACGACCGTGCCGTCAGAGATTTCTGCAGCAACAGATTTGACTGATGCAAACCGCGCTTTGGTGCTTTCTTTGAGCGATGCACTGTTCCGCTCATCACCGAGTGTCACCCACCCCCAACACCTGATTGCCAAAAACAACCTTCGCCGGTGTCCATGCCAGACTTGATGTGGCGGATTTACTGGGGTGCCCAGGTTTTCAAAAAGGACGCGAACGATTCTTCGTCGTACCCTCGGCCCGCTTCCAATTCACCAGTTTCCTGCGAATGCAAAAACGTGCCATCTTGATCAAGCACAAAGAAGTGTGGATACCCCGAGATTTGCGGGTAGTTGCTCAAAAAAGCTGCATTCTCGTTTTCGTCACTCTTGTTCACTTTCATTATCAGAAAGCCGCTCTCAAGATCCGCATGAATTCTCTCGTTAGTATGAACGAACTCGTTCAAGATTTTGCACCAGCTTCACCAGTTCCCACCAATTTCTAGGATGATTCGCTTATTGCCACCCTTAGCTCGCTCAACCGTTTCGCGGAGGTCAGCATCGACATCGCGCGACGGATCATACTCATCAACGGTATAGAACTGGTTAGTAGATTTAACAGTCGGCATGGGGGATTCATCCGCGACGTCGGTTGAGGCTACTTCAGCGTTCCGCGTGCAGCCCGCGACCAAAATAGCAACAAAGCCCAGCAAGAGAACGCATTTTTTCATTGAACCAGCCTTTAGAGTCTTGGTTGCTTGGGTCTTCTTATCAGCCGCGGTTGGGTGGCCCGTTATTCTAATCGAATATGGTGGCTGCCGCAGGAAAGACACGCCAAGCTTTTGATAGATAAGCTTGGGCAATCCAACTTGCAACTATGGGGACAGCCGATTTCGGGTATAAACTTCTGATCTTGGCTACGGGTTGCAAGAGGAAACTCCTGAATGAACGAAATATCTCTGACCGATCGATGGCTGTGTTCGCTATTTCTGATGGCAGTTGCACTGCTCTGTGGGTGCGAATCTAAAGGTGGCACGGACCAACCGCTGACTTTACGGATGGCGCATGTCTACGAGGTCACCGCTCCAACACATGCCTATGGAACGGCATTTTTGTCTGAGCGGATTCGCGAGAAAACGAATGACCTGGACGTGACGGTATATCCCGGAGCACAACTGGGAAGTGAATCCGAGCTACTAGAACAATTGGTGGCCGGCGAACTGGACTTGGTGATCACAGGGCCATCATTCCTGGCAATGTGGCACCCACCGGTTGGCGTGTTAGATGCTGCTTTTGCATCACGCGATCTAGATCATATGCTCGAGATGGCGGGAAGTGCAGAGATGGCACCGGAGTGGGATGAACTTCGCAAGAAATATGACGCAAGAGTTTTGGATACCTGGGCTTACGGATCGCGTCACGTCACGTCGAACATGCCCATTCGTCATCCAGATGATCTAGAGAGTTTTCGACTGCGAGCGCCAGCGGCGCGAATTTTCCAGGAATCGGCGGAAGCACTCGGCGCGAGTCCGATGCCAATTGCGTTCAGCGAAGTCTACCTTGCACTACAACAGGGTATTGCTGACGGCCAAGAGAACCCGGTACCGGTCATCAAATCGATGGGGTTCCATGAAGTCCAAAAGTGTCTGAATTTGACAGGCCATATTCAGTCATCATTGCAAATTCTGGTTAATGAACGCACCTGGAATCGTCTAACTGCTGACCAACAGAAAGCGCTACTCGATTCAATTAAGGAACTGGGCGGCGATGTCTATGATGGTTTAATCAAAGACGAGGAGAAGTTGATCGAAGAATGGCGAAAAGACGGAACGATGGAGATCATCGAAGATGTTGACGTCGATGCTTTCCGAGATCGCTGCCGAGAGTACTTTTCGAAGGGATTCGAATTCAGCGATGTCTACAATCGCATCACCGCCGAAACGTCAGAAGAGAATGGCCAATGAACGCCGACCATGATCCGGACCGAGCTAATCCCGTGGCGGAGGGAGCGTTCATGGATTCTAGCCCACCGGAAAGTAACGCTTCCAATTCGACCAGCGAAAAACCACTTCCACTGGCTAACTTTGTTCGCTGGATGGTGATCAGCGAAAAAACCGTTGCGTGTTTTTTTCTTTTGGTCATCTTGTCCACGATGGCGACCCAGGTCGTCGCCCGCTACGTCTTTGGTGCTCCGCGTCAGTGGAGCGAAGAGGCCGCGCGTTTTGCGTTGATCTGGATGACATTCATTTCAGCTGCCTTTGTGATGGCCGAGGGGCGTCACATCGCGGTCGACATGATTTCGGCTCGCGTCGGGAACCGCGGAAAGCTGTTTATCGAATGCATGAGCTACGTTGTGGTCGCAGCCTCGTGCCTCTTGTTGTTGATCGGCGGTGCCAATTTTGTCTGGTACGTCGGCAAGGTCGCATCGGCAACTCTGGGAGTGCCAAAAAGTTGGTGGTACGGAGCGGGGATGACGGGACTGTTGTTGATGGCAGTGCATTCCCTTGTGAATCTTTTTCAGGTCATTGTGTCGGGAAAGCCTATCCCGCGTGAAACCCATATCGAAGAAGAAGCCGTTCAACTGGAAATGGAGCAGAGCGAATGATACTGGGTCTATTAGTCATTGCCATGCTGGTGCTCTTGTTTTTGCGGGTCCCAGTCGCCATCAGCATGTTGTTGCCATGCCTGCTCTACGTCGCATGGTCGCCCGACATCACACTCGGAGTCGCGCTTCAGCAGACGGTCGGGTCAGTCGGCGCTTTCGAACTTCTGGCTGTTCCACTGTTCATCATGACCGGCTACCTCAGTAATGCTGGCGGTCTCGCCGACCGATTGTTTCGAATGTTGCTCACCTTGTTCAAAAAGATCCCCGGCAACCTGGGATTTGTAAACGTCTTCAGCAGCCTGATGTTTTCTTGGATGAGCGGTGCCGCCATCGCCGATGCCGCAGGACTCGGATCCGTCCTTGTACCGGCGATGAAAAAACGGGGCTACGACGAAAAGTTTGCGCTCGGCCTAACTGGAGCATCATCGCTGATCGGGCCGATCATGCCACCAAGTATCCCCGCGATTGTCTACGCGGTCTCGGCGGGCGTTTCTGTTGGTGCTTTATTTTTCGCAGGAGTGCTTCCCGCACTCGTGCTAACGTCAATCCTATGCATCTTCGTTTATCGAGATGCCCGAAAGAACCCACTGCGTGAAGAAGCGACCGCCCATGACATTCCTGTCTCGAAGGCCGTAACATCAGCGCTTCCGGTCCTGCTGACACCCGTCATCATTCTCGGTGGAATTCTCGGCGGAATCTTCACCCCAACCGAAGCAGCAGCAGCGGCTGTTATGTGGGTCTTGATCTTGAGCATCTGCTACCGATCTCTATCTTTCAGAGCATTCCGCGGCGTCCTCATCAAAACGACCACAACCACCGGTTCAATCATGCTGATCGTCTCGGCAGCCGGTCTGTTCGGCTGGGTCATTGCGCGTGAGCAAGGGCCTCAAGCAGTGACCGAGGCAATGTTGCAGTTCACCGACAATCCGATCGTCTTTCTGTTGTTGATCAACGTCGCCCTGCTGATCACTGGGATGATTCTCGAGCCAGTAGCTGGACTCTTGATAACCGTGCCCGTCCTCCTACCAGCCGCCATCGAGTTTGGAATTGATCCATTGCATCTTGGCATTGTGATGATTCTCAATCTCGTCCTCGGGCTGTTGACGCCCCCAGTCGGGCTTGTGCTTTACGTACTCAGCAGCGTCACAGGAAGCTCCGTTCAAACAGTGACCCGTGGCACGATCCCATTTCTGATTCCGTTGCTGATCACGTTGCTTCTGATCACCTTCATTCCGGCGTTCAGTCTTTGGTTGCCAGGCCTCCTCGCAAAATAGATCGCCTTGATGAATGTGTTACACAGCGAAGGCGAGGGCAAACGACTTAATATAGGAACACAATGTTAAATAGTGCCGAGATTGAAAAGTACCATCGCGACGGGTATGTCACCCCCGACTTTCGCTTGGATGAAACGACACTTAATGGTATCCGGGAAGCTCACGCTCGATTGATCAATCGTCATCCGGAATTCAGTGACTATTGCTCCGCGCTGCTGGCGTACGATACATGGTTCCTGAATGTAGCTCGCGAGCCTGCAATTTTAGACATGGTTGAACAGGTCATTGGCAGCGATTTCGCGTTGTGGAATTCCAGTTTTTTCGCCAAACCGGCAAGAATCGGGACGCGAACGCCCTGGCACCAAGATGGAGAGTACTGGCCAATCAAACCGCTGGCAACTTGCACCGTCTGGATTGCGTTGGATGCATCCACCACGAAAAATGGCTGCTTGCGCGTCATTCCTGGCTCACACAGATCCAAACAACTGGCCCGACACAACCGTAGCGATGCACCTAACATTGCCCTCAATCTGGAACTGGATCAAAACGCGTTTGACGAATCAAAAGCCGTTGATATTGTGTTGCAGCCCGGTGAAGTCTCACTTCACGACGTGTATCTCTACCACGGTTCTGAACCGAACCTTTCAGATCATCCTCGCCGCGGCATGACTTTGCGGTATATGCCAACTTCGTCCGTCTACTGTCACGATGACGATACTCGATTTGAACGCAAGGGACGCTTGGAGATGTCGAACCGAACGATTTTTCTGATGCGGGGCAATGATAAATCTGGGCAAAATGACTTTCGAGTGCGGTACTAAGTCCTTCAACCAACATAGGCATTCGACGATTCTCGACCTGCGACACCCGCTTGGCCAACCACGAAACCACAGACAAGGATTCTTGTTTGAGGTGCCGAGACTTCCGAGAACCCAACCCCACGAATCCGCAAACTGGGAGCGTCCCGCAGTTGCAGGGACGCTCTTGCTGGCCTTCCGGAACGAGCCACCAATCGTACCCAAGATGCCAGCCCATTGACCGTATTGGAATTTCAGCATCAGGCTAGCACGCTGTAACGCCCAAGACGTATCGACGTGCCGGGGGATCTCATTCTTCGCTACTTATACAGGTTGATCCATGCATTGATTGCAAGCAGTGGCAGAAAGTCAAATAGGAATGATTGCTAGATAGAATCGCCCGATGAACAACTTGCGTTCGACGCGTGTCGACGCCAAACCTGGAGCATTAAACCACGAGCAACCAAGGCGACCTACGTTTCCAAGACTTGATTGAGATCAGGCTCACCAAACTTATTAAGTAGCTTCGGGGACCGCGAGGCAGATTCAGGTTCTCGATGGGCTCTTATTCACAGTCGAAAGGCCAGCCGATCGGCTCGAAATCGATCCCGAGGAAGAATCTGCTCGAACCCCCTACGACCCTAAAAGACTTCGCTCAAACTCTTCGTCTCTGTTCTTTTTTCCTACGACCGCGGCTAAGTAGCATGCCACAGCGATAGAATCTAAGTTCGAATGCCCGGGGACGAAATCGGTCACAGCGCATATTTTTATCGTTTTTTTGCTGAAACGACCCAAAGAAACAATCGAGTAAAACGTTGCCATGAGTGTGTCCCGACAACAGCAAGAAGTGCTATCCCAGTAATTCATGTCACTCAAATCTCTTGAGAACCCAAAGTCCGAATTCACCTTCCAGAAGATAGAACTCAGATGCAGCGTCTCCTTATCCTTGTGTTTGCATTGGCATCTTTCTCCGTTTCGACGGTTCAGGCAAAACGATCTGCCCCTCGCAAAGTTCGCCCCGTCACGGTCGGAAAAATCGAGTATCGCGCGCCGACAAGCCAGATGGGCATTGTCGAAGCCTGGGATTCAGACAGCGACGAGTTGATCTGGCGACGCCAAATCTACGTCGTGAAATATAAGGTGGGCCTTGAGAGAGATATCCAAGACGTGTTCATTACGAGTCTCCGACACAAAGACAAAACTCTAGTTGTAACCAATGAAGGAAACTCGATTTACGAATTGAATTTAGACACCCTGCAAATCAAGGTCTTGAAAGGGGCATTGGTAGAAACAATGTAATGTCGATCGCACCACCAGGAACGGATGAATAAAACGTGAGCTAATTGCTAGAGTGATCGTTTTCCCATTCATACACGGCAACCTTCGTTGATCAGATTGGTAGCGCAGGAACATCAGGGAAATGTGACCACCGAGCCAAGACCGGCCAGTCCATTTCCATCCCAAAAGAGATGCCTTTGAATGATCAGGTAGTTCACGGTTTGACCAAAATTTGCAAACCATCAACGACAACAAAGCCATCAGTATCGCGATTGGACACAGTGACCGTCACAACTTCTTCGACTCTATATGTCCCTAGTGACTTACCCGTTTTATCGCTTGTTCGCTGATTGACGACCAGTTCATCCTTACTGCCGTCAACGACGACATCAACATGAGTCTTTGTTGATCGATTTGGGTTCGCAACGTACAAAAGCTTTAACTGATAATTACCAGACTTCGAGACTTTGACGTCGAATGTCATCGTCTTTTCTCCCTTGCCACGGTTGTTGTCGTGGAGGTAGGTCGGGCCGCAGACTGCCGCAAGCGTTCCGAGTGTCCAGTCACCCGCTTTTGTTGCTTTCGCATCATCGATGATCAGGCCCGCTAACTGCTTCGCTGGTTGGTTCCGCTGTTCTTGCCAGATCAAACGCTGCTCGTCTCGTTCCAGCGATGCTCTCAGCTTTGCATAATCGAGATCCTGAAGAGCAATCCCATCGTCAATCGCAAAAGCTGCGGCCGTCCCGGCACTCTGGCCAAGAATCATGAAAACGGGTTCCATGCGGATGGAACCATAAGCGACATGCGAGGAGGAAAGACAGACCGGCACCAACAAATTGACGCACTCCTCTCGTTTCGGAATGATCGCACGATAAGAAATGGGATAGGGTCGTGGACAGCCATGCCCAAAACCTCCCTCGTTGCGCACGGTGATTTTCCCACCTTCTTCCACAACCACACGTTGGCAGAAGTGCGAATCCATCGCATACGAGGCCAGAGCGATTGAATCGGGAGCAATCTTTTTTGATTCGCAGTCGGCCTGAGTAATCACGTAATCGGAAACCATACGGCGACCCTCCCGCACATAAAGTTGATGTGGCCAGTGTCCGGTCTGCTGGAACTCATTCGGGTCAAGGCCGAAGCGGTTCACCCGATCTCGTAAATCTTTGGGAACGGATGGATCGCTCGACAAAAAATACATCAGGCCCTGCTGATACTGAACATGATCTTGAAAAATGCGTTCCCGCAATTCGTAGAGTTCTCGCAAAGGCAAAGGCATTCCCCGACGCGGTGGAGGAAGGTCCACCAAAGCTGCCTGCTGATAAGTACCGTCAGGCCACTGATAATTACCTCCCACATAATCCGAAGAAAAACTACCTGCATTGTTGCTATCACCGATGCGCATCTGGACGGGGCCGTCGGTCATTGGGGCCGTGGTATAGTTCAGCGTCCAGCGAAGGGTTGATTCGGCATTAAGAAAGCGGGCGAGTAGCGAGTACCGGTCGGGTTCATAGCCAAGCGGTTTGGGAAACGGGATCTTCCCTACCTTGTCAGAGAGGTACATCCGAAAGTTGTAGGCTTGCACCCGGTAGTCGCCTTCACCCGGCTTTCCGAATTCCTCGGATGCGATTTCAGGAAGCAGACCCGACCGAGGATTATCTGGTTCGACATAGGGACTCAGCGGTAGCCGGCAGAATTGATAGACGTCCTTCCAAGAAATAGTTTGCCACTGACCAGCCAGCGATTCACCGTAAGCGGCTGCAGACTCTCGTCCGACGCGATAAGAGATGTTGGCAGCCGCGAGCAAGTCACCTTCGTAAGTGCTATCGACAAACACTTTCGCCCTGATCAGCTCCCCGGTTTCTATGCTTGCCCAAAGCAATCGGTTACCTTTCATCTGAACCGACTCCAGGGCACGGCCCGTCAGGACCATCACCCCCGCCTCCTCAAGCATCTTCAAATAAAGAGATTCGGCCTGAGAGGGTCGGAAGTTACTGTTTTTGCCAATGCGATTGTAGAATTCCAGAGCCAAACCGCCGATGGATTCCTTTTTCCCAAGGTCAGTTGCCGTCAGCCCTCCCGATGTCACTCCACCAACGTGCTGATTAAAAGAAAGTAGCACGCACTTCTTGCCTTGACGCGCCGCCTGGATCGCAGCCATTACTCCGGCGGGTGTGCCTCCATAAACTGCGACATCACACTCGATCACCCGTTGCTCACCACGCTCTACTCTCTTGTAGTAGGAAGGCGCGAACTGCCGATGCTGAGCCTTACCTTGGGCCGTTGCGTTCCGCGTAGTCACGCAAGCTGCACTCAGCAGCGCGACTGTGGCCATTGAAAGAACGACGAACGATGGTTTTGGCATGCGTGCAACTTACGTGATACGGGAGAACTAAAAGCAGTGTAGAACAACCACTGTGTGTGAGAAACCAACTATAGTTCATGTTCATGTTCATGTTCATGCGAAAGAGAGTCGACACTGAGACTATGCTCGTGCCCAAATCACTCCTGCGACCCAGCTCTCTCTCGGAAGATTAAC
>JBMYRF010000022.1:23430-49669 GCA_049602075.1 Rubripirellula sp.
ACGCAACATCGTTGCTCGCAGCGAGTAGCATCGAGGGTGTTACTTTGAACATCCAACAACGAGTCGGCCGTGAAATTAGAAATGATTGCACGAGAAGTTGGCCGATCCAAGTTGCGGTGCTTTTGAAGCAAGGAGCTTGGGCCGTGGTCGACTCAACCGCCCCGCCAATCAGTCCCACCTACTCCTCCTTCACGTGTGTACACCGGGTGGCAATCAACATGCTAAGTCACGGAGAACTGGCGGTGAGAACGGCCAATTCCAAGTATTTGCTACACGACTGCTTTTCGTTAAATCGTTTGCAGGAGATTGAAAAGTTGGTCCCGACTTGCACGACGTGGATTGTTCAATAGACGCTCGACGTTGACCGAGTCGACGATACTTCTCAGTTCATCAGACGTGTCAACACCAACCGCATCGAATGTCGTGGGGCAGTCGATTTGCAACAATAGGCTTGTGATTAACTCGCTGGCGTCGTCGACGTTGTTGCTTCCCATTACATCCAAAATTCGAGCAATTCGATCTCGCACAGCGACCGTGCCGCGCGGATCAATACAATCATGGTCGGTCACCCCTGCGTTGAAGACGAGCATTGGGGCGAGCGTAATGGCAACAGCCATGCCGTGCGGCACACCCTGCCGCGACGTAAGAGCGTAGGACAATGCGTGGGGTGCCGTGGTCTTCGTGATGTTGATGGCCTTACCGGCCAAATGCGATGCACGACTCATCGCCTCGCGGGCTTCGGGTGTCGGTGAATTGGTCGCGGTCACAAGATTGCCGAATGCAAGCCGTGCTGCCTCGGTTGCGTACTGCATCGACTCCTCAGTGGCAGCGACCGCCCAAATCGATTCAATCGCCTGACAGAAGGCATCGAGTCCGGTGGCAGCCGTGATTCGTTTCGGCAGGCTCGCGGTCAGCTTCGAATCAACGACTGCGTAGCGTGGCAACAGAGATGGATGCGCAACTGAGTACTTCTCACCTTCGACGTAAACGACGGCAAAGTGGGTCGCTTCGCTCCCAGTCCCGGCGGTTGTTGGAATCGCCATCAACGGTTTCCCAGCAACCTCAATCGAGGCCTGGCCGGTCGCGATGTCGCGTGCAGTCGTCGCTTGGACAGCGAGCGATCCAATTAGTTTTGCCATATCAATTGCCGTGCCACCGCCCAATGCGATTACAAGGTCAGGTTGGCATCGGCAATAAGCCTCAATCCCGCGCTGCACATCCTCCAACTTGGGGTTCAACTCGAAATTGGTAAACCAAGTTGTTGCCCGCTGGCGAAAGTACGGTTCAAGGACTTCCTTTGCTCCCGACACCTGCCATGCTGGTTCATCAATCACTAAGAACAATCGATCGGTCTTCACCGATCCCAATTCGGACGAGACTTCGCCAATGGATTCGATCAGAAAATGCTGAACAACGGTCAACTGGGATCCTCCGGCGGGGTGATTTTTCAATGCAGCCTCCGTATGATGCATCAACGTTGATTACGAATCAACACACAGGATTGCCCACAGCCCGTCGCATTTTCGAGTCACTCTTTGGATCCCACCGCCATCTCACCCGCAGGGTTTCGTGCCGCGCAATGGCGAATGCTGCTGGCAACGATGTTCTGCTATCTGTTTTTCTACACGGGTCGTCAGACTTTCGGATTTGCCATTCCCGGCATTGAGCAGGAGCTAGGCATCTCCAAATCAACTCTGGGCTGGGCCAGTGCGATTCTGCTGTGGACTTACGCCATCGGTCAATCGATCAACGGAAACCTCGGTGACAGGTTTGGCGGCCGTCGAATGATGAGTCTCGGTGCCGCGTTGTCGTGTGGTCTGAACTGGATGGTTAGCTTTGGGACAGGCTTTGCAAGCCTGACGATCCCATGGGCGCTTAACGGCTATGCCCAGTCAATGGGCTGGGCTCCGGGAAGTCGCGTGCTTTCCAGTTGGTGGCCTCAATCGGAGCGGGGAAAAACCTACGGTGCCTATGTCTTCGCAGCAGGCTGCGCGTCGGTGCTGGCGTTTGCGACCTCGACGCTGATCCTGGAATTTGACCTCAACTGGCGATGGATATTCCGGCTCCCTGTCCTGCTCCTGCTTCTCGGTGGCGTGGTATACTACATCGTGGTAAGAGACTGCCCGGAAGAGCTAGGGTTTCCACCGCTGCCGGATGACCGGGAAGTTGAACATAGCGAATCAAACGATGCGTCACAGTCTACAGACGAAACGAACTCTGGCGAGTCATCATGGCAGCGATACCGTTACGTCCTCAGCAACCCGCGATTCCTGATTGCCAGTCTTTCAATTGGTTTTCAAAGCATGGCTCGCTACGGCCTGCTGATCTGGGTGCCCGTCCATTTCCTTGGTGAAGACTGGAAAAACTCGGACACGAAATGGATGACGCTCGCTCTGCCGATTGGGATGGCACTCGGCGCAATTGCGAGCGGCTGGCTGTCGGACCGTGTCTTTCATTCCAACCGCTCGCGAGTGATTGGCCTTTTTCTGTTTCTGGCATCAACCTGTTCACTGGCGATGTATATTCTGCCGCGTGATCACTGGTTGGGCGTCCCGATGCTACTGCTGACTGGCTTTTTTGCTTATGGGCCTCAATCTGCTTTTTGGGCGTTGTGCCCTGATTTGCTAGGTCGCGAGCGGGCCGGCACGGGAACCGGCGTGATGAATACTTTCGCCTATGTGTTTGCCGGTCTGGGAGAACCGCTGATCGGATGGATTATCGAGTCGAACGGGCAAACCTCGCTTGTTTTTGGTGTTGTGGCCGCCGCGTGCCTAATCGGAGCCGCCATATCACCTTTCATCAGGCGATAAGAACATGCACCTTGTTGAACTTGCTCAACGCAATCGCAATCATCGGTGGGATCAACGGTTGACTCTGGAAGAGGTCGCCGCCCGAAGCGGGCTGACACACCACTGGCTATCTAAAGTCGAAGACTTTCGAATTACGCCATCGCTGCCGTCACTCGGTCAAATTGCATCGGCGTTCGGCGTAACTGTTGCCAAACTCGTGGAAGGACTCGATGAGAAGCCGCAACTGAACAAAGTCGCGAAACCCGAACGCAAAGTTGTCGAGCAGAACAGAAGCCTGTTAAAAACGACAGTTTGTGAGTCGCTAGCACACAAACGCCTCACTCGTTCGATGGCTCCTCTCCTGCTGACGGCGTCTTCCGGAGTGGCACGTGACGAGGCACTGTCACATGAGGCCAAAAATTTTTTAATGGAACAACGGGGCGCCATCAACTTTGAGTTTGACGGCAAAGTGCATTCACTTCGCAACGGAGACAGTCTGTATTTCGACAGCCACGTTCCGCATCGAATCATCAATCCACACATGCGAGACGCAACCGTCATGTGCGTCTTCTTCAACCCACCAAGATAGAGAGGAAATTCAACGATGATCAAACTCGTCGTTTTCGACATGGCCGGCACAACGGTTGATGAAGACAATGTCGTCTACAAAACCGTGCGAGCAGCTATCAACGCCGCTGGTTATCAGTTCACGCAGGAGCAGGTTCAGGAAGCCGGAGCCGGCAAAGAAAAGTCACAGGCGATACGTGACGTATTGGCTTTGGATGGATCGACACATTCGGACGAGGAAGTGATCGCCATATTTGACGACTTCAAACAAAGGCTGTCCAGCGCATACGATACGCTGGACGTCAAAGAACAACCGGGAGCGTCGGAGACGTTCGCAAAACTGCGTCAGCATGGCATCAACGTGGTACTGAATACCGGCTACGACCGGGCCACCGCTGAAAGGCTGATCGCCAAGATTGGCTGGGCTGTGGGAAAAGATATCGACGGCTTGGTCACTGCGAGCGATGTCGTTAACGGTCGCCCAGCTCCGGATATGATCCGCCTTGCGATGACTCAGGCGGGCGTTAAATCGAGCGAAGAAGTCGCCAAGATCGGAGATTCGGGCGTTGATATTGAAGAGGGGAAGACTGCCGAGTGTGGTCTGACCTTCGGCATTACGACCGGTGCTCAGACCGAAGCTCAACTCCGTACTGCAAATCCCACCCATATCGTCAGCAGCCTCGCCAGAATGTGTGAACTGATCTTGCCGGCAACCTAGCTCGGTGTGAAGTGACCCCGTTATTCGATACACGCTTATGAAGGAATGGGTTGGGTAATTGGTTCTGATTCGCTGTGCCGCTTTAACGTAGGGAGCGCAGCGACTGGAGTGGAAGCAACACAACGCGACGCGAATTCGGCAGGGGTAAGACCACCGAGTGAGCCAAGCGGCCGTCGGTAGTTGTAAGTGTGTCGCCAGCTCTAGATAACCTCTCGAGCCTCGGCCACAGGTGTGAACTCCTCCCGGGCGAGGCAGTCGTCTCGAAAGCGGCTGTTGGAACTCTCTACGTAGCCGTTCTGCCAAGGACTGCCTGGCTCGATGTAGGAAGTCCCGACATCGATCTTCTCAAGGAGCTGACGTACTCGGCGCGAGCTGAACTCCGGCCCATTGTGACTGCGAATGAATTCGGGGACGCCCCGGATCGCGATCGGGTCGGCGAGCAACTCGATGAATTGCTCGCTCGTAAACTGTTGTCCCACTTCTAAGGCGAGGCCCTCTCGCGTGTGTTCGTCAATCACCACGAGCGTCTTCAGGGAACTTCCGTTCGTTGTGCGGTCGAAAATAAGTCGACCGACCAGACGTGGTTCTTGTGTTCCGCCTTGCGGCGAATGATGCCACCAGTCGGAGAGCCTAATCGCCTGCGTTTCATTTTCTTTTGTGGCACTTTCAACCCTTCTTGACGCCAGAGTCGATAAATCCGCTGCGTGTTGACGCGCCAGCCATCGTTGCGACGCAGACGAGTGATCCGTCGATAGCCTAAGCGAAGGAACTAAGCGACGAGTTCCAGAATGCCGCGGATCAACAACGGTTCGTCTTCCTTGATTGCAGGCTGGTAACGCTGCGTGCTCAACGGTTGCTTTATCGTTCGGCAAGCCCGATGCTACGACATTTGGCAAGTCTGCTGTACATGCACGACTGCCTCACGCCGCCGAGCCGAGCTCAGTAGTTTCCCTCCAGGACTTCCTTCCAGATTCGCTTGTCGAGCTCAGCCTCAGCAAGTATCCCCTTGAGCTTCTGCTTCTCAATCTTTAAATCGCGGAGTCGCCTAGCCTCATCTGACTTCATGCCACCAAACTGCTTCTTCCATCTCATCCACGTCGCCTCACTGATCTCCAGCTTCTGGTAGATTTCCGCGACAGACTTGCCAGCAAAAAGCATCGCTTTGCCTTCCCGAAGTAGTTTCACGATCTGCTCTGGCTTTCGTCGTCTTCGTTTCTTCGTCATCAAGAGTCTCCTTCGGCCGTCGCGGCCTAGAAACTCCTAACACACGCATCAGGATTTGGGAGCACTCCACGAGCTCGAACGTAATGGCATAAATCGCTTTGGTCATTTGAACATGGCACAAACCAAAGATCGTGCACGCGAAGGAACGTTTAACTTGTTCTTCAATTCCGTTCCAGGCATTGATTTCTTCGGTATCGGATGGAGTAAATCTCAAATGCTCAGGACATTTAAATCGCCGCATGGCGTAAAATCCTGAGTCCAGGAAGCATCATTACCGCAGAGACATTCAGGCGTGTACCAACTCACGAGTCATCATCCGGGATGCGTCTCTAAGGATTGACCTGGCACCGACGGATGTTGTTGATCTTGAGACGGATCATTGCTGGGCCATCCACTGCAGCAGATCGAAGATCTCCTCTTTCTGGAGTGTATCAAGCAGTCCTGCCGGCATGAGCGACGTGGTTGATGGTGTGATTTTCACAACACTCTCGGAATTGATCTTGGTTAGCTTCCAAGGTTCCATGGGATTGGTGCGAACAGACATGCCACCGCCACCATAATTCACAACCTGACCAACAACGACCTTACCATCCTCGGTCAGTATCTTGACTGCCTGGAATTCGTGCGGGATGGTTTTGCCAGGCTCCAGAATCGCCTCAAGCAAATCGCGGGGACTAAAACGGCGTGTTGCCCCTGAGAGATTAGGGCCGACACGCCCCCCTTGGCCTCGCACCTGATGGCATCGATTGCACATCGCGGCAGAGAACAACTGCTCACCACGCTCAACATCTGTTTCCATCGCCTGGACTTGCTGCCAAGACAGTTGGCGATTGGGAATCAAGTCGGCAAGCGTCCATTTTTTCACCATCGGTCGCGACTGTGTTACAGACTCCGCCTCTGGCCGATCCTCCAGGCTATCCAATAGGTTTCGCAGTTGCTCCCGAGTCACACCATCCAGCTTAGCTTCTGCGCTTTGACGTATTTGGCGCGCAAATTCTCCACCCTTGCGACCGCCTGTGAAATCATTGGCGCGACGAAACCATCGGAAATATCGCCTTCGTTGGTCAATTGTCCAACCCTGATCGACCGTGCGCAGTACAAGGGCAAGGTGCATTTGGTCATCTCGGGATTCGGCATTTTCGAGTGACTGCAGCATGGGTTCGATCGATTCAGCGTTGCCCAAGTATGCCAACATTCGACTTTGCTCTCGATTTTCCGCCGAGTGTTTGGAGGGAAACAAAGCACGCAAAGAGTTACCCAGTTGAGACGCGACCGATTCGGTTGGTTGGCCATGTCGAATAAAGACAAGTCCAAACGCTCGCAATAGTTCTACCCGGAGTTCCGAATCAAGATCTTGGATTGGCAATTCGTGAAGTTTAAATTGCAACGGCAGTCCGACATTCTCGGCACATCGAGACAATGCAATCGAGGCAGCGATGACCGTTCGCGGGTCTGTTTCTGAGAATAGTCGGTTTTGCCAATGCTCCACAGGCTGGTGTTCCAGAGCAACTCGAGCAGCATAACGAATGAAACGATCATCATGATTCAGCTGTGGCCAGATTCGATCAATCGCCGCCTCCTCGGCCGGCGCGTGTAATTGCTCGAGCGAACGGCGTTGCACGTGCAAGTCATCGGCACCACCCTCCCCTTTCGCTTCAGTTGATTCTGTCGCTTGAGTCGCGTTGGGGGTAATTGCAGGCGACTCATCACCACCCTGATAGCGAATTCGGTAGATGTGCGACTGGACGCCACGCCCACCAGTGACAAGATAGAGTGAGTGGTCCAGCGGATGGACAATGAGATCAACAATAGGCAAAGGTGCGAAGCTGGCAAATAACTGAGCTTGGCCTTCGTACGTTGCTCCAGCTATTTTTAACTCGGTCATGTAGATGCGTCCGTAACTCCAATCGCAAAGAAACAACGCATCACGGTAAGGTGCCGGAAAGTTCGTTTCGTATCCGAATGTGACACCGGTGGGTGATCCCAGTCCGATATCAACGGCCGATGGCAAACTGTCTGGATAGTAAGCGGGCCATTTCCCAGAACCATTGCGCCAACCAAACTCACCACCACTGACAACGTGACAAACGCGTGTGGGACGATACCAAGGCGTACCCAGATCGAACTCCATGTCGGCGTCAAAGGTAAAAAGATCGCCTTCCCGATTGAAAGCCGCGTCGTAGACATTTCGAAACCCGCTGCAAACCAACTCCCAATGCTGGCCGTCCAAGTCAGTTTTGGCGATCCATCCCCCCGGTGCCATGATTTTCGAAGCATGCCCACCACTATCAGGTAGTCTCGGCAACAGCTGATCTTCGCTCCAATTCATTGGCACTCGGCTGCTGTCAAATCCGCCGACCGGCTTGCCAGCCATATTGCCGCAAACAATGTACAACGACTGTCCATCGGGACTTGGCACGATCGCGTGATTCCCGTGTCCAGCACCCGGTTTACCAGGCGGCTCGATTCCGCGCAGCAACTCAATGGAGTCGAATTCGTCGTCCTCGTTCGTATCCTGAACACGGTACAAACCTGGTCCGTCGGCTGACGAGCCGTTGACCATCACATAGAGCGAATCGCGAAAGTAGAGCAGGCCCATCGCCATACCAATATCGAGGTCAATCTTCTCCACCATCGCTGAATTGTTGCTTATCGAAATGGCACTCGTCGGATCGGGAATCGTTAACCGATACAAAGATCCTTTCTGGTCCGACGCGATGAGGCGACCACGGTCATCGACCGTCAGACAAATCCACGACCCTTGGTCAGCGTTCGGAACTTCATAGATCTCCTCCGCAACAAACCCAGCGGGGAGTGTGAAATCAACCATCTCAATCTCCGCCATTACGGGTCCCGCAAAAACGGCGATAAGCACGCAGAACAACATCATTGTGCGAAACATCGAATATCGAAGCATGGTAGAAATCATTTGAAGCATATTTAGTCATAACGTCGACGACACGCATTGTAGTCGCATTCGACAAATCGATTTCGTTACTCTGGTATCTCGTTCCCTATAGTTCACGAAAGTATAGCGCGTATGAACCTCGGGGATGAACTAGCGCTAATCCTAGCCGACCGGAGATGTTTTGCATGGGCCAACCTGCACGAATGCAAACGCTACATCGAGAGTTAGCAAGGCTATTACAACCTCAAGGGAATGCAGCTCAATCCTTCGCGAAAGCTTCAATCGCGTGCAAGCAGGGCGAGAAGGGAACCTGGCTGAGCGGCTTTGAGCTCAACAAGCAACCGATATTCCAACAAGGCAGCAAACAAGGTTTTCACGTCTGGCTAGTGTCCTGCTTCAATCCAGCATCGCCGACAATCGGAACATCAAAATAGCAACATAGCTGCGAGCACTCGTACGCCCGTGATGCCAAAAACCCGAGGACATGTTTGGTAAGGCTCCACTTGTTAGCAAACGCTAACGTATTTACTGGCATGCACGAACGAAAAGGCACTAATGAACGTGATCTTAAAACCTTAAGCAGTTGCTTCGGCGAATGTTGCAGGTAGGGTTCACCGGGAGCAAAACAAAGGATCGAACTTGGCGCAACACTTGCTTGCTGCTTTGCGCCAAGTTCGCAATGGGATCGTCGCCGTCCTTCCCACCTACCAACGATAGCGGTAGCCATAACCGTACGGGTTCCATCGAGGACTACGATACGGATACACGGGATAGCGACCGTAGTACGGATTGCCGTGGTAGATAATCGTGCGTTTGGTGTGCGCTGGGATTGTCTTGACCGGATTGGAGTAGTATTCGCGGACGTTACGAAACGAAGAACGCAATCCGAAATAGGGATTGGTCCGCGCCTGATGCTCATATCCGCGAACCTCCCGAGGGGGCGGGATTGGACGTTCCGGCACTTGAGTCTCGATGATCGTGGCAAACTGCGCGTTAGCAGGAAATGGATTGGAGAGAGAAACAGCGACGATCGCTGCTCCAAAACTCAATGCGAGGTGTTTTTTCATCGTAGGCTCCCGAGACTGATTTCGATGGAAAGCTGCCGTTCATTCTAGAGCGACTAGGCAGCGAGAATCGTGCCAAAATATGAATGCATGCCGCGACCGGCTCATTTCCTTGCAAAACCATCAAAAGATGCCAAAAACAGATGCGATACGCTTCTCGAAAATGTCATCATTTTGATATCGGACTGCATCAAACTGAGATCAGCATCGCGAATCATCCGGACCCAAAACCTCTCGCGCAAAATCAGCTGCCCTAGAACAAACACGGTGTTTGTGGGCGGTTTGGCAACGTACTCATGGATGCGGATACAAGTGGTCGGTGGGAAGTCATGTCTACCAAGTGCTCGGTGCATTCATCACCCAAATCAGTTAAGAGAATGGTCTCGCGGCCCTTGAGTTACGTTCCGGATTAAGCGGACCGCTGTCATCCACGCGAACACACTTCTTGTTGAACTTTTTTCAAAAGATAATACGAGCTCCAGGGGTAAGCTCGTCAGGATCGTTTTAACAGAACGACTTTCATCGACTCAGCGACTGCGAAACGACTCGCCACCACTCTCCTCGAGGCGACGTTCCGGAATGTCGTCAAGAGCGTTCTTTCTGCCGCGGGATCAAAACTCCGCCGAGCATTCGTTCCTGCAATGTAGTAACGTTTAACCTTTTGCGAGCGTTACCAAATTTCAATTCGATTTCGGCCCAGAATTAGAGGCAGTGCATGAGGCTGCCCGCGAACTCGTCGGAAAAAACATTCGCTCGATTTTTCTGATCCCGGAAGACTACCGCTGTCTCTCTGTCACAGTCTCTGACGACTTGAACGGTGTCGCATACCAAGCCGAAAAGGATCGACAACCTCTTGAGATGTCGTCCCCCGCCAAGACAGCACATGGCACCAGGAAAAGGGTCACGCCGGTCGCGAAGAGCACCCCAAACGCGAGTGAAACCGCCATCGGGATCAAGAACTTTGCTTGGATCGACGGATCGAAAATCAGCGGTGTCAGCCCCACAAATGTCGTTACCGATGTCAGAAAGATCGGACGAAACCGACTCGTTCCTGATTCGGCAACCGCCTCAAACAGAGATGTTCCCGCCGCGCACCGGCGATTAATAAAATCCACTAACACGAGCGTATCGTTGACCGCTATCCCAGCCAGTGCGAGCATCCCGAAGACCGATAGATAAGAGGGCGTCAAATCGAGCAGTATATGGCCGAAGATAGCGCCGATCACCGCAAATGGCACCGCCAAGAGTACATAGAGTGGTTGCAGCAGAGATCGGAGTGCCACCGCCAGCAGCCCATAGAGCGTCAGCCCAAGCAAGATCGCCCCAATGATTGTCTGCCGTCGCGTCGCTTCAGCATCTGCAACGTAACCATCATAACGATAGGTGAGACCGGCTGAATTACACAATTTCTCGAGGGTCGGATCGAGATCCCTGGCGATCGCCACCATGTCAACACTCTCATCTCGAACATTCGCACCAATACGAGCGACCTCTGCTTTGTCCGTACGTTCAATGTTGCTGGGAGCTTTGACAACGGTAATCGTCGCCACGGTCTTGAGCGGGACTTCGGCTCCCGATGGAGTACGAATTTTAAGTCGATCGAGGGTATGAAGTGACCGTCTCCCCGATTCCGGCAACCGTACCATAACGCGAACGTCATCCGTGCCCCGTTGAAACCGCTGCGCTTCTTCACCATAAAAAGCCTGCCGAACTTGACTGGCCAACATCGATTGAGTTAGCCCGAGTTCTGCGGCTCGACTCTTCAGGCGAATCCGCAGTTCGTCTTGTCCCTCGTCAACGTCCGTCCACTGATCTTTCAAGCCAGGGTAGGTTTCTAACAGTGATTTAATCTTCCTAGCAACTTCTCGCTTGGCAGGTGAATTGGGTCCTCGAAGTTCCAAATTGAATTCGTCATCATCCGGTCCCCATTCCCGAACCATGGCCGCTTCGGTACGCGTTCGAAACTCACGCGCCTCAGGAATTTCGCCGACAAGCTCGCTCCAACGTGTCGCCAAGTCCGTATTTGACGGCCCAGGTTCACTGCGTTGTTCTGGCGGTAATACCTCGAAGGATGCGTATGCCCGTGACCGGTCATAGTCGCGACCAGGACGCGAAGCACCCGCCAGTGTCACGATGTTGCCAACCATTGATTCACCGGTCACCGGATCAACCGCTTCTTTTTGAAGAATGTGGAGTGCGTCAGTGATGCGTTGCACGTACCGCTGGGTGACTTCCATCGGCGTGTCGCTAGGCAGACTTAGCATCGCGCTGATACGGGTGGTATCAACCGTCGGATAGGGTACAAATTTCATGCGTCCGCTGATGCAATAGCCTGCCATCACCAACGCGAGCGAAATAAAACTCGCGATCACCGCCCAGCGACCTCTGATCGCCATTCGCAAAACGGGTGCGTAAACGCGTTCAATAAAGCCTTGCAGCAGATTGGAAACACCGGATTGAAAACGTGAAAACAATCCGTTCGGTCGCTTATACCGCAAGTGTTTCAAGTGTGCCGGCAGAATCAACTTGGACTCAACGAGCGAAAACAAAAGCACCATCGTGACAATTGGTGGAACTTGTCGCGCGTAGTCTCCCCAATTTCCATCGAAAAACATCATCGGAACAAATGCCACGATTGTCGTTAACGCCCCGAACGTGACCGGTGTCGCGATCTCTTTCGTTCCTTGAATGGCAGCGTGCAGCGGGTCTTTTCCCTCACTGATTTTGCAGTAAATATGCTCGGCGGTCACAATCGCATCGTCGACGACAATACCGGTCACGATGATGAACCCGAACAGGCTCATCACGTTCGCCGTCAAGCCAAACCAAGGCATGAAAATCGCAGCCCCAGCAAAGCTCACAGGGATACCGATCACGATCCAAAACGCGACTGCCGGTCGAACAAACAAACCCAGGATCACCAGCACAAACAGACCGCCCAGAGCCAATGCCCAACTCAGTGTGCTCAGCCGCTGACGAATCGCAATCGACTGATCGTCCCAGATCTCCAAACGAATTCCCTCTGGAAAGATCGCCGGTGTCTCCGCAATGTACTCGCGGACTCTTTTCGCGATTTCTAACGCATTCTCATCGCTCACTCGCATCACTTCCAGCAGAAGCGCCGGACGTTCATTGTAGTACAGCCGGGGTTGATTCTCACTAAATCCATCAGTGACCTTCGCGACATCACCAACTCGAATCTCGGCGCCGCCGACCGACCGAACCGGAATTTGTTCAAATTCGCGACGACTAAACGCCTGACCGTCAGTGCGCACAATAAACGTACCACTATCACTGTCGATCGCCCCGGCGGGGAGGTCGATCGAGAAGGCTCGAATCGCGTCTGCAAGCTCTTGAAAGCTAAGGCCATAAGCTAAAAGTTTTTCAACGTCCGTTTCGATCCCAATCTCTGGATCGAGATCTCCCTGCAAGACAACCCGGCTGATCCCGGGCATCTCTAAAAGGTCACGCTGAACCTTGATTGCGACTTCGCGAAGCTCACGCACCGCCAGATCACCGGTGACTGCTATTTCCAGAATCTCATAGTAGTGCGCGGACTCAGGAATGTAGATCCGCGGTGGTTCCGTCTCGGCAGGAAAGGTCGTGATTGTATCAACACGCCCTTTAATATCATCGAGTAATTCGCGTCGGTCTTTCCCACGCGCGGCGCGTACCCAGATCCAAGCGCCTCCCGGAAATCCTTCTGCTTTGATGGAGTCTATTCCCTCGACGCCTTCGAGCGCCTCTTCAATCGGGATCAAGATGGCTCGCTCTACGTCTTTGCCCGTAGCACCGCGGTACGCCATCCGGATACTGATACCATCCCAACTTAGTGCCGGAGTCACCTCGAGTGGGACTTGCGTTGTCGCAACAAATCCGCCGGCAACTAAAATCAGTATCATCAAAAAATTGGCAGCGATCCCATTGCGGGTAAACCAACCGATCATGGAGTTGGGTCTCCAACTGGCGGATGCCCCGCCAGGGACTCCGTTTCAAGATCCGAGATGATCTCGACAACGGCGCCTTCGGGAGCATACACCAACATCGTGGTCGCAACGTAATCCCCCGAATTTATATTCTGGTCGCGAACGATCATGTAATTCTCATCGGACCAGATCGGATTAAGCTTACGTGTGCGCAACTTGTTTGTCGTAGGATCGATCAAATGGACTTGATTGAGCGACCGAACTGAATCTCTCGGGATAGCAATGACGTTCTCCAGCTTTCCACCACGAATCGTGGCGCTAACTGGCTGACCAATGCGTAATACCGAGCCGTCGCGATGAAGCGCGAATGGGTCAGGAATTCGAGCGATTGCAAACAACTCAAGTGAATTAGGATCAAGAGCCCCCTCCGTCCGAACGATTTGACCGCTCCACTCAGCTTCGTTGTTTGGATTGATCGAATCGCGAAGCGTGACGTCCAATGGCGGATCACTTTCGCGTTCGGGAAGACGCAAAAAACTCAAATCTCGTGTTGCAACAGGCAGCCGAACCTCAGCGTAATCGACAGCAAAGACGTCTCCCAGAATCATTCCGACCGTGATCAGTTCACCGAGTCCAATTACCCTGCTGACCACACGACCGGAAAACGGCGCGACAATTTCAGTACGTTCTAAATCTCGCTGCGCTTGATCCAAATTCGCTGACGCGACTTCAACGTCGTTCTCCGCCTGAACATACATTGAACGCGATGCTTCCAACTCAACCAGGGAAGCACTGTCTTGAGCGGCAAGTTGCTCCATCCGCTTCTTAGCCGCCGTCGCCAAATCCAAGGCGGCCTCACTACGGCGAACTTCTTGCTCAGCGATTCGAAGCAAGGTCTTGTAATCCCGATCGTCAATCTTAAGCAAGACGTCGCCTTCTTCAAAAAAACGCCCAACCTCGAACTCGGGATTGATCATGACGATACGCCCGGTCACCTCAGCCGAAAGCGCCACCTGGTTATGGGCACTCACCAATCCATTGGTTTCGATGTGGACCTGGTAACTCCCGAGTTCCAGCAGTTCCACGCGGCTTCGCACTTTCGTTGGCTCCGGCGGTTCGACGACTTCCTCTTCAATCGGAACCGAAAGCTGACGAAAGCCGTACCATCCACCTGCCAAAATGCAAGCAGGCAAAATGATGCGTACCAGTAACGCGAAAAACCTTTGTTTCATGATCTTTGGCTAAAGAGAGCGAGACGCAATTAGATCGTTGGTGGCCAACACCCGGAATAGAGCAAACAGCGTGAAAGGCAACCGAGTTGGGGGGCGATCGAAGGTGGGAGCAAGAACGCCTACCGAAGTAGTTTTAGAAGACGAACACCCCGTTCCGTCTCGCTCGTCCTCGCCTTGGTCAAGGGAATCTATCCGCACACGAAACAAGCGAAATTCTACAAAGCCGCTCTGTTTACAGGAGCATTCCGCGGAGCAAACTTCCCTCGTAGATAGCATAGCTAGCCGCCAACCGGATGTCACTCAATCCCTCTCGAATTTGTGGCGGGCCTGACAAAACTGACTCGCCGATTTTCAACGCCATGACGAACCGAAGTCAGTCAGAATGCCATTTTTTGCCCAGACTTGCCCGGCGGTATAGTCAATTCCAACCAAGCCATCCCCATATGCCCGGAAAATGCTTTCCCGCAATCCTGTGCGTTGGTGCTTCGGTGCTCGCTCAACGCCGTGGTCAGTGAGTACGTGGCCAATCGTGGATTCGCGGGTGTGGTGTCCAACTCGCGGCATCGCTTGCCGAGCGGCGATCAGGCTGGATCTCGATACGAGATCGGACCTCCGTCGACTTTGAAGACCGGACGTTCATCGGCTAAAACTGCGTATCCGCGTTCTTGCCACGCTCGAACTTACGTCGTCCGTCTTCGTTCAACGTGTGTCCGCAACTTGCCGGATCGATGGAGCTCGGTAGCCGTTCCTTGACCCATGGCTTGCAACGCATGTTGACGCACACCCGCAGGAATAAGCCATGCTGAGAATACCGGACATGGGGTTTGAGTTTGAGTTGAACACTGACGAATCAGAAATCTACGGATTCCTGTCACACGGACAACCAACACGCCCGCCAACTTGGTCGATCGACGTCCGCTGTGGTGCGGCACGCCTACTGTCGCTGGAGTGCGAATCCGAGGAAGACCTAAGCTTCCGGCGTGAGGAGTTCGAATTCGTGTCCGGCGAAGGGTGCCACGCAAGCATTAGTGGCCTCGTCATTCCCGTCAACTCCTGGCATGACCTAGGGGGACAACGCATATCGGTCGACTCGGAACGTTCCGGTCCAATCATGCCGGACGATCCCGGCGAGTTCTATTATGAGGCGCATCACTGGTCTCTAACCAGCAACCAGATCGAGTTTGGAACGCGGCGGAAAAACGGCTTTCCAATCCGCTGGAAGTTCATGGCCGAGGATGACGAGGACAACATGACGGAAGTTGAAGTAGAGGCCAGCATCCCGCTGCGCAGTTTCAGGATTGGCTTTGAAAATCCAGATGAATTAAGTATCTCGGCAGCGATGCAGGCTGTCCGTCGGATTGCCTCGGAACATGAACTGGGCGAACCGTCCGAAAGCTTCGGCCGTTACGTTGATATCCCGCTGCTGGGGAATGATTGAATGAAACAGTCTGGCGAGAACCCGACTGTTGTATTCCTTGGTTTTGAATGAACATCAACGACATGACTCGACCTGCACACTTAGACCTTGGCGTGACATACAACTTCGAACGGCATGGCAGCGAAACTCGCCACGAGATTCGGCCACGTGTGAATTACGGTAAGTTTTGGCGACTCTCGCGAAGGCTTGAACTCTAAGTTTATGCTGTACACCGATTACAATCTTGGACAACTTAAACTGACTTAGCCTCGCGTTGGCCAACTCTGCGGTTTCGACTTTCTGGGTATTTTATTTCAGGCTCAGTTAACCAAGAAGTACGATGTCATGTGACCCTACAGTGCTGATTCAGCAAATTAACGAACTTCAGTATCTCGAATACACCAATATCGGCTGGATGAAGGCCGAATTACTGACCGTCGAAGCTCTTGGAAGTCAGTTGCCGTCGACTGCGTCCCCCGGTCTGCCGGCACTTCTCGATCGTTTTCACTGCGCTCTCGATGACGCGGCGATCCACCGTGAACTGATCGCATTTTTCCTCGAAGAGTGGGTTTGTTACCAGACCCCTGAAAGCAGTTGTGCATGGTGGTGGCATGAGGACATTTCACGGTACCAACCCGTCACACGTTCAATGGCAGTGGAGATGATCGACGCCATGATCGCTGCGTCAGGTACCGCGAGGAAACAATGGATCGAAGATGAATGGTGGCCCGAAGAGAAGTCAAGAAAAGAAAGACAATACAACGTCGATTACGTGCAGCTTGCCAACATCTTTACCAATCAGCTATTCGCATCATCTTGCTTTTACGCCCGGTCTTCACCGAAGAAGCGAAAGAAACGTGAGCCGTGGTTCCATCGAAAGTTTAGCCGAAAAACAGACACTGAGACGCTACACGCCGATACAACAATATGCGAACCCCGCAGCTTGATTGGCATAAGCGATGTCGCGATCGGCATGTTTTGGAGCTTCGCATGATCGCTAATTGTTATTAATGTTGGCTATGTGCAGCCGCGATTCGCAACCATTCGATTAAATAATTGTGGCATCGCATGATTGGTAATGGATCGACCGGTCACGTGGAATCCGTTCAATTTCCAACATGCGAGTATGACGATCAGTCCTTCCAGATTTTCGAGAACTGCCAAGACAATCCGTCGCAAGCGGCTGATCAATTTGGCCTCGGACCTTCAAGAGGCAAATCGCTTTCTGGCATCGGTTGAGTCAGTGCCGGTCCACCTCAAAGAGATTGGTATGCGGCAGATCACGCTGGTAAATATCGCTTGCCCATCATCGCTACGACAGGAATCAATTGCGACCGAGAATTGCGACCCAGTTGATGAGCCAAACTCGAAAATCCTCTGACGACCTGCTCATTCGACTTGGTGGAAAAGTCACCATTATTGTCGAAACGGGCCGAGTTCTACTCGCGTATAAGGACTCGACAGATACTGCTGATAGCCATTGGTCATGTGCCCGTGATTACTGAAGAAATCGATTCGGGAATGTCCACTCTTCAGCGGCAAGGTTGCGGTCCACGTGCCGGTCTTTGCATCATGTTCCATATCCATCCATTGGTTTTCGGGTATCTGCACGTGCAAGAACGGGGCGGAACCTGCGGGAGCGCGATCATAGATCCACCAGATGCGACCGACTGTCGGCTGAGGGCCCTCATCGAAACGCACTCGGACACTTAATTTGTCCTGATCAACCTCGTAGCTCAACATCGGAGGCTTCAGCAAGGAATCACCGCCAAAGAAATGATTCCAGAGAAAAGCTTCGAGGTTCTGATTATCTTTGGCGGCGGCTCCGTGTGGCGTTTGCGAGTGCCCGCCATTCGGTTCGTAATAGACAGGTAGCTGAGGATAGTTCTGCGCTCCCCACAAAACATCATAGGCGACATAGTCATTCGTTCCCGGCTGGAACAACATATCGACGCCACGCTTCATCAGCTTGTCCCAATTCTCGGTTACGCACACACTGGGCCAAAAGCGACTCCTCATCGCGTTTAATTTGTCCATGGATTTTCCCGCTCTGAGCGCAATCGCATCCATGTTGCGATTAGAACCCACCATTACACTTTGATACCATCGCGCGCGTTGTGTTTCTAGCTCGACATCACCAGCTCTGACAGCCTCAAAGAACGCCCTGCTTGCTGCCTTCACCTTTTCTATCTCTTCTCTCTCATTTCTTCGCGTCGGTGAACCGTAAGCAAACGCGTGGTTAGAGCATATCGCGGTAAACCGCTCGTCATTAATCAAGGCGACCGCAGGGGATATGCCGTTCTTCGAGCTACCCGATCCAACTACTTTACCTTTTTCAAAATGGTCACGGTCCGCATACGCCGCAGTGGTTGCCCGCATTAAGGTCATCGACCATATCCAGATCGTTGTGTATCGCGGATTCAGCTCTTCCAGAAACTGACGCCCCATCTTTTGCTCCAAGCCCCGCTTACCCGGAATTTGCCTAAACGCCTTGACATGCGTCTTGACGATGCCAACGCCACCTTCCAACAGTTTTCCCTGGAACTCGCTTATTCTCGTATCCTCCATCAATCCTTCATATGAGTTTGCTCCTGTCACATGAAAGCCTTTTGCTTTATCTTTAAGCGGAACAATCATGCGAACGGGGATCCGATAATCTTGTCCAGGCCACCAACGGGCAACATTGATTTCAATCAGTTTCTGTCGCGTCGAGCCTGTCACCTCGTCCACGTGCCAATCCTGCAAAGTTTTTATCTCCAATGTGCTTTCATCGAGAATTTCCTTGGTGTCAAAAATCGGGTCCATTGTTTCTGTAGCTTCAACTGAGTTCAGTAAGCAATGCGAGAAAGCGGAAAAAACCAACCCAACCGCAGCCGTTCCTATGAGCAAAGTACGACGACGAAACCCACTCGATTGATTGTTAAATTCTTTCATGGTTTGTTCCCTTTTGATTTGCGCGTGTAACACGCGGTGCAGTGGTCGAAAACATTCGCCAGCCTGCAATGCGTGTCAGAAACTTGCCGTTGTTGCGTGCTTTTTGCCGGGCAACGCGTGACCTAGCGGTAACGTCAACCCGTAGGCATGCCATGTTGTTTTGATGCTCAAAACAGTTTTTCTTATGGAAGCGGCACAGAAAAGGACGTACGGCGCTTATTGCTGGACCAGTAATATCCATTGGGAGCCCTGCTAGTACCTAGTACGCCAGCGATTCATTTCAGACAGAACATATTTCAAAAAGTTGAAAGAGTCCGACAGACGTAATTCGCGAGTCACTAATCGCCTTGCATACATTGGTGAATTGGACCAACAGGATCTAGCCAGATTTCCTCGTCAATACGTTTGCATCAATCAAACAGAGTTGGCTCGGGACACAAATCGCTGCGGGCATTGAATTAACACAACCTTGAGTTCACGCGCGAGATCGGCAAGAACGTTGGAATACTCTCAAAATGACCTGCTCGACTCTCAATCAGTCCGAATCTCACATGTACTCTGATGAAACAACCTTACTAGCCTATGCAACCCAAAACCAAGTTACAGTTGATGCAAAACAGGAATGCCTAAGAAAGATTGTTAGTTCAACTTTCTTCACCACAAAGGGGTGTCCATGGGAAAGTTTTGCTCATGAACCCTGACCGTGTATCCTAACCGCACCGAACTGACGATGCGAATCTTCTCTCCCGCGGCATGCGATTTCCGTAATGACGTGGTAAATCAAACTCGTTATCATTTTAATACCGCAACTTCCCAGACATACGCGAATGCGATCGCACAGTTCTCCGTCCGAAACCAAACTGCGTCTACCCGGGAAATTCGACGGAGTACTTTTGCTAGATAGCTTCTACATTGAGTGCAACCGTTAAGCAAAGAACCTATCAGGAATCAAATTCTCATGGCAAAGAAACACTTCAAGTTGCAGCACAGCGAAAGCGTTATCGTGCAAGCCGCAGCTCAAATCTATGCGGCTTATATCACGAGCGGTCGCGTGCCTGAAGGTGACGAGGCCAAATGGATGAAACGCTCTATCAAAGAAGCCGTGATGATCGGCCAAGCAACGGACGAAACGATAATCAGCGACTCCGAGATCGATTCAACGGATGCTGAGGATTCAGGGGCGATCACGGTCGGACGAATTAGGGCAGAGCAAAACCGTTTGGAGAAATGACTTACGCAGTCGCCGCCTAGTTCATCGAAGTTCATGCAGGAGAGCGTAGCCTAACAAATCCCACTACTTCCACTCGTCTCGCATCGGCTTTCCGAATGAGTCGCTGCGTGGTTGAGTCGTGTTGTAGCTCACTCGCGAACTCTCGATCAGCACCTTTGCATCAAGCATCACTCTAAAGTTCTCACCGTTAAGTGGCTCGTCATGAAGCCAGACATTCAAAGACTCGATGTAGCCGCACTCCCACGGGCGAACCGACTCCGTGAAGAGTGCCTTCACCTGAACCCAAGCGAGCCATTGGCGGACTCTCTGGCCACGGTGAATTCCTGCCGACTAATTCTCGCGAACTCTCGACGGCGGTGGCAACTTTGCAATTTGTTCAATTTGCTTGAAGTTCCTCGTTGATCTGATCGCGGGCTGATCGCTGCCGAGTGACACAGCAGGATCAGCGTGACTTCGCACAAAGGAGAGCTCATGATCATTACCCGACATGACGACTTGCCCGAGTTCCTCCACAATCAACTGATGTCGAAGGCCAGACCCAAGAATCTTAATCACCGATCCAGTGACATGTAATCGATGATCGAAGCCGGATAGCTTGATCTCTCCGTCGACCATTTGCTCGATTGTGATGTTATACCCTGCGCCACCCACCTGAACCGATGAGCACGCGCCGGTAACGACAACATTTTTTGTTGGTCCATTGACGAATGTCGTTGCTCCCTGACTCGCGACAATGGTTCGCACCCCGTTCGTTGTATTGGGTTCAGTCCTGACCGGGGATTGCGATGGTTGATTCTCTTTTTGGCCTGCGGATTCAGCTCGGATTGGTGGTGTCGGATCACGTTGTCGAAGATTACGTTGTCGAATACGGATGCTGGGCGAAAGTGATTCCCTTTGCTCTATTTCCCGATCAGCTTCACTTTGAATTGGTGGTAAAACAACGCGTTGCTGAGCATCGAACTCAGTCGCCGTGATACGGGGACGATCTTTGTCAGGCACTGACCAAAGAAGACTGACCCCATAAATGATTCCGAGGATTCCAATCAAAACAAACGAGATCGCTACGAGCCACATTGATAATGACGTCTTGGCTCGTCGCTTTGTAACGTTCGCGTGCATAGCGAGTGTGTTGCTTTTTGCACGCGAGAGCGATACCGGTTCAGATAGTGTGTACTCATCAGCTGATGAATCAGCACGGTCCGTTGCTCCGACAGGCAACAATAATACCGCCCTGCCATTATCTGATACCTGGCATTGCATTTTGCATTTTGTGCATTGAACTGTTTTCCCAAAGAGCGCCTCGCTAATGGCAAGACCAACGCCACAACTTGGGCATCGGACAGGTGGTGGCGAGAGCTTTGGTGCAACCGGCCTGTCAGCGGCAGCCGGCCTGTCAGCGGTGACCGGACCAGCGGCAACCGGTCTGTTCATGGCATTGAGCGGACGACTTTGAGTTTCTGGTTCAACAAGCGTGTCGTCGTACTGTCTCTTGGTCTCAGGATCGAGCAGTGTGAGTTTCGCCTTGGCGATTTCATTTAGAATCGACTGCGATAGATCTCCATGTTGACCAATGGCGAAAGAGCGTACGTACGTGGTTTGGCGTGCCGCGGCAGAATCAATCACATCAGTGTCCGATTCAAACATCGCCAGCCCAAGCAAACGATAATGGTTTGCGGGTTGCTCGGATGCAGGAATACCGAGCCATTTGTGATAAGGATCAAAGGAAGGATCAGACATAAAGGTATCTGATTACAGCAGTGTTGGTATTATTCATGGCCTCGGTCAGCGCGAAAAATCCCACGCAGACATCTACCGAGTGTAATCGCCAAAGCTAAATGTACCGTAAACTTTGGGAGCGTCTGGCTCAACCGACGCAAGAAACAGAATCGCCTCCTAAAGAGAGGGAAACAACTTGAGTAGCCAGATGGTTTTCGTCATACACGGCGTGGTGACCGGTTGAGAAGATGCTAGGAGGTGTTGTTGATTTCGAATTCGTTTCGTACTTCCAGACACAGTGATCAATACCCTCTTATTGCTCAGTAAGTTGTTTCAATCTTGGGGAATCTAGCCGGCTCGAAGAGGGTTGCTTGCAATGTGCTTCCATGGCCGATGAGCCTGCACAACTTCAATCATTGACTCGCAACGGCTGGTTGGGAGTCATTCATTGGTCGCTGAAAGCCGGGGCTTCGCGATCGATTGAGTGTTTGAGAATTCTTCCGTTTTGACTTGACACGGATCGACTTCCGCATACTTTGCAATGCAAAGCGAATGTGATTCTTACTCTTTTGGGAAGCGATTCATGCGTGCTCGTGGTTTGGTTTCTTGTTACCCACTCCTCCTCGGTGGATTCGCCGTCCTCGGGGTGGTTTTGTTTGCCAGCGGTTCCGCCGCCCAGGATTCCGCGGCACGCTGGAGCAAACTCGGATACCCCAGCTTGCCCGAAGGTTTTCCGAATGATGACCTCACGTTGTTCGAAAGCCTAAACCTTGCTTGCGGTAAGTGGACCTTCGAGGGTGAGTCAAGAAAGGGAGGAGTCGTGACTCCCGTAACAGCAGAATTGAATGTTACCGGCAGTCCCGTAGGAGGCATGTATGCAGGTTGGGCCATGGTGCTGCGGTGGTCAGCCGACTCACGCGACCGAACCTTGCAGTACACGATCATGGGGACGCCGTCGAAAACTGGATTCAAATGGGGGCTTTTTGCCATCGATCTCGAAACTTTGCAAAAACAAGCCAAGTCGAGAGCTCCAGGCGGGCCGTCCCATTACATGGGAAGTTGGAATCCGGATCAGAGAACAATCACTTGGAAAGAGAAGTCCTCTGTTCAGCTGGCGGAGCAGCCTGAAAAAGCAGTGCCGTCCTTCCAAATGATCGTTGCTGCTGATGGAAGGATTGAGATCAAGGGTGCCAAAGACCTTGACGGACAGCATCTCGTGATCGGCAAAGCGATTGAACAGACCGAGAAAGCGCCCGAAGACAAAACCTTCCTATCGGGCAAACATCAATTTGCATCGGCAGGCATGGTCGCTGATCCTCGCATCAAGCCTTATTTGCCCCGCGAGGCGACCGACATCGTCATCTTCAGCGAGCGTGGAGGTCATTACGCAAGATACAAAATCTCGCTGGATGACTTCACAGCGTTTTTAGACGAGTTGTGGAAACGGGACGGCAACACCTCGGTTGAGCAGCGACGCGAAATCGATCAGGAGAGAAGAAAAGTGGAACCGGCGGCCACCGAAAAATTTCGCAAGATCGCCGGTTGGGAGCCACTACAGGATGCAATTGCCTTTTCCGGTCCCACTAAATCGAGTGGGGCGATGACGACATTCTTCTATGATCGAACGACCGGTACCGTTTACCATGACCGCGGTTACTGGTGAGCGAATGTCGCAGAGCTGCGTGAGTGTTGCAGCCTTGAGAACCGACACGGGAATGGAAACATTGCCAATACTGAAGCGTCGGAATACCGAGGTGATCGTGGATCGTGACTCTAACCAACCGGATCGCTGCTGCGCTGCGTGATCGTTTTAAAAACGCTCTTCGACCATCGGCACATGATTTCCGGTATCAGGCCTGGCTACTATCATGCAAGCGGTCTGTGCAGCAGCCACGCCAGTGACAGAAACCGGTAACATGCCAAAACGACTGAGCGAAATGATAATCAGCTAGTTGGAGACGGATTGGTCAGAAGTTCAAGCGAAATAAGCAAGGAGACCTGCTCGTTCAGCGGACCACCCAGAATCTATCGATAAAACAAACCTTAGGAAGGTCGCTTAACGCCAGTTCCAAGCCTGTTCAACCGGCGATCAGGCTGAATGCGGAAACGAAACCATGATCGCCGGTGATTCGCGACCCGTAAAAATGAATCGTTAATAATGGACTGGTGGACCAGAAAACGCAACGAATGCTACTTTCTTGCTGAGGCAAGGTTCTGCAAGATAAATCTTCGTTGAGGGTCAGTCAGAGAGGTCTGCAACTGCGCGAACGCATTCGCTTCGAAAACGATGTTGCCCATTTCTGATTGAGCGATTGTGCCACCCGCTTGCCGAGCTTTTCTCTCTACAAAATCCTTGCCTGCCTTGAGACCATCCAGCAACACGATCATTTGTGATCGTAACGACGCCTGTGTTTGAAGAGATCTTGCTTCGGATTTGAGCAGTTGAAACAGTTTCTGCTGCTGTAACTGATTGAGCGTGTTCAGGAAGGATGCTGTTCTTTGCATTTCCTTGCGTCCGCCAGATTTTCCTCGGAAAACGCCCGTCGGTTTGCCGAGGTAGGACGCGGCGTTTTGCGCGCCCGTGCCGGTGCAGTAACACGCGGCTTTGTAGGCCAGAATCGCAATCGCTCCCTGATCCTTAAGGTCATGCTGAGCGAGTGCCGCGCGCACTTCCGCAATAGATTCGTTGCTCGTATTGATGGCCGCTGGACTGGAGCGAACCAGCAAGAGGAACTGTTGTTGTTCTTGCGTAAGTGATTTGGCGATGTCCGCGAAGACCCGAGCCTGAGCGATCGCTATCGCGATCTCTTTTTCGCCGGCAGCCTTGGCGGCATCCGCGAGGGATCGCTCAAATCCTCGCTGCGGTGGGTTTGCCTCTAAGAGTGTTTTCAGCAGGTTCAAAACCTGCTCGTGAAGCTGCTCGTATTCTGCGATGACCGTTCTTTGACTGACGACGAGTTTCCCGAGTTCACCTCGTTGTTTGCTGCTGAGCCGACTCAGAATGTAGAAGCCTATGTCGGTTTCGGAAGGGCCGGGATCGATTTCAGCATCACCTTCGGCTACGGCAATTTTGTCTAATGAGATGGTCATCGCTCCGAAGTAGTTGGCAATCGAAAGCAGAGAGATTTTCGACCGTGGCTGCAAACCGTCGATGTGTTCAAGAGCACGAGTGCAAATTGAATCGAGCAATTTGACCTCGTCTTTGGACAGTTGCTGAAAGCCGGGTGGAAGATGATCAGCTGGAGACGTTTTTTCGTTTCTCGCTTCACCGCCACGTCCTTTTTGACCGCCTCCTTTGCGTCCCTTCATTCCCTTGCCACCCGCCTGTTTTTGCCCGCCGCCTTGATTGCCGTTTTGAGCGAGCGCGTGGCTCTGGAACATCGGAGCACACACCAGGGCGATGGCGAGCAGAAAGATTGTTGAGAGTTTCATCGTGATCTCGCGAAAGAGGGCTCAAGTGTCGCAAGCATCCAGCATGCGTAAATCGACTGATGGTGAAATGCCGACCCTGCTAAGTCACAAACAGCAAGGTTGGGGCAAGCACCAAAATGATGGTGGTGGCGAACATCAAGTCAAATGCAAGAGTGGTTGCTGCGGGAAATCGGACGAGGGCATGGTGCTGTGTTTCCAGCAGGATAGGCCGCACTCACGGATGGTTATCACAGATATCATCACCACCAGGCTAACTGCCTCAGATCCATGTCATATCGTTGACTCTTAAGTGACAAGGAACTACCAAACAGCCAGATTCTTCGACGGTGAATAGTGAATCGCCAGCCTGCAGCATTGCCTGTTCTTCATAGGGAGCCACGACTAAGATTCCTGAAGCCGGAGCGACTATCTCTACCGCTGCCTGATCCGGCTGGCGTTTTCACTTTCGCCGTGAAGCCTCCATTTCTTCCCATGTGATCTTGCCGTCTTCGTTCGCGTCTATTTTGCCGAACATTCGCTCCGCATTACCAACGGCTTCGGTTCGAGTCAGAATGCCATCTCCATCACGATCGATTTCCTTGGCGTGGCCTTTTAGGAAGCCACCCATTGCACTGCGTGATCCGCCGCGTCCGCTCAGTTCACTTTGACTGAGTTTACCGTCGTTGTTCTTGTCATACCCTGCAAAAGCCTTGTTTGCTTCACCGACGATTTCGTCCCGAATAATGATCTTGTTCTTATCGAGATCAATCTCATCCGCATGAACCAGAATCCACGGTTGACGGGGACCATCGCCGAACTGTGGGCCGCGTGAACTTTCAATTTTTCCCAGAGGACTGCCACCACCGCGAGGTCTCTCGGGTGGGCCGCCTTGTCGCACGCCGCCTGAGCCGCGGATTTCTCCGGCCGTTATTTGGCCATCCTTGTTCTTGTCGAGCTTACGCAAGGCGACTGTGGCTCCGCGAAGCTCGGATTTTTCAATCCGACCATCACCATTTGCATCCAATGCTGAAACAATGGGGTCACCGCCAAGGCTTTCATTCACAGCCCGTCCGCCGCGTGGTTCATTACCGCGTGGTTCATT
>JBMYRF010000022.1:49769-109743 GCA_049602075.1 Rubripirellula sp.
CCGCGTGGTTCATTACCGCGTGGTTCATTGCCAGTGGTTCGCTGTGATCCTGGACGCTGTGCGTTTCGTCGGCCGTCGCCACCACCTCTTTGACGTGGCGTGTAGTTTTCGGTGCTCGTTCCCTGCGATGAAACAAAATTGAAGGTCGCCGATCCGTTTTCCGCAACGGTGTACTGGACGGATCGCGGGTCGCCATAGACTTCGTAACGGACAATAAAGCTGCCCGAATCCAGCTTCTCGAAACCAACGATCTTCGCGCCTTTCAGACCGGGAAGTGCCGCGCGAACGCCCTGCGCCCGTGGTTGCGGATCGACTTGTCCATTAACTTCGACGACTTCACCGTAGAAACCGCCGTTCAGGTAGGGAAAGGTTTTCGTTGCGTGGTAGTGGTACTCGCCGTCCGGTCCTTTGTGTCCATTCAACCAATCGAGGTCTGTTGGTGGTTTTCCGTTCGGATCGTTGTATCCATAAATTGGATATCCATCGAGAGCCACAGCAACCGGGTTTCCGACACCAACGGACTTTTCCAAATGCACAGGTGCAACGTGATAATGGTAGTCGTCAGCTCGACCACAATGCCCGCCCCACTGATCAAGTTCACCGGCGAGTAACGTATCGGTTCTGCCATCGTTTTTGATCGGATTGAAGATCGGCACACCGTTGACCGCCAAGGCGATTGCCCCGCGAAAAAAATGCTCCTTCGTTGACAATGGGTTCTTCGCCGGGACTGGATGCAGCGGAATTCTCCACGCATTGCTGCCGGTGTAAGACTGAGGCAGTGGAACTTGTTGCTGCCAGGCCGTGATGCCAGTCATCATCGAATGATCCGGCATACCGTTAGATTCAACGAACAGGAAGTCGCGATCAAAACGAACGCTGACCTTCTCCTTGAACGGATCGAACAGCTTTGCGAGATCGGGACGAAAATCCACCGTTCGCTTTTGAACAACAAAATGAATCTTCGGTGGCTCGATGTTCAGCCGTTTGATCTCCTGCTGTGCCTGAGGCGAAGGAGCATGCGAGTGTCCTTCATGAGCGAGCAGCATTGTCGGAGACAAGACTGCAGCCAACAACACAAAAATTGTGATCCGGCGTGATTTGTTCATGGTCGTCTTTCGCGATGAGATGTGATTGATTTGCAAGGGTCGCTTCTTAATTCGACCGGTTAGGTCCGCGTTGTCCTCGGATGCCACCGCCACCTCGACGACCACCACCTCCCCCCCCGCGTTGCGGAACCACGTCGGTGAGTCCCCGGAAATCTGGACGGTCCTTGCCGTCAGGTGGCGACTTCACAACGCTACGGAAAAGCACGAGGTTGTCGAGCTTCACGTCGTCGGACCAAATGAACTTGGCTCCTTTGAAGTCGTGTGCAAAGAACGGCTCCTTCGGGCCGATCTCTTCCTCGGTGAACTCTTTGGCATTGGGCCACTGGCTGTCATCAAAGTCGACCGCGTACCAGTCCTTGGGAAGTGGGATGTTTTCGACGCGAGGATTTTTGATGTCGCCGTCGATCGGTCCCCAGGAGAACTTCTTCGCTTTCCACGTAGCATTTGTGACCGTGCCATCACCCAGCTTCAGGATAAAGCCACCGTCGCCAATATTTGTGTTGGCGTATTCCATCCCTGTTTTTGGGTCGGCGTTGTCGATTCCCATGACCGCAATTGTCATCGGGTAGGCCGGCAATACGTCGACAGCGACAACATTGTGTGGGACGAAATTAACCGAGTCGACAGCAACCAACTCACCATTGATGTAAAGCTTGAACGAGTTATCAGCATAAACGTTCGCTATGATCGTGTCGTCGATGCTTGGCTTACGGATCTTTCGTGCGGGCGACTGCCCGAGAACCTGCCCAGAAACAACAATGCCAGCGATCATGACCAAATAGATTCGAGAGAGGGTAGCAGGCATAGGCTTTATTCCCTGGGTTTGAAATTACTGGGAAATGAACATGGAATTGAAAACGAGCCAGCGGGAAGCAGCGAGCGTCAACACGAGGCAACCCCACCAAGAAGCCTGTCGAGCCAATGGGACGTGACGGCAAAAGTACAGCAACCCGAGAGCCGCTGTCGTCACCAGCACCTTGAAGACAATCAGCTCCAAAGGGTCGTCAATCATCCGGCTCCCAATCGGATTCAGTTCATGCATCGCACCGGCCTGGGAAACCAGAAGCGTCCAGATTAGGTCCACTGCTGACAAGCCGCCGATTAACATTAGTGATCGATTGAAGTGAACGCTGAGTTCCGGAGGGAGTGCGTTGCCACTCGGCTCGAGCGTGCCACCCCGCTCAAGCGGAGTTGGGCGATGTGATAACAAGTGGCCAAAAGCAAGCACAACCAATACCATCATGAAGATTGTGAGTGGGTACCCGAATGTTGCGAGTCGAATTGTTGCCTCGCTCGACCGTGCATTCGCGGTTTCTACCGTATCCAGAACCTCAATTCGCGAGGTCGCATTGGACAACAGCGTGGAAGATGGCCGAAAAGACGCAAGCCATTCCGATAGGTATTCCGCCACGCGTGGAGAATCAGTTGGCTTGAGTGGGATGATTGGCTTCCAATCGGGAACGCTTTTCGCGGCAGACGCTCGTTTCTCATCGTCCACCAGCACTCTGAGCAAATCCCCACCAGTGCTTTCACCGAACCAAAGCGGAGGCAAACCAGAAACGAGCAATACCGGATCATTGAATCGAATCGCCGAATGCAAATCCCAATGGAACTTGGAAACCGGATCACGCGATTTTCCACGTTGCTTTTTGCCGTCTCGCCGGTCTTGATGTGTCTTCACCTCTTCCTCATACGCCGACAGGTCAACACCGAGCGATGCAAGATTGATCTCGTTCACAAAGTAATGCTCGCCTTCTCGCCGAAATTCGTAGGGTCGCGGAACATACTTCCCTTCCACAAACAAAAATCCTTGATCCAAGGATGGCCACTGCGTTCCGTCTCGTTCACGATTCTGAGCTTCGCTCATTGACGCTGCGCAGCTGAGAATCGCAGTCAGTAGAACGACCATTGGCCGTAACAAATTAAAGTTCATTGCCACTGCGATTCCTCTTCGGTTGCGCCGCTTGGATTTCTTGCAGTGTCACGACGCCATTGCCATCCGCATCTGTTTCTCGAAGTGCCCGGGGGATCGCGTTGATTTCGGCTGTTGAAAGCTGGCCATCGCGGTTGGTATCAATCAACGAAAGGACCGGGTCCGTGCGGCGGTTCCCACCCCCTCGTTGCCTTGCCGCTGGATGGGCATTGGGATCATATTGCGGATTCGGTACAGCCATTTGTGCGTTAATGTCTTGCAGATAATTCACCAGCAGACGATTAAGTTCTTTGACTTTCTGAGGCATTTGCTGCGACAAATCGTTTTGTTCTGAAATGTCTGCAGCGATGTCGAACAGGGCGAGGCGATTGTCTTCGTAGAATTTCATCAGCTTGTGATTGCCAAGAAACAAAGCGGAATGCGGCCCGTCACCGCCTTGATAGTGCGGGAAGTGAAAGACCACTTCTTCTCGTGGACGTTTCACAGTTCCCTTACCATTACGGAGCAGGCTGACAATGCTGCCACCTTCGATGTTACGGGGGAGTTTCGATTCCGAAAGACCGGCCCACTCGCAATACGTGGGATAGAAATCGTAGCCGACGACTCGCTCATGGCACCATGAATTCGCGGGTACACCGGGACCGCGAATGATGAGCGGGCTGCGAATCCCACCTTCCCACACGCCACCTTTTCCACCGGCAAGACCAACTCGCCTTGCACCACGCTTGCCACCGCCCCCTCCGCCACTACCGTTGTCGGACATGTAGATGACGTACGTATTGTCCGTCAGCCCGAGCCGGTCGATGGCATCGATAACCATGCCGACTCCGGTGTCCAGATTCTCTGCGATCGCTGCGCTACCGACCCGTTTTTCGTCGACGCTGCTGTTCATCCGCTGAGCGTACTTCGCAAGCGTTTCTTTCATCGCATTTTGTGGAGCGTGTAAGGCATGCCATGACATCTGTATGAAAAACGGCTTATTGACAGTCTTGTTCTTCTCCATGAACATCGCCGCCCGCTCTACCATGCCAAAAATATCGGCGGGGTTTGGATCGCCGTACTGGTGAGCGTACTCATTGCCAAGATTTCCATCGCCCTCGTCATAGCCATTCGCCGCTGGGCCGCCACCATTGATGTGCCATTTGCCATAGTGAGCGGTCGCATAACCAACGGACTGGAGGAGTTCGCCGATGGTTACATCCGAGGCAGGTATCGATCGAATGTTGCGGGGTTCGATCATCTTGTGGCCGATTTCCGGTGGCGCAGCCTTGGTCCAATGCATCGCTGCCGAACTCTTCCCGGTCTGCAAACTGACGCGAGTCGGTGAACAGACCGATGCAGGTGCGTAAGCGGCAGAAAACCGCATCCCTTGTGCAGCCAACTTTTCGAGATTCGGCGTATCGACAATCGAACTTTTCGACCATTCAAGATCAGGGTGCATCGAGACAGAGAGTCCATTCCATGCCTGGTCATCGGACATCATGAACACAATATTGGGTCGATCTGCAGCGTTGGCCGAAGCAGAAACGAACGCAATCGCAAATGTAATGCAAAGATAGGACTTCATAGCAACTCTCTATTCGTCCTTAGGCGTCTGTTTGGCTTTGTCGCCCTGCCCTTGCCCACCGCCGCGCCGATTCGAGTTCTCGGTACCTCGCTCCCCGTCGCGATTGCGCCCCTGACCACCTCGGCCGCCACCGCCACGAACCACCAGTTCCTGAGCATCAAGAATGCCATCTTTGTTTGCATCTAACTTCATCAATGCGGCGACCGCACCAGCGATCTCTTGTGGGGACAGTTTGCCATCACGATCAGTGTCGAGCAGCCGAAATAGACCTCCACCGCCCTGCCCTCCACCGCCCTGCCTGCCGCCTCCTTGACCTCTCCGTCCTTGACCTCCCCGTTCACCACCTTTCTGGCCCTGACCACCACCTTGTTCTGCGCCGCGATCTTGTTGTTGCCCCCGGTCCCCACCTCGTCGCTCACCACGATCCTGTTGTTGACCTTGCCGTTGTCTATCATTCGCTTTGTTTTCTTGCTGAGCGAATGCTGAGTCTGCGATCGTCAACGACACGATCGCTGCTGCGAGGGTAATGAGCCGTTTCATATTTCGTTTCCTTTATTAGCTGTAGGTTTGCATACTTGCTTAACGCCCGCGTGTTTCATCGCGGGATAGCGTGCCATCTTGGTTCTTATCCAAAGAACGTAGTAAAGCAGGCAGACGTCTGATTTCATCATTGGTGAGCTGTCCGTCGTCATTCTTATCCAAGCCCTGCATGATCGCGTCAGGTCTTGAGTTCGTGTTTCGCATGGCAGCCGACGCGGGAGCATCGCCCGACCGCTGTATCGGCATACCAGCATCAATCGATTCGAGGTAGCTTGTAAGCCGATGCGAAAGTTCACGAACCTTCTCGCTACGGCTGGCAGCAAGGTCATTGCGTTCGCCGAGGTCCTCCGCGAGATTGAACAACAGGTTCCGATTGCCTTCGTAGATTCGCACGAGCTTGAAGTCGCCGACAATGAGCGCCGAAACCGGCCCAAGCGGATCCTTGTCGTAGTGCGGAAAGTGAAAGACAATCTCGTCGCAGGGGCGTTTTACTTTGCCGGAGACTGGGTCGATCAGCACCTGTCGCAGGCTGCCGCCTTCCACTCGGTCAGACATCTTTTCGGCGATGCCGGCAAGATCAGCGACCGTCGGAACAAGGTCTGCACCAGTGGCTAATACACTTGTGTGCGAGCCTGCCTTTGCGATGGGCCCCCGAATGAAGAGCGGGATGCGAATCCCTCCATCCCACAAGCCGCCCTTGCCACCCTGCAACGGACCATTGCGACCGGGCGTGCCATGATCGGCGGTGTAAATCACATACGTGTTGTCCGCAATATTCAGTTTGTCCAATGTACTGAGCAGCATTCCGATCGTGATATCCATGTCGAGCGCTACCGCGGCCGCCCCCATGTTGCGCTGGTCTCTGCCAAGTCCAAGCTGCAAAACTTTTTCAAACGTCTCTGGCTTCGCGTCCGCCTGTGAACGACCTCCATATTGCGAAAGCTGCACGTAGAATGGTTTGTTGGCTTTAGCCTGTCGGCGAATAAACCCGATTCCACGTTCCACCATGCCATACGCTTGTTTTGGATTAGGGTTACGTGAGTTCTCTGGCCCGCTGTTACTGGTCGCTCCATCCGATTCGTCAAAACCATGAACTCGCGGATCGGCTCTTCCGACATGCCATTTTCCGAAGTGAGCGGTCGCATATCCCGCTGACTTCAACAGTTCGGCGATCGTCGTCACGCTTTGGGGTAATTCACTAACAACGCGAGGTTCGATCAATTCCCGTCCTGTGTCACCCCCCGCGGACGTGAACGTCATTCCTAAACTCGCGGGACTAATTCCGGTGAAGTAGGTTGCTCGTGAAGGCGTACATCGCGGTGATGGAGCGTAGTAATTCGAGAAGCAAACACCTTCACGGGCCAATCGCTCAAGACTAGGAGTCGAAAAGGATTTGCTTTTCGATCCTGGCTCACGTGGATCAAGTTGCACCGACGTGCTAGCCCAACCCTGACCTTCACCTTGAATGAAAACGAAATTCGGACGTGGTGAAAGGTCATCGGCTTTGCAATACGGCAATGCAATTAAGGTGATCAATAACGTGGTGAGTCGAATCTTCATCGACGACTCCTTTCGTGGTTCTCATTCGACAGCATGTACGAATAGCTAACATCGCCATTCATTCGCCCTCCGCCTTCGGCAACAGGTAAATAGGCTCGTACATAGTCGACGCGGGCCAAACTTCCGTTAACACGAACGCGTACGTGTCCGCTGCTGCCTTGAACTTCGCCGCTGAGGTATCCGTAATCCTTCGCACTCCTCGTCCCGCTTCGCGGATGCCCGGGCTGCGGTACAAGCTGATAAACGATGCCATCGAGATCCTGCTTGATGAACATGTGATCGTGACCGTGAAAGACGACATCGACACCATGGTCGACCAGCATCTGATGAATGGGCTTGCCCCAACCCGGACGATGCTGGGCAAACTCATCTTTGCCAGATGCTCCTTGGCCACCCCATTCCCAGAACGGTGCCGCTTCCTTCCCACCGCGTTGATTGCGATCGCTACCACCGATGAGGTGATGCAGAAAGACAAACCGAAACTGCGCGTCGCTCTCGCTGAGCGACCGCTTCAGCCATTGGTATTGCTGCTCACCAAGTGTCCAATACCAGTTACCGCTGTTCCCGCCACCCCCACGGTTACGTGTTGTCGTGTGCCGAAACGGATCAAGCACGATGAACTGTGCACCGCCCCACTCGAACTGGTAATAGTTCTCTGGCAATCCAACTTCCCGTTCCCGAACGTCATTTCCTGTAAAAAAGCCATTTGGCGCTGGATTCGGAAGATATCGCTTTCGGGTGGATGTTGCCCAGACATTCGATCCGCGATTTCCCGATTCGCCATCATGGTTACCTAACGCGAAGTACAACGCAGCAGAATGGCAAAGCTGGCCGAGATAATATCGTTGAGCGAGATACTGCGGCTCCGACAATTCCGGCTTCACATATTTGCCCGTCATGAAAGTGTCGCCGAGAGCAAAGTGAAAGTCAGGTTGATCAGCCAGTGCGTTATCGAGTGTTCGCAAATAGACTTCTCCGCTTGTGTTTTCATCCAGATGCGAATCCGCCTGAACGGTGAATACGAATGAGGCATCCTTGTCACGCTGAGTATGAAAGGTGAACTCGTCGCTCTGCTGCGTGCGTTCATCTGATTGGTAAACAACTCGATAGAAGTACCGAGTGTTTTTCGCAAGCGAATCAATGACGAAGTCAAACGGATCGCCAGCACCCAGATCATAAGTGGCCGTATGATTTGTCAGCCTGCCGGAGCGATCACCATAGATCACATAGGCTTTGACGTTACTGTGAAACAGAACGCGAATGGTCCCGCTGTCACCGGTCAGTCGACCCAAAATGATGTTAAATGGATGCTCTGGAATAATGTTCGCCGGCGGCGGAGTCGTGTATCCACCCAAACGGCTGCCGGGGCCACGGCCCTGCCCAGAACTGATTCTGCCGGAAATTTCAGCGAGCGAAACTGCTCCATCACCATCCGCGTCGAGCTTGCGAATCGACGCCGCGGCAGATTTCAACTCCACAGAATTGACTGAGCCATCACCATTGGTATCGATCGCACGAGCGACCGGGTCGACACGGCCCTGCTGCGCAAATGCGTTGATCGATAGCACGTTGCAACATGCGACCAATACCACCGCCGTTGTAATCCAATCGTGCCTCATCGCTGCCGATCCTCGTACCGAATGCGTTTTCCAGGTTCGTGATGCGCCTCGTGGGAGAAAAAGCCGGGAGGCAAATCCGATTGATCTTCCAATTCGAGCATGACGCTCTTCGGTCCGCCTCGCCCACGAGGAAGTCCATCCAACAAAATCCTGTGAACGGTCCCGCTGTTGACATCAAACCAAATGTCGATCCGCTTTGGGCCACGAACATCACGCGATTGCCGAACGCCGACAAGCTGTGAAAGAATCGTCCCATCGTTCGCTGCATCCTTCTCGTCAGTCAGCTCGACTTCGTAGCCGCTCCGCAACTGGGACAAATTCGCGTGCATGTTCATGAAAAGCAAATCTTGCTGCCCACCTGGCACGCCGCCACGAAAGCGGCTTAGATCCGTACTCACATGGACCGGTCCGTTCTCGCGAAAAGCCCAACTCAATTTGCCATCGCAGCCCATCGTTCTCATGATTCCGGATCGTAGCATCACGCTGAGAACAAATTGATTCGCACCACTCACAGAGAGCGTCGCACCATCGATTTCTTCTTCGGCCTCACGTTCCCAAGCTTCCTGCGATAGATTTCGTGGCTTTTTGTCACGCGGATATTCTTCAATCACGCTTACGCGATATGTTCGATCAAACGGCTTCGCCGCTGCATCAATCACTTTCTCAAGGGAAGCCATCGCTGCCGAAACATTTTGCGGTGGCCACAGCAACCCAAGCATTACAAGCACGGCCGCGGCAATCGTCAAAGCTGAAGTCAGAATTGCGAAACGACGGCGTCTGCTCGGTCGGCTTGCTTCCGCAATCGTCACCGATTTCGAATTGTCCGCCGCGTCGATTCGCTCCATCACGCTGAGAAGAGACCGAGCCTCCCGCGCGTCGTCGCGTCGAGCCTGGTCAACCAACAACCCATGAACCAGCAGCGAATCAGCAGCCGCCTCACTCGACTGATCGCTCACCGTATCTTGCGTACCTGTCGGTTTCGGCTCTACATCGTCAAGCCAGTCCGACAATAAGTCATTCAACTTATCACTCATAACGTGGTCTCCGCCGCACTCAACACACCTTTTTTCCGCAAACATTCCGCCAGCATCGCGCGACCGCGCTGCAGACGTTTCTTGCACGCCTCCAAGTTGAGTTCCAGCCGCTCCGCGAGCACCTGAGTTTGCAAACCCTCAAAATATCGACCAGTGATCACATTCTTTTGCCGATCCGGCAGCGATTCAATGCACTCCCGTAAAGCCGCCACCTTCTCGTCCCAAGCATCGCCTGCCAGCATGCTGATATCCTCAAAATGGCGATCGACCGCAAAGAGAACAGATTCATGCACAGCTACCGGGACGTGTTTCTGTTTCCGGTAATGAGCCATCACAAGCCTGGAGGCGATCCCGCGAAGCCAGGGCCCAAACGGGCGATCGGCATCACATTCATCAAGTTTCCGCCAGGCAACGATCATGGACTCCTGAAACAAGTCATCAATCGTCGCCTCATCACGAACCAGGCTACGCAAATACACCATCAGCATCCGCGAATTTTCACGGGCCAAGATTTCAAATGCTTTGCGGTTTTTTTTGCACACGATAGTCAATCAACAAAGATTCTCTCAGTGTTTGAACACCTTTACTGTCGAAGATCTCGTATTTGGGGACAAAATTCCCGGAAGATTTGCCAACAAACTCCATGTCGATTCTGTAACAGACCATTGATCCGCCAAGTGAAACCACAACCACTGAGACAAAATTAAACGAAAACGAGGCATTCAATTCAAACCCGCGCCCCAGCTACCAGCACCGCTCACAAGCTCCGAGTGCCAGCAAATGCATTGACCGAACAGGATTTGGTCAGATTACGGTCACTTGCATGCTCGAGTTAGCCCTCAACCCTAGAAGTCAGCCCCAACCGACCGCTGCGTTTCATTGATGCGACAGCGCGGTTCTCAACCACAGCAGCGAGAAAAGATGATGCGAATTCAGGTGAATCAAAATCAGATGAGAGAGAGGCAGCGGGATCGATAGGTTGCAAACACTTGACTCAGAGCGTGGTCGCAACCGTGAATGCATGCGTCGTTTGCTGACCGTTTCCATCCTTGATCAAAACAATAACTTCCTGCTGTTCGCTGCCGCGCCGCGGCGTTCTCCAGGTCACTAATCCGTCGTCGCTGACTCTCATGCCGGATGGTCCGGCGACGATTTCGTATTCGACGTCACCATGCTTTGATTTCACATCGAGTTGGTACTTGTACACTCCACCCGATTTGACAGACGTCGGTGCGCGTGAGGCAACGTAGAGAAAATCAACGCCCGATTCTCTTAATTCCTGTTCGAGATCTAAATAATGCAGCACGAGCGACTTATTCGAGACTGGCAACGTGATCAACAGGTTGGCGTTGGGTAGAAGATACACACGACGTGCCAGCGTCATTAGTTCTCGACCATGAAAATCCCCGTATTCCCCAGTACGAATCGAAACGTCAGGAATGGTGAGAATCGGATCTACCTGGCCACTGACAAGAATATGAATTGGGTTGACATTCTTCTTCTTACGATCGTCATCTCGCAGCACGCCAATGGCGTAATTGCCCGTGACAGCGGGAATACGGAAGCTGGTCGCAAAGTTTCCTTTATTGGCCAAGTACTCCTTGGTTTGACTCGTATAGACGCCACGTGACGTGTACATCAGTTCGCCATCAGGACTAGGCTCGATGTAACCCATCGTGTCATGTTGGTAGAATGTATGGAGGATACGATCGGTGAGGACGTAGGTGCGAAAACCGCCGGGTGAGACGTTCGTGCGCCACATTGCAAAGGCCCGGCCGTTGGCGCTCGCCCGAACTCGTGATTCAGGGCCGGCACCTTGAATTTCACCAGCCCTTTGATATCGATGATCGACGACCTGGTAGGCAATCGGCTTCAGTGACCGGGGGTTGAGAAAACCTCCCGGTCCATGCTGAGCACCCACGTAGATCGGCCCCTCGGATGCCGAGCCCATCATCACGACCTCGACCGGGTTCTCCAGCGGAAGCTTAACCGTCGAAAGGCGTTTAAAAGTATCGAGGCTCCAACGTTCCATTACATTCTGTGGTCGCGTCGCGATGAAGAATTCGTTCGCTCCCGCAGTAAAGCGAACATCGCTCGATTCGATCGGCACATACTGGGTGATTTCCCGTTTCATGACATCGAAAAAAGCCAACTTCTTAAGCGAATCAAGCCGAAAGATGAGATACCTTCCCGAGCCCCCCACTGCCACGTCGCTATAGGTGGCGGGCATCTCGTAAACGACTTTCCATTCGTTCATCGGCTCGGGTGCAGCGGGTTTAGGAGGGGCCACATCGCCGCCTGCAATCATCTCGATTGTCACGATCTCTCCAAGAGATTCCGCTTCCCGCAATCGCGTCGCAGCTTTGGCTCTCTGTAAACCTTGCAGCGAATCCACTGCAATTTTGTAATACGATCCGGCGTGCAGCTTCGCGCGGACAGCCACCTCCCCCTTCACGTTCTCGGCGTACTGCCACCATCGATCCGCGATCAAAATTTGGCGGTCAATGTCATTGCCGCCCGCTAATTCCAATTGGGCGATCTCACGGAGCGTTTCGTCGCTCCCTCGAGCGAGATTTTTTAATCCGACGGACCAATCGTTTCGGCCGAAGCAACGGAACCTACCGACCGCGAGATTTGCTTCAGGATCTTCCGGATCTTCAAGTAATTTTTGCAGATGATCTCGAACACTCTCGAATTGACGCTGGAGTGTCTTGACGCGGGACGCCAATTCAGTGAGCTCTCGTCGCGACGCGGCTTCGCGAAAATTAACTTCTGAGATGGTCAACAGCTGCTCGGCCGCAACATAATCATTGCGATCGATCGCGCGGCGGCAAAAACCGATGACTGCAGAGAGTGCCGCCGGCTCGGATTGAGAATCAATATTCTTGGCAACTCCTATCAACGCCGCCAATCGAACGTTGGGCTCATCGATCTCATAAAAGCGGTCCATTAGATCGATCGATTCATTCACGATTTCCGAATCGGCTGCCCGGACGGCGATGTCGGCTGCCAGCTTGAGCATCGAGTAACGGGCGGCATTGTCGGCAGTCTCATTCGCGGCATCAAGAATCTTTGTAGCCAATGCCGATTTCGCTTCGGAAGTTTCGGCAGCCACGTACTCAGATTTGTAGATCTCCTGCAATAACTTCATCACCTCACTTCGCTGGTCTTCCGACGGTGGCGGTAGTTTCTCGTCCTGCGCCGAACACGTGCGACAGGAAGCGCAGGCTGCGACGAAACCCAACAAAAGAACTTTTAGGATATGACCATTCATTAGCAGTTCGGATTCGACAACGAGGATCTCGCCAGCAGCTATGCGAACATAAACCATGAACGCACAGGACGCAATTTACCGTGGCCACCGTGGGACCTCGAACCGAGATCCTGTCACGGAATCAGCGCCACCATCTGCGACATGCGTCCAACGGTAAACCAACAGCAGGATTTTTCCAGCCTCGCAAGCGGTTAATGGATGGACTGGATTCAAACACCACATGACATTCAATCATTTTTCGAATCGAGGTTCTATCCGCTGATCGCTCTCCTACCCCAGTCGAGTTTGAATGCAAACCCATCATTTTTCCGGACTGCTTCAAACAAAACGCCTACACAAATTGTTTCTCGTACGCGAGATCGGATCGTGTGACATCGCGAGTTCGAACCTTGCGAATCAACCTACAGAACCGCATCGACTGTATTGGAAAACGATCTCATTGTTCCGTTAGTGAACTCGAAGGGTACCGTCACTGAGTTCTATGAGATGAAGCGTCTCGCGAATTGACTTCCGTCGCATCGACAGATCACTTAAATCGACAGGTCAATTGAGTCATCTGGCCGAAACTGACGTTCAGACACGCAAGCGTCTATCCATCAACCGGATCTCCGCAGTGAAACGCCGTGGTTCTGCGGTTGTTATGAGCCAATCCTACTCCGCCCGATCATGACGGAGATCGGGATCTGCCTGACTCACGTTGGGTCACGATTTTCCCGACTCTTCGAAAATCAATGATCTGCGATGCAATACAAATGATCAATGGTGCGAATAAAGATGCGACCGTTGGCGATAGCGGGCGTTCCCCAGGACTGTTGCTCCAACTCATTCACAGCTACGACTTTCCATTCGTCACCGGTCGCAATCACATGAGTGTTTCCGTTCGCATCTAATGCAAACACGTGCTTTTTATCTGTCCAGGGGGAAGCCCAGAAGGCTCGCGCACCATTGACCCGTTTTTCGTATTCCAAGCGTCCAGAATCCGCATCCACACAACGCACCATTCCACGGCGGCGTTCAAAGAAGTAAAGATTGCCATCACAGTAAGTGGGTGAGGCCATTTGTATCCCTGACTCATCCATCCGCCAGGCGACGAACTTACTGCTTGTTGCATCATCAGGTGGCGTAATGTCACCCGTGCCTCCAGGGAGAACAGAAAACAGCTGACCACCACCATCATCTGCCCCGCCACGATTACGAAACTCATTTCCAATGTACAACCGATCGCCTATCGCGACCGGAGTGGCAGACGAACGCCCCTTATTCATGTCCATTTCCCAGAGCAGATCGCCGGTTGCAGGACTGTAGGAGCGATAAACCATTCCTCCCACAATCAATTCGTTACGCAATGAGTTTTTCCAAATGAACGGGCTGCTGTATTGCGAGGACTCTTCTCGCTGCACACGCCAAACTTCATCGCCGGAATCTGTCTTCAGTGCTACAAGAAAAGACTTCTTTTGATTGTCGACTTGGATGTACAATTTGGCGTCGAAGACGATAGGCGAGCTCGCCGTGCCCCAACCGGCTCTCATCTCATAAATGCCAAGATCCTGTTGCCATTTCAATTGCCCATTCATATCGAGACAGTAAACACCATTCATGCCAAAGTAGGCATAGATTCGTTCCCCATCCGTAACAGGTGTTTCCGTCGCATAGGTGTTGGTACTGTGCCGTGGTATTGGGGGCCTGCCCTCCTTGACCGTTGTTCGCCAAATCTCGTTGCCGGTCAATGCATCGATGCACATGACCTGATACTGGTAGTTCAACTTGACCAGATCAAATCGATCACGACCGTAACCGCCGCTATTGGACTCCGGTCGCGCAGTTGCTTTAGCTGCTGGATCAGAGGGAACCGCAGCGGTCAGGTAAAGGCGATCTTCCCAAACAATCGGTTGCGACCAACCTTCACCCTCCAATGCGATTTTCCAGCGAATATTTTTTTGCACCCCATCCACATCCGACCAAGTAACCGGTAGGTGAGAAGCAGCAATGGCATCTCCGTTAGCACCACGGAACTGCGGATAGTTTTCGGCAGAACAGGTTGGGGCGAGGCACAAGGTCAGCACAAACGGACGAAAAAAATGAATTCTGTTCATTGGTCTTTCTTTCTAGCGGCGACGGACTCCGGTGATTTTATCAGGCTGGGTAGCGGTCTCCAGAATGGGTGCCCTGCCCCGAACCGCACCCCTGTCCCGAACCGGCCACAAAGCTCACACGAGATGGTGGCTCACACGGGCGACGAATTGGCTGGATCGGCGTGGACTGCGGATGCACATGGCCGATTTACCCCCGTTCAATTGACTGGTGCCGCGCCTGGCCAAATCCAGAGCGATTCGGCTCTTGATCGAAGTCGCCCCGACGAAGTCACCATGGATCAATCAAGGCAATCTGCTTTCCCGCTTTGGCCAGTCGACGCGATTAAGATGATTTCCCTGTGGCAAATCGCCTTGGTCATGAACTGCCGAGATAGAGTAAAAAACCTCAGGGTGAGTGAATCATCTTTGCTTACGTCGCAGGTAGCTGTATTTCCGTAACACCAAACAAACCAGTTTACGACAATCATTAGGTATCAACTGGATTTCATCGTCTCGGTGTCAATGGTCAAATACGGCGTAAGCGGTTTGCCAACTGAATCTGGCATCAATGGGCAAATTCGGTCCCGGATTTTTCGAACTTCAACGAAGTCCATCATTGACGCTCCTGCCTGCTGAATCATCGACAAGCAACACGACTAAAATCGAGAATGTCACCCAGTCCAATCTCAAAAACGGTATTCACACAAGAGTTGCCGCTATCCTCTGGGATTGCGACTCAATGGATTATCGCTGGCGTCATTTCGTCCTCCGCTCGGTTCATTCCCATACCGCTCATCGATGATTCGATTCAATACAGGTGTCGTCGATACACGGTAAAGAAGACACTCGAGGCGCATCAAGTGAAATCTAGCGTGAACTCACTTGAGCCCTACTTCGACAATTCCTTGGGACAATTCAAAGGTTGCTTCGGTCTCATTATCAAAATCCCAATCAGCTTACTACTCTTTCCGGTCCGTAAATTGATTGCTGTCGTGACTGCAGTTCGTGGTGTTCCCCTGGAAGTGATGCGAGTCTATCTCCTCGGTCGAACACTAGATCGCTATCTGAGTGAAAACGAATCGACACTGGCAGACCACCGCTTGTTACTTGATGACCGATCTCATGCCGTTCGACTGCGAACAGCATTCGATCAAGCTTTTGTGAGAATGGACATGCACATGATGCTAGCGGTGATTCGAGACGCGATAGGCGGATTCGCCGAAATTCGATCCGCGGCAATGGTGGGCCTCAAAAGCGTTCTGGTTCGCAAGAGTGAATCGACCGAAAGTATTTCGTTAGACTCGAAAGTGATAGAAGAGGCAAAAAGAATTCAACTGTCGTTTTCTCAAACCGAGATGGTTGCCCTGTTTGACGAATTTGACCAACGCTTTGACAGAGCGATGAGTGACCTTCTCTAAGCACAGGCTTTCGGTATCGGCAAGCTGCACCTACCGGGAAGTCACTTAAAATGCAGGGTAATCGAATGCAACCAGCGTTTGTTCAGTTGCCAATATTCTCCCAAAGCAAAAACGGTTGCGATCACTCGAGGTGAACGTTTTAGAGGTTGCTTGGATGGCGCGAGAATTCGATCTCATTGTGTGTTACCGCTATCGGCAGCGGAATCATATCCCCAGACTTAAACCTGTTCGCAAAGCAAACTGTTGCGGCAGACCTGCAGACCTACTGACCGTCCTAGGCCAGTAAATGTCATGCGCAGCGTGAATCACTCCAAAAGAAAAGCCAGTGTACGCAACCAACGATTCTGGCTCGGAGTGTTGGGTAGATGTGACGTTATGCAAGACGACCCAGCCCAGCGGGCGGGTAACAACGATCGGCTTTTCACAATTGGGCGCCCAAACTTTGCTTTCACTCAATTAACTGGTCACGTCCCGATTTGCACGGAATTCATCTAGTGACCCGGCAGAATTCCCGACTGCTCATTCTCTACAAGCTGGGGAGTGAGGAGGACACCAATTTCTAAAACGCCGATGTGCAGATCGAAGGCGAGTATCAGGCCCAGGTTTACTACACCTGTTCCGAAGGGGATCCGGGGACGGTTCTCAGACTAAGATGCAGTGAATCAGCCCTCACGAAAGAAGTGGGCGTGCCAATGCCCCGCCTTGGCGCGACACCGAACCGTTCGCCTCGCAGCAGTGTGTCACTCGTGAAAGATTTAGCTCCACTGGGCCGCAGCAGCAATCGCCTAAAAAGGAAAAGAGGCTACTAGTCTTTTCGGCAGGAAATTCCTGGGCAAACAAGCAATCGAATTGCGGCTTATCATACTAAATTGCATTTCGACATTGAACAACTAATCGGACCCGTCGCTGAACAGTTGGTTCAGAACATGGGATGCTCTACTAAATTGCTCCTCTACCGTAAACGCGATAATGACTAAACAACTCTTTTGTCTGTTGACCACCCTGTTCGGGTTCACTGGATCCCTCCTGGCTGATTCGCCGAATATCATTCTGATTCTGACCGATGACCAGGGTTGGAGTCAGCGGTCGGGTTTAATGGACCCAGAGAACCCAGAGACGGGCTCCAGCTACCTTCACACTCCAGCGATGGATCGGATAGCCGAAGAGGGAATGCGTTTTACCGGTGGGTATTCCCCCGCCCCACTTTGCACGCCGACCCGACGTAGCATTCTTTGCGGGACGAGCGCGGCGCGATCTGGATCGGAATTCGTCAGTAAGTGGGTACCAGCTGATCATATGACCCTTCCACGGGCACTGAAGCAAGCCAATCCTGATTACCGATGTGCCCACTTTGGGAAGTGGGGAGAGAAGATGATTTCTTCGCCAAAAGAATGTGGCTACGACGTGAGCGACGGGCACACCGGAAACGTCACGGGAGGCATGGCCGATAAGATGCAGCCAGCCCACATCGTCGAAGATCCGAAACGTACCGACTCGGTCACCGATCGGTCAATCGAATTCATACGGGCGCAAACCAAAGCAGGCAAGCCTTTCTATACTCAGGTCAGTTACTATGCAGTGCATCTGCGAACCGAATTGCTGCAGGCGTCACTAGATAAGTATCAGGACAAAGGAGTCCCTGATCGGGCTTATTCGCAAGGATGGGCCGGAATGCTTGAAGAACTCGATAGCGGCATTGGTAGGCTCCTGAACGAGTTGGATGCACTAGGAATTACTGACAATACCTATGTGGTTTTTACGACGGACAACGGAGGACGCGGCACCGTTCCCGGCGGCGATCCAAAGAGCCCTCCGCCGAATGTCCCCTTGTCCGGAGCCAAGCATTCCTTGCTCGAAGGCGGCATTCGTGTACCCTTCATGGTTCGGGGGCCCTCTATTGAAGCTGGGTCGGTTTGTCGGGTCCCAGTGGTAGGTTACGACTTTCTACCGACCTTTTATGAGTTGGCTGGTGGGAAAGGCAATCTCTCGGAGGAACTCGATGGAGGAAGCTTTGTCACTCTGTTTTCCGACCCGAAAACCGACTCAGTGAAACGCCCGATCGATGGCTTGGTTTTCTCTCGTCCCCGGCAGGGCATGGCAGTGATTCGGGCCGGAAAATGGAAGCTACTGGCAGAGGTGAATGCGAAGCGTGAAATTCAATCGGCGAAGCTCTTCAATGTCGTTGACGATATCGCCGAAGAGTTTGATCGATCCACCACACAGGCTGACAAAGCGAAGCAACTACACACACGGCTTAAAACTTATCTCGAAACCATCGTTGATCCATCGCCGCCAATGAAGCGGAGAAAGAACACAGATTGAGAACGTCGCCCGCACCCGGCTCCAGACAAGCCCGCCCCAAATGAACGAGATCAAGAGGTGAGTTGCCTGCGTTTATGAAAACACCGCATGAAAGTGAAACGCGATTGGTAACGTCATCATGTTGGAATCCTCGTCGGACGAATCCCATGATCTCCGACGTTCAACGCGTATATTTTTCATCTTCGATAACAAGGGTCCCGCCGATTAAAAACTTGTGGGTGATTCAGTGGAAACCAACGCGGTTGCGATAGGGCACATGACACCGAGGGAATCGAAATCGATGTTGCGGAACAATTCAACCTAACTGCGAATCGCGAATGTGAACTGCGGGCGACTTTGAAGGGTTCAACAGTGCGTATGGAAATCGATTCCGAGCCTGTGATTTCACACGCATACAATCGTTCGATCGTCGATGGCCACACTGGTTTGGTTACGATCGGAGGTCGCACAGAATTCAGCTCGCTGACGATCGCAAGTGATGACCCCGCTTTCCTTGATCTCTTATCAAACAACATATTTGGGGATGTCAATCTCGATGGAGCTGTCACTGCGGGTGATACTCTGGTCGTCATCATCGCCTTGAGTCAACGCTGGAAACAAAGCGTCAGTGGCGAGAGCTTGGTAACCCGAGCAACCGAGCAAACGGATGCTGTGGTGCAGCCCGACGATCGCTTGCATGTGAACGGTGATGGCCGGCTGAGTGCGTTGGATGCATTAGTCGTTATCAATCAACTAGCGGAGAATAAGTCGAGCCAAGTACCGGCGATTACCGCCAATACATTGGTAAATCAGGCGATTTCGGGTTCCTCCGCTACTGATTACATCAACATTGATTCTCAATTCCCCAACCAGACGGTCCGTGAATCGAATACTGCTTTGGTCAATATTGTGTTAGCCCAAATCCAGCGTTTTACCGAGAATGCTGCTCGCCATGGTCAATGGCAAGCGGAAGGGGAAGGAATGGTTGGTGAGACAAACCCACTCACTGCTGACGCCGTTGATGAAGTGATTCTCGCGTTTGGTGAAGGCGAGTAGCATTGGCACAACTGACGATCGCGTACATCTGCCGTGACGAGTCTGCATGCTGCGATTAAAAAACCGGGTAAGCCATGCGGTTTTGTCGCACTGAACTCCCGAGGTGACGACACGGCGGACCGCCGTGCAGAGGCATCACCGTGCATCAATCGATCAGCGCAAACTCTGTTTCAGCCTTGATTGGAAGAATAAATCAATATTCAGTTTTGGAGATTTCTGATGATGAACCTTCACCAACAGGCCCTCCCATTGATTCTTACGATGGGTGCTAGCCTGCTATCCATAACAGTGGCAAACGCACAGGAGCAAACAGATTCTTCACCCCATCTCGAATTTTTCCAGGCGATCGAAGGAGCCTGGGACTACAAAATGAGTTTTCCGAATGGAGAGGTGGGAGCACCAACCACCGGTGTGGTGAACTGGGCACGTCGCGCCAATGGGCACACGCTTCGAGGCTATTGGACAGCCGATGGTGAAACCAGCTCCACCGAACTACTGGGCTATCGCAAAAGCGATGGCACTCTGGTGAGTCACGGTTATGGCGAACAAGGAAACCACTGGAACCTGATATTACCCGAAGTCACTGCAACATCCATCAAGGGGCGTTGCATTGGCACACACCCCGACGGCGTGTCATTCGAGGGAATCTTCGAGGGAAAGATCGACGGTGATACCTACACATTTTCAATCAATGGAAAAACCGAAAGTGGAGAACCTCACGCTTTCCAAGGTGTGTGTAAAAGGCGAGTTCGGACGGCACCGGAAATCGGGGAAGCAGCACGCTGCCCGTGGACGTGGATGCTAGGCCAATGGAAAGTCAAAAGAAGTGACGACACGACTGCATCAGTTACCTGGGAGCAACCCAGTGAACAGGTCGATGTGCTAGTCGGTCGATGGACTGAATCCGATGGAAGCGTTCTGACAGAGCAAGTAGGATGGCAACCCGATCGCAAACAACTCGTCGCAAATGCCTACGGAGCCGAGGGCGTTTTCTTTTCCGTGCTCTTCAACAAGGTTGACAAAGATCAGATGAGCGGTTTGTATCGGAATCGCAATGCTGAGGGAAAAGTCGTTAATGGAAGAGTCGAGATCAATCGAATCTCAGAAACCGAAGTCCGATCGAAGCTTGTCGAAAGAGATGGCACTGTCTTGACCGAGGTGTTCACGAAGGTTCAATGACCTTCATTTGCTCGGGTGTCGAGACTCACCAGCTATGAATCCAATCGGCCTAGGGCTTGCTGGATGGCAGGTTGGCCCAGATGAAACATGCGGATTGATTTGCACCTTATTTCTGGTCCGTCGGGTCAAACACCGGGAAAGTCGGCTTTCGGGCAGTGTCGGACCACACATCTCAACCGAGATGAAACCTACGCTGATTCCCTCACTGCCCTCGTAATTTCAATTCCCAAACCGACGGTAAACCTTGCAGCTTTACAGTTCGTTTCAAAACAATGATCGTCTCGGATTTTTACACGTTTCCGAGACACTGATCGGGTTCGTTCTGCAACTGGGTTGCCCGCACGTGCAATACTGGTTTCTAAGTTGGTGAATCAATCAAGCTGTCTAAAGCCGCACAAGGCTGCTAGAGCGTGGCGAGGAGCAGAAAAGCGTCAGGTCCATCCAATGCCAAGCCGCTTTTTCGCCCAAACTCTGTTCTCGGTCGCTTTCCTTGCGGATCTGGCATAGCCATCTGCTTCGGCTGAATGCGCAACTCGAAAGCAAGGCAGATTTTATTTTCATACAAACGACGCAAAGCCGTAACGCCGCCTCAAAACGCTTCGAGGCATCTCATTCAGTGGGCTTGGCTCTTTTTCTTGCGAGTGCATTGCGGCTTAAACCCTCAATTCATCTCGCGGTTATTTCGGGGCTTGAATTCTCTTCATGCCACCTGGCAATGCAAGCAGCGTTCTTATTGCACCTCCGAGCCTTGAAACCCTGTCTATCGATCGCACGAAATCGGGGGAGCACGCAGAGGTTCATATTCGGCGTACGTCCACTGGTCATTGCTTGACCGAGCGTGGTAATTTGACTTTGAACGGCTATCGGTAAAGCATGACGGTTGCGTGACGATTTTGCATTTAGTGGCTTTGTACCAAGCATCTCACCAGCACCATCCACGCAGTTGAAACCTTTCCAACAATCCTTTCGAGAGTGGTATGTTGCCTCAATTGGACCTCCGTTTAGAGACTGTGGCGAAACAGATTCAGGCGGATTGTCACGCCGATATCGGCTCAGACCATGGCAATCTGCTGGTCGCATTGTTGAAGAACGGTCGGATTCAATCAGCAATCGCCGTTGAGAACAAGCGTCAGCCTTTCGAGAATTCACAAAAAGCATTGATAGGGCTCGATGGCGAAGCGAGATTTGCTGACGGATTGAAGGGGCTTGAGGTTGGAGAAGCCGATAGCCTGAGCATCTGTGGAATGGGCGGAGGATCCATCGTCTCCATCTTGCAAGCTGATCCCGATCGAATTCCGCCGAAAGTCGTTTTGCAACCAAATCGAGACCAGGCACTGGTCCGCCACTGGGCAATGGAAAATGGCTTTCATTTGGTCGAGGAGCAAATCGCCTGGGGCCACTGGCCTTACACAATCCTCACCTACCGCTCTGCATTGGGAATCGACCCCGCTTATGGAGAGGAGGATCTTGAAGCCGCGTTGATGTTCGGACCACTCAACATTCGGCGTAGTGACCCGTCGTTCATTGAACACTTGAGCAAAGAACGGCGCTACCTACAAACCCTTAACCGTTTAAGTGATTCGACACGCTGTCGTTTAGAGCTGATCGAATATGTGCTTTGTATACGTTCGCCTGACCTATCTCGCCATCAGAAATCAAATCCGGGATTCATAACGTAGCCAACTTGCGACTTAAATCCTCAGACAGAGTTTATTCATCTCAAAGCGTTTTTTGATGCGACTGCCAAGCATATAAAGGTTTCAGTTCGCTATCTTTTTCGGCACAGTTGAATCCGGGCTTTTGAAAACATCGAGAACGGAGGAACTGGAAGAACGAGGCGTTTCAAAGCCGATCTACCTTGATCGAAGGGTTTTCGCGACCGAGATTCCGATCCTTATTGCCACGCTGTGGGGTTACTGAACCGTGGGGTGACTGAACAAACCATTGGCTAACGAATAGCCGGTGACTAGCCAACCCGTAAAAGACCGGGGGTGATGGGCCCGGCCGCCGCTTCGCTCGCTTCTCGAATGCTTCCAAATCTTTGTGCCTGCCAGATCTTACCTGTAGAGACCTCCATTGCAGTGAGCCATCCGTAACGCCAGCACGCTGTATCAATGCAACGGGCAAATCCAAGGTCGAGCACTTCACCGTTGGCTTGTTCGGTATGCCCCATGATCATGGTCTTGCCGGAAACATGGGGTTGAATCTGCTCCGGCTCCAAGAGTTGCCAACGCAAGGCGTACCCAGAGTTTTGCGACATAGGTAAGTCAGTGTCGGGGGCCGCATGGCAAAAGATGAATTCCTCATTCTCGAAATAGGGTTTCGCTTTGCGAATGAAATCGATGTGCTCCTCAGGAATATCCTTAATGGATCCACCAAATCGATACGAATTAAGCGTGGAAACGCCACCACAACGCATCCAATATTCCAGGGATTCTGGATCCTCCAGCGTGTTGAGTAATACTTCCTCATGATTACCCATCAGGTAGGTGAGACGACACTCGGACGCGAGTTCCATCAATCGATCGATCGTTTCTCGGGTCTCGCGTCCCTGATCAATGAAGTCACCCAAGACCACGATATGATCTTCCGGTTGCGGTGCGATCATGCCCAGCAGGGTGTCGAGTGCCAAGAAACAGCCGTGGATGTCACCAATCGCAACCGTTCGGCAAGTATCAATTGTCATGAGCTCAGAACGTGACAGTCGTGAAGGAAGCGGCACAAAGTTTCGGTCAGCGACGATCATCCACCTCCTCGCGATCCGCGCGTCTGCTGAATCTTCAAAGTCTTGATTTTGAAGGTGCAACGAGACTCAGCTTACCACAAATTGATTGCGTCACTCCCGTTGTTTGCCTATTCCAACGCAGAAGGAATCTGCCATCTTCCCCACGATGTCTTTCTTGGTCGTGGCTCAGTCCGGAAAGTTGTTTAAGTCGGTAACTCTTCCACGTCATCCTGCTCCTCGATGGGGGAAACCAATTCGAACGTTTTTTCCGCAACGACCGTATCCTCCAACTCGACCCACATGCGCCAACAACCGAGCTTATCGCTAATCGGGGCCCAAATCGTATCACCGAGGTAGAAATCCCACTCGTTCGTTTTTACGTAGACGGTTCCATCAAATGGCTCGCGTCTGCGACCCTCGGAATCGAGAATGCCAGGGTGATCGATGCAGTAATAGAGTTCTTTGTTCTTGGCATTTTTCAGTTGGATGACAAAGCCGAATTCGATGTCAATCTCAGCAGGAACTCGCGTTGTGATGTCGCAAATTTGTGGCAACTCCTTCGACGCTGAGTCCCACTTCGTATAAATCCCATAGCTTCGCATTCGGATTTCGGGTTTTCGTTTCGCCATGAGCAACATTCTGACGCGCATCCACATGGCCGTCCATCCGACCGCATGGTGTGTTTCCGTTCGCCGCGCTCGATAAACGGGCGTAGAATGGGCGAGATGCTACTGTTTAGTTCGCTCGAGGGAATGGTAATGAGTGATGACGAGATTCACCCGCTTGACCGAGACTATTCGGTTCCGCTTGAGACTACAAAAAAACGATCGACCAGTCTGTCCACCTGGCATCACGTTGGTTTCGTCACTTTTGCCGCTGGGTTCGCCACCATCATACCCGCGGCGATCATTCTGAACGTTTTCCCCGGTGGCTGGACCGAAACGATCGGTAGCTTCCTGCACCGACTTGCGATGTACATCATTCTCATCGGCGGAGTGTTGGTGGTGGCCGCCTACCAAGCTCCGAGGCAAGCGGCAGCGGCAGCGGCAGCAAAAAAACGGGAACGGCGTGAACTGGAGCGTTGAAGTCTTGCGAAGACTCAAGGTCCGACTTTAGACCCCACGTTCGGTTCCCTGACGCGGCACGAAGATAATCAGATCGCGGAATTCAGCGGCAGGGCAATCATGCGTTCTGGCGACTTTGTCTCAATTGGAATTGAAATTCCAATTGATGGTGGCGGTATCGAATTAAGTAAGCGTGAACTCATCGACCAGGCGCGTCAGACCTTCCTAAAAATCCGTCAGTATCAAAGCACTATTCTCGATTCGGGCGCGGCAGAAGTGGCAAAAACACAACACGTCGAATTGGAGCTCGCAATCAATAGCTTGGAACTCGTTTGGATTCGGTTTTTCCCTGCAGGTGAAGCACGATTGATTTATGACATTTCCAAGCTCTTCGAGCTGCCATGGGGGCGTCGGATGATGCATGTAAATGTTGATGCTTGTGGCCACATCCAAGAGGGGGAGTATGCGTTTTTTTAATTCCGCCTCTTTCAGCCTGTCAACAACTCAACTTTTTCGGCGGTCGGTGGTGAATCAATCTCTCGCAACTTCGCGCCTTGGCACTGCTGGTCAAATCCGACGTTAGCTTATTGAAGGCAGCCTGGGCAATGCGTTTGATTGCATTGTTGCCGATGCATCGACCGAACGGATTTCAGTCGAGACGAAACTCAAATCAGCTTTCTTCCAACGCGACATTTGAAGCGTGAGGTCACCGGCAAGAACAGCGGTCTCATCCGCCGACCAACTGATCGCCTCCTCGACTATCTCAATCGATCTCAATCGATCTTCGCCGCTGCTCTCAACTTCACGTCAGAAAGTCCGAGTTTACTCACAAACGGATCTGCTTACGCCTAGACGGTAATCGTAGCACCAGGAACGATGTGCTTCATCGCACCTTGCCCGTACTTCACGCCTCTGGTGCTCGTTGACTTCTTATCAGTTGGCAAGATCAATCAATGTTCGCGAAGGCCGTAGTCGTGCCGAATGCATTCGAATCGTCGCTTCCTACATAAAAAGGCATGTCGTAGCCGTGCGAATCGAACCCCCGACGTTGTTTAACCGCAACTCTTTCAAGACAGTGCACTCATCTGGCCGCGATAATTCCGCAGGCTGCTCGAATGTGCAGCGCAAACCGCGTTGAAGCCGCGAATCTGCATCGCTGCAAAGACCGAAGCGTTGAAGCGAATCGGTTTCACGAGCGTACGTGGTCTATCCGACGAAGTTTCTAGCACTTGATTGGAATTCTCGCAGGGCAATATTTGTGCCGATGCGCGTTTTCACTTGGCCGCCAATCAAGCCGGACAACCGTTTCATGCTTGATTCGACGAAGGACACCAGAAATACTTACACTCGTCTTGCAATCGCGCGTATTAGAAAGGGGTACCTCATGCGTATCGACTTCCAAATTCTCACACTTCTATTTGTTCAGGTGGCGATATCGTGTCCTGCGTGGGCACAGGAACCGGGTGGAATTGATGAGCCGATCAGCTTGAGCAACGTAGACAAGGTAGGTCTGCTATCTGAAACCAAACACTCCGCCAGACAAATCAAGCCGGGGCCCGGCCCGAATGAGTTGCTGCTCTTTCCGTCGAAAGGGATCATCGTAGTCAATGAAAACAGCCTGAAGTTGCTTAGAAAGATCGAACCGAGACAAGTCGTAGGCTTTACCTTCAGCCGGGACCAGAGCCTTACCGGCTGGCTGGAAGGAAAGACACTTTTCGTTCGCGAAGAGAAAACCGGACGGACGATCGAGATCGAAGCTGGCGACAGGCCCATCGGAGCAGCCTTCAGCCCAGACAACAAAGTCGTGGCCGTTGGTGACATGATGATCCTGCCCAGAAGCGAAGGGGCTGGCAGTAATCTACTGCGAATCTTCGACGCAGCGACGGGTAAGCTGATCAAGAAGCTGGATATCAACCGGGATGGCTACGGAGCACTGACACTCGTATTCAGCCCTGACGGCAAGACCCTCGCAGTCGGGAACCGCAACTATCAAACCAAATTGATTGACACGGAAACTTGGACGTTGAAGCACACGCTTCCAAAACAGATGACGCACGGCATTGAGTTCAGCCCGGACGGGAAGAAGCTTGCCGCCGCCTACGTCGATGGCTCGTTCGCCGTGTGGGACGTCGAATCAGGAGAGAATGTGAAAACGGTTGACACCGGGTGCGCTGAGATTTATTCGGTCTCCTGGAATTCCATCGGTGACCTGCTGGCGACATGCGGAACGGCAGGGACGAGGCTGAGTCCCGAGAAAAAGTACGTCAGCAAGCCGGGCTACGTGCAACTGTGGGACGCGAAGACGTTCAAGCTGGCAAAAGAGCTGATGGACGTTCGCTGGGCACACTCCGTGCGGTTCACCCGTGACAGCAAGCGACTAATGTCGGTCGTGACCAAGAAGCGTACGATGGACGACAGCCCGCGAATTGTGATCTGGTCCACCGGCGCGGCGACAACCAAGAACATAAAGCCCAGCCCCGTCATTGCGTCTCAAATTCCAGTCGCACAATCATTGGACCTGCCGGAGGTACCAGCTCCGATCATTGCCCTTAGCCCTGATGGCACCCACGTCATCTCAGCCCTCCGCCGTGAATACAAAATCGGGAGGTGGGATTTCGCCTCAGGTGAGCGCGATTTGGTTTTCGATGATAAACACGGCTGGCAGATTTGGCAGGTTGCGTTCAACCCGGACGGCTCAACTATCGCCACTGCTTCGCTGGACAAGACAGGCAAGCTGTGGAACGCAAAGACTGGCAAGCTGATTGCCACACTCGAGGGTCACAACCATCGATTGAAATATGTCACCTACAGCCAGTCCGGGCAATACGTTCTGACAGCCAGCGGTCGACAATACCCGTATCAAAAGCAAGAGGTCGTGACTGCCCGCATCTGGAATGGCAAAACAGGCGAGTTCATTTCCGAATTTAGCAACCATGTGGACAACATCAAGATGGCGAGGTTCAACGCCGACGAGACCCTCGTCCTCACAGGTTCCGATGATCACACCGCCCGGCTGTGGGAAGTGAAGACCGGCAAAGAAATGCACGCACTCAAAATCGGCAGTCGAGTCAGCTCGATCGAATTCAGCCCGGACGGCAAAACGATTCTGACGGCATCCACCGGCGAGCCATCAAGCTATCTTATGTCCCTCAAGAAGGCCAAACGAGATGCCAAGCCGGCTGTCACAATGTGGGATGCTTCCACTGGCAGACAGGTGCTAAACATTCCACATCTGCAAAGCGCTAATGCGTCCTTCAACGAATCCGGTGACCAGATTGTCACCGCATGTCGAGGCCTGATTACGTACTTTGACACGGTTTCGGGCAAAGAACTGAGAACGCTGAGAACGCCTCTGATCGGCACTCAGGTAACCTTCAGTCCAAACAGGAAGTTCTTTGTCGTCCATGAACCGGAAAAGGCCTTGGAACTGTGGAACCTCTCATCGCAGAAACCCGTCGGCCGGTTGGCGATCGAAAAACCTTACAGCAAGTTTTTCTCAGCTGACGACAGCATGTTTTACTCACTATCTCGCGGTGGCGAGTTCCATTCGTGGTCCATGGAAGGACTGGACTGACCTCTTTCGGCAACCTCAATGGCATGGAGATCACTCCAGGGGCATACATCTTCGGCCGGAGGTCATCTACATAACAGGAGGAAGAAGAGGGACAGGCAATGTTCTGACGAAGAAGAGGGACAGGCAATGTTCTTGTTGTCTCCTATCGCTAGCATCTTCTTTCGCATGGCCTGTCCCCGGTATCCGCACTAGCAACTCCTTGCGCATGGCCTGTCCCCGGTATCCTCTCCGGTATCCGATTCGTGACAGCACGATCAAGAATCATTCAAAGCGGGCCTACTACACCCAAGTCACCATGGCTTGCATGACGCACATCATGTAGCTCGTGAACTTGGCTCCGAAGACTCAAGAGGCGATTCTGTTTCTGCTGCGGGTTGAGTCGCGTCCAATTGATTCGGGTCTAGACACACTTAAAGAGATCGATGTCTGGCGGATGGCTCGGGTGATCGATTGCTTTCCGCAGCGGGTGGGGGGGTAACAAACTGCCGGATTGGTTTCCACCCATGAGATTCACGGAACTGTCAACGTTGTCTACGACCAACGGCAATATGCGTCTTACGGTAGCCCATTCGGTTGGTCCAACCGAATGCACTAAAGCGTATCACTAAGCGGATCCACGAACGGAAGAATGCACGCCGCTCGCCAGCGCCATGGCGGTATGAACTACCCCCTCACCACCTTGTCGATGTCGGTTACTGATGGGTGTCTTATTCGCGGCTACTGCTTGACGTTCTGACATGGCGTCAGTAACGTGACTGACCCCATGTCAGAAACAACTTCAAAATCGTGTGCTTCCTCAACAGCACGGGCATGCTCACACCGCCATTCGGCGGAAGAGGCTCGCCGTGAGATCCTCGACAGCGCCACACGATTCCTCCAGGAAAGCGACTTTCGCGATTTGACGGTCGGCGAGGTTATGGAGGGGACGACGCTCAGCCGCCCAGCCTTCTACCAGTATTTCACGGACTTACACGATCTGATCATCTCTTTATTGCGTGATGTCGAGGCAGTCATGCACCAAGCTGCCAGCCCTTGGATTGAGGGCGAAGGCAAACCCATTGCGGTACTGCGAGAATCGATTCGAGGGGTCGTGGAAACGTGCGCCAAACATGACCATATCGTACGTGCGATCGTCGAAGCCGCTCCGCTTGATGCGCGTCTCGAACAGGAGTGGCAGTCATTCATGCAGCGTTGGGATGACGCGGTCGAAGCCAGAATTGTCGCTCAACAGCAGGACGGTTTAATTTCATCCTTCAACGCGCGGTGGATCGCCAAGGCACTTAACTCGCTCGATGTGAACTTGGTGGTAGCCGCATTTGGGAGACATCCGCACGACGATCCGAGCGACGTTTTAGAGACAATGTATCACGTTTGGAGCGGCACACTTTACGGCCGACCTCCTCATGCATTAACAGCCAAGAATAGATAACACCTTATATTCAATCACATTGGAGGAAACCCATAGTGTCCAACCCAAAACTCACGTGCCTGTCACTGGGCATGGCTTTTCTGGTCATCTCTGTCGGAGTTGTTTCCGCACAAGAAAAGCTAGATCGCACTCATCTACCGATTCAAGAGCCCAAACGAGCTACCTACAGCGAACTTGACGTTCGCAATGTCAAAGACAAACCACCATTCTTTGAAGTCACCGCGCCCAAGAATGCTCCCAATGTTGTGATCGTGTTGATTGATGACATTGGTTTCGGGGGCCCCAGCACGTTCGGCGGCCCGATTCAAACACCCACACTAGACAAGCTTGCCAAGGGCGGCTTGAAGTTCAACAACTTCCACACCACAGCGCTCTGCTCGCCGACGAGGATGGCACTCAAAACGGGGCGGAATCACCACACCGCCAACACCGGTTCGATCATGGAGAGTTCAACGGGTTTTCCCGGCAACACTGGGCAGGTTCCCAACAGTGTGGCTCCCTTGGCCGAGATGCTCCGATTGAACGGATACAGCACGGGCGCTTTCGGTAAGTGGCATGAAACCGCCGCGTGGGAAACAAGTGTATCGGGGCCCTTCGACAGATGGCCGACACGTCAGGGATTTGACAAGTTCTATGGATTCATCGGGGGCGAGACCGATCAGTGGTTCCCCTTGATCTACGACGGCGTTACCAGGATCACCCCACCCGAAACGGAGGGCTACCACTTTACCGTTGACATGACAGATCAGGCGATCAAGTGGATGAAGGCTCAACAATCGATGACGCCGGACAAACCTTTCTTCATGTACTACGCGACCGGGGCCGTTCACGCACCTCACCATGTACCTAAGGAGTGGGCGGATAAATACAAAGGTAAGTTCGACGCAGGTTGGGATGCAATTCGCGCCGAAACCGCTGCGCGGCAGAAGAAACTCGGCGTCATACCGGCGAACACCAACTTGGGTCCCAAACCAGAAGACATCAAAGATTGGGATGCCTTGTCCGGCGACGAAAAGCGTCTGTTCACGCGTCAGGCCGAGGTATTTGCGGGATTCCTTGAGCAAACAGACCATGAGATCGGTCGACTCACCACAGCGATTGAAGGTATCGGTGAACTGGATAATACATTGTTCATCTACATCGCTGGTGATAACGGGACCAGTGCCGAAGGTGGCTTCGTCGGCATGTATAACGAGATGACCTATTTCAACGGCGTCACGGAGAAAGTAGAGGATCTACTACCTTTGATCGACAAATGGGGCGGCCCTGAAACGTTCCCGCACATGGCTGCTGGCTGGGCGGTGGCGTTCGACTCACCCTTCTCCTGGACAAAGCAAGTTGCGTCAGACTTTGGTGGGACCCGTAACGGCATGATTATTCATTGGCCAAACGGTATCAAACAGCAAGGCGGACTACGCACCCAGTTTGGACACGTCATTGATATCACGCCCACCATTCTTGAGGCAGCCGGGCTCCCCGAACCCACCAGCGTGAATGGAACAGCACAAACACCGATCGAGGGCACCAGTCTGCTTTACACCTTCGACAATGCGGAAGCAGAGGAGCAGCATACCACCCAGTATTTCGAGATGTTTGGCAACCGGGCGATCTATCACGAGGGCTGGCTCGCACGTACGCTTCACCGGGCCCCCTGGCAGACCGCCGATATGCCTCCCCTGGAAACCGATGTGTGGGATCTATACGACGTTCGCAAGGACTTCAGCTTGACGAACAATCTCGCCAAGCAGCATCCGGAAAAACTGACCGAGCTGAAGGCCCTGTTCATGAGCGAGGCAGAAAAGTATCACGCGTTGCCAATTGACGACCGGGTCATTGCACGGATGAATCCAGCGCTGGCAGGCCGCCCGGACATCATGGGAGATCGCACTTCGCTGACGCTCTACGATGGCATGGACGGCATGCTGGAAAACACTTTTATGAACGTTAAGAATCGCTCCAAAACGATTACTGCCGAGCTCGAAATTCCGGAAGGTGGAGCAAACGGTGTGATTCTCACGCAGGGTGGTCGCTTTGGTGGCTGGTGCCTGTACATGAAAGACGGCAAGCCTGTATATACCTACAACTTCCTGGGACTTGAGCGATTTACGGTTGCATCTCCAAATGCCATTCCACCAGGCGCCGCGACCGTTGTGCTCGACTTCGCCTACGAGGGCAAGAATAAGCAAGACCTTGGAAAAGGTGGAAAGGTCACGATTTCCGTCAACGGAAAGACGGTCGCCGAAGGTCGGGTCGAGAAGACTCAGTCGCTGATCTATTCTGCAGATGAAACGGCCGATGTTGGTCTCGACAATCAAACTCCAGTTGCCGAAGACATCGGCATCGGACGCGATCAGACCCGCTTCACCGGTCAGATTAAGCAGATCACCCTTAGCGTCAAGGACGTGCAATAGAGTGCATTGACTTATTAGAGCGCAATCGGTCGCTAACGCGACCGATTGCCTTCGGCGTAACCCGCGGAGGGTCCATCGACCGACCAGATTCTAGCTGAAATTCAAGTCGCTTCGGTCTTTTCACGCATGCACCATTTTTTGCGATTACGCGTTATCCACTAACGCTTAGATGACCAGCCTCCACGGACGGAACCAGTTTCTCTTTTAACTTTTTAGTGCCATTTCTCCAGTCACGTAGCGGAGCAGCAGCGAAGTGAAGTGAAGTGGCTGGCGGGCCGCGGGAGCGGCGGCTCGGTACCCCAGAGAACCATGCGGCCGGACCGTGTTGCGGTGCCGCCTCCAACGCTCGATGAGCACCTGTGCTTCCAATTGCGTGGTGAACTGCTCTCGGGCCAGCAGCTCATCCCGAAGCGTGCCATTGAACGATTCAACGTAGCCGTTCTCCCAATCGCTACCCTTGGCGATGAATAGTGTTTTGACACCAGCTTGTTTCAGCCAACGGTAGATTACTTTCGATACGAACTCGGGTCCGCTGTCACTGCGAATGTGCTCCGGGGTGCCGCGTACGGCGAACAGGTATTGCAACATACCCATCACATCTTGAGCGGTAAACGAACGCCCTACTTCTATCGCCAGACATTCTCGCGTGTACTCGTCGATCACCACAAGCAACCGAAGTTGACGACCGTCCTCGGTCCGATCTGTCACAAAGTCGTACGACCATACATGATTTTTGGAACAAGCACGGTGACGCACGCAACCGTTCTCACTTCCGCCAGGGAATCGTCGCTTACGATGCTGTTTTCGGGGGACTTGCATAGGTTCTCGCTTCCAAAGTCGATGGACACGTTTCTCATTCACTGCCCAACCTTGTTGCGTCAACAACTGATAAATGCGTCCCGATCCAAAGCGAGAGCTTTGACGAGCCAGCAAACGCATCTCGTGGAGTAGACGCGGTTCATCGTGCACCCGACGCGACTGATATCGCTGGGTGTTGCTTGGCTGTTCAAGAACGCGGCAGGCACGACACTCCGAGACTCTTTCTCGCCCCAAACGGTTACGCACAACGGATACCGTGCGTCGGCGACGTTCAGGGCTTACCAGTTTCCCTTGGCAGCCTCCTTGAGGATCTCCATATCGAGTGATTGCTTTGCAACCATCTTCTTCAGCCATGCGTTCTCTTTCTCCAAAGCTTTCAGCTGCTTAGCAATCTCTGGTTTCATGCCACCGTACTTCTGACGTCAGAGATAATACGTCTGTTCGGTGACTTCTAGCAGCTCGCAAATTTCGGGTACCTTCTTGCCCTTACCAAGTTCCACATCGGCTTTACGAAGTTTGGCAACGATTTGATCCACTGCGTGACGTCTCTGAGGCATTCTGAAAGTCCTTTCCGAGCGGTTAGCCCGATCAAGATTCTCTCACTCACAATGGCGCAACCCTATGGGGGGAATTCACATCCACCACGGGCGGGTTGAATTTTTCCGAAATTGGTAATTGATATTGCAGAGATTCTATCCTTGATTAATCTTGCAATTTCCGCGACCGAAAATGGAGGCGTCGCGAACTACCGCATCCGTCTTTGTTGGGATGCGGCGCACATTAAAAGTTAATGAATTGCGGTTGTAGTCGGATTGCTGACTGTGCTTCATGTATTCCCAGAGGAGTGGATGCATGAGATCGCTCAGCATTCTTACATTCTTGTTCTCAATCGCGTCGAGAAGCCCTGCGAACGCGGGGATCGAAAACCCGCAAAAGCGGGGTTCTTTATCAGCAACGGCGAGTTACCGTCCTGGACGTTGGACGGCGGCGCATCCTCAACAAGCGCCGGCACAGCGATCTATTTCCGTAAGGGTAGTTGGGACAACGTTGACGCTAATTTGAATCTCGAAGACGAGCTGGTAGCAACTTCTCTAAAAGACTGGTGATTACTTTCCATGGCTGCTCACTCTCGCGGAAATGCACGTCTTTCGAGACTGTATCAAATTGTATTAAAGCAAGTGCATTGGTTGAATGCAGTCAACCAGCAGCGAAGAGCGCACAAGCGCTCCACTGCATCAAAGCACCAGCAGCTTTATCGACGTTCCGGTTCCACCGAAACACTGGAGCCCCGCTTCTTGCTGGCTTCTGATTTTACGTTCGATGCCTCGGCCGATTCAAAAGGCATCAATACGATCCTGTACAAGGATAACACCCATATCCGCCTGAAAGACGCGGACACAAACCAAGTTCGCCATTCTCAAGCAATCGAGGATAGCAACCACGTCGTGACGATCACCGGCAGCGGTCATGATGACACGCTTCAGATCGACGCCACGATGGCAAACTACACCATCTCTTTTACGGGTGGCGAGGGTCTCGACAAGTTGCTGGGGCCAGACACAGTGAACACTTGGCAGATAGATGGCCCGGATAGCGGGAAGCTCAACTCCCAAGTCTCTTTCCTAAGTGTCGAGGAAATCAAAGGTGGTTCAAATTCAGATACGTTGTTCGGAATTGATGAAAACAACGAGTGGGAGATAACGGGGAAGAACGCTGGAACTCTGGACGATCAATTGGAGTTCAGCGAAATCGAGAATCTGTCAGGTGGGGCTTACATTGACCTTTTCATTTGGGGTGAAGATGGTGAATTGACGGGTACGGTCGATGGCAGGCAAGGTCGTGACATTCTCGACTACACGTCGTACACCGATCCCGTCACCGTTACGTACGACTCCGACGGTTCTCTGCAGACGACCGCTACCAAGATCGGCGGAAGCGTAAAAGGCATACATGAGTTTGTTGGTGGCGAGAATGCACAAGACACTCTCGTGGGTCAACGATATGACAGCACCAACAAGGTTTGGCTTGACACCTTGTGGACGGTCGAGGGCGAGAATGAAGGCCGGATTGATTTTCTCTCCACTCCAGACTCCATCTTGTTTTCCGGTTTTGAAAATCTGACTGGTGGAAAATCGAACCGAGACACCTTCTGGATTCGAGACGATGGAAAGACCACTGGGACAATTGATGGCGGTGGATTCGAGAGCGATGGTAGCCCGCTGGATGATGCTGACAGCCTTCTAATTTCCAATGGGGATAACAATGTCGCGCTAGTCAGTTCGAGACAGGAAACGCGTGATACCGTTACGCTAAGCGGTAAGGCGATCAACTTCAAAGACATAGAACCGATCATCGGGGGCACTGCGAACAATCGATTGATCATGGGTAGTGCCGTGAATGATTGGTTTGCGATCGAGCAAGCGAGTGATGATCCGAGCAAGTTGCATCTCAACAGCTGGAGGAATGATTTTCTGATAGCTGGTACAGATCAGATCGAAACTTCGATCACCTTCGCTAAGCCGGAGAAAATCAAAATATCACCCGGTGAGGGGAGTGACCGTTTCGCCGTATTGGGCAAAAGTGCACTCACAGTAGGATCGGACCCAAGTACAGCGATCGTCATTGAATTTGATGGTGGTGCAGGCAAGAACACGTTCATCGCGAACAACGAAAGTCATGAATGGGAGATCACTGGCCGAAACAAAGGAACGGTGAAGGGGGCTGCTAATAACACGCTCACTTATGAGAACGTTCAGTATCTAGTGGGTGGAGAATTAGATGACACTTTCAAGTTTTCTGATGGCGGTTCTGTCGATGGCTGGGTCGACGGTTGGCTTGGCGGGGAAAACACCCTTGATTACAGCAGCGTGACTTCAAGCGGTGATTTCGACCTTTCAATCAACAAGTCCAACGTCAACATCACGAACATCATCGGAAACGATAATGTTAAGATCAAACTGGTTGGCCTGTCGCACACGAATACTTGGACCATTGACGGTTCGAACGAAGGCAAAGTTTCCTCGAAGGAGATCGTCGAACGCACCCTCGACAAACACGCCGTAGTCGACCATGAAGCGGATCTCATCACATTTGACGACTACATTCATGAATTCGACACAGGCGACAAAGTTAGCTATGCGACCTCCGAGGATGATGACGTAAGCGGACTGAAAGACGGCAGCGATTATTACGTTGTCGTACCGGATGCATCTTCTCTGAAATTGTCAGAAACCTACGTCGATGCGGTCCGCATCAATGAAGCGACATGGTCCACTGCGACGAGGTTCCTGCAGGTCAAGAACGGAGCGAACTGGGAAAACAAAGTTAACTTGAATCAAGTGGTTGAAACCGGCCCGGTCATCAAGTTTCAGAACGATCATGGATTTAAGGTCGGTGAGGACGATGGAAAGCTTGTTCGGTACGATGCGGAAAACGGCAAAGTTGATGATAGCGGGCTCGAAGACGAATACGAATATTATGTGATCGTTTTAGACTCCAAACGAATTCAACTTTTGCACGCCACCGCGAAGCTTCTCGATTCGCAATGGACCGGCGTCAATGTCAGTCGCAAACTGGTTGATCCGAGCGATGAAAGCACCAGCTTCGGGACTTTCGATTTCAGTTATTTGGCGCTCGGGGAAGACAAGTTGCAGTTCCCGTCAGCACACAATTTGACGGAAGGTCAATCGGTAAAATACAGAGTCTCCTCCAACGACCAGAGAGACCTCTACGATACGAGTGGTCTTGTGGATGGAGTGGAATACAAAGTCGAGAGATTAAGTGATAAAGTCATACGACTGCGCAATCCCAAGCCTGAAGTGCAATCGCTGAGTCCAAGTACCGATTGGAGTACGGGTACGAATAAGTTGCGCTATGAACAGACGCTCGCTAACATCGAATTCTCAGGCATTCACTCTCTTAAGGGCGGGAATAATGCGGATACATTCAAAATCCGAGGTGATGGTCAGATCGCGGGAAGCATTGATGGTGGTGATACGCTGCCCGAAGCAAATCATCTTGATTTAAGCGAAGCTAAAAACCAGCCATACAAGATCGATTTGACCGGCACACCGCAAACCGGCAGAGTCGCGATCTCACGGGTACAAAAGGTCACGGGCTCAGAGAATGCCCAAGACATTCTGTACGGTAATGCCAGCGGAAACACCTGGAGCATTACGGGAGCGAACGCAGGCACGGTCGGTGAAGTTCAATTCAGCGATATTGAAAACCTCTCGGGATCGGCAACTGCAAGCGACGGATTTGTCTTTGAAAAAACCGGCAGCATCAGTGGTTCCATTGAAGCTGGAGATGGCGGTGGTGACACCTTGGCGTTCAAGGACGACACGAATCGATACTTCGTAATCCCTACCGCCCAAACCGAGCAAATCCTTGAGGCCGACAAGGTTTACACCGGTAGCCCAAAAACCACGCTGGTTGGAATAGAGCAGCCATTGTCCGTCACGGTCAGCAACGGAAAAAGCACAGTAAGTGGGACACCGTTGAAAGAGACGTGGGAGATCAAGGGGAGTTCAGGTGGTTATTTACTTGAAAACAAAAATCCCGCGGACAAATACTGGGATCAAAAGCTTGGAAAAGTCATCACCTATACAAAGAGCGTGCCCGAAGGTGAGGTGAAGATCGATCTCGATGGCGGTGCAGATACGATCTCACTATCCACTCTGGATACAAAAGGTCACAATTTATCGATCGTATCCGCAGCAGTCCAACAAGTGGATAGGAATCAGCTCACCGGTGGCAACATCACGTTTACGGGTGATATCAAGACCGGTGGTGGTGACCTGACGATTGAAGTCGGTGGAACCATTACGGTAAAAGCCGGTGTCACAATTTCAACGATCGATGATACCTCCCCCAGTGGAGAAGATTCGTCGGGGAATCTGAAGCTGCTCGGCAAACAGCTGATCATCGAAGATAACGCCAAGCTGAAGACGGTTGGTCGGCTTGACGCGACGAAAACCGATCCGCAGAAAATACCTGCATCTCTTGGCGATGCGGCTTTCCCACAGCTCAGATTTAGATCGGATAATTCGGTTGTTGATTTCTGGGAGTCCAATACTGTCTATGGCGGGCTCGAAACCCTCAATGTGAAGGCGAAAAAGCTGAACGGTGATGCCGTTGTCGATCCGGCGTTGAACAAAATCACCTTTCCATCCTCTGTTTCGATCGATGATATCCAGACGGGTGAGAGCTTTCAGTACATCACCCCTCTGCATGACACCACCTTTGACGAGTCCGACGTTGACAGCGACTCAAATAAAATCACCCTGTCTATCGCGCATGAATTCTACGTGGGTGATCGAGTTACCTATGACAACGGTGGGGGAGAAAGCTTTGGTGGACTGACTCATGGCAAAGAATACTTTGTCATCCCCGACCTTACTGATGAGAAAGCTTTACAGCTTTCCGCTACCCGCGAAGGTGCCTTTGATTCCGAGGCAATCGCGTTAGACACCAGTCAGGGAAGTGGCAGCACGCATTCGCTCCAGCCTGAATTTGACGGTAGCGGATTGACCGCCGATGAGACTTATTTTGTCCTGAAATTGAATCACAATACGATTCAGCTTTCCGCGAATGCGCCTCACGAACTGGCTCTTGAAAGCGATAAAACCAAGTGGGGAACTGGAACCCGGTCGCTAACGAATGCCGCTCAATCCAACTCTCCAGCGATTGATCTCAACATCAATGCATTGAGTATTCGCGGGAATGCGATCGTACTGCAATCACCACATGGTCTGGCCGATGGCACAACGGTCAAATATGCGTTTAACGGAGCGACTGGTGTTGAAGACAACAGCGGCTTGAAACACGATACCGAGTATTACGCGGCGGTGGTCAACACCCATGAGCTCAAGCTCTTATCGCTCGCACACGAACCCACGATCCAGACGATTTCTGATTGGAAGAACGGTGCACGAACGCTCACCGAAACTGCGGATTCTGCTTCGGTGCTCACGCTCAGTACGGGTGTGAGTAGCGTAAGCGGTAATGAAATTGAATTCCTGGGTTCACATGGACTCAAAGATGGCGTAACGGTCAAGTACAAGTTCGTTCCCGATGTGAAGGTCAACAGCGATGGAAGCGGGTTAGCAAACGGTGACGAGTACCTCGTGACGGTGATCAGTCCCAACAAGTTAAAGCTCACCTCGGTTGCGCCACAGATTGCACCTTTGGAGGCAACACGACCCTGGTCCAACGAAACAGCGTACCTGCTCCAGAGCCATGACGAAGATGGCGATAAGTCCGGTTCCGGTCTAACACTCGACATCGTCACCGACGCGGACGGCAATCCAAGCATTCTGCTCAATGAGCGAGGAGAAGGCTATGAAGCGGGGGATGTTGTTGCGGTAAATTTGAAAACAATGACGGAGGATGACACTGTCATTACCAGTTTTCTGCAGGGATTGGGCGATAATTTCCTGGGCCTTGACACGAATGGATTCATTCAGCACGGCGAGAAAGCATTGGTAGCTTTGGTTGATGTTGCAGCGTTATTGACCACCGGTGGCGACCTGGAATTGATCGCAACGGACAACCGTTACAGTTTGTCGAAAGGGTCTTTCTTTTTAACCAACGCCAATGAAGCGAAATTAGAAGTCGGCGATTCTGTCACTCTTCAGGGACGGAACGTCCATCTGACGGCGACAGCGGATAATACCGATCCGACGCAGAGCGATGTGGTTGATCGGGACCGTGTTAATCATGTCATCAATGGCGCTGAAGAGAATCCCGAACTCGTTGCCGGCCTCACTGGTGACGACCTCACTGAGTATGGTGCAACAGCACTTGAGAAGTTCGCCACCTACATCGGGAAGTACGTTCCGTTCACGGGGATTGGTTTTCTTGACGTGGATGCGACGGTGGCTGTTGGAAGTGGAACGACGGTAACTGCTGTTAATGACGTTGACATCCGAACAAATGCCAACTCCGAGATCGAAAAGTATACCTCGTTTTTTCTAGTCAACGTGGGAGTTCAGTCCACGGATGTCACGTCGAAAATCGGGTTGGGTGCCGCTGGACCCAGCCAGGAACCTTTGTCAATCTCAAGCGGTGGAGACGTTCGCTTGCTTTCCGTGGCTAACAACACAACGCAGCTTGAGCTAGGTGTCGCTGCCTTGCCCTTGGGCCCCGCAGAGTTCACTCCCTCCGTTGGTGTTGGCATTGTTCTTGCTGAATCATCGGCTGACGTCGCTGTTGAAGAGCAAGTCAAGATCACCAGCACGAAGGGGGACGTGATTGGTTTAGCCAACAGCACAAAAGAGATTTCCATTGAGAATTTAGCGGAGCATGAGTTTGGTGTTGTCGTTGCCGACGTCTCTGTCGCGATCACGAGTGCCGATGCCAATTTCAATCTTGCTGGCGATATCGTTGCGGATCAAGGAAGTGTGAATGTTTCGTCGACGGTGAATAGTGCGGGCAATGCAACGGAAGCAAAATCAACAATCGGCAATTCATTCCTTGATCGGGTTGACAATCAATTTGGTTTTGGAAAGGCCAAATCTACAGCAGCTGATGCATTCAAAGAAGAACTCGGGAAGATCAAGCTGTTTAAAAAACTTGTTTCCGGGCCAGAAGATGAGGACACACAAAAGGCAAAGTCGGTTGATAAACTTGGATTGTCCTTGGCGATCAACATAGGCAGTCACAATCACAAGGCCACAACGAACGTCGAAACGACCTCCAGTATCCGCGCAGGTGATTCGATTCAGGTCACCAGCCAAACATCTGATCAGCCGATGATCGTCGCTGAAGCGGAGGTGCAGAGCTATAACGGGGAATCCGAAGATTATGCCACCTTTGGTAAGAATCCCACTTTTGCAGGGCTGAAGAAGGCTGCCCTGGATGACGATGGAACACAGAAAAAAATTGGTGGTGCGTTAGCGCTCACCTATGGTGATTACAACAACGATTCGCTCACGCAAATTGATCCAAGTGTCGAATTGGAGACCACTGGCGACATTGAGATTCTCTCTCATACAGCTCTTCCCTATGGCAATGATTTTCAAAATTGGAAGGGATTTGATGATGTCGTTTTTGGCCTGTACAACGCTTCAGAATTCAGTAATTACGGGCTGACAAGCAGCTACGCGAACTCAACTGCCGAAGCCGAGAAACTCGGAATTGGCGCTTCGGTGAACCTTGTCAACTATCACACCAGTTCGAACACCGACGTCGCATCGGGGGTGAGGATAAACCAGGGCTCGAACAACAATACCCCTGGCGATGTCAATATTCTTGCCAATAGTGACATCGAGGGGGTGCACTTGGTGGGTAATTTTGCCGTGCCAACGTTGATTGGCAACGATGCAAAAAATGGCATCGGCGGTTCTGTCGGCGTCGTCAACTACGACACCGTGACACAATCGCTCGTGAATGACGATGTCTTGATCAAAGGAAATGACGTTGTAGTCGATGCAGAAACATCCCTCTTGAATGTTGCGTTGGGAGTCAGTCTTAGCAAGGGTGGCGACAACGCATTTAGCGGTGTCGTTGGCGTGACGAATGATCTTGCAAAGACAACAGCCAATATCGCCGATGGTGCCGTGATCAAAGCAGCGGGTGATGTCCAAGTCGATGCTCGCGATGAATTTGTAAATCGCCAGATTTTGGGTGCCGTTTCCATTGGCAAGGGATCAGGCGTGGGCGCGACCGTTGGAGTCACGGTGGCGAACAGGGATACACGCGCCATCATCGGACCAGTCATTACCACCCTCGGCGCTGAGTCAGGCCAAGTCAGTCGCTCCCTTCAAGAGGGTGCGAACTTCGCCAATTCAGAGATTGATCTTGGCTATCAGCATGGCTTGAAAACTGGGGATGTTGTCCGCTACGCCGATTCAGGATACGAGGGAGCGCTAGGCAACCTGTTGGAGACTGGTAACTATGTGGCGCGTGAGAAAACGTCCACTTCGATCACGCTTCATCGATCGGTTGAAGAAGCGAAAGAAACAGGTCTCTTTTCCGCAGTTGCGTTCAGCAGCAGCACCGATACGATCACGCTTTCCTTCGAACATGGATTTGTTCTTGGTGATCGGGTGAGGTACGACGTCGGAGGTGGGCAAGCGATCGGTGGACTCACGGATGGCGAAAGTTATGCCGTCATTCCTGATGAAACCAATCCTAGATCGTTGAAGCTTGCTTTGAGTCGAAGCGATGCGGAAGATGGCAAGTCGATCGACTTGGATTCGCGCACTACGCCGGGATCAGGATCCAATCATCGCCTCGTGCTGGACCTGGAGTCCGTCTACGACCATGGCAATCGACATAGTTTTGGCAGGTCATTTGATCCCAAAACTGCGGTAGTCGGTGCGGCAGAGAGCATCGATTTAGGCCAGCCCCATGGCTTCGAATTGGGACAAGCTGTTATTTACCGTAACGGTGGTGGAACTTCGGTTGGAGGGCTGGAGGCTGATAAGACCTACTATGTCGTGCCGGTTTCCTCGAATGTGAATGCCTTCCAGCTTGCAGCATCAAAAAAGAATGCGGAGCTTCCGGAGCCGATAATCATTAATCTCTCGATCGGTTCTGCACAGGGTCAGGACCATGGCTTCGGTTTTTCCATCGATCCCGGCGTTTCAGTCTCGGGAGACGACAATGACATCGATTTTGGTTTTCGTCATCGCCTTCGCGGCGACGACATCGTCATCTATCACAATGGAGGAGGCACGAGTATCGGAGGGCTGAATAGCGGAGATCGGTACCGTGTTTCTGTGAAGGGTGACAATACGATTCAGTTGATCCAACCTCCTGCGATACAGGATCTCGCTGACAGTCTATGGAATTCCGGTGTTCGATCTTTGAAACCGGCGAACGGGTCAGCCCTTGGTATCGATGAGAGTTCAAGTGTGCAAGGAAGCGCGAACAGCATTCGATTTGCTGAACCTCATGAATTATCGAACAACGATGTCGTCACCTATTCTTTCTCTGGTGACCAAAATGACAGCAGTCAGTTGGTTGACGGGACAAATTATCACGTGCTCGTGGTGGATGACTACACCGTCAAACTTCTGACGAAAAAATCTGAGCCGATTAGCCTAAAACCCCAAGAAGCAACAGGTGGACTCCACAGTTTTAGGATTCCTTTCAGCCCGACGCAGGCGGTCGAGGACGCGGCAGCTTCGGCAGAGCATTCGATTGACTTGGGTTACAAGCATGGATTCGCGACTGGGCAAGCTGTTGTTTACAACCGTAGCGTTGGCGAAAGCATTGGTGGACTATCGCATAAGGGCGAGTTTTACATCATCAGGCAAGATGATGAGAAAATCCGTCTTGCGACGTCCGCTGAAAACGCAGCAGCAGATATCTACATCAAGTTGGACAAAACGCTCGCGAAAGGATCATTCCATTCCTTTGGCAAGCCGATTGCTGCGAGACAAGCCATTGATAGCGTAGCGAATAAGCTGCGGTTTTCGGGTCCTCACGGATTCCGCCGAGGCCAGGAATTGACCTACGGAAATGGTGGCGGAAACGATATTGGTGGACTGAGGGACCAAAATAAATATTTTGTGCTTGTCATTGATAATTTCACGATTCAGCTATGCACCAACGCAGCGGATCTGACAGCGAGTGTTGTCGATCTTGATGCCACTACAGCCACCGGTGGTCAGCATACGCTCAGCAATTCGAGCAACAAGGCGGTCTCGATCGATGCGGCCGGGAACACGGAAGTGCTTGCTACAAACGATGGCTCGAATGTGACCGTCACGGTGGCTGGATCTGGGACGGGTGAAGAGAAAGATGCTCCCTCCTCCCAGAGTAGCGATTTAAGTTCGGCTGAAAACCAGGGAAGACCCGGCGAGAAACATGGGGTGGCTGTCTCGGGTAGTGTTTCAGTCAATGTTCTCAATGAAGATACTTTGGCTTCGGTGACGGATACGAATCTGGCGAATGCTGCTGAAGTTGAGGTGGTTGCTTCAAGCAGTACGTCCAATTTTGCGATCTCGGGGGCGATCGCGATCTCAACGAACAAGAAGAAAGCCGTTGGGATTGCTGGCGCTGTCACGGTCAATGTCCAAGAGAGTTCAACCGACGCCTTCATCGAGAGAACGACACTGACGAAGGTGGGTGACGTCAAGGTCCTTGCTAACGCGGATGGATCGATTATCGCCGTGGCCGCGGGCTTGGGTGGTGCACCCAGAGGGTTCGGAGTCGCAGGCTCCGTGGCGATCAATCTGATCACTAGCGATACCCAGGCATACATCGACGCATCCAATGTGAATGGTGATAGCCTGCGTGTTCGTAGTCGAGACAAGACATCCATCATTGCCGTTGGAGGTGCGATCGCATTCGGCGGCAAGGCCGGGATCGGTGTCGGCTTTGCCTACAACCAAATCAGCGGAGGAGCAACTGCTCGTTTGGCCTCCACCCAGGTGAATGTCACTGGGCTGCTGTCGGTGACTGCAACCAATGGTGCTCAAATCACAGGGGTTGCCGCTGCGATCGCTGCTGCGTTTGGCGGCTTCGAAGCATCTTCGCCCACATCGGAGGGAACCGAAGCCAATGAACGTAGCACCTATGCCATCGCTGCTGCTGCTGGTATCTCCATCAATCGTATTGAAAGTGACACCCATGCTTCGATTGATTCCTCTGGGCGTGACCAGAATCGTTCGAAAGCAGGTGAAGTTGAGGTCAAAGCCGACGATGATCTACTGCGGATCAATGGCGTCGCAGGTGGTGTTGCAATCAGTGTCTCGAAGGGAAAGAGCAACGGCAATTCAACATCGGTAGCAGCCGGTGTATCGTTTGTCTTTAATGAAATTGAACGTACAACCGAAGCCTTCATTCACAATACCTTTCTGGATTTGACGGGTGATGCGGAAGTTCAATCATCCTCTAAAGCGGTCATTTTTGCCCTGGCCATTGCGGGTTCGGTCTCAGTGGCTGTCTCAGGGCGAGGCAACACGTCATTTGCGGGCGCTGGATCGATTGCCGTGAACACCATACGTGGCGGGGGCGTGAAGTCGCGAGTTAAACGGAGTGAAATCAAGCAGAGCGGTGGCTCAGTGAAGGTGAAAGCCTCTGACACATCGGCGATTACTGCGATTGCGGGAGGCTTAGCAGTTGCGATAGCAGGCGGCACCGGAAGTGACGCAAGCACCTCTGTCGCAATCGGCGCGGCAGTCGCTTTCAATACAATTACTGATGGCGGCGCCATCGCCTACTCGGAAGACTCCAAGCTTGAATCGCCTGGCTCGATCCAGGTATCCGCCGATCTGAAAGCCAATATCTATTCATTCACCCTCGCCGGTGCAGCTGCGGTGGGTAAATCGGGAGGCGGCGGTGGCTACGCATTCTCCGGCGCTGGTGCTTTTTCTCGAAATGAGGTCGTTGGATCTGCGGAAGCATTTGTTAAGAAGGGTACTCTGAAAGCGGGTACGGACGTCACGGTCACCGCCACGAATGAGTCGAAGCTGGAGGCTCACACCGTTGGATTCAGCGTCGCAGCCGGTGCAAGTAGCAAGAAAAATGCAGCAGCATTAAGCATCGGTTTATCGCTCGCTTACAATTTTAATGGCACCGATGTCTTGGCGTATATCAGCGATCAAGCGGATGTCACGTCAACAAGTGGTGATGTCACTGTTTCGTCAAAGAACAAGATCGACATTGATACCACGGTGGTTGCCGCGTCGGTCGCTGCTGGCTACAGCGCCGCGGAAAACGCGTTGGCACTCAGTGGTGGAGGTGCGATTGCTGAGAATCGGATCTCAGGCAAGACAAACGCCTACATCGATTCGAGCACTGTGAACAGTGGCCGCGATTTGATCCTCCGCGCTTCGAATGATTCCTCCACCATTGATTCTGCAGTGATTGCCGCCGCAGTATCGGTCGCGATTGCTCCAGCCAAAGCGGCTGGAAGCGCCGGGATTGGGTTTTCGATTGCACGCAATCTCATTGGTGATTCGGCCAACTTTGCGATTCTTGATGCTTCTGGCGAAACGAAGGGTGAGGTTCGGGCCTATGCAACATCGAGCAATTTGACCGCAACCCGCGCGTTGACGGTGACCGCGACAGGAGACCAACGCATCAAGGCCTTGGTCGGGGCAGGCTCAATGGCAATTGCCTATGGTGGCAAAGACACGGCTGTCTCCATCGGCGGTTCGGGGGTCGTCACCGAAAACAAGATTGGAATGACCATTGGGGCAGAGCTGGATGGTGGAAGCTCCGCGAAGAACGTGACCGCGAGCAGCGTGAGCGTTGTCGCAGAAGACAAATCTTCCATCGAAGCTTTGGCGGGGGCAGCTTCAGCCGCCGTCGCCATTTCTCCCAAGAACAACGCCCTTGCATTGGGCATCGGTGTCTCGGTCGCAAGCAACATTATCGACAATGAGATCACCGCATCTCTCTCCAAGATTGGCACTTTAAAGGCCGATGGTGGAGATGTGGTTGTCAAGGCAATCGACAACAGCACCATCGATTCTAGTTCCGTCGCCATTGCGGTTTCCGCCGCCGTGGGTGGTGGCAAAAGCATCGCGGTAAGTGGTGGTGGTGCTGGTGCCCTGAACGTGATTCTGACGAAGACCAACGCAGAAATCAAAGACAGTGAACTGGGGACAACATCTGCGAAGATTGGCGCAGTCGATGTGGACGCAACTTCCAATGCCCGGATTGATGCAACCGTCGGTTCGGTGGCCGCCGGGGTCGCTGTTGGCACGGGTTCAAAAGCGGGTGCGGGGGTGGCAATCGGAATCGCAGCGGCGAGGAATTACATCGGTTGGAATCCCTTTGGAAAGAATGTGACCGCGGATTACGAATCCAGTGAGAGCATCTCCAAACTTTCGAAAGGGGAGATTGTGCAGGTCACATCCGGTCCACTCGAAGGCGAGTTCTTTGAGTTCATTGGAAGCACACAAACGGACAGTGACCCAAATACACAGGGCAACCAACCCATTGATCTATCAGCGCAGGAGTATCTCAATGGTGAACTTTGGCGACATGCGAGTCTTGGTTCAGATCCTTCAGAAACTCGCGCAAGGGTTGTTGAAACGGCGATTCACGCCTCGAAAGCACTCACAATCGACGCGGTCGGGAACCAGCTCATTGACGCCGTTGTCTTCGCGGGATCGGCAGCCGTTGCCAAGAGCAAAGACAAGGCCATTGCGTTCAGCGCGGCCGGCGTTTATGTCGAAAACCGTGTTCAGGGTCTGATTGATGCGAGCATTCAAGGGGATGGCAGCAATGTCACGCGAGACGGAATCACCGCAAGCTCAATCCATCTTGTTGCCAATGACACTTCTGTCATCAATGCAATTGCCGCGGCCGCTTCGATTGCCGCCTCTTTCGCCCCAAGCAATACCGGGGTGGCGGTTGGCGTTGGCCTCTCCCTCGCTTTCAATGAGGTCAACAACGCGGTTTCTGCCTACGTGGTCAATACCGATGAAGGCTTGCAAACGCTGAACAAAGGTGATGTTAGCATTTCTGCGAGTGCTCGAACTGCCGATCTTTTCAGTTTTGAACTCAACAGTGACCTTTCCACCGACAAGCTTGATGATGCAGCGGAGTCAACGGAGGCGAGCTTGTTCGCTCAAGATCGCAAAGACGATTATGACTTCTTGCGACGTTTGAGAGATGAGTTCAAGACCAACGGTGAAACGTTAGCTGAGAATCTGACAGTTTTGACTGAATCGGTCTATCGTACCGATCAGACCGATAAAGTTCATTTGGTCAAAGGTATTACAGTCAAGCTGGAAGATAATTACACCAACGGTGGAACGAGCGGCAAGGTCTATGAGTATATCGGTAGCGATGATGATACGACGGACGCCGATGCGAAAAAGGATCTGGGTGCACAGGACTACAGTGATACAAGTAAGTGGGTCATTGTCGAGCCGATTCGGATCATCAGCATCGAGAAGGGCGTGCGATGGACCCTGGTCGCACCCGACGGGAAGACCTACGAGCTGACCAAGGCTGGCAACAAGATTCGTGTCGGGCGAAATACCATTAATGCGGTTTCCGCGGCAGCGTCCCTTGGGCTTGCGGTCGGTAAAACCGGTGTCGCGGTGAGCGGTGCAGGCGCGGTTTCCCAAAATGTCGTTTTGTCAAAGATCAACGCGTACGGCAACGCGAGCCAATTAGGGAGCGTTGGGTCAAACGTTGGTAAGGTTGATATAAATGCCGACAGTGAGTCCAAAATCAATTCGTTGGTACTGTCGGCGTCTCTGGCAATTGGTGTCGGTACCGGAGACACCGGAGTCGGAATCTCACTCGGCATTGGTGTTGCCCAAAACTACGTTGGGTGGAAACCGGGTGAAGCAACGCAGAGCGCTCCCGCAGAAGTTCAAGCCTATCTCATCAATACGCCGGTTCATGCCTTCGGAAGCTTGACGGTTGACGCAGAATCGAAGCAGTCCATTCAATCGGTCGTGGTAGCTGGCTCGGTTGGCATCGCGGGCGGAAAGTCTGGAGTCGCTCTTAGTGGGTCTGGCGCGATTTCCAACAACAAAATTGGAGTGAAGATCAAGTCATTCATCGATGGGGATGGCAGTGGCAGCGACGAAGGGATTCATGCATCGAGCATCGCTACCACAGCGAATGACGAATCCAATATTTCTGCAATTGCATTTGGTGGATCCATCGCTTTTGCGGCGAGCGGTCAAAGCTCTGTCGGTTTGGCGATTGGTGTCACGATGGCAGAGAACACCGTCGCCAATGCGCTGTCTTCTTATGTCACGAATGCGGGACTGCTTCGGACAACTGGTGGCGATTTTTCAATCCAATCCACCGATCAATCTTCGATCGTTTCCAAGGCATACGCGGCAGCGGTTTCCCTCGGTTTTGGTGACAAGGGAATTGCGTTATCGGGTGGTGGTGCTGGTGGAGTGAATATCATTCTGACCACCAACAACGCCTATCTGAAGGACAGCACAGTGGGTGCGTCGGACGCTCGAGTGCGTGCAGTTGATATTGATGCCAGCAGCACTTCAAAGATCGATGCTTCGGTGAGTTCGTTTTCGATTGCAGTAGGAATTGGCGGCAGCACGGGGGTTGCAGCAGCCATTGGCATGTCAGTGGCCAGAAACTTCATTGGGTGGGATCCCTACGGTTCCGGCATTTCTGCCGAACATGAATGGACCGACAAACCGACTCGACTCGATCGCGGAGATCGTGTCAAGGTTACCCTGGGGCCACTCGCTGGACAGGTGTTCGAATACATCGGCGAATCGAAGGCCAGTGCTACAGGCCAAACCCTTGATCTGTCGGTTGAGAATTACCATAACTCAGCTCTCTGGGTCCAAAGCAATTTGATTGCTTCACCAGCGGAAACGCGAGCCCGTATCCTTGACTCGTCCATTGAAGCCTCGGAAGCCCTCACGGTTGATGCCGTCAGCAGTCAATCGATTGATGCTGCGGTCTTTGCCATCGCCGTCGCCATTTCGGGTGGAAGCAACACCGGATTTGGATTAAGCGGTGCAGGGGTCTACGCCGAAAACCGAATGTCGAGTCTGGTAACCGCCAGCATTGAAGGCGATGGCTCCGATGGAATCACGGCCAAAAGTATTGGTCTACAAGCCACCGAGCAACCAAAAATCGACAGCAATGCAACCGCGCCAGCCATCGCTGCCTCGTTCTCGCAATCAGCCACTGCGGTGGCGATTGGTATTTCCCTCGCATTCAACGAAGTCGATAACGAGGTTTCTGCTTTCATTTCCGAAGCTGACAAACATGTAACAACCTTAAACTCCGGCAATGTCACTGTCACAGCAGATTCTCTTAATGAGCAACTCTTTGAGATCGCTTTGAATTCGGAAATCTCAGCGGAAAAACTCGATGATGCAGCCGAGACAGAGGAGCAAGAACAATTCAAACAGGATCGAAAGGATGATTACGCGTTTTTAACGAAGCTGCGTGATGCCTTCGAGACTGCGGGAACAAAGCTGAACGATAACCCCTCTGGTCCAAAAGCAACCTACAGCAGTTCACACAGGAAGAAAGTGGCGCTTTATTTAGGGATGCAAGTATTGGTCAGCGAAGGCCATCAAAAGGGCGGGCAAGTCGGTGAGATTTACGAGCACGTTGGAAACAATACAGGTGAAGTATTACTCAGCGATCAAAATTACGGAACGGATGACTGGGTCCGTGTTGAGCCCATCAAGATCATCACCTTGACGAAAGGCCAGCGTTGGCAGGTGATCGCACCCGACGGAAAGTCCTATCAATTAGCGAAGTATGGAAATCGCCTTCGTGCAGTGAAGCCAACCGTAAGTGCGACATCTTCTGCGGCTGCCATTGCGGCTGCTTTCGGTGGCCGTGCGATTAGCGTCAGTGGTGCCGGCGCGGCCTCGCAAAATGTGATCAAATCCCAAATCAACGCCTACGTTGACAAAAGCCAGCTTGGAACGGATACGACGCCTGTTGGCGCTGTTGACATTGATGCTTTCAGTGAATCCACGATTTCTTCTTCGGTTTTATCGGCTGCCTTAGCCATCGCAGGTGGGAAAAACGGGATTGGCGTTTCGCTGGGAATGGCGGTGTCATTGAACTATGTGGGAGTCGATCCTCTCGACACCGACAAAAGTACTGATGCGCAGGTTCGAGCTTACGTTCAAGAATCCACCATCATTGCATCAGGCGCGTTGACGATCGATGCGATCACCCATCAACGCATCGATGCCCAAGTGGTTGCCGGTGCAGTAGGGATCGCGTTGGGTGAGAAGGGGATTGCTGTCGCGGGGTCGGGGGTCGTGGCGATCAACGAAATCGGTGTCAACACCAGCGCATTCATTGATGGCAAGAACAGTGAGAGGGTCATCAACACCGGCAGCCTTGTCATCGCCGCACAGGACAACTCTGCCATCAACGCCGAAGCTGCCGGTGTGGCGGTCGCTTTCGCTGCCGGGAACACCTCTGTCGCGTTCTCAATCGGTTTTTCCGTGGCCGAGAACACGATCAAGAGTGATATCTCTGCTCATCTGTCCGATGTGAAGAGCGTCTTGACGAAGGGTGGGAATCTCAAGATCTCGTCTCAGGACAATTCGCAGATCGATGCCAATACCGTTGCGGCGGCAGTATCGCTCGCGTTCGGGAGTACAGCGGTCGCACTCGCTGGCGGTGGGGCCGCCGCGACCAACGTCATCCTGACGAAGAATAATGCATTGATAAAAAATAGCGCGGTCGGATCCGGCGATTCAGCTGTCGGCAGCATCGATATCGACGCAAGTAGCACCTCTGAAATCGATGCTCACATTGGTGCACTTGCCGCTGCAGTTGGAATCGGGAAAACCGGAGTTGCAGTTGCCGTGGGGATCTCCGTGGCTCGCAATTTCATTGGGTGGGACCCCAACGGAACGGCTGTCAACGCTGACCATGGATCACATGATGATCCAGCAAAGCTTCAAAAAGGGGCGACTGTCCGAATCGCCTCGGGACCCATGGTTGGTGAAGTATTTGAGTACTTGGGGGAAACCCTGACCGATGGTGTGGAGGACAATCCCGACGATAGCGATACCCATGGCAATCAACCCATTGATCTGTCGGTGATGAGCTATAGCGATACTGATAAATGGAGACAGGTTAGTCTCAAGTCAGATGCCGCCATCATCAGTGCACAATTACAACAAGCAAGCGTGAATGCCACTGGAGATTTGACTGTCGATGCTATCGGCAACCAGTCGATCAATGCGGAAGTCGTGGCAAATTCGGTTGCCATTGCTGGTGGGCAGCAAGGCGTTGGGGTGACAGGCGCAGGGGTGGGTGCTGAGAACCGCATCAAAACGTTGGTGTCCGCAGGGATTGACGGCGACGGCAGTGACCAAAGTAAGGACGGAATCACCGCGAAGAGTGTTTCTATCACTGCGGATGACGCCTCAAGCATCAACGCCATTGCTGGTGCGGCTTCCATTGCTGCCGGCTTTGGTCAGGCGGGGGTCGCCGTTTCGATTGGGATCGCCAGCGCGCACAACGAAGTGGACAACGATGTGTCTGCCTTCATTATCAATGCCGATGAGGGAGTGGTGACCCTTAACGAAGGCGATATCAACATATCAGCTGCCTCCCTCGAAGATCATTTGTTCGACCTCAGCTACGACGCCAGCATCGCACCAGCGAAACTCGACGATGCTGCATCCGAGCTTGAGTCAGAAAAGCAATCGGAACGCACTACAGACCTTCAGGAGGATTACGCCACGCTGAGGGCCTTAAGTCAAGCCTTTAAAGCAAAGGGGCATGAGTTACCCACAGAATCGACAGTCGCCACCAAAGCAATGCATCGTAGCGACGAGAAAGATGCAGTTCAGCTCGGTGAAGGGGTGACCGTGCAACTTGCAGGCGATCATACCGCTGGCGGTGAAAAGGGTCGAGTCTATCGCTTCATTGGCAGCGAACGCGATAACAAGACGACGCTTTCAAGTGAGGATTACACCGGTGGCGATTGGCTGCTGGTTGAGAAGATGCGACTGGTGGTTTTGGAGGCAGGCCAGTCGTGGACGCTTTTGGCACCCGACGGCCGCTCCTATGTGTTGGAAAAATCAGGAACGAATTATGTGGTACGACGGGACACCATCAATGCCGTTGCTTCCGCTGCTTCCGTAGCAGTGGGTGGCGGCCAAGGAGGGGTTGCGATCGCTGGATCGGGTGCCAAGAGTCGAAACATCGTGCTGTCACAGGTGAAGGCTTATGCGGAGACGAGCCAACTTGGGTCGGCGCAGAAAAAAGTCGGCAATTTGGACATCGATGCGAAAAGCGAATCCTCCATCAATTCGACGGTGTGGGCGGCGTCTCTCGCCATCGGAGTAGGGCAAGTTGGGGTTGGCGTATCGATCGGAATCTCCGACGCTGCCAACTTCATTGGCTGGAAACCGACTGGCAACGGCGTTTCAGAAGTACTCGCTTACATGAAGGATACGAGCGTCGCTTCAACCGGTGCCATCACGCAAGACGCGATCGCCAAACAGACCATCAAGTCAGTGGTGACCGCGGGTTCTGCCGCCGCCAGTGGAGGCATGGTTGGCGTGGCGGTTGCGGGTGCCGGAGTCAGTGCAACGAATAAGATTGGCGTCGATATCAAGTCGTACATTGATGACGACGGTGCGAATGGTATTGAAGCCGGCAGCATCACTCTTGTGGCCCGTGATGTATCGACGATCGATTCAAAGGCGGAAGCTTCCTCCATTGCTGCGGCACTCGGGGGCGTTGGGGTGGCGGTCGCGGTCAGCGTCTCCGAAGCCCAGAACACGATCACCAGTAACGTAGAAGCCGCGATCAAGAACGCGAACGTCACAGCGTCCTCCGGTAACCTTCATCTTATCGCTGATGAATCAGCCACCATCAAGGCGACCTCTCAAGCTGCATCGCTTGCGGCTGGATTGGGCGGAGCCGGAGTTGCGGTCGCGGGAGCGGGTGCGGGTGCGACAAACACCATTTTAACTAACACCAATGCGTTTGTGTCCGGGTCGACACTGAACGCAAGTGGCGATGTGAAGGTCGAATCGACCAACGATTCACGGATCCACGCCACCATCGTTGCCGCGGCTGCATCCGTCGCCATCGGTGGTGCGGTGGGTGTCGGGGCATCGATTGGTGCGGCGGTCGCAAGCAACATTATTGGATTTAGTGATTCTGATTCGAGTCTTGCAACACATGAGTCCACCGAAACGATCAATGAGCTGAAGAAAGGCGAGACAGTTGCGATTACATCCGGGTCGCTCGAGGGGCAAGTCTTTGAGTACCTGGGGGATACGCTCACTGATGGCGACCCAAAGACCTCAGGAGACCAACCGATTGATCTGAGCGTTCAGGAATACTCGGACGAAACTCTCTGGCGACGCCGCTTTGATCGACCAGGTGCAGACGTTCAGGCTTATTTTCACAATTCAAGTGTGACAAGCGGTGGACATGTCGTTCTGAACGCCGAGAGCGATTTGCAGATTCAAGCGACCGTCCTGGCGGGTGCGGTTGCTGTTGCTGGCGGTGCGGGCGTGGGAGGATTCGCTGCAACGGGTGCGGGTGCAAGTAGCTCAAACAAAATTGCGGCGGATGTACGGGCATTCATTGACGGCGATGGCACAGGAAATCAAGGCATCAGTGGAAAGTCATTGACGCTGTCAGCACTCGACAAATCAATCATCAATGCAGAGACAAAAGCTACCTCGGTTGCAGTCTCCTTCGGATCTTCCGCTGCATCGATAGCGGTGGGCGTTTCACTATCAGACAACGAGATCGATAACGTCGTCCAAGCTTCGATTAGCAACGCGGATGCCGTCAAAACAACAGCGGGTCAAGTCTCCATCACCGCCAGTGAAGAAGCAACGATCGACGCGGTCACCGAAGCCGCAAGTGCAGCTGCAGCGATCGGTTTGGGCGGGTCCTCTGCTTCCGGCGTGACCAATGCCACGAACATTCTCACCAGCGAAGTCAAGACCTTCATTGCCAACTCACAAGTCACATCTGCATCAAGTGTTCTGGTTTCAGCTACCGATAAATCGAAGATTTCAGCTGAAATCGAGTCCCTCGCACTGAGTGCCGGCTTGGTCAGCATTGCAGTGGGTGTGACGGATTCGGAGAACCATTTCAGCAATGTGGTCACCGCTTATCTGCAAGCTTCAACCGTAACGGCCTCGGGTAATGGCGACTTGCAGGTGCTCGCAAATTCCGATGCAACCATTGACGCAGAGACCACGGTGGGAGCAGTCGCTGTGGGGCTTGGCGGATCGGTTTCCACCAGTTCTGCCAACACCCAGATTGATGGACAGACCAGTGCCTACGTTGATGGGGGAGTGCTAAATGCCGAGGGAAATTCAATCACGATCCAGGCCATATCCAAATCGGTAGCCGATCCAAAAATCGATGGATTTACGGGCGGCCTTGTCGCGATCGCAAGCATGACCTCACGTGGAACCATCGCGGGTGAGACACGATCTTGGGCGAGTGGCAATACGACGGTCAATGCAAATCAAATGACCCTCGGTGCCACCGATCAAACAAATGCCGATCCGACGACGGTGGTGGCAGGCGGTGGTGCATTTGCAATTAGCGCGACTGATTCCATCATCGATATCACACGTCGCACGGAAACAAAAATAAATCGAGGGGCGAACCTGTCGATCGGTGCCGGAGCATTGATTGTTCAATCGACCTCGACGACCAATGGAACCAGTACCGCAAAGAGTGCATCTGGATCAGCGATCGACATCGCAGCACTCGTGGTGGATACAGGAGTGGACAACGAAACGGTTGCCTGGATTGAACCTGGAGCAACGGTACGTTCCGCAGGCGGCTCCGTTTCTGTGACGGCACTGGCAAACGATAACAATGCAGCCTCCGAAATCGAATCGACGGGTGTTGGGGTCCTCCTCAAAGTGGGAACAACCAAGCCGTTGGCAGTGACCAGTGCGGTCACGAAGGCATTGGTCGAAGGCGACATTCTCGGATTAAGTCCGACTCAACAACCGGGCAACATTTCGATTTTGGCCCAAGCCAATGATCGGGCGACAGCGGGTTCGATTTCGGCGGGAGGCGGTGCCATCTCTGTCAGTAATGCAACCGTCGACGCGACCACCAGTTCGGCAGTTAGTGCAACTGTGGGTGGGAAGATCGAGTCGGCAGGTAATATCCGGGTCCGAGCAATCGGCCGCAGCGATGCGGACGCATTCTCGAAAAGCTCAAGTGGTGGCGCGGTGGAAGTTGCCGTGCGAACTGCAAGAGCGACTGTGAGACCTAACGTCACGGCGACAGTAAGTGATCGAGCCGTTTTGCAAGCTGCCGACGGTGTCACCATCGAAGCCGATCATGGTCAAGCCGCCCCGGACTTCTCCGATGGCTCATTCAATGCGGCAACCAATGTTGACACCTCTGCCAATACAATTGATTTCGAAAAAAACCATGGCCTGCAGACGGCTGACACTGCGTCTTACAGCCAAGCCGGCCAATCATCGGCTGTGGGTGGGTTGGCCGATGGTCGTACCTACAGCGCCATCGTGCAAAACGACACCACTCTACAATTCGGTGCAGAGTTTGCGGGCCAAACGCCCAGCAATCCCACTGGACCAGGCGTCGACATTGCCCGCGATGAAATCCGATTCTCAGCCCCCCATTTCCTCGAGAATGGTGATCGTGTTGTCTATTCACCAGAAACAGGCAGCGCTGTCGTCGGTGGCTTGCAAGATGGGACGTCCTATACGGTCAGGAGAATCGACTCAAAGACCATCAAACTTGCCGATGCCAGCTATCCAGCCGCGAAGCAAGTGAAAGGTACTGACATTGAGAGCAATACCGTCACCTCCACTGCCCACGGCTTTATCACCAATCAGGCCATTACCTATCGAGCACCCGACGGTCGAGATTTTGGTCATCAAAGTGTGAAAGATGATACGGATACGATCGAGTTGGGCTCGGGGCATGGATTTGTAAATGGCGATGAAGTGGTTTTCCAAACCAATGGGAACCTTGTGGGAGGTCTGAACACGACAGGCCGGTTCTATATCATTCAAAAAGGCAGTACAGCTGTTCAACTCGCCGCAACCCGCGATGAAGCATTGGGGACCAACGGGAGTAGTGTCACGCCCATCAACCTTACGCCATCAACTCAAACGAGTGATTCAAATGACATCCATGAAATACGCAAGTCCTCCGACATTGCCCTGGGTGGATTACAGGATGGCTTAACTTACTATGTCAAACGCTTATCCGCCGACACGTTCCAGTTAATCGATAAGCCAGACGGGACCGTTGTTCCCATCAATCCATTGGATTCTGTCTCCGGTCAACCATTGTCTGGAACCCACTCGTTTGGCACCGAGTCGATTGATCTGCGCACGATCGGTAGCGGAAAACACAGGCTGGTGATCGATCTCACGACCGCAGGCAGCGGCACCCAGGTATTCGATGGTGTTGGTGGTGCACGGGCCTTATCCGGAGCCCCGTCGGGGGATGGCGTGGCAACCTCGGCGGCAAGCGGAACGGGTGGTGGAGCCGTTGCCGTTGGCGTGTCGACCGTATTTGCCACGACGACGCCAACGGTTGCAGTGCAAATTGGTGCGGAAGTCTCGATCACGGCAAAAGACATTGTCATCGGCAGTCACGCGATCGCAAACGCATCTTCGAACGCTGCGAACGCAGGCGGTGGAGCGGTGGCGGTGAGCGATGCGAAAGCAAACCTCACTTCAGACGCAACGTCGAAATTGACCATTGGTCAGAGCACGAACTTAACAGCCAGCGACCAGATCCAAGTTTCATCTGTGACGGAACAAGATTCGACGGTTTTGGCAACGAGTGTTGGCGGAGGAGTCATCGCAGTTGCCGATGCGGACGTCGACGCCACCATTGGTTACAGCGCGACGCTCGAGATCGCGGATAAGGCGGTTTTGAAAGCTGAAAACGCTCTCTCCATCAAGGCCGAAAGCCTGCAATCGCTCAACTCGCAAGCATCCACCGATGCGGGTGGTTTGGGCGCAGGCGTATCCACTCAGGCAAAAACCGTCATTGGTAGCAGCACAGATCGAGCCACCACCAGTGTCGATATCGACGGTGCAGTCAGCGGCGGGGATGTCACGATTAGCGCTCAGGTGAAGGATTTCAAAGCGTCTTCCGATGCCAAGTCCTGGTCAGGAGGTTTGTTCGCAAATTCTGACTCGGAGGGAATACTGGAGATCTACGATCGCGTTGCTGTTGAATTGGGTCCCGCCGCGACGATCGCTGGTGACACGGTGAATATCAGCGCTTTGCACAAAGATTCAACAACCACCGCTACCGCAGATTCCTATGGCGCAGGTTTATATGCAGACGTCGACGCCAAGTCGAATCTTATTTATGACAGCGAAAACATTGTCTCCGCGGCAGGTAATGCGGTTGTCACCGCCGGCGAGTTAGAGGTCACATCTGAACAAACATTTAAGGAATTTAAAAGCTCGGTAGAGACAACGAGCGACAGTCTTGGCATCCCTGTGGAAACGGCGAATCGGACTCTTAAAGCGGGCCGAGAAATCGACTGGAATGCTGACGTTGAGTTTACCGTCAACCCATCTCCGAAACTGCTGGTGGATTCGAATGGGCGTTTGACCATTGCCGAGCGTGTCAACGTCAATAGTGGTCTTGGCCAAGGTGATACGGTATCGGGCGGCATTATCAGTGTGGATCCCATCTCCAACACCCATCAAGGATCGGCAAAATTCAAGGTTGGGACACTGGCTGACCAGGACGGCGAGACTGCTCCCAAAGGTTTGCTCAAAGGTAATCAAGCAACGTTCAGTCGTGGTTCTTTTTACCCTCAAGTGGAAGTCACGAATCAATCTGACAAAGACTTGGAAATGAAGGGAATCAGTCTCGCCAATGCGAACGCCAAACCCGTGGTTTCGCTTCAGGCCGATACGGTCGAAATAAAGTTCGACATCGGATCAGTTGACCCAACAAACGAGTTATTGGTCGCCATTGATAACCAAGGCACCGGTGATGTGATCCTTGCAGGTTTGGTTGACAATCCGCTCGGAAGAATCCGTGTCAAGAACTCGGACGGTGGAATCAAGAGTGCTGGGAACAACGGCGTACTTCGCGGCAATCGCGTCGAAGTCACTTCGGACGATACCATAGGTAGCCAACAAAAGAGCTTGAACATTGACCTGGTACGGAGCGTCAATCGAACCACCGATCTTGATGTTACCGCGGGCGGTGATATCTGGATTGATCTGACAGGCCGCTTGCGGGACACCAACACTTCTCAGAAGCAGTTCAACGGGGGAACCATCACCACCACGGGCGATGTGAACATCGATTTCCAAAGTGCAGTCAATGAAACCGAGTCCACGGGCACAGGGGGCTCAATTGCCGTCTCGTTAAACGGTGCAAACAGTCAAGAGTTCTATGCCCGCTACACCCCTGACACCGCTTCCGGCCCCAAGGCATTGGACTATCGCGTTTTTGCAGATCCCGCGAAGGCTGTCGCGATTCCGGCAAGCTACCACTTTGGTCAAATCACAGGTACCAATCTTAACCTCGAAGCTGTGAAATCGGCGGCATCCGACCCAACGATTGACCTAGTGGCGAACGTCAACCAAGGTGATTTGGGCAGACTAAATGTTCTGACCAACGGTGACGTATCTTTGGTGGAAACCAAAGGGAATACTGTGGTTGGGGTGGTTCAATCCAATGCCGGCGATATTGCCCTGACGGTGAGCGACGGAAGCTTACTTGATGTGGTTGCTTCGAATGACTCGACCACCTTTGTCAAAGGAAACTCGATTGCGTTGGTCGCATCCAAGGGAGTTGGAACGTTTAACAACGGCCTGGAAGTCGACTCTTCCTCTGTGGCGAATGGCTTGCTCAATTTGCAAGCCTCCGGTGATCATGTCCATGTCAAGGAAATCACCGGCGATTTGCGGGTCGGAAGGATTTCCACCAACTCGGCCTACGACTTGGCGATCTCGACGCTCAATGGTTCGATTCTCGACGGCAACAACGACGAAAACGCTGACCTGCAAGGGCGAAATATCGATCTCGTTGTTTCCGGTGGCACGATTGGTGACAGCAGCAACTACCTTGATTTCTATGGAGCGGGGCAAGGACAAAAACACAACACGCTGCGGATCGTCGATTCGGTTCCCGACACCGGTCGACTGTATGCAACAGCCAATTCCGATATCTACCTCCAGCAGGTGAATGCTGCTGTTCATGTTTTGAAGGTGGAATCGACCACCGGCGATGCTTCCCTGAAGGTTCTCGATACCGTGCTGGTGAACGAAAACTTCACCGGTCCCTATGGGGAGGATCTCAACCTTCTTGGGGCAAGTGGCAAAACGCTTCTCGGCGTGGACGTTGAGGTTTCGACCATCAGTGCTGTTCAAGGGGATGTCATCCTGCAGGCAGGTGATGGCATCCACGTGCCTGCCGGAGGCCGCATCCAAGCAGACGCAGATTCGGGCGGCCGGGTTCGAATGTTGGTGGACTACGACGGCGTCAACGGAGTTGATCCAGACGACAAGGTTGGTGGTGTCATCGCAATCGAAGGAAACGTGGATGCCGAAACCGTCACCATCGAGGGTGGTGTCAATGTAGATTTCCTCCAACTCCTGAGTGGCATCAATGCCAATGGGGAGACCAACCTCAAAGGGAATGCGGGGGATGACCGTTTCTTTGTTCGAAAAGTCGCCGGCAAAACCAAGTTACAGGGCGGCGTGGGCGCTGACCGGTATCACATCTCATCAAATGCGAGTAAAGCTGCATTCACGACAAATGGCAGCTACAAGGATAGCAAGACCTCTGCAACGGATACTTTTGATCCCCTGGATATTTTGACAGGAACACTTCAGCACATTGCAGGCCCCCTGACCGTGGATGCTGGAACCGGAGGGAAT
>JBMYRF010000022.1:109843-120329 GCA_049602075.1 Rubripirellula sp.
GTCGGAAACGATTCGAATGAGCTAAACAAAATCAGTGGAGTCATCGTTTTTGATGGGGGACAAGGCAGCGGTGACAAGCTGAACATCCGAGGCAATGCGAGTTCAGCCGCGGGCCAGTTGACGGCGGTTGGGGTCACCGGCATGCAAATGGGTTCGAACAAATTGTATGGGCATCATGCGGCCCAGGGCCAAAACTACCCGAACGGCGCAAATGATCCAGCCGCACCTGCAGCCGTGTACTATGCTGCCAGAACAATCCTCAATGGCAAGGAGACGATTAGTAGCACGGTTGAGGAGGTCAACGTTACTCTTGGTGATTTGGCGGATACATTCCGAGTCGATAGCGTTTATCCCGGAAAAACAACGATCGTGACCGCCGGTGGAAATGATGCGATCCTGGTCGGTTCCACCACCACAGGACTTTATCCGCAGTCCACATCGCGAGTCGATTTCATTCATGGAACATTGGCAATCGATGGCGCCGCCGGTTCGAACCGCCTCGAATTGAATGACTCGGGCGATGCAAACGCCAACACAGGCACTTTCCTAGGCTCATCGATCAGCGGACTTGACTTCACCGGTTCGCTTTCCTTCCAAGCGATTGACGACCTTTCGATTCAGCTTGGTGCTCAGGGAGACACTTTTTATATTCCCGCGACGACAGCGGGTGTGACAACAACGGTGGCAACCGGTGGCGGATTCGATACCGTCTACGTGGGGACAACCGCCGGCAAGGAACAGGCTGGAACACTTGGCCAGATCAAAGGTGACCTCGTAATCAAGGGCGAGGGGCCTCAAGCAGATGATGCCCTCTTCCTCAATGATCAAGACGAAACCGGCCCGCAAACATTCCAGTTCGACAATGTTCGCGGGGTCGATACCGCCACTCTTGCCGATGGTGGAACCTTTCCGATTGATGAGACCACGGTGACGCGAAGCAATGCGAGTGGAAAGATCCGGTATCGCACCATTGAACGTGTCGTACTGAGTGCTGGATCTGGGAATGACACCATTGCCGTTGGTGGCACGCACCGTGAACAGTCCATTGACGGCAAAGCATCAACATTCACCGTCAATGCTGGCGCCGGGGCGGATAAAATCACCGTCGGAAAGCCGATTTCTGGCAAACATTCCTTGGCTGAGTTCCAGATTGATGTCTCAGAAACACCTCCACCCAACAGTGGAATTCCTGTCCTCGTCAATGGGCAACAAGGAAATGATACGCTTGAATTCCTCAACACGGCCGGCACGAATAAAACAACCTTGGCATTTGCCCAGAGGGAGTTCAACCAATTGCTGCCCGGGTCGGGACTTCTTGTAGATGCAGATATCCAAGATTTTGATGGTCTCTTCGCAAAGTTGCAAAAAGATGAATCCAGTACATCAGGTGTGTCCGGATATTTGTGGAGCAATTTTTCAGCGACGGGCAGACAAACGATCTCGAACACAAGCCTGACCGACTCTGCGCGAATCGCCGCTTTGACGGAACAACTGAACCAGATTGTTGTCGGCACCGCATTGGGTGAAACCAATCATTTCGATGCACTCGACCTATCCTCTTCGACAAAGATTTTGAGAGGCCTCTCCAATCTCTCTGGGGACAGTCTGGTTGGCTTGCATCGCTTACTCCTATCCGATGCATATCCTGCAGAAATCAAGGAACCATACTGGTTCTCGCGATTTACGGATGCTTTTGCGGACGCCCCTACGGCCAACCCCTATGGCACGGTTGTTTTCAGTGAGTTGATTGATGGCAAAGATGTTGACGCGACCCTGAACATCAGCGCCCGCACGACGGAGAAAATCAGTGTCTCGCTCGGGAGTGGCAGTGATGTCGTTCAGCTGACTGGTGGCGAATATCCGTATGACATTCAAGTCAACGCGGGTGCCGGTGAAGATACCTTCAACATCGAGAACGCAGTCGACATGCTCAGCAACGGGATCGTTCTCAATGGTGAAGAGAATGATGACCTTGTCTTCGTTGACTTCTCGATGGTTTCAATCTCCGACCCAGGCGATCTATCAGAGACAGTGACAAGGATTTCCGTATCGGAAAACGGTCAGCGCGTTCAAGTTCCAATTAATAGCACCGCGTTGGAACCGGGGCAATACGCGATAGAAACACGTCTCGCGTCTGGAAAATGGCAATTCCGAGTTGTCGATGTCAACAACAGCAATGCAGCGATATCCATCGCAAAAGTCGACGGATCTGGACTGACAACCAATTGGCAAGAAATCAATAAGGTATCAGCAACCGACGGAGTGAGATTACTCGATACCCGTCGCGGATTCACGATTACCTTCGGTGCCGATGCGAGCAAGTATGTGGCAGGAAATGCGGCATCGGGAAATGGAATGAGGCTCCTCGCGGGTGTCCCGACGAACAAGATTGATCTCACCTTCAACGGCGGGGCGAATGATGGTGGTACCGGCGATAAATTCCGCATCGCCGGCGATGGTTATGCAAAGAACGGGCAATACACACCGAGCAATTCGAGTGTTCGTGCAGGTGACCTGACGATAGGCGGCAATAAGTTTGCGTTCACGGGCGTCGAACCTTTAGTGGTTCACGGACTCAAAGATTTTCGTGTGGACACGTCAGCTGCGGTGACCAACATGACCGTCGATGCGGTGAGTGTGAGCGATCTGCAACTGGACAACCTTGTCTTGCAGGTCGTCACGATCGATGGGGTGGTGAGCTGGACTCAGAATACGAAACTCAGCATCAATGAGAATCTCGAGCCGACGCAAATCGGCACCGCAATGGCAGTCAGCGGAACGACACTTGTCGTTGGGGCCAAGCTGAGAGATTTCAATTACGGTACCGTCTATGTTTACGAACTGGTGGATGGATCATGGGTAGAATCGGCGAAGCTCTATCCCGAGGACCGGGGTAGCAGCGGCGAAGGCTTTGGTGACTCGGTTGCGATCCATGGAAACACGCTGATCGTCGGGGCGCCGAAGGATACGAGTCAAGGATCCGACGCCGGTGCGGCCTACATTTTTGAACGGAAGAATGCGACAAGTCCTTGGAAGCAAGTCAGCAAGCTCAAAGCGAATGTGAAGGATGAACTTCTCGGCACTTCGGTCAGCATCTATGGCAGCTATGCAGCAGTCGGTGCTCCAGGCAGTGACTCGACTTACCTGTACTCGAATCAATCAGGTGCTTGGAGCAAACTGGCAGGGACTCTGACCACCGCCGGGACGGATTTCGGGGCGGCGGTCGCGATTGATCAGACGCACTTGGTGGTTGGTGCTCCAAAACAGGTCTTGTCCGGGACAGGGGAGGTCGGTGCTGCCCATGTTTACTCAATCAATGGTGGCGCATTCGATCGCCAAACCATGCTGAGACCTTCGGAGCCGCAAGCGGGAGAGAAGTTCGGCGCTGCGGTTGCTTTGCAAGGGAATCAGGTCGTCCTAGGTTCCCCCGAGTGGGATGGCGTCAACCTACAAGGCCAGTCACAAAAAGATCAGGGGCGTGTCTTCGTCTTTGAGGGAAGTGGATCGAGTTGGACGCGTGTTGCGAGACTCACTGCAGATGGCGGACTTTCCACCGCAGATGCGTCAGGGGAAGGGATTGCAGATGATCAGTTTGGATACTCAGTAGCGATCCACGGGGACTACGTCGCTGTAGGTGCCCCTTTTGTGGACACAGGATCCGTCCTCAACGCCGGTGCGGCCTACGTCTTCTATGAATTGTCCCCTCACGGTAATTCACAACTTGGTTCAACATGGACGCGTTCATCGCTGACCGAGGCAGGCCGTCTCGTGGCTAGCCAACCGGCTGAAGCGGATCAATTTGGTAAGAGCGTTGCACTCGCTGGCAACCGTTTGATGGTCGGTATTCCTGGATACAACGACACGAAGACTCGTTCACTAGGAGACACCGGCGCCTTCCAGTCGTTCACAACCGATGGAGCACGCCCGACACCGACAGAAGCCAATTTGCGTGCCGAGATTATCGAGAAGAATAATCAAAAAGAGTTTGGCGAGCAGACGTTATACGATCCGGGTTCCCGCACGCTATTTATCGCAGCACCGGGCGAGGGAAAGGTTTATACGTACATCAATGAGGGCTTGTACTGGCGGCCGACTGGGGAGCTGAAAGGTGGTGGTGAATTTGGTGCGGACATGGACACGGACGGCACACGATTAGCGATCGGTGCACCGGGTGAAAACGCTGTCTATATCTATCGGTATGATGCTGCTACAGAAACTTGGGTCGAAAAGTCGAAACAGATTGGCACGCAATTCGGGGATGGACGTTTTGGATCTGCTGTCGCCATTGAAGGTGACAAGCTCGTGATTGGTGCGGAAGAGGCTTCGCTTAAGTACTCTTCAGACAATCAGCCGAAGCAAGGCCACCAGCTTGATCTTGGCAAGACTGGTCTGGTGCATGTATTTGCTCGCGATGGTGAATCTTGGACCTGGGACGAATTGCTGATGCCCTACCAAGACGCGATGCCCTATCACACCTCGGAGTATCAGGCACCACCCGAGTGGAACCATGTGACGATCAACGGGAAGAAATATGAGTATGGCTTCCATGTTGTGGTCAATGGTGCGATCGCGCCAAACAACACGGATGTCACGCTCACTCCCCAGACCTACGTCACGTTGTCCGATATTTATGGTGACAACAACATGGCGTACGTGACCAATAATTCTTCGTCACAGAATCGCGTTTTTCGGACAGGGACAGATTATGCGGGAATGGCCGTGGGATCTCTGCAAGGCGGCACCGGTCACTACCACTACCGAACCCGTGAAAAGGTTTGCCGAAACTACTTTATTGTTTGCACCGAGTGGGGATATGACGTTGATCATCACGAAGCAACCCTCAGCAAGGGACAAACGACCATCAACGTTTACCGCGTCGATGAAATGACGATTCCTCCTAGGTCAGTGGTCATGCTGACCACGAACAAGGATGCAGGTTATATTTCACAACACGTGAATCGCTCCAACTCATCAGTGAAGTTCACACCAGCTGGGCATGAGTGGCAGTGGATCACGCTGCTCAGCTTGGAAAAGAAAGAAAAACCAGAGCCTCTTTCTTATACCGCGCTTCAATCTTCTCTGTGGGGTGCAAGCGTCGACATACAAGGGGACAACGTCTTCGTCGGAGCACCAGGTGAAGATGCAGTTGCCGTCTACGACTTAAGCGGATCGGGTAGAGCACACTGGACCGCTTACTACGGGAACAATCGACAAGACAACGAGCCATTGATCCCAACCTTTCTCGATGACCGCACCAGTGGTGACTTGGGCAAATCCGTTGTCGGTCAGAACGCGGGAAGCTTTTACGTCGGTTCACCAGGAAATGGAGATGTTCACCGATATACTGGCTCAGGTGGGAACTGGTCTCGACAGTCTGTTGGCTCAGGAAATGATCTCGGTGCCGAAGATTCGATCACAATCCGTGGCAATCGCATGCTGCTGGGCGCGGCGAGTGAAGCGGATAATACGGGCGCTGCGTACCTATTTGAAGCCAGTGGAAAAAGCTTGAATCTAAAGCTCCAGCCTTACACTGCCGGTACCGGAGCAAATGCGGATTCCATGGTCTACGACGCGGCCGACCATCGCAATTTTGGGGTCGGTTCATCCATTATCAGTGAGGGCTTTTATCTGATCGGATCAGACAAATCCGGCAATGCCTTGACCGACCGGGTCTACAACTTCCGACACCGTGGTCCCACCTGGGCCACGGGAGAAACAACACTGCCAGCCAAACTGACAACGGCAAAAACTGGCACGAGCGTTTCGATCGATCGCCAAACCACCGTCGTAGGGGCTCGTGACTATGACAATCGTGGTGCCGCATTTGTCTTCGAGACAGGAAAGAGCTATGCCGCGAATAAGTACATTGCAAGATTGCAGCCGACTGGATTGAATCTCGGTGCTGATTTTGGTGCGAGCGTTTCCGTGAGTGGCGACACGATCGTGATTGGGAGCCCCAATGCACTTGATGGTGCTGGAGCAGTCTACATTTTTGAAAGAAACGGCGATGAGTGGATTCAAGCTGGCGAACCACTAAGCAAAACCGGCGTTCAGGGATTCGGCAGTGTTGTCGATATCGATGTCAGCCGCATCATCGTAGGTGTTCCAAAAAGCGATCGTGTTTTCATCTTCGACCGCAGCATCAATGGATGGAACGAATCCAGTTCCCTAACCCGAAGCAATGAAGAGTTTGGGGATGCTGTCGCAATCGCTGGGAACACAGTCGTGATTGGGGCGCCGCGAGGTAACAGCAATGATGGTGCCGCCTACATCTACAGTCTCACGAGTGGCTCATGGAAGCTGGACTACTCGTTGTCTGCTCCAGACGGAAAGGACAATGATCACTTCGGGAAAGCAGTAGCGATCGGCAACGATTATGTTGCGGTCGGGGCACCAGGGAATTTTGACTATGACACTTTGAATCCGCGATCCGATGTCGGCAAGGGAGCAGCCTACATCTTCGAGCGAGAAACGACCACTTTCGGATCTACCGAAGTGAATGCTGCCCAAGATGAGATCAAGATTGGAAACGAAGCCGGCTTCAACGCTGGTGACGAAGTAGTATTCAGCATCACCGGTGGCAGCATCAGCGGACTGAGTGACGGCGAAAGGTACTTTGTGATTACCAATGGCAAGAAGCCAGGTATTATCCAGCTCGGTCGTCAACGATCTGATGCGGTCGACAGTAATGGAAATCGTTCTTCCTCGCCGAATCCGATCGACCTTGGACAACCAAGCGGTTCGATAACAGCAAGCTTGCGCCGAGTCGAGAAAATAACGCACGGCACCGGTGCCAATGGCGATGCCTTCGGATTCTCAGTTGCATTGGATGGTGACCAAGCTGTGATTGGCGCGCCCTTCCGAAAGTCATCCGACAATAAAGTCAAAGAGGGCCTTGCACTTGCCTATCGATTCAAAAACCAAAAATGGCAGCTTGAAACCAAGGTGGATCCACTGAAAGGCTCCGATGCAGAGGCTGGCGACTTTGTCGGCTATTCCGTTGGCATCAGTGGATCGAATGTGGTGCTCGGTGCACCACAGATACTCGGTCGACCTGGTGCCGCCATTGACACTCATGGCTCCGGATACGCCTATCTCCGCAGCGTCTCAGCACCCACGACAGCAACGGTTACGGAACTTCAGGAGACACTGATTACCGGCGCTCAGGCGAATACCATTTCTGGCACGACGGGCGGTCACCAAAACTCAGATTTGAATTTCTTTGACATTGACGATGTGACGGTCAATGCCGGAACCGGCAACGACACTTGGAGCATTGGTCGGCATGGACTTCAATCTTATGGTTTACGAAACTTTACGGTTAACGCGGGTGCAGGAAATGATCAACTGACCGCAAGGTCAGCGAGATTGTCGCCGCCGGCAGTGGGTGGCTACGAAGATATCAACGGCACTCCCAAATTGATCGAGGGCTATTTCACATTTGACGGTGGTGCTGGGAACAACGAGCTGGTTGCGACCGGAGACTACAACTGGCTGCTCAACGAAACGACGCTTAGCGATGGCTCAAGCCAGGGTTTGCGAGTTGCGAATGTTGACTCAGCAAAGCTCACTGGCGGTATAAGCGGGAATCAAATCAATGTCGACGGCTGGGCTGGTGCCGTAGCAGTCGACGGTGCGGGTGGCTCGGACAGGGTCACGGTGACGATCGCGACTATCTCTGGCGGTGGCGTTACCGATTCCGGGGCAACAAGTAGCTCATCCTCTCTCTCAACAGCTTCGGACGCCGGTACAGCATCGAGTGGCTCGACGGATGAACTCAACATCGTCGGCTCTGGCGGTGTGGACAGTCTTTCAGTATCCACAAATCGTGTTTCCGCCAGCGGTGCCACCTTTGATTACCAGGACATTGAGATCTTAAAAGTCAATGCAGGAGGAGCAAACGACAATTTGAATCTGAACTCATCGAGCGCCGATCGTGTGATCCTTGATGGTGGCTCAGGTTCCGATGATTACAATCTCTATTCCAGTTCGACTGATCCTGTCGTGTCCATTCGCGATACGGGTCCTCAACCAGGAACAAGCGGTGACAAAGACGAAATTGCTGTCTTTGGCAGCGATAGTGGACCATCGCCACCGGGTGTTGAGTTTAGTGTTGGATCGACCAAGGTTACCTATGACCAGACAGTCGAGGACTTTGTCCTTTCACCTTCGTCACCTGTTCTCGTCCTTCCAGGCACCTCTGGTAACGACAGTTTTATCCTCAACGGGAACACCCTTTTCTACAACGGCCAAGCGCTCGGCATCTCCCACATCACTGAGTTGACCATCCAAGGGGCTGGTGGTAACGACACTTTTGAAGCGAGGAGCGCATTGAGCACGCTCAAATCGATCAAGTTTGTCGGTGGTTCAGGGACGGACACCATCAAAGGCCTGGATTCGAATACCACTTGGGAAATTGATGCCCCAAACAAAGGAACAGTGAAAGGAGCCATTGAATTCTCCTTCAACGAGATGGAAAACTTGGTCGGTGGTGATGCAAAAGACAACTTCGTGTTCGCCAACGATTCTGCAGCATTGTCCGGTAGCATCACCGGCGTTGGTGGAACGGATACCCTCGACTACTCTCAACGTTCCATCGCCGTCTCGGTGAATCTTAGTGCTGGCACTGCGACGGCAACGGGCGGAATCAACAGCTTGGAAAATTTTGTTGGCACCAATAAGCAAGATAAATTGACTGGCCCGAATACTTCAGTCACTTGGGTCATCGGGGGTGCTTCGGGCAATTTGAATGGTGGTGCAATTGAATACGAATCCTTCGAAGAATTCGTCGGTGGTGAACAGCAAGACACATTTATCGTGACCACGACATCACTCGAAGGGGTCAAAGTTGACGGAGGCTCCGGAAATGACAAGATCACCTCAACGGCGACCTCTGGAAACGACACCGTGCTAATTGGCCAAGGCGAATTGACCGTCAATGGTCGCAAGACGACCTACGCCAGTATTGAAACCATCGACGTGGACACGGCGGACGGTTCAGACTCGATCGTCGCCAACTCCGCAAGCAGCAATTTCCCGAACACATTACACATCAAATCGGGGAAATCCAACGATTCCATTGCCCTGAATCTTGTTGATGACATAACGCTGGCAGTGCTGATTGATGCGGGCAGTGAATCTAGTGCTGATGGATTGACGATTACTGGAACCACGCAAAACAACACGATTAGCGTTGAACAGCGAGTCATCAAAACAGGGTCGGTGACCGTTAATGCAAATGCTGTCGAAGACCTAACGATTGCCGGAGGTGATGGAAATGACTCACTATCTTTAGTTGGAACAAGCTCCTTCGATAAGCTTCTTCTATCCGGCCAAGCTGGAAATGACACCATCACAATTGTTGGTCCCGCGACCGACGATGCCATCGCTGTGGATGGAGGTGCCGGAGCCCAAGACAAGTTCACTGTCTCATTGTCAGACAGCGTGGACGTCGTCTCAGTCAGAACCGACGGTGTAATTGTAGGCGGCAAAACGACTGCGAGTCTCAGCAATATCGAGACGTTAGGTCTCGATAGTGGCGGTGGCGATGACGTCATTACCGTTGAATCCACGCCGTCCGGCAGATTTGATTTGAATACGAGCGGCGGATCAGACACAGTCACTGTGTTGACAACCGGCGGCGTGCTTGATCTCAATACTGGTGATGGAACCGACACAGTCAACGTTCGTTCGATCAATGCGGCGGCAACGGTGCGTGGTGGAGGCGGTGAAGATAACATCAAGATTGGTAGCGCCGCTCCCAACGCAGGTGGAGTTCTTTCGGGAATCAAAGCAGCTTTGACTGTGGAGGATGACCTATACGAAGACGTTCTAATTATCGATGGCGCTGGCAACTCTCAAGCTGAATCTGGTTCGTTGTCCGAAACCGTTATTCAGGGTTTTGGCATGACTGGGCAGATTCAATACGCTGGTCTGGCAAGCGTGGAGTTGCGAACCGGCAGTGGGAATAGCCAAGTCACCGTGACAGGAACATTTGCATCGACTGAATATCGAGTGAATTCAGGGAGCGGAAATGACGTGATTCACGTTCGTTCAACCACAGGCCCTCTGGATGTACGAACAGGCGATGGCAGTGATGTGATTCATGTAGGTAGCAAAGCTCCAAATACTGGTGGTCATCTTCGCTCGATTCAAGGATTAGTGAAGGTAACCACCGGCGCGGGCAACGATTCGCTGCTTGTAGATTCGACACGTGACATTGATTTCACGACCGGTCTTCTGACCAGCACAAAATTGACCGGGCTGGAGATGGCAAGCGGGATCGAGTACGCCGAGGTGGAGAACCTGCAGGTATCACTGGGCGTAGCCGAGGACACTTTCACAGTTGCTTCGACGCACGGCGGAGAAACCGTGGTGAATACGGGCGATAATGGGGACACGGTTCATGTCCAGTCGACTGCCGGGAAGACAGTCGTCAACACGGGAGCGGGGAAAGATACGACGAATGTTCGTACGATCGGCGCCG
>JBMYRF010000022.1:120428-122522 GCA_049602075.1 Rubripirellula sp.
GATCAACGCTGGTAGTGAAGACGACACGATCAACGTGGGCAGTGATGCACCGGGTACGAATAGTCAGCTCGCGGGAATCAGTGCTCAACTTATCGTCAATGGGGATGAAAATGCGGACACCCTCAATATCAACGATAAGGCCAATGGCGACCCAGCGACTGGAACCATTACGCCGACGACGGTCAGTGGATTTAAGATGGCTGGATTCATCTATCACGAAACGACAGAAACCGTCAATTTAACAGCAGGAGACGCCGGCACCACTTTATTGATCGAAGACACCGCTAATCACGCTGTCAAAAATATCTGGTCTGGCGACGGGCCTGACTTGATCAATGTTCGCAAGACAGGGGGATCCGTCAACCTGTACCTCCAAGCTGATGATGACATTGTCAATGTAGGCACCAATGCCCCGGCAACTGGAAGTGTTCTGAACCATATTGGTGATTTGCTAACCTTAAGCGGTGGGCTTGGCGTTGATGCACTCAACCTCGATGACACCTCTGATGTCCAGGGTAATGCTGGCGTCATGACCGCGAATAAAATCAGCGGTTTGGGAATGGCTGAAGGAGTTGCTTACCAGGAACTTGAGAGTCTGGAAGTTTCGCTCGGCCAGGGTGACGACACAATGGCGGTGACCGGTGCGATGAAAAACGCGAACCATACTGCGATCAGCGTCTTGAATATGGGTGGAGGTTTGGATAACGCCACCATCGAATTGCAAATGAATGTTGATGGAGCTTTCGCGCTCAATGCTGAGGGTGGCAAAGATGTTATCGACGCGTCGAAATCCACTGCACCGAACATCATTTTTGGTGGAGCTGATACCGATACGATCATTGCAGGGCAGGGAGCCGATATCGTCATCGGCGATCGTGGTAAAATTGATTACCGAGACAACAATGGTCAACTGATTCGCCGACTAGGGATTAGCCTTGCTGAGAGGACCTATTATGACCCATCGAATGCTGAAAAAGAGCTCGATGTGCCCTCACTCCAAAATGCCGTTCAACCATTCTCGATGGCAAAGATCGAGACTCGTGACACACATCTTGGCGATGATGACTCGATTCAAAGCGGCGGTGGTCCCGACCTGATTTTGGGTGGAAAAGGTGACGAGCAGATCACCGCAGGAGATGAAGACAGTTCGGATATCATCCTGGGGGATCACGGTCATCTACGGCTTGATCCGCAGGGATACGTAATCGAAGCGCTTTCAACTGGCAGCTCTCATGGCGGATCAGACACGATCCAAAGCGGCGGCGGTGGAGACTTTGTCATTGCTGGTGATGGGAGTGATGACATCCACGCCGGGGCTGGTGGGGACATTGTGCTTGCCGACCATGGAATGCTCAGCTGGCGCACTTCTGTTTCTCCACCCGTCCTCATAGAAGCTCGATCAACGGAATCAGCACTTGGAGGTGATGATGAGATCCAAGGTGGCGATGGAACGGATGTGATTGTTGCCGGCTTTGGAAGCGATATGGTTGATGCCGGTACCGACAACAGTAGTGATATCGTCGTGGGCGATAACGGATACGCCCTGTTCGATGAACTCGGACGATTGATCGAGGTCAGCACCGCTGATCATGACTTTGGTGGCGTCGACATCATCACGACCGCCAACGCCCGCGACTATGTCATGGGTGGCGACGAAGGAGATACCATCCGATCCAATGGTGGTCACGACGTGGTTCTTGGTGATACCGGTACCATGAAATGGACCCAGACCACCGATCCACCGACCCTCATTTCGATCACATCGCCCTCAGAGGATACATCGCACGGGGGGAATGACTGTATCGATGCCGGCGATGGCAATGACCTTGCCTTCGGTGGCACCGGCAGCGACACCCTATTCGGACGTACCGGGGATGACGTGCTGTCGAACTACCAGATGAACGTCACCATCCCGCTGCCCGATTCGCCAAGCTTCAGTGGCTGGGGTGATCAGGAACTTCGGTACCTCTGGGATCAACCGATGTCCCTTTGGGCCACCGAGAACTTCACCCCACTGAAACCCGAAGGTGATTTCTCCACCGGTACGGGCGATTCCGTTGATTCGAACAACAGTCTCTATGGTGAACAAGGGGA
>JBMYRF010000023.1:0-2521 GCA_049602075.1 Rubripirellula sp.
CTCCGGTTCGGGGCGACGAGATGGAATGGGTTCTGCCCCTTTTCGCCAGCGAAGAGCGAATCCCTCGATGTTCAGCAATGGCGAAGCTGGTAAAACGTGTTGGTTCGTTTGCATACCATCTCTCGAGAGTACGTTTTCGGAGTGGTTCACCGACGAAGCTCGAGCCTGAGCTTGAATGGTTTTTAGAGCGGTGTTCGTCTGTTCCGGATCAAGGTGAGGAAGGTTGAGGTCGATTTGTTCAAGAGATTAATAACGCGGTATTTGTTGCTCGCAATTGTCTTGAGTCCTCTGGGTAGCGGTTGTCAGCGGAGGGTGGAACAGGCCGAGCTAACTGCTTCGCCCGCCGCCAGTTCAGACGCCGCCAGTTCAGACGCCGCCAGTTCAGACGCCGCCAGTTCAGACGCCACCAGTTCAGACGCCACCAGTTCGTCCCGCGGCGGACAATCAAGCCCACTGCCGTCTGACGTCGAGCAGCCCGTTGCACCTTCTGCAGAGCAGGCTGGTTCTCGCGGCACCGAGGTGACTGCTTCGCAGATTTTGGGCAATCCCAAATATCCTGCGATGTGCTACGGAGGCTATCGCGGCCCAGATCGGGACGATGTTCCTTCCGTTCTCGAAATCAGCGAGGATTTAAAAATTCTTGCCGCCATGGGAGTCAAGCTGGTTCGAACTTACAACACTCAGCAATACGATCATGCCAGACGCTTGCTTGAGGCGATTGAGCAGCTGCGTCGTGAGGATCCGGCATTTGAAATGTACGTGATGCTCGGTGCCTGGATCGAATGCGAAGGTGCGTGGTCAGAGGTTGTAAACCATGAGGGGGAAAATCTTGAGAACAATAAGAAAGAGATCAATGCAGCGATCGAATTGGCAAATACTTATCCTGCATCCGTAAAAATCATCGCCGTTGGGAATGAGGCCATGGTTCACTGGGCGACCAGCTACTTTGTTCGTCCGGTTGTCATTCGAAAATGGGTTGACCACCTCCAGAGCTTAAAAGCTGCCGGCCAACTGTCCCCAAATCTGTGGATTACCAGTTCGGATAATTTCGCTTCTTGGGGAGGTGGCGACAACAGTTATCACACCGATGAGTTGAAAAGGTTGATCGATGCCGTCGATTATATTTCGCTGCACACCTATCCTTTTCACGATACTCATTACAACGCTGAGTTTTGGGTCGACGAAGAGGACGAATCAAGCACGTCGGTGATCGAAACTGCTGATGCTGCAATGCAAAGAGCAACTGATTATGCCGTCCAGCAGTTTCAGGCAACGGCCGACTATATCGAGGGATTGGGTTCGAAAAAACCGCTTCACATTGGTGAGACTGGTTGGGCAACGATCGACGGTTCGTTGTATGGGAAACGAGGGTCTGGCGCTGCCGATGAGTATAAATCGAAGCGGTTCTACGACGGTATGCGAAGCTGGGCGAATGATGCCGGTGTTTCTTGTTTTTTCTTTGAAGCGTTTGACGAGCGTTGGAAGGATTCCGGCAATCCCGATGGATCAGAAAATCACTTTGGATTCATCAATCTTCAATCGCAAGCCAAGTACGCGTTGTGGAACTTGGTTGATGCCGGAGCCTTTGATGGGCTGACGCGAGATGGAACACCAATCAGCAAGACGTTTGGTGGTGATAAAGACATGCTGTTGGCAGGTGTTCATGCAATTGCTCCGAACAACCAGTCGGCAATTCGTAAGATTGCGGCCATTAACGAGCAACGGAATCTTGGTGAAGTCGTCGAGGAAAGTACCTATGTAATTCTCGATCAATCGATGTTTACTAATCCGCCGCACCAAATGTTCGATCCCACGGAGGACAAGACCTATCCAAGCGAATCCCTGAAGCTAAATGTTTGGGAGGGAACCTGTGGAATGGAATTATCTGATGCTGAGGTTCTCGTTTCCACTGGAACCGGAACATGGTGGGGCTGTGCACTGGAGTTTGATTCGACTGCGAGCGGTGAGGATTTGTCTCGATTCCAAGCGGGGGCACTGCACTTTGAGATTAAGGGCGATGCAACGGTCTCGTTTGAAATTGGTATGCAGACGGGGCGATTCTCGGATGGTACCCAACGAAACCTCGCGACGGAATTTTCACCGCAGACGCCACTTGCCTTGAACGGTGAATGGAAAACACACACGATCCAAGTGACCGACTTGATCAAGGAGAGCGAGGCTCCGATAGATCTTTCCAATACGACGAGCGTTCTTTTTCTCAAGGGAAATGGTGATGAGCAAAGCCATCAAATTCGATTGCGAAACGTTTTTCTCACGCAGCCCTGAGGACACGCGGGACTGAGGCAGATGACAGAATCAAACTCGGTTGTATGCTAGAAACATCGCCAGTGTGGGAAAGCTCGGACAGAAGCGGGTCGGAGGAATTTGGTGGTCGACTGCCCGCCGTTTGGAACGTCGTCTGATCGGCGGAATGAGATTTTGAGATTCGCTGTTCCGGGGCCACCCTCGCTGTTCCGGGGCCACCCTCGCTGTTCCGGGGCCACCCTCGCTGTTCGATCCG
>JBMYRF010000023.1:2621-34440 GCA_049602075.1 Rubripirellula sp.
GCCTTCCCCAACTCACAGATGAAGGTTGCTAGAAACACGTGGATTTTGAGTTGCCGAGGGGTGAGTGGGTTTGATCGAGAGATCGTTTTGCATTTTCACCACATCGGTTTGCTAATCGGGGTACGATACGGGCTGAGGATCGCGGGGCTCTCCTCACTGTGTTTGCCGTTGAGCCTTGGGTCGCGGCAAGGAGACTTGGGTCGCGGCAAGGAGCCTTGGGTCGCGGCAAGGAGAGATGCCTGGTTGTGGGAGTAATTCCCGAATTCTTCCTGTGAAGAGCATTGAGAATAGACTGATGGATTCCTGGAATTGGACTTCACGCATGACGGGCCTTACGAATCACTGGTTGACGACTGTTCTGGTTGCAGGTTTGGTCACCATCTCCACACAAGGTTACGGACAAACTGAACAAGCAGCAGAGGAACCGCCTGAGCCGCGGCCTTCGGCGCTTAGCGATGCCGAGGTTGCTGAAGCGATCGGCGATCTGGCCAACAATCGTTTTAGCACGCGAAACGAGGCATTCTTGAAACTGCTTCAAGGTGGGCCTGATGCGATCCCGGCGCTCGAGGTGGGGGCGAAATCCGAGGAACTTGAGATTGGAATGCGGTGTGTGGAAGCGCTTGTGCAAATCGCACGTGACCGACGGGATACAGCGGATGTCGTCGAAGTACTCGAACGTCTAGCGTCGGACCGATCTTACGGCTTGGCTGGACTCGTGAGAAATTACGCACGGCAACTTAAAATGACGGATCAGGAGCGTGTCATCGAGGCGTTAACGCTTGCAGGCGCGAGGTTGCACCAAAGTCGTGATGGAAGTGTCTTTTCGGCATCGATCAACCATGATCGCCAACTTGCTCGGCTGAAACACTTGCCAAAACTTCAGTCAGTAAACATCAGTGGGAACGGTGTTACCGACGCAGGGCTTGATCACCTGGCGAAGGTGAAAACCCTGACCAGTCTCTCCATTAACCAATGTGGCGTGACAGATCATGGTCTGAGCAAACTAAAAGACTTAGCCAAACTGTCGAGCATAAGTCTAAGTGGTAGGGACTTTTCTAGGCTCGGACTACGAAAATTGAAGGCTGTACCCAGGTTGCGCAGTGTCTCTCTTTATTCATCAGTTAGCGACGATGACTTGCAGGCAATGACCAGCGTACAGCAGATTCAGAGTCTTTCACTCTCTGATTTGGATTTGAGTCGTGAGACTGTTGGATTGTTAAATCAATTGAAGCATCTGACGCAGTGTAACCTGAGTCTCCGTGACGCTAGCGAGGCGGACTTTCAATCGATCGCAAAACTGGAATTACCGGTGATGATCAACTTGTATGGTTCTCCCAAAATACCAGACGATAGTTGGGCGTTACTTGAGGGAGCGGCACTCGTAGGACTGACCGTTAGTGGGATTCCCGTTTCTGACACGGGCTTGGCGAACATTGCCAAAATCAAGAAGCTGAAACGACTGCAGCTAGTTGCAAACGAGTTGCCAATCACCGATCAAGGGCTGATGCATCTCCGCAACTTGAGGCTGCTCGAATTTTTGTATTTGAGGGGGGCGGACCTGAGTGATGACGCCGTTGATACTCTCAAGAAAGAGTCGCCGAAGTTAAGAAATGTGATTGTTCGGTAGCCTTTTCAAAGACCACACCGCATGACTGCGAAGTAGTGTTTTCGACGAGTTCTTGCAGACAACATCTTGTGAGCAGGATGCAGATTCCCCAATGTTCGAGCATTTCTAGTTTTCAAGTTTTTGCTTCGATGGGGTTACCAGGAGTTTGACTGCGCGGGGAGGTGTGGGGTTGCGCAGCTTGAAATGATTTTAAGCTTTGAACGTTTTCGGCCGAATTTGCGGCGATCGCGCGGCAGGTTGACTTGGCTCGACGATCGGTGTCAGATCAAGTCTGGCTTGGGTGGAAAGTGGCTGCAATCTTCGCTTAATTCTTAGCGGTTGTGACAACCTTTACGATCATCCCGCGCGAGATCGCCACATCGGAAACTCAGCGATTGGCATTTTGTTGTACGAGAAGGAACAGCGATCTAAGGTTCGGCGTGGCGGTATGGTCCGAGAGATGGCATGCCTCGGCTCTCGTGCTGGTGAGGGAAGGTGCTTAGAAGGCTGAGTCGATGATACATCAGATAAATAGAGCAAGTGAGCGGGATTCCGACGCTCTGAATCGTGAGGAGTTGGTTGGTCGATTGCTGGGTAACGCTGCGCTTGCCCAGCGAATGTTGTCACAATTCTTGGACGCGATCCCGGAAGAGATCGATTTGCTGGAATCCGTGATCCGGATTGGGGATCCTAAAGAGATTGCGACCTTGGCCCATCGGCATAAGGGAACTGCAAAAACTCTCGCGGCCCGCCGAGTCGCAGAGGTTGCATCTGAGATCGAACGCCAAGCGCGGGAAGGATCTACTTCAAATTTGTTGTCTTTGCTCGACGAACTTCGAAGGTCGCACACGCATCTCCAGGATGAATTGGAAGCTTGGGCTGGAGAAGCAAGTGATGGAGCTTCCGAATGAATTATTCAGTCGGAGTAAGCAATATCTTAGTCGTTGACGATGACCCCATCGCTGCGGAAGCACTGCGATATGCATTGACGACTTGTGGCTATGAGGTCACGGTTGCAGGCGACGGGATCGAGGCTCTCGATTACGTTCGAACAGGAAATTATCGAATCGTCATCTCGGATGTCGAAATGCCGAAAATGAACGGTATTGATTTCTGCCGCGAAGTACGCAAGCGAGATGCATGCGGGTACACCTACCTGATTCTGTTAACCAGCCGATGCGATACCGATAGTGTTGTGGTCGGGTTGAACGCGGGCGCTGACGATTACATTGCCAAGCCATTCCATCCGAGCGAACTGCAGATGCGGATTCGCGCCGGCGAGCGATTGTTGGCACTGGAAAGTCGTGATCTGATGATCTTTGCATTAGCAAAACTTGCGGATCGGCGAGATCACGAGACAGGTGGTCACTTGGAACGCATTCGAGAATACAGCCGACTGTTGTGTTTCGAACTTGCAAAGAAGCCTGAGTACCGCGAAGAGATCGATGAAGTTTTCATTCAATTGATTTACGATACCAGTCCACTGCACGACATTGGTAAGGTGGGAATCCCTGATCGAATCCTCTTGAAGCCTGGGCGGTTGACGGAAGAGGAATTCAAAATCATGGCGGAGCATACTCAAATCGGGGGTGAGACTTTGCAGGCGGTTGCAGACGCTTACCCGAAGGCAGCCTTTTTGCAGATGGCCTACCAGATTACGGTCAGCCATCACGAGCGTTGGGACGGAAGCGGATATCCCAACGGACTAACCGGACGGGAAATTCCGTTACCAGGAAGAATCGTCGCGATGGCCGATGTTTACGATGCTTTAACAAGTCAACGTGTTTACAAGTCAGCTTATCCGCATGATGTGGCAGTGGAGATGATCCAAGAGGGATCCGGATCTCATTTTGAACCTGGCATTGTCCAAGCATTTTTGGCACTGCAGGATGAGTTTCGCGCAGTCAAAGAACAGTATGACCAGCGACGCGGCAAAGGGACTAGTCAATTCCTGACCCAAGTCCCGCCGATCGTCACTGGTGGTGCGTTCAGTCCCGCGATGGATCGGAACTGATCCAACGTGTTTAACGTTTCGTCAGTTCTAAGAAGATGATGTTCTGGTTCGCTTCTGATTGAATGCGGATTTGCTTCAACTCGGATTCGTCGATCGCCTCGGCCAACGCCAGCATGTCTGACCGGGATCGGTACACAAGATGCCAGTCCATAAACATTTCCATATACCCGACATCGCGAATTTCAGGTAAGAAATTGGCGACCACTAATCTCCCACCGGGCCGCAAGTCGCGGAAAAGATTCGTTGTCAAACGACGTGCGATCGAATCATTTAAATAGTCGTACAATCCGGTGCTGTAGATCAAGTCGAAGGAACCGAGGTCTGTCCGACCCGTCAGCATGCGGCGGACGTCAGCTTGGATTGGTTTGATTCCAAACCGACCATACCGTGCCCCGACTTCGTCTAGGCTTTCTGGGTCGGCATCGAGAGCCAAGAATCGGCCGAACTTCTCCAAATGCACTTCGGAGGAAAGGTTTGCTTCCCGCAGATGACCGCAGGCGATTGCCAGCACGTCTCGTCCAGGCGATGCGGCGCCCAGTTTGTCGAGCAAGCCTGCAACGTGGCACCGGCGCTCACGAACACCTGCCGAAGCCGGTGCAGAGGTCGTGTAACGAAAAATTGCTTGTCCGATTGGACTCGCTTCCGGAACTGATGAGTCGCCATCGTGACTGTAAATGTAATCCATCATAACAGCGTCACCAGCATACCCGCGAGGTTTGTTAAAAGCTCGGCTGGTAAAGGGGTCTTCGTGCACAATCTGACACAGCGAATGGTTTCGGCCTCGATCAATCAGTTGCTTCCACTCGTCCCGTGATGCTTCACGCCTCAAGCTTCGTAGTCCATTGAACAATTGATCGACCGCACGTTGGATTTCATAGGAGGTCGCTGCGGTGAAAATTTCATCGCTTACCTGATCCAGCAATCGATCAAGCCGATAGATGCGATCACCGAGTGTAATGGCTTGAACTCTAGTCGGGACAGAATCTACTTGCTGACTGTCAAGGCTGTTGGATTGCGAGTAATAGCTCATGCGTCGCGTTGAACTCCAAATCGTGCGCAAGTTCTTCCGGTGTCGGGAAGTTTTGTCGTGCGACTTACTGGTGAATATCCGCTAAATCTCGTATTTGAGAGGCGACACTCAGAATCTTTGTAACGGCAATATTCCAAAGCGGAGGGAAATGTCAAGTTAGTAAATGAAGCTCGTTTTCAGCACATGGTGACGCTACGCTGCCCGATCGAGGGGGAGGGTTGTTCGCATTAGCAATGCTTTGCTTGTAGGACAGAATTTAAGCTTGTGCAAGTTCACGGAAATACGGTGCGATTCTTGCCTGACCTGCGCAACCGGACTGATGCGAAACTGAATTTCGCGGGAAATCACGCCGGAGGGAGTTAATTGGCACGCGATTGAATTCAATCGTGTGCTGCTGTTGACGCAACAAAAAATTTAAAAAAGTTCAAAACACGAGTTTGATTCAGAGCCGTTGAGCTGGCGTAGCGTAGGTTTTCGATGAGAGTCTGCGCTCCGATTCAAGAACGCATTTTCTACATCCGGATCCAACCCCTCTTTTGTGAGACGATCGAGTTTGATGGGGGCATGAAGCAACGATCGACTCGTTAGCTCGAAACAGCCACGTTTGGCATTCCGGGTGGGCAATACCCCCTTGCGCTATTTCTTTCTGTTGAGCTGCAAAGATCATGGAACCGATTCATTTCCTTGAGGCGAAGGGCTTTGTTTGTTCAGACTCGGTTCAGTATCGCGGTCCGATTGCTCAATGCTTGGTGAAACTAAATGATTCACCACAGGCGATGTCTGCTCAGTGGTTGGAGCAGCGGAGTTGCGGTCCAGAGCTATATAATCGAGTCCGTCGTCTTTGGTCACGTAGCGAGCGAAGCCAACCGATGGGAGCGTTGCGGCAGAACTTCTTCCATGATGCCGATCAACGCTTGATCCGCGTGATTAGCACCCCGGTCGGTCGACCGATGAGCGAGTGGTTGCTGTCGCGACGGTTCGATGTTGATGAATCGCTTCGCACGGCTATCTCGCTGGTAGAGTGCTTGCAAAGCTGGCATTTAGCAAAGTTAGTGCGTGGTTGGCTAAGCAGTGAAACTGTATTCCGGGATGCGGACCAGCAGGTCGAGTTAGCGGATTTGTCGCTCTTGGGCATGAATGATCAGCAGGAAATATTGTCGCTGCCAGTGGAGGAGTTGATCTTTCTGCCGCCGGAGACCATTGGTTCTTTGCCAAGAAATATCTGTCCGGCATCGGACCTATATTCCGTTGGAGCGATCTTGTTTTCGATGTTGGCGGGCCGCCCTCCTATCGAAGCGGAGGGTGCCAGTGATTATTTGGACCGGCAGCTTTGTAACGAGCCATCACGACTTAGGGAACTTCAGTTGTCGGTTCCTCGGGAATTGGACAGCCTTGTTGCCAGATTGCTGCGTCGTGACCCCCGTGATCGATATGCCACAGCATCCGCTCTGCTTTACGATCTTCGTCAAATTCGAGCGATGGAATTGGCGGGACGGACATCAAAATTGTTTGCGATCGGCACTCAAGATATTCGTCTGAGTTTGACGGAAGGCAGTTTGGTTGGTCGCGAACAAGAAATTCATGCAGCTCAATCGTGGATTGAGGAGGTGACGGGAGGTAATGCAAGCGTTCAGTTTCTGACCGGTTGTGATCCGAACGCGCGCCGCGACGTGATGGACGAGATTTCTTTGATGGCATCATCTCAGCGACTTGTGATTTGCCGAGGAGCGGCAGCCGCAGGTGCCTCGAAGCCATTGCAATCACTCGAAAGTGTGCTCGCTGGAATCGACCAGCTCTGTGAAGACGATGAGGAACTGGCGGATCAGATCTGCTCGGGTTTAACTTCGCACTCAATTACGCTGTCGAAGCTGTTACCCGCCTTGTCGAAGCGGTGGACCCAGAATGAAAATTCTGCTGGGCCGGAAGCCTATGGGAGCCGTCGGGTTGCCGCAACGTTAGAAGAGCTGTTTGTGGTTCTGTCGAGGCGAAGTAAAGGGGTCGTGCTCTTATTTGATGAGCTAGGTCATGCCGATGAATTGACGCAGACAGTCGTTGGCAGGCTCATTGATCGAATACACCGTACAACGGATCCGATGCGGTTGGGAGTCATCGCATCTGGGGCAGATCGCTCCTCCTTTTCGGAATCTGACGCAATCACTGAGATCAAGCTCGGCAAAGTTAGTGATCTGGCACTTCACCTGTCTTTATGTTCTTCGGCAGGTCAAATTTCCAAGCCGATCGTGCAGTCGATCGTTGAGATTGCTGAGGGAAATTTGGAAAAAGCTTCTGCGATTTTGGGGCGGATGATTGATACGAAGGTGGTGCGATCGTCACCGGAAGGATGGGAGGTTGCCGGAGACTTGCAAGATGCACTCCGGGGAGATGAATCGTTTGCCGACTTGCTGGACGGCCAGGTGAAATCTCTGACATCAGCAGCTAAGCAAGTGCTTTCGACCGCGGCGGTGATGGGGCAGGAGTTCGATCTGTTCATGCTTGCTTCGGTGACTGAAATACCCTACGCGGAGGTTCTTGCGGTTTCGACCGACGCGGTTGGCCGGCGTCTTTTACGTCGCCATTCTGAGGCGGGGCTGTATTGCTTCACGCATGCTCAGATCCATGGCTGTCTGTGTGACGCATTGCCACCGGAAGAGCAAAGACAAGTTCACTTGAAGTCAGCTGCGTATTTGGAGAAGCAGACGCCATTAAACCTATTCGCGCTCTCTTTCCATTATGACGCGGCCGATCGTGGCGACTTGGCGTTACAGACGTCACTCGATGCGGCGGCCCAGGCACGCTCTCGTTTTGCATTGCTGGTTGCTAAAGATCAACTTGAGATTGCCAAACGATGGGTAAATCCGAGCGATCGGCTCGCCGGTTTGCAGATTATTGAGGGTTTAGCTGAAATTGATTTGTTGCTCGGCAACTACGACGATGCAGCGGTGCACTTGAAAGAGGCGTTGCGTTTGATGCATCTGCCGACCGAGCGGGCAGCGGTCAAACAACAGATGGGGGAATTGGCGTTCAAACGGGGGCAGTTCACGCAGGCTGCGTCTGAATATGAAGAGGCGTTGAAATTGACCGGGGTGCGGTTGCCGACCAATTTTGGGACGATGATTCTAAGCCTCATGGTTCAGGGGGCGATCCAAGCAGTTCATACCTATCTGCCAACTTGTTTTGTGGGGCGTAAGGGGCCACCAAGTCCACTTGACTGTCTGCGTTGGCGGCTCATGAGTCGGCTTTCCCATGTTTATTGGTTCAGTCGTGACAAATTGTGGACTCTCGCCAATCATCTTCGTTCTTTGAACTCGGCGGAACGGTTTGAGCCGTCAGAGATCTTGGCTGCTGTGTACAGCGAGCATGGGCCTGTGATGAGCTTGCTTCGGTGGTTCAAGCGAGCCAATCGGTACATGAATCGGTCGCTGGCGATCCGCAAAGAGCAAGGTGATTTTTGGGGACAAGGGCAATCACTTCATTACCACAGCGTCGTCTCCTTGGCTGAATGCAAATTCGAGGATGTGATCAGGCGGGGATCGCGGGCGGTCGAATTATTGCGGCAAACGGGTGATCTCTGGGAAATGAACATGTGCCGCTACCAGGTGGCCAACGCCTTTCTTCGAATCGGTAATCTTGACGAGGCAACGGAAACCGCATCGACCATGTATTACTCCGGTCGTGAGATCGGTGATCAGCAAGCCGCGGGAATCAGTCTGGATGTTTGGGCGCGATCAGCTCCCGAATCCTTGCCACTAGAAGTCGTCATTGAAGAGGCAAATCGGAATCGACCTGATGCTCAAAGCCACGCCCAAACACAATTAGCACATGCGATTGTATTGCTTCACCACCAAAGGATCGAAGACGCAATTGAGCGGTTGCAAGCTGCGATAGAGCGGTGTCGTCGCGCCGGTCACTTGAACACCTACATCAGCCCGCTGTATGCGTGGGTAGCGACGGCAATGCGGAGACAATTGGAATCAACCGACTCACGTGACGGCAGACTATTCCGTCAACGACTAAAGGCGTTAAAGAAATCTGCGGCAAAAGCGACTCGTGTTGCCCGCCGTTTTCCGGCGGACCGTGCCCATAGTCTGCGCGAGCAGGCGTTGATGTGGCTGATTTGCGGAAACGTGTCGCGGGCACGGCGATTTGCGTTCCAAAGTATGCTTGTGGCCAGAAGATACGGTCAGCTGCTCGAGGAGTACGAATCAATCACTGTTTTGAAATCAATTCATCAACGCTACGAGGACTTGATTGGAAAGTTACCCGGCGAAATCGTTTCGCGGATCGACTGGTTGAGTGAAATCCAGGAGATTGCAAGCGACCAAAATCTGATGACGGAGCGAAGTTCGACCGGGCTTTCCGTGGCCGATCGTTTTGCCACCGTGCTGCAATCTGGCCGCCGCATCGCACAGGGATTAGAACCCGACGCTATCTACAAGGAAGCGAGTGAATCGGCCCGTCGCTTGCTCCGCGGCAACGGGGTCGATGTTATTCAAATTGAGGGATACGAAGATGAGCGAAGGTACGAGCCATACCAACCGGTTGATGCACACCAAGCGGCAGCCCGGATTGATGCTTTTCTGCCATTATTAGAGGATGCCGTTGCGAGTGGTCAGAGCGTCAGTGATTCCACCGTAAGCAATCATCACACCCCGCGTGGTAGCGTCATCGCAACTCCCATTGCCTTTCGTGGAACACCGATTGCGATCATTTTGGTCGTGCATGATGAATTGAAAAATCTGTTCGGTGAAGAAGAATTGCGGATCGCCGATTTTGTCTCATCACTTGCCGGTGCAGCACTCGAGAATGCGGATGGCTTCAGGCGTCTGCAACTTTTGAATGACACCCTTGAAGAGAAAGTGCGTGAGCGAACTCAGGCTGCCGAGCAACGTGCCCAGGAGCTTACTGCTAGTAATGAGCAGTTATTGGAAACAGAAGAGCAGCTTCGCAAAGCGATTGACCACGCGAATTCGGCAAACCGAGCGAAGAGCCGGTTTTTAGCAACCATTAGTCATGAAATTCGTACGCCGCTGAATGGTATTCTGGGGATGACAAGGTTGGCACAACAGTCCGTTGTGCATCGGCGGCAAGCAAATTTTTTGGACACTGTGCAAGAAAGTGGGCAGTCCCTGTTGACGTTAATTAATGATTTATTGGATGTTTCGAAGTTGGAGGCGGGCAAACTTGAAATCGAACACGTTTCTGTTCGGTTGCACGAATTGATTGGTGAAACTTGTCGCTTGATGTCGGCTTCGGCATGGCAGAAAGATGTTGAACTAGTTTGCGATATTGATGTCTCCGTCCCTGAGCAGATCCTCAGTGATCCATCCCGACTAAGGCAGATCATGATGAACTTGATCGGGAATGCGATCAAGTTTACGGAACAGGGCTTTGTTGCGGTTACCGCTCGTGTGGTTACCAACAACGAACAGAAGCAGTTGATGCTAAGCGTTCAAGATAGCGGAATCGGGATTGCTGTCGAAAAGCAGAGCAAAGTCTTTGATTCATTCTCGCAGGCCGATAGCAGCACAACACGGCGGTACGGTGGATCGGGGCTTGGATTAGCGATTTGCCGTGAACTGGCGGAGTTGATGGGGGGCACGCTTGGGCTGGAGAGTGAACTTGGGGTCGGAAGTGAATTCTCACTTGTCTTACCATTGGATTCAGAATCGGTAGCTAAACCCACAAAAAATTTGTCCGGATCTCGTATCGCTGTGATCGATTCATTGCCCGCGTCATGTCAAGCCATCGCTTCAGCGCTGATGGGAGCCGATGCGTCGGTCAGTCAATTCGCGACGAAGGCGGAATTGGAATCTCAGTTTGATCAGCAGCATTTTGACTGCGCGGTTTTTGGTATAGAACTTGATGCGGTACTATGCGAGCGATTACGCGTTGCTGGGACTCAGTGCATGCTATTAATTCCACCCACTGCCTCGTGGGAATCCATTCCTGGTGAAGCGATTGCTGAGTTGCGGAAACCGGCGTTGTCCGGCGACATTGTCGCAGTGGTCGAAGGCTTGCTCCGTGGCGAGGGACCTTCCGTTCAAAGGTCGTTAAGTAGCGAATCGATCGCAAGCCATGGACCTAAAGATGAAACGTCTCTGCCAGCAACTGATCCTTCGGCGAAACAAGCCGCAACTGCAGAAGAGGGTGGTCCACTCGCGGGGGTCCGCGTTTTGGTCGCGGAGGATGGTGCGATCAACCGGGAGGTGATTTCGGGAATCCTCGAAATGCTCGGTTGCTCGGTATCGATGGCGGTCGACGGCGTCGAGGTTACCTCAATGGCTGCGGAGCAGCGTTTCGATATATGCTTGATGGATGTTGATATGCCTGTCAGAGACGGGATCGAAGCGAGCTACGAGATTCGCAAGTTAGAACATGGATCTGATCGGTTGCCCATCGTAGCGATGACCGCGCACTGCAGTGATCAAATCTGGATTCGCTGCCAAGATGCCGGGATGGATGGTTTTCTCTCCAAGCCTGTCGAGCCAAAGAGTTTGATGGAGGTGATCCAAAGGTATGTGGCCGCACGTGAAGACATGCAACTGCCGGGCACCATCGCTTCATCCGTTGAGGCGATTTAGGGTGCCGATGAGATTGCAGCAACCTGGGCTTCGGCCCGTTAGCGGTTCCTTGACGCGGTATCGCCATCCGGGCTGTCGCTAGGTCCAATTCTTTATCACCGATTGGCACGGCGATTGCCCTGCTGTCACTTCGTCAACGTGGCTGCGACCTCGACCCCGAGTCGGTTCTCGGTACGTCGGGTGGAGCAGCTCTATCTCATCACACTCCGCTGACTTGGAGAAATTTTCTATGTCGGTCTCTCATCGCTTGTCATGGTTTGGTGCCTGTGCTCTTTGTGTTGTTTGTTTGTTCACCCTCACCGATTTGATTGGTCAGGAGGTAAAGGAATCACCAGGATCGAACGCTGGGAAGTCGGAACAGCGATTAGAAGTGCGGTTGGCGGCAGCTCACCTTGCACTCGCCCAAGCGGACCTGCGAAGCGCCCTTGAATTGAACAAACGCTTTCCGAATGTGATTCCGGGAAATGCAGTTGAGAATTATCGTAAGCATGTTTTGCTCGACCAAGAAATGCTCGAACAAGCAAAGAAGGGAACGGATGGTCACATCCACGCGATTTATCGGCGTGCTGCTGAGATCGCAATGGAAAACGCGGAAGCGGATTTCGCACGAAAACAAAGGCTTTACGAAGGATTTCCAGACCAACTCGCTTCGCTCGCTTTTGAGCGGGCGAAGGCTGTGTTACTGGTCTCCCAACTGAACCAAGAATATACCGAGACCCAAGAGTCTTCTTTGTCGAGCCTTGCGTACCTGCAGTGGCAGATCGAGCAACTGAGAAATGACTTGCTTGAGCTTCGGATTCATGTCGCCAGCCAGCATCCCCGCAAGGAGGGATTTTGAACCTGGAAATTGTGTTTAAGGTAGGCGAGTTCATTGGCGTTGAATGCATCTAAAAACGCAACTCGCTGTCAATGAGTGGGTTCAGTTGTCTGCGTGGACTTTGATTTTCCGCGTTGGATGTCGTGTTTGGCGGCCATCGACCATTGAAAGGTCAACGCACTTCGCAGGTGTGCACTTTCGCACGGGCTGGGCATCTTGTCGCGCTGCCCTGTGCCTTCTACCGACGATGGAGTACGCCGGATGAGAAAACGTAACAGCCGCATCCGCTGCTGAATTCGCTTTGCACTAGCCGGTGGGCAGCATGCAAGACCGGTTGCCTGATCCTGAGAGGCGATGGCTGTAAGGGGTGGGTGATCGGGCGTCGTTTTGTGGTTTTTGAAGCAAGGGCATCTCGTTTGCTCCTCCGGTCAATTCTCGGAAGCGTGCGGTTTCCTAATTGCCTAAGGAAGCGTTGGGTGTCTCGATGAGCAATATGCGATTGCTGTTTTTGCTGGTGGGCGTTTGTGGTGCTTCATTGGCAGCGGCTCAGCCTCCGCAAAATGTAAGTGCGGGCCTCGTGCGTTTAGAGGTCTTTGTTCGCTCCGATTCGGATCTTACCGAGAATACAATCGCATTTGCCAAGAAGTTTGTCGGGCAGCACAAGGGGATTGAGTTGGTTGTGCATGATGTGATTCAGCATCGCGACCAATTAGCTAGGCTGTGGCAGATCACAAAACGTTCCAACCGAGCCAAGCCGGTCGTTCCAGCATTCTACTGCTGTGATCGGCTGTACTTTGGCTACGACAGCCCCGACCGAACCGAACTGGCCATCGAGCGATTGCTGACCGTGGACGTCTACACAAGAGCAAACTGTCCAAAATGTATCAAGGCAAAGGCATTTATCAAAATGCTGAAACCAAGTTGGCCAGCACTGCGGTTTCAGATTCATGATGTTAGCTATGATGCTGCTGCACGTGGACGCTGGCAGGCAATTTGCCGAACGCAGGGGAAGCCACCCGGGCTGCCAACAATTGATTTCGGTGGTCGAGTGATCATCGGTTATCAAGGTGACGATATCACAGGTGTCGAATTCGAGAATTTGATCCATCGCGTTGCGACGAATCAGCGCGGCAATCGCGAAAAATCACCAAAGAAGAATGATTCATCCAGCTTTCTGATTCCGTTTCATGACCGATCGATCCCATCCATTGTGACGCCCTGGTTGTCGTTGGTCGCTACCATCCAACCGCCACCCGGGCAAGCTGTGGACGCTGATTCGCCTATTGAATCTGGCTTGAGTAACCCGAGCGACCTAGGGCAGGTTCCAGAAGCAGATCTACTGCTGGACGATTTCTTGTTGCCGGAGGATGCCGGATCTGAGGATGTCGGGGAGGTCAGTTTATCGACGTCTGACGTGTCTGCTAAAGATGGGATCGATGTTCCATTGCTGGGCGAATTGCGGGCGACCGAGTTGGGGTTTCCGTTGTTCACGTTTCTGGTTGGTTTGATTGACGGGTTCAATCCGTGCGCGATGTGGATCTTGGTGTTCCTGTTGTCGGTGTTGGTGAATATACGGGACCGACGAAAAATCTTGTTAATCGCTGGAACCTTCATCTTTGTCAGTGGAGCGGCTTATTTCATCTTCATGACTGCGTGGTTGAATCTGTTGATCTTGGTCGGGATCGGGCGTCGAGTGCAGATTACCTTGGGTGTGCTTGCGTTGCTGATTGGTGTGGTCAATGTCAAAGATTTCTTCGCCTTCAAAAAAGGGATTTCCTTTTCGATTCCGGAGTCGGCGAAGCCTGGTCTTTATCGACGGGTGCGAGAGATCATCGCCGCGAAATATTTAACAGCTGCTTTGACCGGCGTCGTGATGCTGGCCGTCATTGTCAATATGGTCGAATTGATCTGTACCGCTGGTTTGCCTGCGCTCTACACGCAAGTGTTGACGATGCAGGAATTTCCTGCTTGGAAAAACTATGCTTTTCTCGGCCTCTATATTTCAGCCTACATGTTGGACGACACAATCTTACTCGCAGTCGTCGTCGCCACTTTATCGCACCGTCGACTTCAGGAACGGGAGGGGCGTTGGTTGAAGCTCGTTAGCGGCTTGGTCATTCTAGCCTTGGGGTTGGTCATGATCTTCAAGCCCGAGTGGCTGAAATTGGGACAGTAGACGGTCTCGTTTTTTTCGGTGATTTGGAGTGAGACGATTGTTGATGTCGATTCATTTTTCGATTGGCCTGGCCGGTTTTGGATCATGGGCCAGATGGTTGACTGCGAGGAATTAGTCCCTCGTTTCGGTCGATCGATAGCCGAAGCATTCCGTGACCGAATTTCTTTGTAAACATGCGTCGACGATTTCTAGATCATCAGGCGAAACCAGCGCAGGGTGTGCGACGCCGCAGGCTCGACTTTATTGCAACAATTCCTTACGTAATACGACCACATAATTCGCAAACCGATTTGCTTTATGGGTGGGGGCCAACCCAGCGGCCGGCCACCGGTTCTGCGTTGCCACACCGGTGGGGCAAGGGCCCGGATGACATCGCGACGTTTGAATGCAACCGATCGCCAGTTTTGCTTCACGCCCCACCTTGGCTAAAACGCAGCCCAGCGAAAAAGACAACAGGGCCGTCTCTGGAAACCCCAGTTTTCCCCACCGGGTGAAGACAATGTCTTGATCCAGCCCAGCGTCCTTAATAGAAGCGAAACACATTGGTGAACGTCAACTTGAAGGGCATCGCGACGTGATCGGAAAACACTAGCGGTGCTGCCCCTGTTCCACCTTCGCCACCGTCGATTGTGATGAAATCGACGCCGCGTTCGGTGCGGTTCGTTTTGTCCGCGAGTTGTTGCCAGAAATCGGTTTGTCCGTCAGCGGACTTGATGCCCACCGGCAAATCACTCTTGTCTTTCAATCGTTCGAGGAAATCGAGAAGTGAATCGACGTCCGTGACTTCGGCATAGGATGCTGAGCTTGCAAAGTCTTTTCCCCTTTCGATGCCGCGGATTTTGGCGATCTCGGGCGTGGCATTAGCTGCTGGGATTAAGCCGCCTCGCCCCGGCTTGGCTCCCTGACTGAGTTTGATTTCGATCGCTCGGATGGGATTCACTCAGTTCTGGAAATTGACAAGTGTGTTCGGAACGTTTGTTTGTTCAATCTGTTTGCAACGAAAGCGACAAGGCAAGAGTGGCCCAACCGCTGGCAGCGATCGAAACAAATTGATCATTGCCGTGGGGGAAGCCGCTTTCGAAATAGGTTTGGAACGGGTCAGCTCGCGATACGACGTGCCACGAGCCATCGTCGAGTTGATGCTGAAGCAGATACTCGATACCGTCTTGGATGCAGGCATGTTCTTGCGTCAATTTCCCCGCCTGTTGTAACGCGAACATTGCAGTGGCAGTCGCGTAAGTATCACTTGGTGCGTTTTCGAGTTGCCCCCAGCCACCGTCCGTTTGCTGGCTGTCAATCAGTGTTGAAATCGCTTTTTTAATGGTTGCTTGATCGGCTTGGATGAGTGCCATTATTAGTAAACGAAAGACGCGATCTTCCGTTTCGACCGGGTCTTGCTTCAGGACCCACTCGGTAACTCGTTGCGCGCGTTTCGCGATTGCAGGTTGCTGTGGTTCGGTCCCATAAGTCAGCAAGCCCCGCAAGGCGACATAGGTCGTTGTGAAATCACTGCCGGAGGTGGGGGGCCGTTTGCTGGCTTGCCTCCACCGATTTGAATTTTGTTGGTGATTCAATAAAAAATTGGCAACGGCGGCTGTAACTTCACTTGGCCCATGTTTGCCAGTATTGAGCGTCCACAAGGCATAGCCGGCCGTCATCACGCCACCACCCTGACCCCGTCCTGCGACATATTCTTTTTGTCCACGTTTCAAATGGGCCAAGGTATGCTCGACTTGCTGATCGAAAATCTGTTCATCAATCGCAATCCCCTTGGCACGGGCTTGGGCAAGCGCCAAAACGGGGACTGCCTGGCTGTGACAGGTGAAGCATTTGCGTTGCTCGGATGACCCTTGTGCTCCGGCCTGTAGCAACGGGATTGCCCTGCTGATTGCGAGTCGGATCGGTCCGGCCGTTTCCTCGGCGACACAGAGATTTGCAGCCCATGAGACTCCAAACACTACGGATGTCACCAAACTAATGAAGGTTTGATTCAGCATACTGCTCTTCTTTGAATGGTTCGCCCAATCATCAATCTGCAACGCTATCGTACTGGATTGAAAGCTTGGTTTATGTTTTGGCGGTACCAATTGGCATCGATCTTGCTGATTTTTGAAATGCTGAGACGGTGTTGAGAGATTGGACGTTCGACGGCGAGGTGCGCGTATCTCGTCATTGATGAATGAACTTTTATCATGAGCAGGCTTCGCCGTCCGTATTTTAAGAGAACTTGGTTTTTCTGATTGCCGCGTTCAGAGTGCTGCGTTGCTAGCGGTTTGTTCATACTTTCCGAGTGAGTTCAACGCCCACTACGGTTCAGAGACGATCTACAATCAGGGTTCAACCGTTTTACGCTGGAGTTCACAAATGACTGATTCGTTATCGCGACGTTCGTGGCTAAAAACTTCTTCGGTGTTTGCTGCTGCGACCATCGTACCGCGGTCGGTGCTGGGAGGCCCGAAACATGTTGCTCCCAGCGACCGCGTGAACATTGCGCTGGTTGGTGCGGGCGGCCGAGGCTTCCAAAACGTACGTGAGTTGATGAAATTGCCTGATGTGCGTGTCGTCGCCGTTGCTGATCCAGCAGAGCAGTGGGATTTGAGTGATTACTATTATCGTGGTGCTGCAGGCCGATCGGTGGTAGCCGCTGAAATCGAACACCATTATCGGCCGAGTGATCCGAAGTTTCGCTGTCAGCAGCATGTCGATTATCGACGAATGCTGGAAACGGCATCCGATCTGGATGCGATCTTGTGCGCTACGCCGGACCATCTGCACGCTCACGTATCACTCTCTGCGATGCGGGCAGGTAAGCATGTTTATTGCGAGAAGCCTCTCACACATAATATTGCTGAGGCGAGATTGGTCGCGAAGGTCGCGCGGGAAACGGGCCTCGCGACCCAGATGGGAAATCAAGGGCATTCACGTGACACGATGAGGTCGACGGTTGAATTCATTCGTGGTGGTGTGATTGGTGATGTTCAAGAGGTTCACGCCTGGGTACCGGCGACTCGTTGGAATCCAACCCTTTTATCACCACCCACTGACCATCAAGCGATTCCGAAGGGGCTTGATTGGGATTTGTGGTGTGGGCCGCGGACGCCGGTTGGTTTTCATTCTGCCTATGCGCCTGTGTCTTGGCGAGACTTCTGGCGTTTTGGCTGTGGGGCGATGGGGGATTTTGGTTGTCACGATCTTGACTCAGCGGTGTGGTCGCTGGAATTGGATGCACCTCAACGAGTGGAAATGCGATCTGCCGGGAAAGTACACCCCGAGATGGCTCCGCATGGCGAAATCGGTTACTTCGATTTTGACCGCGGGGATCAAGGCGACTTGCGAATCACTTGGTATAGCGGCGGACTTCGGCCGCCAACACCTGACGCGTTGGCACCCGGGGCAAAATTGCCATCGCGTGGTGTCTTGTTTGTCGGCACCAAAGGCGTGATGGTTTGTGGTGGTGCCGGCGGACAGCCCGATGTTTTTCCATTGGCATTGCGTGATTCGGTGACGATTCCTGAGCCCAGTTTGCCCCGCTCCCCTGGGCATCATCGAGATTGGGTCGATGCGATTAAAGGAGGGCCGCCCGCGAGTAGCGAATTCCAGTACGCGGCAAAGCTGACCGAGATTACCTTGCTGGGGTTGGTTGCCTTGCAGACCGGAGACGTGATTGATTGGGATGCTGAACAAATGAAAGCGGTCGGAACACCGTCAGCGGAGCCGATCGTCAATGGGGAGTATCGTGAGGGTTGGCGACTCTGAGCGTGGGAAGCGTGATTCTGAGTGAGGTTGCGGCATCGCCGCAGTCGCTCATGCTATTTTCGATCAACGAGTTACGTCTGACGTGTCAGGCGTAGCGGGCGTACCCGCGTCCAATCCCGCGCCAACCCAAATAATACAGATCCTGAAGCACCCATTGAACGAAGGTGTTGCTGTTTGGGCCGGGGACCGCTCGGTACCAATCTCGCCAGGGATATTCCTGCGGCGATGATTCAATTCGTTTTACAAGTAATTTGGCAGGTTGGTTGAGCCAGCTTTCCAGTCGGCGTCCGGGGCCATTGCCGACCCCTTCCGAAGACGCAAGCAGATTGTGATGCACGTGCCCCCAGCTTTCACCGCCAAAGTTGGCTTCCTGCCAAACCTCCCAGCGGTCGATTTGTTCACCGCGTGCGATCTCCAGCCAATGGTGCTCAGCAAATCCGCCTGCACGAGGAATACGGGCTGTCCATAATTCGACAGACAATGGCGGCTGTAAGTTTGTGTTGTTCATCTGCAGCGTCATTCAAGCATGCCCTGGACAACTTCCAAAATTCCAAATCGGTCGAGTAAAAATAAAACGACGAGTACGAGCGAGGCAAGCATGATCAACGTTACCACAAGCAGGCTAGCCCAAGCGCGAACCAAACCCGGAAAAGAAAAATTGTCACGTTTCAGTCCATGCCGGTATTCAGCCAACGCCAAGGCCAGTCCTCGTCGCAGTCGCTTCAGGAGTGGCCTGCGAGGAAGTTCTGGTGGTGATTCGTATGGATTCTCCATTTTCTTTTAGAAACAACTGCTTGCCGCTGATTGAAACACATTGCCAAAACAAACGATCAAGGTTTCAAGAGCTGTAAAGCGATGGAAACGATATGTTGAAATCGGATTCGACAGCCCAGAACGCTTCGACAGCCCAGAACGCTTCGACAGCCCAGAACGCTTCGACAGCCCAGAACGCACTGTACGGAAATTGAGCTGTAAGGAAATCAAACGGTTCTCCGAATGCTGTCTTGGCGTCGATATCAACTTTGTCGTTTTTGACTCAACGATATTTCCACAGCGGATGCTCTACTGCGGTAGTCTTTCAATTTGCCGGTAGCCATTCCCGCGCGATCGAATCGTGTTTGGCGTCTTGCGCAGATTGTTGTTTGAGTTTTCGGTTAGCGGCGCTGGGATTGGGCGGCTTGGATCAGGTCACTGTTCGGTGATGAAATCCAACGTAATCGTGTGCGTGACGGGTTGCATTGCATTTGCGATTGCTTCAGCGAGAGGGGTGCGAACCGCTTCGGTACGTTCAACAATCGCATCAAAGTCGGTTTTTGCATCCCGGCTATGAAAATCTCTTTTGACCTGCTGCGTTTCGTAGGCTTGTTTTTTGCCGACCGCCTCAGACACTCGGTTGAACGCGTCGTAAAATGGGTTGTCTGGAAAGTCATTGGCCAGATTGATGCCTTGGTTCAATTGCTCAGCAGAATAGACACGTGATGCCGCGCCCCAAGTTACCCGACATTTTTGTGAGGCCGGCGTTCGCACTTTCAGAATCAAACGGTTCAAGTCGTCGTTGAATGGAACCAGTGTCATACCAGAGCGGACCGAGTTGTGATCGTTCAGGTCACCCTGGGCACAGAAGGGGTAGCGTGAACTGGTTAGCGTCAGTTTTCCATCGGCAAATCCGTCAACCCGATGTCCAGCAGAGGCTTCAATTTTTCCGCTGCCGGCGTCGACTGCAATCGTCCCTATTTCTCCATCGACACCGAGCGCTCGTAGCATCGACCACGCCATGATGACTTGGCCCGCCCAGCCAGGGTGAATGCCATCTTTGCCAGCGACGAAATAGGGATTGTCTGGTGTCGCTTGATGCTGTTCCGGGGCGAAAACCTGGGCCTGGTACATCGGCCAAAAAATATCTGCAAAACGAACCTGTTCACGCGCTGCGACATCCATGGCAATGTCGCGTAATGCGCATAAGTGAACATTATGTTGTTCGAGCGTGCCCGCTCGGCTTTTTACCCAGTTGGCGATTTTTCCTGCGCAGCCAGGAGATCCGACAACGACACGAACCCCATTTTGCTTGAATTGTCGCACGATTGCCGTGTAATGATCTCGATACCATTGGCCATTGGTTGCATCAAAGGGGCGATATCGAGAGTCGTTCATACCATAAGCGAGTGTCGCAACGGTGGGTTTGAAAGTGAGGCAGTCGCGTTCCATTCGACGCAGAAAACCGTCAGTCTTTTCGCCACTCCAACCGTACTGCCGGACGGTAATCTGCCATTGCGGCACACAAGCAGTGAGATAGGTCTCAATCAGACGAGAGTACATTTTTTGTTCGGTGATCGAATCTCCACAGATGGCGAGGCGATCCCCTTTTTGCAGCAGCAGCGGTCCTGGCTGGGGAGCTTTGCGAGGATTAAAACTTCGGAAAGCATCATGGTCTGGTTTCGTTTCATACTCGTATGGCCCGAAGGTTACGTCTTGTAACGCCAGGGTCTCGATTTGGGCAGTCGCGTTTTTGGTAAGGGATAGGATTGCCAGGCAAAGTAGAAAAACGAATCGATTCATTAGTGTTTTGTTTCTTGGTGGCTGAAATAGATACGTGAAATAGATAAGTGATTGTGTGGCAGAGAGACACGCAAGTGTTATTCTGATTAGGTCGGTAACTAGCTTCACCATCTTATCCGGGTTTTCACCGTGATGGTGTGCATACTCGACGAATATTCAAGCCGTGGTCGGTGAATATTGTTCCATTCAGACGAGCATCGTGTACGCGTTAAGCAGGACTCATGACAGCTGATCCCATTCCGTATTGTCCAGAGATTTTTGATGGTCCGGAGATGCTGCGACGAGCGCAAGCATTTGAGGCCGAGATGAATGCTCGTCGTAGTGTTCGGGATTTTTCAAGCCGTGAGGTGCCTAGGGAGCTCATCGAAGCGGCCATTCGAACAGCGTCAACCGCGCCTTCGGGTGCGCATCGCCAGCCTTGGAAATTCGTCGCGATTTCAAACCCTGAACTTAAGAAAAACATCCGTTCGGAGGTCGAATCGGAGGAGCATCTCTCTTATACCAAACGGATGTCACAAGAATGGAAGGACGCGCTTCAGCCTATTGGTACTGATTGGCAGAAACCCTATTTAGAGACCGTCCCTTGGATCGTGGTGGTTTTTGAAGAAGTATTTGCCGAAGATGGGCAGGGACGTCACAAAAACTACTATGTCAAGGAGAGTGTCGGCATTGCATGTGGTCTGTTCATTACCGCATTGCACCACATGGGACTGGCAACGCTAACTCATACTCCCAGCCCAATGGGATTTCTGGGACGCATGCTTCAGCGGCCCGCCAATGAACGCGCCTTTATTCTGTTTCCGATTGGCTATCCCGCTGCAGATGCGACCGTCCCTGATTTGCGCAGGAAGACGTTAGAGGACGTCGCTACGTTTCTGACCTGAGGAGAATCAGGCATGGTGACATTTGAGCTGAGCGATGGACTTTTAGCTGATAAATGCGGCAGTCAATGTAAGTTCAGCGGGTGAGCTTGATTGCAAGCCTCTTGCGCAAGCACCGCGGGTTGCTTGAACATTTGGTGAACATTCAGCTTCGCGGCTTCAAAAATTGGATGGTATTTCAGCGGTTGGTTGATCGAGACGCGATTCCGCCGGTCTAGGTCATGTCATTGCCCAGCTGGGTTCCATTGAATCATTCGCGGACGCTCCCAGTCACTCGCTTGGTAACCATCCGGTTTCGTAGGTTTTGTGACATCAACAAGTTCATCGTCGGCTTCATACAGCGGCCAATTATCGGTGCGGAAAGGTGAAGCAGGGAGTCCTTCGTTGTTGTAGAGTAAGTTGCGTTGGGAAGGATTCATCCCCCACGCATAGCGTACGGCTACTGGAGCGGCGATTTCGTCTGAGGAGACCACGACCGAATTGCCAATGATCTCTGCTTTTGCATCAAGCCATCGGCGGTTCTTACCTGCGATTGCGAATGCGGTTAATGCTCCTGGCTCTGCCGTCATCAAACCTGAACCGACTGAATCAAATTCAAGGACGACTGTGCCATTCTTTAGTTGGCTGTTCCGCAATTGCGGCCCACTGCCTACGATCTGTTGCTGATACGTTTGCTGCAACGCCAATAAAGCGTGACGAATCCCAATTGGCTTCTTGTTCTTTGGGTGGAGTGCAATCGCATCTCCTGTGTCGATCGATACAACCAAACCGGTGTTGATGATCTCTGCTGCTGCCAGTCGCATCGCCTCACGGTTGACCGCCCAGGGTGCTTCGATTCCCTCGACTGGTTGCGTTTGAGCTGGGTTCCAGCTTGGTAGCTGAGTGAGTTGCACGGGGAAATCATCAGGGACGTTTCCGCCGGATTGTTCATGCCAGGACCTTCGGTAGTAGCGAATCAGTCTTCCGATCTGCTGCCGATAGTGAGAGGCCTGCGGAGCATTTTTTGAATTGCGTTCGCCTTGATACCAAATCATGCCGCGGATGCCATACGGGCGAATCGGGTTGATCATCGCGTTGAAAATATGGGCAGGATATTGATGACCAAGCGAACTGGGTTTTGTGATGAATGGTGGTTGCAGGGGTTTGAACGCGTTTTTCATCGTTTCGCCTGCGTCAATTTTGTTGCGATAGTCAGCCAGTTCGGTTTCGAAGGTGGCGATTGCTTTTTCCACGGTCTCGCCACGCTGGATTCTGCGTTCTGCAAGCTGGTCAAGCATCGCTTTGGTCGCGTTAGCACGAGGATCGTCTTGCTGAATTTCCCAAGGCATCCAGCCTTCGATTGGGGTTCCCGCGTAAGCTTGCACGATGATTCCAACCGGGACATCGAGTTTTTGGTGGAGTGTTTTTCCAAAGTAGTAAGCAACTGCTGATGTTTCAGCGGCAGATTGTGGATCGCAGGGTTTCCATTGCTGCAGTCGATCACGCGATTCTTCTAGTGGTTCATGCCAATGCTCCCGTTGGGATTTGAAGATGCGAAATTCGGGCAGATCAATGGCTGTTTCCAATTCTGCGTCGAATGAGTTGCCAGTTGACCAACCCATGTTGGATTGTCCGGCACACAACCAAACTTCGCCGATTGCGACGTTTGTGATTTTGATTGTGTTGGCTCCGACAACGGTCACCGATTGGCCTGTTCGATGGGACGGCGTGCTCAGGAAAAGTTTCCAGCGACCGTTTTTATCTGCACTTGTTGAGTCGGTTGTGCCCCAGCTTGTGCTGACTGTGATTTTTTCCTTGGGTGAGGCCCATCCCCAAAGGGCGTTATTTGTTTGTTGTTGCAGAACAAGATTGTCACCAAAGATGCGCGGCAGCCGAATGACTGCCCACGACGATGGGCTGGTCAATAAAATGAACGCAATCGCTGCGAGTGCTTGTCTGGCAACGAATGTTTGTGTGGCCATATTGTTTGCTTTGATGTTGAATCGAATGATTAGTCTTGGTCGTGTTTCGTATGCCAGGTTCTGTTTTGATTCCATGCGAGTAGCGAATCGATCGAGCTATTGCTACAGGACCGTTCTGTCATTGATTGATTGGTTGTTCAGACCTTGATTGGTGAGCTTTGCGATTCCGGATCTTATCGGAGTTCCGTTGAGGTTGTGGTTTTGGGGGCGGCTGAATCAAGCCATCGTTGGGTTGATTCCAGAGACGGTACGGATCGTTCAGGCGTCGCATTTCCTCGAGCAGTAGTGCTTCCATTTCGTCAAGCTTATCTGCGAATTTCGTGTCCGCTGCTAGATTTGTTTGTTGTGGATTAGGTGTGATGCCTATAAGTGCTGTCACGGATTTAGTGTGGTGCTGCTGGATATATTCGTTTGGGTTTTGCGCGAGATTGAACAGTTGGGTTTCCTGAACGCCATCCTTTGTCGAGTCATACTTGATCAGTTTCCAGTCGCCTTTGCGTACTGACCGCATGCCTGGTTTCGCACCTCCAGAGTAGGCACCGTAGAGCACACTTCGAATTGTCGCCTGTTTTCCTTGCAGTACAGATTTGAAGCTGATGCCTTCGCTTGTTTTCGGGGCGTCAAGACCGGTTAGGTCGCACATGGTTGACAGGACATCGAGTAGATAAACGTTTCCCGGGACCCGAACACCTTTTTTGACGTCAGGTCCTTTGACGATCATGGGAATGCGCCACGTATGCTCGTAGAGGTTTTGCTTGCCCTGCAGGCCATGTCGGCCGATCGCCATCCCATGGTCGGCCGTGTAAAAGATGTAGGTGTTGTCGAGTTCACCCATCGCGCGAAGCTTGTCGAGAACCCGCCCAATTTGGATGTCGATGTTTTCGTTGCACGCGTATTCGCGTCCAAGTTCGTTGCGTATCGTTCGTTCGTCGCGATTCTTCCAGACTCCGCTGACGTTGATCTCATCGCGGACCCCCATGTGTGTATTGTCAAATGGGTGAGCTGGAAGATAGTTCGGTGGCAAGACAGGCTGCTTGGGGTTAGCCGGTGGAATCGTGTTTTTGTCCCGGTGATTCACCGCGCCGTAATTGGCCAATAATTCTGGCTTGCCATCGCGAGTATCGTGAGGATGCGAGAAACCAAAATAGATTAAGAACGGGGCGCGATCGGTTTTTGCTTCCCGTTCATTCAGATAGTCGAGGACTTGTTCTGCGTGCCAGGCACTACCGGTGTCGTCTGTTCCACCCCGTCGAGTGGCGTCTCGCCGAACGGTAAACAGTTGATTGGCAGCTTCATAGCTGTTGCCGTTTTTGCATGTCCGCATCGTTTCGTAGCCAGCCCGATTGAAGATTGCCGGCATTGTGTACTGAGGTAGATCCTTGGGAACCAATGTTGGGGTCTTGGTGTTCGGGTCGGTTTGACGACCTCGCGTATTGCGGAGATGCCATAGAGTTCGTCCGGACATGATCATGTGGCGTGATGGAGTACAGACGGCGCCTGACCAGGATCCCATGTGATATGCCGCATCAAAGACAGTGCCTTCTGCGGCCAGGCGATCGATATTAGGTGTTTGTAATTTGGATTCCGGGCGATAGACCTTCAAGTCAAATGGCGACTGGTCGTCGACCACAATGAATAGAATATTGGGACGTTTGTTCTCAGCCGACACCGATCGTGGTAGGACTAAACAAGATGCCAATACGACTGCGGCCATGGCAAGCTTGGTCGTTGTTATTCGTGATGGATCTGACATGAGTTTCCGGGGTGCGGTGGTTTGGCTAGATGAATTGATGACCACTGGGGTGATGATCCGTGGGAGTCGCTGGCAAGGCAAAATACGCGGCGTTGGCGGAACGCTAACTCGGACAGAGCCTGCTGAGCAGAGTGGTGGCATCAGCCGGAAGGCTCATTATTGCAGCTCAGTTGAGCCTGAGTTGCATGGGCAAGAGTCGCGGTCGGGGTTTCTGGACGATTCTCACGATTTCGGGCTGGATTGTAGTTGCGAGGCTTTTGATGCTCTAGCTTGGCGTTCGGGTCGATATTATGCGTGATGCCGCTGGTCAGAAATCGCTCTCCAGAAACCTTCGTGCGAGCGTTCCTCGCGAGGGTTCGTTGACTTGATTCAACCCGGTACTTGGTTCGCATTCTGCTCATTCCTCCAGGTTTTGGAATGAAAGCGAAAATTCAAAATCGTTTTTACGGCTTGGCCCAGGTGTGCTGCGGCCTCGATCAATGTAGCTTTGCATCAGTTCGGTCATGCCCTCACGGATCGCAGCATGGGTTGCGCTACAGTCTTCGGTTTCTGACAGGTCAGATTTAAGGTTGAACAATTCGTGTTTCCCGGACCGGTGAAAGATCATCTTCCACTCGCCTTTGCGAATGGCTAACCCCGCCGGCGATTGATGCACCGTGGCTTCACGGACAGGCTTGGCGGCTGTGCCAAGTAGGTATGGCAGGATGCTGACGCTATCTTCAGCAGCAGTCTTGGGAAGCTGGACCTGCAACAAGTCTGCACATGTTGCAAACAGGTCGTTCAGGCAGATCGTTTGTTGGTTCACAGTATTCGGTTGAATTCTTCCTGGCCAGAGAGCTACAAAGGGTTCGCGGTGTCCGCCTTCGTAAATGCTGCTCTTGGAGTCGCGTAGGGGAGGGTAGTCGCGTTTTGCCGCGCCGTTATCTCCGGTTGCAATCACCAAGGTGTTTTCACTCAGGCCGGTTCGTTTCAAGGTGTCTAGGATCTGTCCTAGCATGTGATCGCCTTGGAAAACCCAGTCACTGTATCGACTTTCCTTTCCCTTGATTCCTCCTTTGCCTACGAAATCCGGGGCTGGCACGATCGGGTTGTGAGGTGGGCACATCGGAAAATAGAGAAAGAAGGGGCCCTTTTTGCGGGCCCGCTGCTCGAGATACTGTGTGGCTTTTTGGATCATAAGAGGTTGGTTTTCGACGCTATCAACGTTGGCCACGACTCGATCCTGCTCAATGATCGATCCAATATTCCGGGCATGGGTGAAGCCATAGAAATAGTCGAACCCGACCTCATTCGGGCCACCAGTATGCCGGGCCCCTATGGGAGGTTGGACCCCGATGGGAGGTTGTTTTTCGGGACCCGTTTCGCCATCGACCCAATTCATTCCAAGGTGCCATTTCCCAATGCAGGCAGTGTGATAACCGTGTTGTTTCAGAAACGAGGCTACGGTCGGTCGCGTGCTGGGGATGATGCGGGGCGAATAGGTTTTCAGCACACCGAACTGTCCAATTCGGAAAGGATACCGTCCTGTTAGGAGTCCATAGCGTGTTGGTGTGCAGTTCGCTGCTGCGGAATGCGCGTCCGTAAAACGCATTCCCTCGGCTGCCATTTGGTCGAGGTTGGGCATCCGGAATTCACTCTCAACTCGAAAGCTAGTTGGTTGCCCGTAGCCAATGTCGTCAAAGAGCACGAGGACAATGTTGGGCTGATTGGTGTGATTTTCCGCGGCCGAATGGGCGGCGAATACGAGAATGAGCAGGGCCGATATGGAAAACCGTGTCATGTGTTGAGTGGGGCTTGCGAGTTCAATCGACCGTCGTCGCAACCGCTGCAGATTACGACGACCGACATACCGAGCAGCGGTTTCGTCGATGGTGAATTTTAACACAGTAGATTGGGCGGAACCTTAAATGCGTTGTTCTTACCACCAAGGCTTTTACTTGGCCTGATGGTGGGGCCACGATGTTCCGTTGTGAGAAGAATACGCAATGTGAGGGTGGCTTCCGTGTGCCAACTGTTATTCGTTGGCCTGGAGTCATCAAGCCGGGAAGGATCGTCAACAGCATCTGCGCGCATGAGGAGATGTTGCCGACGCTGCTTGCTGCGGTAGGCGACTCGACCGTCAACGAAGATCTGCTGAAGTGCAAGGCTGTTGGCGGCTGGAACTACAAGGTGCACTTGGATGTTTATAATTTGATGCCTGTTTTGCGGGACCGCGGGAAGAGTGGCCGCGGGGAGAGTTTCTTTACTGGACCGATGATGGCCAAGTCGCGGTATTGCTTAAGAAATATTGGAAAGTAACGTTCTTGAAGCAAAACGCACATGGTGCGGATGTGTGGAGCACTCCGTTCGAAGAATTGCGGGCGCGAATGATTAGCGACTTGTACGCAGATCCTTTTGAACGAGCCGAATATGAAGCGATGGGGTACGAGCGTTGGTCGATGGAGCATGTGTTTGCCATCGCACCCTCCTCGAGCTATGTCGGCAATCGGCTTCAAAACTTCAAGGAGTTTCCGCCACGCCAGGCGCCGAGCTCGTTCAATCTAAACAATGTGGTGGAATCCATTACCGAGCAACAGGGCGATGGACGCTAAGATGTGAGCTTATGTGTCGTGTACAAATGACCCGATTTCTGCAATGGAAATGAGGTAGGCCAGGGGCGAATTCGGGCCCCTTGGCACCCGTTGCTGGAATCCACGCAGCAGTCGATTCCGTGAAACGTTTAGAGCCACGAGATGGGGCGCGACCGATGGTTGCGGCTCATTTGTTTCGAGTGCGAGTGCTGAATTTGGCTCTCGCGCAGCGATCAGTCCGTCACTTGCTGATAGCCGGCGGGAACATCGTACTGATCGCTGTAGGTATGAACTCGATTGGTTGGAACACCTTGCCGAGTCACCAAGGGTAGGTCGTTCTTCACCCAATCGAGAATACTTCCTTCGTAGTTCTTGACCTGGATCCCAGCTTTGGCGAGTTGCGTTGCGTACTTGCCACTCCGGCCGCCGAACGTGCAATAGGCGATGACGGTTCGACCCTCGTACTTGGAGCGATTCTCTTCATACTGGGTCTTCGTAATGGCGCCAGGGATGATTGATACTTTCGTTTCGGCATCGCTGCGCACATCGACCAAGACGAACTTGGCCGGCTTGGACTGCTGGCCTGTCTGGCGGGCGGTTTCTTCGATTTGCTGTTGTTGATCGAGCAGCGACGCCAGGTCGGTTGTTTTGATGACCTCGATCTTCGGCCCGCGCCGAAGGAGGTTTCCGACTTGTGCTTTAGCTATTGGGACGCCGTCGGTCATTGAAGTTATCGCGATTAGACCTATCCAGAGGAAACGATTCATTCTGTTGTTCCAGTCAACCTTCTTTCGATCAGTTGAGCGGCGGTCGAGTGTTCCTTAAGCATCCGCCAGAGTCGGAATGGTAGCACATGATCGAAGTGGGAACACGGGGCGGTAATGGGAACACGGGGCGGTAATGGGAACACGGGGCGGTAATGGGAACACGGGCGATGATGTGCGGATGAGTTGCTTGGGGCTCTTGTCGCAATGCTGAAATGATCTTGGGGAATCGGGGAATCTCAGTGCATGGTGGACGCTTGATTCAGTTTTGTTGGCTTGCAGAAAGTGGTTATGAACGGGTTTGCTCATTCGACTTAACTCGTCGGGCACACCGGCTTAAATCGTCGGGTCCATCGGCACGGTAGTCAGTTTTCGCTGTGGAGCACCTTTCACAATTCATTGCTGATTGTCAAACTCAAACAAGCTTATTTAAAGAAGAGACTCAGGCGGATCAGATGACTCAGGCTCCCAGACAGCATGAACCATGGCGGACACTGGCTTCAATCCCCGAGACGCTCGCGACAGAGCGATTTGTGCTCGAACCGCTTGCTCCGCGGCATGCAGCGTTGGACTTTGCTGCATTGATGTCTTGCCGGGGCAGGCTGCGGACAGAGCTTCAATGGGGTGATTGGCCGCCAGCCGATTTTACGTTGGATCTAAATCGGCAGGACCTGGAAGAACACTATGGTGAGTTCGTTCGTCGCGAAGCGTTTGCCTACACCGTTTTGTCGGTCAATCGCGAACAGTGTCTGGGGTGTGTTTACCTGGAACGCTGCGAAGAGATTGACGGCGCTCAATTCGCTTTTTGGGTGATTGATGATGCCCTTGACCATGAGGCAGAGCTCGTCGAGCAAATGCTTCGCTGGGTGCATCAGGAATGGGCGATCGAACGTCTATTGCTTCCATTTCATCAAACGAATCAGCGAGGGATCATCGTGGCACGCAAACGTGGCTTGGTCGATTGGGAAAGCCCTCCGAACAGTCCATTGGCCAAGCACGTTTGCCTGCTGTCAGTTGCTGGTGGCCTGCTGGCATAGTGCGGCCTGCCGACATGGTTCGGCCTGCTGTTATGGGCTCAGGACAAAGAGCGATCGAGCTGTGTTTCATTCAAAGGTGGTTCGTCGACGATCAGATCGACAGGGTTGGCGAACGTGCCGTGGCTGCAGTCCTGAGCATGTGCTGGCTGCAGTCCTGAACGTGTGCTGGCTGCAGTCCTGAACGTGTGCTGGCTGCAGTCTTGAGCGTGTGCTGGTTGCAGTCTTGAGATAGGGGGTGGGCAGAAGGCAGACAGCTTTGACGTGAAACTCGGCTAGTGCTGCAATAACCGTTGAATGCTTCCATGCTTTCACGTTCTCGTTTCACGCGTGATGTTTCCAAAAAAGCAGGCTTCCTGCGAATGACGACGAAAGGAACGGGGGAATTTGTGCCGATAATTCCGATTGCATGGCTTCTGCGAGAAATTCCAGCTCGGTAAGGAACGCCGCTTTGCGGGTGGTGACTAGCCGGTGGTGGGATCGCAATGCTGGTGTGACCGGCAACAGGTCATGCCGCAGGCCCATTGCTTTCGAAAGTGATGTTTTGGTTCCCGACGGGATAGGGATGCATCTTGCGTAAAGTTGTACTTCATTGGTTCGTTTGCAGCACGATTGCCATCGCTCTTATGCAGGGCGGGATGGTTGTTGCTGGTGAATTGATAGAGGACGACTTGCTTGTGCCCGCCAGTCATACGGCGCAGGTCTCCTGCGATGAGGTTGGGCAGGATAGTGACTTGGGATTCAATTCGTCACTTGTCACCGATGCGTCATTCCTTTCTGCGCCGACGCCGGGGTTCGATCCAACGGGGGAACTGGTGCCGCTGCGCGATCCTCCCAATCCTGGGAGGCAACTGTCGTACGATTACGAAATGTTTTCCGAGGACGAGCTTGATTGGTTGGAAAGCATTAAAGTTGGGTACGATCGAGGATTTGTTATTGCGAGTCGGCGTGAATCAGATTTGAGATCTGATCGATATCCATTTCAACTCAGGTTCAACGGATGGGGGCAATTGAGGCATTCGATTTCGCAATTCGATGCACCCAATCAAGATTTGAATCAGTTTCAGCTCAAACGCGGCAGGCTTCTCTTCTCTGGTGGTGCATTCAATCCTGAATTCACGTTCTTCATCCAGCTTGATGGACGTAGTAGCAGCGGCGATGACATGCGTTTGCTCGATTACTACTTGGACTACGATTTTGGGCACGATCAGTTTGGCTTAACGCCTGGGACGATCGGCTTGAGAACCGGGAAATACAAAGTTCCGTTTACCATTGCGAGATGGCTATCCGGGCGAGACTTTGAGTTTGCCGATCGGTCGATGTCGAGCACGTTCTTTGACGTCAATCGTAGTTTTGCCTGGGGATTGTTCGGTCAAACAATGGCGACTCAGTTCCCGATCAAATGGGAGATTGCGATCTTCAATGGTTTGGTGACTGGGGGTGCTGAAACTGGTAGTAGCGGGTCGTTGGACGGCAATTTTGCCTACTCCGGGCGTGTTTTTGCTTTGCCGATTGGCGACTGGGGCAATTCACACCTCGCGGATTTCGAAAACCATCGGCAGCTCGCGATGCGAGTGGGCGGTGGGTTCGCGTATTCCGAAATTGATAAATCGGGAACGACTGAATTCAGCCGATTGCGTGTCGTTGATACGGGCCAAACGCTGGTTGATTTGTTCGACGAGTTACTGCTTGATGTTGACAGCTATCACGTTGCTTTGTTTGCTGTTGATGCGTCGTGGAAGTACCGCGGCTGGTCCTCGACGATCGAGTATTACTTCAGGCATGTGAACAAGTTTCGCGGCGCGGCTGTTCCCGAATTATTCGACCATGGATTTTGGTTGCAAATCGGAAAGTTTGTGGTCCCCCGGAAGATTCAGCTTGCCGCACGCTGGTCTCGTGTCGTTGGCAATTCAGGATCATTTGGGATGGATGATTTGAGTTCCGATGAGATTGGTGGTGCGGTCACTTGGCACATTCGGGAGAACCATTCCAAGGTAGTGATCGATGCCGCCTACTTGAATGGCGCACCGGTTGATTCCGATGCATTGGATCTTTCCCCGGGAGATCGAGGCTGGCTTTTGCGCAGCCAAGTTCAATTCAGTTTTTGAGCACTTGAGCTTGGCCTGTGGATGCATCGGAGGCATGATCGATAAAGAGATGTAAAACGTCGCCATCACCATCCTTGTTTTGGATCGGTAGGATTGGGTGTGGGGGGCAAATTACAGGATTTGGCTTTCAGGTATTAGGTTGAGCTTCCAGGCGGCCGAGTGTTAGACCGGATGTTTGTTTAGCTGACGCCGAGGGAGTGAGTTGAGCAGCC
>JBMYRF010000023.1:34540-47658 GCA_049602075.1 Rubripirellula sp.
GGAGCCGATGGTTTGGAGAACCGCGGCTACCCAAAGAAAGTCACGCAAGGCGTCGCATGGGATATGCAGCCAAAGTTTAGCCCGGACGGAAAGCAAATTGCATTCACGAGTGACCGCCATGGTAAGAGTAAGAAAGCGGGGGACAACATTTGGACACTGCCCGTCGGTGGTGGTGAACCAACGCAAGTTACCAATGAAACGTATCGTTTGCTGAATGGACCGGTTTGGTCGCCAGATGGTCAGTACATCGTCGCTCGTAAACACTTCACCAGTCGACGCTCGCTTGGCGCGGGTGAGATGTGGATGTTCCATCATGATGCACTCGCCAAAAATGCGATGACTGGCATGCAATTGACGAAGCGCGCGAATGACCAGCAGGATGTGAACGAACCGGTGTTCTCGCCCGATGGTCGATATCTTTACTATTCATTGGATGCAACTGGTGGCGATACCTTTGAATACGACAAGGATTCGACAAAAGGAATTTACGCGGTTAAGCGATTGGAGCTGGCGACCGGTGAGACGGAAACATTGATTCGTGGGCCTGGCGGGGCCTGCCGCCCAACACCTTCGCCGGACGGCAAGAGCCTGGCCTTTGTTCGCCGGGTTGGCGCTAAGACTGGGTTGCATCTGCTGGATTTGGAATCAGGGCAAGTTCGCTTGATTTACGAACTGCTGGAACGCGATATGCAGGAGGCATGGGCGATCCACGGCGTTTATCCAGCATTCGCTTGGGCCCCGAGCGGGCAGTCGATCATTGCTTGGGCCAAAGGCAAGATTCGTCGGATCCAGATTGCCGATGGAACAGCCGAGGTGATTCCATTCCGAATTAAAGACAAACGAACGATCAAGCCGGCTGTTCGTTTTCCCATTCCGGTTGGTGAAGATGAGTTTGATGTCAAAATGCTTCGTTGGGTTTCGGTTGCTCCGCGGGGAGACCGAGTCGCCTACCAAGCGTTGGGCCATATCTACGTACGCGATCTTCCCGCTGGCAAGCCGCGTCGATTGACGCAGCAGCAACGTCATTTCGAGTTCTATCCAAGTTTCTCACGCGACGGTCGGTACCTCGTTTACACCACCTGGAACGATCAGACGCTTGGTTCCGTTCGAATCGCTTCGGTCGACCCCGATGCAGGTGAGAATTGGGAGGTGACTCAACATCCTGGTCACTACACCGAACCGGTATTCTCGCCCAATGGAAAGATGGTGGTTTATCGCAAGCAAAGTGGCGGCAGCATTACGTCGCCACTCTGGTCACGTGATACCGGGATCTACAGCATTGCGGTTCGCGACGGAAAAGCGAAAAGGATTTCGAAAACTGGTTCGCGTCCACAGTTCGGCAAGTCGAATTCACGGGTGTTCTTTTCGAAGAGTGAAGGCAATAAGGATGCCGACAATCGAAAGCTCTGTTCGATGGATCTGAGCGGGAACGAGGAGCGAATTCATTACACCAGTGCCTGGGCAACCGATTTTCGCGTCTCGCCGGATGAACACTCCATCGCGTTTATTGAGAGGTTTCATGTCTATGTCGCCCCCTTCGTTCAGACAGGAGCGACGGTCACGGTCGGTCCTGATGTAAAGAGTTTGCCGATCAAGCGAGTCAGTGATGATGCCGGGGACTTTATTCACTTCTCCGGTGACAGTCAAAAACTCTATTGGAGTTTGGGGCCGGATCTCTATGCCTGCGAGATTGATGCTGACGAGGCGGATCCAACGAAAACAGCGATCGGGTTTCAGGCGAAGCACGCTAGGCCTGATGGGAAGGTGGCGATCGTCAATGCGAGAATATTGACGATGGGGAAAGCGGGTGTCATTGAGAGCGGGACGATCTTGATCGATGGCAATCGCATCACCGCGGTTGGCAAAACGGGTAAGGTGAAAGTTCCTGAGGATTGTTATCGAATCAATGCCAAGGGGCAGACCGTCAGTCCTGGCTTTATCGACACGCATGCACATGGCGCTCAAGCATCCGCCGGGATTACGCCGCAACAGAATTGGGTGGATTACGCGCGGTTGGCGTTTGGTGTGACAACGATTCATGATCCCAGCAACAGCACGCACAACATTTTTTCCGCCAGCGAAATGGCAAAGGCCGGCGTCATTACCGCTCCGCGAACCTTTTCGACTGGGACGATTTTGTACGGGGCCACGGGGGCCAGCAAAGCTGAAATCGATAGCCTGGAAGATGCTAAATTCCATCTGCGACGGATGAAAGCGGTTGGGGCTTTCACGGTTAAGAGTTACAACCAGCCAAGGCGGGACCAACGTCAGCAAGTGCTGCAAGCCGCTCGTGAATTGGAGATGATGGTTGTTCCTGAGGGTGGTTCAACGTTCATGCACAACATGACGATGATCGTTGACGGCCATACGGGAATCGAACACACGCTGCCTGTTCAAACCGCTTACGATGATGTGATGGACCTATGGCGTGGCACGCAAGTAGGCTACACGCCAACATTGAGTGTCGCGTACGGTGGTATCTCTGGAGAACAGTATTGGTATCAGATCGATGATCTCTGGTTGCACCCGAGGCTTCAGACCTTTATCCCACCGCATGTTTTAAATCCGAGGTCGAGGCGTCGGCAAAAGTCACCCGATGAGGATTACAACCACATGCGAGTGGCCGAGATTGCTCGGCAAGTGGTTGACCAGGGTGGATTGGTGCAAGCTGGTGGGCATGGGCAGCTTTGTGGGATCTGTACTCACTGGGAAATGTGGAGTTTTGTGCAGGGCGGCATGACACCGATGCAATCATTGACCTGTGGAACCATCAACGGAGCAAAGTACCTTGGCTTGGACAAAGATCTCGGATCAATCGAAGTTGGCAAACTTGCTGATTTAATTATCTTTCAGAAGGGAGCCGACCCAACCAAGCGAATTCGGGATAGCGAGAAAATACAATTCGTGATTGCGAATGGCGAAACCTATGAAGCAGATCGGATGAACCGGTTTGGTAGTCGTGCACCACGAGCCCCGTTCTATTGGCAAGGTCAAGAAAGCGGAATGACATTCATGTCGACGCTTGAGCACGGTGTCGGTTGCAGTTGTTTAAGGAGTCGGCAGTAGGCATTCACCAATCGAGCGAGGGCTCGTTAGCAAGTGGAATGACTTCGCGAGCCGGAGAGTCGTGAACGTTATTTTGCGAATGCTGGCGGTGCCTGAACTTGTTGCCCTTGGATGGTTTGCATTGCCTTTGCGTGCCCGAACGCCGGACCAGTTGGCGAAGGCGAGCGGCGTGAATCTTCCTTGGGTTACTCCTGCTGCCGACGGCGACGCAGTAGTCCTGGGCGGCGAGGCGGTGAAGATTCTTGGTCCCCACGGGTTCGGATTCGGTCCCGTAATGTTGGTGCGGTCTGTTCTTCGCGTTCGCTTCCGCGATTTAGTAAATCGCCGAAAATGTCCAAGACCGTGCTGGCGGTCTCAATGGCGGATTCACTTGCGTTTTGCGTTTCCCCGCTTGGATCGTTGGTGTCGTCGGCGTCGGAGTTCAGCGAGTCAGACGCTTCGTCCGCGCCCGATCCGATCGCATCCAGCATGCTCTGCAATCGATTCTGCCAACCGTTATCTGATGCCAGTTGAACCTGGGGTTCAGCGACACTTCCAACCACTTGGATGACAATTGGATTGCTGGTCAGGAATTTGGCGATTGGCCCTCCGCCAAGCAGGGAATCGGGGAATCCGAGAGCGAGTTCCAGATCCAAGGAATCATCGAATCCGACTGATCCGCTGGAATTGAGTTCGAAGTCAGCTTCACCAACTGGTAGCAGAAACATTAGCCCCTGGTGGTGGACACGTCCCTCAACGACTCGAAAGCGAACTTCGCTCGACCGGCTGACTGTCAATTGAATGTCGTCGTCGACCCGTCCGAACCGTTTGAGGAGTGGAGTTAGTACGGCTGTGATTTGATTGTTCAGACTGACGGAGACATTCGACAAACGCAACGTGCCATCGATGTCGGTGTGCATCAACCGTTGTTGTTTCTCAAGATCGCCAATGGGGATTGAGCAGTGATCGAGCCGAAAAGACACACTGCCTTGCACCGATAATGCGTCTGCCAGCATCGGGGCGACGAGCTGAACTCCTTGGTTGCAAAGTTCTGGTGTGAGTGGTTGTTCATTTAGAATGGTGGTTGGGTAGATTTCGACAATCGAACCAAAATCACTCTGCTCGGAACGAATGGTGAAATTCACTCCCTGCAAATCAATGGCGGGTTCCGTGCGACTTGCGTTCCGGATTTGGACTCGGGCATTTTCAACACCGGCAATCAGCGTCGGAATCGATTTGATGGGGCTTGGTTCGCCTGCGCTGTCAGAATCTGCATCGGTCTCGATGCGACCGTCATCTTCAAGGTTCGAATCGTCACTCTGAATCCCTGTGACGACTCGCAAGTTTGGTTGACGAAAACGGAAAGTGCCCAGATCACCGTTTGAAAACAGCATCATGAGCCATGATTTCTCGCATTTCATTGAATCCATTTCGACTCGCAGCGAGCCATCGTCGGCCCGTAAATCGAATCCTTGTACCGACAGTGGCACGAGGTAGCCCAGAGAGGCCGATTGTGTCGATGCGGTCAGTGAATCGTCTGCGATTGCCGCATTGATTAAACGGTCACGCAAGCCCGTTTTGGCGATGATGGTGGGTGCCAATAGAACCAGCAAGAAGATGACCAGTAGGACAGCGAGGATTCGTTTTCGAATGGATCGCGACGGTGCTTCATCAACGGCTGGACTGGTTTCGGGGGGCATCGTCTCTGTTCGCTTTGTTGGGAAGTCGTCCTCGGCGTAAGGTACGCCCGCATCTGAAAGTGGGATTGCGACCGTATGGATGCTGAAGCTTGACGGGAATCGTTGCCAATCGAGCCGGTTGCCGTGCATCGCAATCTATTTGACAGTTTAGCCTGATTGCAATCGAGGTGGCTTGATCGCAGCGGGCGAAGCAGTCCCGCAGATCAAGCCCAGTGGAGGAGGATCAAGCCCAGTGGAGGTGGATCAAGCCCAGTGGAGGTGGATGCAAACAGCGAACAGGACGGTGGGGTTGCTGCTGGCAAGTTTTGAGTGAGCCAGACAGGTTTTGAGCGAGCAGTCGAGAACAACCGTACAGATCGCCAGAGTTGCCGATTCAATCGATCGATCGGCTCACGCGAGGTTTGGTCATTTTTGCACCGTCTGCAGGAGAGCTCTCGCCTGTTCGAGGTTTCCGGCAACCAACTCCAGAACGGCTTGATCTAATTCTGGTGGTGTCTGCGTCTTGCCCTGACGAAGTTTTAAGATTTGACCGGGCATTCTAAATTCGGATTTCCGTGTTGCCTCGTCTTTCGGGGTGTCTTTGCGGCACCATTTTTGAATTAGTCTGAGATCCCGATACTGATGTTCACGGCTGGGTTCGATTTGGGTTCCTTCGCCCCAGTCATTCCAGGTTGCGATCTGGATAATGGAGGCTTGGGATTGAATCGCCTTAGTGAGTGTCGTTTCGAGAGTCGCTCCATCATCGTCGGCTAGTTGCGGGTAACCTTTGCTTACACCTGCTTGGAGGTAAATGTCATCAAATCTTGGGAAGGCGGCTGGAATCGCATGTGGCCACTTCGCCGATTCGGCCAGGAAGCGATCTACCTGCTGCATGCCGGCGTTGGGTGACGGCCACCCGAACCCACCCATCGCTCCTTTGCGGCGTAGGTCTTGGCTGAAGTAGGCGATTGGAAATTCAAGTTCGTTGATGCATTCTGTCCATTCGTCACTGGTCAATCCTGTGTGGCCAAAGGACAGTAGTACCGGCTTTCCGTGCAGTCGGACGTAGCTTGGTGACTGAAACCAGTATTTGTTCAGCCACTTGATTTCTGTCGCTGCATGCGACACTCGGTCAGCAGGAGTAAGCCGATTGCCTTTTTCCAATGCGGGGAGCGTTTGATCTTCATAGCAGATAACAAACTTCATCTTTAATCGCTCGCACTGCTGCAGCATACGGGTCGTATTGCGATGCAAGATTGAATAGTCGTTGAAGTTTGTCAGGCCGTACCAATCAACGATGACTCCGTCGATCCCGGCCAACTTCATCAGCAACAAGTGGTATTCCAAAACGTTTGGATCCCCAGAATCATAAGGGCCGATCAGGGGGTAATACTTCGAAGCGATTTGACGTTTACCGTCTGATTGCTTTTCGGGATCGAAGTGGTTCATTGTCCAGTGCCATCCCCAGTGATCACTCGCCGGTTTGGCGGTGTACCAAGGCATGTAATGGGAAAGGACCAGAGGCGTGGAAGCGGATTTTTCCACGCTTGACGAAGATCCGTCGTCGGCGGAAGTCTCGTGAAAACAGATTAAAGTGCAAACGAATGCAACCAAAGCTGTGATGTACTTCAGGCGCACGGAGATACGGAGCGGGCCTTCTCTCTGAATTGATTCCGGAAACTTATCGGACATGAGGATCTTGAATTCTAGGTAGTTTAAGTAACTGCTGTGTGGGGCTCTGCTCTGGTTTTATGAAGTGCCTGAGCGACAGATGATTGCGGAGCGACAGTCGACTGGGAATGCAAGGGCTTAGCCTTAGGATTGTCTTGTTCTCCGGCATCCCGCGGTGAGAGATAAAGACGGGTTGTGGCGGGTTGTGATAGCGATCGGCTTGTCTCGCGTCGAATATTGTATACAAAGTGCTAGGCTTGCATCGTGGTGGTTGCGCCGTAATCGGCCTTATTCACAGGGCAAGTTAGATGCCGATCGTGTGCAAGGGTGAGCTTCGAAATGTCGATGCGGGAGTACAGCGGATGGTGATTTACGGAACCGCATTGTTATCGCTTTGCTTACTTGTCGGCCTGATCCTCGGCAAGTTGATCGGCTTTGTAATGGGAATCGAAGCCAATGTCGGTGGCGTTGGGATTGCGATGTTGTTGCTGATTCTGGTGTGCGGCAAGTTGCAAGCCAAGGGATTGATGACACCGCCAACGCAAGGTGGGATCTTGTTCTGGAGTTCGATCTATATTCCGATCGTTGTTGCAATGGCGGCCAGTCAGAATGTGCGGACGGCGGTGAGTGGTGGCACGGTCGCAATCGTGGCAGGCACACTCGTCGTTTTCGTCTGTTTCGCTCTGGTGCCACTGATCAGCCGTATTGGTCGGTCCGAAGGTGATCTCGATTCTGCAACGAATTCATCGGCCGGGGGCGATAACGTATGAACGAGTTGTGGCAGCTTGTCGAATCGGTATTCAGTAAATATCCGCTGGTCACAGCCTTTGCGTTGATTGGTGTCGTTGTTTGGGTTTCCTATCGCATCTCAGTTCGCATTACCCGTGGGCGAATGCATGGTTCGGCAATCGCCATCCTGATTGGGTTGCTGTTGGCGTACATCGGCGGTGTTGTGACCGGGGGCAAGAAAGGAATCGCGGACATTGAATGCCTGGCCGGGATTGGGCTGATGGGCGGAGCGATGTTGCGGGACACCGCGATTGTTGCGACAGCGTTTGGAGTTCGATTCGACGAGTTTTGGAAAACTGGTCTTAGTGGAATTATCTCGCTGATGGCGGGGGTGTTTGTGTCATTCCTGATCGGAGCGTTGGCGGCTTATGGATTTGGCTATAAGGACGCTGTCAGCATGTCAACCATTGGGGCGGGAGCGGCCACCTATATCGTCGGGCCGGTGACCGGCACGGCCCTCGGTGCCACGAGTGATGTGATTGCGTTGAGTGTTGCAGCTGGGTTGGTGAAATCGATGCTGGTGATGACATTGACCCCATTTGTCGCCAAGTCGATTGGACTTGATAACCCACGGTCGGCGTTGATTTTTGGTGGCTTGATGGGGACAACCAGCGGGGTCGCCGGGGGACTTGCAGCGACCGATGAAAAATTAGTCCCTTATGGCGCCATGACGGCGACTTTCTACACCGGGTTGGGGTGCCTGTTGGGACCCTCGGTGATCTTTTTTGTGATTCGTGCTGTCGTTGGAACCTAGCATCAGGAAAATCGAACTTCAATGAATCAATTGCCGATGATTGAGCGGGCGATTGCCCATGGTGACAGAATCGCGGTGCGTTCGGCGACCGGGACTCACACCTTCCAGAGTTTGGTTGCTGAATCTGAGCTTGTCGCGGCATTGTTGCTTGGAAAAGATCGTGATCTCGACGAGAAGCGTATCGCCTATCTTGTTCCGGCGGGTGAGCAATACATCGCAGTGCAGTGGGGGATCTGGCGTGCAGGCGGAATCGCGATTCCACTCAGTCAGTCGGCGACCGAACAGGAAATGATTTATGCGCTGACCGATTCGCAAGTGGTTGCCGTGGTTGTCGCGAAGGAGTGCGCGGACAAGATGGCGTTTTGTGAAGATCACGGGATTCGTTTGCACCAAGCTGATGATCTGCCGGTTTCGTCACGGATCGAGTTGCCGGAGATCGATCTAAATCGTCGCGCGATGATCCTTTACACGAGCGGAACGACCAGCAAGCCCAAGGGTGTGGTCACAACCCATGCCTGTGTCCAAGCACAAATTGAATCGCTGATTGAAGCTTGGTGTTGGGAATCAGATGATCGTATTCCGCTGTTCTTGCCGTTGCATCATATCCACGGGATTATCAATGTGCTGTCCTGTGCTTTATGGTCGGGTGGACAGATTGAAGCCTATCCCCGTTTTGAGTTGGATGTGATTCTTGGGCGTGTTGCCGAGGATGCGTACACCGTGTTCATGGCTGTCCCAACTATCTATGTCAAAATGATTCAGGCCTTGGAGGAGATGGAGCGCGAAAGTCGCGAGCGAATTGTTGCTGGGTTTGCCAGGATGCGGCTGATGATTTCGGGATCGGCTGCGCTACCTGCGACGATTCATCAAAGGTGGACTGAACTGACAGGGCAGCGGTTGCTGGAACGCTATGGTATGACCGAGATCGGCATGGGACTCTCGAATCCGTATGAGGGTGAGCGGCGAGCGGGGGCTGTCGGCAAACCGTTGCCCGGCGTCAAGATTCGATTGCTGGCTGAATCGGGTGAATCGAATCCGGGTGACGGCATTGCGGGCGAAATTCAAGTCTGCGGCGAAACTGTTTTTCAGGAGTATTGGAATCGCCCCGAAGCGACTGAGAATGCTTTTGTCGACGGTTGGTTTCGCACCGGTGACATTGCTGTTGTCGAAAATGGATATTTTCGAATCATGGGCCGCAGTAGCGTCGATATCATCAAGAGTGGCGGCTACAAGTTGTCGGCACTCGAAATTGAAGCGACGCTGTTGGATCATCCCGCCATCGATCAGGTCGCCGTTGTCGGAATCAACGATGAAACATGGGGAGAAATCGTCGCTGCGGCGGTTGTGCTGAAAGCTGGCGAGGCAATCGATCTCGACTCACTGCGAGCCTGGTCAAAAGATCGGGTTTCCGCTTACAAGGTTCCGCGACAGTTGCTTGTCGTTGATGGACTGGCTCGCAATGCGATGGGGAAGGTCACCAAGCCTGCCGTGAAGCAGCTTTTTGAAGCAAGGCAGGAATCTAAGTGAGTGTGTTTGGTTCGGTCACTTGAGGCATTGTCGTGACTGGTGAGTTCGAAACTCCAGTTCAACGTGAGTCCAGTTCAACGTGAGTCCAGTTCAACGTGAGTCCAGTTCATCTTCAGGTTTGTCAGATGCAGGCTGTTGATCGGCGTCGTCTGTGCTGTGAGTGGGAATCGGCATGCCTGCGTAGCCACGTTTCAATTGGCGGGCGATTCGCCACACATGGTGGCCAATGCGTTTCAGGCCGCGGACTGCATCGGTCTGAGTCACTGCGGTCTTGGCATCGTACTCGCCTCTTGCAGCGGAGGCGATATGTTCACGTCGGACGCGTTTTTCCAACGTTTTCAGACGCTGGTAATCACGGCGGATCGAAGCGAATTCTTTCGCGTTAATCTTGGTGAGGCAGTTCGCGAGCGTTTCTGCTGTTTGCGCTAATTGATCCGCATCCGGACGCAACGCACTCATCGAACGAATGGTTTTGATTTTGGATGGTTGGTCAATTCGGACCATCAGCCTGTGAAGATGGTCCAGGATATGAATCGAGGCTTGGTACTTGCGAACCAACTCTTCTTTTTCATGAGGGACATGCAAAGTGTTGAGGTATTGGTGAGTTTGCTCAATGGCGGCGTTGATTTGCTGAACATCCGTTGATTCTTGTTGCTGTGCGTCGCCTCTAAGTGAATGCGTCAGACGGGAGAATATTGTGACCACTAAATCACAGAGCGTTGCTTGCAAAGCGGCGACAGCCAAGTCGGGGGCTTCCATCAATTCGGTGTTCAAACGCCGCGTCAGCGGGTTACCACGTTCCGGCACCATGCGTGTGATGAGTGCGGCAAACCTCGAAGTGAAGGGAAGAACTGCAGCGACACCGGCAAAATTAAAGAGTGTGTGAAAGCCAACCAGTACTAACTCGGGGTCGGAGTCCACGATGTGTGGAAACCAACTCTCTACCAGACGCAGAAAAGGGCTTAACATCAAAAATGCGGCCACTCCGGTCATCAAATTGAAAACCACATGCGCCAAGCCTGTTCGTCGGGCTTGCACTGATCCGCCGATCGTCGCAATCATTGCTGTGATGGTCGTGCCGACGTTCATTCCGATGATCATTGCGGTAGCTTGTGCAAGCGTGATATTGCCTACGCTCAGGGCGGTCAGGGCCATCGCAATCCCCGCGCTGGAAGACTGGGCGATCACGGTGACGACAAGCCCAATGAGCACGAGCAGTAAGCGGCCGGTAAACGTATCGGGTGGAAAAAGATCCGGGGTGATGATGTTGGAGAAATCGGCCATGCCTTCTTGAAGCATTGAGATGCCAACAAAGATCAGACCAAACCCGGCAATCGCGTTCGCGAGTCCCTGCCAACGCGCGTTGCCGAATAAGCGGAACATCACCCCAATCAAGATTGTCGGCAGGAGCAAGGTTCCCAGTTTCAATTTGAATCCGACAAGTGCCACCAACCAGCCGGTAATGGTGGTGCCGATGTTGGCACCCAGGAGAATTCCAATTGCCTGGGGAAAGGTCATCAATCCAGCGCCAACAAATCCAATCGCTGCCACGGTCGTTGCGCTGGAGGATTGCACGATTGCCGTGGTGATGGCACCGGTAACCGCCCCACTGAGCGGACTGCGGGTCGAACGTGCTAGCAGGAAGCGAAGACGGTCATCCGCCATCGCTCGCAAACCGTCTGTCATCACTGACATGCCCAGTAAGAACAGCCCAAGTCCACCAAGCGCGAGCATCGAACCTTCAAGCATCTCGCTGTTTGGGTTGCAGGGATGTAAGTCGGTGAATCAGCATCTGGGCACCTGTTCGCACCACCAGCGATTTGTGGAGCAAGAAGGAGTCATCGAAGATGTGAGTCTTTCATCATAGCCGATTGCGTTGGCCGTCCCGCACGCATAACTCGCGTGAAAAATCGGGCGGGTGCGCAGATTTGCCGTGTGCATTCAGAATGCAAACCGGTGTGCTTTGGAAGAAAATGGCGGCGTTGTGCGATGTAAAAGAGGGTGGGGGTTTTGTGATCGCAACAGCGAATAGGTTGATCGAGGGCCGCTGGTGAAACATAGAACCGTCAACATAGCGGGAGAGTAGACCAAGCCGGAAAATCCTCTACGATGTGGTGGTCCTTCTCGCGAGGGTCTCGTCTGAAAAATGTTCACCTCCTGAGTGTCGCCGCAATTCAAGCTCGCCGCACCCGCACCCGCATCCGTTTCCTGAAAGGAACGTCATGAACGATAATCGAACCCCCGCTACCTCTGCGCTCACCATCATGGGAATTCTGTTGGTGGTATTCGGTGTTTTGGCGATTGGTACGCCGGCGGTCGCTGGCACTGCGGTCGTGATCGTGATCGGCGTGTTGATGCTGGTGGCTGGGATCGTCCAAATTGTATCTGGTCTGCGCTCCGAAGGCTTCTCTGATAAGTTGCCACCACTCGTGCTTGGATTGATCACAACGCTGGCCGGGCTTGGTGTATTAGGTCATCCGCTGCTTGGTTTGGAGTTCTTGACGCTCTTGTTGACGGCGTTCTTTATCATCGAGGGAATCTGGAAGATTATCGCCTCGTTCGGCTATCGCCCAGCGACAGGATGGTTGGCGATGTTGTTTAGCGGTGTCATTACCCTCGCCTTGGGGGGCCTGATTTGGAAACAATGGCCCATGTCGGGGCTCTGGGCCGTCGGTGTTTTGGTGGGAGTCGATTTGCTGATGACCGGTTTTTCTCTCATTGCAATCGCGGCCACAATTCGTGGACTCCGAGACGCGGTTCAAGACGCTGTTCAGGATGCTGGTCCAAACTCGGATGCCTCTGCCTAACAAACGACCTGCCTTCGCAGTTTCGAGGGTTCGAAAAAAACGAACCGGTGCGGTTCGTGGCGAGGTAGCATCCCTCGTTTCGGCCTTTCATTGGTTGGATCCTCCGATTCGGATCTCCCGGTTCGGATCCTCTTCAGGATGAACGGTCGGGCTTGCACATCCCCCCGGTTGTGAATGTACCGAGCCGCCGCGTATCGATTGGTAGGTTGTAGCTTGTGCATTGCGGTAATTGGCCATATTGTGCAGTTCGCGAGATTTGCGAAACGATGCAGCGAATCGAATCATGGCGATTCGGTCCGATTTTTGGGCATTGAAACGCGATTCGTGTCCGGGGGTGGGACACCATCCTTTGGCATGGTTTGTCGATGCGACCACGTTGATCCTTGGCGACAGCTCGATGGTGAACAGCGTTATGAAGAGACTTTTGTTTAAGACTCCCAATGATCCTAATGAAGGGGTACGTTGTGGATCAGTGTCTGCGATCGCACCTTTACTGCCTTCGCTTCAAACCGTCATGCACGTCTCAACGCAATGTTTTGTTGAGACGGGTTTTGCTTGGAGGCGGTTGATCAAAGGGTTGTGCATTGGTTTGTTCATGCTTGGTTGCAGCCATTTGCAGGCGCAGCAACCCGCAGATAATTTCCCCAGTGAGCTAGCTGAGGAGAGTGAGCTAACTGAGGAAATTGATAGCCAGCTTCGCGAGGCGAAGGTCAATCTCCAAAACGAAAAGCAGCGGGCTAGCCACACGGAGAAGCGAGTCTCGCTGCTGTCCGAGATGCGTCGACTGATCGTTACATCGCACGCCTTGCGGGAAAAGTTGGAGCAGGCCGAAAGTGAGCAGGCCGA
>JBMYRF010000023.1:47756-59064 GCA_049602075.1 Rubripirellula sp.
TGAGCAGGCCGAAAGTGAGCAGGCCGCTGAAGTCGAGGGAATCGAACGCCGATTGGAGCAGATCGAAATCTCGATCGGACGGCAGGAGAGCCGTTTAGGAATCCATGAACTGAAAGGTGAGCTGCTGGAGTTAATGTATGAAGTCGCACGGATCGATCAAGAAAGCTCTCAGCGTGAGTTGAAAAGAAAATTGGAGCAGATGGAAGATGCTTCTGAGCTGATTGAACGACAGTTCCAAGCTTGGCTGGCTGGCGAAGAGGAGGTTAGGGATGCCATCGAGGAGCTGTGGGAGAGATTGGAAGGGGACTTCGAGGAGACGGTGGAGTCGATTCGAATTCGAATTGAAATTCACTATGCGCGAGAAGAGGGAAATGACAACGAAGCGGATGAATTAGAAGCAGAGCTCCGCGAGATAGAATCGTTCCGCCAGCGGGTGATGGGTGGAGAGCAAGAGAGCGATTCTGTGCCTGACGGTGCCAGCTTACCGATTGAGTTGACCGAAGATGATTTCACTGCGGTCGCGAGTTATGATTACCAGCAACATGTAATCCCATTGCTAAAAAATTTTTGCTTTGAATGCCACGACGGAACTAGCAGTTTTGGTGACCTTGATCTTGAAAAGATCGTGAAGGACGAGCCGTTGGTCGTTAATCGTGATCATTGGCTGAATGTCATTCAGCAAATCAAGGTCCGATCAATGCCGCCGCCGGACGCATCGTTGCCTGTAGAAGCAGAGCGAAGATTACTCGCGGCATGGTTGACCCGTGCCATCGATAGCTTTGATTATCAATCGGTTCAGCGGGTCGGTTACGAACCGGCTCGGCGGCTAACGCGGGAGGAGTACAACAACACGATTCGGGACTTGGTCGGTATTGACCTGCGGCCAGCTGACCGATTTCCCGCCGACATGACAGCATCGAGTGGGTTTCGAAACACCGCCAATAGTTTGTTCTTTCAACCGATTACTTTGGAGCGTTTCGTCGGAGCAGCTGAAGCGGTTGTCGACGAAGCCTATCCCATCGAGCCGGTGATGGCGGCGCAACGGCAGGCTTGGCAACGACTCCTTGCCGATGATCCGGAAATCGGCCGCCCAGACGAGATCATTCGTCGATTTGCTTCCAAAGCCTTTCGGCGTCCTTTGCACGCTGACGAACAAAAGCGTTTGGCTGAACATTTTTCGAATCGGGTGGCGGCTGGGACCGAGCCACGGCAGGCGATTCAAGACGTGTTGAAAGTCGTGCTGATTTCTCCAGCATTCTTGTTTCGCAGTGAACAACTTTCGAACAATTCAAGGATCTCAGATTACGAATTAGCCACTCGCTTGTCTTACTTTTTGTGGGCCTCAATGCCTGACGATCAGCTTTTTGATTTAGCCCGATTGGGGCGTCTTTCCGATCCGCAAACTTTGCGGGTACAAGTCGATCGAATGCTGGATGATTCACGTTCAGAAACACTCGGGACACAGTTTGCCGCGCAGTGGTTTGGGACCGAGAATCTGAATCGAGTGCGGCCCGGCCAGATTGATAACCCCTGGGCAACAGATGGATTAATCCAAGCCATGAAGGCAGAGACAGCGATGCTGTTCGAGACATTGATTCGAGAGAATTTGCCGATTGATCGTTTGTTGGACGCTGATTTTACTTTTTTGAACGAAGAACTCGCTCGGCACTATGGTCGTGATGACGTTGAGGGGACTGAGATGCAACGTGTCTCGCTGACCGATTCAAAACGTCGTGGCTTGTTAGGCCATGGAAGCGTCTTGGCGATTACTTCGTTTCCCGGACGCAGCAGCCCGGTCATGAGGGGGAACTGGATTTTGAGCGAGTTGCTGGGAACACCACCTCCTCCGCCACCTCCTAACGTCAGTCAATTCGACGAACGTGTCGCAGAGAATCGTAGGCTTTCTCAGCGCCAGAAATTGCAACTGCATCGGCAGAACCCAAATTGCTACGCTTGTCATAGCCAGATCGATCCCCTTGGATTCGCATTGTCGGAATTTGATTGGTTTGGAAGGTTGGTGCGAGGTGGTAACCGCCGACAGGTCGATAGCACTGGTACCCTTCCCGATGGTACCGAGGTTCAGGGGCTCAGGGGGTTGAGTGAAGCGATTACTCGCGACCGGATCGGGGATCTGAGTCGCCAAGCGACCACGAAAATGCTGTCATACGCGCTCGGACGTCAACTGGAGTATTACGACGAAGCGACCGTGCGAGAGTTGTTAGTGGATTTTGAAAACGACGAACGAAGTTTACGCGGTCTGGTCCATGAGATCGTTCAGACCGACACGTTTCAAGCGAATGATTTTCTGGAGAGTGAAAAATGAGTCGTCCTTGGAAACTGTCACGTCGGGCAATGCTCCGAGGTGTCGGTGCTTCTGTCTCGTTACCTCTGTTGGAAGCCATGATTCCTAGCTCCGGCCTTTGTGCGGCGGAGGAACAGGAAGCTGCGACGAGAGTTGCTTACCTTTACATTCCTAATGGGGTCGCTGATGGATCTTGGCAGCCTAAGGAAGTCGGCGACCAAGGCGAAATCTTGGAACTGAATCGCTGGATGAAGCCGTTGGATTCCCACCGTGAGGATCTGACGGTGTTTCGAAATCTATGGACACCGCAGGGAAATGGACATATCGCAGGTACGGCGACTTGGTTGACCGGTGGTGCTTTCGATGGTCAACGAATTACAGCGGGGGGAACTTCGGTGGATCAGTTGGCGGCGAGGTATTTTCGAGGGAAAACGCTGTTGCCATCACTGGAGCTTTCAGTGAAAGGCGAAGGGATATTCACGAGTAGTTTGCCAAGGAATTCTGTTTCATGGGTTGATGCAGCCACTCCCGCTCCGCGGGACATTGAGCCACGCGTTGTGTTTGACCGCATGTTTCGCAGTGGCACCACTGGGCTAGGTAATCCATCGGTTGTCGATCTCGTTCTCGATCATTCGCGCAGTATGAAGCGGCGGGTCGGTCGGTCTGATCAGGGTCGCATTGACGAGTACCTCGAATCGGTCCGCGCTATCGAAAGAAGGCTCGAATTCGCAGCGTCGCAGAAACGGCGAGCGGTTGAAGTCCCCGGGTTGCAGGATGCTCTGCAGCGTCCTGGTCCGGGAATTCCCGAGGATCATGCAGATTACATGAGATCAATGATGGACATGATTGTGCTCGCGTTTTGGAGTGATGCGACTCGAGTTTGCACCTTCATGATGGATCATGGACAAAGTAATCGATACTTCAATTTTATCGATCAGGTGAAGGGGACCTGGCACGCGCTGTCGCATTGGAAAGACATCAGCGGACGCACTGAAGATGATGACGGCATGACATCCTGGAACACCCGGGAAGAGAAGCGGGACATGTACAATCGCGTCACGCGCTGGCACACCGAACAGGTGCAGTATTTGTTGCAGCGACTGTCCGAGATTAAGGAACCTCAGGGCCGTTTATTGGATACTAGCATGATCGTCTACGGGTCAAGTCTTGCCGATGGTCACGAGCATGAGGCGAGGAATTTGCCGACCCTTTTGGCTGGCGGAAGTGGTTGCGGTATTCGGCAGGGTAGATTGCGCGACAGCAATGATGATCTGTCAATGTCGCAATTGCACCTTTCGATCCTTCAACGACTCGGTCTTCCACAGGAAAGTTTCGCCGATGCAGACGAGCCATTGGAATTAGAGACGCAAGGTTAATGCCCGGCATATGGCTTGAGGCAGGCAGTGTGGGATTGGTAAGCGGTTTGTGGCGGGCAGGCAGAGTGAGTCTGGCTCGGTTGTGCGAACCGCTGGTTTCAATTTGATGCTCGTTTTTCTTTCGCCTGTTCGCTGGCCGTTGGGTGTTTTTTCGATCGAATCCCTACAGTCATCAATGACCGGAAAAGTTGCGGTGGTGCACGCGTTTCCTCCGATCTTCCAACTTGGTGCGATCTCCAAACTCGGTTGCATCATTGAGATTCTCATTTTCTCTGCCATGGTACGGACGTCGGGCTGAGCACCTGCTTGTTGTTGTCGTGCCGTGGCTGCATTTCGTTTATTCCATCCGATCGCTGTTGCCGGCTTGCTGGTAGCAGGACTCGTTTGCACAAACGGATGTCTATCCACACGGGTGAATTGGGCCGATCCCCATTTCGCCGGAACGCAACCACCGACCTGGACGACACGTCATTGCTCATTCAATCGGATTGAATCGCGGTATACGCAGGCCTTGCAGTTAGAAGAACTTTGTTGTGAATCCTGTGTGGACCTTTTCTTTGAGGTCGCGATGGCGACTAGGCATCATGACGGTCCTGCTTGTGACACCTGTCGAAGGCGTCGATTGCATAAATCGGCTTTGATCAGGCTGATCGTGGCTGGCCAGCGGTTTTGCAGGCTCGATCCGCGAAGTGGACTGCTGGTTCGTCGCGAGGGGCATGAGCAGACGATACCAATCACACGCGAAGGTTTTGTTTGGGGAACGGATCGATTTGAGGAATTAGTTCCCGTTGGAAACTATGATACGAACGGGATCCGCAATCTGTATCGCCGGCGGGGAGTAGGCATTCCGTTGGTTGTCGCGAGTCGAGTTCCGTTGGGCGAACCATTTCTTGTTGATCAGGCGGTTTTTCCCGCAACATTACAAATGCATGTCGGCCCGGAGGACGAGGATGACGGTTGCATTTCACACCCGTTGGATCGTGAGATTCGATTGGAGTTGTACGATCCGTTAAGAAAGGATTGCACCATCGCAACGGAGAAACCCGAGAAGATTTCGAAGGATCTTTCCGCTGCACTCGCATACCGTTTACGCAATGATTCTCAGAACATCTTGGAAGATTTTGTTCGTTCTGGATCAGCAAGAGGCGAGGGGCGACTCAGGACATTAGAGCCCTATCAGCCGGGAAAGGTGCCTGTCGTCTTGATTCATGGGCTACTCTCGAGCCCATTCACATGGGTTGAGATGGTCAATGAACTGCAAGCTCATCCTGGTTTTCTTGACGACTTCCAGATCTGGGCTTTCGAGTATCCAACCGGCCAACCATTTCTTGACAGCGCGGCTGGTTTACGCAGGCAATTGCGAGCCTCGCGTCAGCTGTTCGATCCTGACGGGAAAGATCCAATCTTGGCGGAAACGGTTTTGATCGGACATAGCATGGGTGGGTTGCTCGCAAAGTTGCAGGTGACCAAAAGTGGGGATGATCTATGGCGATCCGTTGCCAGAATACCGATCGAGCAAGTCGTTGTATCTGAAGAAACCCGGCAAAGGGCGATTGAATCGTTCTATTTTGAACCGTCCCCCAATGTTTCCCGCGTGATCTTCATGGCAACCCCGCACCGCGGTTCTGCATTCGCGCGTAGTTGCATTGGACGACTTGGATCTTCGTTGGTTTCCGAGTCGGAGACACGGAAGCATGAACACGCTCAACTGATTCGTGATAATCCTGGTGTCTTTCGACCTGAACTCGAGGAGCGAATTCCGACAAGTATTGACTTGCTTGAGCCTAACAGTTTGTTGCTTAAGGCTATTTCTCGCATTCCCGCCAGCAGTCGAGTTCGCATGCACTCGGTGGTCGGCAGTCGATGTTGCACGCTACTAGAAGGACGATCCGATGGCGTCGTGCCAGTGAGTAGCGCGAAAGAGAGCCGCGCAATCACCGAACGAATTGTCAAGGCAACCCACACACAAGTGAATAAGCACCCCGAAGCGATTCGAGAAGTGATCGCAATTTTAAACCTGCACCTGCAGGAGTCTTGCCAGTCATGCACGGAATCAAGTAATGAAACGGATGCATTGCTCAACAAGTCTTTGTCGCTGTAGCTTGAATGTGCAAACGCGGGGGAGCATCGAAGCGAGCGTGGCCGACGCATGTAATCGCATTCGAGCAAAACGATGCTTAGCAATTTTGCACGCGAATTTTCTGCCGCACTGAAGTTGGCTGCCAACGCAGGTTCCGCCTGATCGTCACAGGATCGGCCACGACTTCACTTGTGGCGTCACGAGACGCAATCGTTGGTTCAACACGTTTCGGCTAATCCTTGTCGGGATTGTTACGAGGCAATTCGTGAACTTTCGGAAGCGAACTGACGAGCCATGCGATTCCTACAGCCACGTAAAATTGGCCGGTTACCGACTGCATCCAAGCCAACGTTCTGGTGATACGCCCTGCCGGGATGATGTCGCCGTAGCCGAGTGTAGACATCGTGACAAAGCTGTAGTAAACGAAGATCGAAAATTCGCCGACGATCTCGGTTGATGCAACTGTATCTTGGAATTGTGGAGATTGGAGCGAGTTGGGATTGATGGTGTAAGCTGCCCAATAGGTGAGCGCCCACGCTAAGCCGAATAGCAGATAGGCAGACAACGCCTTGAGTACCGAGTCAAAATCGACTTCTTGCGAAAGGAGGGTCTTCGTCAAAATTTTTCCTCCCACATACCAAAAGAACAAACTGCCTGCTAAGCAGTGCGTCACGAAAAGCCATTTCCACTCGACCAACATGGAAGCAAAGCCAGCGGGTAAAGCGACGGACAAGAATGCAATTGCAAATGTTCGCAGATTTGACCGAGCTGCAATGGCCGCAAATATCAACGTCAAGGAATACCCAGAGATCAACACTGGGCGACCAGCCTTCATCTCCTCAAATAGCGGGAGAATTAACAAGCTGAGCAGGAGTGATGCGAGCAGCCCGACTCCGGTGAAGGAACGTTTGCTACCGCTTTGGTCCGAATCTAACATGTCACAAATGATCCTGAAAACATCGACTGCTCGGGTGACAAAAATGGGGGTGATTCTTGAGGGTCACTCTTGAATACTTGGTATTTGTACTGGAGTTCGCCCGCTGCGGGGATATCGAACGGTTCGCTGCGTTGAACAATCGATGATTCCACAAGTGAGAATCACCCCATTTTCCCGAATCCTGTCTTGTCTGAATCCTGTCTTGTCTGAATCCTGCGCTGGTTAGCCAAGGAGGTGAGACATCCATTTGTCACACCGAGAGCGGCGGCATGCAGCCAATAAAACGTTGGAACGTTATCGGCAGCAAGTGTGGGTTCGGTCTGACAAACGAGTCGTTCAGGCTCCAGTTGTTCAGGCAGCTTGCCTTCTTCCGCTAGGCAGACCCTTTGCCATGGGGAGTGATCGAATTCCACCCCTTCACGGGGAAGTGGGAGGGTCTGTCAAGAGTTGACCTTGCCAGACGGTGCAGGCGGTGCCGGACAGATGGACTCGATCCCCGATCATTTCGCAGAGCAGTTTCCCACCTCGTTGCGAGGCTTGGTAAGCGACCAATTTGGTTTTTCCAAGTTGTTCGGCCCAAAGCGGGGTAAGGCAGCAATGGGCTGATCCGGTAACGGGGTCCTCGTCGATTTGATGCTGGGGCGCGAAGAAACGGGAGACAAAGTCGATGTCTGTGGTATCGGATTTTGCTGTCACGATGATTCCCCGAGTTGGAATCTTTCTCATGCGATGGAAATCAGGCTGCAAGCCTCGAACAATCTGTTCCTTCTCAACAATTGCGACGAGGTCGAATTTCGATTGCTTGACGTCCGCTGACTCGACGGCCAACGAAGATCGAACCTCCTTTGCCAACTGCTCGTTGACAGTGTCGGCGACTGGTGTGACGGGAAAGTCTAGGGAGATCAAATCACCCGTTTGCCGGCAGGGAAGCTCACCACTGCGAGTTCGAAAGTGAATCACCTGATCATTTGATGCGTAGCCAGCGAGATACAGAACGTGAGCGGTAGCAAGTGTCGCATGTCCGCACAAATCGACCTCCGCCGCGGGTGTGAACCACCGTAGGTGAAATTGACCCGGTTTATCGGTAGGGACCACGAATGCCGTTTCAGAAAGGTTCATCTCGCTTGCCACATTTTGCAGCCAGCGATCAGTGGGATACTCGTTCAGCAGGCACACGGCTGCGGGGTTTCCCGTGAATGCTTCGGCAGCGAATGCGTCGACTTGCCAAACAGGGATGCGTGGGCGGGCGTTCATTGGAATCTCTGCGTGAAGATTGGTTTTGACTGAGTTGTCACGTTAGAAACCAGCATGCGTACCGAAACACAACGGATCATGCGGGTTTGTTAGAATGCCACCAGAATCAGACGGTTTCTTGGCTGGGAATCAGAAAGCCGAGGTGATGAGCCGCGTGCAGCCACATGAGTTGTTGCCAAGTGTCGACACTCAAGTCGTCAAGCATTGGGTAGTTTTCGATTGGGCCAGCGAAGGATTCGGCCGTTCGAATGGTGGCGATGCATTCATCGATCAATGGGTCATTGTCTTGGTCGGGGAGCGAGACGGGCTTTAGCTTTTTGATCGTCGGTGCACTGATCATTTTTCGGTTTCGTAGCATCCATCCAAAAACCCATTTCATGACGGTCGCCCGAGCAATCCAGGGAAGTCGAAAACCGAATCCGTTCATCCCGCCGTTCATTGTCATCTGCAGATGTTCGCAAGCCTGCGTCAAATTCCAGTTCTTCAACTTTGTGTAGCCAGCCGATCGAAGATGCTCAATTTCGGCGATCACTTGGTCGGCTGTCTGAAGGTCAAGCTGTCGTTTGCTCGAAGGCATAGTCTCGGTTCACGCGTCTTTCAGGGCGGGGAAAGAAGGATGTTTGATGCAGGCGTGTATCAAGGGATTTGACACTCGCGGCGCTTTACCCGCCATTGGTTGGCAAGGGGTTCCCTGAATTTCGATTCGATGCGAATTGCTCACGGAAATGCGACGACACGAGGGTCATTCTCTTGCCAGTAGTACGAGTACGCAGCTTCCGTCATCGATGACCGTCAGGCCGGCCCGGCGGGCAGACTCGCTCGATTCTGTATCATTTGCACCAGGCTGTATCCAAAGGTGTTTTACACCAAAACGAATTGCATCGGCAACCACTTGTCTTGTCACCGGAGGTGGTGTGACAACACAGACCGATTCCGGAGCCTCGGGAAGGCCAGCGATCGAAGCGTAGGCTGCTTGCCCTTCGATTTGTTCGGCAAACGGGTTCAACGGATACACGTTTCGACCCGAAGCAACTAGGGCTCGAAAGATCTGATTTCCATATTTGTGTTGGCTCGTCGACGCTCCAGCAACCGCAAAGGAGGACGCTGCGAGGAACTTCGCAATTTCTTTCTCCATTAGATCCTCTTCCTGCACAGACATGATCGGCTCATCTTCGTCTTGTCCTCGTTGTTTTGTTCATGGAATTGTTGTTACCATCGCAGCGTCGGCTTCCATCGATGATGCGTTTCTTGCCGAGACCGCTGGGTTGCTGAGGATCGCCACGACTAGAGATCGAATTGCATGTAACTCGGATTGTTCATTCAATCAGGTGATGTGCCAACAGTGTTCGAATCGATGGCTGTCTTGGGATTGATGATGAAGTTGATGTTGCGATTTAGTTGAGCAGGCTGGTGATCGGGGCATCGAGCGTTCCCGGCAACTCAACCAATCGGGGCGTAGGCTCAATCGCTACGTTCATTCTTAGGCCAAGTGCGGATTTTGGGAGGCGTTTTGGGATCCTCGTCAGGTTCGGATTGCTGTGTGATTTTTCCGTCGATGACGCCATCTGCTGCATCCATTCGTGTCATGACCTCCTCCAAACGTTCTGGCTTGACCGTCCCGTCTTCGCGAAGGAGGGTCAGCAAGGACCGGCATAGCAAGGCTAACTCACCAACCTGATCCTCAAGGGCATCGATTCGATCCTGTTGGTCCCCGATCCTTCTGTATTCCCGGGCGGCTCTTTTTTTTGACTGTCGTTTTAGGGATTCAATATCAGCACGCTGACGGTAATCGTTGTCGAAAAGATTCGTCCAGAAATCCATGGTTTGATCCCGTTTTATTTCGGAGGATGTCAGCGTGAGCTTTTGTGAGCTTGTAAACGATCCGGGGTCGCAACCGGTTTTCGGCTTTCAATTCGACCGCACCCAATTCGACCGCACCATTGGGTGCGCGTGAATGCTTGGCATTAATGATTGCTAGGTGTAATTCAATCATATCAAGCGATTTGGTCATCGCTCAGTCGATCCGAGTATTTTGTTCGACCCTCGTCAGCAGGTCTTGAGATGGTGGTATGGCATGTGGAGCGGGCAATGTCTGGGAGGAAGTTGGACTTTTTTGCCGAGCCGCCTACTTTCTCATGAAAGATCAATTGAAAGCGGAGGTGGCAGCTTGTCTAATGCAAGACTGGTTGTCACCACGAATGACGGCCAAGTTGCTGTCGTCTGAAGTTACGGTAGGAAGAGATGGGAAAAATGAACAAGCCAATTCGACAAAATGTTTCTGTGGTCGGCGTACTGGTTTTGGCCTTCGCCTTGCAATTTTTCGGGTACCAGCAAGCTGCCTGCCAAGACACAGCTACCAATGATCAAGAAAAGGCAGCCGAAGAGAAAATCGACATTCCAAGTCTGATTCAAAAGCTTGATTCGAACCGTTTTGCGGATCGCAAAGAAGGCAGCCAAAAACTCTCTGCATTGGGAAAAGCAGCGATCGAACCTCTCAAAGCTGCTGCCCACAGCGATAGCCAAGAAGTTGGATCTCGAGCGATTCAAATTTTGAAACAGCATCTCGATTCAGAAGACGAGGAAACCAAGGTACTTGCGAAGCAGGCGTTGGAATCGCTTGCTGAGGGTGATGATGCTGCTGCGGTTCGTGCAGCGGATGCGCTGAAGCCAAAAGCAGAATCGCCGAAGCCACAAAAAATGTTTCCCGGTAACCTGCGACTCGGAGGTGGTAATATCCAGATTCAAGTCCAAGCGATCGGTGGGAACGGTCGAAATATGCGCATCAAGAATGTGAATGGGGTGAAGGAAATTGAGGCCAAAGAGAATGGAACGAAAGTCAAAATCACCGATGATCCTGTCAACGGAATCAAAATGGAGGTGACGAAGAACACTAACGGGAAAATTGAGACGAAGAAGTACGAAGCAAAGAATGTAGAAGAGTTGAAGAAGACTGAACCGGAAGCCCACAAACTGTATGAAAAGTACAGCAAGGATCAGGGGATCAAGATCCAGATGCAAGGTTTGCAGGCCGGTGGAAATATTTTGCCCTTGCAAATGCAGCCACGTCAGATTCAAAAGGGGGCGGTCCAACCTCCAATAGCTTTTGATCCAATGCGAGTTGCACGAGAGATTCGCTCAGCACGTGAAGATCTGCAGAAATTGATCGAGCGATCTAAACAGGTTGATGATGAAGGTGCCAAGAAGCAACTCGAAGAGGTTGTCGAGCAACTTGAGGCATCGCAAGAGAAACTGAAGCAAGCAATGGAGAGCTTGGGTCCGTTTGGCCGCTAAGCTGAATGCTGAATGCCTGGTCGACAACTTGCTCGAGCCCGTGCTTGCTTGAGCCTTTGTTTGCTTGA
>JBMYRF010000023.1:59164-81582 GCA_049602075.1 Rubripirellula sp.
TTGCTTGAGCCTTTGTTTGCTTGATTCCAGTCGCCGCGTTTGTCTTCAATCACGCGTGGACTTCAATGGCGAAAGTGAGCCTTGTTCGTGCCGTTCGGTAACGGGGTGGTTGAGTTTAGCCCCCTGCCGCGCGGCGCTGGCGATCGAGTAAGGCACGTCCGATTCCATGTGCGGGTGCTTTCTGCACGAAAATTCTTAAGATTGAATTTCGATCGGCTTGACGAAGAAACTCATAGAATCCTGCTGCGTAGTCTTCGACAGTTTCGTATGTGTTTGAAAGCGGCAATAGTTCGATGCCTTCAAATCGATCTAACCCGCAGTAGGCTGACCCAGCATTCGGTGTGATCAATTCTGGTGTTGGTTTTTCCAGCAAGTGAATTTCAGCATCCGGTTGGTAATGTGGGTGCAAGATTCCGGGTGAGCTGACCGCGTCTGTCACCGACGATTCATCGCGATCAATGCCGGGTGCCATTTCCTTTGCTTCTGGCACAATCTGCTGCACTTGTTCGAGCGTGATCGCGCCAGGGCGGAGGATGACCGGGAAGGGGCCGCAGCAATTGACGACGGTTGATTCAATCCCGATGCTAGTGGAATCTTCGCAGTAGACCGCATCGACTCGTCCACTCAAATCCTCGAACGCGGATTGCCAAGTTGTGCTGCTTGGTTTTCCCGATCGGTTCGCCGAGGGGGCCGCCACGGGAACTTTTGCCAAACGAAAAATTTCTCTCGCGATTGGATGGCTTGGGATCCGTAACCCAACGGTATTTAATCCTGCGCTCACCAAATGACTGATCTTTGCCAGTTTGGGTAGCACAACCGTGATGGGCCCCGGCGCGAACGCGGTCAGCAATGCCTCGGCGTGTCGCGTCATTTCAGATGCGGCGAGTGACCAGTCTTGCTGATTATTGATGTGTACGATCAAGGGGTTGTTACTTGGCCGACCTTTTGCAGTGAACAGTTTTTTCACGGCATCAGGATTGGTTGCGTCGACTCCGAGTCCAAAGACAGTCTCGGTAGGAAACGCCACCAGGCCCCCATCGCGAATGATCCGGGCGGCATCCTGTGGAGTATGGATTCGCTCAGTCAACAAACTAGGTACTTCTTGTTTTTTGGGAGGAATCTCTGGCTGACTTTCCAGTGCGGCGATTATCAGCGGGCAACGTGCTTGCTGTCGTCAGGCGTTGAGGCGGATTGTTGTGGGCTTCATTTGAAACCAGAGATTGGGATGTTCCATACTCCGTAAGGAAAAGCGGTGGCTCCACAGGGAAACGTGATGGTTCTGGTGACTGTTTGATTTATTGGGGACTCTGCACTGGAGGGAGCTGCATTCCTTCGAGCACTACCCGAGATCACCATCACGCGGACCTCGGCTTTGCCCTTCACCGTCACGCGGACCCTGGGTTTGCCCTTCACCGTCACGCGGACCCTGGGTTTGCCCTTCACCATCACGCGGACCCCGGGTTTGCCCTTCACCATCACGAGGGACACGGCGAGTGGTTCCTTCCCGTCCTTCCGCGCGGCGACCCTGTTCTACTTCGCGGTGACGCCCGATGCTGTACCAATAAATAAATTCGGCGGGAACAAATTTACCATCATGGTTTGGGTCAGCATCATTGAAGCGTTTCGTCTGCATCTCACGGCGGGAAGGACTGATATTGCCGTTGAACATGAGCAGCCATTCGTCAAGGGTAACTACTTCGTCACCGTTCTTGTCATATGCTTGGAAAACTTTGCCATCCTTGGTGGAACGCCAGCGTGGCGAGAGGACAAACCCGTCTCGCTGCCCGCGTGTTTCGTTGCTGTCGCGGCGAACCTCTGAATGTCGATCTCGGGTCTCGCGATTCGATTGGGTTTGCCGGCGAAGCGTGGTGATTTCGTTTTGCAGTTGAGTGATCATTTGCAGCAGGGCGGCTTCACGCTGGGTTTGCGGTTTGAAGTTGCGCAGCGATTCATTCAATCCGCGTTGACTGCGTGGGTCACGCTCGTATGCCGTGCCACGCTCGCGGGTTCCCTGGAAAGCTTCCGGGGAGCGTCTTGGGCCGGCATCTCTTTCGGCTGATCTTCGCGGTCCCGCCTCGGCTTCGGCAGACCGCCGTGGGCCGGCCTCTCTTTCGGCTGAGCGACTTGGGCCGGTTGCTGCTTCGGCTGAGGATCGTTGTCCAGCTTCGCTCGGTCGGTCGCCTTCACTTTGTTGCCCGATTGATAGGTTCGCGTTCGAAGCCAATCCGAATCCGATCAGGAGTACCCAGGCAGTCAATCTCCCAAGCCGCTTGGGCTGGGGATTGCGTTGGTCAGAAAGCCGGAATGAGCGATCGATTTGGATGGACATTCTTGTTGCGTCTGCTGAGGGATTTCGACTGGGCCAGCCTTGCAAGTGTCACAGGCGTCTCGCGTTACCCGTGTTCCGTCCTTTTTAACGGCGCCGGATTCAGATTGAAAGTAGTGCGGAGGGACTGGCTGATACCCCGGTGTATGGCGTCCGAGTGCCTTGATTCTGAGGCAGGTAATCTAATTCACGGTTTACTGCGAAGTGCTGGTCGTGGTCGTCAATCCGAATTACCCGCAATTGGTGAGGATCCATTTTGGCTGCGACGCGACCTGTCCAACACAAGTTCAGCTCAAGGCTCGCTCACCGGCCAGCTTTTTTGCACCAGTTCCTCCGCGAGCGACCTCCGGAGATCAAGCGTTCCCCAGCAGTCGCCTCGCGATTGCTCTGGAGTGCCGGGGGATCTGGAGTGCCGGGGGATAGGCTGCATAACGTCGCTGGAAACCGTTGATCGCTGATCTTTTGCTCTTTTTTTTCTCTTGTCGCTGGACACTTCGGTGGAGGTTATACTGCTGGCCCGAGGGGCTCGTGGCGTCAATCCTTAACCGGTCTGTCGAACGGGAACGCCGACTCTCGGACAACGCTTTTGTTCACCTAGGTATCCCGACGCTAGAAGCGACCATCCATGCAGACGACGCAACGTGCTATCGCCATTCTCTCCATGCTGCTGGGCCTCTCAACAACCGCGGCACTGGCCCAAGTCTACGATCGCTTGGAGACGGCGAACGACGATCCTGATTTTAAATTACAAGGCGAGTATGCCGACTCGACCCGTGGCTTGCACATCATTGCGCGCGGTGAGGGCGGATTCGAAGTGGTGATCTATCCTGGCGGGTTGCCTGGGGCTGGATGGACCGGGAAAGATAAACAACGGCTCGAACTGGAATCTGAGCAAGTTGAATCGATGGTCAAGCAATTTGATCGCGTTGAGCGGAAAAGTCCGACGTTGGGGGCCAAGCCACCGGTCGGTGCTGTTGTCCTGTTCGACGGTACGCCAGGTTCGATCGAAAAGCATTGGCGTCCGGGCGCCAAAATGACTGATGACGGCTTGCTCCAGGAAGGATGTACCAGCATCGATACGTTTGGTGATTACACACTGCATCTGGAATTTCGCTTGCCGTTCATGCCCAAGGCAACGGGACAGGGACGTGCCAATAGTGGCGTTTACCATCAAGGACGCTACGAGACTCAGGTGCTTGATTCGTTCGGGCTTGAGGGAAAGAACAACGAAACGGGGGGACTTTACCAAGTTCGTGACCCCGACCTGAACATGTGCTTGCCACCTTTGGTTTGGCAAACCTACGACGTCGATTTAACATCCGCGCGGTTTGATGAAGCGGGTAAAAAAATTGCGAACGCGCGGATCACCGTGAAGCTCAATGGAGTGGTGGTGCAGCGCGATGTTGAATTGCCCGGGCCAACCCCTGGTGGTCAATTGGCCGAAAGTGCTGCCAATGGTCCCATCCATCTTCAGCAGCATGGCAACCCGGTTCGATATCGAAACATTTGGGTGCGACCCCGAAACATCGATGCTGAGGCTCGCCGACCGATTGTTCCCGGTTTTGAGAGATTTCACGGGTTGGGAGAGGATTCACTTGCCGGTGGTCGTTTGCTGTTCGGTGAATTGAATTGTGTTGCTTGCCATGAGACACCAAGCGACTTGGCGTCATCAGCAGCACCCAAGCAAGCCCCGATACTGGATCAAGTTGGTCAACGGGTTCATCCAGAGTGGATGGTGAAGTATCTGACTGATCCGCATGCGGCAAAGCCAGGAACCACGATGCCAGATGTAATGTCGGGGATGAGTCCGCAAGAGCGTCGTGAGGCGGCATTGGCATTGACCAACTTTTTGGTTGGAACAGACACGATTAAAAGCGGAACCAAGAGTGGCAACGCGGGCGTCGGTGAACGCCTATTTCATGAAGCTGGCTGTGTTGCCTGTCACTTATCACGTGACGGTCGCAAGGTATCTGCCGCGACTTCTGTTCCATTGATTGACTTGGGTGAGAAATACAGTCGCGCAAGCTTAGAAGAGTTCTTGAAAAACCCACTCGCCGTTCGTGCATCGGGGCGAATGCCACAATTAGACCTTGGGGGCGATAATTGGCGTCATGTTGCTCAATATTTGACGGGGGATGCTTCGGTCACCTTTGGGACTGCCCGCGATTTACCCAAGGAGCCGAATTTAAAGTTTTCCGCCTATTTTGTCGGTGTTGATAAGTTTCCCAATATGGACGAGCTCGAGCCAGATTTGACCGGTGTGTCTCGCGGCTTGGACATCGGTGTTGGAAAGCGTAACGAAAATGTGTTGATCAGTTATTCAGGTTTTTTGCCAATCAAGACGGCAGGGAAGTACAGTTTCCAGTTGGCGTCGGATGATGGCAGCCGACTTTTTATTGATGACAAGTTGGTGATCGACAATGACGGGGTACATCCAAGGACGTCCAAAGAAGCGACGATCTCGCTCGGCGCGGGGGCGCATGCGATTCGGGTCGATTGGTTTGAGAAGGGTGGCGAAGAAGAATTGTCGCTTGTCTGGGCGGGGCCTGGGATCAAATCGGGACATATCGATAAATCGCTCGTGATGAGTCGCGATGGGGTCGATGTGCCTGTGCAAGTTGAAGCACCGCCGGTCGATCCGGAGGAATTCGTGTACGACGAGTCCAAGGTCGAAGCGGGGCGCCGATTGTTCACTTCCCTGGGCTGCGTTGGTTGCCACACGAAAACCGACCAAGGGAAGCGGATGGCAGCAACGAGCAAACCGCCTAAGTTGGCCGATTGTGATTCGACGAAGGGTTGCCTCGCAGAATCCGGCCAGGATTCAGTGCCAAATTACGATCTCACTGAAATCCAGCGTCTGGCGTTGGCAACAGTGGTCAACCGTGCGACCGACCGATTTGCCCCAACACCGGACGTGCAAGCAAACCATACGATGAAATCGTTGAATTGCTATGCCTGTCATCGCCGCGATGGAGTGGGGGGAGTCGAATTGGATCGCAATACTTTCTTTGTCAGTTCGATTCCCGAGATGGGAGACGAAGGCCGTCTGCCACCACCATTAGATGGTGTTGGTGACAAGCTGCGTGCCGATTGGACTCGGCAAGTGATTGGTCGCGGTAACAAGAGCCGTCCTTACATGCTGGCACATATGCCACAGTTTGGGGATGCAAATGGGGGACAGCTTGCAGAGGTGTTCGAGCAGCTCGACAAGCGAACGGAGGCGAATCCCGAATCGACCGATGAATCTGAATTGCGGCAGGTTGCTGCTGGCAGGTTGCTTGTTGGTGCCAAGGGGCTCGGTTGCGTGAGCTGCCACACTTACGGAAAATTTAAATCGACCGGTATTCAAGCGTTAGCTTTGGACACGATGTCCAAGCGGCTTCGCGAAGATTGGTTTCATCGTTACATGCTTGACCCGCAAGCCTATCGTCCTGGAACGCGGATGCCGACCGGATTCCCCGATGGTAAGAGTACAGTGCCGCACATTTATGGTGGCAACCCGGCAGAGCAAACCAGTGCGATGTGGGCGTTTCTCGAAAAGGGTACTTCAGGCGGAGTTCCGGATGGCATCGTTGGAGGAATGATCGAATTAAAGCCCGACTCCGATCCGGTGATCTATCGCAACTTTATTGAAGGGGTCTCACCGCGTGGGATCGCCGTCGGCTATCCCGAAAAAGCGAACCTGTGCTGGGACGCGCAAGAAATGTCCTTAACGTTGATTTGGCAAAATCGTTTCATCGATGCCAGTAAACATTGGGTCGGTCGAGGCCAAGGTAGGCAAACACCATTGGGTGGCAGTTTGCTAACGTTCGAAAAGACCTCGCCTGTAGCGCTGCTCGCAGACGAGGCAGCCGCTTGGCCGCAGCAGTCAGCAGCAGAACGGGGGCTTAAGTTCCTCGGATACCGACTCGACGAAAAAGGACGACCGACGTTTCGCTATCGCGCTCCTTTTGCAAATGTTGAAGATAAACCTATTCCTGTGCCAAGTGAGTTTGACGGAACGTTCAAACGCGAATTGACCATTACACCGGTCGAGTCAGAATCAGCATCAGGAACCATTTACTTCCGAGCCGCGTCCGGTTCGATTGTGCAGCAACCGGATGGTGATTACCTCGTGGATGGTCGAGTCCGTATCGGAATCGAAACCTCTGGCGCAGCACCTTTGCTACGCAATGACGCTGCAGAATTGCTTGTACCGGTTGACGGCCCAACGAAGATTACCCAGCGAATCGTCTGGTAATGGTGGCGGCTGTTTGAAGCCGCCTGGAAATCATTTGTCCTGCCCACTTGTGGACGGGATTAGCTCGCTACGTATCTATCCCTAAGACAGTTGAGAATCATGCGACCGATGTTATCGCAATGCTTTCGTACGAGGAATTTTCGAAGCACCCCGTTGCCGATGGCGGGATGCCTTTGCGTAATTGCTTCCTTGCTCTTGCTGCCGACGGCAGGTCTGTCGCAAGATCCGCCAAGCGAGTCTGACTATTACCCCATCACGACCTTTGAGGTTCCTGAAGGAGTCGTGTTGGAGGCGTCTGGATTCCAGATGATGCCGGGTGGAAAACTAGCGGTTTGTTCGCGGCGCGGTGAAATATGGACGATCAACGATCCTTTTTCTCCAACGGTTTCGGCCTCGCAGTTCGTACGCTTCGCGCATGGTTTGCATGAGCCACTCACCTTGGCGTTCCGGGATGGCTGGTTGTACGCGACCCAGCGTTCGGATGTCTCCCGAATGCGTGATACCAACGGTGACGGGAAGTCCGACGAATTTGAGATTGTCAACGATGGTTGGGGGATCTCGGGTGACTACCACGAGTATGCTTTCGGATCAAAGTTCGACAAGAACGGCGACATCTGGGTGGTTCTTTGCTTGACTGGGTCGTTCAGCAGTCAGGTGCCTTACCGCGGCTGGTGTGTCCGTGTTACGCCCGAGGGTGAACTTGTTCCGACGTGCAGTGGGGTTCGATCACCCGGCGGGATTGGGGCCAATCACATGGGTGATCTCTTTTACACCGACAATCAAGGTCCTTGGAATGGAACCTGTGGTTTAAAGCACCTCTCGCCTGGAAAGTTCGTTGGGCATCCTGGCGGCTTTCAATGGTACGAGCTTGCTGAATCGGTATTGGGGCCGCGGCCCGAGGAACCGAAGAGTGGCAGTCGAATCATGACCGAGGCGAAACGTTTGCCGCATTACGAACCACCGGCGATTCTGTTCCCCTACAACAAAATGGGTAAATCGGCGGCCGGTGTGACCTGCGACACGACGGGAGGCAAGTTCGGTCCTTTTCAAAATCAAATGTTTGTCACGGATCAATCAGACAGCACGGTGATGCGTTGTTTCCTCGAAAAGGTCAAAGGCCACTACCAAGGCGCCTGCTTTCCCTTCGTGCAGGGATTCGCCAGCGGATCGCTTGCGCTTGAAATGACGGACAACGGCAAGATGTTCGTCGGTGGCACCAATCGCGGTTGGGGATCTCGTGGTCGACGCCCGTTTGCTGTTGAACGAGTCGATTGGACCGGCAAGGTTCCTTTCGAAATTCATGAGATGCGGGCAATGTCCGACGGTTTTGAATTGACCTTCACCGAACCGATTGATGTGGCCACCGTTGAGAATACGGATTCGTACAAATTGACTTCGTACACGTACATTTATCAATCGTCTTATGGCAGCCCCGAAGTCGATCACACGACGCCAACCATCACGAATGCGGTAGCAGGTGCTGACGGGAAGAGTGTTCGCTTGTACGTCGATTCCTTGCAGGAAGGTCACGTTCATGAATTGCACAGCGATGGTGTTCGGTCCAAAGCCGGGCTGCCGCTGTTGCACGCAGAGGCCTATTACACGTTGAACTACATTCCCGAGTAAGCATTCCGGAGTGAGCATCCCCGGCAAGCATCCCGAGTAAATGCTGCGGAGCGATGGTGGTCCTTGGCCAAGAAGAGTCACTTTGGCGAGGCAGTGCATGTCGTGCTTCCCTCTTTCAAGACGCTACGTTTGACTCTTCGTGGGACGCGTCACTGCGGTGAAAACGGGTGAGCCTGTCGATTGAATGCAGGCTGTTGGGTGGAAGCCGTTTAATGACTTGCCCTTGAAGAAGCCGTTGGTTCTTTGCTGTTGGTTTCGGGTTGTTCCGGAGTTGGTTGATGCCGGAGTGTTTCGCCGGCCAAGGCTCCCGTCACGTTGCTGTTCCAAATCGCTGGCGTGCCATTGACTAGCAAATAACGAATGCCTGCCGAATATTGGTCCGGGACTTCGAATGTCGCTCGGTCGATCAATTCATTCTGCTGCCAGATCGCGACATCAGCGGCATAACCGGCTCGCAGGTAGCCACGGTTTGGCATTCCCATGATGTCGGCCGGTAATCCCGTCGCGCTACGAATAGCCTGCGGCAATGGGATGACGTTTTCGCGAACGGAGTAGTAGCCAATCTTCCGTGGGAACGTACCATAGTTCCGCGGATGAGGGACTTCTTCGCTGGGAATCCTTGCTGACCCGTCCGATGCGGTTGCGACCCAAGGGCGTTGCATCACGTATCGTACGTCCGACTCGTCAATTCCATAGTTGACCACCTTGGTGCCATGATCCGCGTTTAGGATCTGAAGGATCAGGTCATACGGATCGACCGAGATTTCGTCAGCGATTTCCTTCAAGCGACGACCCGCCCAAGACGTGTTGGGGCGATAACGTGCAATTTGGATTCGCTGCCCTTGATCTGTTGAGGCGAGTTTTCGGCGAATCACCTGCTCGATTCGGTCGGCATCTTGTTCGCTGTTCAATCGTTCCAGCATTTTGGCCGATCCCCCTTCGCGTGCCCAAGCGGGAAGAAAGGTCGCCGACAGGGAGGTGCTTGATGCGATGTAAGGATATTGGTCGGCCGTGACTTCGGCTCCCGCTTCCCTTTCTTTTTCGATCACATCGATGGCAACTCGAACCAGCCCCCACGAGTCTTTTCCGGATGATTTAAAGTGAGAGATATGTACCGGCAGTTTGGCGTTGCGGCCGATCTGTAAAGCTTCACCGACGGAATCCAATAAGCTGCTACCCTCGCCGCGAATGTGACTCACGTAGATGCCACCATGGCGACCGATAACTTTGGCGATTTCGGTCAGCTCATTGGTATCGGCATAGGAGCTAGGGACATAAATCAAACCGGTCGACATTCCCCATGCACCATCCCGCATTGCTTGACGCGTGAGCGATTTCATCTGCTCTAATTCTTTGGGTGTGGCATCTCTGCGGTCACGTTGGATGACTTTTTCTCGTAACCCGCCCTGTGGTAACAGATGGGCAATGTTGACTCCGACGCCGTACCGGTCCAATTTGTCATAGTAATCTGCGACATTGACGGGCCCACTTCCGCAGTTGCCAGTCACGAGAGTGGTGCAGCCTTGGGTCAGGTAATTTGCAACCAAACGAGTCTCTTTCTTCGTTGCTGGAGTGTCGCTGTGAGAATGTAAGTCGATAAAGCCGGGCGAAATGATTAAGCCCGTGCAGTCGACTCGACGCTTGATCTGCCCTGTTTTGAAGTCTCCGACAGCAACGATTTCATCACCGGTAATTGCCAAATCACCGACTTGTGCTGGAAGGCCATCGCCAAGATGCAGTTCGCCATTTTCGAACAGCAGGTCTGCGTCAATTCGTTCGTCAGCACGGAGCGAGTTTGGTACAAGTGCCAGCGTGATGAGCAGCAACCACATGGGCGCGGTACGACGTACAGCGTTCGTTCGGTGTTGATCCTGCAAGAGATTCTCCTCAGTGAAAGCATTTACTGTAGGTCACCCATCGGCTGCAGCGGTTTGATGCTGGGATGGTTTGATGCTGGGATGCGGCTTGCTGAAAGATTCTTTTTGCTTCGATTCGCTAAATCGCGACGATACGTTCTGTGTAAACATTTTAGTTCGGCGCGGGCATCGGACCGATGTAGTCTTCTGCGACAACAATATTGTCGAACCAGATTCGGCTAACATGATTTTTTGGCGCTTTGGTGATGTAGAGCAGGACCCACAGAAAGTTCAGGTTCAAGTCTGGATCGGTGCGCCAACGAAATCCTTCGAAGGGTGTCCCGCCAATTGGGAAGGTGAGAGGTTCTGACTTTCTCTTCGCATCATTCCAGCGGTTGCCGGCGCCGCCTTGCCCGGGCAAGAACTTGTCGAAGTTCCACTTTCCCGTTGGAAAGCCCTTGCCGATATGGCTGACCTGATTTCCGTCGATCCAGAGCGCCATCTCGCCGTTTCGATCATCGACATCGTTCATTTGCATCATTAATTCTAGGCAGGTCCATTTGCCGCGTCTGACGATCAAGCTTGGATCGCGGATAAGACTGTTGCCCCAGGTTTGACCACGAGGTGGACTGCCCCGCATCTCTGACCAGTAGCTGTAGTAGTCCCATGTCCAGTTGTCGCCATGGGGTTCAACACCTGTGCTAAAGCGTTCGTTCCCACGGGGGCGACTTCCCGCGCCCCCCTGCGGCCACTCGGTCGAAGGGTTGTATCCACCGATGTGAAAGAAGTGATGAATGGGGGCACAGTTGGGATCGAACTTGACGTAGAAACGGACGTAAAGTTTTTCGTAGCCGGGCTGAAGTGGTCGGTAAAGATGGCCGCCGGTTCCTTGCCCACCTATATGCGTCATCAGCAAGGATCGGTCATCGCCGCTGGCTGTGGGTGTGTCAGATGAAAGTGAGAGGACTTCCAGGGTTTGGATGGACGTCCAGCGTTTGGTGACTGCGGTGATTGTCTGCTCGTTGAAGTTCTCGACGAAAACAACGGCTGGGTGTTTTTCGATCCCAGCATCGCCAGGGTACTCGGTCGCGATTCCATCATCGGCCCAGGCGGGCCTGAGGATGCAGGCCAGAAAAAACACCGCAGTCATTCCTACTTTCATTGCATCCACCTTTTGCTTCGATCCCGACAGTTCTCGAACCGAGCGCGTTCTGTCGGCCATCTTTTTAAGCGGCTCGGGTTCACGTTGCAAGAAAAGCAACGGATCTCCATCGTGCAGAGGCGAATATCGCGATGAATTGAATGGGAGATCGGAAGCGGCAATCTGCGTTGAGCCGGGAACGACGACCAGCAAAAGAAGTATTTGCTGAATCTGAGCCACCATTTTTGAGCGACGACTGCTTCCTGTCGAGTTTTTCAAACGCGGCGGGCGTTGGTGGTTTCCGCCGCGTTCGCGGCGGCAGAGGTTGGTTTGATTGCGATGCGTTTAGCGTCCGCGTTGCAGTCTCGCAGCTTCTTCCTGGTCGAGCTTTCCGTCGCGATTTCGATCAAGCATGTCAAAGAAACGGAGAACCGATTCTGTTCTCGACGGCATTCGTTCCCGCACTTCGTCTTTGGTCAATTCACCGTCGCCGTTAACATCTAGGAGATCGAGAAAGGTGGCTCTTGGTGGTTTAGCTGGAGCGTCCCCATTTGCGTTTTTGCTGTCGCTGGCGGTCCGGTTGTTGGGCACGATATACTCAATATACCCAACGTGCATTTCTTCGAACGTCTGTTCTCCCCAGCGAACTGATCTGGTTGCGTCTGGATTCGATGGATTGTTGGTGCTGTTGTCATACCAGCCTGTGAAGGTCAGCCGACTGCCCTTCGGAATTAGCTTGGGTTCGGTATATCGGTAGAAGAGTTGCCAATTGAAATCGTAGCGGGGGATGTCAAGCAAGACTTCGCTGTCGCCATCAACCGTTGTCAATTCGTAGCGGCAGGCTGTCCCTCTCAGGTGATGGTGCGGCAAATACCCGATTAGCTGAATATCGCTTGGCACACGGATGGACGCATCGACTTTGTGGCGTTCGGCTCCTGCGGGGATTTTCAGATACGGGTTCGTGATATTCGCTGTTTTTACTTCGTACTCTGGAGCCGAATCGGCGAAAATCAGGCCGATCTTTGTTTTGTCCTCAGTGGCTTCGCCCATCGTGGTGTAGTGCATTTGAAACTTGAGGGTTGAACCCTTGGGCAAATACCGCGCGTAGCCTGGTGGGTAAACCTGAGTGCTGTTCCCCGGGACATAGATTCCCCAATAATCAATTGCCTCTCTTCGTTCGGACCGATTCGCGTTTGGCGGCAGCACAAATGCCAACGCGTGGTGCACAACGCGTCGATCACCGGGCACGATCTCGATTGCTTGGATCCATCGATCTTGATCAAGGTCTGTTTCAATGGTGACGGTTTTATAATTTAGAATCCCAGTAGCTTTGATTGGGATCGCCTGTGGAAACTCGAACACGGCGTCTGGCTTGCCGATCATCCAACCATCAACGAAAGAGCGAGGTTCGGGGGCATCGGCTGGGTCACCTTCTGGTGCACCAGCTTCGACCCAACTCATTAAATCGACCCGTTCGGACTCATCGAGCATTCGTTCATTCGCCCACAGCAGAGCGTGCCGTTCTCGACTAGAAAGTGAGCCCTCTTTTGTTGTTTCCGCCTGCGAGCTCGTCTCGTTGGGAGCAGCGAACCATGGCGGCATCACGCCACGGTCGATTACACTACGGATCATTCCGGCGTAATCTCTTACTTCTTCATAATTCGTCAGGGACATCGGAGTGACACCACCATCCTGATGGCATTCAACACAATGTCGCTGCAGAATTCCTGCGATGCGATTATGGTAAGTCACCTCGGCTGTCAGCGGTTCAGGCCGGTCGGTTTGGTAAAACATTTCACAGCCGGGTGATGACGTCGCTTGAATTACCGGCTGGCGGTCTTCGAGAACAGCATCGAGGGCATCGGCTAAGTAAGTCTCGCGTGGTGCATCGAGGGAATAACCAAAGCCATATTGGTCATCGACTGCACCCCGATAAACAAGGGTGCGATTCTTGTCTAACACGAACACCTCGGTAGTTGTTTTCACATCGAGTGATCGTGTGATCGATTCCTCGTCATCCCGGACGTACGGACCTGCAAAGCCTTTGTTCTGGAGTTCGATTTTCAGCCTCTCGATCGATTCAGATGCATTTGGATTCAAAAAGACAAAGGAGACACCCCGATCTTTGTAACGCCGTTCGAGATCGACTAAGGTGCGTGCGTACTTTTTGCAGAGCGGACACCCGGTTCCCGTCATTGCCAGGACAGTCGCCTGATTGCCCGGAAGTGTACTTAACGTTCCTTGCTTACCTTGGATGTCCGTGAAAGTGAGGTCGGGTATCGAACGCCCCACACCCAATGGTTTCGGCGATAAAACTCGCGGTGCTTGCCGAAGCGGTGACTCGGCGCCGGTTGTCGGGAGTGGGGAGGTCCCGGCTTCTTCAGCCCATCCTGAGTTTGGCCACTGCGTCGTAATGACGAACGAAGAAAGGATGAACGCGAATGTTTGGATTGTCCCGTGCAGTCGATTCAATTTTCCTTCTCCTGGCGATAGTTTCATTTTGCGATGTTTAAAGAGAATCAATTCGAAGTCAATCGCTCATATCCGACCAATTCAGCCGAGAACCTATGGTGGGAAAACAATTCCTGGTGGTGATTCATAACGCAGTTTAGGAATCTGAATGAAATGGTGCGTGGTGACAAGGTCGAAATAACGCTGATAAATGCATGTAAACAATGGGGGGGGCGAAGCCGCCAAATTGAGCGTCGTTCGTGGGCCTGTGTTTCCGCATTTGCTTCGGTGGCAAATGATGTCTGGTTTCTGGGTTTGGATGCTGTGCGGCGGCAGTCAGGGTCAAAACAGGCTACCGCCGAAGTGTTGATGGCACAGCGAAACTGATCGAATCAGTGCTCGAGGCTAAATTCTTGACTGTCAAATGATGGGGTTGTGCGCTTGCCTAAATAGCCACCTTTTGAATTCTAGATATAAGTCCAGTCTGGCATTTTTTTGCGTTGATGACTTATTGCTCTAGAGAACGGTCCGTCACGCGGAATGGTGATCACGCGAAATGGGGAAAGCTCGCCTAGCGATAATGGAAGTACCACAGGCGGTCTTTGCAGACGGGATCCAGGCGCGGGACACGGATGAATTGAATTTTTTCCCGGCTTCCATCCTCAGGAATCTCAACGGCTGTCAAATGCCCGGCCTCCAAGAACACACCACTGTCGAGATTGAGGGCGCCGTTGTGAACCACCGACTTGAAAACCAGATCCGGATCCCGCCATGGCGTCGTATCGACTCCGTACGAATGGAGGTAGCAGAGGGGCGTGTGCCCATGGACGACCAATTCTGGAAAGCTTGGTTTTTGGCCGAGGAAATCTCGTGTCCAACACACTGCTTTTGCATCTTCTTGCAGTTGGGCTTCGACGGCAGCGTGGACGTCCGTGCTGCGATTATGTTTGCGGCGGATCCCGGAATGGATGAACAGGCAGTTGCGTTCTACGTGATGCGTTTTGCAGCGAGCTAAGAGATCAATGTGAGTTTGAGGAAGGTGCCATTGCGAACCTAAGGCTATCTGCGAGAGTCTCTCGAAGTGTTGCTGAGGGTCATCATGCCGAAAAGCCCAGTACTGGGGGTTTTCGGCATGCTGCAATTCGTAGGACTTAAGCGTTGCCCACGTCTCATTACTCCTGATCAGGAAGCTGACATCGGCACCCTCAAAGAGTGATTCAGGGAAGGTGGAAAGATCGACGTCTGCGCCGATCATTCGCTGCATCGCCAACAGCATCAGTTCATGGTTGCCAAGCAACAAAATAACTCTGACTCCACTTTGTTCAAGCTTGTGCAATTGTTGATGCACCCCTCTGGAATCCTCGCCTTTTGAGGAAAGATCCCCGGTGGAAAGAAACGTATCGTTGGGACGCAGGTCAAGAATCTCGAGCAGTCGCGCAAGCGTGCGACTGCAGCCATGAATGTCGCCGACCGCAATGAAACGACTCATGATCCTCTCATTTCGCTCTGCAATAATTTGGAATTAGCATCCGCCAGCTCACAACATTCGATCATTTGGTTCACCATCGGAAAACAGAACCCAATGAAAAATATTAATTCGCCAGTCATCTCTGCTGGAGTCACCAGCCTTCCCGATAAATCGAGCCCGATCAGCGGTTTGACGGTGCGGGGCGGTTCGAATCGGTCTCGTGTGAATTCGTCAGTCAATCAACCGTGTCCAGCTGATCTAAGTCCCAGCTGATCTGTGTCTCAGCTGATCTGTGTCTCAGGTTTTGAAGAAGGAGTTTGGGCGGTTGGCCCGGCGAAGCGTCTCTAGTTTTCAACCGCTTCGGTCAGGCTCGGCGATTCGGCCTCCTCTTCCGGTTGTTCCGAATCGGTTACTGTTTTTTTTGATGTCGGCTTTGTCTCGTTAGTTGCTTCTTCGCTTGTTTTCGCTTTTGTTGGTTTCAACTCTTCTTGCAAAAACTCGTACGCTTTTTTTAACGCGATCGGATCGGAGGCAGCTTGCATGTGCCCAGCACCCTGAATGGTATACATCTCAGTTCGGACACCAGCCTCCTTCAACGCGGTGTAACAATTTTCGCTCCACGTTACTGGGACCAGCGTATCGCTCGTTCCATTAAAAAAGAACGTGGGTGGGTCAGCTGAATCGACGAACGCCGTGGAGGAGGCCAAGCGAAACTTTTCGGGCTCAGTTTTTAGATTGCCCCCCATCCAGTATTCGGCCCAGTTTCCTTGATCCGGGAAGAAGCGAAAGTCGGTTGGTGCACCACCGGCGACGCAGCACTGAATTCGCGTGTCGATATTTCCATTCTGTTCAGAAGGTGCTTCCCCCGTGGTCGCCAAGAGCGAGACCAGATGTCCTCCGGCTGAATAGCCGATAGCACCAAGCTTGGTTGTGTCAGCTTTGTACTTCGAGCCGTTTTCCCGGATCCATTTAACCGCTGCACGGCAATCTTCGATCTGTGCAGGGAACTTGTGTTTGGGGGCCAAGCGGTAATCGATGGCAAAGCAAACGAATCCCATTCGGGCCAACGCGATCGCATAACCACGTAATTGGATGCGACTGCCCGAGCGCCAAGCACCGCCATGTACAACTAGCACGGCAGGGTAGGTGCCCTCGTCTTTGGGCACGAAGGCATCCATTAGTAACTCTCGCTCGCCAACTTGGCTGTAAACGATTTTTTCGCGGACGTCGTATTGAACCTCGGCTGCCGTTACTTGGCTGGCAGCGATCAGGCAACCGAAAAGGGCAAGACATCGAATCGGCATTTAAATTCTCCTGTGCATGGACCGGTCGGCAGTCTACCACTAAATGGGAAACATCCAAGAACGGAGCGGGATGGTGACTGCTTGCAGCCACCAGCGCAGGATTCAAATTAGGGCTCAGCTTGGCGGGGTAGCTTCGGCGATTGTCCCCAAGTGTGGATTTTCTGCCCGGATGTAGTCATCACACCGCATACTGATGGAAATCGCGTGGTCTCCAGCGTTGAAATTGATGTGAGAATTATTCAGTAACATTTCGTCACAATAGGTTGTCAGGTCGAACAAACTGCCGAATGGCGGGATTGATCCTGGCTTCAGGCCGGTGATTTGCAGAACTTCCTCGGGCGTCGCAAACCGAAGTTTGCGCCAGCCAAACTGTCGCCGCACAGCTCTCCCGGCCAACCGCATGTCTGCCGGTATTACAAACTGAAACATCTCTTTGTCGCATTTGCAGATCAACGCCTTGGCGCCGGTTTGAAGAGCAACTCCTCGTACGCGAGCCGCTTCTTCGCTCGTATAGACAGGTTCATGGTGGGATACTGCGTATTCGATCGACTGTTCGTCTAAGAGCGTTTTGATTTGTTCAAAGACTGTCATCACCAATGCCTTGTGTGAATTGGGGAACGTCTGGAGTGTGCGTTTTCGTTTCAACACCGCCGTTCGATAGAACCTGTGTCCATCGATCAAGGTAGCTCAATCACGAGAATTGAAATCGCTTGCTTATCTGTGGGAGCAGTAGGACGCGTGAGTCAGTTTGAATGGTGATTCGGTCATTCGCTGCCTGTAGATCTAGATCTCTGGCAATTCCGACGATCGTCAAGCTGGATTCTGGCAGGCCTGGACATCAGCAAAGCTTACTGAGACTTCGCCGATTCAATGAGGGATTGGGCAGCACGAATTCGCCGATCGAGGTCTAGCTGTCGCAGCGTTTCCTGTTGGATGCGGCGTTGCCTGCGTTCTAGTTTTCTTATTTCTTCGTCAAACAATCCGCTGGGTGTGTTTTCAAGCGACCAGTCGTCACTGCGCTGTGTTGCAAACGGGATATCGACATTGCGGCTTGCCTGCAAATTTCCCATGGGACTGCGGGCCCAAGCGTATCGATAGTGGATGGGTTCAGTGACCATCGGACTGCTCAAGACAATCACCTTTGTGTCTTTTTTAGGGCGACCGCGATCATCTTCACCCATGATCAAGTGTCTCGCTTCGGCAGGATGAAATTTGCGGTCTTTGCCGGCGACCGCAAACCCCAGGATTGGACCGCCGTTATCGACCGCTTCTCCCGGTTCATCGAGTCGCAGCAAGATGCGTCCTGGTTCGACGGTCATTTCTTTCACCATCGGCGGTTTCCAGCGAACGTTGTTTGCAAGTCCGTATTGGGTTGCCAGGGCCCATCTGGCGATTCTTTCGCCTGCCGGAATTTTCAATTGCGGGTGATACCATCGGCGCCGCAGGTCGTAAGTGCTTGTGAACCCAATGTTCGCGTCGCCTGCCTTGTAGAAGTCCAGGAAAGTTTGGTATTGCGCTTCGCGGATGTAGGGGCCGGGATTGGCCATCATTTCGGAGTAATTGTCGAGGGTCTGGATTTCGCCCTCGGTGCATAGCGAGAGAATGCCGAATGGCAGTTGTGGGTCATTAAAAGCGGCTCGCCACGCGGTGATCATTTCTGGGAAGACGTGACGATACATGATCGCGCCTTGCGTTCCGTTGAAGCAGTTGTTGTATCCTTGGTGGAAAATCGCTCCTTTGACCTGCAGCCCTTGGATTGGAGCAATCATGCTCGCGTAGCAGTTTCCTGGACGGTTTTGATCCATAGGGGGGCCGGGGCGAAGATCGGTGGGTGCCTGTTCGTTGGCGGGCATTTCCTTGCCCTCTTTTTCGAATCTTGCCACTTTTTGTCGATAGCTTTCGACACGACTTGCAAGATCCGCTTGGGGATCCCAGTTAGCAACTTTCTGGTCCCATTCCGCGAGCATGTTGCGGACCGATTCAGAATCGATTTTTCGAAGAACGGGGTCCGGGGTCCACGCTTCAACGGTGGTTCCGCCTCGCGAAACATCAATGATGCCGATCGGAACTTCCGCCGCCATGTGGATGCGGCGTCCAAAGATGTATCCGATCGCTGATAATTCACGCGCTACTTCGGGTGTGCAGGCATCCCAATCGCCTTTGCGGAAGTGACGGTTAAACCATCCGCTCCACTCGTGCAAACGGGGGAAACCAGGTTTGTTGTCAGGTCCGTTTGCTGCCGGAACTGTGAGGATGCGAATGCCTGGGTAATTCGCGGAAATGATTTCGAGCTGCCCGTTCTCAATACGGTCCAGCGGAAACTCCATGTTGCTTTGCCCGCCCAGCAACCAGACGTCCCCAATCAAAATATTTTCGAGCTTTAACGTCTTATGTGAACCTTGCACGGTGAGGGTGAGCGGTTCGGTGGTCGCCTGCATCGCCGCTAGTCGGACTCTCCAGACGCGATTTTCGGCAGCCTTTGCATGCTGCTGCTTGCCACCGAAGGAGACGGTCACTTTTTCTCCGGCATCGGCCCAGCCCCAAATTGCGATCGGCTTGTCGCGTTGCAAAACCATGTTGGATTGGAATGCATTGCTCACGCAGAGTTCTTCGCCGATCGCTGGAACGTCAATGACATTCTCGCGTGGCATGCCTTTGCGGTTTTGTTGAGCGTGCGATGCATCGGTGAAGAACAACAGCCAGGGAATCGTCAGAATGAAAATTCGAAACATTCAAAAATCCTTGTACGTTACCGCGATCGGCATCATCCCAACTTGGGGGATGCGGGGGGGCTATTCGGTCGACCTTGCCCGATGGTTCACGCCACCGGCGGCAGGGTTCTAAACCAACAAAGGGGAACCAACGCGAAGTGGCTTTCGGACGATCAAAAACAATGTATTGAAATCAAGATGGCGAATTCAACCTGTGGAATGTGCACAATTCGGCAACAGCATAACTGAAAAGTTATTCGGTAGGATTTGCTTGTCCGCTGTGTTCACGGGTGTCGGTCAGTAATCCATGGCGCGGACCACGTTCCGGCGATCACCCGGGCTGTTCGGAATGCAGGTAGGTGAGCGTTTATGCCAGAACTTGATCAACCACGTTGCCATGCACGTTGGTGAGTCTTCGTTCCAGCCCATTGTGATAAAACGTCAGACGTTCGTGATTGAGTCCCATCAAATGCAGTAACGTTGCATTGAAGTCGTAAACGGAAGTTTTGTCGACCGCAGCCTTGAATCCAAACTCGTCACTTTCGCCATAGCTAAAACCACGTTTGACTCCGGCTCCGGTCAAAAAGCACGTAAACGCATTGGGGTTGTGGTCGCGACCGGTTCCGTTGGCTTGCAAGAATGGCATGCGGCCAAATTCGGTGGCCCAAACGACAAGCGTATTGTCAAGCAGTCCCCGCTGTCGCATATCGGCGATTAAGGCCGCTGTGGGCTGATCCATGATCTCAGCCTGCATCGCATGCGTATTAAGAATGTTGGAATGGGAATCCCAGTTGGTAATGCCATTGCCACCAGATGGATCGCTACCATTGAATAGTTGAACGACCCGCACTCCCTTTTCGATTAATCGGCGGGCCAGGATGCAATTCTTGGCGTATTCGCCACGTAGCTCACTTCCGCCTTCGACGCCGTATGCCTTCAGGGTCGATTCGGTTTCCGCGGACAAGTCCATTACGTCTGGCACAGAGCTTTGCATTTTTCCCGCCAGCTCATAACTCGCGATCCTCCCGGCAAGATTGGCGTCACCGGGATACTTTTGCAGATGTTCGGCGTTGAGACGTGCTAGTAGGTCGACAGTTTGGCGGTCCTTTTTTGAGCTGACACCGCTCGGGCGTCGCAGATTATTGGGCGGGGACTTGGCATTGAAATCTGTTCCCTGGAAGGCCGCGGGCAGAAATCCGTTACCGAAGTTGTTCTTTCCACTCCTAGCCAGGCCTCGCGGGTCGTTGATTGCGACAAAGGCCGGCAGCTCTTGGTTCTCGGTGCCAAGTGCGTAGGTGACCCAAGCACCGAATGAAGGAAACCCTTCCATCGTGAATCCGGTGTTCATGAAGTTCTCACCCTGCGGGTGAGCACTTGTTTCGGTCGAGAGTGAATGAAAGAAGCAAAAGTCGTCCACTTGATTCGCTAAGTTTGGCAACAGATCCGAGACCATCTTGCCGGTCTCACCCCGTGGTTTGAAGTCCCAGAAGGGTTTGGCAATGTCGCCGGTCGGCCCCTCGAATGTGACGGCAGGAATGCCAGGCGGCTTTTGCCCGTGCAGTTCGGTCAGCGCTGGCTTGTAGTCAAAGGTATCCACGTGGCTGACCGCACCGGGACAATAAATTACGAGGACCTGTTGTGCGGCCGCCTGAAAAGGAGCTTTTCTTGCTGCATAAGGTTGATTCGGATTGATCTCTGGGCGGATCGGGGATTCCCCGCTTACCGTAGCAGGATCCTCGGCCAGCAATCCTTCCGTGTTCAGCAAGCTTGCCAATCCAAGTCCCGCTGCCGACAGGCCAGCGGTGCCGAGAAATCCGCGTCGATCTAGTAGGCGACGTCCATGCAGTGAAAGCTTTTCTAAGCTCATCGTTTTTGTTCCTCTCGATCATCATCCGAAACAGGTGTCGCAGTGAGACCGCGGCACCGAGTTGCGAGATGAGTACCCGTCGTTGTTTGCGTTATGTGTGGAAACTTAAGGCAGGAAGGAGAATTCGTTGGTGTTGATGATTGCACGACAAACCGTTGCCAAGTCTCCCGACTTGGCGATCGCCAGGCATGCGTCGCGTTCGGTGGGAGTTGGATGACGCCCAAGGAGCAAAGCGAAACAGCGATCCACCGACGCGGAATCGTCTTCTTCGGTTTCGCGTCTTACGCGATCTGCAATTAACTTGGATTGTTCGATGACAAAATCACTGTTCATCAAGTTCAATGCTTGCAGGGGCGTTGTCGACACGGGCCGCTTGGCTCGTACTTGGCCGCAATCGGGAAAGTCGAATGCTGTGAAAATCTGGTCATCCACACGTCGCATCCGTTCTTGGTAAATCATTCTTCGCCATGTCTTTGGGCCGTGATTATCCGTCACTTGCCATTGTGAATAGCGTTTCTTGACGTTGTGAATGCGATAGCTGCGACCTCCGATGGTATCGTCGAGAGATTGCGAGGCTTGTAGGATTGAATCGCGAATAACCTCTGCTTCAACTCGTTTGGGCGGGAAACGCCATAGCAGCGAAGATCCAGCATCGACAGCCAGGCCCGCTTTTTGGGGTTGGCTTGCTTGGCGAAATGCATCGGACATCACCAGCAATCGGATGATGTGTTTCATGGACCAGGGCTGTGGCGGATCTTGGTTTCTCGCAGTGATCGATTGATCCTCACTTGAATGTTGGCCACGTCGTGGATTCGTGACCTCTTTCGACGAGGGGGCAACCAATTCAGCAGCCAGCCAGTCGAGTAATTCGGGATGGGTTGCTGGGGCACCCGCGGCGCCAAAATCACTGGTCGTTGTAACGATGCCCTGACCGAACACGTGGTGCCAGATTCGGTTCACGGCAACCCGAGCGGTGAGCGGGTTGGACGACTCGGTGAGCCACTTGGCAAACGCAACGCGCCGTTTGCGGCCTGACGCATAAGGGGCAATCTCCAGATCGCCCCCGAGTTCCTTGAGCCCAGCAGGAAAGACTTCATCGCGAGGGTTTTCTGGGCTACCGCGTCCAAGGATGTGAGTCTTGACCGGTTTGGTGAACCGTGCGACGAAGCTGGGGGTCGGACCTTGTTCATTCGTTGTCGCAATCAGTTCTTGCAAATCCTGCATCACGGTGACTCGTGAAGGATGCTGTTTGTTCAAGCCCGCAAAGTCCATGGTCGACGCAACTTGTTTCCAAGGCACTTCAACGCCCTGTGGATTGTCGCCCTGTAAATCAGTGCCCTTGGAATCAATGCTCTGTACCTCGACGCGGTAGCCACCGAAGTTGAATTTGTTCAATCCTTCCAGGTAATCCGTTTCAAGGAAATCTTC
>JBMYRF010000023.1:81681-94388 GCA_049602075.1 Rubripirellula sp.
TCGATGAAGTTTGTCGATTTGTCCGTACAGCTGCCTGCCACGAATCCGTCGGGGATGATCTTCCGCGAGTTCGGGAAAACGCCCGCCGAATTCGACATCCTGAAAGACAGCCGACATGGAGTAGTAATCACGAATCGAGATTGGATCGAATTTGTGATTGTGGCAACGTGCGCAACCAATCGTCACACCCATCGCCGAGGCGCCCACCGTTTGAAGAATCTCATCCATTCGATCTGCCCTCGCTTGTCGTCGCGCGACCGGTTCTTGGCCGACGGTTGCAACAGGGACGTGAGGTCCTGATACCAAGTAGCCAGTGGCGTCGCCTTGGCCGACCGTGTCGCCAGCAATTTGCTCGAACAGAAATTGGTCGTACGGTTTGTCCTCGTTGAACGCGCGAATGACATAGTCGCGATAGATCCAGGCATTCTTGCGGTACATGTTGCTTTCGCTGCCATTGGTTTCAGCCCAGCGAATCACATCGAGCCAATGTTGCGCCCAGCGCTCCCCGAAATGTGGCGACTCGAGCAGGCGATCGACACATTGCGCATAGGCCGAATTTGGGTCGATGGAATACGCGTCAAGGAATTTCGCGATCTCTGCAGTCGTTGGTGGCAATCCGGTTAAGACAAGGGAGACACGCCGAATCAATGATCGAGGATCGGCAGGATCGGAGAACGTTAGATCGTGTGTTTCAAGTGAGCGTGTCAAGAATGCATCGACAGGATTGTCTGAGGATGGGGCGATGGCTGGAACCGATGGCCGTACGATTGGTTGAAACGACCAATGATCTGATTTCTCTTCGATGCTGGCATCCATCTGACCTGGCCAAATGGCACCTTCTTTAACCCACTGTTCCAATAGTGCAATCTCTTCGGTTGGAATCTGGTCTTCGTCGGGAGGCATCGCCATTTCCTCGTCGACGTGATTGATCACTTCAATCAAGTAACTTTTTTCGGGATGGTTGGGCACGACCGCAGCGAGACCCGAATCACCACCTTTCAGCATCATTGGGCGAAGGTCGAGTCGTAAGCCCGATTCTTGCTCATCTTCACCGTGACAATGCAGGCAGTGTTCTTCTAGGATTGGAAAAATGTCGCGTTCGAAATCAACTTCAGCGGCATCAACTTCAGCGGCAGATCCCGCGGCCGAGACTGACCATGCACCGAATGCGAATAGGGTGACAAATCGCATGAAGTGGACGCTCATGATTTTCATACTCATTATTGTTTGATTCATCGAGTGCGAACAACGCTTTGCTCTAGGACGCGAATCAACGTTGGGTTGTTGAATAAAGGTCGGGCAGGTCGGCAAGAAAGCAACCGGTGACGTTGCAACTCGGGCCGCTCTAGACTCTGTTACTTGTCGATCTTTGAAGAATTTGGCTTGGTTGGTGGGTCGAACTTTGCTCGGTACGCTTGATATTCCGGCCAAGTAAGTGTGCCATCTTGATCGGTATCCGCGGCCGGATGTTTGGAGAAGTATTGACTCTTCCATGCTTCTGCATCCGATTTTGCCGCAGGTTTGACGGCAGTTGCCTTCTTGGGTTTGAAGGGCGGTTGTGGTGGGATTGGTGAGCCACTTTCCGGAATTCTTGAATTTAATTGTTCACGAAACTTCTGGAGTGTTTCTTGGTGCTTGGGGGCGTCCGCCAAATTCGTCCACTCATGCGGATCCTCCGTCGTGTGATAAAGTTCCTCCCGACCATTTTCGTAGCGAATGTAACGCCATTCCTTTGCTCGCAACGAATAGCTTTCCTTGGCGGGATCATATTTCGTACGCCATTTGTAAAGTGCAGTCAAAGCAGCATCTGGTCCGCTCCATTGACCGCGTTCGGGGAATTGCAGCAACGATTTCAAACTGTGTCCATCCAACGAATGACCTTTCTCATTCTTGGTCGTTTGCTGCGACAGATTGCAAAGGTCAACCAGCGTTGGGTAGATGTCAATCAAGGAGACTGGTTGCATTGATACGCCATCAGATTTACTGACGCCCGGTGCTCGAATGATCAGCGGCACTCGTGTGCTCTCTTGCCAGAGCGAGTTCTTGTACAGGTAATCTTTTTCACCCATTCCCCAGCCGTGATCACTCGACAGAACAATGATTGTGTTGTCGTGCAGAGGCGAGTTTTCAACAACATCTAGGATCCGCCCGATTTGCTCATCAACGGAGGCCACACTGGCAAGATAAGCTTGGATGAAATGACGGATTGCGGAATCTTGCGACGGATAAGATTCAACAAGGGTATTGAATAAGCGGGTGCCCATATCTTCACTGCGCGGCCCATCCGCACCACTTGGGATTCCGCGGACAGAACGAGCATGGGTATCGGCAACGTCACCGGGACGGATGACAGGTAGTTCGATGGAATCGAGGGGGAATTGATCGAAGAATCGTTTTGGCACGATCAGCGGGGTATGCGGGCGGATAAAACCAACGCCCATGAAGAATGGTTGTTGTTCCAGTTTGCTTGCGCGGGCTCGCAGTTGGTCAACCGCCCATTGTCCATTCAGTTCATCAGCTGTCAGGTCACGATCATTCTGGGAATCGACTCGCAACGGCCTCTGTTGGGCCCAACCGCCCGTTTGCCAACGAATCGGTTTTCCTTCGGGGGTCGTCCTGCCGGCTAGATTTACCAACGGGCCAAACGATCCATCCACGGCACCAATATCCGAATAGGGTAGGGGCACGTCTGGATGAGCAATTTTGTTCTCGCCGTCGAAAGCGAAGGGACCATAATCTGCCGGGTTTCCGTACTTTTGCCACTCCCTCTTGACCATATGATGCATCAGTTTTCCAGTGCCGAGCGTGTCGTAACCCTCGGCACGAAAGTGGTCCATCATTGTCCGCGAGTTCTTCAGGACCTCGTAGCCATCCCACTTCGTAAATCCAAAGCAGCCCGAGTGATGCGGGTAGACGCCTGTGAACAAACTTGCTCGCGACGGTCCGCAAATCGGGATGTTGCAGTGTGCCTGAGTGAAGCGGACGCCACCCTGTGCGAGCCGTTTGATATTGGGCGTCTCGGCCTGTGGATGGCCGCCAAACCCTTCCACGTAATCATTCAGGTCGTCGCAGAGAATCAAAATTACATTTGGTTTCTCGGAGGCGACCAAAAAATTTGATGACAATAGCCAAGCAAACACCAAGGCCGATAAACAGCGACTTCGAAGCAAAAAAGATTTCATGGACAAATGTAAAGCATCGGAAAAAACGAGGCGGTTCATGATTTCGACGAACGTCAGTTCGCCCGGTCGCCCTAGGAGGTTCGTTGTTGTCTCGATACAACCGCGAAACATTCCACTTAGGTTAGCTGAAACGTGAGTAATTTGCCGAGAGGTGAGGATTCTACCCTGGACTGACCGCAAGCGAAGACAATCAGCAGGAACAGGTTGACTCAATGAGGGATCATCGAAAAGGTGATTGCCCATGGAAAGTCAGGTATCGCTTGACGGGCAATTCGCATCATAAGGAGACGCGGCAAGCTGACCAAAGTGATCGATCTTAACTTGCCATTCGCGGGGACTTGGTATTCGAGTTTCGATTGGACTTGCTCAGCAAGTGAGAGCGTAAATTAGGCAGATTTGTGCACAGTGGTCGTTGCACTGCGATCTTAAACACGCCGCCGCTGGTTTCACTCGATCGGCAAAAGTTATTCCCCACCCGAAAACGGCGGTGGTGGTTTTTCGCCAGTTGGGGTCAGGCAAACCTCTCGAAGATCCATGAGGAAGTTGTCCAGGGGTGGGGTGGCCCGCATGACGGCGAGTTGCGAACCTTGCGTTAGATAAAGGGTTCCGATTTTCACCTGCCGGTATTGATCCCAGCTTCCTGTTTCTTTGGCCGCGGCACAAACCTGCTGATCACCCACTTTGAAGTTAAAGGTCTGATTGGCCGTTTTGACAGCCAAGGCCCAGTCCAGGTAGAGGTCGTATTCACCAGCAATGGGCACGTCGAAACGCCACTGAACGCGATCTTCCACGCTCTGCCAAAAGCCCACATTCCCGTATTGGGATTCGAAAACGATCGAAGGGCCATATAACGCGGCGTCAGCTGCACGAAGCCTCAGCGATCCCGATGGCTCAAGTGCCTTGACCGTTCGTGGCTGATTACCCTCAAAAGATTTTGGGGGAAGTTGGTTTGCAGCGATGAAGGCGACAACATCGGCCATTGCGGGGGGATCAAGATTTGCTTCCAGACCGTGAGGCATCATTGAGAGTTGGCTCCGTTTGAATCCTTCGTCTTCGATGTCCCGTTTCAGGACGACATAGGTTTCGTTGTTTTGTCCCATCAAGGTCACGCTGGTAGAGGTTTCTGAATGCAGAATCCCGTTGAACTGACGCCCATCGACGGTGACCAGCAGGTAGTTGCGATATTTGTCTTCCACCGCGCGGTGAGGATCCAGGATATGTGTTGTCAGGAATTCTGCCGATAGATTGACAAGTGCTCCCAGGTCAGGTCCAACGGTGTGTCCGACCTCGCCGAGTCGATGGCATTGGCCACAGTTTTTCTGGAAGTGTGTCCGCCCTCCTACGGGATCGCCTCCTGATCGAACGACAGGTAGATAACGATCAATGACCCGTTGACGGTTCAGCGGGACCTTGGTCGGCAGGAATTTACTTGCTTTTGATGCAATCTCGTGATCGCGGTGATGAATCATCAATTGGCGATGAGAAGTGCTGATGTCAGATTCATCAACCAGGTCTGATTCCAGGGCATCCAGTAAGAGGTGCGTCGACAAGGTTCGCTGGAGCATCGCTTCGACGAGCCGATCGCGAGTGAGTGGGCCGAATGAACGCCATCTGGCGAGTACTGCACGCAAGACTGCTTTGTGACGTGGTTCGGTGATCAAAGCGATCGTTGTCTGCTGAATGTTTCGCGGAGTTTGTGGAAGCAGAAGGGACGTCCACGTCTCAATGTCTTCTTCGCTGACACGAGAATTACTCGCGAGCAGTTTCAATGCATCGCTGCGCAATTCGAGCGGGGTCTCCGAATCGATCAGGATGCCGCGGGCAGCCGTCAGGATTGGCTCGATATGAATTGCGGTGTCGCTTGCCTCGGCAAATTGGTCGAGCGATTTTCCACGCTTGCCGATTTCTTCGGCGAAATTTGCTAAGGCCGTGAGTTGCCAAGCGGTGATCGTCTCGCTGTCGCTCGGAATGATCGCCTGCATCAGCAAACCGGTTGAGTGGTGATCATTGTTGCCCAATGCGGTCGCGAGGATTGGCGGTATCAGCGATGCGATCTCGGGTGGTGATTCGAGCGAGTTAACTATCCCCGAAATCACATCTTCGAGGCGAGTGCTGCTGCCGCTGATAGCGGCAGCAGTGATGAAGGGCGAGTTTCGGTTGCGGGCTAACAATGCTCCCAAGGCACGCCCGCTTTTTGCATCGTTGAATTCCCCCAGCGTGTAGGCAAGTTGCAGAATGACCTGCGGATCACGCTCATGCTGGCCAAGTTCAGCCATCGCATTGACAACAGCTTCGTTGCTGGCTGGCTTTGCGAAATGCTCGGCAATGCGAACTGCGTGGCGACGAATGGCAGGTGAATCATCTTGCATCGCCTGGATCAACCATTCGGGTTGGATTTCCATTCTTCCTGCGAGGACGCACAACGCATGCAGGCGTTGCATTAGATTGCTGCTCCTGGAGGCTCTGCTGAGAGAATCGGCGATAGATTCGTCTTGATGCCACAGCAGCATCCTGTGCGCGAGGTCACGTGTCGTGCCGGAGGGGCTTGCCAATGCATCGACAAGTTGTTGTCCGCTCGATTCAGCCAGTCGTGGGATTGATCTTGGTGTGATGTTATCAGGGACGACTCGATAGATTCTTCCACGTTCATGGCCCGCACGTAGGTCGAGACTCTGTTCGCGTGTATCGTCGATCCATTCGGGATGTTCAATCACAAGACGGTACATGTCGGCGATCCATAGGCAACCATCGGGTCCGGTGCGCAGCATGGTCGGGCGGAACCAGCTATCACGGCTCCGCAAAAATTCACTCCCTGCTTCATCTTGAGGCTTGCTGGAAAGCATCGTGATGCCTTGGGTCTCAATTTTTCGACGGTGTATTAGGTTATGGACCGGCTCACTTACAAACATGTCGCCGCGAAAGGCCTCGCCGAACAAGTTGTCTCGATAGACAATCGTGCCACAGGCCGAAGTAAAACGACTGGGTTCGCCCGGTGCGGGGGGGTGATATCCGCTCCAATGGCTCATTATCCGGCTGATAGGAAAAAGAGGTGAATCTTGTAGCGTTGCGACAGGCCATCGCGGGTCTGGGGGAGCGACGTGCGGGTTGCGGCGTAGATAGTGATCGTTCAAAACATATTGAAACATTGGCGAGACATTGTTGGCTCCCCACCAATTGCCAACGTCATCTCGTCCACGACCATGCTGGGTTCGGCCGCTCGCTGTATCCATTGCACCCGTGTCGGGGCGTATTCGTAGATCGCGTCCGCTGATGTTGACTCGTTGATTTGTCTTGGCGGATTGGATCACGCCACCACTGTCACCATTGGCGACATAAACCCAATTATCCAAGCCCCAGCGAAGACCATTGACGCGATGTTGCTGGTTACCTTCACCGAATCCGCTGAACCAGGCTTCCTTTCGATCGGCCCGGCCATCACCATTCGTATCCTCGAGATACCAGATGTTTGGTGCCGCGGTGACTAAAACACCTTCACGCCACGCCATTACGTCGGTGGGATAGGCAATTCCGTCGGCAAAGAGGGTTGATTGATCGTATTTGCCATCGCCAGTGGTATCCTGCAAATACCGAACACGCCCGCCAACCTCTCCTTGGTCGTCCAAGCCGAGCGGGTAGTCGGCCATTTCGACAACCCACAGACGTCCATCGCTACCCCAATCAAAGGCGACCGGGTCCATCACCATCGGTTCGGATGCGATGAGCTCAACATGAAATCCGGGGCGCACATCTAGCGATTTCAATGACAGGTCCGGATTTTTAGGCGCCGGTGGGAGGTCTTCGATTAATTCATCAAAAGAACGACGGTCGACCAATGCGGGCAACCTCTGGGTGTCCTCGTTCTGAACCCAGAGATGGCCGTCGGCGAACCAAGCACCGTTATTGGTGCCGTTGCGCACGATCATAGGGATCTCGTCTTTTTGTGACCTTAGCGCCGCGAGGCATTGCCGATCCCAACCTTTTTTTATTGAAGAGAACAAGTGCAGCGAATACCGGTCGTGATCAGAGAAAAGCACGTCATCAATTGCGTCGCCGTCAACGTCAACGAAACGTAGTCCTGCATCTTTGCCGTGTTCATCGACGATTGACGTTCCGGCAGGCAGTCGGAAAGGTAGAGGCTGCCATGCGGTTTCCTCGCCGTTCCATCGGAAAACGCGTCCTCCTTTGTCACTTGGTCCACCCTCAACCAATTCGCACTTTCCGTCGCCATCAAGATCTCTTAGTCGTACACCAAGGTCGCGGTGATTGGTCGCGGTGAATACTTCGTTTCCACTCGTTTGTAGGCCGTTCAGCATGGTGTCGTCTCGAGTCCATCCCCCGGCTCGAAAATGCCAGGCACCTTGAATACGCGGATTGCTGATCAGCAGGCTCGCGTTCCCATTTTGCTGAGTGACGAAGAATTGACCTCCTTCGGTATGCTGCATGCCAGCATCATTGGTCACCAATTGTGCAGGGAATTCCGATTCAACCCATTTGTTTGATGCCGGCTCCCACACGCGACTTTTTTGCAAGTGGTCGTTCCCGATGACGACATCAAGGAATCCATCGTCATTTAGATCCAAAACACGGATACCGTTGTCATGGCCAGTCTTTGTTCGAAGCGTTTCGCCAGCTAATAAGTTGTCACGAATCCGGTTGGCACATTCGGCAAAGTTTAGGAACTTGACTTTCTTGCCGTGTTTTTGAACAGCATGTTCGATCAAACTGACAATTTGATCATTACGAATCCAGTTGTGAGGATGGAAGACGAGCGTGTAGACCCCTTTCTTTAAGACCGTTGCATCGAGCGCCCGTTTCATGTCCTCGACTGTCTCGGGATTGTTTGGGGATTGCACATGCTGGGCTTCCCAGTCGCTCGGCACGGAGCAAGGGAATTGCCAACAGCCTTGACTGATCACATAGGGGTAGGGGTAATCTTCAATCGTGTTCACGAACGATGGGAAAGGTAAATAGTGGCGAAACCTGGATGAGCCATCCTCCCGCAAGACGAGTTCGCGTGGCAGCGATAGGTCTTTTGCCGTGAAAAGGTGAAAAACCGAACTGTCAATGCGAAGAAAGTTCCCCGCGTTTGTCGTCTGCTGAAAGATCTCGGTCCAAAATCTTGGACTGGTTGAATTGATTGAATCGCAGCACGGCATCCGAAACGCCACAGGTTGGTTGCCAGGAATCGACGCCATCAAGTCGACGCACCGCTCGTAGGTGCTGCGGGCTGCGTCGAAATCACCGCCGCCAAGGCAGGGGCATGGATGATCAATCGTATGGACTTCCAGGCTGAGTCCTTCATCCATCCAGCTTTGCAGCTGCGGATGCTCAGGGGCGACCGAGTTGGTGAAGATGCTCACTGGGGCGCGGCCGTCGATTATTTTTAGTCGGTCGAGAACCGGTCGGAGGAAGGCTTCATACTTTTCTGGATCGCGCATGTCATCGATCGACAGAACCACGACTGCTTCTACACCCGGTTCACCCACCCATTGTGGTGTTTCAAGACGTGGAAAGTCACGGCCGACATAGGCGGGATCGCAAGGTTCATCGAGGTAGGTCAAGCGATTCGCATCCGCACCAAAGGCAAAGATGCACAAGCATTGAGTGATGACCAGAGAAAAAATGATGCGGATGGTTGGCATTGCGGCACCGTTGGTCCAATGTTTTCGTGTGCATCCAATCTAGCAAATCGTGATGACTCGCGTTGTTCCTATTTTCGCTCTTTGATTTTGGGCCCGCTGAAGTTGCCCAAAATGCGTTGATTTCATGGGCGATGCAACTGAGGAGCGACCGGGTTTTTGGGCAGTGCAAGCCGGTACATCTGGTCGTTCAAGGAGGCTTCCCGAAAACCAGGGCGTGTTTTCGGCTAAGCTGTTGCGAGATCCCGGTGATCGCCGGGGCCGAGAGTTTCGTGAAAACGATCTTGCCTCAATCATCGTTCTGCCCAACAAGACGGAGACCAGTCCATGCGTTTGGCTTCCCTATTACTTTGCCTCCTTTCTTGCATCGCTTTTGCAGATGAACCGGTGGCAGATTATCCAATGACGATCGACTTGAATGATCAAGTTTATCGACAGGTTGTCGTTGACCACGAAGCTGGTCAGTATCTCGGTCATCCGACAACGTGTTTGCTCGAAGATGGTAAGACGATCCTGTGCGTTTACCCTCAGGGGCATGGTCGCGGAACGATTGTCTACAAGCGAAGCCTGGATGGTGGGGGAACCTGGAGCGAGCGTTTGCCAACTCCCACCAGTTGGGGAACATCCAAGGAAGTCCCAACACTGCATCGCGTGATCGGCCCTGACGGTAAGAAGCGGGTCATTATGTGGTCGGGACTGTATCCTGCCAGGATCTCGGTCTCAGAAGATGATGGTTCCACGTGGAGTGAGTTGAAAAAGGCTGGTGATTGGGGCGGGATCGTAGTGATGGGTTTTGTGGAACCACTGAAAACCGGCCCGGGGCACTACTTGGCAATGTTTCATGACGATGGACGGTTTTTCAATGGGCAGCCTGTAAACCAACGGCCTGTCACCTTTGATCTTTACCAAACGCTTTCGACCGACGGCGGATTGACTTGGTCGTTTCCAAAGTCAGTTTACAGGTCATCTGAGATTCACCTCTGTGAACCGGGGTGCATTCGTTCGCCGGATGGAAAGACGTTGGCCGTGCTGCTCCGGGAAAATGCGCGACGCAAAAATTCGCATGTGATTTTTTCCAAGGATGAAGGGAAAACATGGAGCAAGCCAAGGGAACTGCCCCTTGCACTGACTGGCGATCGACACACGGGAAAGTACAGTCAAGATGGTCGACTGTTTATTAGTTTTCGATGTCGTTCGCCAAAACAGCAGATCGAGGGGCGACCCTTCGAAGGCGATTGGGTCGGTTGGGTAGGAACCTGGGAGGATCTCGTTGAGGGACGCAACGGTCAATATTCCGTTCGGCTCAAAGATAACACGAAGGGATACGACACAACCTATCCCGGAGTCGAAGTTTTGCCTGACGATACCTTCGTCGTAACTACCTACGGGCACTGGTCGGCCGGACAAGAGCCTTACATTTTGAGTGTTCGATTCAAGCTGAGCGAGCTCGATGCTTTGGCAAATTAAGAACGATGTGACCGGATTCCCAATATTTCCGAGAAGGGGTTCCCAATACTTTAGGAAAGGGCTTGCGCAAGATTAAACAGTGGCAGCCCAATCCCGAGCACGTTGATGACCAGCACAAACACCGCAACTGCTAACGCTCGCCAACCGAGACGGTTCCGTCCATCCATTGTCTTGACCAGCAATCCACTACTTAGCAGTCCCAGTGTGATGATTACTAAGAATGCGGTCTGTTCCCATCCGAGCAGCCACTGAGTTAGCAGTGGTAATTCAATTCCGAACTCTTCGAAAAAGGAAGCAGCAGTCGGTCGGAGTATCGCCATCTTGAGGGTGAACCCACACCAAACCAGGCAGGCGAACAAGTAAACGAAGGAGATTCGTTTTGCGGGTGGGAGTTCACTTTCGGGTGAGCGATAGGGATTGTTGGTGGGGTCGTTCATCAGCAAGTTTTACGCGTCAGTCTTGTTAGTGAATTTTGAGCACGATTTGGGTGAACACCGTCCGCTGGCAAGGGAGAAAATTTAGCTTGGACAGCGATGGTGACACAGTATTGGTGATGCCGTTTAGTAAACTCAACTCGATGCCGTATGAATCGGTTGCGACGAACTCACTCGCTTGTGGTGCGAGATCAAATTTTGCTCATGCTTCGCTGCTAATGTTCTGCTATCTCGTTCGCCGATCACTTGCGACAGTCAAGTTTAAGATTTGAATTGCTCCCCACTGTTTCGGCGAGCTCCAGCAGGCTGGAACTTGGCCAAATGTCCAAGCAGGTCGCTTTACGTGATTCTTTTTATCAAATCGCAGGCATGTTTTCCCGAGTGGTTGGGGCGGTTTCATCACTTCAGGTGATTCGCCTCGATTCTTAAAGCACCTTGAATTGGTGAGGGATGCTACGAATGCACGCCCAAACATTAGAGGCGGCGCAGGTGTTGCGGGAACGGCATGGTAGCTCCCGGCATGGTGCAGGCATACGATGCGGTCGCAATGGCACGCTGGTTGATCGTGTCGACTGATTGTTCGGTAAGCAAATCGAGCATCAGCGACGCGGTGAACGCATCACCCGCTCCGACGGTGTCAACAACATCGACGACCATCCCGGGTAATTCGCTGACGGCATCCCCAGCGACAATGACCGCACCCTCGGCACCACGCGTCAATGCGATGCAACGAAGCTGGTACGTACTCGCAAGTCGTTGCATGATATCAAGGTCGCTGCCAGTGAAACTGTGAAGCCTTGCCACGTGCGGAAGTTCGTCGTTGTTTAGTTTCAGCACGTTGGCCATTGACAGAGATGCCAGAATCAAATCGGCATTGAAGAATGGTGCTCGCAGATTGACGTCTAGGATCCGCAACGCGGATTCGGGAACTTCCTCGAGGAGTCGGTTGATCGTTTTTAACGAGGTTTTGTTTCGTTGGCCTAATGTGCCGAAACAGACGGCGTCACATGTTCCCGCGAATGTTGTCAGGTCATCGTTCCAGTTCAGGTGATCCCATGCTGAGTCCTCGTCAAATCGATAACTGGCAACCCCGGCCTTATCAAGCTCGACCAGTACCCGGCCTGTCGGGTGTCGGCAGATCTGGACCATTGACGTTTTGACTTTTCTTCGCTGCAGAGCATCGATTGCCTGCTGCCCGAGTGTGTCATCGCCAACTGCACTGATCATCGAAACATTGGCTTGCACGCCTGCCAAAGACGCCGCACTGCATGCAAAATTGGCTGGCGCACCACCGAAGCGGGCGCCATCTGGGAAGACGTCCCACAGGATTTCACCGATGCCAGCAATTTGATAGGGCACTTTTGATTCTCGATGTTCTTTAGCGTTAGGGATGAATGTTGTTCATGGAATGCGCGTTTTTCTTTGTAGGTCTGGCTCAAATGTAAGGTTTTTTTCTTCAGAATGCGGCTCTGTATGGAAACACATTCCCGTATTCGTAGTGGTTTTGGTGGCCGTCAATTGAAATCTGCATTGGTTCGGTTTGTAATAATGCATTCCATACCAAAACATACCTTTCGCAATCGGCCAATTTTATGAACGCGACGCAGTGCTTCCCATTCGAATCCGTAATACGTGCCGACAATGGTTTGTCGCGGGGATGCAGTTGGATGCGGGGATTCACTACCATCGCTTGCTTGGTAATCTGCAGCTTGGTTTCGCTCGCTTCGGAGAAGGCTTTTGCCGAGCGGCCGAACATTGTGTTGATCATGGCCGACGATCTAGGGTTTGCAGATCTTGGCTGTTACGGGTCTGAAATCGAAACGCCAAATCTTGACGCACTCGCCAGCTCGGGGATGCGGTTCAGTCAATTTTACAATACTGCTAAGTGCCATTCGTCTCGCGTGTCGCTACTGACAGGGCTCTACTGCGATCAAGCCGGTGGAGCGAAGCTTCGTCATGGGGCGACCATTGCCGAAGTGCTCGGG
>JBMYRF010000023.1:94395-121762 GCA_049602075.1 Rubripirellula sp.
CGATCAAGCCGGTGGAGCGAAGCTTCGTCATGGGGCGACCATTGCCGAAGTGCTCGGGGAAGCAGGCTATTCAACCTCGATGGTTGGGAAGTGGCATCTTGACAAACAACCAACCGACTTTGGTTTCCAGCGTTACTGGGGACACCTCTCTGGAGCAACCAATTTCTTTACCGGAGATAATACGTTCCGCCTGAACGGTGAGGTTTGGGATGTGCCAGCGCAGCTGAATGGTCGACCGTTTTACACGACGCATGCGATCGCAGATTTTGCAATCGATTTTCTCGAGGAGGCAACCCAAGGAGAAAAACCATTCTTGTTGTATGCGGCATTCAACGCACCGCACTATCCATTGCAGGCGCCAGAAAAGGACGTGCGTAAATATGATGGGGTCTATGATGGCGGTTGGGATAAGCTGAGAGTTTCGCGGCACCAACGGCAACTTGAATCTGGCCTGCTACCCGCAAAGTACAAGCTCAGTCCGCGTCCCGATCATGTTCCCGCTTGGAAAAGTTTGAGCAAAAAAGAACGTGAATGGGAAGCCGATCGGATGGAAGTCTTCGCTGCCATGGTTGATGTGTTGGATCAAAACGTCGGCCGGCTCGTCAGCTTTTTGAAGCAAAAGGGTGTGTACGACAATACGCTGATTTTATTCTGTTCTGATAATGGAGCGTGCCCGTTTGAACGAACTCGCGGGCGATATCTTAAACCTTGGGATCCAAAGTCCTATTGGACCTACGATGCAAGTTGGGCTCACGCGGGCAACACACCTTTTCGGCTGTACAAACAAAATCAGCATGAGGGGGGGATCTCATCACCGCTGATCGCACACTGGCCGCAAGGCATCAAAGCCGAACCAGGATCCATTACCAACCAGCCCGGCCACCTAATTGACTTCATGGCTACGTTTGTGGAGGTGGCGGATGCAGACTATCCGACCCAAATTGGAAATCGAGTCATCGATCCGCTTCAGGGGAAGTCACTGTTGCCGATTCTGCAAGGAAAACAGAGGCAAGCACACGAGAATCTTTATTTCCATTTCGGAACCGATCGTGCTTTACGGCAGGGGCCATGGAAACTTGTTTCGGCCAAACTCGGTCGGTGGGAACTCTACAACCTCGATGAGGACCGTACGGAACTGAATGACTTGGCTGCGAAATATCCCGAGCGTGTCGAGGCGATGTCGAAGCAGTGGTTCAAGATCGCAGAGAATACCGATCGCCTGAAAGGCAGAGCCTTGGCTCCTGCTGGCAAAGAGATCAAGCCTTTGCGGTTTCGCAGAGACACCAGCAAGGGTAACGCTATTCAAGACAAAAAAGGAAAGTAGTTTCGGACAATCAGCTTGCTGGATTTTATTGCGAGTGTTTGCAGGCGATGGTGAGGGAAGTCGCTGCGATTAGGATGGTTTGCCTCGACGGATGCAGATGCGTGCTGTCATTTGGGCTTGCATGCAAGCTGCAGAAATTGAAGACATTGTGGAAGTTGATTGGGATCACTCGGTTTGAGAGCCAATCACGATCACTCGCAATGCTGCTTTGGCAATCAAGCGACAATCGTGTTGAGAACCCGGCTGCGGGCGATGATCAGGCGTTTGACGAGGGTGGGGCCAGTGACGAGGGTTGGGCCAGCGATGCCGACCAATAATAGAATCGTCGCGAACCAAAAAAGGTAACGCCATCCCGGGATGCGAATCGAAGCATGACGCCCTTCGATAACTCAATGAAGGCTGTGTTCATCGGGTAGATCGGAAAGGTGTATTTTCCAAGCGTCTTACACTGTCCCCAAAAGTTCTGCCCAAAAGTTCTGTCCCCAAAAGTTATTGGCGTTCATCCGTACCAACGCGTGGCAGCCAGGAATGGATAGCAGGCCCCGGATGAATTTTGGGACACCCCAGGGAACGGCGAAGGCAAGCAGGCCTACGAACGGAGTGACGAAAATCACGCTGTAGCGATCCAACCACTCGGAATAGCGTTGACAATGAGCGCCCGCCAGACTGCCCAGCGCTCCAGCAACGCGTCGGATAACCAGCGGCTTGCCTGGTCGGTGTCCGCTCGAAAACGTGTCACGCGTCCCAGCTTGCGGCGAGTTTTTAGGAACGAATTCTCGATGGCATTGGTTCTCAGTAGCGAACGATGAAGCGTATTGGGAACCTCAAGGCGATGTAACGCCAACAGATCAACTTGGGCGTTTGCAGCTTGCCATGCTCGAAGGCTAAGGTCAAATCTACTTGCGGATACAGATGTGCCGCTGATCGATCGCGATAGGCTCCGCAATTAACCGGAGCAAATGAATCGGCGTGGCTGCTGGTTGGTACAACCGTCCGGCAGCGAAGTTGAGCTAGGTAACGTTGCCAGGGATGAGCATGAGTCTGGCAACGTCAGTTGTCAGTTGACAGTTGTTCGCGTTCGGCTGAGAAGACGGCTCCGGTTGGGCCTTCTGGTAAGGTCGCTTTCCATTGCGATAGTTTTTGTTTTAGCTGACTGGCAATGTTGGGTTTACTTTCTTTCAGATCCGATTTTTCTAAGGGATCATTGGTGAGATCATAGAGTTCACAATAGCTTGTATCACGGTTGGCAAGTAGTTTCCATTGGTCGTGTACGATGGCGTACGAAACCCAGTGAAATGGTTTGCTTTCTTGTGCTGGCCATGGTGCCTGCATTTTCCAGAACAGTGGCTTGGACCGCAGCGGTTGTGATTTTCCCAACAGAGCGCTGACTTGGCTAATGCCGTCTGGTTGATAGTCATCCGGGAGTTTGGCGTTTGCGAGTTCACAAAACGTTGGCAACAGATCGACAGCGGAAATCATTGATTCATCATCGATTTGCCCGGCCGCAATTTTACCAGGCCAACGCGCGATGAAAGGAACCCCAATGCCTCCCTCAAATAAGGCTGCCTTGTAGCCTTTTCGACCCCCCGTGATACCCCGGGCGCCGGCGATTCCGTAACCGGCTCCGGTCGCAGTGTCATGCATCAAGGTCAATTCCGTTGGACGCGATGCGCGCGCAGGTCCATTGTCGGAACTGAAGATGACGAGCGTGTTGTCAGTTAGATTCAGGCGGTCGAGGGCATCGAGAACTTCACCAATTCGGTCGTCCGCATGGGAGAGCACAGACGCATAAATGTTGTCGCGTTCTTCAAGGTCGCGGAATCGCCAGCGGTACTTTGGAACGGTGTGGAAGGGGGTGTGTGGTTCGTGGATCCAGAGATTGATAAAGAACGGCTTTTCTTCTCGATCACATGCTTCAATGAATTCAATTGCGCTGTCGGCATCTTCATGAACAGGGATCTGTTCGCCGGCGCAGTTGAAAGCACCATATCGATCGTATCCGTATTCGCTCGGCAGTGGCGAATCGGGAATCATGTTGTTGGCAAGGTGCCACTTACCAAAGTGGGCTGTCGCATATCCGGCTAGCTGAAGGAAGCGAGGCAGCAATGGAGCCTCGGGATTCAGCCAGTCGGGCATATTGCGTTTGGCATTGCTTGGGACCCAGGCAAAGTGACCATCGATGTTGTATCTTGCAGGGAAGTGGCCCGTCATGACCGCGGTACGACTGGGTGAACAAACGCCACTGGCTACCGTGAAGCGATGGAAATCGGTGCCTTCCCTGGCAAGGCGATCAATATTGGGGGTTTTGACATACGGATGACCATGGCAACTCAAGTCTCCCCAGCCCCAGTCATCCGCAAAGATTAGCAAAATGTTAGGCTTTGCTGCGGTCTCACGCGAAAACGCCTCTGCCCCTAGCAAGAAGACCGCGATCAATGTCGTTAAGATTCGCATGAAATAACATGTTCAAAGAGAGGAAGCTTGGTTTCTGACCTGATGCGGCAGTATAGCCAGTTCCCGATATGTCAGGTTTGACATTCGCCGCCGAGCGGCCCTTGGGATGCGTTTGTTCGATTCACCGTCAGTGGATGAATAGCACCTCACAAGCAGTGGAGGGGACGATTCGCTGAGTCGCAGCAGCTAAATGTTCGGAACGGGATTTGATTTATTTTGGTGATGATGGCGAAAGAGATTTTGCCCAACGCCGGTGTTGATCGAGCGATGTCTTCGGTAAAGAAAAAAAGCTGCGTCCCCATGATGGGAGAACGCGGCTTTTTTCGATTGGCAGGGTTGGCCCCATCCACGAGAAATTCATCCTCTGTCTGGAATGGAAAACTATCTGCTTGTTGGCATTGGCATTGTGTGCCTAGCTGAGCATTCCGCGGATTTCCGCGACGACTTCTCGGATTGCGCGGTCCTGCAGTGGGCCTGTTTCCGCGGTATCGCCTCGGGTCGAGCTTCGGCTTTCAGCAAGCACCGATGTCAGTTCGTCAATCTTGCCTCCAGTGGTGTCGCCGAGAACGCGGTCAATCGCAGAGAGTGCCTCCACCATTCGGGCTCGCGGGCGTGCGAACAGGTCTCGGAATGAATCAAAGTCCCTTGCTGTCGCTATCTCCGCCGTTGTGGTCGTAACGGATCGAGGAACCTGCACGGCATTCCTACCACGAAGCAGTTCAGGCTTCAGGAAAGATGAATCGACACTGCTGTCCCCTCCTCTTTGCCCGCCGATCTTGACTGGAGTTTGATCATAATCGACATACGGGTTGGTGAAAGCACCGGCATTGCCGATACCAATTGACGACGCTGTTGCAACGCCAGCGAAGTCGAGCCCTGAAATGTCATCACCGGATAGATTCAAGAACTTCTCGGGATCGTAGGAGTTGGTGGAAGTATCGAAGACAAAAACATCATCATCCGCTCCTGATACTCCTCCGGGAACCGCAAAGTTTCCTCGGGTACTTAGGAAGAGTTTGCTGTCCTTTACCGCAACACCATCGATATCCTCGCCGTTGCTATCAGCGAGGCCGAATTGCGAATCGCTTCCGTCAACAAATTCTTGGAATGTTCCCGACGTTGTGCTTCCCAGTTGGGATGGCACGAAACGAACGACATCTTCATCTCTGAATCGGAGACCTGAGACGCGACTGCTCCCGGACGTCGAAAGCAGTAATGAACCATCATTCAGCAGCGTGATGCCATCGATATCCTCCCCGTTGCGGGTCAGGGCGACATCGCTTCCATCGAGGTACCAGAAAAAGCTTCCGGCCGTGTTTGGTCCAAGACTCGTTGCCTCGAAATAAAGGATGTCCGAATCGTCGATGTCGCCCGATGCTCCCGAAAACGAGATTAGAATTCCGACATCGCTGATAACATCGAACGCATCGATCTCGAGTCCAGCCAGGCCGACGTCCGATCCATCGAACACAGTTCTGAAATTTGAACCGTCCCATGCGACGATGTCTTCGTCACTCACCGATAGGCCGTCTAGAATGCTGCCCTGCTGCAGTGAAAAATAAAGCTCTTCAGCCGGGGGTGCAGCATCATTGTCAGTGATGTCAACGACGACGGTCGCGACGCTGATACCCTGATAAGCCGCATCTGAACTTGCGATCGTATGACTGACGGCACCGGTATGTAGGCCTTCGTCATCACCATCATCCACGCCGCTGACAGTGACCGTCTGAGGATTCGCCCAGTTCGATTGGTTGAAAGTCAGCGAGATTGGATCTGCATTCACCTGTCCGTCGGGGTTGGTGAAAATGATCACATCCGACGTGGGTGGAGCATCCAGCACAATGGAGTAGGTGTCCGTTTCACCGTCTTCGGTAACCTCCGTCGAACCGCCCGACTCCACTATGCTAACGCCCGGAGTTGGCGCGGAGCTGGTCACGCCTAATTCCAATCGGTACATCTGGGCGGCATTGTTCACGCCGCGAACAGCTACGAAATATTGGCCAGCGCCAGGCAGCGACAAATCATTCAGAAGTTCGCTGCTACCCAGGCCTCCACTGTCAGCTTGTCCCAAGATCGTCGTGCCGTTTGAGTCTCGTACCTCAATGCGAAGGTCATTCTGCTGGCTGGCCACAAACACGGATTGCGTACCACCTTGGCTACCCTGGTTATAGGTCGGCCCAACCGGATCGAGCAGAACATCAACGCTGGCGTTATCGCTTACTGTGAAGCTGTAATAGTCGACATCTGAATTGTCATCGATGCTGACAAAATCTAGTTCCGTTGGGCTGACAGATAGATCCACTCCGTCAGAGCCAATTGTGACCGATTGGCCATCGCCAATCACGCCCAAGCTTGTTGCGGTGCTCGGCGTGTCGTTACCCTCGAGGGCATCTCCGTAGCCTCGATGGGATGCGAGAATGTCATCGAATTGAGGGCCATCAAATCCTAGGTTGATAAACGGCTCCATCAGGAACGAGCCATTGTTGGATTCGACGTGTGAGATACCGAGGCCATGCCCCGCCTCATGCATGATCACGTTTCTTAGACGAAGCGAATTGTCTGTCGTTACCGAGTAGAAACTATCGGCGGTGTCGATCACCATGTCCGAAGTGTTTGGGAAAAAATTGTAAGCTAGCGTGCCTGAACTTCCATCGATTGTGTGGCCGCCAATTCGAACGTCCCCGCGAACACCAGCGACCCCGTTGTTGTAGGCAAAGTTCGCTCCGTCATCGTTTGCCTCGTAAATATAAGACAGTCCCGAAATCTCGCTCCAACGATCGAACGATGACGCGATTGCCTCAAACCAAGCCTCGCCGAAGTAGTTTGTATCTCCAGGGTTGTTGGCAATTCCATAGATACCCCGAAAGGTCGAAACCAAGTTGCTCGGCGATGTTGCCTCGCCAGCAAAACCATTGATGTTCGTGCCATCTGGAACAATGCTCCAAGTCACCAACGTGACATCTCCTTGGCCCAAGCCGCCACCGCTTTGCGTGGTCCCATCCCAACGGCTGCCATCATCGAATTGAAAATGCGCAATCGGCGCCAACTCGGATTCACTGTACTGTTTCCAAAGCGCCTCGTTGATGTGTGCCTGTTCATGGGCACGAGCTTCGACGAGTTCGACATATTCCGGTGATGTTCCCGGAGCAAACAACGCATGGGCTTCGTGTATGTCACCGTGAGCGTGATGGCTAGCGCATGCTGCACACACACCACACATACAAACACCCAGATCACCGTCAGCGTCAGGACCACCCCCGTGCAATAACAACCTTGACTCGAGTAACTCAAGTCGCAAACGCTTTTTCCGCTTGCTGTGTGATTGCGAGCGATGACCTTTGCTGTTGTCGGTCGAAGTGCGAAAGATGTGATTAGTCGAATACATCAAAGAATCCCCGGAAAAGAAAAGTGCCGCCCCGACGCATGTCGTACCGCAACGGATTTCTAACAGATCACTTGCCTGGATTCCAGCAATTCAAGCAGCTAACGGATGATCAACTCATTCATTGCTAATCATGACGGGTTTTTCCGGGTTGGGACCGAATGGCTTTGCGGGGGGGCAGGGGTGCAGTCGAGCCAGGCGGTAAATTCTTGTACTCGCGATTCGGCATAGCTTGCAAACTCAAGAGTCTGGCCAGCAAGAACGGTATTCTTACTTCTCGTGTGTCATGGATCGTTGAGAATTTAAATTCCGTTGCATTCGATTCACGAAACGTTACAGTTTGCCCATCTTGTGCATCCAAACGGTGCATCTCTGTTGATGTGGATTTATGAAAAGCCTTTCGTAAAACGCATTGTGATCGTGCTGCGTGGTTTCACCGCTTGAGCTTTTGGACGATAGGCGTCGAGAGTTACAAGAGTATGGGAGTGGTTGCTTAGCCTTGGCACATCGCAGAAGGCGTCGAACGCGTAAGGCTGATAGCGAAGATAGTTTTATTGAATATCGCAACGCTCAGTAAGCTTCGAGTACGCGATCTTTTATTCGTGGGATCGCCACCTTGTCGTTTGGGTGTTGAAGCTGCGATATGAAACGCGACAGAAATGTTTCCGTCCATGTGACCAACCTGTCAGTCACGAATCAACCGTGCGAATTCCATTGAGAAGCTGGCATTGCGTTCGCAATTACGGGGCATTCTTGTGCTGTGATGCCGACTCGTTGCGCGGTGGACTGTCACTCCCTTTTGCGATTCATCATTTAGCCTTTGCCGATCTCTGTCTCTGATTCAATTGCATTGGGCGACCGTTTGCCATTGCAATAAGTCTTCTCCGATTTCGCTTGCGAGTGGCGGAGATCTCGGATCCGGCGTTTTCCATGACCAAGCCAGTTTTGTACGACGAGAATCCATTTCGCTGCACCGCTGTCAGTTGGTTCTCCATGCCGTCAGGAGTGATTATCCTTGATGGATCCCTTCTCTTTGCCCTTCGACGAATTTTTGATGAATACTGACGTTTGCAGACCGATACGCGATACCGTGGCCTGTTTTGCTTTGTTGGTGATGATTTTTGCCATCGCGGAGGTGCCCGCTCACGGCCAGGACATTTCGCGTCGCCCGTTGCAGCACGCGGATTACGACGTTTGGAACACGATGTCGCGGGCCATGATTTCTGGGGATGGAAAATGGGTGATGTATGAGGTGCAGAGTGGTGCAATTGATGGCGAAGCAACGCTGCACATTCGCCATGTCAAAACGGCTCGTGTATACGTGATCGAGCGTGGTTCAGGGGCACAGTTGACCGACGACAGTCAGTTTGCGATCTACCGCATCACACCCTCGAAAAAACAGATAAAGGAATTACGCAAAAGCAAAAAAGATGCGAGTGAACTTCCCAGAGCGAAACTGCAAATTTTAGAACTCGATTCAGGAAAACTTACTACTTTGGAGAACGTGCGTTCGTTCAAAATCCCCGAAGCAGGAAATGGCTGGGTTGCTTGTTTGATGGAAAAGCCTAGCGGGCCGAGCGAAGTGAATGAAAAAATATCAGCTGCTCGCGAGAGCTATGAGCTCACGGGCCAAGGGCTTCGGCGACCGGAGAAGGCGTTGCGTTTGAAAAGCCGTGAGCAATTAGCTCGCGAGCGAGGAGAGCAGAAGGCGATGGGGCAGTTGTCCAAGCAAGGAAGTAATCCTGCAAAGTCGCAGGTCACCGATAAGCGGGATGAGGAATTTGGCGATAAGAAAAAAGACGCCGGTGTTCCTCTAACGCTGATCAACCTTGCTACAGGGATTCGCCAGACCTTTCCGACGGTTGTCTCGTACAGTTTTTCAAAGCAAGGAAACGTGTTCGCGTTCACGACCTCGGTAAAGCTCTCGGGAGATGAAGACTCTGATTCCGATTCGAAAGGGAAAGGCAGGTCGGGTGATGTCGAGGAGGGAGTTTTGGATGGCGTGCAGCTAATCAAGCTTGATACCCAGCAGCGAATCTCGCTTGCCAGCGGCACGGGCGAGTATAAGAACATGACTTTGTCGGAGGACGGTTCGCAGGTCAGTTTTCTTACCAATAAAGATGACTATGAATCTAAGACACCTGCTTGGTCGGTTTATCTATGGGAGACGCGATTGAAAGAGGCTGTGTCGGTCGCGAGCGAAGGTGATCAAGGCATCCCTGAGGGTTGGTGGATCTCTCCCTCTTCGAACCAGCGTTTTTCCGAAGACGGCCGACGCCTCTATTTTGACACAGCACCGGTTCCGGTCGACGTCGTGAAAGAGCGAATCGCGAAGGCAAAGAGTGAAGAGGTCGATGAGGACGAATCAGACGGGAAAGCCAAGCTTGATCTGTGGCATTGGCAAGACCCGCAACTGCAGCCGCAGCAACTGCTGCAGGCCGAAAGAGAAAGAAAACGAGATTACCGGGCGGCCTATGGATTGAAGTCAAAGCAGATCGTGCAGCTGGCAGATCGCGAGGTTCCAGACCTCAGCATCGACTACCGTTCATCATCCGATCTTGCTGTTGCCAATACCAACATGCGTTATCGCAGGATGCTGTCTTGGGACATCCCTGGTTATCAGGACACGTATCTCGTCAATCTGAAAACCGGTGAACGGCGATTGATTCTAGAAAGGGTGAAGTGGAATGCTTCGATTTCACCAACAGGAAAGTTCATTACGTGGTTTGACGGTGAGCGAAAGCAGTGGTTTTCCAAGGCGACTTCCAACCTAAAGTCGAAACCGATTGCTATCAGTAGAGGAATTCGGTATCCGCTTCAGGATGAGTTGCACGATACACCGAATCTTGCGTCGGCTTACGGTGCTGCAGGTTGGATTCAGGGGGATCTTGGTTTTCTGGTTTACGATCGTTTCGACATCTGGCAGCTCGATCCGCTTGGAAAAGTGAAACCAGTGTGTCTTACCAATGGAGCTGGGCGAAAAGGCAGCTTGAGGTTTCGTTACCGCACGCTCGACCGAGAGCAGCAATCCATTGATCCCGAGATGCCAATGATCCTGGATGCATTCGATCGAGTGACGAAAGCGAGCGGGTTTTATTCGTTGACCGAGGCAAGCGACGGAGTTGCGAAAAATCGACAGCCAGGCAAGGCGAGCAAACGCAACCTCCGCCCCTTAATCATGTTGGAAGAGGCGCTCGCTGGGTTACGGAAAGCAAAGTATAGCGACGAAGTTATTTTTACCCGAAGTACGTTTCGTGCTTGCCCGGATCTGTGGGCCACTAACCTTGAATTCAAAACCATTGACCGCATCAGTGAGATCAACCCTCAGCAAGACGACTACTCATGGGGCAGTGCCGAGCTGGTTCATTGGAAGGCGGCGGACAAGCAGGATCTTGACGGGATTTTACTAAAACCAGATGGATTTGATGCAACCAAGCAATATCCCATGATGGTTTATTTTTATGAACGGAAGTCAGACGATCTGCATCGGTATTACACGCCCGCCGCTGGGCGATCAATCATCTGCCACAGTTTCTATGTTAGTCGTGGCTACTTGGTGTTCATTCCTGATATTCCCTATAAGACGGGAGCACCTGGACCCAGTGCAGCAAATGCGATTTTGCCGGGTGTTGAACATCTCATTGCGCAGGGATTTGTCGACAAGAAGCGAATTGGGATGCAGGGACACAGTTGGGGTGGTTACCAAGCATCTTACCTCGTGACGCAAACAGATCTATTTGCTTGTGCGGAAGCTGGCGCTCCGGTTAGTAATATGACGAGTGCGTACGGTGGAATTCGCTGGAGCAGTGGTCTGAGCCGAATGTTTCAATACGAGAGAACTCAAAGCCGCATCGGTGAGGATCTTTGGTCGGCGCGAGAGAAGTATGTTGCTAATTCACCACTTTTCTTTGCTGACAAGATCAACACACCGCTGTTGATTTTGCACAATGACCAAGACGGCGCGGTGCCGTGGTATCAAGGAATTGAGTTGTTCGTCGCGCTACGTCGGTTGCAAAAACCAGCCTGGATGTTGAATTACAACGATGAGCCTCATTGGGTGATGGATGAGTATAATCGTCGTGATTTCGCTATTCGAATGCAGCAATTCTTTGATCACTATCTTTTGGATGCGGCGGAACCGGAGTGGATGGCTGCTGGTATCCCGGCGGTGCAAAAGGGAAAGAATTTTGGCCTGGAATTGCTAGAACCGGTGAATGGTAATCGCAAGGCAGAGGCTTCCGAGGCAGATAGCAATTGATGTTCTGTTGATTGGCCGAGGCTAGATTAACTTCTTTGTTGGGCCGTGCGAGCTGCGGCTCGATCGCTGGTCTCGCGACGCTTCTATTGATTCGTTTCCGCAGGATTAAGTGGACGATAGGCGGTTTCTTCTTTCCAGCGATCGATTGCAGCTCGCATCGACGCGGCTCGCTCGCCTTCGCTTTCCACTAGATTGTCTTGTTCACCCGAGTCGCGTCCAAGGTGGAAGAGTTGCGTGCGATCTTCTTTGACAATCATTTTCCAGAGACCATCACGCATGGCGGTGCCAAGTTTTGGCTCATAACCGAAGAATACCTGTCTCGCGGGCGGCTCGGCTCCGGACAGCAGTACACTGGCCAGGCTGATCCCATCGGGTGCGAGGTCATTGCCCGTTGCCCCTGATGTGGCATCTGTCGTAAGTTTGCCGCCAGCGATTTCAGCGAAGGTGGGGAGCAGATCCATCGCGACTGCAAGCCCATCGCACTTTGAACCGGCTCGGATTTTGCCAGGCCACCACGCGATTGCTGGGACGCGATGGCCTCCTTCATAGTGACTGAACTTGCCGCCTCGAAACGGTTGGTTCGATCCAGCGCCGATTGCTCCGTTGTCCGAAAAGAAGAAAACCAAGGTCCGTTCAGCGATACCTGATTCTCGTAGCGTGCTGAAAATTTCTCCGATCCCCTTGTCCATTTCTTCCAGCATCACTTTGTACTTAGGGCGAATTCGTTCTCGTTTCCACCGGTCCTCTTTCGCGACCGGCTTTCGCGCTTCTATGGTGTCATCGGGAGTTTGGAACGGCAGATGAACCGCTTCGTGAGAAACGTACAAGAAAAACGGATGGTGCGAATTGTCCTTGATGAATCGGACGGAGTTTTGCGTGATCAGGTGAGTCGAGTAACCGGGCTGCGGTTCGATCTCCAGGTTGTGGTGCCAGTGGCGAGCGTGGTTGTGATAGTCAATGTAGCCATCGAGGTACCCACGGAATTCATCGAACCCGAAGTGCACCGGATTGCTGGACGATTTCATTCCTAAATGCCACTTGCCAAACAGGGCTGTCTTGTATCCCTGGGTTTTCAACACCTGCGCGATGGTTCGTTGGCCGGGATCGAGGGGAGGCGTGTCGAGATGGCGAGCGATCACATCAACGATGCCGACGCGTTGTTGGTAGCGGCCAGTAAGGAACGCAGCGCGAGTTGGGCTGCAGACTGAGCTGTTGGTATGAAAGTCAGTGAACGTGAGGCCTTCGTCGGCCATTCGCTGCAAATTCGGTGTTTGCACCCAGCCGTCGTAGACACTGGTGTCGCCATATCCCAGGTCGTCGGCGAGAATCACGATGATGTTGGGACGTGCTGCGTTTGGCGAATCGGGTGTCTGTACGTTTTCGCCTTGGCCGATGCTACGGTCGGCAAGAAGAACAGACAGCAGCAGGATCAGACTGAGTTGGCGAATCACCATGGAGTTTTCTCGTGTTGACCAAAAACAGTAACTTCCGTCGCCGATTCTATTTCAAATCGAGAATGACCGTTGGCGGTTATCGGATTTAGTTGGCGGAGAATCAAGGGTTCGCCAGTCGAATCTTGAAACGCCAGTCGAATCTTGAAACGGTCGCATTGCTTGAGTCGGGGACTTAGTCGAGCTTTCATCTCGCGTGTGCTCGTAACAGGATCTCGGCTCCTCGACTTGTCCTCCCCCGCAGATGCTCACGCTAAAATTTCGTGAATTTGTCCGGTGCTGTCGGCGAATTCGTCCATGGCGAGTCCCATTAACTTCGCCTGAGTCAGCCATAAGTTGGCAAGGGGCGTCCCCTCGGGCATGTTGATGTGCAAGCCTGACTTTAGCCTGCTGCCGCCACCGGCCGTAATAATAGGCAGATCGTTGTATTGGTGGGTGGAGCCATCGCCGAGGCCCGACCCGTAGGTGAACAATGTGTTGTCGAGCAACGTGCTGCCATCGGATTCCTCGATCGATTGCATTTTCTCGGCGAGGTAAGCAAATTGCTGCATGTGGAACTCATCCACTCTTAGCAGGTCGTCAATCATTTTCGTTTGATTGTGTGACATCTGATGGTGGCTCCGCGGTTTGTCGAACAGTCCGTCGAACATGTAGGGAGTATCCCAACGCTCTGGGCCGACCATGAAAGTCGCGACGTTGGTCAGGCCCGTTTGCAAGGCGGTGACCATTAAATCTCCCATCAAGCGGATGTAGTCTCCGCGGGGCATATAAGCTTCGGTTGGTTCCTCAAAGTCGACGGTGGACAATTCCGCTTTCATTCCTTCCAAACGATTCATTTGTGTCTCTATCGCTCGAATCGACTCGAAATACTCCGAAAACTTATCGCGGTCTGCTTTGCCAAGATCTCGCTGCATCGAACGGGCATCTTCAAGCACGAGGCTTGTGATGTCACGGTATCGACTGATTTCCTGGTTGGAAAATAAACGGCGATACATCGTTCTGGGATCACGGATTGAGGGCGCGAGGTGGCCGGTGCCGTACCAGGAGATGTTGTCGAAGTAAATCGATTCTTTGTTGTCACGATGGCTATTGCAGCTAAATTCCAAGGTCCGGAAGGGAGTTGTCTTGGCAACTTCGTCAGCAACAATTTGATCGAGCGTTCGATCGAGTGGCCATGCGGATCCTTCGATCGTGAATGCTTTGGCACTGCTGAGATAGCAGGACGCACACTGGGCATGCACGTCGGTTCCCTGTTGGAACGTCCGGTCCATTCCGGTAATCAGATTGATATGCTGCTTAAGATTTTCCAGGGGCTTCATCGTCGGCGTCAAATCTTCGAGCGGCCGGACGCTTTGGTTTGGATCTTGTTTGCCAAGCGACTTCATTACGTTGCCAAGGTTCCCCTTGGGAATCACATCGTTCGCTTCCCCGGGAAAGAAGCCGCGGCGGACAACGCCAATCGGCACATAAAAGTGCGCCATTCGAATGGCCGGCACTTTTGGATGCTGGCGGTCACCGGCACTGGCTAAGCTTTCAAGCCACGGCAGGGCGAGTGTCGTACTGCCAATGCCACGTAAAAACTGTCGTCGTGAGGTACTCATGATCTTGTTCTAAAACTCTCGCAGAGGATGATCTGACGAATCAGCGTTTGCATTTTATAATCATCGGCCGCCACCGCCTCAGCGATCTGATCGATAACCAGGTAATCGGCCGGGCGAAGCTCTCTAGCCAAAGCGAAGGAGAGCAGGTGCCCCGCCAACCCCCGGCAGAAACGATCTTGATTCGCAAGCACCGCATCCTTGAACTCGACGACATCCGTAAACGGATACTGTCGAAACAATTCTCCTGCCATGTCAATTTTGGCACCGTTTTCATAAGCTTCCCGCCATTTGCCGACGGGATCAAAGTTCTCGAGGGCAAACCCGAGCGGATCGATTTGCTCGTGACAGCCGCGGCAGTCTGATCGCTCCCGATGGGCAGCCAAACGCTGCCGTAGTGTCAGTTTTTCTTCGCCGCCGGATGGTTTTTCTGCGAGCGGGGGAACATCCGCTGGTGGCGGGTTAGGGGGATCGTTGAAGATGACACCGGCGACCCATGCCCCCCGAGTGATTGGCTGAGTTCGTTCAGGTCCCGACGTCATTGTCATGACAGCCGCGTTGGTGATCACACCACCGACGCGGCGATCCGTTACTGGTACACGATGAAAGTTCAAGACCGTCACGCCACCACCGGACTGTTTGGTCGACCCATTCTTGAGTGAACCGTAGACGCTATCAAGTTTGCCTGAGCGGTAGGTAAAGTCAGAGTCAATAAGTTGGGTAATGGGCAGGTCTTCGATGAGAACCGTTTCAAACAGTAGCAGTGGCTCCATCATCATGTGCATGCTGACGCGGTACTTCGAGAAGTAGAAGTCAGCAAATTTTTCTCGGTTCGGTACCGAGGAGATAATTCGGTCGAGTTGCAACCATTGCGAGGGAAAACTGTCACAGAAACGTTTCAGTTTTTTATCTTTCAGCAAGCGGTCAATTTGTTCGTTCAAAACTTCAGGTTGGCTGAGTTTTCCTGCCGCAGCCAGCGACAATAGTATTTCGTCCGGTAAGCTGCCCCACAAGAAAAAGGAGAGTCGCGAAGCGAGTTCGATGTCGTCAATCGTTTGAGGGTCCCCGTCGCTTGTTCCCAAACGGCTGGAATCATCCGTGGCGGTCGCGTCATCGCTTGGGGCCGATTTTTGATGGTCGTACAAATACAGAAAACGGGGCGACGCGATGGTTGCCGCTGCTACTGATTTCATCGCTTCGGTGAAGTCGATTTCGCTCTCGATCGAATCGATTACAAACTGAGAATATCGCTTAACCTCGTCAGGATTTGCGGGGCGACGAAATGCTCGGGTCAGAAAACGCTGGATACGATCTCTGACGCTTGATTCGATATTGACGTCCTTCGCCGGCGGCTGAAAGAACGAGCTCCAGATACCGACCCGCTTGGGATTGAAATCAGGGCTTTGTGTGATCGATTGGCCAAGTTTTAAAAACTCGTCCATCAGTAGCGGGGAAAGAGACAAATGGTCACCTTGCGTGTCGTAGCCATGTTCGGCACGCAAATCCTGCGGGAATGCGGCGACCCCGGCCAAGCGAGGTTCGATCATCTGTGATTTCCCGAGCGGTCGATTGCCGACGGTTACCGTTTTGGGCATCTTGCCTGTTCGCGGATTGAAGTAGTCTTTGTGAATCCGCATTGCTCGTTCAGGGAGCGTAAAGACAATGCACTTTAAATCGAACAGATCGATCACAGCGTTGTTGTATTGAAAACGATTCATCCGCCGGATCGATACTGTTTCCTGCGATCGCGAACTGGCGACTGCTTGTTGCAGAATCGGATGCAGCGTTGCCAGTATTTGCTCTCTCTGCTCAGCAGTCGGTTGCGGTTCGTCCTCTGGCGGCATCTCCCGGTTATCCAAAACCTGAATCAATTCACGAGCAAGATCCGCGTTACCGCGCAGGGCCGCAGCATTGAGCTCGGCAAGATCGATCTCTCCTTCCGAATTTCCGTCTCCATGACATTCGAAGCAAAAACTTTGAATGAATGAAGCAATCTGACTTTGCTCTGTCCCCCGTTTTTCTTCGCCATCGCTGGCCAGCGATAGCGTTGGGGTGGCGAGCAGCAAAACCAGAGTGGCGATGCGAGAACGCAGCATTCCGATGAGCCTGGCAAAATGGGTGGGGCGATGGCGGTGCGGTCGGAACCGGAGTCCCTTTCTATTCCTGTACTCTACTATTATGCACGAATCTGTCCGTTGGTCACGCAGCAGTTGCTGCGTTTTGCTTTCTTCGCAGGCCGCTTTGCAGCGTTTGGACGACCGATTCTGTTTGTGAACTGGGGAGTGTTGTTTCTCCGGATTGGCTCGTCCTGATCGTAAATCGCTCCAGCCAATTTCTTTTTATTCGCTTGCTCAGCGATTGTCGGCCAGCAGCGATTGTCCTCTAGAGACTGGCAACCAACACTGGAATCGCAGCGGGCGGGTCAAATGAAAGGCCAATGACCCGTGAGCAATTTGGTCGATCCTGTCGATTGGAACCCGGCAATTGCAACGAGTTATCATCGGATAAGTTACGATTACGACGAAATGTCGCGACTTGCGAGACTCGCCGGTTTCGATTTGCTCGGTAACGGTGAGGGCGAATCACCTGCTGCGACCATCGCTTGCGTCTGATCAATCAACGCTACGGATTCCGATTTTTATGAGTTACCTCGATCCTGTTTCGATTCGTTTTAAATTGCCTCGGGATACAGCCTTGCTGCGGTTGGTTGGCTTGTTGGCATTATTCGGAATGCTTGGCGTGGCGGGATCTGCCGAAGCAGCGAAGCCGAATGTCGTGCTGGTTTACGTCGACGATCTGGGATATGGCGACGTGGGTTCCTATGGAGCGGACGACACGCCAACACCCCACATCGACCGATTGGCGAGGGAAGGTGTTCGTTGCACCGCCTCATACATCACCAATCCGCCGTGTTGTCCAAGTCGTTGTAGCTTGATGATGGGGCAGTATGGGCAGCGGTTTGGAAAATACGGTATGTCGCGTGGTTTGCCGATTCCGGAGGATCGACCCACCATGGCTGAGTTCCTCCGCACTCAGGGTTACGTCACCGGTCAGATCGGAAAATGGGACATCGGTACGAGGCTTCAGGGACCGCTGATGTCGGGATTTGTCGAGGTTGCGAAAAATCCACCTCGAAAGGTTTACACGGAGAAAGAGCTCGCCGCTGCATCACCGGCACTCCGTCAGCAGCTGAAAAAAAAGAACGGTGCTTCGAAGTACTTTTGCCTCAACGAAAAAGGGCAAACGCAGTGGCTGACTGATTACGACGGCGACTCTATTGTCAATTTTATCGAACGTCACCGGTCCGAGCCGTTCTTTCTTTATTGGTCGCCGGAAGCGATTCACTCCTTTAACACGGAGGTGCCAAAAGCACTGAGTCGCCGCACTTCCGCGACGGGAAAACGGCGGTTGCTTGCCGGAGCAATCGTTTCGGTGGATGACCAGATTGGCAAGCTGATTGAAACGTTGGAAAGGCTCGATTTGCGCGACAATACGCTCGTGATTTTTTCCAGTGACAACGGCGGAAACCCAGCCGAGGGTGGCACCGCGACTCCGTATACCGGCGGCAAAGGTGCCGGGACTCAAAAAGAAGGCTGGGTGAGGGTGCCAACGATCTTTTCAATGCCGGGGAAATTGCCTGCTGGGACGCAGTATGACGGTTTGATCGCCAATTTCGATTTCTACTCGACCATCGCTGCACGGACCGAACAAGGAATTCCAAAGCACTGCGATGGTGTTGACCTTTTTCCATTTCTCATGGGGCAGCAGTCGGGTGATGCCCACGACTATCTGTTCTGGTTGAACAATCAACCCGATGATGCGGTACGAAGGCACCTGATCGCTGTGCGCTGGCAGGATTGGCGTCTATACAAAAAATACGAAAAGGATCCTTGGCAGCTATTTGATTTAAGCAAGGACCCACGAGAAGAACGTGATGTCTCAGTAAGGCATCCTGATGTTGTCAAGCGATTGTCATCGCAACATGATGCATGGGTGAAGACACTGGTACCACTGGGTGAAATTCCCAACGTCCCCGCAGGCAAGCCGGTCATACCTGCTGGCCATGGCTGGGCGACTGCCGTTGCGAGTCCGTGAGGCCTTGTGCAGGACACTTCGGTTGCGGTGCACCTACCCAAGAATTTGATTCGAACCTGCTGCCTCGTGTTGGCTGCTGGTGACTGTTGCTTACGAAATTGAAAATTGAATTGGTTTGATACGGGACATTGATGTTGATGAAGATTTCAGCTTTTGTGCTTACGTTGATTTTTGGTGTCGTTGGACAGGCGGCAGAGAAACCAAATCTGATTATTTACATGGTTGATGACCTGGGATGGAACCACATTGGGGTCGGACCGGCCACCATGGGAACACATGGTCAACAATACGTGACACCTAACCTGGCCAAACTGGCAAAAGACGGTTTAAGTTTCACCCATGCTTATGCTCAGCCGAATTGCGCACCGACGCGAGCGGCTATGTTGACCGGTCAATACCCGGCGAGAATTCATAACGACGTCTACGTCGTGGGGAATTTGAATCGTTATGGTCGAGGCGGTATCAGTAAACAAACAGCTAAATTCACTGGCCCAAAGCAAAGTGAGGATGTCGCGGCGGAAGCAGTCACGATGGCCGAGGCACTTCGCAAAAACGGCTATGCAACCGCGCACATTGGCAAATACCACGTCGGTGGTCACGTGGATCAATCCACGATGCCGGAGAATGCTGGTTTTGACATCAACATCGGAGGTTTTTCTCAGGGGCATCAGCCGAGTTGTTTCGCAACGAAAAAAGAAGACGCGTGGAGATTTCGAGGCGTTGGCCTCGGGCACTTCGATCGATTTGGCGCACCGTACAGTGACGCGTATGTACAGCGGCGTGGCTTGGATTCTTCGCTAGTTGGCACGCCCAAGCATATTAGCGATGCGGTTGGTGACGCACTCGAAGAAACGGTTGGCAAGCTTCACGCCACTGGCAAGCCGTTTTACTTGCAATTTCACACGTACGCTGTGCATGGACCAGTGAAAGCGCGTCCTGACTTGAAGAAGACGTTTCAAAGCCAAGGTGCGAGGCGAGCCGATTATCTTGGGTTCATTGCTGGAGTGGATGAAAACCTGAAAAGATTGCTCGAACTGCTCGATGATCCCAACCAGGATGGCGATGCATCCGACAGCATCGCGAACAACACACTCGTCGTCTTTACCTCGGATAATGGTGGCACCCATGCCGACAATTTGCCATTGAAAGGCAACAAAGGCATGTTGACCGAAGGTGGTATTCGCGTCCCCTTGATCGCACGATGGCCTGGAGTCATTCCACCCGCAACTGTCAGTCATCGAAAGATCCACTGCATTGATTACTATCCAACATTTTTGCAGCTTGCTGGGAATCAATGGAGTCCATCGGCTGACCATCACCCATTGGATGGCGACTCGTTCGCGCATGTGTTGCGAAATCCTGAGACGAATGAAAAACGGGATCCTGTCTTTTATTTGTTCCCTGGTTACATGGATACCCGTGCTGAGCCGACCGTGGTCGCGATCGATGATGGCGGTGACAAGCGTTACAAGGTCTACTATTTTTACGAATCGAACGCGTGGGAACTTTATTGCCTGACCGACGACCCCAGCGAGGCCAACAACCTGATCGACGAAGAGCCAGGAATTGCAGCCGCGATGTCAAAGAAGATTCACGATTGGCTCACTCAGGAACATCCAACCTGGAATCCGAAATTTCCGATTCGAAAAACCAGCGGTGAGTCGGCTGGTCCACCACCACAGCTCTGAACCGAAGTTCCGTTAGTAAATCACCGCGAGTGAGTTTCGACAGGACCTCGCGTTGCGTCGGCAACTGAACATCGGAGGAGAAGAGGTTGTGTCGCTGGATTCCAAGCTGGGCGGGCCGATCTGATATTTCATTCGACCATTCAGCCGTCCGCCTCAGCCGTCCGCCGTTTTTTTATTGGCTGAATTGTTAGCACGCGGCCTTGTAATTCAGGAATTTACCCTTCCGCTGTCGATTAGAGGCGTCGGGTAGGTGAAACCACGTGTGCTTGACTAGAATTGATCATCGAGGAGCCGCCCGACTCGTCCCACCTAAGTTTTCCTGCCTCTTGTTGTTTGTTCCAAGTTCGTTTGCGCTCACGGACGTCCTATCGCCTAGCGATTTAAAAACCCAAAGAAGGACACAAGGATATGAAGGTCCCGCGTTTGATTCTGATGATCACTGTAGTGGTGGGCGCGTTTTGCACGTTCGCAGTGAACCAGGAATCAGCGGCCCAGGAATCAGCGGCCCAGGAATCAGCGGCCCAGGAATCAGCGAGGAAGTTAGAAGATCCGGATGCCGCGCTCGCGCTTTACAACCAGGACATCCAGCCATTGCTAAAGCGGCACTGTATCGACTGCCATGGAGCGGATGAGCAAGAGGGCATGCTTCGTCTTGATACGCTTGATTCAACGTTCGCCGGAGCGTCGGCCGAAACGTGGCATGATGTGCTGAACCGATTGAATCTAGGTGAGATGCCGCCGGAAGATGCAGCACCGATCGATGCCGGTTCGCGGCGCACGTTGGTGAACTGGATTCGCTCGCAATTGGACCGAGTGGCTCTTGAGCGGAAGGGCGGTGGAAATCAAACGGTGCTGCGCCGGCTAACACGGTACGAGTACAGCAACACCTTGCGTGACTTGTTGGGTCTTGATCTTGATTTCGCAAAGGATCTGCCACCCGAACCAGCGTCTGCGGATGGCTTCAAAAACAATGGCGTGTCATTGGGCATGTCGGCGTTACAGATCGAGTACTACTTGAAAGCCGCTCGATTGGCGATGGATAAAGTGATTGTGGAGGGGAATGCACCCCGGGTTTATCGGCATCATTTTGATGCAACTTCGTCCGCCGGGAATGGCAGGAACGATGCGTTGTATGGCAATCGCATGCTGCCTCAGGGACGATTCTTGGGAAGGATGCTTGAGTATCCACGTGAGGGTGAGTTTGTTATCCGAGTGAAGGCCGGGGCCGTGGTTCCCGAGGGGATGGGGGTTCCGCGAATGCGTGTTGCGATGGGGTTGCGGTCGGATACGCAGAGTCCGACGAAGATCCTAGGTGAAATCGATGTGAGGAATCCCGAAACGGATCAGCAGGTTTACGAGTTCCGTGGGCGAATCGAAGAATTCCCTCTCCCCGGTCACAATCCGAAATTCCCGGGGATCACGATTACGCTCAGCAACGTTTATGAAGACGGTTTGAAGACGCCCAAGCCAGTCAAGTACAAAGCGATTGCTCTGAACGGTGACCAGAAAAAACAAGTGAGCGCGGCGGTAAAGGACCACCTGCCTGAACTGCCACTTCCCTCAAGCATCGCGCGAAAAAACAAAGCGGTCGCCGCCTGGCAGAAAACGATTGGTAAGCTGCAGCGGCAGATTGAGGAGTTGCGACTTTTCTCACCCGATCACAAGAACCAAACGGATTTGGCCTACCGGCTGTTTGACATCGAGGCGTCGCGGCAAGCAGAAACGCGTGCGATTGAGGAACTTGCGGAAAAGGAACTTCAAGAAGATCCACAAGAGTTCTTGGGCCGTTATCGCGCTGGAAATGCTGACACACTAGCTGATCGGGAGGTTGTCCTAAGGCAGTTTCAGGCGATCGAGCCAATTGATCGAAAAACCAAACGGATGGTCGCCGCGAAGCCGGTTGGTCCACCCCGGACGACATTGGTGGTTGACTATCTGGAGTTTGAGGGGCCGATATACAGCGATTGGCCTCCGGAGCATCACACGCGTTTGTTACCGCCATCTACGGCGGCCGAGCGGGATCGAGCGCAGCAGGCGATTGCATCGTTGATGGAACGTGCTTACCGACGTCCAGTGACAGACGTGGATGTAACGCCCGTGCTTGATCTTTATGACGAGATCCGCCCCACCGCTTCTTCGTTTGAGGATGCGATGCGTGATTCGTTGGCGATGGTCCTCATTTCGCCCGAGTTTTTATATTTGTTCGAACCGAACTTCGACGGGCCAGCCCAAGGAGATTTCGACGAAGCGAATCAAGATGTATCTCGGCAATTGAGCCAGTATGAACTCGCTTCGCGGATGTCGTATTTTCTCTGGTCCACGATGCCTGACGAGCAGTTGATGGCTTTGGCCAAAGCAGGGCAACTGAACCGCGGTGAGGTCATCGAGCAGCAAGTTCGTCGAATGATCTCTGATTCACGTTCCGAGAATTTTGTGGTGCACTTTACGAACCAGTGGCTGGATCTCTCCGGCTTGGACCGTGTTGCAATCAATCCAAACTACTATCCCGAATTCGATGAACGTCTCAAACCGATGATGAAGCGGGAGACACAGGCTTTTATTGGTGAAATTCTTCGGCATGACTTGAGTGCGTTGAACCTGATCGATTCAGATTTTGTGATGCTCAATGAACCGTTGGCCAAGCATTATGGAATGGCGAAGGCAGATGGAGGCCCGCGAGGAGGAGATTTTGAACGGGTGGAGCTAAAGCCCGGTGATCGGCGTGGGGGGCTGCTTACGCAGGGAAGTTTTCTGATGATCAATTCCAACGGGGAGGATTCCCACCCGATTCGTCGCGCGGTGTGGGTTCTCGATCGGTTGCTGGATGATCCGCCGGCACCGCCACCGCCAGATGTTCCAGAGCTTGATTCAGAACAAGCCGATTTTGCAAAGTTGCCGCTGAAGAAACAACTGGAAGTTCATCGCACTAAAGATGCGTGCAATGATTGCCATCGAAATATCGATCCTTGGGGTGTGGCATTCGAATCGTTTGATGCCGTTGGGCTGTGGCGAACGTCCGTACTCCGCCGCGTTGCTAAAAAAACAGTGATGGGTCCAGTGGACGATCACGCGACCTTGCCCAATGGAACTGAGATTGCAGGTGTGGAGGGTTTAAAAACCTATCTTTTGCAGCACGATCGAGATCGATTTGCAAAAGCTTTAGTTTCAAAACTGTTAGCGTATGGCATGGGCCGAAGCTTGGTCTTTGAGGATCGGATAGCGGTTGAGGCATTGGTCAAGTCATTCGAACAGAATGAGTTCCGATTAAGCGACCTGATCGTCGCAATCGCTCAGAGCGAAGCCTTTCAAAACAAGTAGAATGGGATTTCGAATCGTGGATTCGATCGGCGACGACACCGAACCGAACCTGCATTGATCGCTTTACCTGGATAACGGACGGCACGCAAAAAAGCGTGTCTCATCGCGAAGGAAATTGAGAGGATTCGAGGATGAAAAAGAAAACATGGCATCTCGACCGGCGAAGTTTTCTACGAGGCACAAGCGCCACGATGGCTTTACCTTGGATGGAGAGTATGGCGGTTGGAGCGGAAGCGAAGGCCGATTTTCCCAGGCGATTTTGTGCGGTCTACTGGCCATTTGGTGTGGTCGCCGCTCCGAATGAAGAAGATCGGAAGTGGGGGTGGTTTCCGACAGGTGAAGGCAAGGAGTTTGCTTTCACCGATGTGCTCGCATCGATGGAACCCCTCCGCGAGAACGTTTCGGTGATTGGGGGGATTTCACATCCGAATGGCTGGTCGATGGGGGGGCACGATACCGGTGACATCTTTTTGACCGGTGCCAAGTATCAAACCGGTTCCTTTGTGAACACAATTTCATTGGACCAGTTTGTCGCTGACCAGATTGGTAACGGCACTCGTTTTGGATCGCTTACGCTTTCCAGCGATGGTGGTGTTGGTGAGCCGACTCGATCGATGACATTGGCATTTTCGCGTGAGGGGCGACCCATCCCTGCGCTTTCCAGCCCCCGACAGATCTACGATCGTTTGTTTGGACAGGAGCAAGGATCGAGTGCCTTGCAACGACGGCGACGTTTGGAAAATAACGTTACTATTTTGGACCGGGTTTTGGAACATTCCAAGGATTTGAATCGACGCCTGGGAAAACAGGATCAACGGAAACTTGATGAGTACCTGTCGTCGGTACGAGCAGTGGAACAACGGGTCGACCGCGCACAGTCCTGGCTCGAGATTCCGAAGCCAACTGTCGCTGAAGACAAGCTTGATTTGGAAGCCACACAAGAAGGGCCGAGGGAATACATCCAAGCCATGTACGATTTGATGTCGCTGGCGTTTCGAACGGATTCGACAAGGGTTGCGACCTATATGCTTGGTCAGGTGGCAGGTGCCACCACGATCGCAAATGCGTTTCCTGCTTGCTTGGGCTTGCCCGGCAATTGGCATGGGTTGGCCCATGGCGCCGGCAAGAAGGGTGGGGCTGAAAATCTCGGCCGCTTCGATCAATTCTTGGCACAGAATCACGCGAGATTCTTGCAAAGTTTAGCGGACGCGGAAGAAGGAGACGGCTCGGTTTTAGATCACACACTTGTCCTTTACGGCTCAAGTAATAGTCGGACTCACAATAATCACAACTATCCTTTGTTGCTGGCAGGAGGGCGCGGATTGGGCGTCAAGCACGGTCAATACCTTCGCTATAACGAACGAGAAATGCGTCTCTCGAATTTGTTCCTGACAATGCTGGATCGACTCGGGATCCCGGCAGAGCAATTTGCCGATAGCACCGGCGAATTTACGGATATCCTCGCATAAGCATTTCGTTGCTTCTTTTTGTAAGCTGGGTGACCAAAACTAGATTGTTTAGACCATGAGATTAATGATTGGCTGGTTCGTAGCACTGTTGGCCTGTCACCCTGTTTTTGGTCAAGGTTGGCCACAGGGAGCCGGCCCAAGCGGATCTTATGTGATGCTTGGTAATGCACCCTCCACTTGGAGTGTGGTGCAAAACGACAACTTGGCGTGGGCTCGTTCGCTGCCGGAGACTGGGCAGAGCACCGTCGTGATTGCTGATGGAAAGTTGTTCTATACGTGTTACCAGAAACAAGAATCCGATAGCGAATTAGCTGCCAACGTGGTCGCCTATTGCGCGGACGCAAAGAGTGGCGAGGTGTTGTGGCAGAAACTGATTGAGGCAAAGTACCCGCTGCGAATGAGTGGTTGCTTTGCCGACAGCACGTCACCTCCAGCGGTGACAGACGGGGAAAGTGTCTGTTTTTTCAATGCCTCGGGGACGGTTGTCTGCTGCGACATGGACGGCAGCGAGCTTTGGCGTCGGGAGACGATGGCAGCGGGACGTTCGCAGCCTTTTCTGGTTGGTGGCAGGGTGGTGTACACGAAGTTGTCGATCATGCCCGAAGACGGAAAATTTGGGCATGACAACAAGAATGCACCGCAAGCCAAGTGGACACAACTCGAGGCATTCGATTTGACGACTGGTGCACCAGCGTGGGTTTCTGACTGTGGCGTGAACATGGGTGCGATCCCGATGTTACAGAGAATGACGGATGGTCGTGAAGTGATTGTGGTGGGCCGCGGTGGCGGCCACTCTCCGCCCGAACGTCCGCTGGGCGTTTCGATGATCGACGCCACTGATGGACAAACGTTATGGACGCTGCCTCTGCAAGATTTCATGTCCACCCAAACGTTTCCCGTCGTGAACAACCAGACGCTCGTTTTTCATGGCCCGGAGCACATGTGGGTCGATGCGGTGGGGGAAGTTGTCAAACGCGTCAACTTTTGCACGGATGTCCCGGTACGACGATGGGGTGATGACAGCTATGTCGACGCCATCGAAACATTCAAGTATCCGCTCGGAAAGGGAAGATCAATCACGCAGCAATCGAACCTATTGGTAGGACCCTACCACTATTTTCGCGCTTACAAGCATCCTTACTTAGGTCGTCTGCATGTAGAAACCGGCAAGGTCGAGTATCTGCAATTGCCAGTGCAGTTAATCCGAACTGTGGGGCAAGAAGATCAATTGGTGTGGAAGCAGAAGCACGGCAGCTTTGTCCCGGCTGACATGAAGAACAACGACGGATTCGTCGTCATGGGAGACAAGCGGTCTCGCACCAATACGTGGGGGCACCATGCATCGCCAATCATGACCGTGGTCGGAGAGCATCTTTACCTGCCAACGATGTCGGGGACGGTTTATTGCATTCGTTGGGATTCGGACAAGCTTGATGAACGAGCGATCTTAGCGATTAATGATCTGGGGCCAGCCGGTCCGACGTGGAATCGCGCCAGTCTTAGCTTTGCCGATGGCCGATTGTATGCGCACACAAGCAAGCAGTTACTGTGCATCGAGTCTCTTGGAAAGACGAACTCGAATTGAAATCAATACGGCAAGAGTCGAGAGGGGCCGCTGGAGTCTCTTTCGTGGAGTTGCCGGTATTCGTGCTACATTCACGCTGATGTATTTAACTTTTCACATTCGGCGTCCAATGCGATGCTGTTATGAACTCATGTGATTCTTGCTAACCATAAATGTCTGATATTGATTTCGATCCGTATTACAAATGGCTGGGGATCCCGCCCCCTGAACAGCCTCCCAACAAATATCGATTGTTGGGGATCACGATTTTTGAATCGGATCCTGAGGTCATTGAGGCTGCGGTTCAGCGGCAAATCTTGCATGTTCGGACCTACAGTCTGGGCCCTCATGCAGAACGCTCTCAGGAATTGTTAAGTGAGTTGGTTGCCGCGCGGGTCACGCTACTCGATGTGCAACTCAAATCAAAATACGATCGCGAGTTGAGGCTTTGCACCAGCCGTGAGGAAACCGCCGGGATGGAGGGAACCGGGGCATTGGGGAGGATGCTGAAGACGGCGGCGAGTTCAGGAGGAGAAAGCGAAGAAAGACGTATGAAACTTCCCTTGCGCTCGATCGGATTGGGAGTCATTGTGTTCGGGGCCTTTGTGGTGGCCTTGCTTTTCCTGCTGTTTGTTTTTCCCCCAGAAGTTGGAGAAGAGTCAACCGGCTTGGTCGCGTCGGCAAGCCCGCCAGTTCAAACGGCGGAAGATTCAGTTCAATCGGAGGAAGTTCCAGTTCAATCGGAGGAAGTTCCAGTTCAATCGGA
>JBMYRF010000024.1:0-21502 GCA_049602075.1 Rubripirellula sp.
GATAGTTCGATGACGGTGGCTGGTCCAAGTACGGCTGGCGGGGGTTTGGAACTGTCGAGCTCCGGTGACATTTTGTTGCAATCGATTGTGGATGTGACTGATGAAACGGCTCGCTTGAATGCCCGTAGTGGGATTTTCGACGGTGAAGGGACAAACGCGACTGATCTGCGAGCGGCGAGAGTCGATCTGTTGGCTGCTCAGATCGGAGAGGAACTGAATCCGTTTGACGTGGTAGCAACAAGTGTATTGAATGCTGATACGTCGCAATCGCATGGTGATATCATCCTGGCAAATGATTTCGGAGATCTTCCGATTGGGCAGTTCACCGCTGGGGTGGGTGATGTCACTTTGTTTGCGAGTGATGATGTGCTCAAAGTCAACGCAGACTCGTTGTTGGTTTCAGATGATCTCTCGGTCTTGGCAAGCAATGACCTGGGTGATGGAAGCCATGCGATAGATCTGGCGACGAATGTAAATGATTTTGAGGCAACCGTTGAAGGTGTAAATCGGGGCGACATTCGAATCCTTGAACGCGACACGATCCGTTTGGCCTCGTCCGACCATCTTGCGGATGAGGTTGTCGAAACGGCGAATGGTCAGATCGAGATTGTCGCCACGAACGGCATTCATGTCATGGATGACTCGATTGGCGATGATGGTCCCGATCGTAAAGGTGATCAAGAGTTGATCGCCCGTGGCGTGCATGGGCGGATTGATTTAGAAGTGGTTGCAGAGGGTGGTGTCGTCGAGCTGGACAAAACCGTTCAGTTGTTTGCCGAGAAGAAAACACCGAATGCGATATTCGATGATCCACAAAGCGAAAATACTCCGTCGGATCTTGGTTTGACACGTGATCAGCGCAGCGTGTTCATTCAGGCCGATTCGGTTCGGTTGGGAACTGAGATCGAGATTTTTACCGGTCAGGATCAGGGGACGGCACGAGTCTTTGCTTCGCGTCCGCTTGACCTGGTACCGCCGGGTGAGAATCAGCCATTTCCTGATACAGGTGTTGTTGGTGATGGCGGCTCCGCCTTTTTTGTCGCAAGTAGTATGCGGACGGATACGCTCGAGCAAGCGATGGCGAATGATGCTCTTGGGACTTTGTCGCTTGATATTGGCCAAAATGGCGAGCGTGGTTTGAGCATGGACATTGATTGGGGGGCTCCCTCGGAAACCAGCCAAGCCGGTGAGCCTGAAAGGTTTCAGCGGATCGATGGTCTTGATGCCGACGTGCAAACCTTCGTTGACCAGAACGGCGACATCGTTGAGAGCAATGTTTCCTGCAATGCTCGCCTTACGATCGAGCATCTCTATTCTGAATCCGACATCGTGAATAGCACCGCGAATGGCCGTCGATCCGCGACAGATCCTCTCGAAGTGCGTTTTTCTGTCCGTCATCATGCTTCGATCCTGGTGCTTGGATCTGATGTGCAGCAGGGAATCGCTGCAAATGAGGTTGAGGGTGGAGTGGTTTCGTCGACGGACAACCCGAGGACAGATCCGTTGCTGGAAAACGGTAGAGCAACCTTTATTATTCCTGCGATTTCAATTCCGGTAGCATTCTTCCCGGTGCGCGAAGTGATTCCGGAAATTGTGACAACTGATTTTGTTGTCCGCGGTGAAAGTAATATCGAGTTTGTGCAGCCGAACTTCGAAACGAATGAGGTATTGGTTATTCCGGCAGTGGGACGAGATGAGTATTTTCAAATTCGGGTCTTGTCGCCTGATCCGGACGGTGAAGATTTGGCAGTTCAGCGACTGCCAGATGACATCCTAGATGGTGACAAGATAAAAGATCTGCTGAGCCGTTTACCTGATGGGCGCTACGAAATTGAATACGTGCTTGGTGATTCCGCCAATCGGACGATTTTGAAGGTCGATGTTCGAAGCGGCGAAGCCACGATACCAGGGGAATCTCTGGATGAAGGAGTTTTGCGGTTGAAAGAAGTGCAGGAGAAACTTCCTTTACCGAAGGGTGATGGTCCGGTTGAAGTGCCACAGCAGGATGCGAAGTTGCCAGTTGATAACGAAGCTGAAAAACTTGATCAAGAAGAACTTGAAGAGGTGCTCCTTGATGATCCCGAAGATCAATCCTCACCGCCTTTATCGACCAACTTGATTCCACTCGTTGGTGGGTACACGGTGACAACGGCTTGGTCGCGACGTAAGCATTCATCACGTTTTTCGAAAGCATCCGCGTATGCGAAACGTTGGCATCATCGAACCATTTCGTAAATGAGTCTGAATGATTAAACGGGGCAGTAAATTCAATCAAGCGTGTTGGCTAGCCCAGTAGAGCAAGCGACAAACCAAACGAATTCGATACCACAAACTATTAAGCCTTTTTGTCATGGCTAAAGAACAACCGCACGAAGGTCCAAATTCCTACGACGACTCACAATCTGAGCCGCAACAGGATGAGAACATTTATGAGACGGTTCCTGAAGAGTCATTGCCGGAGGAACCGGTGCGTAGACCCACTGGCGAAACAACGTGGATTCCCGCAGGGGAAGATAATGCCACCTCAGGTGAATCGTCAGGCGATGAGATAGAGAAAACGATTGGTGGTGATGATCTGACTGTTCAGCTCGATTCTACAGTTCCGGTTGACGCTACCCTCGATGAAGATGCGATTAATGCAGAGTTAGACAAGACGGTCGATGGGTTGGCAGTCGATCAGACCATGCCGGTTGAGGAAAGTGGCGCCGCCGAGGCTGCAGAAGGCGGTAAAACGAAAACGCAGGTTACGGTCGAGGCTGGGGATGGCGAACGCACCGTGCAGAATCGCGGTTCCTCGATGGATATGGCAGCAACCGCCGGTTCGATCATGGCGAGTTCGGATATCAGCTTTACCGTGAATCCACGTGATTTGTCGGCGGAAGATTTGGAATCCTGGAATGTGCGTGTGGGTAAATCAAAAACTTCGGTGCCGATGTCGGCTGACCGAACAATTGCTGATGCGCAATTGCAGCGATTGCGGAAATGTGATGTTACGGAGGTGCAGGCGGATCCGAAGAAAGCTACTGATTACAAGCTGGTGGGTAAGCTCGGTCAGGGGGGAATGGGTGATGTTTATGCCGCGAGGCAAGGTTCTTTGGACCGAATCTTGGCGTTGAAAGTGATCAAGCCGTTGGCCGGTAAGCGGCGGGCGCAATTGATTCGCAGTGGCATGCTGGATGACGTCGAAAAGGAACGAAATCAACAGTTTTTATCCGAGGCGATCGTCACGAGCGATCTCGATCATCCAAACATCGTACCGATCCATGATGTCGCTTTGACATCCGAGGGTGACCTGTTCTATTCGATGAAACGCGTTGCGGGTACGCCATGGTCCGATGTTATTCATGAGAAGACACAGGATGAGAATCTTGAGATCTTGTTGAAGGCTTGTGACGCAATCGCCTTTGCTCATACGCGTGGTGTCGTTCACCGTGATATTAAGCCAGAAAATATCATGTTGGGCGATTTCGGCGTCGTTTTGGTGATGGACTGGGGGCTCGCACTGCCGACTTCGGAATATGAAAAGCAAGACTCGATCTTCATGTCGACGGGATTGGGCGGGACACCGGCCTTCATGGCGCCGGAGTTGGCAACCGGTCCGTTGGAAAAGATCACCGCCGCTGCAGATATCTATTTGCTAGGTGCAACGCTTTACATGATCATCACCGGCGTTGCTCCCCATCATGCCAAGAGCATTTCGGAGTGCTTGATGGCAGTGAAACGAAATGTCATTTTACCTGTGCCGGAGGAGCAGCAAAGCGATCTGGTTGACGTCGCAATGAAGGCGATGAAAACGGAACCGGAAGATCGTTATCCGGACGTGCCAAGTTTCCAGCAAGCGATTCGTGACTATCGGGCTCATGCAGAAAGCGTTTCCTTGGCCGTTCGCGCTGCAGAGGATTTAGAAAACGGTAGGCGCGAAAGCTCATATTCCAGTTTTTCGCGGGCTGCTTTTCGTTTTGAAGAGGCGATCAAATCTTGGCCGGGTAACCTGCGTGCGGCTGAAGGTTTGGCCGAAACCAAACGCGTTCATGCGTTGGCTGCATTGGAGAACGGCGACTTGGATCTCGGTGTGTCGCTCTTGAACCAGAGCGATCCGGAGCATCAACCCATCCTCAAACGTCTTCGCTTTGCTCATCAGGAACGCGAGTCAAGGCAATCAAGGCTCAAGATGTTACGTGGTGCGGCGATCGCCATGCTTGCCTTTATTTTGGTTGGCGGTAGTGCCGCACTGTTCGTGATCAACAATGAAAAGAAAGCCGCAGTGCTCGCCAAAGTCGAGGAAGAGAAAGCCAAAGACGCAGCCTTGGAATCTGCCGAAGCAGAGCGGATTGCGAAAGTCGTAGCGGTGAATAGTGAGAAGTTGGCTCAGGCTGCCAAAAAGGATGCGGAGCATGCACGCGATCAGGCAGAACTAGCGAAAGTCGAGGAAGAGAAAGCCAAAGTCGAAGCCTTGAAATCTGCCGAAGCTGAACGGATTGCGAAAGTCGCGGCAGTGAAGAATAAAGAGTTGGCCGAGGAAGCCACGCTGGAAGCGGAGATGCGGAAACGCGAAGCAGAGGAAGCGCGTGATGAGGCCAAATATGCGCAAGCCGAAGCGGAACGCGAACGGGAGCGGGCTCATTACGAACAGTACGTTTCGATGATCGGATTAGCAAAAGCGAGGTTGGAGCGTAATGAAGTTGATGGTGCTCGGGAAATCTTGACCTCGCTCCGTCAGTCACCGCAGTTTCGTGATCAAGTTGATCGTTGGGAGTGGCGTTGGCTGTGGAATCAATCCAATCAGGCGTACTCGGTGCAATCCAATCTCGCACCGGTTAGCGATATGGGGTTGGCAGCATCGGGCACATACATACTCGTCACACTGACCGACGGATCTGTGCAGCGGATGATGCTTTCGAAGAAAGCTGAACTTGCTCCGCCAGAACCGTTTGCTGCGAGCGATTTTTCCGCTTATCGGGCCACATGCGTCGCCATCGATTCGGGGCTCCAAATTGCAGCGGTTGGGACACAGTCAGGGCATGTGTTGATCTTAGATTCAGGTGGGTCGCTGATTCGGACCATTTCGATACACCGCGATCGAGTGAATGACTTGAAATTCAGCAACGACGGCTTGCTTGTGACCGGTTCAACTGACCGAACCGTGCGGATCTGGGATGAACAGTCCGCGAGTGAATTGACCAGTGATCAAGCTGCCTACCATATTTCCGCGGTTCAGCAGATTGCCGTTGCGGGCGATCGGCGTAAGTTGCGAATTGCCGCTGCGATTTCCGATAACGTGACAGGCCAAGTCGTGGTCTGGAACGCCGTCAGGAAATCGGAAGCCGATTCTGATCGTGACTCGCAGGCAATTCGGTTGGATCAGATGGGAGCCATGACCATGCATCGCGATCCCGTGACATCGGTTGCCATCGCTCCCGATGGAGAACGCGTGGCCTCGGGCGATTTGGGCGGAAACGTCTGGCTCTGGAATCCGGCCAATGCGACGGTAATCGATTATGAGGGTCGCATCCGACAAGCAATTGACTCGGTCCAGTTGGAGAGCGAGCCCAGCGATTCAACAGCTCCGGTTTCTGTTCCGACGGTTCCGCTGATAGATCTTTCCCTACGCGAAACGCGTCAATCTTCGGTGGCGTTGAAAAATGGTGCGGCTCATGCGGATGTAGTGCGTTCGTTGCAATTTAGTGGTGACGGTTCGAAATTGGTCACTTGCTCAGATGACTATACGGTCAAAATGTGGAATACGGAGAACGCCGATCTAGAACAGACACTGAAGGGGCATGGTGGCTGGGTGGTTGCTGCTGAGTTTTTGCGTGGGCAGGCGACCGTCATTGTCTCGGCGTCGAATGATGGGACGGTACGGAGTTGGTGGCCCGAGAAATACGTTAGTGCTGCGGTTGTTCACGGAATAGCCGATCGGCCGGCATTAAGGCAAGCACGAGCCCATCGAGACGAGATTTTATCGGCTGCATTTTCGCGTGACGGGAATCGAGTTGTTACGGCAAGTCATGATCACACCGCTCGAGTGATGGAGATCGACCCTGACAATCTTGGCTTCTCACAGGCTGTCAGGCTTCAAGATGAAGTTTTGGAGGAAGGGACTTCCTATGTCGCGATGTCGATGGGAATCGATCGTTCGTCAAATCGTTTGTTCATCGGCAGTGCAGATGCGACCATTCGTATTTGGGATCTTCGATTGGGAACAAAATTGCATGAAGCCCGTGGGACTGGGATCAATACATCGTTTGCCATTTCAAATGATGGTCGCTATCTACTCACTGGGTCCAGTGGCCAAGCAGCCAAAGCTCTGCTTTGGACACTTGATCCGAGTGGTAACACACCTCCTCAAATCACTCACCGATTGAAATCGCATGAACAGGCGGTCACCGCGTTTGCCATCTCCCCAGATTCAAAACTAATGTTTACCGCGGATCGATCTGGATTTGGTGTGCTTTGGGATCTGCAGAGTGGGGAACCGCTTGGGGATCCAGTGGAAACCGTTCGTGGCTTCCGAGTCAATGAAGCTGTTTTCTCGGTGGATGGGAAATACTTGTTGTTGGCCGCTGATGATGAGCAGTTAACAGTGATCGATGTCACGACCCGTAAAATGACTCAGCGTTTAGGGCATGATGGATTGGTCACCCAGGTCGTCGTCGCTGAAGATGGCCAACATGCGCTCACTGTTAGTGAAGGAGATGTGGGAGATGTGAGGGCGAGCGATGCGAGATTGTGGGATTTGAGGACCGGTCAGAGTGTTGTTCTTGACCGCGCGTCGGAGTCGATTGTTCGTGAGGGTGACAAGTCCACCATGGGTCAGCGTATTACCTCCGCGAAATTTGGAAAATCCCCCGGGACGATTGTTGTTAGTCGTTCGGTTGGTACAGAGGTTCCGTCAAACGTTAGAATTTTCTCTTGGAAAAACGTGGTGGATTCGCAAGCCGCAGAGAACTCATCACTCACCTACAAGCTCGTTCGCTCGTTTGAGTTGCCATCGGTCCTCGGTTCTGCCGAAGTTGTCGTCTCCGTTGACGAAAATCGTTTGGTAACGATGAACAGGAACGGTGGTTTTCTCTGGGCGCTGGATTCACAACGACTGTTGAAGAGTTATCGCGCTCATGCCGCTTTGACCGAGGCTTGTTTTTCCGCCGATGGCAGATTTGTCGCGACCGCGAGCCGATCATTGAAAATCTGGGATGCCGCCACAGGGCAAGCCTTGGCGAAACTTGAATCGGAACGTCCGATCACGACGGTCCAATTTTCACCAGTAGTGATTGCCGAGTCGCAGTACGTTTTGGCGACTGGTGATATGGATGGCAATGTCCGTCTTTGGAACTGGGATGACAGCTTGGGGAAAGTGGTTGAGATTCGTCGGCTATCGAACACGCCGACCGATGATAATGGTACTTCTGCGGTCCGGCGTGTGCGTTTCTCATCAACCGGCGAGCGATTTGTTGCGGTGGGAGATCGTGGGATGATTCACCTGTGGAATACCGCGGATTGGAGTGACCGAGTTGACTTTTCCGCTCCTGAAGTTGATTACACCTGCGCAGCGTTTTCAGCGGACGGTTCGATCCTTGCGGTCGGAGCCGAAGATAAGATTGTTCGGACTTGGATGCTGAACGATCAACCGATTGGCAAACCCGTTGAATTGATTGGGCACGCGGATCAAATTACGGGCGTTGCTGTCTTGGGGGATGCCGCCAGCGGAGTGCGAGTGGTCACATCATCTGTAGATGATACAGCGAGGGTTTGGGATTCTCGTGGTGAAGGTTCTCGTGGCCGTGAAATCCTCTCCCTGCGAAAGCATACCGGTGATGTAACCTCCGTGGACGCAACGATTGATGGCCGCATGTTGATGACGAGCGGCCGAGATGGAAAGGTAATCCTGTGGCCGGCCGGTTCGGTCCCTGAGAACCTCATGCAACCTCAGTGATGCAAAGAATCAGGTTGCATGATTTTTCGGTCATCCCATCTTTCCAAACAGATCAACCAATGCTGATCCCCCGCTGACACCGAGCGGGCTCTCTTGCAAGCCGTGATGATCGAACAATAACTGCTCTGAATTGATTCCGAGGGCATGCAAAATCGTGGCATGTAGATCTTGTGGTTTGACAGGGCGGTCTTGTACCGCATAACCGATTGCATCCGTTTCGCCGATGATTTGTCCTCCGGCGATACCGCCACCGGCGAGCCAAACTGTGTAAGCAGCAGGTGAATGATCTCGTCCGTTAGCTCGGCCTTCCATTGTGGGGGTGCGCCCAAATTCGCCTCCCCAAACCACAAGGGTTGAATCGAGAAGCCCGGTACGTTTCAAGTCTTTCAATAGCGCGGCAATGGGGCGATCTGTTCGGGCCGCCATCTTTTCGTGGTTGTCTTTGAGATTGCCATGTGCATCCCACCCACCGACACGGAGTTGGACAAATCGTACGCCGCGTTCTACCATTCGTCGCGCTAACAGGCAGGCTCGCCCCACCGTTTGCGTTTGTTTGAATTCCAATCCGTACATTTGATGGGTCGTGTCGGATTCGCGTGCCAAGTCGAATAGTTCTGGCGCAGCGGTCTGCATGCGAAACGCAAGTTCGTAGCTGCGTATTCGTGCTTCCAATTCACTGCTATGTTTGACGCTGTCGAGGAAGTTGCGATTGAGTTGTTGGATTGCTTGGATTTCGTGCTGGCGACGGTTTGTATCCACTCCTTGCGGCATCGTCAGATTCTGAATTCCCTGTATCGGGTCAACGACGGTACCCTGGCAGTGAGCGGGGAGAAAACCGGAGCCCCATCCCGCAGCCTGAGGAAATTGCATTCCGTCGGTATGAACATTCATCGTGATGAACGCGGGCAGTTGCTCTGTTTGACAACCCAGTCCATAGAGTGTCCATGATCCCAAACTTGGTCGATCCCCTGTTCCTGTTCCAGTCAATGCGACACATTCCCCAGGGCCGTGCACCGGATTTCGATGGCTCATCGAGCGGATCAAACAGAGTGAATCAGCGTGAGTTGCGGTTTGGTTGAATAATTCAGAGATCGGTAATCCGCTTTGACCTGAATTATGAAATTTCCAGGGCGAGGCCATCAAGTTTCGAAGTCCCGCACGCTGGATCTTCGGCACATTGCGTGCGATAGATTCAGGAACGTCATTTCCCGCTAATCGATCCAATTCTGGTTTCGGGTCAAAGGTGTCCACCTGACTTGGCCCGCCCGACATGAACAAGAAGATCACGTTTGTGGCAGTCGGAGAATGATGCGGTTGGAATTGTTCGGATGCGTTGGCTTGCTGATGCAGCATCGCGTTGAGGGCAATCGATCCAGCACCCAATCCCATTTGTAGGTGAAACTGACGACGAGATAGAGTTTGTAGATTTGACATCGAGATTTCCTCTCCAAGCTCGACTCTTAAAGTGCTAAGTAAAGCTTAAGACGCTAAGTAAAATTAGGGTCTGCAAAAAAGTTCAAGGGATATAAATGAATTCGCTCGAATTAAGAATTGCGGAGCAGGCACTTACCAAACCGTATTTTGTGGCAAGTTGCTGAAGCGTGTCGAGTTCGGCTTCCTTTGCATCGCGCCCGAGTGCGATCTTGATGGCGGCTTGGACGGTTCCAGCCCGCGCAGCCAAGCTTTCACTGGCTCGCTGTGCCAGGTTGCTGTTCATCAACCATAGAGGCTGCAATGCAGTGGTGGAGACACGGCGGCGAGAACAACTGACGACACCTCCCGGGCCGTCGAAGAGTCCTTGTTGATCAGGGAGATGATCTCGCTGTTGAGTGAGGTACAGACTACGCCGATTTGCCTCGTTCGCGACGCTGACACCACCCGTTTTGGGATCGAGTAGGCCGGCAGCGAACAGCATGCAGTCGCGGATAGCCTCTGCTTCCAATCGTCGTGGTGTCCAACGCCAATATGATTGGTTGTCAGGATCAATGGTTGAATTGGATGCTGAGAATTGGCTTGCTTGCCGATACGTCGCTGAATTGACGATCAACTGTTGCACATGTCGCGTGCTCCAACCAGATTCCATCAATTCGCTTGCCAGAAAATCAAGCAGCTCAGGATGGCTAGGCTGGCTTCCCTTGATTCCGAAGTCACCACTCGTTTCGACCAAACCGCGGCCAAAGTGCCACTGCCAGATTCGATTGACCCAGACCCGAGCGGTGAGCGGATTGTTGCGACTTGCGATCCACTTGGCGAGCGACGTGCGAGGTTTCTGGGGGTCGATTTTTGAGGGTCCAAATAATGCCGGCCAGCCTGCTTGAACCTCTGGTCCCAGGACTTTGGCGTCACCGCGAATCAATAGATGGGTTTGGTTCGAAGCCAGCGTGCTCGCGGCTCTGGGGAGTGGCCAACGCATTTCATGGGGTGCCACAAAAGTCGATTTGCTGGAAGAGAGGGGGGAGTAAAATCCCCAGCTTTTCGCCAGTGGTTCGATTTGGGATTCAAGTTGCTTGAAGCGAACTTTTTCATTTCCTTTGAGTGCCGCGATCACTGCTTTTGGGGTCACATGAATTGGTTCAGGATGACCCTGCTTTCGTTTGACGTTGATCAATCGGTGTTTCGCGGAATCAAAGATCTGCCAGCGTTGATCGATCCAATCCTGGCTTTCTGGCGAATTGGAATGGAGGACCAAATTGCCCGGTTGTCCCCGACCGAAAAAAGCTTGGAAGCGATAGTAATCGCGGATGGAGATTGGATCAAAACGGTGTGTGTGACATTGAGCGCACTGGAATGTCAGGCCAAGAAATGCCTGAGCAGTCGTGTTGGTGATGTCGACCAAAATTTCGTTTCGCTGAATCTGCTTGTCGAGCTCATTGCCGCTGTAGCGGGCGGCAGCCAAAAAACCGGTTGCGACAAGTGACTCGTCAAGGCTCGGTTCCATCTCATCACCCGCGACTTGCTCCAAGACGAATTGGTCAAACGGTTTGTCATACTGGAATGCAGAGACGACCCAATCACGATAACGCCAAGCATGGGGCCGCATCCGGTTGTGCTGGTGGCCGTTGCTTTCCGCCCAACGAGCGACATCAAGCCAGTGCCTGGCCCACCTTTCCGCGTAAGCAGGGTCATTGAGTAACTGTTGAGTCGACTCTTCAGTATCGAAGTTTAAGCTGGGCTTGGGTGGCAATCCTAGCAGCGTCAGCGAGGCACGTCGTGCGAGAGTTTTTGGGTCTGCTGGAGGAGTCGGAGTTAGTCCTCGCTGCTCGTGACGATGAGCAATGAAAGCATCGATCGGCGAACGAATCCACTCGCTTCTTTGCACAGTCGGAATCGATGGTCGTTCGATGGGTTGGAACGCCCAGTGTTGTGAAATTGGCGTTGGCGTTGGGAGTTGTTCTTCGTCCCAATTGACTCCTTCGTTGATCCAAGTTTCAAGTACTTCCAGTTCCGCTTGGGACAAGTGCTTCTCGCCCGGTGGCATTTCTCCATTGGCTACCAATTCGTAAAGTCGACTTTGCTTTGCATTCCGTGGTGTCGTTTGGTTCAGTACATCATCCCAGCGGTCGAGGTGAACGTTGTTTTCGACGTCTTCGCCTGCGTGGCACTCGAAACAATGCGAACGAAGAATCGGCAAGATCTGACTTGTGAAATCAAGCGTCGGCGATGGAAGTGGCGTCGTTTCTGTCATCGGTTTTGGCGGCAACCCGAAGATTTCTCGCCATGAAGTTGCCACGCCAATTTCGCTGACTTCGATCACGTCTTCCGGTTCGGTCTTGCCACCAGTGGAAAACCCCAACCACGTGACCCGTGCAACGGCTTGCCTGTTTTTGGTAGAGGCCACCGGTTTGTTTTCTGCATCGGGCGTGGGGTCGACCCACAGACTGAGTTGATCAAACGGTTCGCTGGGACCGGTTTTTGATTTTGAGAGGCAGGCGACGACCACGGTGTCGCGATCGCCTTGCAATACGGGACCAAATTGTTGATTGTTGGATGAGTAACGAACCATGAATCGATTTTCATCACCGTCAACATGTAACCCGATATTGGGAACATTCAGGTGATGTGTGCTAGTCGCACTTCCCTCCTGATCATCCAGCCACAGGACAAAAAATTCACCGTCCCCGTCCAAGGGTGTGTCAATGGAGGAGGCTGCGTAAAGCAGCGTGAAACGGACGTAGATCGCGTCACCATCGAATGTTTGGCGCAACGGTCGCCGCAACGGATTGTTGCGGCCGCCAGTCCCCATGATCTGAAACCGCTGGCGAACGAATCCGTCGCGTTTCCAGTCAGTTTCCAACTCGAGCGATTGCCCCCAGGTCGGTTGTGTCAGCAGTGCCGTAAGCAACAGCAGCGTCAGAGCTGGCAGAGCACCGAGCAGGCAAGTAAAACCGCGAACGAAAAGTTTCAAAGCGACAAACATGATCGCAATAGTATACCCGCGAGGATTCGCAGATTGCGATCTGCCGGTTGCCTTTGTTCGCGAACTGTGGAGACTCGATGCGCCAGGTCACTGCGATCAGCAATCGGTCTGCTCTAAGCGGGAATCCGATTGTCGGCAACCTGAAAGTTCGGCTGCGCTGGAGTGATTTGCAGTTGGCCATCTTGCATGCGGTGGCAAACATCAGCACCGGCCGCAATGGAATCATCATGTGTAATCATCAGAATCGACAGTCCGTCAAGCTGATTGAGTTCGGTTAGCAATTTCAGGATGTCTAACCCGGTTTCGGTATCTAAATTACCGGTGGGCTCATCAGCTAGCAGCAATCGGGGGTCGGTCATGAGCGCCCGAGCGATGGCGGCTCTTTGCATTTCACCACCGCTCATTTCGGCTGGCCGATGCGTGGCACGATGCAACAACCCGACTCGATCCAACATCGCTTCGGCTCGGCGTCGGGCTTCCTTTCGGTGCCGGAAATAGCTCCACGCACTTTGTCCAATCATCATGGGCGCTAACACATTTTCGACGGCCGACAATTCGGGCAACAAATGGTAGAACTGAAAGATGATTCCGATTTCTCGATTGCGGTAGAAATCGCGTCTCGCGCGACTCGCATTGTCGATCCGTTCATCCCCGAAGTAGATCTCTCCCCGATCTGGTTGATCCAGTGAAGCCAGAAGATGCATGAGGGTGCTTTTACCGCTGCCGCTGCGGCCGACCAACGCGGTGACCACGCCCGGTGTAACCTCAAGATCGAGTCCTCGTAGGACGGGAACTTCGTTACGGTCTTTGTGGAAACTCTTATGGAGACCACGAGCCGAGAGGATGATTTCATCGTTCATTGGATAGCCTTGACAGTGTGAACGTTTATGGGTGCCACCAGCCGGTTTGCTCAATTTGTTCAATGCGAATACCGCTGATCACTCAAAGCGAAGAGCGCGAACCGGATTCATTCGTGCCGCTCGCATGGCCGGGAGCACGCTAGCGATCACGGCGATGGTGACGGCACCCGCCATCACCCAGGCCAGGGTCCATGGATGTACGATCGTTGGGATTTCGCTGAAGTAATAAACCGTTGGGTCAAATACTTCCTGCCCGGTGATCTTCTCGATGACCGAGGCAATTTCATTGATGTTCGACACGAACAGCAGTCCGCCAAGCAATCCCGCGCCACTGCCGACAAACCCGAGCAGTAAGCCGTAGCTCAGGAAAATACTCATCACGCCTTTGCCGGAAGCTCCCAACGCTTTGAGCGTCCCGATATCCCGCGTCTTTTCGACAACGATCATAAAAAAGGTTGCCAGAATCCCGAATCCAGCGACCGCAATGATGAGGAACAGCAGGATGTTAAGGATCATCGTTTCCAAGCGAACCGCCGCCAGCAGTGGGCCTTGCATGTCACGCCAGGTTTGGATGTTGTAGGCATATTGTTGCGGTGGGAAACGGCGACGTAGGGTATCTCGGACTGCCGCCAGGTTGGTGCCTTCCGCCATTTTTAATTGGATGGTCGTGACACTTCGAATGCCTGACTGTGGGTCAATCATGCCACGGAATTCTTGCAGTTGGTCGAGCCGACAAAATGCGAATGAACCGTCATACTCGCTCATGCCGGATTCGTACAAATCGACAACCGTGAATTTTTGATTAACGACTTTGGTGTTTTCCGCTGCGTTGGGGAACATCATTCGTACATCGTCGCCGGGTAGCCCGTAGTAAAAGTCTTGAACCTGATTGTTGGCGTCGCGATGACGCACGCTGCAGGTCGCGATGCCGAGAATGATGCCGGGGAACTGCTCCGTTTTCGGGTCAAATTTTTGTGCCGTTGCTGTTTCTCCGTCGGCAAACAATTCCGAGCCAGGACCGATGCCAACACTTGGTCCCGATGCAGTGTCGGTTTCTGTGGTGTTGCTTGATCCGAAATTGACTGTCGGTCCGAAATTCACCGAAGGCCCGGCAGACTCGAAGGTTGCAGATTCGGTAGTCGACTCGGTGTCGGTTGGCGCTCGCATTGCATCAAGCCTCGCCTGCTCCGCAGCCAAGGCTCGTTCGTATTCGACTTTGACACGCCGGTATGACCAGCCCGCTGGTGGGAATTGAACTCGTTCCGGGGCGTAGCCACCTTCGCGAAGATCAAAACTGACTTGCTCTTGGTTTTCGGGGTGCAGCAGATGTCGACCGAATTGGCTGACCTGGTCAAAGGTCTTCGGGTCGAGTCCGACTAAGTTGACGTGGCCCGTGATCAATTGGCCGTTGTATTCGATCCCGAGCATGGCAGGCACGTGTACGCTGGCGGTAAATCCAACCAGATCCTCGCCGCAAATTCTTCGGATTTCTGCGAGGTGAGCGTCGGGATCGGGCATTCCGCCGCTCGCTTGGCATTCGATCATGATGTCGCCGGCCACCCCATGCAGTCGATCATGCATCTCGGCAGAAAATCCTGCCATCACACTGTTGACCACGATCAAGGTCGCCACGCCCAGCGTGACACTAATAATCGATGCTAATGCGATATAACGCGTTCGTAGGTAACGAAAGCAAAGAAGCCAGCGGTACATAATCCCATCCTTGGTGACCAAAACGTGTGGTGCGTTGTTCAGGCGAACCACCTCCGTAAGCGGAGTCTAGGAAAGAAAGCAAGCGAACGTAAACGGCAAACAGGAACCCTGGCTGCCAACCTCTGGTAGGCGAGCCACCCGAGCCCCGTGCGAACCAATTCTCCTTAACACTTCTTAACACCGGTTCGACAGACCAGCCCAACCCAAGTTCATCAAAACAGCCCGGAATTGGTCCACAGAACAGCCGTGACATGGACCGCAAAACAGCTGGGGTTGATCCGTAGAAAAGCCGGCGCAGCGGGAAATGCTGCGGCTCAAATTGATCGCTGGCATCGGGGCGAACGGCGGTATGACTCAGTTTTTGAGAGGGAATCACCCTTTTTTGAGAGGGAATCACCCTGGGGCGCAGTCGTTGCGGCCCGCCGTTGATCACTCCGGCCGTAGCAGGGGAAACAAAATAATGTCGCGAATCGACTTTTTATCGGCCAAAATCATCACGAGACGGTCGATTCCCACGCCGAGACCACCGGCCGGTGGCATGCCATATCGGAGTGCACGAACAAAATCGTGATCCATCTTGGCCATCGAATCCTCTTCCTCGAGTCCCTGCAACTGGGTCTCAAATAGCTGCTGTTGCAGATCAGGATCATTCAGCTCGGTGTAGGCATTGGCCAATTCCATCCCTAGCACGAACAGCTCAAACCGTTCGGCAATTTCGGGATTGTCTCGCTTGCGTTTAGTGAGCGGGCAAATGCTGGCGGGGTAGTCGATGACGAAAATCGGTCCCTCCAACGTATCTTCGACCTGTTCCTCAAAGATCTCATTGCGAATTACGTCGGGATGTTTTCCCTCGGTTTCGAGATTCAACTTCTTGGCGTGTTCGATCACGGCCGCCTCGTCAGAGGCATCGATGCCGGTTGCGTTTTGAAACAAGTCAGCGTAGGTGGCGCGTTGAAAAGGTGGCGTGAAATCAATGGTTTTTCCATCGAATTGTCGGATGTACCCACCGCCGATCGCATCGATCGCATCAACGATCAGTTGTTCGGTTAAGTCCATCATGGTGCCGTAATCACCGTAAGCCTGGTAGCACTCCAGCATCGTGAATTCGGGATTGTGCCGTGGGCTGATCCCTTCGTTGCGGTAGACGCGTCCGAGTTCGTAGACCCGTTCCATGCCACCAACCATCAACCGTTTCAGGTGCAATTCGAGGGCAATCCGCATGGTTAGCGGCATATCGAGGGCATTGTGGTGGGTCGCGAATGGTCTCGCGGCCGCCCCGCCCGGTACGACATGAAGCGTAGGGCCTTCGACCTCACAAAAATTATCTCGATCGAGCGTACTGCGAATCGACTTGACGATTTTCGTGCGATCCAAGAAGGCCTGCATGGCACCATCGTTGAATGCCAAGTCGGCGTACCGCATTCGTTGCCGTAGATCGGGATTGGTCAAGCCGGCGTGCTTGTCTGGCGCCGGTTCGAGCATTTTGGAGTGCAGGTATAACGTTTCGGCAAACACGGTCAATTCACCCGTGTTGGTCCGTCCGAGCCGACCTTCGGCACCGACCAGATCGCCCAAGTCGAAGAGTTTGGCGAGCGCGAAGTTTTCTTCACCGACCTGTTTTTTGCCAATGAAGATTTGAATATCGCCTGTCCAGTCGCGGATGTTGGCGAAGATCAATTTACCAGTGTCACGGGACAGCATGATGCGACCAGCCACGCGGACCGTTGGGCCCGATTCGGCACCGGGGCCGTTGTCAGCTTTCCACTGTCGATAATCAAGGTTTTCATCGGCAAAGTCGGGCAGTGGGACTTCCTCGCCATCTTGGCGAATCCACTTAATTTCGGTTTCGGATCGCTGGCGGCAATCCGCGATGAAACTGCGGTCGTCGAAGCGGCAGCCGAATGGATCGATACCCATTTCTTCGATCTTACGCAGCTTCTCGCGTCGGGCTTCTCTTGGGTCCTTGCCGTCGCTGTCTTGATTCATCGGATTCAATATTCGGGGGTAATCTCACCGGCGAGCCAAAAAACTCACCGAAAACTGGTGTGCGTGGAGCGGTGGTGGCTGCCGAAGGTTGTTTTCCGGGGGACCAACCGATTTCCCGCCTGCGAAAGCTCTGCAAGTCTCGGGTCTCAGGCCCATTCTTCTCCACTGGCCTCTTTTCCGGCCCGGTTTTACAAAACAGACGCTGCATATACGAGCGGTGGCGACCATCATTCCGTGAAGTAGGCCCGAAAACAGCGAAAAACCAACTCTTTGGCGGCACCTAACCCTCACAGTGGCCACTGATTCTGGCAGCTTGCTGCTCAGCTGCGGGGTTAGCTGCGGGGTTAGCTGCGGGGCGGTTAGCAGGTGGGCGTTGGCACCCTGCGGCACAATCCTGTCTTGACCTCCCCTCCCCTGCTTTGAGTACAAGCAGACGCGCCCGGCGTGACCGGGTTCTACGAATGTTGTCACTGAAAGAAAGAAATCCATGTTCAAACGCATGTTGTTCGCCTTTGCGATCGCCGTGATTCCGGCAGCCTTGATGGCAGATGAAATTGTTCGCTACCAATTATCCGAATGGAAAGCGAAGCATATTCACAATGAAAAATCGGCCGAAACCATCACAAAAACGCTCACAAAGCTCGGCTGTGAAATCAAAAAAGAGCAGCACAACGGGCACATTGACGTTCGCTACCGCTGCCCAAAGTGGAAAGAACTCAAGCTCGATACGCATGAGAATGCCCACAAATGGGAGAAGTGGCTGAAAGAGTTTCACTTCAAAACTGTCCACAAACACTGAATCGAGTGCCCAGTGAGTTTGCCCATTCCTTCAACATTGGTCGTGCAAGGCGCCAGCCATCTCGCTGGCGAGGTGGCTCGCCGGGTCGGACAGGCGGTGGGATTCGCTGATGTGCTCGCTGGGGCTGCATCTTCGCCGGTCGAAGAAATCGATCTCCATGGGCCGACCTCCCCGTCGCAGGGCGACCTGCGAGCTGAGTTGGTTGAGTCAATCGACCGAATCCTGCGAGAATCAGGGATGAATCTGGATCAGCCGTTGCAGCTGAATATCGATACCGATGGCAGGCTTCGCGTGGTCTCTGACGACGATCGGGCCGCCGCAATCGAGGCTAAACTCGAAGGCGACCCAAGTATCCGCCGGCTGGCCCAGCAGTGGGCATCCAGTGCACCAGCGACCGCCGGTGAACGATTTGGGGCAGCTTCCAGATCGCTCGACTTGACGATCCCGGCTTCAACAGCGAGTATACTGCCCGTTCCCGGAGGGTATCCGAATTGGTGAGGAGGTTGATTCGAAATCAATTGCCCCGCAAGGGGTTGCGGGTTCGAGTCCCGTGCCCTCCGCTCCCGTCGCTTTGCTGCGATGAATCTTGTCGTTTTGCTGCGACGAATTAGGCGAGCGAAGATGAGCGATTCCACGCTCGTCTTCGTCCCGGCTCGCCACCCATCGAGCGTCAATTGGTGAGCGGACCGCGCGTTTAAAAAAAAACGCCGGCCAAGCAGTTGTCTTGTTGCGATTTGCTAGCGATACATCGAGAATTTGGGGTGCTGGCTGATTCCCCTGGTTCTGATCCGTGCTGGTGATCAAGATGAGCGAGACCGCCGACCTGAGTTACCCTGCCAAAGCTGACGCGAATGGTACGGCCAAGAAATACTATCGTCGCCGTGCTTATTATTTCGGCCGACATAGTTCGCCCGAGAGTTTCATTCTGTTTGGCGAGTGGAAGCGTCGTCTGATCGAGACGGGGGAGCCACCGGAGGTGAAGACCGTTCGTGTGGACCTGAAACACTCGATGGAGCGTCAGGAACGGATCAGGCAGTATCGCGTCTATCTGTGGCCGGCGGCGACGGTACTCAGTTCGATCGTGCTTGCCATTGCGATCACAGCCGCCACCTTGATTTTCTCAACCCAAACGGTGCCTGAGGTCGATGGACAACCATTGAGCGTGGAAGAAACGCTCTTCGTGCGAGGGTTGCGCCAGCATGGTGGAATGGACGCCGAGTTCACTGTCGAGCAACCGAGACGTATCGCTGAAAATTATGAAAAGATCATGCAACTAGGGCCGGATGATGGACCACTTCACGAATCGAATGAAGGATTGTAAGTCACCGGCCCATTTTGCAGCATTCTCGTGCATGGTGTCACTCTACATGTTGTCGATTGTCAATCCGATCTTGGGTAATCGAAATTCAGGGACTCTGTCGAACGAGAAGTTGATTTACATAATGCCGAGCGAGATGCCTGACTCGCGTACAAATTGCAGTGATCTTGCAGCCGCATATGCAGTTGCACTCAGCGATATCAAGGTTGCACATATGGCCGCTGATGTTGCTTATCGAGCTTGGTATGAATGTGAGCATGGCGGTCGGCAGTCACCAGCTCTATCCGAGCGATCTCTAAGCGAGATACCGTCCGCTGATTTTTCGGTGCTAGTGGAGCAGCCCTAGTTGATCTGCCAGCCCATCAAGGTGGTCAGCGATTTCCGAGGTCTGCCATTTTCCCATCCGTCAGATCTGCCGGCGAATTTCGGCGTCTGGATTGGCGGGCGGCGGTTAGGTCGATCGCGCGGTATGATTGCGATAACCTTTGATGTTGGGAGAAGAAGATGTCACCAGATAAAACGTTGTTCGAGCGAATGGGTGGTGCAGAAGGGATCGCCAAGCTTGTTCGGGATATGTATGCCCGAGTTCAACAAGATCCTGAGTTAGCGCCGTTTTTCGAAAATGTGTCGATGGATCGCCTCAATCGAATGCAGTACCAATTTATGGCTTCCGCCTTGGATGGTCCCGTCGATTATACGGGCGCCGAGTTGACCCAGATTCATCGAGGACGGGGGATCACGGCAAAACATTTCGCAGCGTTTTGCGGACATTTTGCTGATGCGGCGGAGCAGGCTGGCGCGGATAAACTGGATATCGACAACGCACTTGGACGACTGGCAACCTACAAGGATAAGATCACCGGTGACACGACCGTTGACGGCTGATGCGTCGCGTGCAGCGGCATGCGGATATCACAACCAGACCCGCCGCGCACATCGGCGACTTGTTACCGTTCCACCGGCATTTTGGCATTCAGTGATTGTTGCCACTGTTTTAATTCTTTCCTTAACTCATCACGCAACTCTGGTCGGGTGAGCGACAAATCGTTTGATTCACCGGGATCATTTGCCAAGTCGTACAATTCGACTTCGCTCGTTTCATAGAACTCGATCAGCTTCCAGCGATCGCGTCGAATCGCAGCCCCTGGTTTCCAGTTGGATCCGTGGTAGTGGGGGTAGTGCCAAAACAGACTCCGTGGGTCCGCTGGTTCGCCTCTTAGTTGTGGTACCAAGCTGACCCCGTCCGCATGCAGTTTGGGATTTGTCGGCAGGCCTGCCAGTGCCAAAATGGTGGGAAAGAAATCAGTGCTCACCACTGGTTGATCGCATACCGATCCGGCTTGAGTGACACCGGGTGCGCGGATGATCATCGGTTCGCGGATTCCACCTTCGTACAACCAACCCTTGCCGCTGCGCAGCGGAAGATTGGATGTTGGACCTCCGCTCGATTGGCGTCGAGCTGGTAACGTACACAGTCCACCATTGTCCGAGAAAAAGATGACGATGGTGTTTTCTGAAAGACCTGCCTGATCGATTGATTTTAGAACTTCTCCAACGCTGAGATCGACTGCACGAACCATCGATGCGTAGTCGGGATTGTCCTGACGCGAGCGGCTGGTGGCATCCCGTTCTGCGATCGCTGGCGTGGGCGACGAGAATAAGTTGGCAGCTTTGGCTTGAAAGTGCTTGACTGTTCGTCGGTCGGCTTGGATGGGTGTGTGGACGTTGTAGTAGCTGAAGTAAAGCAGGAAGGGGCGATCTCGATCCGCCTGTTGGATCAATCCGGTTGCCTCGTCGGTCAACCGCTCGGTCAGGTACTCGCCCTGCTGTTTTGAAGCCAAATTTGGGTTTTTCCAAGGCGCGTAATAACCACCGGGTGGAGAGCCCTTGTCGCATCCACCGATGTTGACGTCAAATCCTTGATCGGTCGGCCAGTGTCCTTTCCCTCCCAAGTGCCACTTGCCGAGAAAGAAAGTTTGGTAATCGGCCTGCTCACTTAAGGCTTCGGCGATCGTGATCTCCTGTAACTCCAAATGATCACGATCTTCGATGTGCTCGAATCGAACCTCTGCATCGGCTGTCAACCGACGACCGGGAATCCAGTCGGTGATGTCGACACGGACTGGATGTCGTCCCGTCAAAATACTCGCTCGCGTCGGCGAGCAGACCGGGCACGCAGCGTATCCCTGTGTGAATCGCATTCCACTGGCTGCCAAGGCGTCAATGTTGGGCGTTTCATAAAAGGTGCTGCCGTTGCAGCCAATGTCTGCCCAGCCAAGATCGTCAACAAGGAAAAACACAAAGTTGGGACGTTCGGCTGCCCATGTAACACTGGTCGAGGTCAACGAGAGTGCGACCGAAGCCAGCAAGATAAGAAAGGAACGAAACATCAACGTCTTCAGGGGTTGGAGAAATCTACTTGGGCGTGCCATCGGGCTCGGGTTCAACGATTGGATTGCCCGGCTCGCTGGAATCT
>JBMYRF010000024.1:21600-43735 GCA_049602075.1 Rubripirellula sp.
TGGCTCGCTGGAATCTGGCTCGCTGGAATCTGGCTCGCTGGAATCTGGCTTGATTCGCTGGATCAGTTGGTTTCTCAGTGCCATTGCTTCGTGGTAAGCCGCGGTCGACGTTTCGTTTTCGATCAGAAAGTCAAAATCGACAAGAGCGGCGGCGTTTCGTTCTGTCATCATGCGAACTTGCGCTCGCATTCGTCGAGATTCAATCGAATCGGGGTCGACGATTACCATCGCTTCGCAGTAGCGGTGGATCGCCGATAAATCCTGGCGTCGACCAGCCGCACCGACCAGGTTTGACAACACACGGGTCAGGATTTGCTGTTCATTTTGAGTCTGCAGATCAGCATCATTCAGAGGTCGGCCGGAGTGATTGGTCACAAGTCTGTTTGCGTCTTCCCGGCTCAGTAACTTGCCTTGTTCGAACACATCGATCAGAAGCTGTGGTTCTTCGGTGGCATCTCGCACCACGAAGTGTCCCGGTAAACCAACGCCTTGCATGTCTAGGTCGAGTGCCTTGCCCAGCGACATGTACAGAATCGACAGGGTGATTGGCAATCCTTCACGATCGTCGATCACTTGATTCAAGTGACTGTTGGCGGGATGGTAGTATTCCGCCCGTCCACCACGAAAACCGTTTTCTTCAAACAGAAAACGGTGTAAGGCGTTGCGCCGCTCGGCAGCGCTCGCATCCTTCGCCAGGGAATCGCGAATTTCACGCGTCATTTCTTGCGCGCGTTCGACGTAAGCACTGATGTCTAGGTCGGGTTGATCTAATTTAGCGATTGCCAAGGTCGCCCGCAGCAGGCGATCGTTTTGTGTCTTTTTTTCATGCAGTGCGGTTTCTAATTCACGCAACGTGGGAATGAGTTCCAAGTCGTCCGCCACCCGACGTAGTTGCGAGATGCGCTGCTCTAGTTCATCGACCTCACGGGAGATTTCTCGGTTCACGATATGGCGGGCACGGCCGAGTTCGATCAACTGTTCCGATGTGACATCCAGCAGGCGATCAGGTTTGTCAATTAATTTCGTGAGTGCCGTTCTTGACGGCGGAGACAAGGTTGGCAGCTGCAACTGGTTGCCAAACTGAAAACGTTTGAATGTGGGCTTGGTGTCCCGGAACTTCACGAGTCCAACTTTGCCGCTGCGGAGCTGTCGATCGCTGGATTCGATGACCAGCTTTCCATTGAGGTAGCAATGTAATTTGTCGGCTTGAACGCGAACGCGAATACGATTCCACTGGCCAGGTAGATACAGATCTGATTCGACTTCTTCCAACACTTGCCAGCTGTAAACCGATGGGCCTTTGAAGCAAGTTAACCGAAGTTTTCCGTCGCTGGGGTAAAAACCGTAATGCTTGTCGTTGCCATCAGCAAGAAAAGCTAAACCTGCTGCACCCGATTCTTCATCCAGCCGAACATCGACGGCGATTTCGAAGGGAGGTGTCGGAGACTTGTTTTGCTTGGACAGCAGCAAGGACCGGCCGCCGAAACCGGTGCCCAGGCCTTGAGCACCAATGATGCTGCCACGCTGGGTCCACGAGGCGCCGAACAGGGGCGTCCATGATTCGGGATCGATTTGACCAAGACGGACCCAGCGGTCGATCGAAATTGGGTTGGGTTGGCCACTCAATGAACGCAATTGGTCAGTCGGGATCGCAAAGCCAAGATTGTCATCGATGGCCGATTTCATGTTGACGATTCCGACCACCTTGCCGTTGAGGTCGACCAAAGGTCCACCACTGTTACCGGGTTGAGTTGGCATGGCGAGTTGAAGCATTGGGCGGCCATCCATTTCACGCACCGCAGATACGATGCCAGTGACCACGCTGTCACGTAGACCAAGCGGATTGCCAAAGGCGAGCACCCGAGTGCCCTGTTCGGGTAACGGAGCGTCAGAGAGTTTCAGTGCCGGCAGCGGATCCTCACCAACCTCGACGCGAAGAATGGCTAGGTCGCGACGTCGGTCAGACGCTTCAATTGCGAGCACTGGTAATTGCCGTCCGGATGCCAGTTCGACGGTCAGGGGGCGGCCCTCGGTGATGACGTGAAAATTGGTTGCTAGCAAGCCGCTGGAATCAATGACGAATCCTGTGCCTAGGCCGATCTGCCCTCCATCACGGCCCCGAACTTGGATCGTTACCGTCGAGGGTCGGACCTCATCGATGATCGCTTTGAAGTCCGTTTCGCCATTTTGCTGGGCTAAGAGTAGAAGCGAAAACAGAAGCCACAGGACCGGTAAAAGGGCGAACCGAATCATGATATCTCAACAGGCGGCAGGAGGATTTCGGATCGCTATTGTAGCCCCACTAGACGCGATGGTATTCCCGCAGCACGAGAAAGCCTTTCTCCGCGAGCGTCTGTCCTCCGAATGCCCATCGTGTCGTCAATTAATAAACGGTGAATCGACGGTCGCTGGGATCCGATTCACCGCGTTGAGCTTGTTCCCCAGAGTCGACGCGTAGCCCGGTTTGGCAGCGTGTTGGACGATTGGCCTACTCCGAACGGTTTACCCAGCCCGCAAGTTACCCAACCCGCAAAGTTGGGCATGACCCTGCGGCCTGTATCGTTTTGACGGATTTCAAAGAATCGGCCTGCAGGATTCGAGGTCCGGTTGATCGAGTTATGTCGCGTGTTCAGCCGATAGGGCTTGTAGCGCTGAATCTGTGATGGCACCGGTACGCGTTAAGACTCCGCCAACCCGCAAAGATTTTCATGGTAAGCTCGACCCGCCACTGCTTGCCCCGCCACGCCCTCAAGCGGCGTCGCTGGTCTCGAATTGTCACCACCTTGCTAGCCTCGGTGGGTGCGACCGTGACCGCTGGTTGCGGTTTGCTGAGTCACTTGCCGGAATCGAAGCACGATACGAAAGCTTCGTACAGCGACGGCTATGGTCTGCGGATCGAGTACCCCGAGGTACAGGAGTGTGTCACGCCCGTGTCGATTGCGGCCGAGGCAACGGTCAAGCCACTCTCGTTAGATGATCCGGCCGACTTGCCGACGGTTGATATGTCGCTTGCAGAGGCGATCAATCTCGCCGTCTCGCAAAGTCCTGTGCTTCGTTCGATCGGTGGTTCGGTTGTCACAGCGCCGTCGGCGAGTCCGACGGTTTACGATCCCGCACTGACGGCATCGAGCCCTGCTCGGGGTGCCGAAGCAGCTTTAGCTGCATTTGACGCGCAATACACACAGCAGTTGTTTTGGCTTAATCGCGATCAGCCCCAAAACATCGCATTGGTTCCCCCGTTCGATCAATTCAATCGGGCCGTTTTTGTGGCGAACAACGCCACCTTCACCAATGAATTGGCGAAGACGACTGCAACGGGATCGAAGTTTTCACTGCGGCACGTCGTTAATTACACACGAAATAATCAACCAGGCCGTGCCTTCAGAAGTTCCTTTGATGGCTGGGTTGAAGCTGAGTGGCGACAGCCTTTGTTGCAGGGTGCCGGGACGACTTACAACCGTATTGCCGGCCCAACGAATGTACCGGGCCAATACAATGGTGTGTTAATTGCACGTCTGAACGAAGATCAATCGCTCGCCGATTTTGAGGTCAGTGTGATTAACCTCGTTTCAGATGTGGAAAAGGCTTACTGGGATCTGGTTACTGCCTACCGCGTTCTTGACACGCAGATAAAAGGTCGTGAAGCGGCGTTGCAGACATTTCAGTACCAGCAGGTACGACTGGAAGTTGGATCAGGCCGAAGTGATGAAGAGGCTCAGGCGCGGAGTCAGTACTACCAGTTTCAAGCCCAAGTAGAATCGGCTCTTGGCGGTCCCGTCGGCTTATACCAATCCGAGCAGCGACTTCGATACCTGATCGGCTATCCGGCGACCGACGGCCGACTGATTCGACCCTCTACCGAACCAAATGATGCCAAGGTCATTTTCGATTGGTCGAGCGCGTTAGGGCAAGCGTTAGAGCGACGCGTTGAGGTTCGCCGGCAACGGATGTCACTGCAGCGAAGGGAATTAGAGCTTGTTGCCGCACGAATGAACTTCAAACCACGCCTCGACTTATTATTGCAATATCGCTGGCGAGGACTTGGGGACAACCTGATTGGTTCATCGACTGGTGCCGCGGGGACGGGGCTTCCCGACGACAATCTTTACGGATCTATTCTGGCTGGCAACTACCAAGAGGGGCAGGCGGGAATCGAGTTGACCTTTCCGGTTGGCTTTCGAACCGCTGGCTTGGCGATTGCGAACGCGAAGTTGAATCTTAGTCGCGAACGGGCGGTACTGGCCGAAACGGAATTGCGGGTCAGTCATGACTTGTCCGATGCCGCGCGGCAAGTTGATATCACTTATCAATTGCTGGAAACCAATTACAACCGAGTCGAAGCCGACTTGCGTCAGGTCGAAGTTTTGCAGCGACGTTATCGCGATGGCAGCGACAACATCAACTTCCTGCTGCAGGCTCAGCGTCAAGCTGTCACGAGTACAACGGAGTTCTATCGATCACTCTCCGCCTACAACTTGGCACTGCGTGACCTGCATCGACAAAAAGGTTCGTTGTTGGCATACAACAATGTCCAAATGGCTGAGGGCCCGTGGGCCGCAGGAGCTCAACGCGATGCCTACGAGGTGGGCCGCTTCCTGCATCCGCGGCCGTTCCCAGAGAAGACACAGGCACCGATGTCGTTGACGGCTGGGCCATTTGATCCCTCGGCACCTCAAAACACGACGCCAAATACAGTGTCGGATTCCAGTGATGGGGAGTTCGCCGAACCGGTGATGCCGACAGCGGATCCGGCAGCAGATAAACCTCTGACAAGTGAAACTGTCCCCGCAGCACCGGCGGTGGACGAAACCTTGACGCCTCAACCGCCCGCTGATGAGAAACTCGAGCAAGAATTGCCACCGCTCTCCGAGTCGAGCAAGCCGAAGTCCTCTTCTAGTGATGGCGTTCCCCGCCTTGAGCAAGATTGATAGCAGCTGATTCCGATTCTGCCCGATTGATTTGTAGGCTGTGCCCTGATTCGCAGAGTGGAGTCGATTCGTAATTTGCGGCGGGGTGAGGTTTGCCAAAAACCGAGTTGATCGGCGGGGCACTTACTGTCTCGCGAGGGAGTGGGGCCTGCGCTCGCAATTTTGGGGCGAGGATTTTTTGCGTTCTACCTCTTTTCGTATCGCACTCGATAAACCGGGATGTCATATTTCCGGCTACGACGTTCGAAATGGGTTCGGTAATCTAAGTCGTGATTCGCTTCCAATTCCTCCTCGGGGATCGGCACGCCCAGTTCGGGCGTGATTTCGGCGATCATTTCTACAGCGGTTTCAAAGTAATCGAGCACATCGGTCCAAAAATGAAATCTGCCTCCGCTGCGGAGCGCGCGAGCGATGTTGGCGATGCTAGTCGGATTGACGACGCGTCGTCGACGATGCCGTTTTTTCCACCAGGGATCAGGAAAGTAGACGTGCACTGCTTCCAGCGTTTCAGCCTCGATCCGATCTTGGAAAAGTGGTTCGGCGTTACCACTGACCATGATGGCGTTATCTAATTCCGCTTTCGCTAAACGCCCAGCAGCATGCTGGGCGTATTTATCCATGATTTCGATGCCAAGAAAGAGATGCGAAGTTTCATCAGAGGCTGCGTTGGACAAAAACAAGCCTTTGCCGGAACCGATTTCGATTTCCAGTGGCAAGTTACGACCAAACAATGCTAGGCCAGTCAGTTGAGGTGGCAATTGTTCGACCGTACGAAGCGTTCGGCTAATGTCCAAGCTGGCGGGCGGTCGTTTAATGGGGCTGCGGGGCATATCGCTCAGCGTCGTGTCGGCTGCCAGTGTTGGTGATGAAAACGGGTCAGGTGACTAGTTCTAAGAATTTGATCAGAGCTGGCTGGGAACATCCAGCCGTATCCATTCAAGCGTGCTCATGGGCGGAAGTATCTTGCTGACCCAGGCCTCCGCACGTCCTAAGTGCCGGAAATCTACTTTTATCCCTTATTGCTGCTGTGATTCACGGTTATCGTAACCTCGCAAATTTCCCCTACAATGCGGGTTAACTTAGTTACTGGTTCGAATTTTATGGTCACGAAGTCATCGATGGAAAGTAATTTCAACGGTTTACAGGTCGCTGCGTTAGAGAGCCGGCGAGCCGACGACATGAAGCGTCTGATTGAGCGATGCGGGGGGGTGCCGCACGTTAGCCCGTCGATGCGTGAGGTTCCGATCGAGCCCAATCGGGACGCGATCGATTTTGCATATCGCTTGATGACCGGGCACATTAGTGTCGTCGTGCTTATGACCGGCGTTGGATTCAGGTACTTGCTGCGAGCGATCGAGCGGCACCTCGACCAGCAGCGATTCCTCGATTCGTTGTCCGATGTAATCACGATTTGCCGCGGCCCCAAGCCCGCGGCCGCGATGCGCGAGCACGGCTTGACCCCGACGCATCGAGTTCCCGAGCCCAATACTTGGCGTGAATTGTTGGATTTGATCGATCAGCAAGTACCGATCTCGAACCAAATCGTCGGTCTGCAGGAGTATGGCATCACAAACGCGTCGTTGGTGGCCGGATTGGAAGCGCGGGGAGCCACGGTCGAAGCGGTTCGTGTGTACGGATGGGAGTTTCCGGATGACACGACTCTGTTGGAAGACAATGTTCGCGCTTTGGCCGATGGTCGCCGAGATATGTTGTTGCTAACCAGCGCGCACCAAGTGGTCAATATGCTGCGGATGGCGGAGCAGCTGAATATCATTGACGCGCTTCGTGACGGCTTGCATCAGACCGTGATCGCATCGATTGGTCCGACCACGTCGCAGATGTTGGAAGAGTGTGGTATCCAAGTCGATCTCGAGCCGGCTCATCCCAAGATGGGGCACCTCGTCACAGAGTCGGCACAGCGTGGCGGTTCCCTGGTTGATGCGAGAAAAAGGTGGAAAGTTGTGTCACCGCCGCTAGAACAATCGAATCACCCGTCCAATGACAGTCTGTTTATGCGGGCGTGTCGGGGTGAAAAGACGGAACGCTCGCCAGTTTGGTTGATGCGGCAAGCTGGTCGTTACATGTCAGAGTATCGTGAGGTTAGAGCGAAGCAATCCTTTTTGGACCTTTGTCGTGATCCACAGTTGTGCAGCGAAGTGATGTGTACAGCGGTTGATCGGTTGGGCGTCGATGCCGCGATCATTTTCTCTGATTTGTTACCAATCTTGATGCCGATGGGATTCGATCTGGAGTACGTCAAAGGGGACGGTCCAGTGATCCACAATCCTGTTCGCGATCTGGATGGAATCAAACAGGTTCGTTCGTTGGATCATCCCGAAGAACTTGATTTTGTTTATGAAACGGTTCGACGCACGCGAGCTGATCTTCCCGAAGAGATACCGGTGATCGGATTTGCTGGATCGCCGTTCACATTAGCCAGCTACGCAATCGAGGGGGCTGGCAGTAAGCAGTATGTGAACACCAAGAAACTGATGGTCAGTGAAGATGGCGGCTGGGACGCGTTGATGGAAAAACTGTCACAGGCCATCACTGTTTATCTGAATTATCAAATCGCCGCGGGTGCCCAATGCGTTCAATTGTTTGACAGTTGGGCTGGTTGTTTGTCGCCACAGCAATACACAAAGTACGTATTGCCTTGGATGAAACAGATCATTGCGGGGATCGCTCCGGGGGTTCCTGTAATCAACTTTGCCACCGGCAACCCCGAATTGTTGCCGTTGTTGCGAGGTGATCGACGAACGGTTGTCGGAGTTGATTGGCGGATTCCACTGGATGTGGCATGGCAGCGAATTGGCCACGATAACAGCGTGCAGGGTAACCTGGATCCGGCGGTGTTGTTGTCTAGCCCGGACCGAATTCGCGTCGAAGTCGACAAGTTGCTACGGTCGGTTGCCGGCCGACCGGGGCACATATTCAATCTGGGGCACGGGGTTCACCAGGAAACCCCGGTCGAAAATGCGATCGCCCTGGTTGAGTGCGTCAAGCAATGGAGCGAATAGCGGCTCCTGCGGGCGGCGAAACCCGTTCCCAATTTCGGTATTGGCGGTCGTGCCCGAGTGGAGAGACGGCGAGTGGCATTGCAACCACGCGACCCCTCTATCCCGCCGCTTCAAGCGGCTTTTGCTTGGCAAGGAGTTTTCGCTGGTACCTTGACTGTGCCACATCGACCACGATCAGGACCGCCAGCACAAAATAGAACGTGCTCTTGGCCATCGGCGTAACATGATGTCCGAACAGTGAGAGTTCGGCTAAATGCCCTCCTTCGCTGACCAGCATGATGCCAACGATGAATAAGATGAACAGTCCAAGGACTTCGTACATTCGATTCTTTTTCAGAAACTCGGCGACGTGATCGGCGAGCCACATCATCATCAATCCACTTAGCACGATCGCGGTTGCCATGATTGAGATGTTTTTGGTCAATGCCATGGCGCTGAGGATGGAGTCAAATGAGAAGACCAAGTTCATGATGACGATCAAGGTGATTGCTCGACCGACTGAACTGCTAGATTGTTTGTCCGGGGTTTGTTCAATATCGTGAATCGCCAAGAGGTGGTAGATCTCTTTCATGGCGGTCCAGAGGATGAATGCACCGCCACCTAGCACGATAATGCTGTGTCCAGAGACCGCCATGCTGAGGTAGTCGGATTCAAACTCGTAAAACGCGTTTTCCAACAAAGAAATAACCTTAACCAGCACGATCAACAGCACGATTCGGAATCCGATCGCCAGACCAATCCCGAGCTTGCGGACTTTTGATTGATCCTCCTCGGGGACTCGCTTGCTCTCGATGGAGATGTACAGCAGGTTGTCAAATCCGAGTACAGCTTGCAGCACGATCAGCATCGCCAGGGTGAAAAACCCCTGAAACGAGAAAAACGATTCGATTACTTCGTTTTCCTCGGTTGCCAGTTCTCCTGAGGTGGTCGCCTCGGCACCCTCGGCCGCGGCGAGCAACAGAAAATCAAGAGACGTTGTCAATGAATCCAAAAACTCGATCATCAGGATGGTCCGTTATACTCGTCGATGTTGGGGCTCGGGTGCGGTACCGGGCGATTAGGTCACCATTCGGTGACGGTCCACGCGTGAATCTGTCAGATTATCACGCGTGAATCTGCCAAATTATGATGTCGAGCGTTGTCCGCTGCCACCACGGTAGGTCATGTCGTAGCTGGCAATCTTCTACAATCTAGGCTCAAGTTTTTTCCGCCTGCTTTCCACCGAGGTTTGACTGTGACCCATCTAATGTTTCGAGTATTCTCCGTTTGCATCGCATTGTGTGCCTGCACACTGATGTCGCCTGCCAATTTGCAGGCCGAATTGTATGAAATTCGCGGGTACGTTCTGGGGGAAAACGGAGATGAGGCGGCCGTTGATCAGTACTTGTCCAAGGCTTTAATCCCAGCGTTGCAACGACAGGGCATCGGACCGGTTGGTGCATTCACCAATTCGGAGAACGACCAGACCGGCATTAAAACGATCTTCGTGGTCATCCCTCATGACGGGCCCGAGTCGATGGGGCGCAACCGCCAGAAAGTTCAATCGGACGAGCAATATCAAAAAGATGCCGAGGGGTTTTTTGCTCGTGGTAATCGCAACAGGGCCTACCAGAGAATTTCCAGCGAACTATTAGTGGCAATGGATTGCATGCCCAACGCAAAGGTTCCCGAGGGCACCATCGAAAACAAAGATCGCGTTTATGAGCTGCGAGTATATGAAAGTGCAAACGAAAAGATTGGCAATTTGAAAGTTGAAATGTTCAATTCAGGTGAGGTGCCGATCTTTTTGGATTGTGGCATCATTCCAATCTTCATTGGACAAGCTGTGGTCGGACCTTACACGCCTAGCCTGACCTACCTGACGCTGTATGACGACGAGGAATCTCGGCTCGATGCGTGGAAAGCGTTTCGTGTCCATCCCGATTGGAAAGTGCTCAGCCAAGTGGCGAAGTACAAGGGGACCGTCAGCAAAATTCACAAATACGTGTTGGTGCCCAAGAGCTACTCACAGATGTAATAAATTTTGCTGTTCGAAATGAGACCCCTCAGGAATCGCGAGGGCATCTGCGTCTGACAGCCCCCAGCCTGGAATCGGGGGTTTCGGGGAATTCGAATCATCCAGTTGATTAGCAGCGGGATGATTGAGTCACTGGGGTGATTGAGTCGCCACCTGAGTGGGATGCATCGTGATTGGAAGGTATTTCTTGCCCAATCGTTAAACCTTGATCGCCGGTTTTGCTAGGCCTCTGTTGCCGTTAGGATCTTAGGCATGACACCGATGATGCGCCAGTACCATGAGGCCAAATCAGCGTGTGGTGACGCGCTGTTGTTGTTCCGCATGGGAGACTTTTACGAACTGTTTTTAGAAGACGCCAAGGTTGCGGCCGAGGTGCTCGGGTTGACGTTGACCAGTCGTGATAAGGACAGCGAAAATCCGACGGCGATGGCGGGCTTCCCGCATCACCAAGTCGATGCTTATTTGCACAAGCTGATCAAGGCGGGGTACCGCGCCGCTGTTTGCGAGCAGGTTGAGGATCCGAAGACCGCCAAAGGATTGGTGCGTCGCGAGGTCACTCGGGTGGTGAGCGCCGGGACACTTACCGACGATGGTTTGCTGGATCCTCGTGAGGCTAATTATCTGGCAGCGATTTGTTTGGTTCAGGATCGCCGTGGTGGTGATAACACCGAGCCCCTCGTTGGCTTGGCTTGGGCTGAACTTTCCAGTGGCCGTTTCGAAGCGGGGACATTTTCGTTTTCGCGACTTGAAGACGAGTTGGCCCGAATTGGACCCGCGGAAGTCCTGTTTCGTGAAGATGATGTGCGTGTTCAGCCCGACACGACGTCGCCTTGGGCCTGGACCGCGCGGCCGGCATGGACGTTCGCCGAGGATGCCGCTCGCGAGAGCCTTTGCAAACAATTCAGTGTTCACAACCTGGAAGGTTTTGGGTTTGAAGAACGGGATGCGCCGGCAATCCGCGCTGCGGCAGCCGTGTTGACTTACCTTCAGGAAACCCAACGCGGTGATCTGGAACATTTCCGCACTCTGGTTGCCCATCATCGCTCTGGATTTTTGCAGATTGATGCCGCGACGCGACGCAGCTTAGAAATCACCCGCACATTGCGCGGCGGGACCCGTGAAGGGTCACTTTTGAGTGTTGTTGACCGAACCTGCACGCCGATGGGATCGCGGCTATTGGCTGATTGGATTGCAGCACCGATGATCGATTCCGTCGCGATTGAGGAGCGATTGGATGCTGTCTCCGAGTTGGTCACCGAAGCCGCCTTGAGGAGTGATCTGCGTGACAATCTGAAGCAGACTTTCGACTTGACTCGCTTGCTTGGTCGGATCGCCACTGGCCGTACGGGCCCACGTGATCTGCAGCAAGTGGCCCGCACATTGACCCGTCTGCCGAAGCTGAAGTCGCCTCTGCAAGATCGCCAGCCCGCGCGGTTGCAATTCGTCGAAGCTCATTTGCATTTGTGTCCTGAGCTGCGTGACGAATTGGAAGCAGCGTTGGCAGATGAATGCCCACTCTCGGCGTCCGACGGAGACTTCATTCGTAGCGGTTTCGATTCGGAACTCGACACGCTGCGAGAGTTGGCACGTGGCGGTAAGCAGTGGATCGCCGCCTACCAAAAAAAGCAGATGGACGAGACCGGGATCGCGAATCTCAAGGTCGGTTACAACAAGGTTTTCGGATATTACTTGGAAGTCACCAACGCTCATCGTGATCGCGTGCCGGACTTTTTTATTCGCAAGCAGACTCTCAAAAACTGCGAGCGATTCATCACTCCGGAACTAAAGGATTACGAAGAGAAAGTCCTGGCAGCCGATGAGAAGGCGTCGTCACGCGAACAGTTTTTGTTTCAGAGTTTGCGGGAACGCACTCGTAAACAATTGTCGACCCTACAAGAAGTCGCCGTCGCAATTGCGGAACTTGACGCCTTGGCGTCGCTGGCCGAGATCGCATCGCACCGCGGTTGGGTGCGGCCGAAGTTGGTCGATGAGTCTGTGTTGAAAATTGATGCGGGACGGCATCCCGTGTTGGATGTCACCCTTCCGCAAGGGGAATTTGTCCCCAACGATGCGGTGATGTCACCTGAAGCCGGCATGATCTTGCTGATAACCGGTCCCAATATGGCTGGTAAAAGTACTTACATCCGCCAAGTTGCATTGATCACCATTCTGGCCCAGGCCGGATCGTTTGTGCCGGCTGAATATGTCGAAATCGGGATCGCTGATCGAATCTTCGCTCGTGTTGGTGCCAGCGATGAACTCAGTCGTGGTCAAAGTACCTTCATGGTCGAAATGGTCGAGACGGCCAGGATCCTGAATACGGCAACCTCACGCAGTCTGGTGATCTTGGATGAGATTGGTCGAGGGACCAGCACCTACGATGGATTGTCGCTCGCTTGGGCCATCACTGAACATCTGCACGAACAGATCGGATGTCGCACGTTATTTGCGACGCACTACCACGAACTGACGCAGCTCGAGGAATCACTGCCGCAAGTCGCCAATTGGAACGTTGCGGTGAAAGAATGGAACGACGAGGTTGTGTTCCTGCACCGCATCATCCGAGGGGGAGCTGACAAGAGTTACGGGATTCATGTAGCCCGACTGGCTGGCATTCCAGCGGCCGTCAACGAACGAGCCAAGGATGTGTTGTCTCAGTTGGAAGCCGATCATCGTGATGCATTTGATCGTCCAACCATTCAAACACCGGGAGCCAGTTCGGGGTCCGGGCAGTATCAGCTCACCCTGTTCGGGTTCGCAGACCATCCTCTGTTGGAGGATGTTCAGAAATTAGATCTCGATGGGATGACGCCGATCGAAGCGATGCAGTTTCTGCAACAAGCCCAGCAGAAGCTCACTGAGCAAGCTGAAAAGCGGTGATGGGGAATCACCAGACGTGGGAAGTGGTCACTAATTCGCGATAGGCCTGTTCGAGCTTCGCTCGCATCTCGTTTGCCAATGAAGCATTCTGCTTGGCAAGGTTTTCACTTTCATCAATGTCCACAGTGACGTCATAGATCTCTAAGTCTGTTAGTTCGGCGTCGCGAACAGACGGGAGCAGTTCTTTGGTGATGTTGGTGAGTTTCTTTAAGTTGTTCAGTTGTGCTAGGACTTTGTATTTGCCGTCTCGCATCGCCACTCGATGTTTGTTGAGTGAATTAAAATAGGCCCACAGCAGCGGCTTTTCTCGCTGGATTGGCTCGCCTTGCAGTACTGACAGTATGTTTGTGCCGTCCAGCGTTACCTCGGGCAGGTCAGCCTTCGCCAGTTCACAGAAGGTTGGCAGAAAATCGAGCGACGAAACCGGGGTGTCGATCGTCTGTCCTGGTTCAATCTGGCTCTTCCAGTTTGCGATCCCTGCGACGCGGAATCCTGCGTCCGTGGTATGCAGTTTCATGCCACGCAGTGGGCCGGGGGTTCCGTAGGATCGGTTGGCACCTCCATAACGCTTCAGCGTTTCTGGGCCATTATCAGAAGTGAACAAGATGAGCGTGTTTTCACGCCGATTCATTCGCTCTAAGCCGTCAATCAATCGCCCGACTGCGGCATCGACGTTGGCGACGTTGGCAAAGTAATGTGCTTGGTCTTCGTTCTTTCCAACCGCGCGATATTGATCGACCAGAGCTGTTGGCGAGGCAACTGGTTCGTGAGGCTCGTGAAATGGAACATACAAGAAAAATGGCTGATTCGCGTCGGCGTCGCGGAGCCAGTTCAAGACTTCATCGACGACAATCTGGCAACTGAATGATTCGATTTCCCCGACCGGTTTGCCATTCCGAACAAAGTTGCGTGGATATCGATGCGAGGGTGCCGCGTTGTTTTGCGTGGCCAACCAGTGGTCAAATCCAAATGCCCCTGGTTGAGGCTGACGGTCGTTGTTGAATTCACTATTGCAGTGCCATTTTCCCGCCATGCAGGTTTGATAGCCAGCTTTACTCAGCAGTTGAGGAATCGTGACCTCGGAGGCCCGCATGTGAACCTGTTCCCTGCGGTTGGCGGCAGGCTTGCGTGCTTCGGGAATCCAGTCGTAAACACCGGCACGATTTGGACTGCGGCCCGTCAGCAGGCCGACCCGCGACGGCGAGCAGACTGGCGCAGCCGAATAACAGTTGGTAAACCGAATTCCCTCGGCGGCCAATTGATCGAGGTGAGGTGTTTTGATGTGGGGGTGACCGTAACAGTGGAGGTCTCCGTATCCCAGGTCATCACACAGGATGACCACGATATTGGGCCGATCGTCGGCCCAGCAGGACATCGCAGCAAAAAGGCAGGAGTAAGCAAAGAGCAGGAAGCGAGGCATCGGCAATTTCTCCTGGCGGGCTGTTCGTGGGACAAACAAACTCCCCGTCATCTTAATCAGCGAGATCGATCAGTGTGCAGGCAACCGAGTTAGGGAACGCAATCGGCTGAGACTGTGGCAAACGAAGTGCCTGTCTGAAATGGTCTCCGTGCAAAGTTTGGTGACTTGTTGAAACAAAGCTGCCAATGTAAGAGTAAGATAAGGAGCTAGCCAAACCCTTTTGTTTGAAAGCCTCGAATCTGAACAACATCGTAGAATTATCGAGTGTTACGAAGAGCTACAAGGAGGTTGCTGCGCTTTCGGGTGTCTCGTTACGGGTGGAGCCTGGTGTGACTGGATTGCTGGGGCCGAATGGTTCGGGCAAAAGCACGCTGATCAAGTCATTGCTGGGCTTGGTTCGAACACAGCAAGGAAGCGGTTCGGTGCTGGGAATGGAGTGGCCGCAGCGAGTCCGTGAAATTCGTGACCAGGTTGGCTACTTGCCCGAGGATGATTGCTACATCGCTGGGCTTAACGGGATTGAATCGGTGGCCTTTATGGCCCATTTAGCAGGTTTGCCGGGGACCGAGGGGTTGAGGCGAGCTCACGAGATCTGTGACTTTTGCGACATTGGAGAAGAACGTTATCGTCCGGTCGAATCGTACTCGACGGGGATGCGGCAGAAGCTCAAATTCGCGCAGGCATTGGTCCACGATCCCCCTTTCTTGATTCTGGATGAACCAACGACCGGCTTGGACCCCGATCAGCGCGAAGCGATGTTGCGTCGGATTCGAACGCTCTATCGGACCCACGGAAAATCGATTCTGTTGTCGACTCATATTCTCCCAGACGTTCGCTCGGTATGTGATCAGGTGATCATGCTCGTCGGTGGCCAGGTGCGAATCATCGATACTCTTGAGAACTTGAGCCGACCTGCTGAACCAACGGTTCATATTGCAATTTATGGTGATTCAGCACCCCTGGCTGAGCGGCTTCGCGAGGATGGATTCTCGGTTACCGAAGATTCTGATGGTTCCCTTCGCATCGCTGGGATCGATACGGATCAAATCCCAGGGCTTTGGCAGAAGGCGGCTGAGACGGGGGCCTGCGTGCGTCGGTTGACACCCGCCATGAACTCGCTGGACGAAATTTTCTTTCATGCCGCCTCCGAAACGGAGCTGCGCTGATGCCGGTTCATGATCTCGGGTATCGAAACTGGGAGGGCAGTCGGACGGCTCGTATCCTGCGACCAATGTTTGTCGCACGGAGTGGGGTGTCGCTGGTCTGGCGGCGGCGTTGGTTGCGGACGATGTTGATGCTGGCATGGTTGCCGATCATTGTGCCAGCGTTTGGGATCTTTGCTTTCGAGTACTCGGCGACCGAGCCCGAAATGCGTCAGGTTGTAGTCCAGGTTTTAAGTGGACCTTTCCAACGCCCCGATTTGGCACAGCAGGCCATCAGTGACCCTGCTAAGGTTCGCCATGAAGTCTGGACGATGTTAATCTTGACGTTCTTTCGTTATCCGCAATTGGGTGCGATGGTGCTGTTGGTAGGTCTGATCGCGCCAATGTTGGTCTCCTATGACCTGCGCAGTAAGGCTTACTTGTTGTATTTTTCTCGACCGCTATCGCCAACCGAGTACATCCTAGGGAAGGCGGCTGTGGTTTGGTTTTTTTTGGGAATGATTGTGACCATTCCTGCATTGCTGCTTTATGTCATAGGGATTTTGCTGTCCCCCGACCTGTCGGTCATCGGAGAAACGTGGGACATTCCGCTCCGAATTCTGGGGGCTTCGGTCGTGCTGTTGGTCCCCACGACTGCGGTAGCGATGTGCTATTCGTCTTCGACAAGTGAAAGCCGCTACGCCTCTTTTGCTTGGTTTGCGACTTGGATTTTGGGTTTTGTCGCCTACCAGTTTTTGACATTCATGAATGTTCGACGTCCGCCGAGACGCCGCCGCGGCAGACCTGATTGGCAAGAATTGGATATCGATTTTGATCGTTACCGTCTGTTGTCACCGTACCACACGCTGGGAAAAGTTGAATCGTGGGTCTTTGGTTTGGATCCAACTGAGGGCAGCGTGTGGCCGGCAATCTGTCTGCTCTTAATCATTACCGTTGTGGGTTTTTGGATCGTGCGACGACGGATCATCGCGAGGTTGAGTGTCTAAAGCGATGATTCGATTAAATCATGTTTCAAAACTGTACGGCGAAGTCATCGGAGTCAATGATTTGACGATCGATTTGCCTGACGGTGCATTTGGTGTGGTCGGCCCCAACGGGTCTGGTAAGACGACGCTCATCAACTTGATGACGGGGCAACTGCGGCCAACACTCGGGCAGGTGGAGGTTTTCGGTAGTGATCCGTGGCGGCACCGCCGATTGCTTGGTCGAATTGGACTTTGTCCCGCAACCGATGTCTTGTACCCCAATGTCACGGCGCGTCAGTGGGTGACGTACCAGGTCAGACTGCATGGCATCGAACACCGTCAGTGTCGTGAATTGGCGCTCGAAAGTTTGGAATTGGTTGGGATGACGGCCAACATGGATCGCCCCATGGGGACCTACTCCTTGGGGATGAGGCAGCGAACTAAAATCGCGCAAGCAATCGCGCATCGACCCGATCTGTTGATCTTGGATGAGCCTTACAACGGCTTGGACCCGGTCGGCCGTTACCAGATGACAGAATTGTTGAAGACTTGGGCCACCGACGGGAAGAGCTTGTTGTTTGCCAGTCATGTGTTGCATGAAATTGAAGCAATCACTTCTTCGTTTTTGTTGATCTTTGGCGGGCGTCTTCTGGCCTCCGGAACGGCTAGTGAGATCGAGCAAATTCTTGCTGATACTCCCCAGGAGGTCTCGTTGTTTGGCGCCGATGCCCCAGTTCTGATTCATCGCTTAGCCGATCAGCCCTGGGTTGAATCATTGCAATTGTTGGACAATCGAAAAGAACTGCGAGTTTCGCTGCGTGATCCAGTCGCACTCTATTCTCGGCTAGCGGGATGGGTCAACGAGGATGGATTGCGAATCGAAAGGTTCCAAACAGCGGACGGGAATTTGACGGCGGTTTTTGAATCGTTGCTGCGTCATCATCGAGGGGAAACATGATGAACCCAATGTTGACGTTGGATGTGGTCAAGTTTGAGCTGGCCCGATCAATGACGTTTGGCCGGACCGCCATCTGGTTCGTGTTGGTGCTGTTTCCAGTCATCTTGATGTCTGTCCTAAGACTCAACGACGTTCCGCTCGATCCGGTCGAGCCATGGGGCATTATGCTTTATTTTCTGGTCCCCGAAGTGATCAGCTTGTTGGGATTGTTGTTGTGGGCAACGCCGGTGATTAGCACCGAAATCGAAGGGCAAACTTGGATCTATCTAGCGATGCGGCAAAGTGGGCGAACCTACGTTTTGTTGGGTAAGTACATCACCGCAGTATTATGGACGCTCTCCGCGGCAATCCTATCCACCACTGGTTGCATTGCCGTCATGGGGTCGGCTGGGGGCCTGCGGCTGTGGGCCGTCATGTCTGCGTTGTCGGTGCTATCTTGTTTTGCCCATGCGTCTCTTTACGTATTGATCGGATCGATCTTCTTTCGACGCACGATGGTGACTGCGGTCTTTTACACAGTCGCCATCGAGTACGGTCTCTCGTTTGTGCCGGCCGTTGCAAATAAGTTGACTATCAACTATCGATTGCGGGGACTGCTGTCCAATTGGATGGATTGGGAAGAAGCGCGGAGTAATGCCGAGAACGTATTCGGGAGCGAACCCAGTTCGGTCCATCTTGTTGTGTTGGCCATCATGACGATCGTGCTGTTGGGAGCCGCGATCATCCGCATCGGGCGGGGAGAGTTTCCTACCCAGCAAGAAGGTTAGCCGATGACCTATTCGATCCTGCTAGAAAGCCCCTCTGCTAGAAAGCCCCTCTGCTAGAAAGCCCCTCTGCTAGAAAGCCCCTCTGCTAGAAAGACAGTGAAGCAGAGGGAAGGCTGCGTCTGCACGGGTCGAGAAACGTCTCGACCTCGGTTTACAGGTCGCTGTCGCGATCTAAGTCGCGGAGCCAAGCGGTCAGAATCAAGCTGGCGATCAGCCCGCTGGGGCCATCGGAAATCGATCCTTAGGCAAGTGCATCAAGCGAGTGCACCTATGTCGGAGCCATGAATCGAATTCATCGATGGTGAGTGGCCATCGAAGTCAAGCCTTACAGCTTTGGTACAGGACGCTTGGGTGGCTTCTTCAGCATCCGAGCTTGATCGTCCTGCGGAGGCGTTGGGTTGTTGTTATTGTTGTTGCCGGGGTTGCCTCGTGGCGTTGGTGCCAGGTCGGTGAACTCTTCCTTCCAAGTCCATCCAATCGGTGTTTCAAGCTCTCGTTGGGCCAGCAAAGCCCAAGGGGTTCCTTTGTGATCTTCGACAACACTTTGCAGCAGATCACGAGCGCGGTTTGCTTCAGTTTTCCACTTGCTACCCACAGAAATGTCATCACTTGGGTCGAGTACCCAGGTGTTGTTCTTTTCTTCCTTGAACTTCATTCCTCGTTTCGCTTTGGCGAGCATCGCGTTGTAGGTCTCGGTGCGTACTTTTTGGGCCAGCACGCGGCCCATCGCAAGGTCGAAACCTGCTTTCCATCGTGGGCTATCTTCGCTGTCGCGGGCCTCAACGCCAGGCGAAAGCGTTTGGGCCATACGAGCCAACGTGGGCTCCAGTTTGGCTGCTGCTTGTTGAGCAGTGGTCAGGTCACCGACGAGTTGTGGTTCGGCACGCCTAACGAACCGTGTCTGAGGCCGCGTGATTCCGGTTGCTGGTTTCATTTGGGCCGCCGTTACCAACGCCTGCCTTAGGGGGCTTGCCTTAACCATCGAAACATAGTCTTGGGGCGACAGGTAATCGGGGCGATACCTCGACATCGCGATCGGATCGAAGAAGTAGCTGAGGTTCGATGCATACTCATCGATCTCACCCCGCCTCACACGCCGATTAACATTCCGGTTTGGGTGAACCGTGAAGTAGATACCACCGGTCTCGTAACACAAACGTGTCAGAGCGTAGGGGCCAAATCCGCTGTCGATAACGGGTTCCTCTTGAAAGTCTCCAGTGAAACCAACCTGGACGCGTTCGGGCAAGAATGTCTCTGGGCCCTGATCAACCTGTGCCCACTGAGGTGATTGGTCAAATTTCGGATCGGGGTCAACATACTTGACGAGTGTATGTTCGCGCCCAAACGGTGCGGGGACACCGACCACGTAGACCGGAATGCCCCATTTGCGGCAGGTCGTGATGGATGATTCGAGCATGTTCGCATCGTCACCTCGCTCATCTGTTACCACGACGAACAACACGTTGCGTTGTGGGCCTTGGCTACCCCGGCTGCGACGTAGCGACTTGTACTCTTCCGCTGCTGAATTGACGGCATTGAACACCATCTCTTCGCCAGTTCCATCGACATCGATGTTGTTGACGATTGATTTAATATCCGCCAAGTTGTCAGTGGGGTCGGTTGTATACAGTGTCACTCCGCTGCCAAAGCCGATGACAGAGGTCAACAAGGGGGCGTCATTGTTCGTTTTCTTGAAGCCTTCGGCACCACTTTCTTCTGCAATGCCGAGCTCTGTGTAGATCCGGTCGAAGCGATCTCTGATCTCCTGACGCTGCCGATTAAGCGAACCACTTTGATCGAACAGCCAAACGACGAGTGTCGGACGCTCTTCGAGCGATTGCAGGATTTCGAAGGTAATTCGATCAACGGCTCCATTGGCACCCTCGGCTCCTTCACCAACCTTGCCTTTTTGGTCGATCAATTTGTCGAGCGGTGCGACCGATTGTTGGAACACCTGGTTAACCATGACCTGACCAAGATCTGTCGGCTCCAACTCAACCGGGTTGGGGATCTCAGCGATTTCCGCAAAGGTCTCCGCGGAAGCTTCGGCCATCGACATGTCGGACATGCTGTTGGCACCAACCTCTGTCTGAGGCACTTCGCTGTAAGTGACCTCGTCGATCATCTCGATCTTTTCTTGCGAATAATTGGGAGGCGATACAATCACCACGGCCTCTTCATCGAAGGGGGGACGCAACGGTACCAGTGCCAGTGTCAGGATGATGATCAGGTGAACCAGCATCGACCCTATCAACGCCGTTGCTTCTTGATTCTCAAGCAACGATTCCTCTTCAAGTTCTTCCTCGTTCCAGGCATCCACATCCCGCTGCTCATCCGCGCTTTCCGGCGTCGGCTGAGATGTTGGATCAGAGTCTGGGCGTGATGGGGGCAGAACGCTAGACATAGACAAAATCCTGTCGAGAAGTCCACTGTTTGAAGCGGATTAGGTATCTGGGAGGCACTGCTTCCTGCCACTAGTGTCGTCGTTGGCGAGCAAACTTTCAACTTCCCTTCCTTATTACAACGAATAGGAGCCCAATCTGTACCCCAATGTCGTCTTTTTGATGAAGATTAATGTCGCGGGTGGCTTGTGCTTTCCAATGGGGGGGGTGGGGTCTGGTGTCTCGGCTTGCTGCCGGGCCGCGACGATAGCTTCAACAATTCAGTTGATTTTGAGGGCTTTTAGGCCGTTGGGGAACTGCTGCACCTATCTATGCTCTCGGAATTCGGGCATCCATAGACGGTATTTCTTTGTCACCCGAAAGCAGTTTTGACCGAAATCAAGGACATTTTGGCGGTGATTAGCGTCGATGGGGTGCAGGAAATTCTACTAGCGGTATGCGAAACAATTTGCCTCGATATCGCCGCGGATCGGTCGAGTCGCTTTGATCTTGTTATCTGTCCAGCTCAATGTGGGCTTGGTGCCATGCCGGGTACGTGCTGCCCGACGGAGTTCCCTGGGAACCTTGCAATATTCACTGGGAACCGTGCAATCAAAGTGCCGTGACATTCTTTTTGATCCGCATTCCTGGCTCAATCGTTAAAGATTGCCAGATTGTCTCAACCTCTGTCCCTGGCATAGTCGAATCAATAAGTACAGACATGCGGTGCCGGATACCGCGGTGTTTGGACACCATGATGACTATTGATGGCTGGACCGAGAATCATGCACGAATTGAACAACGCCTTTTTTCAATCATTCGAAGTTGATTGGCGAACCGAAAAGGGTTTATCCCGAATCTTTGGGAAGTTGGTGATCGCGACGGTGGCTTTCTTTCTGCTCAGCAATGCAGCGGAAGCACAAATTCGTGTCAAAACGCCGGATCGCGATGTTTATCAACCTCCGCTCGTGCCTGCACGATCTGCCCGCCCGGTGGCTGAATCCGAGGTTTCTCTGCAACCTGCTCCCGGAATCGCAAACTACTTGCGAGGTCAGCATTCGGAGATCGCTGAATTGGTCCGCACATCGGAACCCAAACCCGAACAATTGGATCGATTCTCGCCGCCAGTGAAGTCGCCTGAGGATCATCGCTTTGCCGATAAAGCGAAACGCTTGCGTTTGATGGAGGTTGTGGTTGAGACCAAAACCGGCAATTCCACCAGCACGCAGAAATCGAACGACGTCAAGCGTGTCAGCCAACGGCGCAATCTTAGTCGCCCGGCCTCGCAAGGAAACGTCTCGAGGTCAAGTGCTCAAGAATCGATGCAGGGCTACGAAGGAGCATCCCAAGGACTACAGCGTGTGCAGCACGAGGAAGTCATCTTGGTGCAACCAACCGTGCCAAAACTGGTCGACAGTCCTGCAGTCACCGCAATCGAACCAGCAGTTCGTCTCCGGTCGCGAACGCAGGTTTTGCAACACGATTCACAGCACGATGAAAAGATGAGCGGTGCCGGAGAATTAATTCAGCTCGGTGAAGTCGAGATGCACTCGCTTGACTGCGATGGTTGCTCCGCTTGCCCCGGCGGTTGTGACTCACTGGGTTGTGACTCACTGGGTTGTGACTCACTGGGTTG
>JBMYRF010000024.1:43835-102770 GCA_049602075.1 Rubripirellula sp.
GGTTGTGACTCACTGGGTTGTGACTCACTGGGTTGTGACTCACTGGGTTGCCGAACATCGCCGTGGTATCGACGTTGGAGCAACTCGGGGTTGAGCTTTCGACGCGATCGTTGGTTTGGCAGCGCAGAGCTTCTGCTGTTGTGGCGGCGAGGCGATTTGCCTCCACCGCTGGTCACTACAGGGCCCGACAATGATCCGAACACCGCAGGGGAACTGGGGCAACCAGGTACGGAAGTCTTGTTTCCCAGTGGTGCACTTCATCGAGACATGTCTGTAGGAGGCAGGGTCACGTTGGGAACTTGGCTCGATGGTCGGCAGTGTCGCAGTCTTGTCCTTCGAGGTTGGCTGGCCGGTGAGGAGACCGCCAGTTTCAGCGCGGATCAGACGACAGTGCCAGTCATCACTCGTCCATTCTTTAACGTGACCGATGGTATTACGCCAACTCAAGACACGCAGACGATTGCGTTTCCTGCCCGAGCTGAGGGATCGATCGGAGTTCGCGCTTCAAGTGAGGTCTATGGTGCTGACGTCTCAGTCAGGCAGTTTATGTATGGGAAGTACGGGGCGACCGTTGATTTTCTGTATGGCTACCAGTTTATGCGGCTTGATGAGAATTTGCACATCTCGAGTGACTCGGTCTCATTGGATGCTGATGTTGCACCCGTCGGTTCGACATTCGCTATTGATGACACCTTTGATATCGAAAATGAGTTTCATGGAGCTCAGTTTGGTTTGGCAACCCGTTACCGCGAACGCTGCTGGTCATTCAATGCGTTAGCAAAAGTCGCTTTTGGGTCTTTGGCGAGACGATCGACACTGACCGGTTCTACCTTCGCTACGAACGGACCATCTGAGTCGACGACCCCCGCAGGTCTGCTCGTCCAGGACACGAATTCTGGAACATTCACAGATCACACATTTGGCTGGATTCCGGAGATTGACCTATCAATCGGGTGGCAGCGATGGCCATGCTGGGAAGCTACTTTTGGCTACAACATCACTGCGATGACCGACGCGGTTCGCGCGTCCGGCTTGATCGATCCAGAACTTGCGGTGAACCTCGCTGATCCGATTACCGGGCAAGCGTCTCCAAGGTTGGGAACCAAAGACACAACGTTCTATCTGCAGGGAATTCACTTCGGCATGCAGTACGTCTACTAATTGTCTTGGATCGACGTCATCGGCGGTCGGTAGCGGCGTCGTCACCTGAGAACATCAGCAGGATATTCCGTTTCGTATGCCCCACGCTCGATCCCAAGATCGAGCTTGATCGATGGCTCTCCGCTGATCAAGGTGATTGACTCTGTGGTGTGAATCAGCATCGTCGGGCCACGGCGGGAAAGGGTTTTCAATGACGAATATCATTCGGATTGAAGATTCACATGATCCAAGATTGGCCGTGTATCGTCAAATGCGAGCGAATCCTGTCGACGTTTCCGGTTCTGGTTGCTTTGTCGTAGAGGGGCGTTGGTGCGTGCAGCGACTCGCCCAAAGCCAACACGAGATTCTCAGCTTGTTAGTGGAGCGGGGCCGGGAAGCGATAGCGTGTGAATGTGTTCAAGGGCAGACCCCCATTTACTCGTTGCCTGGCGACCAAGTTCGGGATTTGGTTGGCTTTGACTTCCATCGTGGGATGATTGCTTGTGGTGCGAGGCCAGCCATTCAGGCATTTGATCAACTTCGCTTAGGTACTGATCGTCCGAACTTCGCTCTCGCTGTCTTGGGTGTCGATCAGACTGAGAACTTGGGCAGCATGATGCGTTCGGCGGCAGCTTTGGGTGTCCGAGATGTGTTGATTGGCCCGAGGACTGCGGACCCCTTTGCCCGTAGAACCGTACGGGTCAGCATGGCCTCTGTATTGCATCAAACGCTTTACTCGCTCGATGATCCGGCCGATCAACTGAAATTGCTCGTGGAAGAGCAAGGCTACCGAACTGTGGTCACCACGCTTGGTCATGCTGTTCCACTCAACCAATTCGTTCCGGATGATCGCCCGATGATTTTGGTGGTAGGCAACGAGGCCGAAGGAGTCTCAGCCGAGGTCGAACGTGCCGCCACCGATCGCGTCACCATTCCGATGAAGCTGGGCACCGACAGCTTGAATGTTGCCGTTGCAACGGCGATCTTTTTGTATCAGTTATCGAGCGGTGTGAGAAACTAACCGGTTTCTTTCAAGCAGGGCGGGTTTCTTTGAATCGGCTCGTTTTCTTCAACCGGGATCGCATCCATGCCATCCCACCAGTCAGAAGTCATCTGCCGGTTGTCAATCAATCGCTTGATCAGGCAGGCTGAGGTAGCTTACAGAGCTTCGCTTCCTTCCAACATGGAGATCTCAGCTCCATCGAGGAAGCTGACTAGCGATTTGGCTCGATATGGCTGTTGCAGTTTGCGAACGGCTTTGCTTTCGATCTGGCGAACCCGTTCTCGAGTGACTTGGAAAATTCGTCCGACTTCTTCGAGGGTGTAGGTGTATCCATCGGCAAGGCCGTATCGAAGGCGTAGAATCTCTCGCTCACGGTAGTTCAGGGTTTCCATTGCTGAATCAATCTGAGCCTTGAGGGCTTCGCGATTGGTTTCCATCAGTGGATCGTCATCACGATAGTCTTCGAGGAACTCACCAAAAACGCTGTCCTCGTGATCACCGATTGGTTGGTCGAGCGACAGCGGCTGGCGGCTCATCTTCAAAATGACACGGGTGTCTTCAAGTGACAATCCGCTTCGCATGCAAACCTCTTCGGCGGTTGGTTCGCGACCAATTTCCTGTACCAAATCGCGAGTGATTTGACGAATCTTGTTCATTGTGTCAATCATGTGAACTGGGACTCGAATGGTTCGGCTCTGATCTGCGATGGCCCGTGTGATCGCTTGGCGAATCCACCAAGTAGCGTAGGTGCTGAATTTGTATCCGCGAGCGTGCTCGAATTTGTCCACAGCTCGCATCAAACCAGTGTTCCCTTCTTGAATGAGGTCCAAGAAAGAGAGGCCGCGGTTGCGGTACTTTTTCGCGATGGAGACGACCAGACGAAGGTTGCCGGCTGACAGGACACGTTTAGCCGCATCGTAGTCATCTCGCAGCGAATCGCATCTTTTGATGCGTCGCTCAAGTGTTTTGGGTGTTTCGAACGTCAGTCGCATGAGGTAGCGAAGTTCGCTCTTCAATTCTTCTTCGGTCGGCATGCCCGGCAGATTGAAGGTTTCAGGATCGGCGAGCAAGCCGCGAATCTCAGACATGCGGTCCGAGGCACGTCGCAACTTTTCAAACAAAGGTTGTAATTTGCCAGTCCGAAGATTCATTTCCTCGACCAATCGAACAGCTTTGTTGCGACGGATCACCAAGTTCTTCCACGCAGCCCGACGTTGACGCATTGGCAATTTTTTGTTGATCGCCGACAGATAGTCACCTCGGTTTTGCTCCAGGAGATGTTGCAGCGTTCGCACATTGGGCACGATTCGCAGCATGATCGCCTTTTTCTCTGCTGCATTGGTCACGCTGACTTCGATGGTGCGATCCAATCGCAACTGCTTATCGCGAACCTGTTCGAGCAGTTTGAGGGCACCTTGCAGCAAGAAATCTGTTGCCAGCATCGAGTGCCGGTAGTGATCGCGAGTTCGTTCGATTTGCTTCGCAGCAGAAACTTCCTGATCGCGTGTCAACAATGGGATCTGCCCCATTTGCATCAGGTACATGCGAACTGGATCTTCGGTCGGATCAGTACTGGAATCATCACGGCGTCGCGATCGCTCGTCTTCAATCACGCCTTCGTCATCGACAGAATCGGCAAAGTCTTGCCCCATGACTCGGGTTCTTCGGGAGATTGATTCCTCGGCGTCAAAGGCGTCGTCCTGCAAGCTTCGCTGGCTAATTTTATTTTCCATCTGCATCTCCTCGAATTCCGGTTCATTGCGATCGGTTCAGTTCGGGTGGAGTAAAGCAGTCGCGGTGCCAAACCAGATTCGCGAGAGACGCCGTTGGTTGTTAAGTTGTTTGCTGAAAAGAACTTGTGTCAAATCCCGGGGTTTCGTTTGATTTGGTGAAGATGTGTTTTTGCCACGAGAGGTGTTGATCTAAAACCACATCCGTCGTTCCGGGGAATCGTCGGCCTGGCCGACGAATTCGGCGAGGTTGCGGGTGAGGGCGTTCGAGATCAGTCAATTCTGGTGCTCTACACGTTGGAGGCCGGTCAATTTAGAATCAGCTCTGCCCAGTGGTCGATCGCGACCGCCTTGCGATTCCCAGTGCGGGTTCATCCAGCGCTGTGAGACGCTTCTACGGTGGATGGTTCCAGGGTGTGTCTGAATTCGTGCCAGAATCTCGATGTCTGATTGGTCATTATGGAAGCGTCTCTCCCGCCACCTTTGCCCAACGAAGATCAGTTCGCATGGTTGGCTGAATTGAGTCTTGATGAACCCAAACAGGTTGCTACCGACTTAGCGCAGATCTGGGAATCCGGAAGCCCGCCCGAGATACTTAACTCGCTTCAGCGACAGCTGATCGATCAGGCGGATGACGTCTATGACATGGCCGCCGCGATTCACCATCTCAGATTATTCCTGCAAGCGAGTTCGCAACCGGCCGCGGTGTTGGAGCAGTTTCATCGCGACGCCGGCGCGATGCCATTACTTCTAAAGATCTTTGCGACTAGTCCAACACTGGCTCGTTGGCTAATCGATGATCCTGATCAGTTTGAGCAACTTTGTGCTGGTCATCAGCCGGCACCAACCCGCCAACAACTTGTCCAGCAAATTTTGGCGGGGCTAGAAAATGTTGATCAGATCACCGAAGCGGCCTCGGTGATCAGTCAGTATTACTCTCGCGAGCTCATTCGCATCGCATGCGACGAATTTGTTCGCGGCCTTGCACCCGAACAGGTTGGTCGGCAACTGGCGAATGTCGCTGATGCGATTTTGGAAGGGTCATTGCAGTTTGTGATTCGCCGCTTGGCGGATCGACGCGGTATGCCACAGCGGCCGGATGGAACGACACCTGAGTTGACCGTATTGGGGTTGGGGGCTCTAGGCGGTCAAGAGATGAGCTATTCATCTTCGTTACAGCTCATTTTCGTTTACGATTCGATTGACAGTAACAACGTTTGGCATCGCGATTTTTATCAGTCAGTGGTCAGTGATGTTGTCGATTTATTAAAACGGGATCATGCGCGACGGATTGGGTTTGATATCGATCTTCGGCAAGGGCCACGATATGAAGTGGGCGTCCACATCTGCAGTTATCGTGAAGCAATACGGATTTACGAGACGGCTGGTCGCTCGTGGCAGCGATTGAGTTTTGTTAAAGCGCGTGTGGTTGCCGGTTCCAAAAATCTGGGGCAAGCGTTGTTGGAACGTTTGCAACCTTGGATTTACCCGCGTTTCTTAACGCGGGCTGATCTGGCTGAAATCGGCATGTTGCAGCATAAGCTTGAGAAGCGGGCTGAGCAGTCAGGCTCGGAGGAAGACGTCGCAAGGTCGGAAGGGGGTAGAGACGACCTGGAGTTGACCGTGCAGTTTTTACAGCTTTTGCATGGTGGTGAGCTGTCAAATGTTAGGTGTGGCAACACCTACGAAGCGATCGTTGCTTTGGAGCGAGCTGGATGTGTGACTAACCAGGAGGCCGCTTTGCTGTTGGAAAACTACGCCCGACTCTGTCGACTGCAGCATCAGCTAACGGTTGTGTTGGACCGAAACGGCAGTTTGCTGCCCAAGGAAGAACGCACTCGAAAGCGGATTGCGTGGCAGTTGGGAGTCCGTTCCCAAGAGCACCGTGGTGGAGATCTGAAGCGATTTGAGATATTGCTGAGTGACACTTTCCAAAAAAATCGAAAGATGATCAATCATCTGATGCTGCAAACGATTCATCAGGATGAGGTCGCCATTGAAACCGAACTGTTGTTGGATCCGGATCCGGACGCATCGCTCGTTGAAACCACGATGCATCGTCATCGCTTGACCAATCCACAACGCGCTATGCATGATTTACTCTCATTGAGTACCGAAAATGTTAGCTATTTGTCGCCACATCGATGCCGGCACTTTCTGTCCTCGATTGCCCCAACGCTACTTAAGCAAATCTCGCGGACGCCTGATCCGGATGCGGCTCTGGCATCGCTGGTGGAGGTAACCGATTCGCTTGGCGCTAAAGCAACACTCTGGGAGTTGCTCGGAAATAGCGAACCGACAATGGAGCTGATGGTCCGTTTGTGTGCAACGACTCCTTACCTGAGCAGCATTCTGACGAACAATCCAGGCATGATCGATGAGTTGATTGACTCGTTGATTATGAATCGGTTGCCGAGCACCGAACGATTGGATGCACACTCGATTGAAGTCTGTCGCGGTGCGGTCGATATCGAAAAGATCCTGCAAAGTTTTAAAAACGGTGCCCATCTGATGATTGGTGTCCGCGATATGCTTGGCAAGGAGTCCTTAGAAGCGACGCATAGAGCAATTGGTGACACCGCTGAGGCTTGCCTCCGTCGCGTGATCGATCGCAAGCATGATGAACTAGCCGAACGATTTGGTGATCCGGTCGATGAACGGGGAGAGGTAGCCGAATTGGTCACGCTGGCCGTGGGAAAGTTTGGTGGACGCGAACCAAATTATCACAGCGATCTTGATGCTGTCTTTCTGTATTCGGCAGAGGGCCAAACGCAGCGACGAGTGGGCGGCCATCGAGCGACACTCAGCAACGAACAGTTTTTTAATCAACTGACCCAGCAGATCGTGACCAGTATCAATGATCCTGGTCACGGGGGCAGACTGTACGAATTGGATTCGCGTCTCCGCGATTCGGGCGAAGATGGTGTGTGGGCGATCACTGTCGACGGCTTCTTAGATCGCTTCAGACAGAACTTGGCGCCGTTGTGGCAACGAATGGCGTTGTGCAAGGCGCGCGCGGTGTCTGGATCACGCAGGCTTCGTACGCGAGTAGATGTGGAGGTTGCTCAAGTCTTAGTTGAAACAACGTGGCGGCCCGGAATGGTGAACGAAATTCGCTCACTCCGCGAAAGGATGGAGAAGACGGCGCGGGCCGAGAATTTGAAACGTGGTGCCGGCGGAACAATGGATGTGGAATTCGCCGCTCAAGCTTTGACCTTGCGTTTCGCGTCGCAAGATCCACGCGTTATTCATACAGGCACCACTACCTCGCTGCAGGCTTTGAGAGACGCTGATTTCATTCCCGAGCGGGATGCCGCGACCTTGATCACCGGGTATCGCACATTGCGGCGCATCGAAGCGAACCTCCGGCTCATGAATACCGCCGCTCGACATGAGTTGCCGGAAGATCCTGATTCGATGAGCAACTTGGCGTTTTTGATGAATGAGCAAGATCCGGCGATGATCGTTGCTCAGTGTCAACAGGCTCGCAAGAATATTCGCTCGGCGTACAATCGAGTGTTGGACGGCCTGAATTGAATGTCTGATCAATCAGATTTATGTCAGTGGATGTCGTTGCGGTTTTAAAATGCAAATTCCTCCCCTACGGTGGTGCGCTGATGTTTAGGACTCTTTCGGTGTGTGTTTGCACGTACATTGCCTTTGCTCTGATTTCGACCGTGAACGCTGCTGATTCTTTGCCAAACATTGTGTTTGTGATGGTCGATGATATGGGGTACGGCGATCCCGGTTGCTACAATCCCGATTCGAAAATTCCGACGCCAAATATCGATTCCTTGGCAGAGTCCGGGATGCGATTCACGGACGCACACGCGCCGGGCCCTTTGTGTCACATGTCGCGTTACGGACTGTTGACCGGGCGTTACCCATTCCGGACCGACGTGCGTCGCTGGCCAAAGCATGCTTTGATTGAACCGGGACAAGTCACGATTGCTTCGCTACTGAAAGGCCAAGGTTATCGAACCGCGATGGTTGGGAAGTGGCATCTTGGCTTTAACGAAAACGGATACGATCAGCCATTGCCGGGTGGACCCGTCGATGTTGGCTTCGATTCTTATTTTGGGATCCGTGCCTCGACGGACATTCCACCTTATTTCTACATCGCAGGTAATCGAGCGGTGGCCGCGCCGACTGATAAAATCGACGATCGCAACAGCGAGGGCTGGACAAGAATTCAAGGTGAATTTTGGCGAGCAGGTGGAATCGCGCCCGGCTTGGAACTGAAAGATGTGTTGCCGCGTTTCACTGATGAAGCTGTCGACGTGATCAGCACTCACGCGAAGTCTGATCGCAAGGAACCGCTGTTTTTGTATCTAGCCTACCCTGCCCCTCACACGCCTTGGCTACCCTCATCTGAGTTTCAAGGTAAAAGTGGTGCCGACATGTATGGTGACTTTGCGATGATGGTTGACGCGATGATTGGGAAGGTTCTCAACGCACTTGCCGAAAATCGTATGACTCAAGACACGCTGGTGATCTTTACCTCGGATAACGGTCCTGTTTGGTACGAACAAGATGTCGAACGGTTTGGGCATGATAGTTCGGGCGGGCTTCGTGGTATGAAAGCTGATGCTTGGGAGTGTGGTCACCGAATGCCTTTTATTGCGAAATGGCCAGGACACGTTCCAGCCAATACCGTCAGTGAGCAATTGCTCTGCTTCACCGATATGCTGGCGACATTTGCGGCGATCACGGGCGCTGAGCTACCGCCTAAAGCTGGACCTGACAGCGTGAATCAGTTGCCCGCATTTTTGGGCGAGGCCAAAGATCCGCTGCGATCAACACTCGCGATGCGATCGGGCGGTGGAATGATGACTGTACGGCAAGGATCCTGGAAGTTGATCGAGGGACTAGGATCAGGTGGATTCTCCAATCCGAAACGGGTCAAGCCAGGTCCCAATGATCCCCAGGGTCAGTTGTACAACTTGGCAGATGACGTTGGTGAAACCAATAACCTGTACAATCAAAAACCTAAACATGTCAAAGAGCTAAAAGCTGAATTGAGTCGGATTCGAGATCAGTAAACGAATTCGAGTAGTCGGTTGAGGCGTTCATGTGAGTTTGAGTGGATTCGATCGTCGGTGCCCCGCGCCGTGTTGCGGGCGAGTTTGCCTCGTGCTTGCTAGTCATCATCTCGCAGTCTCGGGTCAACCGGGCGTAACGACATGGGTAGTCGATATCGGACCCAACCTGGGAAGATCATCCGTGTAATCGTCGGTTGCCCAATCGATGCCTTGACCTTCTGGCTGTACATCATTCCATCTTCTTTCACGTGGTGAAAGTGACTCCAGGGTATGAAGAGAGGTGGATGCCCGAAGCGAAAAGGGGGAGCGATTGAGATGAGCAAGCCCTCATCGCTGATCCCGAATTTCAAACAAGAGTAATAGTTGACTGGACCGATGCGCCCACTTCTTAGTGCAGCTGTTTCGCCGTCGATTGTGTGGGTTCCCGGGTAGCGTTGCGCGAGGCGGTGCCATCCACTGATTCGGGATAACAGCCAAGATAAGCTGAGCCAAACAGCGGGAATAAGAAGTAGGTAGGTAAGAGGCGGTAGATCCATCAGCGATCCGTTAGCCGTCCCCGGTCATAGCACGAAGGACGATTGGTGGTTGCAATCAACCACCATTTGCCGAGACGGTGGCGTGTTTGGAGGTGGTTTCCCGCAGGTTCGGTTGAAAGACAGGATAGAGGCCTAGCCTAGGTTTCCAGGCTCCTTAGCCTTCGACTTTGGTGAAGATCATCTTTCCGGCGTTGGTTTGAAGGGTACTGGTGACCCGTACATTCAGTTCTTGGCCGATTCGATTGCGGCCACCTTCGACAACCACCATCGTCCCATCCTCCAGGTAACCAACTCCTTGATCTGATCCCTCACCCGGTTTAATCACCTTGATTCGGAATCTTTCGTCAGGCAAAAACACCGGTCGTAGTGCATTGCTAATCTCGTTTAGGTTGATCACCGGTACGCTGTGTAGCTTGGCAACCTTGTTCAGATTGAAATCACCGGTGACTACTTTTCCTTCCAAATGTTTTGCAAGCAAGACGAGTTTGAGATCGACTGTTTGCCCGGCTAACTCGGGAAGTTCACGATCAAAGATCATCAAGTCGACACTGTCATCTGCTCGCATTCGGTTCAAGACATCCAATCCACGACGTCCACGAGTGCGACGCAGCTTGTCGCCGCTGTCTGCGATGGCCTGAAGTTCCGTCAGCGCAAATCGTGGCATCACCAGTTGGTTGTCAAAGACACCCGTTGAGACCAAGTCTGCAATTCGCCCATCAATCACCACGCTGGTATCGAGCACGAGCGGCTTAAATCCTTTCACCTCACGTACGAATTCGACATAAGGGATTAGGAATCGGAAGTCATCCTTGGTCTGTAACAAGATGCTCGTACAGCTGTAACAAAACACCATCGCAAGGACGATCTGGATTAGTGGGGCGTTAAACGTTTGCTGCAACATTGGTGCTAGCGCAATTGACAAGACATAGGTCAATAGAACACCAATCAGTACACCGAAATAGACAGAAGAGATCGTGTCGATCCGCTTCTTGGGGATATAGATATCGCCCACCACGATCCCGACTGCCAGGGTCATGATGCCGATAAAGACTAGCCATGGAACCGCCGTCGAGGTGTCTGTTAACGACGTGTTGATAATGACCGACACGCCGCCGGCACAAAGTAAAAAAATACAGCGAAGAATAATGAGAGCCATGACGGGCAGCATTTTGATCGAGAAAGGCGAGCGGGTCAGAATGACGACGCATACCGAATTTCAACAAAATCAGTGTAGATTAGAGCGCCCCGGCTCCCCAGGGGGCCGCACGTCAAATCTCCTGCTTCGACGCAATTGAGCGGTCCGATCCCGTCAATTCCGCCATCTTCGGCTCTGATTCGCCCCCTCACACGGATGGCGAGGCCCTAAATGACGGTTTTTATCGCTTCTCGTGCGCCGAGACGCCCGCGACGTACTTCTGCTAATCAGCTTCGATCGAGGAAAAAATGCTCCGCCCATTAGTGATGCCGGCGATCGGAACGCCGCCAGCTCACATTTCAACGACCACCGGTACGACGTCGTCGATCTTTGGCTCGAACGATTCGGATGTCATCGCACTATCACTGAGCGTGAAAATCACGAACAGTCCGACGAAGACAAAAGAAGACAAAAACACAATCACGTTGAATGGTTTGTCGAAAGCCATGTGCATGAAGAAAGCCATGACGAGTCCAGCTTTGATAGTGGCGATTGCCATCACGATCGCTACGTCATATTTTCCAAAGTCAAAACTGGCCTGAGCCACGGTTACGATGGTAAGAAATACTAAAGCACCGAACACAGCTAATAGCATCGGGACTGGAAGTGGGTGGGCGAAATCGTGTCCGTCTTCGGAGTGGCCATGAGCAGACATAGCAATGAAACCAATGGGGAGAATTCGTCGAGGTAAAAAAATCCGGGATAGCGGACGCTATCGAATCAGATAAAGCAAGGGGAACAGGTAGATCCAAATCAAGTCAACCAAGTGCCAATAGAGCCCAACGTAATCGACCGGACCGAAATACTGACGGTTGAAATCGTGCCTTACCGCGCGAACTAACAACCAAACCAGAACGCCGATTCCCGCAAGGATGTGGATCGCGTGGATACCCGTCATGCAGTAATAAATACTGAAGAAAACGCCCGCCTGCCGAGCGGTAAGAACTTCATTTTCGACCTTTTCGATAGCCCCTTCGATCTCCGAATCCTCCGTCACAATGGAAGTGCCGGCCACGGAGGATTGGCGTTGGCGAGCTTCAATCTCGCTCTGAAGCCCCGAGTTCGTGGTGTCGGTCGCTAAACGCTGCCGAACCGCAGATTCATCTTTGATGTCTAGATCGTTGTCGACAATCAGCAGTGGATCGCCGCTCGGTCCGACCATCACCCCAGCGATTTCTTCACCGGTATCGTGAGACTCGCCATCAGAATGATCGTGTCCCTCATCCGTCGCGGCATGGGTGTCGCCGGCATGATCTTCGCCAACGTGGGACTCGGATCCACCAGACTCAAGGACCGTGCCCAGTCCGACACCAACGAAGAAACAAAGGCAAACGACGGTCAACGGTTTCGCGATCGCTAACTGGAATTTGTTGGCGGTAACGATCGAATAAATCAACCAAATTACAACTCCCACCAAAATTAAGGCGAATGGTGCGCAAATGTAGGCGAGATAATGCGGTTGTCCTGGGGGGTGCGGATTCGCGGGGTCATAAACAAATAAACCTGCCGGCAGCAGACCCATCTCCCATTTGTGGGAATACTCAATTGCCTTGACGCCCAAGAATATCATCGCGCAAGAGAGAGTTGCCGAAAGCATTCCGACAAGGCCCTTGTTGTCCTCCACCTGAGAACAGCGGACGGCCCAAGCCATCGTCAACGAACTAAACAGCAAAACGCCAGTGTTGATGGCACCCAACTTGGTGTTCAAAAACTGACTGCAACCCTCAAACACATCTGGCCGCAACATGCGGAAGATCGCGTAGGCGCAAAACATCCCACTGAAAAACAGGATTTCCGTCACAAGGAACAGCCAAATTCCAAGCTTACCGCTGTCGAACTGCTGTTCGGGTGTGTCGAAATGGTGAGCCAAGAACGACGGATGGTCGTGATCGTGACCATCTGCGTTGTGGGCCGTTTCCGGACCGGCTTCAATCGTGGACATGGAGTCAGAGAGTGGTGAAAGGGGTGAATGTGTGAGGGTTTGTTCACGCAAACAAGCCCATCGCATTCCTGCGATGGGCTTTTAGATGTTTATGGGCTTAGTGGTCGCCCTGGGCATGGGCTGGTTCTGCCTCCGGCTTTTCCTCGGGAGCAATTTCCCGTTCGGGGTCCACCGTGACGTATCGTTCGTTTTCGCTATCCCACTCGATCGTTGTGAAATCGTAAGGATCACCCACGATCGGTGCACGTTCAAAATTGTAGAAAGGCGGAGGACTCGTGCAATTCCACTCGAGCGTCGCTCCTCCCCATGGATTCGCTGGCGCTCTTTTTCCACGGAATAAAGAGTGGATCAGAACAACCAATGCAACGAGCAACCCTGCTCCCAGCAAGAGAGCACCGATTGTGCTCATTTGATGCAGGTAAGCAAATTCTGGATCGTAAGTCGCATATCGACGCGGCATCCCGCGACTACCGAGCACAAACTGTGGCAGGAAGGTCAGGTTGAAACCAAGGAAAATGATGAGCGCTGCTATGCGGCCACCCCACTCGCTGTACATCTTGCCAAACATTTTTGGCCACCAGTGGAAAACGCCACCAAGGAAAGCAACAAGCGTTCCACCAACCATCACATAGTGAAAGTGAGCGACGACGAAATACGTATCATGCAAATGCATGTCGGTCGCTAATGTTCCAAGGTGGAGCCCTGTTAGCCCCCCGATCGTGAACAAGAAAATGAAAGCGATGGCGAAGCACATTGGCGTCGTCAGACTAATTGAGCCTTTGTACATCGTGGCTAGCCAGTTGAACACTTTGATCGCTGACGGAACAGAAACCGTAAAAGTTAATGCACTGAAGATGATAGTCGTTAGTGGCCCCATCCCCGAAGTGAACATGTGGTGTCCCCACACCAAGAAACCGAGCAGTGCAATCGCAATCGACGAATAAGCAATGAACCGGTAGCCAAAGATCCGTTTGTGGCTGTGTACGCTGATCAAATCGCTGATAATACCAAAGGCTGGCAAAATCATAATGTAAACGGCTGGGTGGCTGTAAAACCAGAAGAAGTGCTGGAAGGTTACTGGGTCCCCATTAAACTCGGGATCGAAGATCCCGATGTGCATTACACGTTCGGCAATCAGCAGTAGAAGCGTAATTCCCAATACGGGAGTCGCTAAAACTTGGATGATGCTCGTTGCGTAAGTGGCCCACAAGAACAATGGCATCCGGAACCAGGACATTCCCGGCGGCCTCATCGTATTGATTGTGACGATGAAGTTCAGCCCGGTGAAGATTGAGCTAAAACCTAGGATGAAAGCCCCGGAAGTCGCCAAAATCACAGACGAGTTGCTTGAGGTACTGTAGGGCGTGTAAAAGGTCCAACCAGTATCTAGTTGGCTTGCGCAGAGTGCGCAAATGAAGAAAATCGCACCCGCCACCCAAAGATAAAAACTACACAGATTCAGTCTGGGGAAAGCAACATCCTTCGCACCCAACATCACGGGTACCAAGAAGTTGCCGAGCGCGGCCGGGATGCTAGGAATAATGAAAAGGAAAACCATTATCGCGCCGTGAAGCGTGAAGACTTGGTTGTAGTAATCATTTGCCTTGGGGCCTGAAAAGACTGCACCATCGGGTTGGAACAGATGCAAGCGAATTACCATGGCTAACAGGCCGGCAACCGCAAAGGCTAAGACAACGCCGATCAAGTACATCACACCGATGCGTTTGTGATCGAGCGTGAAAACCCAACTCAGAATTCCTTTGGAATTCGTCAGATAATTCTCGCTTTTTGTGGGATAACCCGGGTCCCGGACCTTCCCCGAAGGAATGGAGCCAGCTGACATATTCTCTACCTCTTTATCTGTAACGCCGTTCGCGTTTCTCGATACGAATAATTTGTTTCAGTTCGTTGCTAACGGGTCACTTTGCTTCAGTGTCCGTAGCGTCGTTCCCTTCGGCGGCCTTCTCTCCCTCGGAGCTAACGGGATCACCCGTAGCAACCTCAGCCGGCGTATACTCCGACACTTCTTTAAGGAATTCGACAAGCGAATCAATATCGTCTTCCGTTAGCTGACCTTTGTAGCTCGGCATGACCGGCTGATAGCCAGCACTGACCTTAGCCTTCGGATAAAGGATCGATTCGCGTACGTAATTTTCATCGGCGACGACCACGTCTCCATTGGTGAGCGGCCGTTCATTGCCGAACACTTCTTGGAACGACGGGCCCACTCGCTTCGACCCGTCGAGGCTGTGGCACCCTGAGCACCCACGTCGCGAATAAAGCTTCCTGCCGTAATCTGCCAGCTCCTCTTTCTCGCCTCGCTTGCTGTACTTCTTGATCCATGCATCGAGATCTTCCTGAGTCTCGTGTACCACAACAACAGTCTGCATTTGAGAGTGGTTCAACCCACAGTATTCCGTACAGTAGAGGTCGTAGTAGGTGTAACCGTCGGGGGTGAAATCGAGTTCATCAAAATTCCAATTCTCCTCGCCCAGTTTTTCCATCTCCCTCTTGGCCGCCGCGAGCTCCTCGTCGCTGACCTTTCGGCTGGCAACGGTCGGCTCGAACCACATGTAGTTGTAGCGACCCGGTACGATATCTTTTTTCGCCCGGAATGCCGGTACAAAAAGACTATGGATTACATCGGTCGAACGCATTGAAAGTTTGGTTGGTTCTTCCAGCACGATGTGCAGTTCGGGATGCACCGTCCCACCACCGTAGTCAAAGCTCCAGTTCCAGCTGGAAGATACGACCTTAATGTCCCTTGCACCGTCAGGTACGGTTCGATGATTGAGATAGGCCTTCGCGCCCAAAATGAACATTCCTACCAAGAAAAAAGACGGGCCGATTGACCACGCTAATTCCAGTGGTGTGTTGTGAGCCGTGTTACTCTCCGCCTTGTCGCCTTTGGGTTTCCGGTACCGGATCGCGAAGTAAAAGAGTGCAAAGGCAATTGGAATGAAGAAAATGACGCAGACAAGGGTGATAACCCCATACAGCCAATCGTTCTCGGCTGCAAAGGTCGATGCAGCTTCTGGGAACCAAGCATAATCCTCGGTTTTGTCCGCGAGCAGCGTCCAGGGCTGATTTAGGATAACAGGCATGTGCACTAACAAAGGAAAGTGATTAAGTGGTTTGGTCTTCTGTCACAGGAGTCGCCGCATCGCTCAACGAGCGTTTTCTTCCCAGCCAATAAGGAGCGAGGCAGGCGAGCATTAAACAAACGGTAGCGCCTCCGGCGAGACGCATGATCTTCCAGGCTTGTGGAACGTAGGAATTACTTGTCGGGTCATAGCTGAAACACCATAAAACAAACTGATCAACTGGCGATCCAACCGTGCCTTCTCCCGCTTCAACGAGAGCCTTGCGTAGGTCGCTAGGCTCAAATGCTACCGCCAGGGAGTAACGTGAGATTACGCCTTCTGGCGAAAGGAACGCGAGCATCGCCGGATGATAATATTCCCCGCTTTTCCTGTCGTACGTGTACTGAAAGCCGAGTGTGTCAGCTAATTCTGTGATGATCGGTTGCTGCGCGGTGCAAAACTCCCACCCTTTCTCAGCGTTCGGATGCTGCTTTAGAACTTGCTCGACATATTTCATTTTGGCTTCGCGAGCTTTCGCAGTCGTTTCTTTGGGATCAATGCTGACGGTCAGGATTTGGAAATCCTCGCCGATTTGCAGATCAAGTTCGCTCAATGACTTGGCAAGCTGATTCAACTGCACGTTGCAGAGCATCGGGCAGTCACTGTAATTCAGCGTGATAATTGTTGGCTTCTTCCCATCGATGAAGTAGCCCGTCTTTACCCTCCTCCCTCGCGAGTCGGTCAGCGGCAAACCCAATGCAACACGATCGCCTAAATTTTGCTCAACAGTGACATTCTCAACTTCTCTGGGAACCCCATCATTGAGAGATACGTCGTTGCTTCCTTGTAAGGCACCCTGAGCCGGCGCAGATTTCGTCTGACCAAAGGCACTCATCAGCGCCATCGCCAGCATTATCGGCAACGTTCTAATCGAACGAGTCAGCTCAGGTTTCGTCACTCTGTCCCTCAGGGGTCTTATTCTCTTCGTTGTCACCAACCATTAATTCGAAAGCCGCATCGACAGGAATCACGATGTTGCCTGTTTCCGTATCGACTCGATAGGTTGCTATCTCGGCTTCTTGCTCGGCAAGGATCCGGTTTTGCCGGTTGTAGTTACTGGCATTCTGTGTATCGACTTCTTGCCACTTGACGAGGGCGAAGTACAAAACTTGGACTGCCAATGCCGTGACTGCCGTCACGACAACGGAGAAGACTCCCACGGCAAAAATGCGTTTGACGTCAAGGTCGTCGTAGGCTGCCATCGCGTTCGTTTGTGTTCGTGTAGGTGTTAAACCGGCGTTCGTGCTCTGGCACAACCGCCAACGGTCGTGTCAGGATTAAATGTTTTCAAAGGCGAGCGATTCTTGCAGCCTTGGGTCGCGTACTGCGGCTATTTTGGTCTGATCCGCGACCCGGAGTACCAAACCGATCATAACCGCGGTCATTCCGACCACGCAAAATAGGCTAGAAATCACGCCAAGGAATCCACCCATTGAGGAACCAGCCTCAGGCATGATCATCCAGTAAAGGTCAACATAATGCATGATCAGCAGGTAGACTGCCCAAAAGGTGATCAGCGGGGCGTTTCGCCGCACATGCCGGCTCATGGTGCCCAAGAACGGCAGTGCCCAATGGAACAGAATCAAAACGATTCCAATCCATCCCCAGGCACCGAGTTGACGCTCGAAAATCCAATGCGTTTCTTCTGGAATGTTGCCGTACCAGATCAGCATGTACTGGCTGAATGCGATGTAGCTCCAGAAAAACACAAAGCCGAAGATGAATTTGCCTAGGTCGTGGTAATGTTCGACGGTGACTTCGTCACGCAGGGCCCCCAAGCGTTGCAGGGTAAAGCTGGTAATGCAAATCGTGCAGTGAGCGGCTAATACACTGCCCGCAAAAACATAAACGCCAAACATGGTTGAGAACCACATCGGAGCGAGGCTCATTACCCAGTCGAAGGCAGCAAAAGAGGTTGCACCGCAAAACGCCATGATTGCTGGACCGCTCCAGTATTGCATGCGATCGGAGACTGCCTTTTCACCGGTTTCGTCTTGCTCGACGCTTTGCCGGAAATACCAAATTGCCAACGCTGACCAAATTGCGAAGTAAAAGATAGCTCGCACGGTGAACCAACCCTGATTCAACCAGCGAAGCTTTTCAGTCCAAATCGCCAGCGGCAGGAAATTCTTCTCGGCGTAAGTCGGATCGTCCCAGTTGTAGAGAGTTCCGTTACCGAACAACAGCGTTGCTAATACCGGCAGGAATAAAACTCCCAGCGGGATCACCATAACCATGTATAGCTCGGCGATGCGCCGCACGACCACGCTCCAGCCCGCTCGCACCAAGTGTTGAATCATCACGAAAAACAACGAGCCAAGCACGATGGTCAGGCAGAACATGAATGCAGTGAGGTAGGCACTCATGCCAAACTTCGCGCTGACGGAGCTGCCACACGCCCATCCGATCAGCAGCACTGCGATACCTCCAATGCACAACGGCATGGAGAGTGACGACAGGGATGTCGGCAGCTTAAACGCCGGATCATCGGCAATCTTTACCGCAGGGGTGTCGTGTTCAGACATCGGTGTTCGAGGATTCAGGAGATTGGATGAAATTCAAAACTTTGGTGGCGATGCCGAGAGCACGCCAGTCGCTTTACTACTTGTCGCCAGGCTCTGCATTGGCCTGCGCGGCTTCGGCAGCAGCTTGTTCTTCGAGCTGCTTTTTGACTTCGGCTTGTTGCTTCAAGATTGCTTCCTGCTCTGCGGCAGGAACTTCGTCGATCGAAGCATTTTGGCTCTGTTGCAATGCTCGCACGTAAGCGACGATCGCCCAGCGATCACGAGTTGTGATCTGGGCTGCGTAACCTGGCATCTTTCGGATGCCGTTGCTGATCGTATTGAAGAGCTTTCCATCTGGATAAACGTCCTGAGCTAACGTTGGCTGGTTCAGCTTAGACGGTGGAATCCAATTGGTTGCCAAGATTTTCTGTGCTCGGCGATTGACCAGTCCATTACCGCCGCCATTCAAACCATGGCAAACCGAGCAATAAATCCCAAAATAGGTTTGGCCACGTTCGAGCAATTGTTTGTTTAGTTCCAGGGGGTTTTTAGTTAGCCACGGCGTGGTGTCCATCACGCTGGGTTCGGCAGCGGGAGCAGCGTCAGGTTCTGCTTCTCCGGTTGCTTCCTTCTGGCCCACCGTCTCTTCAGCTGCTTTTTCCGCCGGAGCAGATGTTTCCTCAGTATCAGCGACGGGTGGTTGCTCACCTTCTTGCTGGGGTGATGGGTCTGCGAAACTTCTGACTAATCGTTCTGCTCGTCGAGCATCGACCTGAGTCAATGCTTCCATGTCGATTCCGGTCATGTAGTCCATATTGATTAGCATGTCACCGCGAGCCACGGTGCCGGCCACATCAGGCCGCATAGCACGTCCGTCAGCAAACAGAGTGGTTGTTTGCTGAGCGTCCTTCGCGGGCGAGAAGTCCATGTCGAAGAAAACGTGGAAACGAGGCAGGCTGCTTTTCGTCAGTCGCATCTTCAAGACGACCAAAACGGGAATCACAGAAATTCCAATGACTGCTGCCCAGGCGATGAAAAAACCTTTTGGAACTTTAGATGACGAATCGTCATCCACGACGGTTTGGATGTACTCCGTACCGGTGTCACCGAATAATTGCCGAACCCCGGCTTCGTCAAATTGTTCGTCTTTCGCATCGATGTAGAGAAAAAAGCGGTCGTCGGTAACGCGATCAAATCGTGGATCAGTGAAGATTGGGTTGCTAAATCTCGGCAAGCCGTTCAATGCCCACATTCCAAAGAAGGCACCGAATGCGGCGAACAGAATCGTTAACTCATAGGCTACTGGGATAAACGCCGGCAGCGAAATCATCGGTTTGCCGGAGATGATGTATGGGTAGTCGATGGAGTTCATCCAAATTTGCATCGTCAGCCCGACGATGGTACCGACTGCTCCACACCCAAAAACGATCCATGGCAGCACCGTTGGCTTAATGCCCAACGCTTTCTCGATGCCATGGACTGCAAAAGGTGCAAAAGCATCTGTCTTTTTGTATCCGGCGTCACGAACCCGCCGGCAAGCATTCAGCAAACTGTCAACCGAAGTGTATTCGGCGACAATTCCGTGAACCTTCTTTTCGTTATTCTCTGACATCAATTTCTGATGGTTAAGGTCAGTGTTACCAGGTGTTGAGCCTGAAGTATTGTTCAACGATCGAATTCAAATCGAATGCGTCGCGTGTTAGTGATTTCCGTAGCCGTGCTCTTCCAGGTGGATTTGCTTGGCGAGGGTTGATTTTGTTTCAGCCATGTTGATCACTGGCATCAGCCGGCAGAACAACAGGAACAGAGTCATGAACAAACCAAAGGAACCGATCAGCATCGACCAGTCGACCCAGGTTGGTGAGAAATAAGCCCATGCACTTGGAACGTAGTCACGTGACAGGCTCGTCACCACAATCACAAATCGTTCAAACCACATACCGATATTCACGAAGATTGTGATGATGAAAATGATCCATGGCGTGGTGCGGAATTTTTTCACCCAGAACAATTGCGGGCTGATCACGTTGCAGGTCACCATCGTCCAATAAGCCCACCAATAGGGCCCAAAGGCACGGTTGATAAATGCGAATTTCTCTTCTTGAACTTGGCCGTACCAAGCGATGAAGAATTCCGTCCCGTAGGCGAGGCCAACCATCGACCCGGTAGCCAGGATGATCTTGCACATGTTGTCCAAGTGCCGGATCGTGATCAGTTTTTCCAGGCCCAGCATTTTCCGAGATGGAATCATCAGCGTTAGCACCATTGCGAAACCGCTGAAAATAGCACCCGCGACGAAGTACGGCGGGAAAATCGTCGTGTGCCAACCGGGCACTTGCGAAACCGCAAAGTCAAACGAAACGATTGTGTGCACCGACAACACCAATGGTGCGGCCAGTGCTGCTAGCAAGGCGTAGGCTTTTTCGTATCGCATCCAGTGTCGCGAAGATCCGCTCCAGCCAAGAGACAGGATCCCATAGGCCATTCGACGCCATTTGTTCTTCGATCGATCTCGGAAGGTTGCCAAGTCAGGAACCATTCCCATGTACCAAAACAGCAACGAGACGGTGCCGTAGGTGCTCACCGCAAAAACGTCCCACAGCAGGGGGCTGCGGAATTGAGGCCACATCCAGAGGTTCAGACTCGGATACGGGGCCAGCCAGAAAGCGAGCCAGGCCCGTCCAACGTGAATCCCCGGAAACGTCCCTGCACAGGCAACGGCGAAAATGGTCATCGCCTCGGCAGCGCGGTTGATGCTGGTTCGCCACTCTTGGCGGAACAGGAACAAAATCGCACTAATCAAGGTACCTGCGTGACCGATACCGACCCAGAACACGAAGTTCACGATAGGCCAGCCCCAGAAAATCGGCGAGCGGTTACCCCAAACGCCAACACCGGTGTAGATCAGGTACAGGATACAAATTCCGAGCCACTGCAAAAGTGCGAAGGAGATCAGGAATCCGATCACCCAACTCGTGCTTGGCTTTCGTTCGGCAACTTGACAAACCGTCTCGGTGATTTCGTGATAATCGGTTTCCCCGAGGACCAGCGGCGCGCGTTCGCCGGGTCGTTCAACGGTATTGTCCAGTCCGTTTGGAATGGCGAGTGACATAGGTCTTTAGTTCACCGAGTTTTTGTAGTCAATGATTGGTTCGGGCGAGTCGATGCGGTTGTTTAGTGTGCCGCAGCCGATTCATCCTGATGTGCGTTGTCGTCGGCATGTGAATCATCACCATGATGACCGTCATCGTGATGATCTTCAGAACCGTGGCCGCCTTCATGGTGGTGAGGTGGCTTGAGGTTCTTCAGGTCATCGATCTGTTTGGCGGTCATCAAACGCTTTGGCGTATTGCGAACACGAGCAAGGTACTCAGTTCGTGGCTTGAGATTCAATTGCGTCAGCATGCCGTAGCTGCGTGGATTGTTGTGCTGTTTGTGAACCACGGAGTTTTCATCCGCCAAGTTGCCAAACGTAATGGCAGTGGTTGGGCAAGCTGATTGACACGCCGTGACAACATCACCGTCTTCGATACTGCGGCCTTCTTTGCGGGCTGTGATTTTTGCACCCTCAATTCGTTGGATGCAGTAGGTGCACTTCTCCATGACCCCACGACCGCGAACGGTGACTTCGGGGTTCATCACCAAAGCTTGCAGCTTGCGATTGGCATTTTCAATCGAACTCGGGTAGGCCTTGATTCCGTAGCCCGTGCCAATGTCTTCGTTGTAGTTGAAGTAGTTGAATCGCCGAACTTTAAAGGGGCAGTTGTTGGCACAGTAACGAGTGCCAATGCAGCGGTTATAGGCCATTGCATTGATCCCTTCTTCTGTGTGTACAGTCGCAGCAACTGGGCACACTTGTTCACAGGGAGCGGTTTCGCAGTGCTGGCAGGCCATCGGGGTCTGCACAACATCAGCGTTTTCTTCATCACCCTGGAAGTAGCGGTCGATTCTCAGCCAATGCATTTCACGACTGTTCATGACCTGCTCGCGGCCGACAATCGGAACGTTGTTCTCGCTTTGGCAAGCAATCACACAGGCATTGCAGCCAGTACATTTGGACAGATCGACCGCCATGCCCCATTGTGGCACTGGATTATCTTCTTTTTTGTTCTTCTCATCGATCATTCGGATCGGTTCGTGGAACGGTGATCCGTGATCGCCCACCTTCGGCACGTGGGGGCCCATTGATTCGGCGAATTCCGGCACCTTGTCCAAGAGTGCTTTTGTTCCTTCACGCACCAAGGTGAAGCTTCGGGTTTCGATTTCATCACGTCCCAGTTCGTCAATCGCCCAGTGGTCCTGGGTTTGGGACAGTTCGTATTCTTCGAATCTTGGACGAGCTTCCACATTGTAAGCGACAAGCATCGCGTCGTCGTGGCGAATCGGCGCGACATCCACACCGATCGCGGGCACATCTCGGTCGGTCATTCCACCAACCATGCCGGCCCGTTTACGACCGTATCCGATCGTGGCGGTGACGACACCGGGAGCACAACCAGGCATCTCATAAACTGGCAGTTCGACCTTCGAATCACCGATACGCAGTGCGATTCGTAAGCCATGCTTTAAGTCGAGCGCCGCCGCGGTCGCAGGGCTCATGACTGCAGCGTTATCCCAACAAAGCTTGGTCAGTGATTGCGGCAGTTCTTGCAGCCAGCCGTTGTTCGCAAAGCGACCGTCGTAGATCCCATCAGCGGGCTGGAACAAAACTTCAAATTGATCTTTGTTGATCGCCAGGCTTGCATCCGGCTTGGCCTTGGTTGGCTCGGGCGCGTCGCCACTGATCGTCCATTCCAACGCTTCCGATGAAAGTTCGTTGGAGTAACCGTCGTGCAGCAGTTGTCGCCATTGCCGATCGCTTAGTGCCCCGTCTCCGACCGAGTCAGCGGTTCGGCGGACAATCGCGGAGCCTGCGGTTTCACTTTCGCCCAGCATGCGAGCGAGCACTTCGATGGTGCTGCGACCGCCGAGCAATGGAAGAATCTGTGGCTGGCAGACGCCGTAGTAACCACGGTCGTTGTAGACATCCCCCCAGGATTCCAGCGGATGGGACAGTGGTAGCGACCACTGGCAAAGGTTGCCGGTTTCGTCATCGTACTCGCCGAGGTAAACCGTCATTCCACGCTGGGAAACTTTGGCGATCGCTTCACCGACATTAATGTTGCCCGGTGCCGTAACAACGGGATTGTCACCGAGGATGAGCAACGTCTCGATTCCGCCCTCGTCGATCTTCCCCACCAAGTCGCTAAGCGAGGCAAAGTCAGCGGCGGCAGGGGTGAACGACTGGGCTTTCCCAAGCGATCCCAGTTTTTGATTCATCCGAATGCCAGCGGCGATCATGTCTGGGCCAAGCGCGTCGCCGACCACCACAACCGCCTTCTCACCTGCTTCAGCTATGTTGTGAGCGAGCACGTCAAGAAACCGCTCGAGGCGTTCGGGTTGGTCGATCTCGTCAAACGGCGTTTCGTCGCCCGAGTGATCGTGCGACTCGCCGCCTTGAAGAGCTTCCACTCGCCGCCCAAGTTCAGCCAGGAAAGCAGGCATCTGACCAGGACGCAGAGCAAGTCTGGTATCGGCCGCGGCGCCGGTGCTCGTGTAACCACCTTCGACGACGTAGAGGCGATTCATTTCTCCTTCAATTGGATCGCGACGTTTCGCGAAGCTACCCGCAACGCTCGGGACGGCAAGGCAATCAGCTTGCAACGCCACGATCACGTCGGCTTCCTCGAGCGAAAGAACTTGGTTGGCTGCTTGGCCAAACAGCTTTTTTGTTGCTTGGTGCATGGCGTCGCCGCGGACACCGTCGTACTGACCTACCGTCGCGGCGGGGAACTTTTTCTTGAGATTGCCGATCAACCGCAGGACCGACGGCGAGTGGCTTGGCGACATCAGGACGCCCAACGAGGCGCCATCCCCGGCCTTTGCCATCACGGCTTTTACCTCTGCATCAAAATCGTCCCACGACGCAGGCACGGGACGTTTGTCAGTTCGGCGAATTACGTCGCCTTGATCGAAACGGGATCGGTCTGGGTCATAGAGGCCCAGCACAGAGGCTTGAACGTACGCATCGGTCCCGCTACCGGCTGGGTGCTCTTTATTCGGCTCAATCTTGAGCGGACGGCCATCCACGCAAGTCACCAGCAGATTGTAAACCCGATCCGCAAGTTGGATGTTCGTCGCCCGACTGTAACTCTCACCGGGAACACGCCCCTCGGGACGGACAACAAATGGGGCGATGATCTCCTCCGGATATCGGCAGCCAGCGGCGCCAGCCATGGCTAACGAAGCTCCCATCAATTGAATCCAACGGCGACGCGAGACACCTTCGGGGAGTTCGGATGCGTCGACCGGGAATTCACGATGCAGATACTGATCGAACTCTTCTCGGCCACGATACTCCGAAAGGCTACGCCAATAACCGTGCTTTTCGTTGCGACTGGGTTCGGCAGGAGCCAAATCGTTGGAAGTCATATCAGGAAAATTTGCGAAGATTGAGGTGGAGATTTAAAAGGCCCGGCTGGTCGCTTTTAGCGATGGCAAACAGCGCAGTTGACTTGCGGGTTAATGTGGTTTTTTTCCCGATGTTCTTTCGCGAAAGCTTCCTGTTCTTCAGGCGAATCAAAGTCCCAATCGAGCTTGGTGACTTTATCGATTGGACGGAGGTGTTCGTCCGGGTTCCGGTGGCAATCGATACACCACGCCATAGACAGTTGCTTTGCCTGGTAAACCACCTCCATTTGATCGATACGTCCGTGGCAAGATTTGCAACTGACACCGGAGTTCACGTGGGCCGCATGATTGAAATAGACGAATTCCGGCAGGTTGTGGACGCGTTTCCAAGCGACGCCTCGACCCGTGTTCCAGCTCTCGCGAATCGGTGCCAGTTTTGGGCTTTCCGTGTGGACTGCTGTCAGGGCTGTCAAACCTTGGTCATTTGCCGGACTGTGACAATTGATGCAGGTCGCCGTCGGCGGCACTGCCGCGTGGGCAGCGTCAAACACCGTGTTGTGACAGTAGCGACAATCCATCTTCAGTTGCCCCGCGTGAATCGCGTGGCTGAAGGGGACTGGCTGCTCTGGCTGGTAGCCGACATTAATTGTCTGAGGATCGGTAATCAAACCACCCATGGCACCCGCAAAAACGGCTCCTGCTGCTGCAGCAATCGCGAGAATTCCAAGAAATGGATTGATCCAACGAGGGAACAAGAACCTTTGCATAATCCAGTTGGCCCGAGGATTCGGTTGCGAACGAATTTTTCGCACATCAGAACGAGAAATAAGTGGCGTTTGTGACGCCTTCGCACAGTATGAAGCGAATCGGCACAAACTGGCAATGGCATGATCAAAGCGAGCGACATTGTGTCGCATAAAATGGCCCACAACGACCCAATCGCGACATTGTGCCGCAGTTGTCGGCAGCGTTTCCCCAAAGTTGCCAGGATCGGCGGTTGACCACCATCGCCAGGCCGTAAATCAGCCGTCGGGTGCGGGTTCCCGCGTTAGTGCCAACGTAAGGGGGGCCGTTCGTTCCATGTGTCCGTTCGCGGCATCGAGGCCACAAACACGGTCGAGTTTGCGGCAGTTTTGAACGACGATGCTGATTGTTTGGGTTGGCAGTATTTTTTGCGGCTGGTCGTTCATAGTTAAAGGGTGTGCTATGCCGACCACACGGGCACCATTTGGGTCAATCGAGCCTTGGATTGTCGGGTCGACGTGACTGCTTGGGCCGCGATTTGGTGTCGAGGAGTCGGTTACCACCAATCGCCGTTGGTTGTAACGGCGGTCACGGGGCAACGCATCGAATCGAGCGCGGAGGCAACCTCTTTGACGGCCCAGTCGAGGTCGTCGATTTCTAGGCGATATTCAGGCCATTTGAGGCTTGAAGGCCAAATCTGGTGGGGTGCCGGCCAGCGAGTTTTCTCGGTTGCCCGCTGCATCCGAGCAATCAGCCGTGGAATACCCAGAGTCGCTTTGGCGGCCGGATTGGTATTCACGCTTGGTTTCCGCGGATCCTTACTTGGCTGAACTTCGTTTCGCTGCCTACTTGGTGTTGTTGGCAGTGGTGGGACGAAAGCTGAAACCCATGGATCATTATTTACGGGAATGATGCTGGGCGGATCATTTTCGGTTACCGATCGCCCCTCGGAGTCTGGAGGTGGCGGCGAACCCAATTTTGGATCAGCCGAACGAACGATCGCCGGAGCATGTCCGACCACCGTCATAGGTTCCGGCGGCGGTGGGCCCTCGAAGGTTTGGATCTTGTGCTCCGTTTGCAGTCGACGGCAGATCTCCATCCGCGTCGATGCATCGCCACCAAGTAGTGCTAGGGATGGAGGACCTTGATTGAGATGATCGTACAATTGTCTGAGAGTCCAACCGAAGCGAGGATCACGGTAGTGGGCGGCAACATCACAAGCCGGTTCCAGAACGAACCGTCTTGCCGTGTACCGGGGATGAGGGACGATCAGTCCGGTTCCTCCGCCAACCAGTTCACCATGCAGGACCACATCGAGATCGATTGATCTGGCATCCCATCTTTCTCGACGCTGGCGACCCAGTTCCTGTTCGGTTGCCTGTAGAAGTTCCAGTACCTGCCTTGCCGAGGCATCGGTATCGAAGACGGCAACCGCGTTCAAAAAGGGGTGCTGCCCCTCGGGGCCGCCAATCGGCGGTGTTTCGAAGAGACGGCTTGTCCTGAGGTCGCGGACCCAAGGATTGTCAGAGACCCGCTTCGCTGCTTCTGCGATTAACGCAGCGCGTTCACCGAGGTTGCTGCCGAAACTGATTAAGCATTGTGAGGTCACGGGTGAAGGCATTTCGGCAGTTTGCCGGGATCGACTAATGTTTGGTTCAACCACTGGGTGAAGGCGTCACAAACATCGCGACGACAGCTCAAAATTGCAAGCTGACCTTCTCGCCGCGAATGAATCAAATCGGCGGCCACCAGCTCCTTGAGATGATGCGAAATCGTAGCTTGCGTGATCGAAAACTCAGCCACTAGCGATTTGCATGGAATCTCGTGATGGCGGGCGATTGCCGTAAGGATGGCGAACCGTTGGGGATCCGCGATCGCCTTGGCGATTCGCTGGTGCTGACATTCGGTCAGCTCTATCTGTGTGGGTGTCATTCCTCCAATCTAGGTATTCTCGAGATCCCTTGCCAGCATCGATGTCAGAAAAAAGGCGGCTGCCAATTGGCCCCAGATCCAATTGGTTGGTAATTGAACGTAGTTGTGCGTTTGATCCGTCGCTATGCCGTGATGCGGTGTTTTGATCGACGTGATTTCTGGTCCATTGGCTGATCGGTGCCAATCTGAACTGTTTGGTCTGAACTGTTTGGTCTGAACTGTTTGGTCTGAACTGTTTGGTCTGAACTGGCCGGCCTAAGTTGGAATGCAGGCTGTTTTTGCTGCTTGGTCGCGTTCTCATCGCCGCCGTCGATCCCTGCGGTTCGCGTCTTTGGCTGGTTGGGATGGTCAAATGGTCGGTGTGGTCGCATCGGTTGGTGCTGTCGGGGTCATCCCGGTGAAGTGTTCGGTTTCTTCAGCCGTCTGGATATGGCCCCGTCTGGATATATCGCCGTCTGGATATATCGCCGTCTGGGCATATCGCCGTCTGGATATATCGCCGTCTGGGCATGGAATCGCCCGATTACGTCGGTTTACAGATGATCATGTTGAGTTATGCGTGAGTTCCGGTGGGGCTCCAGCTGGGGACCGGTCAGCCAGCGGCTTGGATTCGCGTCAGTCGATACCCTGCCGCGACCGAGTGAATCCTGGCAGAATAGGGTGATGGATATGGATGATCATGAATCGACAGAGCAGACACCCGACGAAGTTTTTATAACTGCCGTTTTGTTTGAGTGTGGCTTAGCTGTGCTCGCTCTGTTTCTGGGGTGGGTGATTGGTCCGTCCGCTCGCCAGCTGATACCGGAATTGGGTCTGGAGCAGTGGTGGCCGATCGCCAAAGGAATCTTGCTTGGGTTGGCGGCTGCGTTGCCAATCTTGCTGTTCATCGAATTGATTCGGCGGATTCCGTGGGGGCCGATTCAAGAGTTGGAAGACTTGGCCAATGACGGAATGATCAAAGCATTGTTGCAGTTGCGACCAAGCGAGCTGATCGTTGTCAGTCTCTGCGCGGGAGTTGGTGAGGAACTGCTGTTTCGCGGTTGGTTGATGTATTGGATTGCGGATTGGACAGAGGCCCTGATCCCCGCCTTGCCATTTTATTGGGTGATGGGTGTCGCGCTTGCCCTCTCCTCGCTCGTGTTCGGTGTCTTTCATCCGGTCACGAAGCTTTACATCTGCTTGGCGACTTTGATGGGCCTCTATTTCGGTGCACTCGTGGTTTATACCGAAAACTTGCTGATTCCGATCGTAGCGCATGGCGCTTACGATGCCGCGCAATTGATTTCGACAGCTCGCGAAGAGCGGAAGAAGTAGAGCCAACCGCTTGGTCAGCTGTTTGCGTTGCTCCTCGCCAGGGAAATGGCATCCGCAACACGAAGATCGAATCGCATGCTTACAGCGGCACAGGTACCGAAGGGCTTGCGACTTCCGCGGCCGGAGTCGTTACTTCTTCGATTGGTGAGGGGCTGATGTCAGCGGGCAACTGTGGTTCTTGTGTTAGCGGGCTTGTCGGCTCCGTCGCGGAAGAGGCGTCCTCTGGTTGCCCGGGGACGGCTGGCGCTGAACGAGTCGCTTCGATTCTTGACCGACGCTCGATGAACTCCTTTAACAAACTTCTCGTCTCGCTAAAGCCCGCCGCATTGCGAATCGATGCGAGTTTGGGATTGGCAAGAACACCGTTGTAATTTCTCAGCAGCTCTCGAAGTGTTCGTGGATCGAGTCCTTGATCGATCATGTCGACAATCGTTTGCGGTGCGAGGTAGTTCTGCCAAACCTCCCCATCGTCTCGTCGCTGTGAGAGGCTCTGTTGCAAGCGGAGAGCGGCTGCGCGAAGTCGGTCTTCTAAGACGCCCACAATTGGTCGAGCCGCGCCTTGGGGAAGAGGTGTCGCGAACGACGAGTCTGGAACCGGGGATGGCGGATACACGGCCTCGGGATACACGGCCTCGGGATACACAGGCACCGGATACACAGGCACCGGATACACGGCTTCGGGAAACACAGGTGCTCGGTAGGCGGATGCTGGATAGGCTGGTACGGCGAGCAGTGGCTGGACTGGATACGCGGGAACAGCGTAGTGACGCGGACGAGCGGCGTAGTAGTAAGGCACGCCAACCCCGTAGCGATAGTAACCGGTGTCTACAGCAGTGAATGGCGCGCGTACCCGCGTTCCCCCGCCATAGGGAAGCACGTCAACTGACGCGAACGGAGCCCGAATGCGAACACCACCGCGCGGGCCGACTCGCACGACCTGAGCCTCGGCGACCACGATTCCACTCGAGCACATTACCAATAGAGACGCCAACCAACGCTGCATGACTCAAACTCCCGTTAGTGAACCGAACAGCCTCAGTGTACCACGCGAAGCCGTTGATTCGTGAAAACCCCGCCATCAAAGCAACGGCGGGGCTAGCACAAGCGGGATTTACACGGCGGCCGGGGAGTCCCCGAGGCTGATTCCCTGCTCACGTGGGTTTCGGGTTATTTCCACTCGTGCAGTAATTTGCCGTCCGCAAGATTCCACACTCGGATCGCTCCACTTTGCCCGGCAGCAATGATGTTTTCACCGTTAGGAGTCACTTGGACCGTAAACAGGAAGTCTCCTGATGCATTGAAATTTCGTAATGCTTTGCCATCGGCGGAGTTGCTCAGTCGCAGATTCCCATCGGCGCAAGTGGTCACGATTTGGTTGGAGGTTTTAACAAATTCAACGGCCGTGATTTCTTTGGCAAAGCCGGAGATCGTTCGTCGTTGTTCACCCGTCATCACATTCCAGACCTTGATCGACTGGTCGGCGCTGGCGGAGGCGATGGTTTGGCCGTCATCTTGCCAATCGAGTGATAAAACGTGGTGCGTGTGACCTTCGAGCGACCGAACGAGTTCGCCTGTGGCGACATCCAGGATGCGAATCGTTTTGTCGGCAGCGGCGGAAGCAAGTTGCCGGCCATCAGGTGAAAACGCGACTCCAAAGACTGTGTCGCTGTGGACTTCGCCAAAGTCTCTAACCAGCTCACCCGTTGCGACTGCAAAGATTTTTACATCACCAAATCGGCTTGGCGGTCCACTGCCCACGGCTAACGACATCCCATTCGGATGAAAATCGAGTGCCGTGACTCGGTCGCTAATGATGGAGTCCGCTTGGGAGGTTCCAATCGTTCGTTCAAGGACCCACTTTGGTTGGCGGTGTACCAATGTTGGTGCCGCAGAAGGACTGAGCGCGACCAGCGTTTCACCAACAAAAGTGACTTGGGTTGCAGCGTTGGAATCTACGGTTTTGAAATCGAGTACGGGTTGACCGGTTACAGTATGATAGGCCTGCACCGAGCCGTCTTCGTGGGCGACTAGAACTGTCGACTGATCGGGGCTGACATCGATCGCGACCACAGCGTTGTCTGGATCTGTCAGGACAGCCTCCGCGTCATTTCGCTGTCGTTCGAGTACCTGTTGCCGTCGCGATTCTTGGTCGATTTGTTGTTGGTGTGCTGGGATTGCCTTGGTCGCTCGAGCTTGGGCGTTTGTCGCGGTATCGAATGCTTGCTTGCGTTTAGCTAACTCGGATTCGCTTTTCTGTTTTGCTTCGCCAGTCGTTGTGACCGCTTTCTTTTGCTCTGCTAGTTCTTTATTCGCCTTTTCGATTTCGGCAGCCGAGCTCGCGGAGAGCTTTTTCGCATTTTCGATCTGAGCCTTGGTCTCATTCGATTTAGTTGCCGTTGCTGTCATGGCAGCTTGTCGATCAGCGAGTTGTTTTTGTGCCTGTGCTACTTTGGTATCCGCATCATTTTTCTGTTTGGTCAGTTCATCAATCTGTGCTTGGATCTTGGCGGCCTGCTGCTCTGCCGAAGTCAGTGCAGTTTTGTCGGCTTCAATTTCTTTTGCGATGGTTGCTGATTGGGCCGTTAAATCGGTAAGCAAGTTGGCCGCTTGATCCATCGTTTTCTTTGCTTGTTCAGCATCGCTGTTGGCCTTTGCAATTCGAGCTTCTGTGGTGGCGACTAACGCGACTGCATCGGCGTGCTTCTTTTTCTCAGCAGCCAGATTGGTTTTGGCTTTTTCTTGCTCCTCGGAGGCTTTTTTAAGCACCTCGTCTTCCTTGGCAAGTGCCTTCTGCAAAGCTTCTGTCTCTTTCTTGAGCCTCTCGACCGTTGCTTTCTGGCGATTGGTGTCCCGATCAATGCGGGCGAAAATCAGCTTGCTTTCTGTCTTGCCTTGCAGAGAGAGTAATTCTTTGTTGTCTGCAAGATTCCAGATTTTTGTTTTTCCATCGCTACCGCCCGTCATCAACTTTCCTTGATCTGCAGTAACGGCGAGTGAATTGACCGTTGCTCCATGTTGGATCTCAGCGGTGACCTGTTTGGAATCGAGAGAGACAAATTTGATGGGTCCAGCGGTTGTCGCAATGACGAGAGAGATTTTTTCGGTTCCCACAAATAACACGGTACGCGCATCGGTGATGTCGGTCGCGATTCCATCAATTGTGGCGAAGGCTGACCGGTCATCCGCTAATTGAAACAAACGCACTTTGCCTTCGACATCTACGGTGGCAACGTGCTTGTTGTCAGATGCGAGACTCATTGCAATCGTTGCGGTACCAGTATCTATGGTTGCTAATGATTTTCCCGTTGCCGCATCCCAAGCGATCACTCGGCCCGATTGATCCCCGCTGAAGAGAAGGTTTCCGTCTGCACTCCAGGCGACGGCGACGACCGGTTCTTGGTGTTCGGAAAGGACTTGCAGTTTTTGATTCTCCGTCAAATTCCAAATTTCGATATCACCGATTGCATTGACGAATGCAACGGTTGGCTCTTTCTGATTCACTGTGACTCGTTGGCTTGCCGCCCGTAGCGGTGTAGACGCTGGATCAATCGCGACGAGTTCTTTCTTCCAGATTCTTACGGCTCGGTACCCGCCCGTGGCGATCCGTTGACCATAAGGCGCGGCGGCGACCGATTGAATCAGGTCGTAATCGGCCACATCGCCCATCTGCAGGCTAGGATCGACCAGGCTGCCTAGTTCTTGGTTGGTTTGCAGGTCAAATAGTACGACTCGATTGCCGCGTCCGACGACTACAAGGCTCCCGTCAGCAGCGACGTCCATTGCGTAAACGCTGCGAATCGATTCCGGAATCGGTTGCCACTGGATCATTTCCTTCGCGGTTCCGTCCGTTCCTTTGGCTCCTTGTTGGATCCAAAGTTTCATCAGTCCGAGTTCTTCAGGCGTCAGCGGTTTGGCACCAACGGAGTTGTCCTCTGGTGGCATCAATGGGTCTTCGGATCCCGTAGCGCGTATGAAAATCTGACTGGTTTCTGGCGATCCTGCGATCACCCCTTCTCCGGCATCGCCGCCGACACGGATTTTTTCTAGCGATTCGAGGATCAATCCCCCCTCGGCCTCTTTCTCGTGGTGACAGGCCAAGCAATTCCGTTTCAGGATCGGCAGGATTTCGGTCTCAAAATCGACTGCTTCTTCTCGTTGGATTTCGCTGACCGGAAGTGGCAGATCAATGGCGAAGGTGGTGGGAAGAGCCAGGATTGTGGTGAAAACCAATATTAGTAAACGCGTCATGGTTCGACGACTCGAAGGGTCACATTGGAGGTGGGAAGATAGATTGTTAGCTCGCGATCGGCCGCGAGCGGCTTAGCGGCTTCGATCGCCTTATCTGCGGTGGCGATCGCGGCTTTGATCGCTTCCAGGTTTTCTTTCTGGACGGGATCATCCTGCAGTTTTTCAAGCGAATCTCGGTAAGCCTGTGTTCGCTGTAGCACCTGCGGGTTGGGTTTAACCTTGATTTTACTTTCTGCTTGCAGCCAGAGCGAATAAGTTCCTGGGGGAGTCGTGCCTGTTTTGATTTCGTAGCTGCCTTCGGATTTGTCAGCAGCGATGGTTAGATCGGCACCACTGGAACCCGGGGGGAAGTCACGGGCACGCAAAACGACGTTTGTTTTGCCCCCCTCCCGTCTCGTGATTTTGACTGGCAGCGAGATCGATTCGCCCTTTTTTACTTCGACAGCCTTGTCATCGCCGAGCGTGATCGTCAGCGGCGACAGGTCGCGATCTGATACCGCCACCATCAGTTGCGACATCAGACGCGTTCGAATGTAGTCTCGTCCCGCCCCCTTGCCCCAAGCGATCGTCGCGGGGACCGCGGTTTGTTTTAGCTTGCCGTCCTCGCTGATACCCACGACTCGGATCGCTTGCCTGCCCGCCGCCGCCTCCGCGCTGGCCGTCAGGACTATTTGCGTTTGAGTTTGGTTGGCCGCGATCACCGTTTCAGCGGCTTCAACCCCTGCTGGTAGGTTCTCAACTTTGATCTGAATGGGGCCTGTCCAGCCATCGCGGCGAAGTGCCATCACTCGTATCACTTCCGATCCACCTCGGAACAGTTTGCTGCCAAAGGGCTGGGAGCTATTGATGTCCTTATTGGGATAGAGTCGAAATGCAACGAGGTCAAAGCCGGGGGTGGCAGGTCGAATATTGACGCGAAAGAATTGCCGATCTCTCAGCGAACGTCCCACATCCAAATCACGAACGACCAATCTGTAGTCTGCGGTCACTGGAACTTTCAGCAGGCCGACTGGGTCCTTGGTAGTCCACTGCACCGCGCCGTCGCTCAGAGCTTGGCTATCGTCCACGTTTAAGACTGTATGCAGTTTTGGAGCGGCTGATTCAACCGGCTCGATTCGTTGCACGATCAGACGCGCGTCTGTCGGCTCACCCAGTCGATGCGAGGCAATATCGAACGCTAATGTCTGATCTTGCACCGCCGCGAAACGAAAGACCGTATCGCTGTGGTCATCTGGAAAAAAACGAGTGATGTTTGACGGAACTTCCAATGCCTGCGGTTGATCGACGGTCGCAGGGGTTCTGTTGTCAATGTTCCAGGTGAATCCACTTGGTAACGTCGCGGCGCGTGTCAACCAATGGAAACGAGCATCGGGACGAACGGGGATTAAGTCGACCGCTGAGGCGACCGGTTGAACGACGATCTGGTAGGGGTACTCATCGCCGCCGCGGAAGGTGAAGTCGTGGATCGCGATTTGATAGTTACCCTCGATGTCAGCTTCGAATTCGAGGACTGGGTCAACGTCATCCGCACCGCGAGCCAAGGCGATCTGTCGTCCGGAAGGATCGTAGACGATGACCTGACCGATCATTCGCGAGTCGATTTGATGGGCAAGTAGTTCGACACGATACAAGACTGACTTTTTCGCCGGAAATTGAAAGTAATCGATCTCCGCAGTCGTCGCTTTTGCCTGCGTGAGTGTGCTTGGCTGGAGTGGTGTTGCCGCGTCGGTCGTGTGGCTCACACCGGTTGCCGTTTCGAACGACAACGTCGTGACAATCAGTGCGCGTGGGTTGGATAGACCATTCCGCCCGGCGACTCTGATTGCATAGCGACCGGCTGGCACATCTTTGCCAACCGTGACAGTGAAGTTGCCATAATCGGGACGACGTTGATCCGAAAATGGCAGCGGGTCGAGCGTACCCAGTTCGGCAGTGATCTCGGGGTGCGAAAACACCAGTGAATCGAGTTCCTCGAGGTTGCTGCCTGACGTGGCACGCATGGGGAAGGAGGTGCCCGATTGTCCTCCGGCTTGGGACAGGCTGCGTAATTCGCAGGGCAAAAATTGAGCCTGAACCGGTTGGTCAAGTGCAGATAGCAACACGCCAAGCATGAGGATCAGATGAGCCGCGATGACCTCCCGCGGCCAGCGTAAGCAAGATGGATCTGGGAAGCTAATCAATGGTTGAACAAGAATTCTTTGGAGTTGATCAAAGACCAAACCACGTCTTCATAGGCTTCGCGGGCGTTTTCTTTTCCGGCCAGATAGGCCAGCGTTGCCTTTAGTTCTCCATCCTTGGGATGACGTCCGAGTGCGATCCGATACAACTCGTTGATCTTCTCTTGATCCGACCGCTCCTTGTCCGCCGCCAACGTGGCAGCTCGACCAGAGTCGGATGAAAGTTTGCCCTGGATTTCTTCTGAATTCAGCAGATGCAGATTTTGGGCCAGGCTTGGTTCTTGGGAACGCTCGCATTCGCACGCTGTCGTCGCACCGGGGCGACCAAAAACACTCAGAAAGTAGGAACCAAATCCACTGTCGGGCAGTGCCACCGCGCGAACACCTGGTGGCATCCCTGCGAAGCGTGTTTTGCTTTGGGTGACGCGGTCAATCGCATCCAACAAAACTTCGGCCTGCAATCGTTTTGGGTAGAACCGAGAGTAACTGCGGCGGTCTCCAAGGTTGTCGTCGACCGCTTCACTGTCGAACTGATAAGACCAAGAATTCACGATTGTGCGAATCAGGTCTTTGGAGTCATAGCCAGAATCAACCAAGTGTTGCGAAAGCCCGTCCATCAAGGCTGGGTTTGACGGTGGGTTGGTCACTCGCAAATCATCTTCTGGTTCGACCAGGCCGCGTCCCATGAAATGCTTCCAATAACGATTCACCAAAGACGGGGCGAAGAATCGATTCTCGGGATCCGTCATCCAGTTTGCTAAGTGCATTCTGGGGTCATCTTCGGAGGGAATTGCCAGTTGATCCGCATCGAGCCCCGCCGGTGCGAGAGCCTGGCCTGTCTTGGGATGTTTTGCGGAAACACCTCCAAATCGCGCGAAGAAGGCTGGTTCGGCGGGGTCCGAAAGTTTCTTTGTGGAAACCGTTGAAAAGAAAGCCGCCATTTGAGTGTAGTCAGCACGACTCCACTTCTCGTACGGGTGATGGTGACAACGTGCACACTGAATCCGTTGCCCGAGGAACAGTTGCGCTGCATCTTCGATTCGCTGATTGATGTCGGGAACTTGTTGGAACCAGACAACTGGTGGATGGCTAGCGACACTACCGGAGGCGGCAACGATTTCACGAACGAATTGATCGTACGGTTTATTCGCAGCCAAGCTCTCACGAATCCACTGGTAAAACGCCATGTTCGCGAATCTTAATTCACCGCTGGTGCGACGGTTGCGGAGAATCGTATTCCATTTGCCAGCGAAGAATTCTGCGTAATCGTTGCTGTCCAGCAAGCGATCGACCAGATGGTTCCGCTTCTCGGGTGAGGTGTCCGTTTCAAAGGCTGTCATTTCCGCCAACGTCGGCATGCGTCCAGCAATGTCGAGCGTGACTCGTCTTAGAAAAGTGGCATCATCGCAAACCTTCGAGGGTGGGATTCCGAGCGATTGCAATTTCGCAAAGACGTGACGATCAACCACATTCTTGGGCTCTGGGAATGCCTCTTCTGACATCGGTAGATCAGTCATTGGGATGTCGGCTCGGAAGACAGTCACGTGACCTTGATATCTTGCCATGACTGCGACGTCTCCGGCCAAGTCGTTTAGTTCGACGAGCCCGGTTTCGGTGACGTCGGCCATTTCGGTGTCGTTTGATTCAAAGACGGCAGCTCGTGTGACGTCCTCCACCGAGCCATCTGAATAGTAGGCGACTACCGTGAGCTGTTGACCCAGGCCCGCTTGAAGTCGACGGTGAGCCGGTGTGACATTGATCGAAACGACTTGTGGTTCATCTGCATTGCCGAAAGGCATGCCTTGTGAAATCCAACGACTCAGCAGACGGTATTCGTGGCTATCGCGGGTCGTTCGCTGGCCGCCGCCATGAGGAGACTGGTTAATCGTTTTCATCAACAGCAGGCTTTGGTCGGGAGCCGCTGGTGAAACTCGTCGACTTCGTGATTCTCGAACAAGTCTTTCGTAGTCCTCGTTCGGCTCGAATCCGAGTAGTGAAAGTTTGAAACCGTTTTGCCCCGATGCTTTGCCATGGCAACCGCCGCCGTTGCAGCCCAGCTTGGTGAAGATCGGCACGATCTTTCCGACAAAGCTGATGGGAGCTTCGTGTCCCATGTTTGCCACGTTAATCGTCGTCGATGCTGACAGTTCGCCGTCAATTTTTGCGGTGATGGCGGTTTCCCCGTCTGCCAACGGTCTGACGAGACCATTTGGCCCGACTTCGGCAATACCAGTCGGCTGGAATGACCATTCAGCTTGGCGGGTGAGGTCGTGAAGTTGGCCATTGGCCGCCTGCCCGGTGAGCAGCAGTTGGAGTCGTGCGTCACGGCCACGCAATTCGTGAACTTGATCAGCACCTTCCAGTTTCAGGCTTGACCATTTAATGGTCTCGGAAGAGTTGGGTGTCGCTGCCGTCGCCGAATTGGCTGCGGTGAGCCCACTGGTTGTGAACACGAAAGCACCAATCGCCAACATAACGATTTTAGAAATCGTCAAAGTGATCCGAGGAATTGTCACAGCTTTCACTAGACCAACTCTGAAATGGGGGCGTGATCAACCAAATACTGCGGACGTCCGGTGGGATCCACCATCGTCGCCGAAGAGGTGTCGATACCAAGATTGTGATAGACCGTCGCGACCACCTCTTGCATGTGGACCGGTCGTTCGGCGGGCTCTTCGCCCAAACGATTGGTCGCACCGATTGCTTGGCCGGTTCGCATGCCGCCACCGGCAAGGTAGGCGCAGCTCACTCGCGTCCAGTGATCTCGGCCCGCCTTGCTATTGATCTTTGGTGTTCGGCCGAACTCACCCCAAACGGCGATGGTAACGTCATCCAGCATGCCCCGCTCGTCGAGGTCGTTGATCAGGGCGCTCAGGCATTGATCCAGCTTGCTGCCATGGTCACGAACCAAGTCGAAGTTTTCGGAGTGACTATCCCACCGTCCAAAACTCAAGCTAACGACTCGTGCACCAGCCTCAATCAAGCGTCTTGCCATCAGCAATTGATCGTTGCAAGTCGGCGCGCCGTCGTATTGATATTTGTAAGGTTTGCCGTCGCCATAACGTTCGACGATTTTTGGATCCTCTTTCGAAAGATCCAGCGCGTCGACCAGCTTGCTGCTTGTTAGTACATCGAGGGCGCGCTGCCCAAAGGCATCCATCCCCTCCATCGCGCCGGTGATGTCTATGTCACGTCGCATGGAATCAATTTGATTGAGCAATTCGCGGCGATTCGCCAATCGGTCGAGCGTGATACCATTCAAGGTCATATTTTGCATACCGGGGCCGTCCGGCTTGAATGGAGAGTAAGCAGATCCCAGAAACCCGGATCTCCCGGAGTCGCTCCATGGCACATGCTTGGTCGGTTTTGCCAGTCCGATGTTTGGTGGTACCGAGGGATCAACCGGTCCGTACAGCTTGGCGACCGCAGAGCCCATGGATGGGCGACCACCAATATTTTTCAACTCATTCGGATGCCAACCGCTCAAGCACATGTAGGCATCATGACCACCGCTACAGCCGACCACGCTACGAATCAAAGCGGCCTTGTCCATCAGGCCTGCAAGCTTTGGGAAGACTTCACAAATCTCTATGCCGGGGACGTTTGTTTTGATCGGTTGGAATTCGCCGCGGATTTCACTCGGCGCTTCGGTTTTGATCTCCCACATGTCCTGGTGTGGTGGGCCACCCGCAAGGAAAATATTGATGACGGCTTTGTGCGAATTGGACTGACCGGCCGCTGCCTCGGCCCGATACAAATCAGCCAAGGTCAAACCGGCGGCACCGAATGAAAGGCCTCCAACTTTTAAGAAACCTCGTCGCGAAACTCCGTCACAATAGCGGCTCTGGGGGCCAAGGATCGAAAGCATGATCAGGCACCGTTTCTTTCGGGTAGGTGGGGATCCAAACTCAGTTGCTGGATTGTTGGGCGGGTAGTCTTTCGACTAACCCCATATAGTAACTGAAATCGCAGGCAAGGATCAACGCTGCCCCTTTTGCCCGGTGGAGGCATCGCGGAATTGCTGGTAGATACGGTAAAAAAGGCGAATTAGGTGGGTTTGGGGCGTCAGCCGGTAGCGGCAATGGAATTTCAGCCGGTAGCGGCAATGGAATTGTTGAGGATTGCGGTGCGGAATCAGAGCGTGTTTGAATCGGTCGAGCAGCTAGACGAATTCATTACTCGGCCCTCGCCTGCTGTCGTCGACGCGGTGGGCAAATTACAAGGGGATGTCACCGTCTTGGGTGCCGGCGGCAAAATGGGCTTTCACTTATGCCGAATGTTGCAACGCGCGATCCAGCAACTGAGGCAGGATTCGAGTGTGCACGCCGTGTCCCGTTTTTCTTCTGCGGCGTCACGTGAGTTGATGCGACAGCATGGCATCGACACTCACGCAGTCGATTTGAGTGACCGCGTCGCATTGTCTCGTTTGCCGGTCACTGCGAACGTTTTTTTTCTGGCGGGGGTAAAGTTTGGTACCGCGAATAATCCCAAGTTGCTGCAACAGATGAATGTCGAGATGCCAGCGATGGTTGCTCAACATTATGCGGAGTCGCGAATCACGGCTTTGTCGACCGGTTGTGTTTATTCACTCACCACGCCGGATTCAGGTGGCTCGAGGGAAGACGACGAATTAGATCCACCGGGCAAATATGCGAGGTCTTGCCTCGGTCGCGAGCAAGCTTTTATCACGGGATCGCTACAGCATGGTACGCCGTTATCACTCGTGCGTTTGAACTATTCGATTGATTTGCGTTACGGCGTACTTGTGGATATCGCACAGCAAGTGTTTCGAAACCAGGCCGTGAATGTGGATGCCGGACATGTCAATGTTATCTGGCAGGGTGACGCGATTTCACAAATCATTCGCTGCCTACCATTGGCAAACCGATCGCCGGTGGTGATGAATGTGACCGGGTCAGAGACACTTTCGGTACGTCAAGTTGCTGATCAGTTTGGAAGGAGGTTTGGCAACCCGGTGAAGTTCGTTGGCAGCGAAGCGGCTACCTGCTGGTTAAGCAATAACGCTAGATCTCGAGCGTTATTCGGTGAGTCTTCCGTCGATGTCGAACAGATGATTGATTGGATCGCTGATTGGCTAAGTCGTGACGGTGTGACTCTTGGTAAACCGACGCATTTTCAAAATCGTGAGGGAAGCTACGACTGAACGATTCACTTTCCCAATCCGCAATTCGGGGTGCAATTCAGTTGCCTTAGCAAGTCGGCCCGCATTAGCAACTGTTGAATCGCTTTCCCGCCACGTTTGCACCGGGCAGGCGTTTGCCATGTTTGGTATTTGGTGATCGGTGTTTAATCCTGCGGCTGCACCGTAACGTAGATCGGGTTGCTGACGACGACAGGTGGTCGTCGTCCATAGGTTTCTCCCATCACTCTGCCAAGTTCCAGTTTCTCACCGATTGCCGCGACAATGATGAAACTGTTGGGTGGAAGTTTGATCGGCAGTTCTTGATTGAATTTTACGACGCCATCCCGGAAACTTTCTGGATGTGATGCTCTTGTGCGGGAAAGTTCAGGAACGATTTCGCCATTGACGAAAACCTCGACCCGGTTCACATCTAACCAGTTCGCACATTGAACTTTTACTCGCAACGATCCTTGGTCGCTGCGAACATTGACCGAGTCACCGATGTTGGCTGGCTGTTCTAAGTCATCATGTTGAAAAGTAACGTTCATGAAGGGGCCCGTTGACATAATGATCTCACCTTTTTCAAGTCGCTCGATCATTTCCGCTGTCTTGATGCCCTGCGGGTCGTCGGTGCTGCAACGCAGCCAGTTTCTGAGCCATCCGCTGCCATTGTGGTTGTAGTGGGCATCGGTATTGACGACACCAGGGATTCGTTGCCCGCTTGCGATCAGTTTCATCCAAGCTTTCATGCGAGTCCGCCCGGGATTGTCCATCGCTGCGATTTGCGCATCTGTCAAAAAAATGTCTTCGGGTGGATGGACTTCGATGATGTCCATGTAGTTGAGCATCTCCGCGAAGCCGTCGTCGTCGGTGCCATCTAAATCGCGATCAAACAGCATCTGTTTCAAATTGGGATGGTTGCTTTGGACGACTTTGTCGGCGTTGTCGTCCCACATTGCCAGTCGCGCGATTTGTTCAACTGGGTTGCTGCTTGTGCGTGGTCCACCACCATCCTGGGCAAACGGATTGAGTTTTAGCGGAAACGCATTCTGATGATTGATGGGTAATGGCGAACCCGTTAGTTCCATGCCGTTGCACGTTGCCATGAACGCGGAGGCATTCAGGATTGCGAGCTGATCATCGTAAGATTCAATCCGCTGGTGCTCGGTACAGGGCGCGAATTCAATGTGTTCACAGATCAGGTTCTCCACGCGTCCAAGTTGGTCAGACGTATTGTCGCCTGAGGGGCTGCTGTGGCTATGCAGTTCAGCACTGACCCAACCGGTAGTGTCGATGACGCGTTTGAGTACAACGGTGATTTTTTGCTCACCACCTTGTTGAACTTTGACCCGTTCAAAAACGGCATCGTATTCAGGGCCGCGGCTAATCAGAATGTCGTAAGTGCCGGGCGGAATCGCCCGCACGAATTGGCCGTTAGCGCTGTAGACGCAATTCCCTACCGAGCCACTTTGGCTGTCGAGTCCGAAATTCGGGGTCTTCGTCTGTTTGGAATTGACGTTCGCGCCATAAAAACTGACTTTGCAGGGAATAGCATTGCCTTGTTCGTCGCGGATATCAGCCACCACAACCGATGCTGGGCCGAGCGTTAGGGTATGGGTTTTTGCCAAGTTTGTGACTGAGATGGTTTGTTCAACCGGCTCATGTCCAATCGCTTCGGCACGCACAACGTATTCGCCGGCAGGGAGATGCAAAATCGATTTGCCATCATCCGCAGATCGCCACACGGCGGGCAATTTGATCGATCCCACGTCCCCATCAATCACGCTGATTTTGATTCGTGGTTGGACCCCGACGGCATTCTTGATCTGGAAGGTCTGCGCGGTCCCGTTCTGGGTGATTCCCCAAAGATCGAGTGGTGAGTTGGCCGGATAGACCTTCGTGGTCCACTGAGCTAAGCCATCGGATTGCGTGATCTGCAATGCATCACGGCGGATTTGCCGCATGCGATCATTTGTCCATTCTGCGTTTGCCGATTCTGCGTTTGCCGATGGCGGTGTGACTTCAAAGCCATAGGTTTGTTGGAAGTGTTCGTCTTCGCAGTATGCGATCGTAGAATCAGCAAGTGTCGCAAACCTAAAGGTACGATCAGCGCGTACTCCATCGGTCGCTTTGGCCTTGGCAGCAGCAGGTCCCTTGATTGTGGTGATCACGGTGATGAACGGATCGCCATCACGCAGCTGGTATTCGATCGTTGCGGAGCTTTGGTTGTCAGCGACGGAGCGAGATGATTTGCATCGCCAAAAGACCCCGCCATCGTCAAGCTGCCCTTGTTCTACCAGCTGGTCGTCAAAAAATTGGTAGCGACCAGCTGTTGGATAAAAACAGCTCAATTGGTCGGATTGAATGTCGGCACGAGACAAGTCGATTAGGCAACCGCCGACTCCGCGGGTCGTCATATTTGCGTCCCGCAACTTCCCTGGACGCGCGATGACAGCGATCAATTGGTCATTTCGGATGACAAAATCACCATCGATCCAATCGGTTTCTTTACCTGCCAAGGGAAAGCGATTTTTTGGGCCAATCTCGTTGAGCGTAGCGGCAGGCAGTGGTGAGGCCGCAACGCCGGTTGCGAGTAAAGCCGCGATCGCGGTAACGTAACGAAGGTAGTAGGGCATTTCGAGGCTCCAGATGACAACGACGGATCGCCAACATCGTAGCTCGACAATCGATGTTTTGCAGGAAGGCGAGCAATCGAGTGAATCGAGTCGTGCTGTGACCTTCCGAAAACTGGCTCGATTCTGCAGTGAGCGGTCGTTTCCCCGCCGGCCGCAGTGAACGCCGATTCGCACCGCAAGCTGCCACTGTTACAGTGTGCCTTTGTAAATCCCTCCCGAATCGATGGTATGTCATGTCCAACGCGTCTGACCCGTTTTTTGAACCCTATGATCGCGATGAGATTGCTTACGGATCTGTTCCCTCGTCGGGTTTACAGGCGTACTTGGATCAAGTGCCGGGTTTGGCAGGGGCTAGGGCACTCGATCTTGGTGCCGGGGCTGGTCGAGATACGTTGGCCTTGGCTCGAGCCGGCTACGACGTGACGTCGGTCGATCTGAGCGAACGGGGATTGCAGCGGGTCGCCGAGCGTGCTGAGCAGGCCGGCCTTGGCACGCAGGTTGGAACCCGCGTATGCGATGTGCGTGAATTCGAATTTGAACCCCAGCACTACGATGCCATTGTTGCGACCACCGTCCTCGATCACATTCCGGCCGAGGACGCAGAAAAGGTCTGGAAGAGAATCGTTTCGGCTTTGAGTCCCGGGGGCTTTTTATTCATTGAAGTTCACACCACCGAAGATCCAGGCAGCAATCAAATGCCGGGACTGGAGAGTGACGCACCGGTGAGTGAAACCGCCGGGCAGGTGATCAATTATTTTGCTCCCCAGCGGCTTGTCCGCTATGCCCTACAAGCCAACCTCCGCGTCCTTCGATACGAGGAGCGGTTGGAGTGGGATTACACGCATGGGGCGGAGCACCTTCACGGAAAGGCAATCTTGCTGGCGGTTCACGATGGTCATTACCCGGAGTGGTATGGTCAGCCAGCAGCGTTTCCCCGTCGCGAAGCCTGAGTATCCCGTCGCGAAGCCTGGGTATCCCGTCGCGAAGCCTGGGGGCCTAACGATGAAAAGCTTCGTCACCGTGAATGCTGTTTGGCTGAGGAACTTCATCGTGAGCGGTCGCCCACGGAGCGAGTGTGATTTGACGGTCGGGTCAAGCTTCGATGACTTTTGTGTTGGCAACCAGATCGTGAAGACAGCGTCGTTCGCTCGTAAAGATGGCCAATGCGTCGACCAACGCGATGAAGTTGCCTAAAAAGGGAATCATCGCCACGATCCAAAGGGGCAGGTATCTCAGGCCGACCAGTTTAAAAAAAGGAACAGGTTCCCCGCTCTTGTAATCAACGATTCGGATGCCGACCAGCATCTTGCCAATGGTCTGGCCGCGAGTGGCCAACAAGTATCCGTGTAGAACCAGGAAGATGACGAGGCCCTGTAGCGTCAATAGGACTTCTTCCATCGTGGTCATTTCAGCGCCGAGTTCGCGATTGAAGAACCCCATAAAATAAGCCAACGGCAACGTGATTAATAAGCTGATGATCCCGTCAACGATGACGGCTCCCAAACGGGCAAGCCGGCTTGCGAGAGGCGATTCCGCCATCAACCATTGATCGCTTTGGGTCGCGGGAATCTGGTATGGGTTGACGGGGGTTTCGAATGGGTCGGGTTCAAGCGGACCGGGGCGATTGTGAAGGTTGTTCATGGCCAACCGTGATTCCTCAGTTTGGTGAGAGGGCTTTAGAGATAGGCCGTTAGCGGTCAGCCGTAGGGGCGAGTGCTAATGATGCCTTCGGTCGGACTGCTCGCCGTTCCGTAGAGACGCCTCGGAATTCTGCCTGCCTGGAATGCATTTCGGCCAGCGATTGCTGCATGTTGCATGGCCAATGCCATTCGCACTGGGTCTCGCGCATGGGCGATTGCCGTGTTCAGTAAGACGCCGTCGGCGCCGAGTTCGAATGCTTCGCTAACGTCGCTCGCTGTGCCAACCCCAGCATCTACGATGACGGGATATTCAGGGTCATCTTCTTTCAGATACTCCAGGATGATCCGTAAATTATTCGTGTTGAGCAGTCCTTGGCCGCTGCCAATGGGGCTGCCGGCCGGCATGACACTCGCAGCACCAGCGGCCTTCAAACGCTTGGCGGTGACGGGACAATCGTTCGTGTAGCAGAGGACTTTAAATCCTTCTTTTGCCAACTCCTCGCAGGCGGCGATGGTTTCGATCGGGTCGGGAAGTAGCGTCCGGCTGTCCCCAAGCACTTCCAGTTTGACCCAGTCGGCACCAGGATTTCCCAAGGCTGAAAGGATTTCGCGACCAAGTTTCGCAGCCCGCACAGCATCGGTAGCCGTGTAACAGCCGGCTGTATTCGGCAACAGTGTGTAACGATCCAAATCAATGAAGTCGAGTATATTTTGCCCGCTCCGGTCGTACAGTCGTTCACGACGAACAGCGACGGTGACGCAGTCGGAACCCGATGCGTCAAGCGAATCACGCATCTGTTCCATCGTATCGTAACGGCCGGTGCCGACGATCAATCGACTTTGCAGTACGTGTCCACCAACGGTCAACACCGCATCATCGTGTGATTCCGATCGCGAAGTCGATTCGGTTGCTGCCATGTCGTGGGAACCCAATGGATTAGCCGCCACCAACGAGAGTCACAACCTCTACCTCATCGCCGCTGTGGACGATATGAGTGGTGTAATGTTCACGCGGGACGACTTCGGCGTTGATTTCGACTGCCAAATAATTTGGCGGTACATCGACGGTGTCAAGCATTTGCTCCACCGTCATTTCGGAATCGATTTCAACGGCCCGGCCGTTGACGGAAATCTCAATCATTTTAACCGTGTGATTCGGTTTGGGCTCAGTCGTTGTCGTCATCAAACGCGGCGTCAAACGCGCGAGTGCTCGGTGAGAAGTCAAGCTTCTTCGTGAACTCGCAGGCTTCTTTGGCACCGAAGGCGCGGTCCATCCCGCTATCTTCCCATTCAATCGACAGAGGTCCATCGTACCCGATGTCATTCAAAGCACGAATGATTTCTTCAAAGTTAACACCACCTCGTCCGGGGCTGCGAAAGTCCCATCCGCGTCGTGCGTCACCGAAGTTCAAGTGGCTGCAATTGATGCCGCTCTTGCCATCCAAGGTTACGATCGCATCTTTCACGTGAACGTGGTAGATGCGATCGGGAAAGCTGCGAATGAATTGGACGGGGTCGATGCCCTGCCAAATTAAGTGGCTGGGGTCGAAGTTGAAACCGAACTCGGCGCGATGATCCAAGGCATCCAAAGCTCTTTGGGCGGTGTGGATGTCAAATGCGATTTCGGTTGGATGAACCTCTAACGCGAATTTTACTCCGCACTCGCCAAAGACATCCATGATCGGATTGAACCGTTCGGCAAGTAGGTCAAATCCAGCGTCAATCATGCTGGGTGAGACTGGTGGAAATGAGTACAGCAGGTGCCAAATGCTGCTACCGGTGAAACCATTAACGACGTCCACTCCAAACTTTTGGGCGGCCCGTGCCGTGTTCTTTAGTTCTTCAATGGCCCGCTCGTTGACTCCGGCAGGGTCGCCGTCACCCCAAACGTATTCAGGCAGGATTGCCTGGTGTCGCTCGTCGATATTGTCCAGGACTGCTTGTCCGACCAGGTGAGCACTGATCGCGTGACATTCCAGGCCGACGTCATTCAGTAGGGCTCTCCGGCGATCGCAGTAATCGTCTTCGGCCAGCGCTTTGTCGACCTCAAAGTGGTCCCCCCAGCATGCCAGCTCGATGCCGTCATATCCAAATTCAGCGGTCATGCGGGCCATCTCATCGATGGGCAGGTCGGCCCATTGGCCGGTGAAAAGGGTGACGGGGCGAGCCATGAATATCTCCAAAGGGAACCAGTAGTGCGAAATCATCGGGGTTCGAGCCCAGTATTTTGCGCCAGCTAGGCTTGAATCCGCAACAACCCGAGGCCTGTTGGTAGCCGCTCAAAGGGGAAAGCACGCTTCAAGTAGTTGCCCAACCGGAAAACTCAGCCGATATTCTGGCTCCGCCTCCCCGATGCGAACGCTCCCGCACCTCGGCATCACTAGATTCCCATCCCCTTTATCTCCCAGTTCCCTTTTCAGTTTCGGTTCGTTTTTGGATTCGCAGCGAGAAGTGTGAGGCGCCATTTTTTCCGGGTGGTTTCTGATGGCCTGGTCGGGGTGGTTGTGGGTGTCTGCTGCGTTGGGCCGTCCAAAGGCAGATTTGGAAAGTCGCGGCGGCGTGCTGGGGGCAAAATCGCGGCACTTGTTCGAATTCCTGCGGGGTAGGAGCTGATTCCTGCGGGGTAGGAGCTGAGGCGGTTTTTGCAGCTTGATCGGTGAAAATACCGTCCCACCGGTATCCCTGCTGCCGTTGACTAATATCCTTGGGTTGGTTGGCGGCACTGATGAGCAGGCGGCTGACCGAATGCAAATCGAAGATTCGCCGAAACACAAACTGGTCTGACTTTTGGCTCCAAGTGGATATCGGGGTCACTACTTGCCGATTGGGAGAGGTTATTTATGCGTTGGTTTATCTCGTTGGTCGCCCTGGTTTTGGTCAACGTCGCATCACCGGCAGCCTACAGCCAATCTGATTTAGTTCAGCAAAAGATTGACCAATCGGTTCAGCGAGGGATCGAATTTTTGCGGACCCGTGGGCAGGCTGATAATGGGGCTTTCAGTCCCGAGACGGGTGCGGCGGTGACTGCGATTTGTGTGCGAGCGATTTTGGAGCATCGTCCGGCGGCGGTAAACGACCCTGTTGTTAAGAAAGCGTTGAAGTTCATCGAATCTAAATTTCAAGGTGACGGTGGGATTTATGCGACCGGCTCGCGCTACCGTAACTACGAGACATCAATTTCTGTTGGCGCGTTGATCAAAGCCAATCAGGAGGGGCGATACGATAGTGCGCTGGATCGTGCTGAAGTTTTCTTGAAAGAGATTCAGTGGGATGAGGGCGAGGGAATTGAATCGACCGACACAGCCTATGGCGGGGCGGGTTACGGGAAGCATGAACGCCCAGACCTTTCGAACACTTCGTTTTTGATCGAGGCACTCAAGGAACTCGGCAACGAACAGGATGACGCTGCGATTCAAAAAGCTCTGCGTTTTGTTGTGCGAACTCAAAACCTGGCGGGGCAAGGAAATGACACCCCAAATGCCCCCGATAAAATCAAGGGTGACCAGGTTGATGGCGAACAGAAAACGGGTGACGGCGGTTTCTACTACACGCCTGCGGCCGGTGGTCAGAGCCAAGCCGGTGAGTCAGCTGACGGAGGTCTTCGGAGTTACGGTTCGATGACGTACGCCGGACTGAAAAGCATGATCTACGCCGGATTGACCGCCGATGACCCTCGTGTGGTTGCTGCGATGACATTCATTCGCAACCACTATTCACTGGAAGACAATCCCGGCATGGGAAAAGCTGGCTTATTCTACTACTACCAAACGTTTGCGAAGGCATTGGATGCCGCCAATGTGGAAATCCTTGACGATGCAGATGGCAAGCCGCACGCCTGGAGAGATGAATTGGCGAACCACTTAATCGGGTTGCAGCAGAAGGATGGATCCTGGGTAAATAATGGCAGCGACCGATGGATGGAAGGTGATCGACAACTGGTCACCGCATATGCCCTTTTGGCTTTGGCCCATTGTCGCGAATAAGCGGCTTGGAGGTGAAGGCGATCGACAGACCACAACGCCAGCCAGAAACTTGGTAGGATGATGCGACTGAAATTCTGGTGAGTCCTCCATTCGGGAATGAGGTTATGTGCCGAAGCTTGCTTACGATTGGGATGGCATTGATTGCCGCGGTGATGTCCGGCGCTGTGAGAGGCGAAGAAGAGGCTAGTAGTACTGATGCCACAGCGGTTTGGGTCACTTCGATCGCCCAGATTGGATCGTCCGACCAGTTTGCTGCTGCGAGTGCCGATGGTTTGCTGCTTCGCGAAGCAACGGTTTACTCGTTCCCCGCGACCAACCCACAGTCGTTGGAACCGCTTTACAAACATCCCGCCGCCGTTTGGTGTGTGGTTTCGACGAGCGACGGCAGCAAGCTCGCGAGCGTTGATTATCGTGGCAACTTGGCCGTTTATGATCCGGCGAGCGGCGAAGCCAAAATGCACGACAAAGCATTCGAGCGGTGGTGCCAAAGCTTGTTGGTCGCTCCAGATGATCAATCGGTCATCGCGGGTAATGAAGCCGGCAAAATCATGGTTTGGGATCTGCAAGCCGGGAAGGTGTCAAAGTCCGTTGAGTTGGACGGGCATGCGGTCACCGGCCTCGCTTTTGCACCCGACCGATCGCAGTTGGCGGCGGCGGACGGCGGCGGCCATATCCATCTTCTCAAATGGCCCGAGTTGGAATCACTTGGAAAGATCGAGGTCAGTGAGCAAACGAGTTGGAGCATTGCCTATGTCGACGGTGGCAAGCATCTGTTGGTAGGCAGTAGCGACCGAAACATTTACCGCGTCGAAGCAAAGCCTGATGCGAAGGCGGAGAGCGTCGCCAAGGGGACCGATTGGATCACCCAATTAGCCGTTTCACCCAGTGGACAAGTGGCAGCAGGTGAGGTCGGAGGTCGACTTCATTTCCCGACGACCGGCGGGGCCGATTCGATGGATGCCAGCAGCGGCGTTTGGACTTTGTGCTGGAATGGTGATTCCCAGCTGTTTGCGGGAACGCGAAAAGATGGCATCGTCACCGCTGGCCGATCGTGGAAATGGACAGAGCCACCTGCCGAGGAAAAGCCTGCTGAAGAAAAGCCTGCCGAGGAAAAGCCTGCTGAAGAAAAGCCTGCTGAAGAGAAACCCGCTGAGGAAAAGCCCGCTGAGGAAAAGCCCGCTGAGGAAAAGCCCGCAGCGGCTGCTGCTGAGAAGAAAAGTGAAAAGTGACGCTGCTGATGCTGCCACTTCGTCCGCTTCAGGCGAGCGTGGATCGTCCTTGGAATACGTTGTGCGTTTCGGCGCGATGCGGATGCTGGGTGTCATGCATTCCAAGCATCCCTATCGTTACGGCGACGAGGTGGTTGTTCGGTCGAGCCGTGGAACCGAAGTCGGTACCGTTTTGTGTGAGGCGACTTCGGCTTCGCTCGATGCGATTACCGAACCGGTGGCAGGGCGGATCATTCGCCCGTTGGCAAAGGACGATCGAGCACAACTCCAACACCTAGAATCGCAGCTCGCCATTGATTTAAAGATCTGCCAACGATGTGTTGACACCTTGCAGCTGCCCATGGAATTGGTCGATGTGGAACGAGTGCTGGGCGGGGAGAGGATGGTGGTCTATTTCCTCGCTGATGGCCGAGTCGATTTTCGCCAGCTCGTACGAGACTTGGCCAAGCAATTCCAAACGCGGATTGAAATGCGGCAAATCGGCGTTCGGGATGAGGCCAAGTTGCTCGCGGATTACGGCGATTGCGGTCAGCCGATTTGCTGTGCCTCCTTTCTGAGTAAGATGCCTCCGGTGTCGATGAAGATGGCCAAGTTACAAAAGGCGACCCTCGATCCATCCAAGATCTCGGGGCGTTGCGGCCGATTGAAATGCTGCTTACGTTACGAATTCGAGACCTACGAAGCGTTGGCCGCCGAAATGCCGGTCCCAGGAAGCTTGGTGATGACCCGCGAGGGTAGCGTCACGGTGATGGCTCAGGATATTCTGTCCCAACAACTTGTGGTCAAAACGGATGATGGCCGAAGGATTATGATTGCCAATGATCAGGTGGTCAGCGTGATCCGCGCCGGGGAGCCACCTCGCCGCAAGAGTGCTCGTAAACAATCCACGGGCAATTCGGGCCCAGAATCCTGAATCGAATACCCCGAGTCACCTTGGTAAATCCCGAGTCACCCCGGTAAATTCCTGCAAATCCATGAAATCCCCGTTGCAAGCGATGCGTGATCTGTTGGCCGAGGACAAGCGATTCAAGCTGGAGGCATACCAATTCATCCGCGAGGCGTTGCAATATTCACACGAAAATTCGCCAACGGATGAAAGCTACGGTTCTTCCGATTCTCGCCATGTCACGGGCCAACAACTGAGTGAATCATGCCGCCTCTATGCCATCGATCAATATGGTTATTTGGCCAAAATGGTCCTTGGCAGTTGGGGGATTCGATCCACGAGCGACTTTGGTGACTTGGTATACAATCTGATTCGGATCGAACAGATGCGAAAAAGTGACACCGATCGCCGCGAGGATTTTGATGAAGTTTACAGTTTCGATGATGCGTTCGAGCCGGAGTTTGAACTGGTTGCGAAGGACGAGGATTAACGCGGCGCTGCTGTGTTTGTTTTTTTCACCCGGTTGGTTGTTCGCTCAAACGGGTGAAGCACCCTCGGCGACTCAACTTCCAGGCTCCCTCAGTCAGCAGGCAGTTTCGCCAGACACCGAAGGCCCCAAAGCGGACGCTGCGGCTGAAGAAGGGGACGCAGTTGCTGAGGCGAATACGACTGAGGGTGGTGAGCGACCACGACCACAGGAGGAGGCCCGCAGAAGCTATCTCGGCCGCGTACTGGCCAAGCCGATGTCCCATCTCGGTGCCCCGTGGCTGATTCGGCCGGAGCGAGATGAAGAGGAGCGTGCCTCGGAGTCGTTCCAGCAATTGAAGCTGACCGAGGGAATGGTCGTTTGCGATTTGGGCTGCGGGAACGGCTATTGGACGTTGCCGATGGCTCGTGATGTCGGTGCTGAAGGACGAGTGCTGGCCGTTGATATCCAACGCGAGATGCTGCAGAAGTTGCGGGAGCGGTCAGCACGCATCAAATTGAACAATATCGAGCCGATTCTGGGGGTCGTGAATGATCCTCGATTGCCCAAAGCCGAAGTTGACCTTGTCCTGATGGTTGACGTTTACCACGAGTTTTCTCACCCGGAATCGATGTTATGGTCGATTCGTCGCTCGCTCAATCCTGAGGGGGTGGTGGCGTTGCTGGAGTACCGCGAAGAAGATCCGTCGGTGCCGATCAAGCCGTTGCACAAGATGTCCAAGAGCCAGATCATGAAAGAATACCAAGCGAACGGATTCAAGCTGGTTCGCGAGTACAACAAGCTCCCCTGGCAGCATCTGATGTTCTTCGCCCGCGACGATAGCCCGCTGCCAGAAATTGAACCGGTGCCGGCACAACAGGTGCTCAAGGATCTGGAGTAGAATCTCACCGCCGTCAAATCGAACATCGAAAAGTCGATTTCGTTTTGGGGCAGTTTCATCTGTATTTATGAACGCCTGTGAAAGTTAGGGAAAGATGAGCGTTAAAGTTCGCCTGGGCATCATGATGTTCCTGCAGTTCTTCGTGTGGGGAGTTTTCTTCGTCACTATGGGGACCTATCTAAGCCAGTTGTTTAAGGGCGAAGAGGGGATCAACAAGATTATTGGTAATAGCTATGCGACTCAAACCTGGGCGGCTTTGTTCGCTCCGCTGGTCGTCGGCTTTCTCGGTGACCGACTGATGAATAAGGAGCATCTCAATGGCCTGCTGCATCTGCTGGGTGCCGGTTTGTTGTGGTGGGTGAGCACGCTGACCGATTCCACAATGATTTTCTGGGCACTATTGACGTTTTTTATCTGTTACATGCCGACATTGGCGTTGGTTAACACGATTACCTTCCAGAATGTTGACGACATTGAAACCGAATTTCCGAAGATTCGGTTGTGGGGAACGATCGGCTGGATTGTGGCTGGTCTGACAATTGCGGAGTCATTTTTTGGCCTCTTCGAGCTTCCCATCTTGCCTGGTATCGAAAGTGGCGGGACCACCAACGCCCAGTTTCAGGTCGCAGCCGTTGCCAGCGCTATTTATGGTCTCTACAGCTTCACGTTGCCGGCGTCGCCACCGGAAGGAAAAGGCAAGCCCGTTGACATCATGCAGATTCTTGGGTTCGATTCCTTGAAGTTAATGCGGAACCCCTCCTACCTTGTTTTCGCCGTCTGCTCGTTCCTGATTTGTATTCCACTGGCGTTCTACTACGCTCGGACCGGCGAATTTGTCGGGGCAATGCATTTTGGTGATCGGACCGGAGCCTACATGGCTTGGGGCCAGGTCAGCGAGATTTTCTTTATGGCGCTCGTGCCTTTCTTTTTGACGCGACTCGGCGTCAAAAAGATGCTTTTGGTCGGGATGCTCGCCTGGGCGTTGCGATATGCCCTGTTTGGATTAATGCCGTCCAATGTGGCGGTCGTCATGGTCGGTATTTTGCTGCATGGTGTTTGTTACGATTTCTTCTTCGTGACCGGGCAGCTGTACACCGACCGTGTCGCTCCCAAAGAAATGCGAACCAGTGCTCAGGCGCTGGTCGGATTGCTGACTTACGGTGCCGGTATGCTGGTTGGAAACTACGTACTGGGATGGTGGGGCGATTCCATTGGGCTCGATCCATCAACGAAAGAGGGATGGTTAGAAGGTGCGGAGAAATTTTGGCTGATGCCGGCTGGATTTGCCGTGGTCGTTTCCGTCATCTTCTTTCTTACGTTTTGGGATAAAAAGCATGATTCCAAGACCGAGGATGTTGGCGAGCTAGAGGCCGATCCCGCAGTCTAGTCGCGTAGCGTTCCCTGTAAGTTTGCAGCGTTAGGGTTGATTCAGAATGCTCAGCATTCTGAGGATTACTCATTCGCTGAATCGTTCGAGAAGTGCCGCATCGCCTCGGACGGAATTGCGTTGCGGAGTGCTGCGGTTAGGTTGCTTGGCGCGAGCATGCTCGCGCTGATCGGTGACCATTTTTGGGTGGCGGCGATGATTCGTTCGCTGCCACAGGTGTCAAAGAAGTCCAGCCAGTTCGCGTTGGGGTCGTAGCCTAGCCCGCCACGCATTGCCAGATTGAAGTGTTCATCCTGGTTGGTGATCCCATCTCGTCTCGCGAGCGCTGCTTCAATCCACATTGGAATCGAAAGCAGTTCGACGACTTCCTCATCCTTAAATGATTGTTCGTGTCGTGAATATCGCTTGCTGAGTTCGATCGTTTCATCAGCCAGGTGGCTCGACCGCTTGCCATCGCGGTAGTCGTACAAGCCCAGCCCGGCAGTTCGGCCGAGTCGTTTTCGCTTAATCAAGCCCGCCAGCATCGGTGATGGACTGAGTCGATCGGGAAAAGCTTGCCAGAAAGCTCGTCCGGCATCGAACATCGTGCGTGTACCGATGTAGTCGATCAATTCGAGCGGAGACATGGGCATGCCGTAGGCCAGAGCGGCTCGTTCGATTTGTTCACCTGAAACACCACGGCACAACAACAGTAAGGCCTCGTTCAAATAGGGTGATAGCAATCGATTGACGATGAAACCTGGTCCATCGGCGACGATCAGGGAGGGTTTGTGGATGCGTTGTGCATGACGGCAGCAAGCTTGGATTGTCGCCTCGGCGGTTTGTTCACCCCGTACAACCTCTGTTGCCGGGCGGCGATCGACTGGCATAAAAAAATGCATGCCGGCAAACCGACGTGGATCATTGATCGATTCCGCGATTTCACTGATACGCAAGTTGGATGTGTTACTGCACAGAATTGCGTCACTGCCAAACCAAGATTGGGCGGCGGTGAAGAATGCCTGCTTGACATCCAAACGCTCTACAATCGATTCGATGACGATCGTGCGTTCCCATGGTTCGCGATCGTCGCAGTGTAGTAGGCAGACCGCAACTGAATTGTCGGGCAGTGGCATCGGCTGGCCGACCTGCCATTGATTGTCCGCCAACTGAAGCGAGTCGACGGCCTGCTGGACGGCGTCAGCGGACTGATCGATGATCCAGGCCGAAACACCGGCGTCAGTGTGTGCCCGCAGGATCTCGCGACCGACGATCCCGGCGCCGATCAGATAAACATGTCCCGTCGGTAGGATTGGTTGACTGGTCATGTCAGCAGGATGGCCGAGTTGACAGAATTACACAAGCTCGCTGGAAGCTTTTTGCAGTGCGTTTGGCGGTTTGCATCGCTGGCGAGCGGTTTTACCGCCATGCTGGCTCGGTTGCGAGGGGATTCATTCAGGGCCAGTATTCATTCAGGGCCAGTACGGAAGCGCAGAAGCAGGTTCTTACCCTTGTCTTGAGCGACTAGCCTTGATGCTTGATCGGGAAATCCAAGGCTCTGGCTTTTGAAAATCAAGATTGGATCGGCCTCCAGATACTCAAATCCCGCTAAGCGAGGATCCATTCCGCGTGTCTGCAGCAGCACAGCTAGCCCGACATCTCGAACTTGGGTTCGAATCCGGTGATTGGGAGCTCTCACAAGGGTCCAACTGCTGGCATTTCGTCTATCCTTCAGACTGATCCTTGCGTAACGCACTGTGTCTTGGTGGTCGATTACATGGGCCGCTAATAGGGCGGCGATACGTGATCGTGGGCAGGCGTGCGGATCGGAGAAAATTTGATCGATCAGTCTGTAGGCGAGATCAATTTGGTTGTATCGCAAGGCGATGCGAAGTTTTTGATGGTTCGGAGATATGGTGGTCGGGGTGTTGTTAATCCATGCTCCTATCATCCGCGATACAACCACGGAGTGATTTTTCAAATCGAGAATCGGACCGCGAGCTGATTGGCTTAACAAGAGTCCTAGATGTTTCTGTCCATTCGGCGGACTCGGTACGCCGATTTGGTATCGCGCACTCGCGTGGTTATTTGAGTTCCAATGCCGATTGTTCGCATCTAAGTCCATCCAGATCAGCATCGCCCACCCCGTGGAATCATTGCGTCGCAATTTTGAGGGATCACGATGAAAAGAACTGATTGGAGTTCGTAGCAAAGAAGGGAATTGCAGATACAACTTGGCAAAGAAGTTGCGGGAAAGCATGTCGGCGCCGCCACGCAAAGAAAAGGAGCCCCACTGATCGATATCAATCGAATCGGAGGAGATCCGCGGATCGCGTAGTTGATTTAGCTGCGATTCCATGCGATGGAAACGGAATCGTTTGAGCAGATCAGTGGCCGCCAATCGAACCTCCATCGATGGATGTCGGAGGCCGTGACGGACGACAGCTTTTTTGACTTGTTTGGAAATCGCATGATTTGCACTGGTGCCCTGCCTCAGTAGTGACTGGAACGCAGCACGACGCTGGCTAAAGATGGGACTGTCGAGGTTTGAGACGAGACGCTGCGGGCGATCGGGAAAATCGTTGGCGTTATTTGGCCCATCCAGAGGTGGTGACTGCTTGACCCACTGCGAACCATCGCGTGGAGCATCGTGACCCTCAGGTGGATCGCTGCCGAATAACTGCAGCAGGGGCAAAGCTGCAATCCAAACGAGGGTTACCAGACGCTGTGTTATCAGACGCTGGACCAGATGCCGGCAGAGGGAGTGTGTGGGGCTCAAGGTCACACCGGTTCAGTGGCGGAATGCGATTCGCGTTGCACGCTGACGAGGAAAATCGGAATTGAAAAAGAAAAGTCACGGTTGCTTGGGGGATAAGCCGAATTTAGTCGGACAGGCTACGGCGCCATCGAAAGAAATGGTCTCCGTTGCCCAGGCCGCTCGAACGAGCCGGGTAAGTAGCATCATCGTTAAAACCGGTCGTTCTTATGGTTCTCGCTGCCGTTTGCTGACACACTTCCAACGATCCATTTCTGAGTCGTTTGACCGAACAACGATTTCTAAAACCATGCAGATTCTCTGTTTCGAAGATGACCGCGTTGAGTTCCTACGTCCGATCGTGCAGGCGCGACCTGCCTATGCAATTACCTCTGCCAGTTTCCGGTTGATCGACTGGTTGCGGCGGATTCCGGGTAATCTGTGCGGCTCAATTCGGTCTTACCTTCAAGAGTTGCAAAAACTTGATTACCAAGTGGATGGGTTGGATGGCTTACAAGAGGATGCGGAAGGCATCTTGTTGATTAATGCTCGGGTGGCTCCTGGTGTCAGTTTAGAGGCGGAATTGAAGTCGCTTGCAATTGAATCTCGCACTTGTGTTGTGCTTGATCCCGAAGACGATTCGGTGTTGGCGGCGCGGGTTGTGGCTGCCGATCTGCAGGCGATTGGGCCGCTCGACACCGAAGGGGGGTGGTCGCAGGTGATGGAGTTGGTGCGGTCTGCGCCGGTTCACCAATCATCGATCGAGGTGTTTCGTTGGCCACATGATGTGATCAAGCATCACATGCGAGAGATGCCCGACGCGATGAATTGGCGATTAGGGCATGGTGACTACCGCGAGTCGAGTGACGGCGTCTTCGTGCGCCAGGGCGTGCAAATCGGGAAGTATCCAGTCGTCGATACTTCAGAGGGGCCAATCCTATTGGAGGAGAAAGTCAAGGTCGGTCCGTTTTGCTACTTGTCAGGACCTGTTTACGCGGGCGCCGGCGCACGAGTGATCGAGCACGCGGCGCTCAAGGATGGCGTCTCACTCGGGCATACCGTCAAGATCGGTGGTGAGGTTGAAGCGTCGGTGATCGAACCTTACACGAACAAACAGCATCATGGTTTCTTGGGGCACAGTTATCTCGGGAGTTGGATCAATCTGGGCGCCGGAACTTGCAATAGCGACCTGAAAAACACCTACGGAACGATTAATATTCATTACGGCGAATCAAAAGTCGCCACCGAGATGCAGTTTCTGGGCTGCTTTATTGGGGACTACTCAAAGACGGCGATCAACACCAGTATCTTTACGGGGAAGGTAATTGGCGTCTGCAGCATGATGTACGGTTTCGTCACTTCGAACGTTCCCAGCTACGTAAACTATGCACGACTGTTTGGGCAAACGTCTTTGCTGCCTGCTGACGTTATGATCAATACTCAACGCCGCATGTTCGAGCGGCGAAATGTTGAGCAGCGGGAGTGTGATAAACAGTTGATCCGTGATATGTATGAACTGAGCGTTAACGAACGGGCGTCGGTTGACCAAGATATCCTATAGGTAACAAGATCAAATGTCGGAGATTCGAGTTGGGATCGTGGGGGCGACCGGTTACACGGCCCTGGAACTGGCACGCTTGTTGTTGATTCATCCACAGGCATCTTTGGTTGCCGCGACCAGTCGCAGCGATGCTGGAAAACCGCTTGCAGTGGTTCACCCTTGCTTGGCTGGTCGGACCGATGTGTTGATCGAAACACTCGACCCTGCTTCGTTGGCGACGCGATGTGATATCGTTATGTGTTGTTTGCCGCACGGCGCGTCAGCCGAAACGGTTCAGCAATTGGTCAAGGCCGGATCAAGAGTGGTCGATTTTAGTGCGGACTTTCGATTGTCCAGTGTTGATGTTTATCAGCAATGGTACAAAGTCGATCATCCTTGGCCCGAACGTGTTGGCAAGACCGTCTATGGGATGCCCGAGTACTTCGCAGACGAAATTCGTAAGGCAGACGTTGTTGCTAATCCGGGATGCTATCCCACCTCGGCGATCTTGCCGCTGGCACCGCTAGTGCGTGATCAGTTGATCGATCCGGTCGACATCATTATCGATAGTAAGAGTGGTGTCAGTGGTGGAGGCCGCAGCGCGAAAGTCGCGATGCTGTACTGCGAAACGAACGAATCAATCGCCGCCTACGCCGTGGGGATGCATCGCCATCAACCAGAGATTGATGATTTGGTGGGCCGCATTTCGGGACACACCGTCAAAACGTTATTCACACCCCACCTCACCCCGATGGATCGTGGAATCTTATCAACCATCTATGTGCGTGGGCGAGGGACCGGTGATGAAATGATGGAATGTTGGAAACAGACTTACGCCGAGTCACCGTTCGTCCAGGTCGTTGAACATTTGCCGGCAACCAAGCATGTCGCCGGAACAAACTTTGTACAGATGTCGGCCCGTGATGCGGGGTCAAGAGTTGTCTTGTTGGTGGCGATCGATAATTTGTCAAAGGGTGCCAGCGGTGCGGCAGTGCAAAATATGAATGTGATGTTTGGATTGCCTGAGACACTTGGTTTGGCGTAACGTGGGCCCGAGCGCTATCGGGTGAAATGTGGTTTTGAATGCCGTTTGGTGAGCGGCATCGCCAGGCATTGAAGCTTGCCGGGGATCGAACTGCGGTTTTGGTGAACTCTTACACTGGCTGGGTGTGTAGGATAAATTGCTGACACTAACCTAGCACCGCTTCGATTCAAGTGATGGATTTACCTGATCCCTACTCCCCCCCGAGCAGTACGCAGTCCAGCAGTACGCAGTCCAGCAGTACGCAG
>JBMYRF010000024.1:102869-119137 GCA_049602075.1 Rubripirellula sp.
GAGCAGTACGCAGTCCAGCAGTACGCAGTCCAGCAGTACGCAGGCTGCTGATTCGGCGTTTGTGGGCGGGGACTCTGCGGGCGGGGATTCTGCGGGTGGGGATTCAGACAATTCGCGATTTTTTGAATCGGATCCGCCACGGGGCCAACTGCAGACGACGCCAAGATGGTGGACGGCACTGGCGGTCGCCGGTGTTTCCCTGGCATCGTTTCTTTTTGCCAGTTTTGTGACGCTGTTATTTGCTTTGCTACTGGTGCACGGTGAACTCAGTCTTGCCATGCTGCGTGACCCGGAATCATTTGCTGCGGTTTCCAAGTCTCGACTGGGTTTGTTGATCGTGGTGGTTATTCCCCAGTTGGCACTGGTGACGCCTTCGGTTCTGGCCGCATTTTTATCGCCCGTGCCGACCCTCCGCCGTCTCGGTTTGGTTCGTGGGAATTGGCCGTTTTGGACTTGGTTCGCTGCTGCTGCGGCAACGCCCTTGGTGGGAATGATTTCTGGCCTGGCGGTGGGCATGTTCTTGGATGAAAGCGAATCCCTGAAGGAGATGTCCAACATTTTTCGTGATCACGGTCAGAATGGTTTTCTGTGGCCGATCGCACTGATGATCGGAATCACACCCGCGTTTTGCGAAGAGTTGCTATTTCGTGGATACTTACAAACTCGGTTGGTGCGTTCATTTGGGCCGCTGATTGGGGTGTTCACTGCCTCGGCAATGTTTGCGATTGTTCACTTTGATCCGGTTCATATCGTGGCTGTCTTTCCACTGGGGCTGTTTTTGGGATGGGTCACCTGGCGTAGTGGCTCTCTTTATCCGGCAATGCTCGGGCATTTTGTTAATAATTTCATCAGCGTGGTGGCGGTGGTTTTGGTCTCCGATGCGGAGGCTGGGCTGCTTTCGCTGCCAGCGGTCGCGTTCAGTTTGATTGTTTTCGCTAGCGGAGTGGTTGGGCTGGCGAGCGTTTCAGTTGCGTCAGTGCTGTATCGTAGTCCACAATCAGCCGTTCGGTAACTTGGCGTTTAGCCATTGTGATTCGTTCTTATTTAGGCGGACTTGATGTTCTTTTCTTTAAGGCTCGGTTTTGATCATCCGAACTATCTGTGGTTGATGATCGCGCTGCCGGTGCTGCTGTGGATTGGCTACGGATCCCTGGGGGCCTTGGGGAGTTTTCGACGCTGGTTTGCGATGTTCTTTCGCAGTGCCGTCTGGACAGCGATTGTGTTCGCCTTGGCTGGTGCCCAGTTGGTTTGGGTCAGCGACAAAGTCACCGTGATGTACTTGCTGGATCAGTCGGAGAGTATTCCGCCCGCGAAACGGCAGGTGATGTTGGAGTATGTGACGAAAAATGTACGTCGACACCGCGATCGTGCGCGGGAGGATCGTGCTGGGGTGATTGTGTTTGGGCGGGAGGCGACGATCGAAATTCCGCCGTTCGACGATGACATCTACCTGAAGCGTCTGGAGAGTTTTCGAGGACCGGCTGATGCCACAAATTTGGAAGCCGCGTTGAGTTTTGCGCAAGCTTCGATGGAGGAAGATACATCACGACGGATCGTGATTGTGACCGATGGTAATGAGAATCTCGGGCAAGCACGATCACTGGCAGCACGCGTCGCCGCATCAGGGATCGGCATCGATGTGGTTCCGGTCATGTTGGAATCGAACGCGGAAGTCTTAGTAGAGAAAATCGATCTGCCCACGAATATTCGTAAAGGTCAGCCGTTCGAAGCCCGTGTTGTGGTTAACAATTACGCCGACAATGGAGCGGCCGCACCCGTCAGCGGTAAGCTGCGAGTGAAGCAGAAGGTCGGTGGCGAGGAAACACTGTTGCTTGAAGAAGAGATCACCCTCGATCCAGGCAAAAATGTTTTTCCGATGCGGCATCGCATCGAACAACCTGCCGCTTATGTCTACAACGCTGAGTTCATTCCCTCGAGTGATTCTGACGATGGGCTGTTTCAAAATAATCAAGCAACCGCCTATACCTATGTACGAGGCAAAGGACGAGTGTTGGTGATTGAGGACCGATCACGGCTGGGAGACTTTGATCTGATGATCGGAGCGTTGCGGGATAACAATATTGAGGTGGTGACGCAAACCAGTGATTCGTTGTTTGGATCGCTTGCCGAGTTGCAAGCTTACGATGCTGTGATCTTGGCGGGTGTGCCGCGAGTCTCGGGCGAGGATGTCGAGCAACTCTCCTCTTTTTCCGACCAGCAAATTGCGATGTTGGTTAGCAACACGCAGCAATTGGGGGCAGGGTTGTTGATGATCGGTGGGCCCGAAGCCTTTGGCGCGGGAGGTTGGATCGGGACCAAGATCGAGGAGGCAATGCCCGTCGATTTTAAAATTCGCAATACCAAAATCCAAGCGGTCGGCGCGTTAGCGCTGATCATGCACGCGGGTGAGATGGCAGAGGGCAATCACTGGCAGAAAGTAATTGCCAAGTCCGCGATCGAGCAGTTGGGTCCGGCTGATTTCGGTGGTGTGCTGTATTGGAATATGGGAGGCGACGCATGGTTGTGGGGTGGGAAAAATGGATTGTTAGAGGTAGGCCCCAATCGCAAAGCGATGCTGGCCGCAATTGGTCGGATGACCCCAGGTGATATGCCACAATTCGACCCAGGCATGAGGAAGGCCGTGGCTGGTCTGAAGCGAACGAACGCCTCGGTCAAGCACGCGATCATCATTAGTGACGGTGACCCCTCGCCGCCCGATGCCCGAACGATTAACGATTTCAAGAAGAACAATATCTCCGTCAGCACCGTGGCCGTCGAATCTCACGGCCAAACAGGCAGTCAGCTAATGCAGCGGATCGCGCAGCAAACTGGTGGCAAGTATTATGCGGTGGCCAGCGGTCGTGCCCTACCAAAAATCTATCAGCGGGAAGCTCGGCGAGTATCGCGACCGCTTGTCTACGAGCCGGAAAATGGTGCGGTACCCGAAGTCATCTTTCCCCATCCTCTTTTGGAAGGAATTGATCGTGTGCTGCCTCCCATCAGCGGTTTTGTTTTAACGCAAGCGAAAGAAAGCCCGCTGTCCCAGGTTTTGATTCAATCACCCAAGCCTGATTCACCTGAGAACGCTTCAATCTTAGCGGTGTGGCAATATGGTTTGGGGCGAACTGCTGTCTTGACCACTGATGCTGGGGCTCGCTGGACCTCTGCCTGGACGGAGTGGGCCGGTTACGACAAATTCCACAGCCAACTGGTTCGCTGGTTGATGCGTCCGACCGGCGACACAGGCAAGTACACAATTGCCACGCAGGTCCGAGATGGTGAGGTGCAAGTTGTCGTCAACGCACTGAACAAGGATGATTCGTTCAAGAACTTTCTGGATATGAACGCTTCTGTGTTAGGCCCCGATCTGAGCCCGATTCCACTTCGAATGCGGCAAACGGCACCGGGCCGATACGTCGGCTCTTTTCCCGGTGACAAAGCGGGCAGTTATTTTGTCAATGTGCTGCCTGATGCCGGGGAGACCCCGCTGACAACGGGGGTAACGGTGCCTTACAGCGAAGAGTTTCGAGTGCGTGAAACAAATCAGACGCTCATTGATTCATTGGCGTCGATTCAACCACGCGGAGGAATTGCTGGCCAAGTAACGCCTCCCCTCGGCGAAAAACCGAGTGAGAAACTTGTCGATACCAATGCCTTTCGTGGTGGCTTAGAACTCGCCCGCAGCATTCAAGATGTGTGGCCTTGGTTTGTGCTGGCCGGATGCTGTTTGTTTCTAGGTGATGTGTTTATCCGACGCGTCGCGGTTAATTTTTATTGGATCGGGAGTGCGTGGAAACGCATTCGTGGCACATCGGATGAGAAGGAATCAATTGTCACCGCGCGGCTTGACGCACTGCAAAAACAAAAAGATTCGCTCAGTGATTCATTGGAACGAAAACGGTCAAGCGTTCGTTTTGAACCGACCGCTGTCGATCATGCCGATACGGCCGATTTTGATGAACAGGTCACCGATTCGCAGGCGAAACCCAAAGCTCAATCGGCGAACTTGCCAGAGTCTCAGGGAGCGTCGTATACCGAACGACTGCTCGAAGCGAAGCGGAAAGCGAACAAGTAAGGTGTCACTCGACGCGGTGGTTTTGTCAAAAAAAACGCGTCTAGAATCGATGGTGTATCAGCATCGCTTCATTTGGGTTAGTGCCCAAATCCGAAGAACTCATGCGTGCGGGTCACAAACTTTGGCTCGCCATCGGTCTCGTAAGCTCCTTCCCCACCCTGGTTCCTTCCACGCGTGTAGGTCAGCCAGATGTTGGCACGTCCGAATAGGCCGCTGTAATCCAAGCCCCAAGTGCCTTCGCTTGGTTTGCGACAGCGACCGCGCCAAAAACCGGTTCCACCTCCAACGAACCAAGCACTGTATTTTTCGTTGACGCTGCACGCCGCCCAAGGAGCGACGCGGTGCGGGTTGCCGGCCCGTTCATGGTCGGAGAGTCGATAGCGATAGGGCGGACAGTCACCCCGATTGCGATCGCCTGGTTTGGTCAGCAGAGGTTTTCTTGGACGGCCAGGATCTCGGCAGACACCGGGGCACCTGGCATTCCCGCAGGCACAATTTTCGGCAGGGGCCTGAACCCTGGTTTCCCCACTGTGTCGCAGCGGGTCTTCCACGAGGACCGCTTTCGGTGGTTGCCAATCACGGTCGCTAGGCGACTCAATTCGAACCGGTTCAATCGGTAAAACATTCACAGCATCAATCAGCGGCGCACGCTCTTGCCCGTGCGTTTGGGATTGCCCAAACCATAATCCGAGAATCAGGCAGGCTGTGATGACGTGTGTTTTTTTTGCTAGCATGAGCGAGTCAGCGTAAACAGAGTGTTTCCTCGTATTGCGACAATCGGCTTGCTCGGTGGTTCCACGCGAGTTGGAAGGCAAGCATCTGTGAAAAATTCTCTGTTCCATTCAGTTTTACTAATCGAACCCATGATTCGAATTTTGCTTCGCAATCCGTCGCGTGAGTAATCGTGCATGTTGGGATCGTCTGATTTTCCCAAACCTTTCGGCGGACCCAGGCATCTGGATTTGCCGTTACGGGTCGGGTTGTAGTGATTGGTCGGGTTTTCAGTCATGTTACCTGCGAAATGGTGTCTGCCGATCGTATTGGGTTTGAAAAATCATCGGGCTGGCGACGAAACCAATTCTGCCCAAGACCATGTTTTGAGTGGTTGATCGCCGATTGTTGAACAGGAGGTTCTCAGTTTGGTGACATTGGGAGATGGGGAGTATTTGGCGAATCTTCTGACAAAATCCAAGGATGGAAAAAATGCCAGCGATAAGTGAATGTCACATTCGTGCACTGGCCTCTACACGTATTCTTTTTAGCCAACAGAGAGTTTCTTTTAGCAGTTATTCTCGAGGCCTGATTCGATTTGTCTTCACCCTGATTGCAGGTTTGGGCGTGTCGAATGTGGTTCATGCTGAGGAGCCGGCTTTATTTCAGGCGATGGCGTACCAGCAATCGCTTAATGAGGGGACAGCAGAGCCGATTCAGCAGACCAATGCGATGGTGACTGCGGCGGATGATGACGAGACCGTTCCCAAGGAACAGTACAATGCGTTATTGGAACGCATCGGGAACCTGGAATCGAATTGGAGTGAATACCAGGACAAGTTGGCGGATGAAGCGGCTGCCAAAAAGAAAAAATCATCCTGGAAAATGAGTGGCCGTGTCCACTTGGACAATTGGAATTTCCTTGACACCGACGCGGGTACCAACTACCTGGAAAGTGGTGATCCACTGGTGCGTCCCGAGGATCGCTGGGACTTTCGACGAATTCGTTTGGAGTTCGCCGGCGAGGTTCCCAACAATATGTTGTTTCGAACCCAAATCGACTTCAACAATCCGAGCAGCGCCGAGATGAAGGATGTCTACCTTGGGTTTAAAAATTTGCCGCACAACCAAACCTTGTTGATCGGTAATCAGAAGCGTCCAATCGGGATGGACCACCTGAACAGTAGCCGTCACAACGTGTTCGCCGAGCGACCGCTAGCTGTTGAAACATTCAACGAGGATGCTCGACGTCTTGGTGTCTGCATGTATGGTTACTCTGAGAGCGACGTCATCAATTGGCGGTATGGAGCCTTCATGCTGGAGAACATCAGTCGTGATGGACGTTACCGCGGTAATTTCGATCAGGGTGGCCTGTATGGTCGATTGGCGGCTAGCCCGTGGTATGACGAGATCAGCGGCGGTCGGGGCTACTATCACTGTGCAATCGCCGGCTCAGCGAACGTGACCGATGGTAGCGCCGTTGGTGACGACCCGGGAGTTTCGAATCGTAATGAAGCTCGCTTTCGCACCCGTCCATTGGCACGAAGTTCAAGCCGTTGGTGGAATACCAATCGAATACCGGGAGCCGGTGGTTACCAGCAGCTGGCTCTGGAGTCTGTGTTGAACATTGGGGCTTGGCAAGTTACGAGTGAGTACTTTGGTAATTGGGTGCAACGGGATGCCGCCCTCGGTTTCTCTGGTGACGACTTGTTTTTTCACGGTGGTTACATTTTCGCGTCGTATTTCTTGACTGGCGAACATATCCCATGGAATCGTCGAGCGGGAACGATCGACCGTGTACGGCCGTTTGAGAACTTTTTTGTGGTTGACCGTTGTTGTGGCGGGACCGGAAAAGGATGGGGAGCGTGGGCGATTGCCCTTCGCTATGACTACCTTGATCTGAGCGACTCAGACATTCGTGGCGGTGTCGGTCACGCGTTCACTGGCGGTCTGAATTGGTACTGGACTTCTTATTCGAAGCTGCAAACCAACTTGGTATGGGGTCAAATCAATGACGCCGGTCAGGGTCAAAATGATAGTGGGCCCGATGGTGCCACTGCACCGTTTTCTCCGGGCATTGATGGTGATTTCACCATCTTGGGTATGCGTTACATGATCGACTTTTAGTCGGCGGGCAATATCTCGGCCGGGCGATCGTCCCGAGTCGTTCTTTCCACTATTCAAGTCATCAAGTCAGGAAGTTCGTCATGTCATTTAAACAAATTTGCTGTGGTCCCTTTGCGGTGTTGATTCTGTTGGTCGGCGGAATCACAGCCGTTCCTTCGCAGGCCGGTCTCCGTGATCACTGCATTGGTGATCAGACCGGTTGTTGCAAGCGTTGCCCGTCCTGCAATCATTGCTGCAATCTGGATGCCGAGGAAGTCGATGAGGAAAAAACCTGTTTCGAGGTCGAATCGAAAGAAATCTGTATCCCCAGAGTAGTTTTTCCTTGGCAAAAGAAGTCTTGCCGTTCGTGTGACTCGTGCAGTGGGCTTGGTTGCAATGCCTGCGTGCACAATGGTGCCAAGGTGCGTCGGATCTGCGTATTGAAGACGAAAAAGTATAATTGTCCTAAGTGCGAGTACACTTGGACGCCGGAAGAGAACGGATGTGATGTCGGATGTTGTGATGCGGCTTGTGATGACGCGGTCAACGTGGTGACGATGCCGTCGGTGTCGAAAACTCTACAACCGATTACGTCATCGAATCCAACCACCCAGCCAACTTGGGTAGCACAGCCCAACTTGGCGGTGCCAACTCGGATTCCCTCGCCTTCGGCCCAGTCAGTTCAGCCTTCGCTAAGAACACCATTAAACGGATTAGTGCCCACCAGCGTTCGACCTTGGATACCTCGCACGGATCAACGCTCCGTGCGGTCAGTTCCATTACCAACTGCCACGACGAACTAAGTCGGGCAATTTAATGTTGTTCTTAAAGATCGAGGTTGCCGGATCAGGCAGCCTCGGTTTTTTTTTGCATCTTCGCAGCGTCACAGAACCGGGCTGATTGCAGCGGCCGTCAGTCAACATCCTCGGTGATCATTTGCTGTGGCGTTTCCATCACGGACCAGCCGATGGACCATTGCAGTTGAAATTGCGCTTGGTTGTAATCGACGACCGAATTCAAGTAGTCGCGTTGGGCTTGTTCAAAGGCTTGCAGCGACTGCAGGGTTTCAATTGGCAGTCCTTGCCCCTCACGGATTCGATTGAGGTCCCGTTGGTAGGCATCTTTCGCAGTTTGAATCGCTTGTTTGCTGAGTTCGATTCTTCTGGCTCGGAATTGTGTTTGGCTGTGGAACTCACTCACTTCACGGGCAACCTGATCCATGACCCGAGCGGATTCAAACCTTGCTTGTTGGACCTGGGAGGCAGATTCACGCCGGGCTGCGAATTCACCAAGTCCAAGTTGTCTCGCTTGCCATGCGACGGAGGCGTCGAAGTCATAGCGTCCATCGACGTTATCAACCTTGCTGCCGAGTCCGCCGCCGAAGGTTCCCGTGCTGAATCCGAGTAGTACACTGGGAACGAATGGCGCCCACTTTTGACGACGATGTGCTGCGCAGGCCGCTGCGACCAAGGCCCGTGATTCACGCAATTCGGGGCGTGAGCTGAGCGCGGTGGCAATCAATTCGCCGCGATCGGTGCCCTGGGCGACAAATTCAATCGGAGCGATTGTTGGATCAAGGGGGACCATGGGTTGGCTGTGTGGCAGGCTGAGCGTTTGCACTAAGCGAGCTCGACGGACTTCGATCTGCTCTTCGGCCTGCAGTACACGATTATCGATGAAAGCGAGTTCTGTGTTTAGTCGATCCGCGTCGGCCTGGAGCCCTTGGCCGGTGGCTGCAAAATCGCTGGTGAGTTTGGCCAGATCAGCTGTTCGCTGCTGCGATTCCAGCAAAATCTGGTGATCGAGGTGAGCGGCCAGCCAATTCAGATAATCGACAGCCGCATTCATTAACTGACGCTGGTTGACGCCGTGGGCCGAATGTTGGGCAGCCCAGGCTTGCTTTTGAGTAATGTCTGGCTGAAAGATTGCATCCGCCAAATGGTATTGGGCAATCAGGCCGGGTCGTGGGGTCGTGCCGGCGCCGGTTGCACCGACTCCCAGTCCGGTTTGCACTGAACTTCGGCTGACATCGACAATGTCCGCATTGCTAGCTTGGTAATTTCCGTCGTGCCGATGAAAGCTCATGCCGGCTTGGAGTGTGGGAATCCAGAGGATTTTGGCTTGGCTCCATCTGGCGTAGGCTTCTTCGACTCGCCACCTGGCCAGTCCGACAGCGGGATGTTGTCCACCGATCGCAGCCAGGGCAGAGACGAGATCGAGCTCGATTCCCTGTTCGTTACGGATTGGTTCGGTGATTGTTTGCGTGCTTAGGGCGACGTGATCGGCTGGCCCCATTTCAGTCAGTTCCGGTAGAACTGGCAGCTCGGCGATCTCTTTTGCCATCAAGGCGATCGCTGCCTCGGTCTGCAAAACCGCCATTGCTTCCTGAGATTGGGGCGGATCGGTCAGGCTTTGATTGCTCTGGAGTTGTTGTGTATCGAGTTGCTGGTTCTGGGGGGCTTGCTGGTTCTGGGAGGTATTCAGCTGGGGCTTGTCCTGATCTTGATCAGTCAAGATTTCTGACACGACCGGAACCCCAACCGCGCGGAGGTCTTTTGGGTTTCTCTGGCGAAAGCTGACTTCCCGAAAGCGACTGGAATCTTCGTCGGCTTCAGCGTAGCTCACCGTTGGCTGCGAAAACGGCAGGCGTAGGCCTGGTGGAAGCGAACAACCGCCACCGCAGAGGGCACCAGCGGAGAGGGTGCTTGCGATCAAGGTGAACAAATTGTCTCGTTTCATTGGCTTCATCTTCGGCGTCCGCGAGTTTTCTATTCCCTGAGGTTCGATCGGCACGAAGATTCGGGTCATACGGGTCGGATCGGTCGAGACAGTCCGGTTTCGACTGACTTGTGTGCTGGTCATGCGGGTTGGGCAAGATGTATCGGTCGCGAGCGGACGAAAACTGGTCGAGTTTCGAGGCCAATGCCGTGTTGGGCAAGTAAGATGCAAACGAACCCACTTTGTTTTGCTTTCTTTTCCGGACAATCCTTGATGCCTAGATTGCCTGATCCGATTTGTTGTTTTTGTTTTGTTTCGACGCTCTTTTCCGTGGGAGTGGTCGGTTGTGGGTCGCAAAGGCCGCCCGCTGGGGAATCGGCAGCGGCGAACCAAACCGCTGATCCCTCTTCTGCGGACTTGGTGACGAATCGGCGGCCAGCGGTCCGCACGGTGGCGGTGATGCAGCAGGAAGTCCGGCGGACTACCGCTCAGCCCGCTACGGTTCATCCGCTGTATCAAGCCGAGTTGCGGCCTCGGGTCGGTGGGTACGTAAAACAACTGCAGGCAGACATTGGGGAGGTTGTGGAAGCAGGTGCCGTTCTGGCCACCGTGGCTGTCCCCGAATTGGAAAAGCGAAGAGACGTGATCTCGGCTCGTGTGGATCGCAATCAGGCCTTGGAAGCTCAGGCCCAGTCCGGGGTGGAACTGGCGTCGGCCAATGTGCTGTCGGCCGAGGCTCGGCTGCAGCAGTCGCGCTCAGAATTAGCGAGATCGAATGCGTCCTTGATGGCGGCCGAGGCAGAATTCAAGCGGACCTCGGATCTGGTGTCGCGTCAATCTTTACAGCAACGCGTGCTTGATGAGGTAACCATGCGGCGAGATGCCGAACAGGCGAGTTTGGATGCCGCCAACTCGGCTGTTGAATCGACCAAGGCTGAGGTTGTCGTCGCCAATGCGAAACGATCTGCAGCCGAAGCAGACCTTCGCGCGGCACAAGCAGAGACAGAAATAGCAAGACGCGAATTACAAGAAGCGGAGGTGCTACTTGCGTATGCTGAGATTCGAGCGCCGTTTGCGGGGATCGTCACCGAGCGTCATATCGATCCAGGTGACTTGGTGATTCCCGACGACAATACTCCCAGCACCATGCCGATGTTTGTCGTCAGCCAACTCGATAAGGTCCGGATCCGTATCCCCGTGCCCGAAGCTGAGGCTGCTTTGGTCAATCCCGGTGACGCGATCCAATTTACCTTTCCGGCATTTGCCGATGAGCAGCGTGAAGCGACGGTCACGCGTGTGTCGGGCAGTCTTGATCGTGACACACGCACGATGCTGGTTGAATCCGAAGTGGATAATGTCGATCGGAAATTGGTGCCAGGGATGTTTGCCATGGCATCGATCACGTTGTCGACCAAACCAGAAGTGACGGTGTTGCCCGCTCGATCGATTCGTTTTGATGAAACGGGAAAAGCTCACGTTTATGTGCTGCAGTCAGATGAGACTGTTTCGATGGTTGAGATTGTGACCGGCACGGATGAGGGAAGTTGGATTGAGGTTCTCTCACCGCTGCAGCCTGGCCAACTTGTGGTCGATGCTCATCGCGAGCGTTTTAAAGATGGGCAGGCAGTACGCGTGTTGCCCCCCCGGTAATTGCTCCCCCGGTTGCGGTGCACGCTCTTTCAAAAGGGTAAGCCAGCCGCTCGCTCGGTCGTTGTCCCACTGGTTCTCGTTGGATTTTCTTGATGCGTCTTATTTCCTTTTCCCTCGGCAATCGTTTCGCGGTTCTTTCCCTTGCGATTGGATTGTGTGTGCTGGGTGCGGCCGTGATTCCACGGATCACGATCGACATTCTGCCGGATTTCAAGGAGCCAGTTGTCGTTAGCTTTTTCTCCTATCCCGGTCTGCCGACGATGGATATGGAGAAATCAGTGACTTCGCGGGTGGAACGCGCGTTGACGCTGGCCGGGAGTATCGAGCATCAGGAATCACGCACGGTGCCTGGTGCTGCCGTTATCAAGATATTCTTTCAACCGGGGACTGACCCGAGTTCCGCGATGAACGATATCGTGAACCTTGAAGCAAGCGATATGTTCCATCTACCGCCAGGGATTGAGTGGCCATTCACGTTGCGGAGTGAACCGGCCAATTTGCCGGTCGTGTTGGCTGCCATTTCCGGTGACGGTCTTAGTGAATCAAAACTTTACCAGATCGGTTATTACGCGGTTCGAAACAAGATGGGCGGATTGAAGGGAGTGCAGATCCCTCACCCGTTCGGCGGGAAGTTTCGGCAAATGATGGTCTACGTTGACCCTCTGAAACTTCAGGCGTATCACGTCAGTGCACCCGATGTGGTCAAAGCGATGCGGAAAGCGAACCTTGTGCTGGCCTCGGGAACGGCTCGCCTTGATGGGACCGACTATCAGATTCATCCACGGAACACACTGCCCACCGTGGAAGAGATCGAAGCGATTCCCGTTACCGTGCGAAATCAGCGTCCTATTTACATTCGAGATGTGGCACGCGTCGTCGATGATGCCGCGTTGCAATACAACGTCGTTCGCGTCAATGGCAAGCGAAGCGTGTATTGTCCGCTGCTTCGCGAGCCAGGTGAAAACACGATTGAGGTGGTGGATCGTATCTACGAGGGGATCGCGACCGAAATTCCTAAGATGAAAGAACGAGGGGACATTCCCGAGTCCGCTGACGTGACGCTCGTCTCAGATCAATCGCATTACATTCGCATTGCGATGTCGAACCTGTACCGGCAACTTGGCTTGGGAGCCATTCTGGTCACGATCGTGGTGTTGGTGTTCCTGAAGCGTTTTGTACCAACGATCGTCATCTTGGGGATCATTCTGTTAGCGGTTTTGATCGGGGCGCTCGGTTTTTCATTTACCGGCCAGACGATCAATGTGATGACGTTGGGCGGAATTGCCTTGGCGATCGGCACGGTGGTCGATGCAGGGATCGTCGTGGTCGAGAACATCATCCGTCATCAAAAGATGGGGAAGTCGGCGTTGGTCGCGGCTCGAGATGGAAGTAACGAAGTGGCCGGTGCCATTTTTGCCGGGACGGTCACGACGTTGGTGGTGTTCATGCCTGCTGTCTTTCTCACAGGGATGATTAAGTATTTATTCGAACCACTCGCTCTCGCAGCCACCTTCACGATTGGTGCCTCGTACTTTTTAGCGCTGACCGTGGTTCCGGCTTACTGTGCGAGTTTCGTCCGTCCGCGACTCTCTGATAGTGAGAATGGTAAGACGGATAACGGTAGCGATCTCGCTGATGATGGCACTCAGCCGCGTGGGGTTTACGGTAAGTTCATGGCCCAAACGCTTCGGGCGCCGGTGGGTGCAACCATCGCGATTGTGGTGATTGCGGCGAGTCCGTTTGTGTTGTGGCCGTTCCTTGGCAGCGAGCTGTTTCCAAACGTCGATGCCGGTACGTTCGAGATTCGGTTGAAAACAACTCCTGGTTCTGATCTTGAAGAAACCGAAGCATTAGTTGCCAAGATCGAGCAGTCGATCCAAGAGGTGATCCCACCGGATCGTATCGATGCGATCATCTCGAATATCGGCTTGCCGGTCGGAAAAGGTGCTGGGTTTTCGACTGTGCTGAGTTCAAACTCGGGACCCGATACCGCGTACATTATCGTCAACTTGAAGCAATCGGGTTGGCGTGAGTCCACCGAGACCTACGTCGATCAGCTTCGTCATGTGCTGGGTGAACAATATCCGACGGAGCAGTTCCTGTTTGTTTCGGGTGGGATTGTGAATATGGCGCTCAATCGTGGTGTACCGACACCGATTAGTGTTCAGGTCTCTGCCGGAACGGTCGGTAAATGTCGTGAGGTGGCGGACCAGGTTGTCACAGCGGTCCGCGATATTCCCGGCGCTGTCGATGTTCAAATCGCCCAATCTTTGGACTATCCACAGTTTGACGTACAAGTTGATCGAACCCGCGCCAAATATCTCGGTTTGGATCAAGAAGAAGTCGCAGAGACGATACTGACGGCGATGGGGTCAAGTGTCGGTTATGCCCCGACGATCTGGATCGATCCCAAGACGGGTGTCGATTTCTTTATGGGCGTTCAATACGAAGATAACCAACTGCAATCGCTGGACGATCTCCGAAACATCCCACTGTCGCTCAACACACCGGATGGGCCGCGAACCATTCCTCTGTCGAATGTTGCGACGGTCAATCGGGTCAACATCCCCGGCGAGATTGCTCACTACAACATTTCTCGGGTCAACGATGTTCACATCAATGTGTCGGGACGAGATATTGGATCGGTTGCACGTGATGTGGAACGAGTGCTCGACACCATTGATTTGGAAAGTGGAGTGGCGTTGCAGATTCGCGGGCCGGTTGAAACCATGAAGACCGGCATGTCACGGTTATGGGCCGGATTGATTGTTGCAGCACTATTGGTCTATTTGGTGCTGATGGCACAGTTTCGGTCGTTTGTCGATCCGCTGATCATCATGCTCGCTGTGCCATTGGGATTGAGCGGTGTCGTACTGGTGCTGTTTGCCACCGGTACCAACCTCAATATTCAATCTTTAATGGGAACCTTGATGATGGTGGGCGTCGTTGTCAACAATTCCATCTTGCTGGTGGAATTTGCCAACCGTCGGTTGGCGGATGGAATTGCCCCAGCGGCGGCCGCTTTGTCAGCGGCTCAGGTGCGACTGCGGCCAATCCTGATGACCTCGCTAACGCTGGTGGCATCCATGCTACCGCTTGCGATTCAGTTTGCGCCCGGGAATGAGGCGATGATTCCGTTGGCAAGAGCGTTGATGGGCGGCATGATCGTTTCGACGGTTCTGACACTCGTGCTTGTGCCCTGTGTGTATACATTGGTCCATCGGCATTCGAGCAGCGAACCGGTGACGACCTAGCGTGACGGGGGCTCATGGGTTGAGGGTGGGTGCAGCGAATTGCTTTGGTGCGACCGAGTCAGATTGCTTCGTTGCCCCGTTCACCTGTCCGGATTCGTATACAGTCATCCATTGGCAGCACAAATATCTTGCCGTCGCCAATCTCCCCTGACTCGCCAGTGCGGCCTCCTTCGACGATGGCATCGATGGTTGGCTGTACAAATTCTTCATTCACGGCGATTTGCAGCTGGACCTTGCGTAACAGGTTGACGCTGCATTCATGTTCACGGTGGGCGGCTGTTTGACCACGTTGCCTTGCGAAACCCTGGCAATCCATCACGGTCAAACGCACCACTTCAACATGCGTGAGGGCTTCTTTGACGGCGCTCAGTTTCCCGGGCTGAATGATGGCAATGATCAATTTCACGGTGGTCCAGGGCTCGCAACGAGAGAATTGAAGAAACTGTTCGCTGGCACGTGCGTCTACCTAACGATGAGCGTACCCGATCTGCGTTGGACGAACAGAGCAGGACTTCGCAAACGAAAAGAGTCGGCTCCCGAAGGAGCCGACTCTCGGAGAAACAACTCAACAATCGCCATACATCAGAACCACTCTCCCGGACAGGTGAGGCGGACACCTAAACGGGAAAGGAGACTCGTTCCTTCAGTTGATTGCTAAGCAGTCTTTTCGCTTATTTCGTGTTTCATCGTTTACTGAGCCGACCTGCACCGCTGAAGCGATACAGCAAGAGCCGAAACGACTTCGAAGTTGGCCCTGTATTGAGTAATGAAACGGTGAGGGACCATCCCTCCTCTCCGACGTTACCCCGACGTTGCATTTCGTGCGCCAAAACTACGTGATGTCCGGCTTTGTGTTCGTAAGTGTTTCATTTTCAGTGACTTACGTTGATTCTTTTTTTTTAGTTTCCTGCCATGGAAGTCAGTGGCATTCCTGCTGCATAGATCTTGTGCATCGTTGGGTGGCATGAAGCACGTTTGTTGGGCAGGATGCGGTTCTGTGCGGCCAGCTCTGCTCGTCGCGTTTTGCTGGGCTGCTGTCTATGGGTTGCTGAGAGCTACCTAATTTCGATTGAGAGAATTCAGACAAACGCGATCGAGACTGTCTCAATGCGTGTTTTAGCGAGCAAAGTATCGGTGGCTATTTTTTGACCACGGGCCCAAGTCCTTCAGAATTAGCTCTGCCAAGAGTATCGCATGCGTGAGCGCAAGAAAAATCCCGGTCGCTGAAATCAACGACCGGGATCAGTATTCGAAACCTCTCTTGGGAGAAGTTTAGAAGGTCAGGATGCTGTCGACGCCGAAGGTGGTCTGGTCGGTGCCATCTTCGAGGCCGATCAAGCCATCGTCATCCCAATCCCAGCGGATTTCTGGACGAACCACGACGTTGGCGTGCGGCTTGTAGTTAGCTCCCACGGTCAAGGCGTAGATGTTGCTTCGAGGACCTGTTCCGGTTCTGGTGGACCACCATTCGAAGCGACTTCCGATTCCCCAGCAATCATTGATCTCTTTGATCAAGTAATTGTTGAATCCGTAGGTGTTGCGGGCGTCAGCACCGGCAGCATCTTCGGTGTCAAGAATATCGCTCTGGGCGATCCACTGCAGGCTATCGGTGACGTCATACACGCTGACGATCGACTGCATGTAGCCTTTCTCAACGCCATTGTAGCGAGCCTCGCCGAATCGACCGAAGGTCGTCGCGTAGGTCACATTCCAATCGCAAGTCAGCTGAGCCGAGATGCCACCGAGGAACGCGT
>JBMYRF010000025.1:0-116326 GCA_049602075.1 Rubripirellula sp.
TTGCTCCGCAGAGATCATCGGGCATTACCCACAGTTTCCCGTGGCTATCCCCGACCTGAGGGTACGTACCTACGCATTACTACGCCGTTTGCCGCTGTCCTCTGACTGAATCCACCGAAGCTTCAACAGTCAGATTCTCGCTCGACTTGCATGCCTAATCCACGCCGCCAACGTTCATTCTGAGCCAGGATCAAACCCTTCAATTTTGTATCGATTCACCAACCAGAAACCCGAAGGTAACTGACCGGGAAAAATCAAGTTAAAACCGATAGTCTGATTCTGCTCTGTGACGCTCGGTAAAACGCCACAGCGATTCGCCATTTGTTTTTTGTGCCACGTTTCGAAAAACGCAACCCAAACGACAACCTCGCCCTGCTGAACTCAACAGAAGTTTCATCACCAAATTGTCAAAGATCGGTTGGTCGAGCCGGTTGCCAAACCGTTCCAAAGGGAACCGCCTAGCGACTCGATCGGGTTCGACAGTATCAAGGACACTGCCTCGTTCGTCAACCGGTTCAGTCGTCTAAAATCCCGAAAAACTTTAGCGACCGAGGCCGTTTGCAAGCCGCTGTCCGACGCATTTGTCGGCAGCAACTGCTGACGTGAGGCGGAAAGATATCGGCCCTACTCTCCGGTCGCAAGAGCCAATGGGGCAAATTGTTTAGATTTTCTGCAGAGACACCCAAGACCGATCGGCCCGAGCATCGAAAAACGCCTAATTTACCGCACAAAACGCCATTAAATTGGGTGCCAAAAAAACTTCGGCCTGTGTTAGATGTCTCTCACTTTAGCTGCGTTGCAGCATCGAGCACCGCATGGAACTGCCAGAGCGGCGTCAACAGATCAGCATCAATTCCGAGTACCTCAAAAACTTTGCGGATCGGGCGGGACGAAACCGGCACGCCCCATCGCCGCCCAACCACTCCGACTGCTCAAGTAGTCCGCGAGGCTCACGCAACAAACCGCCATCCACGTCGGCTTTGTCAACTTTTTCGACTTCAACGAGAACTCCGGCCAGTGGTGACAGCGGGCGGCCGCCTGGACCTCCTCCGGCATACCCCACCAACGTAAAATCAACTCTCCTAACTGAGCATAGCCCCAGCCAAACCGGTCTTGCTCCACCTCATGCACGGGAGACAACTCGATCACCTCCGCGAGCACTTCTCTGAAAGTTTCAGGGTCAACCTGCTCAAACCAATGTCGTGAAGTGCTCCAGCAGTGAACACAAGGCCAGCGTCCTTGCCCCCGCAAATGCGAGAAATCATCGCAGCAACCGCCCCGACCGCGATCGAGTGATTCCATAACGTCACTCGCTGATAAACGTCGATCCTCAGATTTGGCTGAAATAACTCGCGAACATACGCCTGCACGGCAAGACCCGACAATTCACGGCCTTCCATCGCGAGTGATGCTTCCTCGAGTATCTGATAAGGGCTCGATTGGTTGCATAAATGCGTATTGCACCGGCGAAGCACCCGCTGAGCTACCACCCGGTCGGACACCAACCAAGCGGCCAACGCTTGATTTGACTGTTCCTCTTCGTCGCCCGCCGCAATGAGCTGGCGAGCCCATCGGGAAGGTCAAATCGATCTGCGATCTGCGACATGCGACAGGCTTCGCTCAAGCTGAGTGGGAGTGATAGGTGCCACCAGAGAGATATTCCGCAGATACGTTTCAGAAACAGGAAAAAGAGAGATTAACAACGCCCATCGCTCGAGCGCGCTCGAGCGAGACCGACCTGTCAGACCGCATGCGAGACACTGCCACGAACGAGGGCAAGAGCCCGACATCAATCCAACACGCTTTTCGGCAGGTCATCATCGAATCGCAGAGCGGCATCGCAGTCGCCATTCAGCCGTACTGCACAGCAGATCACTCCGCGATTCGGCTTGTGACAGTTATGATGCTAGCCCCCCCGCAGCTCTCGGACAGTCGCCACCGGCACCAACGCCACAGTAGAGAAGAGCTGGACAAAACCGAACGCTGCTACCAGCGTCCTGCACCCACGAGCCAACAGACATTTGTCTGTCTGCAGGAAAAAAGCCCAAATTGTTTTTCCGAGAATACGAGAATAAAGGCTCGAATTTCTCATCTAATGTTTTCTGATTTCCTACCAGCTTGCCGGTCGATAATCCAACAGACGCTAGGTCGTCAACGCTTGAGTGGCGGTGAACGCTCAGACAAGAGCCCCCGACCTGCATGAGGGAGAAGAATGAGCCAACCAACGGACACACCCGATAGCGGTGGTATTGATAGCAAGCTCGACTCACTGATCTCGAGAATTCAATCTCTCAACGGAAGCGAAGCACAAGACGAACGGCCCAAGCAGCGACCTCGCCCTACCGCCAACGCTGCCGAGACTGCCGCTAATGCTGGCAGTCCCGTACCCGAGCACCCTTCGGCCAGTGCCTCAAACCCTTCACTCACAAGCCGGTCACAACCCGCTGCTGGCCCACCAGTTCGCGAGGCCCAGTCGCAGCCCCAACCGACTAGGCCGCCGATCACCGCCGCCCCGCGAGGCCCCATTGAAAGTGGGCCTGCGGCACGTCCCGCCCGACCGTCAGCGAAATACCCAGCCCAAGGACCACCACGCCCCACTCCGCTCGCGGCAGCAGCAGAGCCCTCCACCCAAATACTTCCAGTTCCCGAGGGTTTCCAAGCAACCCGCGATGAACCATGGCGGCCCGCTGAGCCATCGGACATAAAATCGGCAGGCGTCAACGAGACAATTCTCGAGGCGATCATCTACCGTTACCTGCTTAGCGTCGGCGAAGCAGAAGGACGCAAGGTGGCCGACCAGGTAAAAATCCCATTCCGGCTAGTGGAACCTCTGCTAACCCGACTAAAAATGGAGCAGAACGTCGCCTACAAAAATGCCACGGCGACGAACGACTATGTCTACGTTCTGACTGAGACCGGTCGCCAGATCGCCAGGAATCATCTGCAGGACTGCGCCTACTACGGCGCCTGCCCCGTACCGCTGGAAGACTACATCGCCAGCGTCAACATCCAAACGATCGAAGGCCAATACCCCAAGAAACAAGATCTCCTCGAAGCCTTTCATGACCTGCTTATCAATCCTCGGATGCTTGAAAAACTGGGGCCGGCGGTCGCAAGCGGAAGAGGCATGTTCCTGTTTGGCTTTCCAGGGAATGGCAAAACATCGATCGCAGAGCGGGTAACTGGCGCCTTTGGAAAGTACGTGTGGATACCCCGCGCTGTCGATATCGACGGAGACATTCTGCGGATCTTTGATCCGATGTGTCACGAACTCTGCATGCCTGAAGCCACAAGCGGCTTACTGGATATCGGCGGACTTGACAAACGTTGGGTTCGAATCGCCCGTCCCACGATCGTCGCCGGCGGCGAATTGACCATGGACATGCTTGAGGTGCAATGCAACAGCGAAAGCAATATCAGCGAGTCCCCGCTGCAGCTGAAAAGCAACTGCGGCACGCTCGTGATCGACGACTTCGGTCGCCAAAAAATGCGAGTCGATGAACTCTTGAACCGTTGGATCGTGCCACTGGAAAAGCGTTACGACTTTTTAAACATGGCCAGCGGAAAGAAAATCCAAGTCCCCTTCAATCAGCTGGTCGTGTTTAGCACGAACCTAGAACCTCGAGATCTCGTCGACGATGCATTCCTGCGGCGAATCCCCTACAAAATCGAGGCCGAAAACCCGCCAGAAGCGGATTTTCGAAAACTGTTCGAAATCATGTGCAAGGTCACCAAGGTGCCCTACAACGCCGAAGCAATCGATTACCTGATCACGACCCATTACACACCGGTCAATCGGCCAATGCGAATGTGCCAACCACGCGATCTGCTGCTGCAAGTCAAGAACTATTGCCTCTACAACGACCTGCCCATCGAGCTCAAAAACGAATACTTCGACTTCGCGTGCGAAAACTACTTCTCCGTCATGTAGTTCCATCCGACCCACTAAGTTTTCCAACCGCGCAATCAGCCTTGCGAGCAGCGATGCTAGACCAAAGCACGAGATGAACAGAGTCGCAAGACCCTGAGCCAGCTTTCGAGGCATCACCGGCTTTCGAGGCATCACCGGCTTTCGAGGCATCACCGGCTTTCGAGGCATCACAGTTGCCGAGCACCAAGCACCCGCGATCGCTGCGGCATCATCGCCACAATAAAGGCTGACGTTCCGGCGTTCACTCACCGAGCAGCGTTGCATCGCCGGAAACGATAGCCGGACCAACATCGGCTCCACCGGCGGAGACGGAATCGCTGGAAACCGCAGGACCTTCAGGCGACTCCGGTTCCTCTGGCACAGCTGGGTCCTCAGGAGCCCGTTTGCGGAGTTTTCGCTGCAACGAGCGGCGGTGAATCCCCAAGCGACGAGCCGCCTCGCTGATGTTACCACCACAATCGGAAAGCACTCGGTGGATATGCTCCCACTCATTCCTCGCAAGCGAAGGTGCTGGGAACGCAACGGCCCCGCTGGGAACGCTCGGCTCGTCACCCCGCATAAAGGCAGAGAGGATGTCGTCGGCGTCAGCCGGCTTGCTCAAAAAGTTCACGGCGCCAGCACGCACGGCATCAATCGAAGCTGGAATGCTGCCGAACCCCGACAGCATGATGATCCGCGTGCTCGGCTTGATTTGCAGCAACTTCCGCAACAGTTCAAGACCACTCTTGCCCGGCATCCGCAGATCGAGCACAGCGAGGTCGGTTGGCCGGTCAGTGAAAACCGCTACCGCCTCTGCAAAGTCACCAGCCGACTCCACTCGGAATCCACGCTGCCGCATCGCCATCGAAAGTCGTTCGCGAAGGACAAAGGTGTCGTCGACTAACAGAATGCTGTGAGCCCCCACGGTTGTCACATCATAGACAGGAGCAGAATCCATTGAACCAATAGGGAGTTGAGAGGGCGGAATACAACACAAGTCAGCTCGTCCCTCCAGTATAGCAGACTAAGCAAGCAACCCTCTATTACCTTGCAGTATCGCCATCAAGTGGTATCGACACGATCGCCGTTGTCCCTTCGCCAGGAGTCGAGCGGAACTCTAACTGACCACCCATTTGGGAAATGACATTCCGAGTCAAAAAGAGCCCCAAGCCAATTCCCCGCCCAGGTTGCTTGGTCGTAAAAAACGGATCTGAAGCTCGTTCCAAAACATCTTCGGTCATGCCTTGCCCACTGTCCAAAACCGAGAGCAGCAGTTGGCCTCCCTCCAAACGTGATTCCAAACGCACGCGACCTCTTTCACCGCTAGCGTCCAATCCGTTATGAATCAGGTTGCGAACGGCTTGGGCCACTGCCTCCTGTGGCACCCATAACTCACGACTCTCGTCCGCTTCGGAACCATCGATCACATCAACACGATGGGGATCCCGAAGTCCTTCCAAGGTGGCATCGATCAACTCGCCAACGGTCGTGCGATCCCAGCTATTGGCCATCGAATCACCAGCCGCTGAACGCATCCTGCTGAGAATGGATCGGCACATCTCTAACTGACCGTCGATCAATCGCAAATCAGTATCCACCGAGGGAGGCTTGTCGCAATCCTCCAGATGGCGTGACAACTCTCGAACGATCACGTCAATGGTGGAAAGTGGCGTTGCCAACTCGTGAGCCGCACCAGCGGCCAACGTTGTCAGACCCTCCAAACGTTGACTCGCTGCCTGCGCCGCCTGAGTCGCTAACAATTGTCGCTCTCGCTGTTTCAACTCACCGGCCGTCCGCGTCACAAAGTAAGTCACGACGGAAGAACAGGTCGCAAAAGCGAGCATCAACCCGCCCGCCTGCAAACTAAACCCCTCAGGCCGAAACAGCTCGATCCCCGTAACGGGAATGAAATCTTGCAACAGAAACGTATAACCGGCAATCGCTGTCACTGTCAGACTCCAAGCCGCCCGCGGACGAATCATCACCCCACCAACAGCCAAGTTGACAAAGTAAAAAAGACTGAAAGGATTGCCAACGCCACCACTGAAGTACAACATCGCAGTCAACGTTAACAGGTCTAGCAGCATCAGCCCGAGTGCGACGTGCTGCTGAACGGGCGGCTCATCCGCAGGATGCTCTTGGGACAGCGACCAAGGCAGATCATCAGGCTTTGTTTCCTCTCTGACTGGCTTGAATGCCGTGAGCCACAACGCATAAATTGCGTTTGTCACCGCCGTCAACGCAACGAGCCCAAGCAATTGCGGATAAGGGAGCGTAACGTCCGTGATCCAACCCGTCGCCAAGATGGTTATCAACTGGCCGACCACGGCGAACCAACGCAACCGCAACAACCAAGTCGACGAGCCCAATGGCACCGAGGCGATCAATGGCACCGAGGCGATCAGTGGCAGCGTCAGGGATTCACGACGGGTGTGCACAGCTGCCGATTCAATTCATTTCGCGGCGAGCGAGTTCGTCGCGAAGTCTTGCCGCGAGCTCGTATTGCTCAAGTTCCACCGCTTCGGCCAGCTGCTCCTTCAAAGTCCGACCAACCGAATATTCGCTGCGGAGCGACTCTCGCAATTCGATCAAACGCACAACAAGCTCGTCGGACTCGAAGTGCTCCTCTGCGTCATGCTTGTCAAAAAAACCTCGCATGACTTCGAGTCCAGAATTGACGGCCTGGATCGCTGATTCCGGGCCAGACTCATCCAACTCGCCCAAAGCCTCGGCTTGGGTTCGATGAAACAAAACAAACGGTCGGTATTGCTCGTGAACACTCGCCCATTCTTCATCAGGACTCATCAATTCACTCAGATCCATCAACCTCAAAGTGTGATCAGCATCCATGACGGCACGGTGATAAAACTGCAAACGCAACCAGCAGATTCGACGATGATAAAACTGCATGAACTCTCGATCAACATCCGCACACTCATCCTCATCGAGCTCACGCTCTGGATCATCCGAGTGGGCCTGCTGAAGATATTCCAACACCGTCTCACTCTGACGGTATTGATCACCGTCTGGCCGCCCGGTCGTTTCCAGTTGCAAAACCCCCATGTCGACACGCATCTGGATCACGTCCCGCTCCCCGTTCCCCTTCACCAACCGCACATTTAGCGTCGTGGGATCGAAAGCCCAATTCGTGAGAATGTCGTCAAGATTTTTGGATCGCTTCATGGCCTGTCGAAAAGCGAGAAATTGTCGTCGCTTCACAAGTATACCTGGAGAATTCTCGGTGAAATGTGTAGGTCGTCTTTTTCGAAATGTATCGCAACACGCATTTTGTTTACGGAACCTGCCACGATACGAGAAAAGAGCGTTGGGAGCAAAGGTGAATGCCAACCCACCTGACTAAACCGCAGTCCGAACACCTTCATGACCACCCCCGCTGCTCAGAAATCATCGCGTGAAGGTTTTTGACGCCGACGTTTCTTCTCGGATTGCTCACGTTTATGATCCAACCTGCGCCGCTGACTCCCCTTGGTAGGACGCGTTTTCCTGCGGGGTTTTGGCGCTGACTGGCATTCCAACAGCATGCTGACCAGTTTACTGCGAACATCTGCCAAGTTTCGGATCTGATCGCGGTATTGTTCGCTGTGTAAAACCAACTGTCCTTCACGATTGATCCGATTTCCGTACCGTGTCGTGAACCGACGGCACCAAGCGGCCTCCAATTGCGACGATCGCTCTGGTGACCAGCGGAGAGTGATTTTCGAGTTGACTTTGTTAACATTCTGCCCCCCCGGACCGCTGCTTCGTGCAGTCGTCACCGAGATTTCTTTCTCGGGAATGGTCAGGCGTGAATTGACGTAGAGGTCAGGCATGGTTTTTCGATTCTTCGCCGAACGAGCTCGATACGATCTTGATGAAAGCGTGGAAGTAAATGAAAGCGTGGAAGCAAGCGATCAGTACTCGAGTCGGCTCCGGCCGCAGTGATTGCTTGCCACCCAAGGCAAACTTCTATCCTGCAACCGAAACTCATCAATCAGATCGGTCGAATCCCTGTGCTCGGTAAATACGATTGTTAATATGGTGCTCGATCGTACAGGGAACATGCCGCGAGTTACCGAGTTACGCAGTCGCTCGCCCCAGCCTCCCAGCCTCCCAGCCTCCCTCAGCCTCACTCGCCTTGGGCATCCCGCCGCGTCGGTATGTTCCACACCCAGCAAATACCCGCAACAAATAATTATATCGAAGCCGCGTCGGCGAAACCCCTAACAGGAGTTCTAACCCCATGTTCTACCGCTCCCTCGGCTTGATCGCCTGGATGACCATTCAGCTTGCTCCGGTATCCGGTCAAGAGCAATGGCCACGATTCTTAGGGGTCAACTTTGATGGCACGGTCGAGCCTGATACATCGTTCGACTGGTCTCAGGAACCGACCTTTGCTTGGTCAATTGAAGCCGGCACTGGCTATGGCATTGGTACAGTGGCGGAAGGCCGTTACTTACACTTTGATGCGGTACCCACTGCAGATGGTTTCGGTGTTCAAGAGCGATTACGTAGCTTTGATTTAGAGAGCGGAAAACTTCAGTGGGTTCACACCCAACCAATCGTCTATCGCGATCTTTACGGCTACGAGGATGGGCCGCGGAGCAGTGCCTCGGTGACTGGCAACCAGATTTTCACACTCGGTGTTTCTGGAAATCTTACCTGCCGCGACTTGGCAACGGGAAATCAAACGTGGATGGTTAATACCAGCCAACAATACGGCGTCGTGCAAAATTTCTTCGGAGTCGGATCCTCGCCATTGGTGCTCGAAAACCAAGTCATCGTCATGGTTGGGGGCAGTCCTCCCGAAGATCAAAACATCGCTCCCGGTCGACTCGACCGAGTCATCCCCAACGGCTCAGTTCTCGTCTCCTTCGATCGCAAAACCGGCAAGGAACGATGGCGTGGTGGTGATGACTTGGCCAGCTACAGCAGCCCAAGAACCCTTCAGGTTGGTGATGAAACATTGGTGTTGCTACTCGCCCGTGGCGGTCTGCTCGCGCTCGACCCAAGCACCGGTGAGGTGCGTTGGCGATTCGACCATCGCGCGGCAATCCTCGAAAGTGTAAACGCGATGATGCCAGTCGTGAACGGCAAGCAAGTATTCATCAGCGAGTGCTACGAAATCGGAAGTGCGGTTTTAAATGTTGACGGACAATCGGCAAAATTAGTTTGGCAAGATCCACCGCGGGACCGACGTCGACAAGCAATGCGTTGCCACTGGTCAACGCCGATCCTGATTAACGGATACCTGTACGGATGCAGCGGCCGCAACGCACCCGACAGTGATTTCCGTTGCATCGAGTTCAGCAGCGGAAATGTTCAATGGAGCGATCCACGCCGGATTCGTTCCTCGGTGACGCGAGTCGGAGACAACTTGGTTTTGCTTGAAGAACGCGGCACAGTGCAGGTCATCCGCCCCACGCCAGAGAAGTTGGAAATTGTCTCAGAGTGGAATTTTTCGATTCCGGATGAAAAGCGCCCGGCCATCCGTTATCCATGCTGGGCGGCGCCGCTAGTCGTTGGAGATCGACTCTTGATTCGGGGCGACGAAAACGTGCTTTGTTTGAAAATAAAGACAAAGTGATGCCGTGACGCGACGAACATGCCTCGAAATACGTCTCTGCGTCAGCTCAATTGCGATTCAAAGAGTCATCTGGAAGCACAGCGGCAGCTGACTTGGATTAGTTCGCCAATCCGCAAAAAGCCTCGTCATTTCACCAATCGTCGACTTTGGGCACTTCCCATCACACTACTGTCCCTTGGCCGCACGCACCATTCGCGAGGCTTGGCTTTCCTGCTAGGATGTTGATGGAGGGGTGCCTGCCCCGAAGAGAATGATTACCGAAACTTTGATACCGACTGCGGATTCCAGCGTGTCCAATTCAACCACACCGAAGCCGTCGAACGGCTCCGCGTCGCGAGTGACTAGCCAACCCTCTGGTTCGGGCGAGCCTTTTTTCGTCGACCGCAACGAACCGATTGCGAACCATGTCGATCTTCCCCGGATCGAAGCTGCGGTCCGCTCGATCCTGGCAGCCGTCGGCGAAGATCCAGATCGCGATGGACTTTTGGAAACGCCAGCCCGTGTTGCCCGCATGTATGCCGAGATGTTCGCGGGTTTGAAGAGCGATCCTGGTCGACACCTTTCGAAAGTGTTTGCCGAGACTTATGACGAAATCGTACTCGTCCGGGACATCAGTTTCTGCTCCATGTGCGAGCACCACTTACTTCCCTTCACAGGGAAAGCGCACATCGCCTACCTTCCCAGCGGCAAAGTGGTTGGTTTGAGCAAACTAGCGAGGGTGGTCGAGGAGGTCGCTCGTCGACCTCAGGTCCAAGAGCGTCTGACGCAAACGGTCGCCGACATGGTGGAGGACCGGCTCAGCGCCCGAGGCGTCGCCGTTGTGTGCGAATCAACACATAGCTGCATGACGATGCGTGGCGTCCGAAAGCCGGGGAGTTTGTGTCTGACGAGTGCCATGAGAGGGGTATTTCGAAAGGATCCGATGAGCCGAGCTGAAGTCCTGGGGTTAATCAATCGTCAGCCGAGTTAGGCAGATTTTCTAAGAATCACCCGAAAGTTTCGATTGCCTGCTTGACGAACCGGGTGGTCAGCGATCGAAATAGACCGCATGGACACTGAACGACTGCGGGTACAAGACGATCTGAGGGGCATCGTGGGAGACGATGTCTTCTGCGACCCAGTGATGGCGCAGGTATATGCCTCCGACGCGAGCATTTATCAAGTGCAGCCGATTGGGATCGTGCGGCCGCGCAGTACTGCGAGCGTCATTGCCACCGTCCAGTACGCGGCGGAAAATGAGCTTTCGATTCATCCCCGCGGTGGTGGCAGTGGTTGCGCGGGGGAATCGCTTGGGAGCGGACTGATCCTCGACTTCTCAAGCTACATGCGCCGGGTTTCGATCTCACCCGACCAATCGCGGGCGACTGTTCAGAGCGGCGCGATGCTGGCTGAGCTCAATCGCACCCTCAAGCCGCTCGGTCGCTGGTTCGGTCCCGACCCAGTCAACCGCAGCATCACCACCATGGGGAGCGTGCTGGCGACCAACGGCTCAGGCAGCCACTATCTCCGGAGCGGTTCGGCTCGAGATACCATCGAATCGATGCGGGTTGTGACCATTGATGGGGAGTTGATCGAACTCTCTCGGAACAAAATCGATGAGGAGGGGACTCCAGGTCGACTCGCTCGTGGAATCACCGAGATCCACAAACAATTTCGTCCGCTGATCGAGCAGCGGCGAAACGCGCCCCAATCTCGAGGCGGTTACCGACTGGACGACGTCATTCGAGACGATGGCCTTGTCGACATGGCCAAGTTCATGGTCGGAACACAGGGTACGCTTGGCATCATGATCGATGCGACAGTCCGCACGGAATCGGTTCCCACGCATCGCGGATTGGTACTGCTATTCTTTCATCGTCTAGACTCCGCGGCGCGGTGCGGCGTCGAAGCCCTCGATCATGGCTTGGTTGCCTGCGACTTGATGGATCGCCGACTGCTGCAAATGGCTCGAGATACCGATCCCAGATTCGATTCCTTGCTGCCGCGGGAAGCGGAGGCAATGCTGCTGCTAGAGATCCAAGGTGAATCCCTCGGTGACCTCTACGATCGCATGTCCGTCATCCAAGAGAGTTTGTCAAAAGGATCCGATGGTGCCTTCGCGACAATCGATACGGTCAAGCAGGAAGAGCGTGATCTTTACTGGTCACTCTCTCGACGCATGATCCCACGTCTGTATCGTTTCAGAGGCAACGAATCACCGATCTCCTTCACCGAGGATCTTTCGGTTCCACCACACCAATTACCCGACCTCCTGTCGTCCATCCAAGAAACCCTGCAACGACACAAGACCACCGCCACCATCTTTGCACATGTCGGTCACGGCCAGTTGCATTTGAGGCCATTCTTGGATCTTGGCAGTGCCACCGACCGCGGCCGCCTGCAAGAACTGTCAGAGGAAATCGCCGAGGTTGTCTGGCGGCATGGGGGTGAAGTGAGTGTTGAACGGGCCGCTGGGCTAAGCCGCTCCTACTTACTACCAAAACAATACGGTGACCTGTGGCAAGCCCTGGGGCAAGTGAAGCGGTTATTTGACCCTCAACACCGGCTCAACCCGGGAAAACTCTTTGGAGCGGTGCTACAGAAACCGAACGAGAATCTGCGGCCGGCGAATCAGACGATCGAAATCGCTTCCGACACACGTGTGTTGATCCATGCCGATGAACCAATCGTGCAAGCCGCGAAAGAGACCGGCACCTCAGTGCCCCAACTCCAAGTCTTGCAACAATGGCCCGCCAGTCAGCCGATCACCAAAGCGACGCGAGGTTGCAATGGCTGCGCTCGCTGCCGAACGACCTCACCCCGCGAGCGGCAGTGCCCCGTGTTTCGCGCGACGCATAATGAGGAAGCTTCGCCGAGAGCAAAAGCAAATTTGCTCCGCGGAGTCCTCAGTGGACAATTAGAAGTGGATGACTTGGCGGGTGAGCAAGCAAAAGCAATCGCTGATCTCTGTTTCAATTGCCACCAATGCCGACTGGAATGCCCGGCATCGGTCGACATTCCAAAAATCGTTGGGGAACTGAAAGCTCAATACGTTGCGACCAACGGACTATCCCTATCGGATTCACTGATCGGCCGTATTGACACCGTTGCAGCTTGGGCGGCTCAACTGCCGTGGCTGGCAAATCTATTGATTCGCAATCGCTTCTCGCGTTGGCTTGCCGAACGTGCCTTTGGTTTGTCGGCAGCTCGTGAATTACCGCCGGTTGTTCGCGAGACATTCCTCCGTCACGCCGTCCGCCGCCGCTGGACCAAGCCGATCGCTGCTGGCGGATTGAAAGTCGTTTACTTTGTCGACCACTACGCGAATTTTCATGATCCGGATATCGGTAAAGCGTTGGCCGAAATCCTGCAACAGAACGGCATCGGTTTGTATGTCCCCACTTCACAAGCCAACAGCGGCATGGCCCGCATCACGAGCGGAGACCTCAAAGGTGCCCGCAGGATCGCCAGAAAAAATGTCCGTTTGCTCGCCGAACTCGTGCGCCAAGGTTACGACATCATCGCCACCGAACCGGCGGCGGTACTATGCCTGAAACATGAGTATCCGAATCTATTGGATGATGAGGATGCTCACTTGGTTGCCGAAAACTCATCCGAAGCGTGCGACTTTTTCTGGAAACTCCATCAAGCCGATCGACTCGCACTCGACTTCAGTCCAATCTCCACCACCATCGCATACCACCAACCCTGTCATCTTCGAGTCCTTGATCCGCTACAGGTTGGCTCCCAATTGCTGGAGCTGATTCCCGAGTTAATGGTCGATCGGGTGGAGGCTGGCTGTACCGGCATGGCGGGAACCTGGGGCTTACAACGCAAGAACTACCGTAGTAGCCTCCGAATCGGCTGGCCGTTAATCTCAGCAATGCGAGCAGCTCGGGTCTCGATTGCCACCACCGAATGCAGCGCATGCAAAATGCAAATCGAACATGGCAGCGCTCGGACAACCCTGCACCCACTGAAACTTCTAGCATATGCTTATGGGCGAATGCCGAAGATTGAAAAAGAATTGGTCCCCGAACCGAATGCTTGACAAACCAAACGCATAACGAACCAGCCATCCTCTATTTTTCTTTCACGAATCATTCATGCAACTTGACGTGCTCCTTTTCGCCGCCGCCCGGCAAATGGCCAACTGCGATCACGTCACCATCGAAGTCGGTGACAATGCGACCGCAGCTGATGTGCTGCAAGCGCTCGGCCGACAGCATCCACAGCTTGACGGTTTGCTCCCGTCGTGCCGCCTTGCCGTCGACTGCACCTATGTCGATTCAGAAAATCCAATCACTCCTGACAGCGAAGTCGCCCTCATCCCACCAGTCAGCGGTGGTTAGTGAGGTGATCCCTTATGACAGACTGTAATATCTGCGTTCAAATTATCGACACACCGATCCAATGGGATCAACTGACCGCAAAGGTCGCCGATCCGGATGCGGGGGCTCATGGCTGGTTCGTCGGAGTCACCCGCCGTAACACCGGCTCCCGTGTAACTGAAACACTCGCCTATGAAGCCCACCTACCGATGGCGACTCGTGAGCTGGAAAAAATTGCGGCGGCCGCGATCGAAAAGTTCTCGCTTTTCCAAGTCGTAATCGTGCACCGACTGGGGGAAGTTCCCGTCGGTGAAGCAAGTGTTGTCGTCGGCTGCAGCAGTGGACATCGGCCCGAGACGTTCGAAGCTTTGTCATGGATCATGAATACCCTCAAGAGGGAAGTTCCTATCTGGAAACGCGAGCAATACGTCGACGGATCGACCGAGTGGGTACATCCCACACCGGCCGATGGTGAACAAGCATGACCACCAAACCCCGCATCTATCTCGATCACGCCGCGACCTCCTGGCCAAAATCCCCTACGGTAATCCAAGCGATGACCGATTTTATGCGTGACTGTGGCGCGGCCGCCGGAAGAGGCGGTTATGCATCGGCAGCGGCTGCCGACCGTATTGTCACGACAACGCGGCGTCGAATCGCTGCCTTAGTTGGTGCAGAATCCACCAACTCAATTTCCCTACACAGCAACGGAACCACCGCACTCAACGCTGCGATCCACGGTGTCCTAAAAGTGGGCGATCACGTTGTCTCCTGTGCTGCCGAACACAATTCAGTGCTCCGGCCACTTCATTGCTTACAGCGACGGGGTGAAATCAAACTAACGATCGTTCCGGTAGACCGATCTGGCAAAGTGGATCCGCAGCAACTACTCGATGCGACCCAATCAAACACGCGGATGGTTACCCTGACGCACGCCAGCAATGTCACCGGCGCCGTGCAACCGGTCGCCGAAATTGCCACCGCGCTCCGGGATCGATCAACGCTGTTTCTTTGCGATGCAGCCCAGACATTCGGAACGCTTCCGATCAATGTCGATGGCATTGACCTGCTGGCAGCCCCCGGGCACAAAGCATCTGGTGGTCCCTTGGGAACGGGGTTTCTCTATGTCGCAGCTCAGATTGAAGATGAAGTCGAACCCTCCATCCAAGGCGGAACAGGGAGCCAGAGCGAATCGCTTGAAATGCCAATCACCATGCCGAGCAAACTGGAACCGGGAAATCTGAATGTGCCGGCCCTGGCCGGATGGTCGGTCGCCTTGAAAGAAGTTCTGGACGATGGAATTGAAACCCGCCAACGTCAAGCGATTCAACTTTCCAACCAGTTGCACGATGCATTATCGAGCATGTCAGGGCTACGTGTTTATGGTGAACGGGATCAGTTACCGATCGCCAGTATCTCGATCGACGGCCTCACCCCAATTGATGCCGCTGTCGTGCTGGATTCCGAGTATGGAATCGAGACCCGCGCCGGATTGCATTGTGCGGGAGCGATCCACTCTCATCTTGGCAGTCATGATCAGGGAACCCTGCGGATCAGCGCTGGTCACGAAACGAAGGAATCCGACATAACAAAGGCTACAGAGGCCTTGCAGTCGATCACCGGCATGATGCAGTCGTTGGAATAAACCAACGATGACGCCGCCCAAAACCTCCCTCCTTACCCTCTCGAATTGATTCAATGAAGCCTTTCCTCTTGTTTCTAACATTGATTCTCGCAACTGGCGTGGCACAGGGCCAAGGCACCCGTTCCGATTACGAACGCTCGGCAAACTATGGCAAGCGTCACACCGGACTGCTCATTCGTAATCGAATTACCCCCAACTGGTTCGGTATCAATGGAGACCGCTTCTGGTACCAAGTTTCAACCGGCGATAACTCCCATGAATTCATCCTGGTCGATGCTTCATCTGGCACTCGTCAATTAGCATTCGACCATGAAGTAGTCGCAAAACAACTGACCGAACTCACCGGCGTGCCTGTGCGTGGAGACGCGTTGAAACTAAACGCACTGCGTTTCAGTGACGATGCCTCGACGTGTCAGTTTCAATTCAATCGAAAGGCTTACCAACTCGAATTATCAAGCGGGCACGTGAAAACCGGCATCTCACAAACCGCGAACGTGGAAACCGAAGGCCTGACACCGCAGATGCGGGTTGTGCGAAGTCGCCAAAACGGCCCCCCGACGCAAATCAAATTCACCAACCGACTCGATGAATCACTCGCGATTTTCTGGGTCAAGAGTGATGGGGAATTGCAGCCTTACGGAAAAGTTGCCCGCGGTTCAGAAAAACGATTGAGCACCTATGCCGGTCACGCATGGTTGCTGAAAAACAAAGGTGGCGATCTCGTCGCCGCCTTCGTCGCATCACCGAACCGAAACAACGCGATCATTGACGAAGACACACCTCCACCCAAGCAAACACAAGTCAGAGAGAGGCCAACGAACGATCGCCAATCGCCCGACGGTCGCTGGCAGGTCGCCCTCGACGAACACAACGTGACGCTGATCGATCGCGAATCCAAACAAACAAAAAAGTTGACTGAGGATGGAAGTGACGACAGCAGTTTCGGGGGACGCGTTTGGTGGGCAGCTGATTCCAGCGCCTTTGTTGTCATGCGAACGCAGCGAGCGACCACAAGACAAATCTCAATTGTGAAATCATCACCTGGTGATTCGGTTCACCCGCAGGTGCTCACCCTGTCCTACGCTAAACCGGGTGACGAATTGAACCAATCACGACCGGTCCTGTTTTCTGCTCAGCAGGATTGGCAGCCACGCATGATCGACAATGCGTTATTCCCAAATCCGTTCGCCCTGAACAACCTAAAATGGCATGAAAATTCTAGGTCATTCTCGTTTTTGTATAACCAACGCGGTCACGAAGTCCTGCGTTTGATTCAAGTCGATGCGACATCCGCAACAGCCCGAATCGCGATCGATGAACCAAGCGACACTTTCATTTGCTATTCCCAAAAATCATACCTACGACGAATTGATCAACGGGATGAAGCAGTCTGGATGAGTGAACGCAGTGGCTGGAACCATCTGTACCTAATCGACACCAACACAGGCGAAGTAAAGAACGCCATCACCTCTGGAAATTGGGTCGTTCGTGGCGTGGAACGAATTGACCTAGAGAAGCGACAAATCTGGCTTTCCGTTTCAGGGATCGACGACGGCCAAGACCCCTACTACCTGCACTTGATCCGCGTGAACCTGGACGGCACCGACTTGGTGCGACTAACAGCCGGGGATGGAACACATCGCTGGGAAGACTCGCCAAATGGAGATTATCTGATTGACACTTTTTCTCGCGTCGACTTGCCGCCCATCTGCGTCCTGCGCAGCGCTCGGACTGGCGAATTGATCTGCGAATTGGAACGCGCTGACATGAAAGAACTGCTCGAATCCGGCTGGCAACCGCCAGAGCGGTTCGTCGCCAAGGGACGTGATGGTGTGACCGATATTTACGGCATCATTGTCCGACCAACCAACTTTGACCCCGATCGAGAATACCCTGTCTTGGAAGCGATTTACGCGGGTCCCCATTCGGCTTTCGTACCGAAGGATTTCGGCCTGCACCCACGACTTTACGAAATGGCAGAACTCGGGTTCATCATCGTCAAAATGGATGGGATGGGCACCAGTCATCGCAGCAAATCTTTTCACGATGTCTGCTGGAAAAACCTTGGTGATAGTGGCTTCCCCGACAGAATCGCGTGGATCAAGGCGGCCGCGAAAACACGGCCTGAGATGGATCTAGATCGAGTCGGGATCTGGGGAGGGTCTGCCGGTGGGCAGAACGCGATGCGAGCTTTGATCGCTCACGGTGACTTCTACCATGCTGCAGTTGCCGATTGTGGCTGCCACGATAACCGAGTCGATAAGATCTGGTGGAACGAACAGTGGATGGGATGGCCCGTCGGTCCTCACTACGGTGAACAATCCAACGTCACCCAAGCACACCGCCTGCGTGGTGACCTAATGCTGATCTGGGGAGAACTCGACCGAAACGTCGACCCGGCCAGCACAATGCAAGTCATCGACGCACTGGTCAAAGCCAACAAAGATTTCGAACAGTTAATCGTTCCCGGGCACGGGCACGGCGCGGCCGGGCATCCTTACGCCAAACGCCGCCAAGCTGATTTTTTCGTGCGAAAACTATGGAATCGTGAACCCCGCAGCGAATGAACAAAATCTCTGCCCGTCAATCGTTGACCCCAGCGATCCGATTGTGGCTTGCTGACGACGACTGACTGACTGACTGACTGACTGACTGAATCGTGCGAAGTCAACGGCAAAACATCGTTTCATTCAACATCGTTTCATTCAACATCGAGCGATGCAACACCGATCAACGCTCGACAACTTCCCCGCCTGCGATCGTCAGCATCGCCTCTAGCTTTCCATCGGCTAACTCATCTCGAGTAAACGCCTGGACCGATCCATCCAGCATCAAAACTGTAATCAAGTGACGATCGCCAAAAATGTCGGAGAGTGGATCCCGTTGGTCGATGACCCACGGTTCTGGATTCGCCCAAGCAATCAGATCCGTCGCGGGGGCTTCGATCAATGCGATCGTATTCGACATCCCGTCGGTCACATCACGAAACGTCATGGGATTGCCATCGCCGTGCCACATCGACCCAGGAAATACGGGTGCTCGAAAAGCAGTTAGCTGTGGCTTTTCTTTTTTGCTTGAAAACACGGGAATGACAGTTCCCGACAATGCCTGATTGGCGCCATCATCGAATGCTTGATCCATCTTAAATTGACGTGTCAAGGCGAATTGTTCCAAGTACGGCAACAACAACACGCGCCAACTCAGCAAGGCATTCCCCTGTTGATCTTTCACACACTGCTGTGGGATACGCTTCTCATCATCGTGATAATTGTGAATGGCAATTCCGAGTTTTTTCAATTGGTTCATTTTCGACAACTGCTTAGCATTCTCACGCATCGGCTGCGTCACTTGACCCACGAGCTTAACAAGGGTCAAAGGATCGACCTCGCATTGAATCTTCGCTCGGTCCATGCTGATCTTCATCCCCGTCTGTAGTGGCGGAAACATGGCGACTAAATTGCGGAGAATGAGGTCAAGCCGCTTGGCAGCCGCAGGATCAGAGCATTCAAACCGAGCATGAATTTCCGGTGTTGGCGGAAGTCGCCACGACACGGTCAATCGTTCTAGATCCTGAATCATTTGGCGAGGCGAAAACGACATCGGCAGTTCCGGCGGCATCTGATCCGGCCACAACGCGGCAAGATCTTGGCGTCCCTCCTCTGGTAATGCAATCACCAAGGTGTGGTCCAGATGTTCGTCACCCAAAACAGGTGCAATCAAATCGGATCGCATCTGGCCTTTTCGGCGAATGATTCTGTCAACCGCAGCCAGCGGTCCGACCAAAACAAAATCGTCTCCAACATGAGACTTCATCCCGAACTCAACAGGGGCATTTTGCACGATCATTGAAGCCACCCCATTCACGACCGCCGTATTTTCACAAGGAATCACCAAGACCGGGCCACGATCAAAGAATGACCGAGTCGAAGCACAAACATACAACCTATTGGCACCAGCGTTTTTCAATGAGCCGATCAGCCCACTCACTGCGTCTGATGCGTTTGGCGGAAGCGGAAGCTGGTTCAATCCGAGAGATTCTTGTATCCAATTCAACATCGCAGGAAAATCGATCTTGTTCAAATCGATCTCAGCGAACACAGCCGAAGAAGACTCCATAAAAGGTGTCACAGGATGCTCAGCGACCCCAGCTTCATCCACCTCGCGAAGCGTTTCATCCACCTCGCGAATCGGATCCTCCGATGGTTGTGCATCCGCAGTTCGCTGCTCGGTGTTCCGTTGATTCTGAGCATCTGCATTCCATGCCATCGATGTAAGCGTGAATAAAAACAGTAATACAGTCCGGATCATGGCGTCCCTCGCAATCGAAGTTGTATCGTTGATTCCTCATCGCCAGGATAACGGGGCCCCCGACGAACGACCGATTTAGTAAAGGATTTACGTTCATATTCAAATGGCTTGCCCGTGATCGCATCACGCCAAGCAGGCACTGGATTCAGCATTTCCAAAGACTCCGGTAACTTACCTGTCTGCCCGGCGTGCATTCGGATCGCTTCGATCGACAGCAACAAGTGATGTTTTTGCCGTGCTCTCAAACCCGCGGTTTGGGCGGCATCCACTCCAGGCATGAGTGAATTCACCAGTTGCAACAACGGATCATCGTCCGATTCAAAATCTTCAAATGCTGCCTGTCGCTGAATCACATAGTCATCCCAAAACTCGGCAGGGAGAGACAGCCACGCAACCCACCTGTCGCGAATCCGATTGAACTTCAGCACGGTTGCTCGCAACACCGCTTCGGACGATGAAAGTTGATCAACACGGCCGGCCCATTGTTCGGTATCAGCGAGCAGTTCACGTGACGGTTCGGTCGCGGCAACGACGTACAAACCGGCCGTCAATTGCAGCCCGACACCCCCACCCGAATCCGCATCCGAATTGACCATGCCAATACCCTGACTCGCATTTTTTATCAATCGAGCGATCTTCACACGTGCGGCATCTGCTCCGATCGGTGTATCAGGGAGCGGATCACCCACATCAAACAGTAGCGAAAGGAATTTGGATTCGAATTCCAACGCTTGCTTTGTGTCGAACAATCGCTCACTTGGCAATCCGCTCAACGCCCAATACAGATTCGGGCAGCCAGGTTGTTCAATCGCCTCTTCAACGACGTTCATCATGACGTCACTAATCGCAATACCAACTAACCGACCGATTAAAAATTCGGTACTGTGTCCCGCGAATTCAGCCAATCGAAACCCCACCCGCAAATCACGCATGGCATCATCCCAACGGCCTTCCGCAACCGCCAATCGGGCCTGCAACTGCAGCAACCGCGCCAACTGCCTCATCTCCTGTAATTCCGGCAACAAGGTTTGGACCAGCTCCACTGCCGATACGCCTTCGAGGTGTAGGTCATACTCGATCCCAAATAAATTTTCTGCACGCCGCAGTTCATTCAGCGCCTGAGCATATGGACTTAGGAGATTCTGAACTTGTTCCGTAGGCAGTTGATCAAGTGGCAACTCCGCCCATTCGCTGAACTTCTCAGCAAACTGCTTCTTTGTCTTCGGCGAGACATTGGCGGCTAACAGTACTGCACGACTCACAAGCGCCGCTGGATTCCCCCGTTTGCGAACCTCCACCGCCGGCCAAAGTCGATAACGAAGCATCGGATCGGGCTGGCTCTTGGCAGATATCAACAAAACGTTTGGCGGCGTTGACTCCAACGCAGTGTCGGCAACCACTACCTCCTCCGCTGGTGTTGCTTCAGCAGGTCGTTCCAAAGAATCTGCCACTTGTGCTTGAACGATTGACATGCAGATCGCACCGCTCATCAATACCGAAACCGCGTTTATGGTAAGCCCAAACTTTGTAAGGCGAGTACGAACAATCAACCAATGCATCATCAGGACTCCTTCAGCTTTTAAAAACATCGACAACCGCCCCAGACCATTGCAGGTGCCGTCAACGCAAATCGATCGGCAACCACCTCATAAGAATTCGGTACCATCAATTCGTCAACAACGACTAACAAAAACACCATAACGCTTGGCTGTGATAATTCGACGAATTCATTGAAGCGTGAACCAAAACCAAAGGCATCCGCAGGACCATGAACGCGGCATTAGCCGAACCCGCAACGAAAACGTTCCTCTAATGGGTTATCACCAGCAAGCTACCAGAATGATCGTGCCAATCCTTGATAATCGGCGACGCATTCATCAAAGGCAAAGGCCTCCGCTGGCTCAAGGCTTGTAACCGATGGATGCCGCTGACCCATGACTTTCTCTAAAAAACATCCTGAATCCAATTTTTTTCTTGAATTAACAGAGAAAGATGGATTTTCCGCACCTACGAGAAAAGGAGCGAATAGCGTCTACGATCCACGCAAAAAAGAAGGATCCCAGCGTTAACACGCGGGATCCTTGCTGAAGTTCAGAATCACGAAGGGGTGAATGCGGAAACGCAATTAAGTTGGCTCAAGTCGGACTTGGAGTGCGACCAAATCGACCTTATTATCCTAACGAAGTCCGCGAATCGCGCCTCGGAGCTTGCCGAGATAGGCATCGGCATTACCGACTTCGTCGAGCACCTTCTGGTTCATTTCCTGGATCGATTGATCCGCATCAGCTAACAATGAGCGAGCCTGACGTTGCTGCGTACCGAGCCACCGCTGCAGCGACAAAGCTTCGTCATAATGAGTCTTCTCGATCTTCGCGGCCAACCGCGTCTTGGCATCCTCAAGCTGACTGGTTAACGCCTGCTGGCCGGCTCGCCGCAAGATCGTATTCAGGTTGCAATGTAGATCAAGATCGATGTCATCCCAAGTGCCGCCAAAATCAGCATCAATTTCAATTCGATCAACTGCCGCCATACTCTCTTGAAATGCAGCGACAGCGACCGTGTCCGCATATTCTGGATCGACCGCCAAGGCGATGGTCGCTCCCGTTTGCTTACTGACCAAACGTCCGGTGATTTCGTCACCTTGTGTACGGATTTGCACCCACAACTCCCGTTGCCCACCGGCGATGGACAACTGAGCATCACTCGGCTTACCTAACCGGATCGGCTTGGCCTCCATTTCAGGCCAATGCAGCGTCAGCAGATCGATATCAGCTGCATGCCTGCGATCGCGAACGTAATCAACTCGCACTGTCTCTGGCCCTTCTAATCGCAACCGCGCTCGAGTTGGTTCACGAAGTTGCTCAGGCGTCGGTGTCAGATTTTCTAGAATGCCAGTCATCATGAATTGCTTGCCATCGGCCCGTAGCACTCCGCCAACCTCACAAAGATGAATCATGACCGCTGGCTCAGGCTGTGGATTGAGTTGAAAACTGACACCGCGATTCCGATCGCTCGTGGGTGCAACGACGGTGTAATCGGCCAAGGTTCGTCCACTTTCTAGGTATTCTTTGACGCGGGAGACTTGCTGGCGAACGGCTTCCGCGACGAGATCGATACCGAAATTCTCGCTGCTCGACAAATCTCCAGGTACGTAGGCATCGACTTTCGCCAAATCCATTTGCTTGGCTTGTTGCAGCGATGCCAAATCCGATTGCAAATCCTCTGGCAACGCATCGATCGCCGCGCGAACGCTGGCCAATTCCTGTCGCACTTGGTTCGCTTGACCGACCATCCGATTCAGTTCGGGTCCATCGCGGAGCGGATTCTTGATGCCACGGACACCGTCGCGTATGGATCGGATCTGTTTTTCTAAATCATTCGCTTGCTGCGCCAATTCAGCGTAACGCGTTTCCCATTTAGAGCGAATCTGTTTACTGCATTGAACGGTTTCCAAATCGCCGATGGCTTGCTCAGCCTGTTCGCTCAATTTGCTGGTCGCCTGACCAACCAAAGTCGACAAGAACGAAGGTCCCTCGCTCGAATCGACGGTTTCTGCAGGCTCTATGTGTCCACTGGTTTCTCTCGCGGACCCAATCTGAATCCCGCTAATCCGCCCCTCGCGTGCGACCCAACGACGATGCATTAACGCGCCACCGTCGATGACAAAATCGACGGATTCAGCACGAAAAGCGTCTCTCAAATGCTTGCCGTTGCGCGGATCGGCGATCCGAACATCGGTGTAGTGGACCCGCGGTGGAAACAAACCGACAGTCGCCTCTGCGACCTCGACTTTGGCCCCCGTCATGGCCTCGAGACTTCGAGTCGTCATATAACTCGCCACAGGCCCCAGTCCCCAGCGTAGAAGCATGAGTACCACAACAATGACGAACAACCGTGTTAAAACAAAACGCCAGCGAATCATGCCGCTTTCCTTTGCTTTGAGTCGCGCAGTTGACGAAGCAGATAATTCAAAGCCTCATCCATTCGTTCTGCTTTGTTCTCGGACAGATCGGCCGTTGAAGAACTTGGATCTACATCGCGATGATCTTTCATTCGAATCACATCAATGCGTGTCTCAACGGCGAGCTTCTCGGTTTGATCACTGAGGTCATGATCAATCTCAACAAAATCGACTTCCTCCATCATCGACTCCGCTTCGGAAATCGACTGCACCAATGCGTTCGACTTGCTCCGAGAAGTTGATGGTGTTTCAGGCTCAGCTGACGTCTGGGAAATCGCGGCCGTTTGGTGAACCCCCGCTTCCGAAGTTGAAGCTTCCGAAGTTGAAGCTTCCGAAGTTGAAGCTTCCGAAGTTGAAGCATTCGGAGCATCTGCAGTCGCAGGCAGAGAACCTTCCTCTGCCCTCAACGTTGCGGGCACCTTGACTTTGGGCTGAGGATGTGGAGCCGCGATGGTTTGGTGGCTTGGGTCGATCAGCACGACTTGATGAACGCCAACTCCCACGTTGCCAGCCTTCGTCGATCGCTCGTCGGCCTGATCTGTTTCTTGATCCGCTGGCGGAGCGAACGATTTGAAAATCGGATAGCTGATGCAGAAAACGGGAACCAGCATCGCGACACCAAGCAAAAAGCTCCCCATCACGACGGTATTGTTTAGGTCGGTCCAAGGCATCAAGGGCAGACGCCAAGCTGCGATCGCCTTCTCTTGCACAACCGGGTGACTTAGAACCCATTCTCCCAATTGGTGGGAATATGGATCGAGCCGAGTTGCCAGGAATGAAACCGCCACGGCAGTCAATCCAGCCATCGCATGATTGACGCGTAACGAGAGCACGATGATCAGAATTGCGATCGCCAGAAAGTTGCCATGCGGCACGACTCCGAGCAGAATCCCAAAACTGACCGCCCAGGCGAGCTGGGACGGGTACTTCCGTCCCGCGACTGCGCGGCGAATGCTGCTGAGAAGTTTCACCATCCAAAGAATCATTGCGATGCGCCTCCATGCGCACGGGTGCGTGGATACCCACAGCAGCTCTATCGGCCAGGTCGCAGCCGACTATTCAGAGTAACCGGCAAAGTTTGACGGAGTTGCCTGGCCCTCGACTCAGCCCTCGACAGTAGCGAGACTAAATTGCAACCGACTGCCATGGCAAGCTCGATCCCGACAGCCTTGATCGCTACGAGCAAATCGAGCCCCTGTCCCTATAAACCTAAGCCCAAAAACCCCGGCCCTAAAAGCCTAAATACCCTGGCCCGAAAAGCCCAATCACCCCGGCCTCGGTTAAAAAAAACTCCCAATCACCCTTCAAGCCTCGCTAACACCGGCTTCCGCACCCAGCAACAGCAAGCCCCACCCCAACATCAAACCGCCAGCAGCCTGCAAACTCCACCACCGAAAGGCAAATTTGTCGCTGGCGGACCGCTTGTCCATTGACCGGCTCGCCGTGGAGTCCGGATTTTGGGACAATTTTTGCTCTCTCGGATCACTTTTGACCAAACGTGTCCAAGCAAGCTCCGACACTGTGCGAATTGGTCTCGCCCGTGTTGGCGTGGACAATCCGAGCAAGTTATCTCTTCGAGCGGACTCCGCCGTGAAACTCTTTTCCACCTCCTGCGAAACAAGATTTCTCGGCTGGGATGCGCCACTGCTACCGGTCGCCGCCACAACGTTACGCCAACGATTCGCCCATGGGAATCACCTCGATCTGAGCAACTTCATTCTTGTGCTGCCGACGTCACACAGCGCGTCTCAGATGAGTGCACAACTTCGCGCAACAGCCGAATCGGAACAACTGCAATACCTGCCCCCAAAAATCATCACGGTTGGTCAGCTCGCCGAGCAGTTGTACGAACCACCCCATCGAATCGCCTTAGAGCTGGAGCGAACGCTGGCCTGGGCCCAAGTCCTCCGCACATTCCCGCCTGATGAACTGGAACCACTACTACCGATCATTCCCGCCCCCGAGCCAGTCGCACCTTGGATGGAGATCGCGGGAGCCATTAATCGACTGCACGAAGAGTTAGCCACCAGTCAATTCACATTTCATGATGTGATTGAACTCGCCGAAACAAATATTGAACAGCGCCGCTGGAAGTTACTCAACAAAATTTACAACGCATACCTGGCATCGCTGGAAGCGGCCGATCTTTGCGATCCCTATGCGGCGAGACAAGATGCCGTGCTTCACAACCGTTGTCGATGTGATCAGACAATTGCGCTGATTGGCACAAGTGATCTCAGTGAAGCGTTGATTGCCATGTTGCGGTCGCTCGAGAACAACTTGATTGCTCTGGTTGCTGCTCCGCCCAGCGAAGCGAGTCGCTTTGACGAACTTGGCTGTGTCGACACATCTCATTGGTTGAATCAACACCTACCCATTCAAGATCATCAGCTGATCGCCGCGCAAGACATGGCGGATCAAGCGAAAACCGTCGCCGAATTGCTCGCTGAATTGGCTGGCGACTATTACACCAACGAAGTGACGGTCGGCGTCACCGACGAATCGCATGTCGGACCGATCGAGATGGAACTTCGTTGCTGTGGCGTGAAACCCCACCGACATTTGGGATGGACCGTCGCAGAAACGTCAATCGGTCGTTTGCTCGACCTAGTGTCCGCTCATCTCGCTAGGGGCACCTGGTCAACGCTCGCCGCGCTCGTGCGTCACGCGGATGTCAGCAGCTACGTGTCCCGTCACCTTGGGATTCAGCCAGCCGCGTGGTTAAAAGAACTGGACCAATTGTTGTCCGAGTTTTTCCCAATCCGCGTCGGTGATCCCCTCTCAAAACCAGCCGTCAAGAAGTGCCCTTTGGTGAAATCTGTCGCGGAGCTCATTGGCGAATGGTTGCTACCACTTACCGAACATGAACGGTCGATTGCTGACTGGAGTGGGATCGTGTCGAACTGGCTGCTCGATCTGTTCCCCCTGGAGATGGACGATCTGCCCGCGGAGGAAACAGACGATCGCGAAGCTTTAGAAAGAAGCACCCTGCACGACCGCACGCATTTGGCAATGGTGGCGACTCAACGATTGTTGAAACGTTACGCCGAACTCAATGACCAACTCGACCTCGCCGTCGGGGGCGCAACTGCCATCGAAATGCTGTCGGCGCGATTGGCTGATGCGCGAATCGTAGAGCCGAAACACGAGGATGACGTGTCGATTCTTGGCTGGCTTGATCTGGCCCTCGACGATTCCAAACTGCTTGTCGTCAATGGACTCAATCACCCCTTCGTTCCCTCTGGCGTTACGAGCGATCCGTTCCTGCCTGGGTCACTTCGCAATCGGTTGCGGATGGAGGACCACAATCGCCGTTACGCTCGCGACGCGTACGCGATGCACCTGATGATTACGACTCGCCCTACTGTCCGCTTCATTGTCGGCAGTACAGCAGCTGATCTCTCGCCAACACCACCAAGTCGTCTATTGGCATCCGCGCCGGGAATCGACATTGCGCGGCGGATTCGCAAGTTGCTCGGCGAACAGCGGCTCGCGCAGCCGGTGAATCATGAATGGGACATACACTCCAGCGATCGACGCCTGCCAATCCCCAAGCTGCCAATCAAGAAAGATGTGCCAGCGGTGACCTCAATGAGTGTGACCGCGTTCGCCGACTACTTACGATGCCCCTACCGATTTTATCTGCGGCATGTGTTGAAATTCAAACCCCTGGACGATGAGGCAAATGAGTTAGCAGCGAATCAATTCGGAAACCTCGTGCACGCGGCACTAGAAGAGTTTGGCTTGTCCGATGATCGCGATGAAGGCAATGCCGACAAGATTGAGGCAATCCTGGCGAATCATCTGAATCAATTCGCCTCGAATTACTACGGCAAATCTGTTTCCACAGCGGTGCAACTGCAAATTGCCCAAGCTCAACGCAGATTCAAAGCAGTCGCCCGCCAACAAGCACAGCGAATCGCAGAGGGTTGGCGGATCCACGCAACGGAGGCCTCAGTCAGCGAACGAGACGGCGCATTCATCGAAGTCGATAACCGAAAGATGGGCCTGCGAGGACGATTCGACCGGATCGACCACCATCCAGGCACCGGACAATGGGCCATCCTGGATTACAAAACTCACGGCTTTCGTCCCGAAAAGAAACACCTCAAGAAAACCGACGACGGATACCGCTGGATCGATCTGCAATTACCACTCTACCGGCTCATGATCCCGTACCTGGGCATTGATGCCGTCCCTGATCAAGTACAGCTCGGGTATTTCAACGTCAGCGAAAAAGAAGAAGATACACGAATCAACATTGCAGGGTTCACACCGGATCAAATGCGTCAGGCAGAACAAGTCATTCATGATTGCGTGTCCGGAATCTGGGGCGGCAATTTTCAACCCGCCAGTGATCGAATCCAATACGATGATTACGGCATGATTCTGCAAACAAGTGTGGCCAACCGTTTACTGGATCAAGTCGAATGGTTGAGCGGACCGGAGTTGGAATCATGACCCAGCGACCCGCAAAACCAAAACCCGATCAGAAACAAAACTCCAGTGACAAAAAACAATTAACGGGCTCCAAACACACGCCTGCCGAAAATTTGCAAGACCAAACACAGTTTCGAACCGAACCCGCCACCTCCGCAGCTGAACCGAGCGACGAATCGGAGCTTGTTGGTGCAGCACGGCGAGATGAGCAAGATTCGGCATCGAACAGCTCGACGAATCTGGACGCAGCGGCAGATGGCCTGTTGCGTCCCATCCTTGTTCGCGCTTCGGCGGGAACCGGAAAAACCTACCAACTAACAGCCAGGCTACTCCGGATTTTGCTGCAAGGCGGATCCCCCGAAACGATTTTGGCGACGACGTTCACGCGCAAAGCGGCTGGCGAAATCCTGAATCGAATCCTGATGACCCTGGCTGCCGCCGCAGACCCGCAAGATCCTGCGGCGTTGAACAAGCTGCGTGACCAAGTCAGTATCCCGACACTACCCGCCAGCATCTGCTTGCAACTGCTCGAATCGCTCGTTTCTCAAATCCACCGTTTGAGAATCTGCACACTTGATAGTTTGTTCGCGCAACTCGCGAGGTCATTTCCTTTTGAACTTGGCCTGCCACCAGCATGGCGGCAAAGCGACGAAATCGCAGAAATGATGTTTCGCCAACGGGCCGCCGATGCCGTAATCGCGTTGCTGGAACCTGCTGAGATGACGACGCTACTGGCGATGCTCGGCAAAGGTGAAACCAAACGATCGATTTCGCGAGAACTGCTGCAAGTTGTTGACGCAGCTTACTCGGCATCGCGGCAATGCGATCCTGACGCCTGGGATCGGTTGTCCGTTCCAACTCAACCAAGCCCCCAGGCAATTGACGACGCAATCGCGGCAATGCGGGCGGCCACGCCCAAACAGAAACGCTTGCAGTCAAAACTGCAAGATCTTGCTGACCGTTTGGAACAACGTCAGTTTAGTGAGCTCACCACCGATACTCTGATCACAAATATCGCCTCCGCCCGGCGGACCGGTACTGAATTAAAATACTATCGTTCCGCCTTTCCAGACGGGTTGGAACAAGCATTCGACGTGCTCTACAAGTGCGTTCAAAGTCATGCACTCTCCTTGATGCGTGCCCAAAACAAAGCGACCGCCACCTTATTGGCAGCCTATCATCAGCAGGTCACCCAACTAAAGCAACTCGCTCGAACACTCGGATTTGATGACATTGCCGTTCGATTGGCAAATCAATTTTCCAAAATTGATGACCGCGTCCTGAGTCACCGAATGGACGGGGCGATCGACCATGTACTGCTGGATGAGTTTCAAGACACCTCGTCCATTCAATGGCAAGTACTGCGGCCCTTGGCGACCCGCGCGGCGACCGCGGACGCAAGACCGAGTAAAACACAAGCTGCCCATACACAGGCTGCGGATTCAGACGATCAACCCAACGAACATTCGTTCTTCTGTGTTGGAGATACGAAACAGGCGATTTATGGCTGGCGTGGCGGCGTCGCTGAAATCTTCGATGCTGTCGCCGATCACCTTCCCAACGTACTGGAGGTCCAACAAAACAAAAGCTTCCGCACCAGTCCAATTGTTTTGGAAGTTGTCAATAAGACCTTCAAAGATCTAGCTCGTCACCCACTGGCTGCCTCCGCGGATTCACGCGACCCAGCGGACAAGTTGATGTACGAAGCGACTGCACTACGACGATTCGCCCGCCGCTTCCCAATTCATGAATCAGCTCACCCGACGCTTCCGGGGTTTGTACATTTTGGGACTTCCAGGATCATCGAAGACGCGGACGCACAAGCCAAACGAATGGTCCTCTTTGACGACGTTGCCACACAAGCCGCCAACCTGCACCGCCAGGCACCGCACCAATCGATTGGGATCCTCACCCGCACCAACGTTGCGGTCGCCCAGTTGATCTACTTGCTTGAACGTCAAGGCGTAGAAGTCAGCCAAGAAGGAGGCAACCCTTTAACCGATTCTGCGGCGGTGGAAGTCGTGCTGTCGACCCTCATGATGTCGGAACACCCCGGTGACGGCCGCTGGGCGTTTCATGTTTCCGGAACACCGCTCGGCCAACAAAAAGGGATCGATGCCGACGCGATTCGATGCCGTTTGGAAAATCGGGGGATCGCTGAAACAGTCGAATTCTTGGCCGGTATTCTGGCACCCCACTGCGATGCTCGTGAAACGGATCGCCTGAAACAACTCACCTATCTGGCTTTGGCTTACCAACCTTCGCCTGGGGCAAGAGTGTCTGACTTTGTCCGCTTGGTCCGCGAAAAACGTGTCGAGCGGCCCCAGGCAGCGCCCATCCGAGTGATGACAGTACACCAGTCGAAAGGCCTTGAATTCGATGCCGTGATCTTGCCCGAACTCGACTCGACCCTTACCCGTCAAAGTGGTCACTGCGTTGCCGATGCTCCCGAAATTGGTCACCCTCCCAAAGGCTTGACCCGCTACTTAAATCAAAAGCAGTGGCACTTCCTGCCTCGGCATTGGCAAACGGTCTTCGGTGAACAAGCCGAAACCCAAATGAATGAAGCAATGTGCTTGATGTACGTCGCGATGACTCGTGCACGTCAAGCCTTGTACATCACGATCTCGCCTGCCAGAAAACAAACTTTCGAAACTCGCACTCATGCGTCTTTGGTCTTTCATGCACTGCAGTGTGACGAAGATCCGACGCAGGCCGAAACGACTCTCTTCCAGGCCGGTGATCCGAACTGGTTTCAATCGACCGAAAAAGATCGCCAGAGAACCGACAACAAAACATCTCAGGACGTGGCGAGCCCAGCCGCAGCACGGTCGATCCGGTTCCGCCAATCGGATCAAACTCAATCTCAGCTTCATTCCCCGCTATGATGACAGACCCTCGCAATGCGCAAGATTCTTCACTCGGCCGACATTCACTTAGACAGTCCGCTTCAAAAACTGGGTACGTATGAACATGCGCCGGTCGAGCGAATCCGTGGTGCTTCCCGCCGGGCCTTGCAATCAATGGTCGACTTAGCGCTCGACCAGTCCGTCGATTTAGTCGTGGTGGCAGGCGATCTGTACGATGGCGACTGGCACGATCAAAACACAGGGCTTTTCTTCGTGGCACAATCCACCCGTCTTGTGCAAGCCGGCATCCCAGTGCTGGTCATCCGAGGCAATCACGACGCAGCCAACGTTATGACCTCCTCTCTTCCCCTGCCTCAGAATCCAGATGGTAGCGAGATCATGCTGGGATCTGATCAAGTCGACCAGCGAGTGTTCGAGGATCTCGGCATTGCAGTTCACGGCCGCTCATTTCGCACGCGGGCTGAAACGGAGAACCTGGCATCCAGCTACCCACCACCGATCTCGGGAATGTTCAACCTTGGCATGCTGCACACCAGCTTGACCGGTGCCGAGGGACATGACTCCTATTCACCGTGCACCCCTGCCCAATTAACCGACAAACAGTACGACTACTGGGCGCTTGGGCACGTTCACACCCGTGGTGAATTCACGGTGGACGGTGGAGCCCCAATTCACTTTTGCGGAAACCTACAAGGCCGGCACATACGCGAATCGGGGCCGAAGGGCTGCCTGATTGTTGAGATCGATGACCGCAACCAGTGCGAAACACAGTTTTGCGAATTAGATATCGTTCGCTGGATGGTTTGCCGTTTGGATGTAACCGGATTACAGCACATCGATTCGGTTACCGACGCCTTTCAGGCGTGGCTCCACGAAACAATGCCGTCAGCAGGCGATCGCTTACTGGTGGTACGAGTCGAATTGGTTGGACAAAGTGAATTGAATCAACTCTTACGGCAAAAGCACAAACAAGTTCGCGCGTCGATGCAAGCCGTCACCGTTGCCCAAGGCAGGGAACGCGTTTGGCTCGAAGATTGCAAAACCCGCACCACAATCCCAGAAGAAGGCATTCAGCACGCCGAACTGGAAGGCCCCTTGGAAAGCTTGAGCAGTGTGATCGATGAAATGAAAAACGACCCAACGACCGGTGATGCCATCCGCGAAGAATTGCAAAGCCTCTTGAGAAAACTGCCAACGGAATTAAACGAAATCGATGCGTTGCCGATTCATCAATCGCAATGGACCGAGGAAATCGTGGAATCAGCGGCGGCCGAAATACTCGGCCGCTTACAGAAAGGAGCGACGGAATGATTCTCGCCAGACTGGACCTAAAGGCATTTGGAAGGTTCACCAACGTCACCCTCGATCTATCCGCAGGGCCGCGCCGCTTCCATTTGATTTATGGACCGAATGAGTCGGGAAAGTCGACATCGCTTCGCGCAATCACATCGCTGCTGTTCGGAATCCACCACCGCACCGAAGACAATTTCCTGCATGCCAATCCACACCTCCGCGTGGGTGGACTGCTCATCGACGGTGATCAGGAATTCAGTTGTGTTCGCCGCAAAGGAAAAAAAGCGACACTCCGCGATGCCAATGATGACCAGCCAATCGATGAAAACGTGATCGCCTCCATGCTCAACGGTATGCAGCGTGAATCCTTTCTTTCCAGATTTGGGCTCTCCCATGAAGCCTTGGTCGAGGGTGGGCGAGAAGTCCTCAGCGGCGAGGGTGACCTAGGACAAATTCTGTTTTCCGCGGGGGCCGGAATCGGCCGACTGCGTGACGTACAAAAAGAGCTCGACGAGGTATCAGCATCGATTTTCACGCCGCGCGGAACAAAAACATCCGTCGCCAAGTCGATCCAAAAAATACAAGAACAACGCGGTCTCTTACATCAGGCGCAGGTCCCCCCAGCAGAATATCGTGACCTACGTGAAAGACTCGTCGCCCGTCGCACCGAATCGGAGCAACTGAGCAAGCAAATTGAAAACTCGATCCGTCGACACAATCAACTCCTACATTTCAAGCAGGCAGTCCCGCTGATTCCAAATTGGCGGATAACCACCGAGACACTCAACGGCTTAAGTAAATCACCTTGCCTTGACAAAGCTTTTACCGAAAGACGTCTACAAACGGTCTCCGATCGCGAAACTGCCCGCAGCATCCGCAACGAAACCCAGCGACGCATCACCGAGATGAATCGTCGACTAGAAAAATCACCCGTCAACGATGCAATTCTCCATCAACAAAACGAAATCCAATCGGTATTCCAAGAAGTTGCTTCAAGGACCAAAGCAGAAAGGGATCGTGAAGGCCTTCTCCGAAACCGAAACAACCTGGATCGAAAAATTGCTGATCTACTCGGCCAACTTTCCGCCGACATACCCTCACAACATACTGCCGATTGTTGGCCCGAAGCGATGGAACATGCCATCGACAAGTTAAAACTTTCAGACAGCAGTCGCAATCGCATTCGCCAGCTGGCAGCCGGTTACGAAACACTTATCAGTCAGCGGAACGAAGCAAGTGACTCCGTCGAATCAACACAGCGGCGGGCGGACGATGTCAGTGAAGAACTAGAGGCCATCGGCACGCCAACTGACCCAATCATCGTGTCCAACGCAATCGACGCAGTTGGGAATCCGCAAACGATACTAGAAGCCGTGACTGATCAGCGCGCCGCCAATTCTTCACTTCAAAAACGCTGTGAACAATTGTTCCGCCGTCTCGAGGGTTTTGACGGCAACCTTGATGACGCAGCTGAACTCATCCTGCCATCTCCGTCGCAAATCCGTTCGCTGACGGATGCGATCGACGATGCGAATCGCGAACAAGAAAACGTTCAAAAACAAGCCTTGCACTCAAAGCAAATGCAGGAGGAACTTGCGCGACAGATCTCGCAGCAGCAATCGGAACTGCCGCTACCAACGCTTGCGGAATTAACGACGGCTCGAAAACATCGCGATGCCATTGTCGACGAAATACGTCACTTGGCGTCAGCCTCCACGGACACGGCTCGAAAGCAGATCGTCGAGAAAGTTGACGATCTCTTTCAAAAAATCGAATCTGCCGACCAGCTGAATGACACAATGCGGACGCATCATCAACAAGTCCACCAACGCGAACAATCTGCTAGCCAACTCGCTCAACTCACCGAGCAGTGCCAAAAACTGGAAACCGAACTCTCGGCCGCTTCCCAGAACGTGGAGAAGAATCAACAGCAGTGGAAAGCTGCTTGGCGGGCATGCGGTATTGCAGCGGGTGAACCAGAGCGAATGCAAAATTGGGCGACAGACCATGCGTTGTTTTGCGAATCGCTAACCCAATGGCGTGAGGGGGAACGACGAATGGAGCAACTTCAAAACCGCATCGAAGGTGCAATCAAACGGCTCAGCAAAGCCCTTGCGCACACCCTGCCTGCCAGCATCCACTCAGGCAAGACCGCTGAAACCGACGCTTACCAAGGCAGTTTGTTCGCTGAACCAACTGAAGAGATCACGAATCAGATCCCCAACGATGACCTGATTTCGCTTTACGACTCCGCCCTGGCGGCACGCAGCAAAGCCGCACAACAACACCAACATTTTGAGGCGTTGCGTCGTCGGCGAGAAGAACTCGCCGAGGAATCGCCAAAAGCAGAAATCAGACTGGAGGCTGCCCAGCAAAAAATCGATCAATGGCGAGAGGAATGGCAGCGTGTCACAGAGTCGTTCACAGGAGACGAACGTGTTGGCACCGATGAAGTGTCACTGATGCTTGACCAAATTACCGATCTGCACAACAAAAAGCGTGAGCGGGACATCCTGGTTCGACGCATTCAATCGATCGGAGAGGATGACGCGAGCTTTCAATCCCGAGTTGACCGATTAGTTGCCGCCACCCAATTCGAAACCGACGCCGAACGGCCAGCAAAGGAAATTGCTCAAGAGCTTTATCAACGACTACAGACTGAGCTTAGCGCGGACAACACGCGAACCACACTTCGAGATCAAATTGAGCATGCCGAACAACGAATATCAGAAGCCCAGATGCAGCAGAATGCATGTGAGGCGGTACTCGCAGAACTGTGCAAAGAAGCCGGATGTGAGACTGCCGATGAATTGCCAGAGATTGAACGAAATTCTGCACAACGCAGGGAATTCGAATCTGAGTTACGCGGCCTCGAAAACCAGCTCGTCATTCTGGCAGAAGACACACCGCTCGCTGAATTCATCGAGGAAGCCGGAAATCAACAACCCGGGATGCTTGAGAGTCAGATCGCGGACGAAGAAACGCGACTAAAACAACAGCGTGAACGACACGCTGATCTACAGCAACAAGTCGGTGCCATTCAACACGAACTGGAAAAAATTGACGGTGGTGCCGAGGCTTCTGAGTTGGTCCAATCAATTCAATTCACCGCCGGTGAATTGAATCGCGACTGCGAAGATTATGCGCGCACAAAAATTGCGTCGTTGGTCCTTCGTCGTGCGATTGATCATTATCGCAAAGCCCACCAAAGCCCGATCTTGAAATTTGCCAACAAGTACTTTCAACAACTCACGTGCAATACTTACAGCGAGCTTCGCCCTGACTACGATCCAAAAGGACGCGCGACGCTATTCGGAATCAAGTCGGATGGTGATACAGTTCCCTCGCTGGCCATGAGTGACGGAACAGCCGACACGCTCTACCTCGCGCTCCGCTTGGCAAGCTTGGAATATCAAATTGGCTTGTCCAAACCGATACCGCTGGTGATCGACGATTGCTTGATTCAACTGGATGACCAGCGTGCCTCTGCTGCCTTGCAGGCGTTCTCGGATCTATCAACAACGACGCAAGTGATCCTCTTCACCCACCACCAACACGTCATCGAACTGGCAGAACAAACGCTGAACCAAGGCGACTACCATCTCCACACACTCGCCTAACCAATCAACTTGCGAACCGTCAAAGCATTTCGATGACAACCGCTCAGGCAGCGTAGACAACAGTTACAACAACCATCTGCGACTTGCCGTTTTCCCGAACCTGCGAGCGAGTCACTACGCAAAATCCCAGCACGGTTCATGCAAGATTGCTGCTTGAGTGCCGAGAAGGAATGCAAATTGATCGCTGCGGGCGTCCCACGCACTTTCACAACAGCCATGAAATGACGCGGGGGCGAATCGAAAGCGCATAACCGCAGGAATTGCACTGGGTCCACCCGACATCAAATAGTCCTGCTATCATGGGGGCCCAAAGTTATCCCCTCCTTGATCCTAGCACTACCATGAAAAACATTCTCGCTCTCCTTGTGCTTTGCTCTGTGCTGGCTAATTCTGTGGCCGCTCAGCAAATCAGCGACTTTGACAACATCAAACTTTACACTTTCACCAACAGTAGCGGTGCAAAACTGAAGGTGACCAATTACGGGGCAATCGTCACCTCCATCATGGTGCCTGATCGCAACGGCAAAATGGGAGATATCGCTCTCGGCTATGATCGGGTCGAAGACTATATCAACGCCGTGGACAAACCGTATTTTGGTGCCATCGTCGGTCGTTACGGCAACCGGATCGCGAACGGCGAATTCACGATTGATGGTGAGACCTACAGCTTGGCGAAGAACAACGCTCCCAATCACCTGCATGGCGGAGTCATCGGATTCGACAAAGTTGTCTGGGACGCGAAGTTGGTCGGTGGCGAAGGTTGGTCCGGCTTGGAACTAAGCTACCTCGCCAAGGACAAAGAAGAAGGCTATCCGGGCAATCTCAGTGTCAAAGTCACCTACAAATGGACCGACAAGACCGAACTGATCGTTGAATACGACGCGACAACCGACAAAGCAACCCCTGTGAACCTGACGCAGCACACCTATTTCAATCTGAAAGGGGAGGGGAATGGCACCATTTTAGATCATGAACTCATGATCAATGCAAAGAAGTACACACCGGTAACTTCCACCTTGATCCCGACTGGCGAATTGGCTGCCGTCGCGGGAACCCCTTTCGATTTCACCACAGCGAAAGCAATCGGTCGTGACATTTCACAAGACAACGAACAACTCGAATTCGGATTGGGATACGACCACAACTTCGTGATCGACCGTGACGGTGATGGCATGGCAGTCGCTGCTCGTGTGCACGAGCCTGAGTCTGGCCGGACCATGGTGATTCGAACCACTGAACCGGGAATCCAATTCTATTGTGGCAACTTCCTGGACGGTCGCCTAACCGGCAAATCGGGTAAACCATACGTGAATCGCGGCGGTTTCTGCCTCGAAACACAGCACTACCCAGACAGTCCCAATCAGAAAAACTTCCCCACCACCATTCTGAAACCGGGCGAAACCTATAAGACAACAACCGTGTTTCAGTTTGGGAACTAGTTGGATTCAACGCGAGCAGGCAATTGCCAGCAAACGAGGGACCCACCCGGTACATTGCCCGGCACCAACATTGCCCGGCACCAACATTGCCCGGCACCAACCGGGGTCACCAAGTCGTTTCGTTGACTTGGTGACCCAATGTGTTCCGCGTTCAATGAATTAAGCCAAAACCTCAGTGATGACCTTTCCGTGCACATCAGTGAGGCGCCGCTGAATCCCATTGTGATAGAACGTCAGCTCGCGATGGCGAAGTCCCAATAGGTGCAATATCGTTGCATGAAAATCGTGTGACGTAATCACGTTCTCTTGGGCCTGGAATCCGAACGGGTCGGTGGCACCGTAGCTGAACCCCTTCCTCGCCCCACCGCCGGCCATCCAACAGGTAAACCCTAGCGGGTTGTGGTCGCGACCAAATGTGCCGGCTTGCAACATCGGCATGCGGCCAAATTCAGTGGCAAAGATCAGCAGCGTTGATTCCAGCATGCCACGCTGCTTTAGGTCGGTCAGCAATCCGGCGACCGGCTGATCCAAAATGTCGCCGTGAATATCGTATTGCGACTTCAAGCGACTGTGGCCGTCCCAATTCAGGTTTCCACCTGACGCATACGCGCCGTTGAACAACTGAACAAACCGGACACCATTTTCGATCAATCGTCGTGCCAAAATGCAATTATTCGCGAATGCAGCCTTGGTCGCGTTTCCACTGTCGGCGCCATACAACTTCCGCACATGCTCAGGCTCGTCTTGAACGTTGACAACCTCTGGCACATGCAGTTGCATCCGCGCTGCAAGTTCATAGCTGGCCAATCGTGCTGCCAGCTGCGCATCACCTGGATAGCGACGTTGGTTCGATTCCTCCAACAACTTCAATGCAGAGCGAGCCGAAGCATCGGTCTGGGCGGATATCCCATCGGGCCTTTGCAAGAAGCGGATCGGTTTGGCAGCATTTAAGGGTGTGCCTTGAAAGGCAGCTGGCAAGAATCCGGACGCCCAGTTGTTGGGCCCCGATTGTGGCATGCCGCGCGGATCTTCAATCGCCACGAAGGCCGGCAAATTTTGATTCTCACTCCCCAAAGCAAAGTTCACCCACGCTCCCATACTGGGAAATCCATCAAACGCGAAACCGGTATTCATCACGTTCTCAGCCGGACCATGCGTGTTGGACTTATTCGTAAGCGAATGGAAGTAGCAAATTTCATCGGATAGGTCGCCAATTCTTGGGACCAAATCTGACACCATTTTCCCACACTCACCACGCGGCCGGTACGGCCAAAAAGATTTCGTCAGGTTGCCATTCGGGCCCTGAAAAGAAACAAGTTTTTCGTTGCCCGGCAAAGGCTTTCCATCCAGACGTTCTAGCTCTGGCTTGTAGTCGAATGTGTCAACATGACTAATCGCTCCAGAACAAAAGACAACGATTACGTTCTTCGCTTTGGCTTCAAAATGCGGAGGGCGGACCGCTGTTGGGTTCTGTGGATCGACCACCGATTCAGACGGCGGGTTCGCTGCCTGAAGATCCGTATCAAAGAGCGTTGAAAGTGCAATTCCCGCCAGCGCCGAGGACGAACCCGTAAAAAAACTTCGGCGATTAGATGATTTCAGACGACCATTGAATCGATTCATTGGATGTACAAAAACTCGCTGGTATTGAATAACACACGACACAACTGTTGAAGACCTTCGCCTTCAACAAATTTCACCATCTGGCTCCGCTCCTGATCATGCGGCATTCGTGATAACGCCAAGCGAAACACAAGATCAACCTGGCTGGCGATCGAATCGGGCCATTGTGATTGAACTCTCTCGGCTAAAACTTCCGCCTGCTGCAATACCATCGGACTATTGAACAAGCCGAGCGATTGCGTCGGGGTGATCGAAGAGGTTCGCTTCGGCTTCATTTGACCGGCATCCGGACAATCGAACGCCCCAAAGACATCGACCGATTGCATGCGGATCTTGTGCGAGTAGATCATCCGCCGCAATCCTTCTCCTTCAAAGGTTTCGATCGGCGTGTACCCACTCAAACCACCACGCTGCTGAAACAGATTGAATCCTGGGCCACCCATTTTCAAATTCAAATTGCCACTGACGAGCAGAATGGAATCTCGAATCGCTTCAGCTTCCAAACGCCGTGGCGGAAAACGCCAAAGCAAGCGTGAATCGGCATCCATTTTCAGTGCAGCAGCACGTGGCTGACTTGCTTGCCGAAATGCATGAGAGGAGAGAATCAAACGATGCAGATGCTTGAGTGACCAACCTTTCGCGATCAGCTCCGATGCCAAGAAGTCGAGTAATTCCGGATGCATTGGCTTTGATCCCATCACACCGAAATCAGACGGCGTGTCGACTAAACCGGTACCAAAGTGATGCTGCCAAACACGGTTTACGATCACGCGTGCGGTCAATGGATGATCCGGGCTAACAAAATGTTTCGCCAGGGCTACTCGACGATCCACGTCGGGCGGGTTAGGCGGCAACTCCAGCTCGCCCAGAACGGCAGGAATGGTGGGCGAAACGAGTTCGCGACGCTGCATCGGGTCACCACGATAAAGTCTCCAGGAGGGACCTGGGGATGGCGAGAACCTAGCGGAAAAGACTTGCGGCCCCGCCGAGAGCCTCGCCAACTCCGCTCGTGCCATGCGCAACTGCGAGATTTGAGCAACCAGCGTTTCGATTTGCTCAGGTGACAAATCCGCGATCGAAATCTGCGTTGCCTTTCGCAAGTCATCTTCACGAAGCATTCGCCGTGATGTGTCAGCGACGCTAACCCAATCAGAACCATCGGCCGGCAGAACCAGGATTTTGTACTGAACCGGCACCCCGCTACCCCGATCCCAACGGATCCGATCAATCATCGCAGGCTTCGCAAGATCGACTTGAATCCAAGCGGGCCCACCACTTGCCGCGACCCATGGAAACGCTTGCCGACGATCCCGATCCCCGTCAACAAGGTTATCATAGTGACGTGTTTGATTCGCCAACGCGAAACTGGATGCCGAAGGCTGTCCGCCCATTGATGCCAACGCAACGTTGATTGACGCCGCCGCTCCGTCCGCTGCAATCTCGGCGTTATCCGACGAGTAGATTTCAAACTCGTACAGCGAAGCAGCTCCCTGATTGGCGGTGGCATCGATTTCCATGCGGACTGATTTCGCAGATACCGGCTCGAACCGTTCGGTCTGCAAATCCTCGACAGCCGACTGCAAGCCCAGCTCGATTTTCGTGGCTGCTAATTCCTCGACCAATCGATTCACGTTCGCTTGCGCCGCGGGCACCCTGGCCGCCCACTGATCGTTCTGCTCTCCCCGCCAGCGCCGATTACCGTAAGTCAATCCCGCAAAGATAGCTTGCATCGAGTAATAATCGGCTTGCTCAATCGGATCAAATTTGTGGTTATGGCAACGGGCGCAGCCAACGGTCAGCCCCATCACACTTTGACTGACGGTACGAATTACTTCGTCTAATTCATCCTGTCTGGCTTGCCGCATCGCTTCTTCGTCGCGTCCAATTTGCCCCGGTAAGTTAGCCGGGCCCGCGACAAGGAAACCAAGCGCTGCATCCTGCTCGACCGTATCGCCAGCGATCTGCTCAAACAGAAACTGATCGTAGGGCTTGTCTTCGTTTAGCGCATCAATCACCCAATCACGGTAGGGCCAAGCACGGGACCGCTCGAGATTGGTTTCAAAACCAACCGTCTCTGCCCATCGAATGACATCCAACCAATGCTGGGCCCAACGTTCACCATACCGCTGGGAGTCGAGCAGACGTTCGATGGCACGATCATACGCCGCATCGACACCATTCGGATCGTTCAAGAATTCGTCTAATTCTTCAATCGTCGGTGGCAGCCCTGTCAACACGAACGATACGCGGCGAAGCAGCGATGCAGGATCAGAATCAGGCGAGTAAGCCAATCCGACCGACTTTAGTTTTGCTTCCAGCAGCGAGTCAATCGAATCAGACTTCCTTGCTTCGGCCAACGGTTGCAATGACCAATGCAGTGCTTGCACTTGCCCTGCGGAATCCTCCATTTGTCCCGGCCAGATCGCCCCAGAATCGATCCAGCGACGAAGCAGCGAAATCTCATTGGCGCTCAATGAGTCCCCACTGGGAGGCATCTTCAAGTCCGCGTGCTCGCCGGAGACCACTTGGATCAGAAAACTATCAGCAGAGTTTCCAGGAATGAGTGTCGGCTCACCGTGGCCCCCCCCCTTCAACATTGCAGCACGGCGATCGACGCGCAAACCAGATTTTTGTTTTTCAGGTCCATGGCACGAAAAACATTTCTGTTCGAAGATCGGGAGAATCTCACGATTGAAGTCCGTAACTTCTGCCCCTTCAGCAGAAACCAGACAAATCAGCCCGAGCAGAACTGCTACCCATTCATGAACCGATGGCAACCGACACCCATGCACTGATGGCAACCAACACCGGGATGCGCGAGACGAGGCCAAAATCAGCGGTATGAGGTTCACCATTGGGTTACAATCTATGCTCGCTTTCATCGCGATCGAAGTTCCCCTCCCGACTTGCGAGGTTTACCGTGTTCAATTCCGACGACGATCCGCAGCAGTGTACGAAACAAGTCTCCCGCCGACAGTTTAACAAGACTGCCACGACTCTTGGTGCACTAGCCGGTTTTCATTTTTTTCCGGCACTTGGTCAGAAACGGGTCGAAAAACCGACTCTGGCCGGGATCGGCGCCGGCGGTAAAGGAACCGCTGACATCAATGGATCTGCAAAAGCGGGCTTCGAAATCGTGGCGTTAGTCGACATCATCGACGTCAAGAAACTTTCCAATCTTCAGGGCCGAATGAAGCGAATGGGACAAACCCGTACTTCATTCCCCGACGCGAAGTTCTACCTGGACTACCGCGAAATGCTGGCCGACCTCGGCGACAAAGTCGACGCGGTCACTGTCTCAACTCCCGATCACCACCACTTCCACGCAGCATCCGCAGCGATGCAAGCGGGCAAGCATGTCTATTGCCAAAAACCGCTGACCCATGGCATTTGGGAGGCGAGAATGCTGGCTGACATCGCAAAACGGACCGGCGTCAAAACCCAAATGGGCAATCAAGCACACGCTAATGATCACATGCGCCGTTGCATTGAACTGCTACGGGCCGGAGTGATCGGTAAGGTCAAAGAAATTCACGCATGGACCAATCGTCCCATTTGGCCGCAGGGATTTGCCGCCCCTCCAAAACCCGAACCGGTCCCTGAAGGAATTGACTGGGAGCAATGGGTCGGCCCGGCACCTTTCGTCGATTACAGCTCGAAGATCGCGCCGTTCGCGTGGCGCGGTTGGTGGAACTACGGGACTGGCGCACTGGGCGACATGGCGTGTCACATCATGGACCTGGGCTACTGGGCGATGCAGCCCGATTCGGGGCCCCGCCTTTCTCCCCAATCGGTGGTTGCCAAACAACAGGGCGCTACCGATTATTCACCCCCAATCAACTCGATCCTCACATGGGACTTTGGCCCAAGTCAGTATGCGGCCAAAGATGGCTTTAAATTTCATTGGTACGATGGATATATCGATGCCCATTTTGATCGTGATTCATGGCAGTTAATTAAGAATGGTAATGAGTACAACCATCCCAGCGAGGAGGTACTCGAAGGAATGAACTTTGCCGATTATGGCAGTGTGATCATCGGTGAACACGGCAAACTGTTCTTTCATCGGTCAAAAAACAATTGGGTGCTCAAGACGTCATCCCAGGTCGATGGTTTTGAATGGCCAGAGGTATCGCTACCTCGCGCTCGAGACCAAGACAACTACAAGGAATGGATTGACGCGGTCGATGGTAAGATCGACCAGGGCGAATCAAATTTCTCACTAGCCGGGCCAATGACCGAAACGATTTTGCTGGGCGTTATCGCGCAACGCCAACCGAATACGCCACTGGAATGGGATGCCGACAAAATGGAAGTGAAGGGCCGGCCTGATTTAAAGCAATTCATCCAGCGAGAATACCGAGACGGCTGGAAGGTCTAATCCGGCATGAACCATCAAGTGCTCGCTTGACGATATTGGCTTGACCAGCGGAAAACGATCGCCTCTTGATGCGTTCTGCCATCGGCGAAAATCAGCAGCGAACTTAATCGCTGCGTTGTGCAGGCTTGAAGATGCAAAGATTCCCATCACAGCGAGCATTGAGAAATGCTCGCAACCGGTTGCTCGTGTCGAATTACTGGGGCCGCGGTTGATTAAGCCATTGGTTGACCGTCTCATTCGATTCTTCGCGAGCAGGTAACGGTGAGAACAGCGACTCAAAGAAACCGCGTTTTGGTTTAACCGCGGTCTTCGACGGCGTACGTGAAGAAGCTGGAAAAATCTGCATTGGCGAAAATTTATCGGGACTGAACGCCGCTTTCGTTTTGTTCCAACTATTGCTTGCCGTATTGCTGACTTCGCCGAAGAATCCGTCCTTCTTTTTCTTAATCCGGGCTTTTTCTTCATTGCCTGGCAGCAGCGAAGAAAGGTCTGGCATTTTCCACTTGGGCATCTGCCAATTCACAGGATTCAGGCCTCTAGCCAAACGTTCTACCGGTGAAGGTGGAACGACCTCGTCCGCAAACGAAGACGGAGACGCAAGACCGAAATTCAAGGCGAGCAATAAGACTAACGCCGAGATTTTTAGCACCATCGCTTTCATCTATCCAAAACTCCTTGTGACCATCCTGGAGGTACAATCTAAATGCGTATCGCAAGAATCGCGCAACGATGACAAGACCGGTTTTTAAATGTGCCGACATCAGCCCATGATGAACATCCTCTGCGGGCTTCGTGAAACCCCGATCGGTGAACCTCAGCTTCTGTGAAACCCAACACCGAGACAATCAAACACTGGACATCGCCGACAGTACGCGCGGTAGTGAATGCGTAATGAGTCCCTCCCTATCGACGCACCAACGGGCGGCCATACCGACTGCGAGACATACAACCGCATGCTGACAAAACTCGGCTTCAAATCACGGCCGACGAAGAAACCCCATCTCCTCGCAACCTAACGAAGGCTCGACAATTCTGCCCGCTCGCGATTCTCTCGTACCGACGAATGTTTGCGATCAAAAAGCGGTAGCATCCTGTCCCTCCGATCAGGTCCGATTCAAATCGGATCCAATTCAACAGCGACCACGCTCCCAATTTGCCTCAGCCATTGAACCGTCACAACGAGATGCGCTGCCAAAGGCCATGAATTTTGGGCCCCGCCGAAAGGCCCGGGGGCTCGCCAAACGCAGTCATATCTGCGAGAACGAAGGGTGGATCGCGTGCTGCAAAGGACTGAGATTTGGCATCGCCTGAATCTCGTTCGAACTTCGCGAGTTCATTCGTGATCATTGCGACGCCAATTTAATCGTTTCGAGCAACAAAACACCGGTAACTCTATCGAAAGGGTCAAACCATGGACCAAGCAATCGACATTGTCTCAGCTGGCAAAACTCTGCATGTCAAAGTGACTGGCAAGCTGACCAAAGAAGTCTACGAATCGTTCACACCGGTTGTTGATGAACAGATCTCAAACCACGGGAAGATTCGCATTCTGTTCGAAATGCACGAATTCCACGGCTGGACCGCCGGTGCGATCTGGGAAGATTTGAAATTTGATCTTAAACACTGGAAAGATATTGAGCGTCTTGCCATCGTAGGGGAAACGAAGTGGGAAGCTGGCATGGCGGCCTTCTGCAAACCCTTCACGACGGCGAAGGTTAAGTATTTCGATCACACGAAGCTCGATGAAGCGACCACCTGGATCGATGCAGAGTAGCTCGCTGCCGACGAACTCAAGTCGCGCTGCCCTTGGTCAGCCAGGGGCGTCGCAAACACTTTGCTGGTAGACATCACATCTACTGGTAGGCCATCACCTGGCCCAGCGAATCGCCCGCTGAGGAAGTATTTAGAAGCCCGCTGCCAGCGGAGTTTCGACACCACCTCATTTTTTTGACGCAACGACGAACGTGGCACACTTCACCGCCACCTCCAGTGGGTAAGGTATCGGCGATCGGCCTGCCGAGTGGCGATGCGAGAAAACTCGCGAGCGGTGAAACACTTACGGCAGATCAAAGATCAGTGCGAACTGAACACGGTTTGCCTCGCCAGAGTTTCCATCATTGTTTTGCCGTAGACCGTGCAACAATTCGATACCGACCGTGACACGGTCGAGCGGTTGAGCAAGCAGGTTCGCCGCGAAATAGGTCGTTTTGGAGACCTCATCCAGACGCTGTCCCGGTGCATTATCGAGGGAGTTTTCCGCATACGTGAAGTTCGAACTCCAGGTCTCGTTCCACTCTTTGGTGAAGCCAACCATCCACCCAAAGAGCCCCAACAACCTTGCGTCGCTATCCAATGCTGGCGCGGCATCAGGCAAATCTCGATAACTACCAATCCCTTCGCCAAAAACGACTTGCGAATAAGCTTTGCAGGTATTGGTTAGCAGCACGACACCGCTGGTGTTGATGCCCCACCCATGTGACGTCAAAACCTCTTCGCCGGCAGGCTGGAAACCCAACGTTCGATAAAGGTAGGCGACTTGAAACCGCCCCCAATCATTACTCCACCGCAGTCTGCCAACAAAGTCGGGTGTCGGTGAGCGAGCCTTTCCCTCGACGCCCATCGGCGGCTCAATGATGAATCGGGTATCCTCGATCGAAAATGCATAATTGACCCGAGGACTGAGTTCGCCTGTCAGCCGAAATTGTGCTTGCCGTCGATTCACGGCTGAGACAGACCCTTCGAAATCGAGCGTTGCTGGCGCGGCGGCGACATCCGTAAACGTGGTCCAAGTTTGACCAACCAAAAACCGACCGCGTTCACCGTAAGCTTGGCGTAGACGAAAGCGATTCCCTTCGCTGAAAAAATCACCTTCGACGTAAATACGAACATCGGTGTCCTGGGTATCCCAGCGGGTATCAAAACTCAGCCGCGTTTGACGCGCGTGAAACCGAGCGTTGGTCCGAGGTGGAGCTCCGACCGGGATTGTTGTCGTGTCGAACGTATCCGTCGATTCGATCGGATCAAAATCGTAGATGAAGTCAGCTTTAACATAGCCGCCAATCTTCATCGCGATGTCATCGCCAAATATCAGCAAGCCACCGTCGAATTCCGGTGGCGAGTAAAGATCAACACCAACTTGCCGCAAATCTCCACGACTCTCATAAGATTCTGCAAATCGCGATAGATCCGCAACATTTTGCAGACCATTTGGAGCTACCAATCCTTCCGCTGACGAAACCGAAGCTTGAAATGCCACCGGCAGGACCAGAGCACCAGGACCATAGAGCGGATCGGCGGACTGCAGCGATTCGAGACTGGCATTTTGCTCGAAGACGGTCGGATTGAGATCCGGAGCAGTCGGCTCACCAGCATCAAATGCTACCGCCACAGGTTGATTAATATCATCTGCAGCCCCCACCGACACAGCGGCTAAGGGCACACCGACACAGCACGCGATTAACAGTAGACTCAAATGTGTGAAACACCGGCGAAGGGACATATTCTCTTGAACCGAGGAAGCGGTGGTATTCTTCATTGGTTTACACCAGGCTCGCAGGTTCGTTCCCCGAGCCCTCGCCGTTGGTACCAAAAACCACCCTCTCAGTAAAATGCTGAAAACCGACCACGAGAATTCAAGAATTCCTGCCGCACGGCGAAGACAAACGGCGCTGACAAACCGTATCGCGGGGAAACAAAAACGGCTCATCGATCTGCCCTGAACTGGACTCGCGAACCAAGATTGCGTACCCCAAGTGTTCAGACGCCACAATTGCGGGACTTGAGATCGCCACTGGACCAGAGATCGCCCCAATTCAGTGGGGCCAATTCACTGGGTTCGGATCACTGGGTTCAGAACTAGCGAAACAGATTGGCGAGCCCAACAACCACGCACCATCAACGGCAGACTGACAAACTTCCAGATTAAGGTTGCGGAAAGATCGCGACTTCGGAGGGCGGCTTGAGCGCGGGAATGAACCATTGAATGTTGGCTTCGCTTTGCTGATTGATCAATGCTGAAAAGAGAGCATCAATGGCATCCCGTCGCAGTTGCGTCTGATCGGTCATCTGCTCAAACTCCAGTTCACCGGGCTCCGACTGGTGAACGTAAACCAAATGCAGTCCGAGCGGGCTGCGTACCGGCCCACCGATTTTCCCATCGCTGGTTTTACGAATGACAGCCATCACGCTGCTGGGCAAGTCCCCATCGTTTTTGACCCAACCCACCATGCCCCCGTTGCCAGCCGACCCAGCGTCACTGTGCTGTTGCGCGGCAGTGGCGAACGCTTGTTCGGGCTCGTCTGCTGCGCTGAGCTCACCCGCGAGATCGGCTAGGCTCTGCTCAGCATTGGCAATCGCGGCAGTATCCGTTTGATCCATTTTCAAAAAGATCTGAGATACTTCCCACCGATGTCCAGCATATTGAATGCGTCGCTGCTCGAAGAAGCGTCGCAAATTCGCCTCGGTCAGTTTGCTCTTGAGGTACTGAGCCCATGCGGTTCGCCACGCCAAGTGAGCTTTTAGTGAGTTCTCATCCGCCATTCGCAAACGGGCCTGCTCAGCCAAACTGCTTCCTCTTCGTGAAGCTTCCGAGGCAACGCCATCGATTTGCCGCCGGATCATCGCCTCCAGCGATTCTCCACCTTGGCTGCGAAGTGTTTTCATGGCCAAATGGCGTCTGACCAGCAAGGCGGCCGTCACCTGCTGAGCTTCGATTGCAACCCTTCGAAGGTCGGCTGGCTTAAATCTTTCGGTCAGAATCAGGTTCAACTCACCTAAGAAAATCGGCTCTCCATCGACAGCAGCGATCGGATCTTCTGGCGTGTATTTCTCATCAGCATGCACCTGAGCGAGCGGTGGGATCGCCAGAAACAAAATCAACAGATGGCGGGCAACGATTTTCACGGCAACGCGATGTCCTGAATAACGAAGGGAATTTCACTCGGCACGACGGCGGTGGGTGACTGATAAATCAGCGTTGATTCGTTCACCGTGTCACCCAGATCGAAGAGATATCCAATCCCAACTCCTTTGTCAGACTGGCGAAAGACTTCGAAACCAAGATGATCGGCGCGTGAGCCATCCTTGCGACGCACATAAACATCGTTTTCAAAGATCCATTGACGATGACTTTCCAGCGAGCGGCCCGCGTCATCCAATTGAATCAGCAATCGCACCTCATGAAGTGGACCATTTTCGCGAACAGATTCGATTGACAGCTCCATCGCGTCGATTTTCTTTTTTTGATCGGTCCCTGACAAAGGCAGCTCGAAGAGCTGGCGTTTTCCGGGCAGTAAAGCTCGCAAAAGCCCGGTTAGCGATTTGATTTCCTCTGGCCGTCCGGCTGGTAATTTGAGTGGCAAGAAAAACTCGCTGAAGGCGATATCCGAGTTGGTCGAAACATCGATATTCGCGCCCGAATCCTGTGGTTGCACAGCGGCCTCGTCATCCAACTGCCCTGCCAACTGGTCGATCGGAACTGTCAATCCAATTGGTGTCAGACGTGGGTCCCAACTGATTTCGAGACTGACGTTCAATCCACTCAAGGTGGACTGTCTCAGATTTCTGCGAGCGGTCACGGACGTTGCTTCGATGCGGTACACCCCGGCGTAAGCGGCCGAATCAACGCGGGACGGACGCCCCTCCTCACGCGGCACAAGTTCGAGCGTACCTTGGCCGCCACCATAAAAATTGATGTCCAGCTGGGCTTGATCAAGCACGTAGTCAACTGCATGCCAAAACGGAAGCGGCGACTTGACCGGCGCAACAGGAGTCGACTCATCGGCCCGATGCTCAAACTCAACTTGACTATCCAGGCTAATCGCCTCCAATGCATCCCTCAGCGTTGAAACTTTATCCAGTCGAATTTCCGTTGAATCGGCACTCGTTTCTTCGTCTGTGCGCATACTTTGAAGGACCGCGCGAACACGCGACAAGCGTTCCATTGCTTCGGCTGAAACATCTAGCTTTTCATCGGGCAAGAATTCAAGCGCAGCGGGACCAGCTTCCACCAGAGCCTTCTCGGCAGCCCGACGCTTACTCAAGCTCGACGCGTCCAATTCATCGACCCACTGCAGAACATCCGACTTCAGCTCAGCGGGCGAGCGAACTTCCTGGGCGGCATCGGGTTCTTGGGCGAACACCAAGGAGTGTGGCACTGCCACCACCGTGAGCCCAACTAGGGCAACAGTCCAAATAAGCCGCTGGCACCCTATTCTCGGCACAATCCGAACAACATTCATCGTATCCAAGCCTCACGGAAACGGATGGAGTGGCTGCCATCAGCCAGCTCGACCTCTGACAAGGATTCTAACCTAGCGTTGCCTGAACCGCCTCTTCGAAGCCGACATTCCAGAAATTGATTCATGATTTATCGCTGCCTGTTGATACTCAGCTTCGTGTTGATTGCCTGGCTGCCCAATCTCCCTCTCGTTTCTGGGCAATCAACGGCAATGATCGAATTTTTTGCCGCTGGCAAACAGCAGCAAGGACTGACATTGGTCGATCACGCTCACGAATTGATCGTGATTGGCCGCGACGGATGGATGCATTCGATCGACCCTCGTGAGCAAGCAGGAAAAATCCGACATACCAAAACGACTTATTCGGTGGCCTCGGTAGCAGAATTGCGCAATGACTTGCGTGCCGAATTCGGGTCTGATTATGAGGTCTTGGCGACGAACAGTTTTCTGGTCGTACAACCACGCGGCCGGGGCGATCGCTGGCCGCGAATGTTTGAACAATCCCACCGCGCCTTTATCGCGTTCATGAAAAAGCGTGGTGTGCGAATTCGCAAAGGGCGTTTCCCGCTTATTGCGATTGTCTTTCCTGACGAACAAGCAATGTACGCCGAATTTGAACGCCAAGAAATTCAGGTGAGCCGTGTCGCCGGTATCTACTCCGGTGACAGCAATCGTGTAATGACTCACGACGGCGGCCAGTCGGCTTTTGTCGCGGCCACCGTTCGCCATGAAGCCGCGCACCAATCGGCATTCAACTTCGGAGTCCACAGTCGAGTCAACGATACGCCGCGCTGGATTACCGAAGGCATTGGGCAGATGTTTGAACCAAGTGCCATGGCAGAAATAGCGACAAGTCGCTTATCCGATCGCGTAAATCGTGACAGTCTGCGGTTCATCCGCAGTCAAACCAGGAGCCGCGACAACACCAAGTTCAGCCAGGCGATGATGCAATTGATCAGTAACGAGGCAATGTTCGAGGATCCCCAAAAGATCGTCGAAGCCTATGCCGTTTCATGGGCGATGATGTTCTACCTTGCGGAGCGGCAGCCGAAAGCATTTGCTGAAATTTTACAACACACCGCGACACGACCTGCATTTCAAGCCTATACCCGCACCGAACGACTGCAGGATTTCGAGCGGATCGTGGGCGAGCCCCCACTCGAATTCAGTCGACGCGTCCTTCACTGGCTCGAAAAATTCTAAGTGCACGTGCGACCAGCTTGCTCACGAACAAGCTGAACGGAATCAGAATTTAGCATACAGTTGCTTCGATATGACGTTCAGCATTACGAAGCTTTGCTGAGCAGAAGCTTTGCTGAGCAGAAGCGTTGCAGTACCCAGCGGTTGCGAACCGCAAAGCTGCCGTTCAAACCAGGATGTCGTGTACCACCCGCCCATGAACATCGGTCAATCGAAAATCACGACCAGCGTATCGGTACGTCAAACGCTCATGGTCGACCCCCAGCAGATGCAAAAGGGTGGCATGCAGGTCGTGCACGTGCACTCGATCTTGCAACGCGTAGTAGCCGTAATCGTCGGTCTCTCCATATGCGAAACCAGGCTTCACCCCACCACCCGATAGCACCATCGAGAAACCTTGCGGGTTATGATCGCGACCATTCTTACCTTGCACGACAGGCGTGCGACCGAATTCACCTCCCCAGACGAGCATGGTTTCATCCCACAGACCGCGGCGTTTAAGATCGCGGATTAGTTCCGCAATCGGCAAATCTGTTGCGGCCGCATTCTTGTTGTGTCCTGATTCCAAGTTGCCGTGTTGATCCCAGACCTGACCACTACTGACAGTAATGAAGCGAACACCCGCTTCCGCCAAACGTCGCGCCAGCAGACAGCTTCGACCGAAGGAATCGGTCGTTTTCTTCCCGATTCCATAAGCTGCTTGCAACTGCGCTGACTCTTGTGATAGATCAAATACTTCCGGCGCAGCTCGTCGCATCCGCGCCGCAAGATCCACCGCTTCGATCGCACCTTCGATCTCCCGATCCGGACCACTTGAATTGAGGTGCCGTTTGTTGAGTGCGTTCACCAAATCAAAGCGTTGCTGAACCAGCTCATTTTCGACCGGGCCATTCAGGTGAGCAATTTTCCCATCACCAAACTTTCCGTTGCTGCCAATCACAGTGGCCTGGTGCATCGCTGGCAGGAAAGCCGCTCCATAGTTCCGCGGCCCCCCATGGGCCGTCGCCGGCCCGATCGCAACATGCGCTGGCAGATCAGGATGGCCGCTCCCCAACGCATAACTAACCCATGCGCCAAAGCTGGGTCGAACAAAATTATCACTACCGGTGTTGATCATACCGACAGCTTGGCCGTGCGATTGCCCGCGGGTGTGCATGCTGCGAATGACGCACAGCGAGTCAGCTTCTTTGGCCATCTCGGGCAATAGACTGCTAACCCACAATCCCGATTCACCCCGTTGCCTGAACTTCCACGGCCCGTTTAATAGTTTCGGCACTGCATCGATATTGGGCGGCAAATCAAAGGGCAGCGGCTGACCGTCATCGCGAGCCAGCAATGGCTTGTAATCAAAAGTATCAACATGACTAGGACCGCCATGCATGAACAAGAAAATCACACGTTTGATTCGAGGGTTCACTTGAGACGCGTGAACCGTTGCCAACTCACTTGCAGCCGCATCACGCCACGGCATAACAGCGGACACACAAAGCGAACCTAAGCTCATCGTGCAAGTTGCACCAAAGTGTCGTCGAACAATCTGAACGGGGCGATCTGACATCATCAATCCAACAATCGAAATTCGGTAGACGCAAACAACGCGGCGATAAACTGGTGCCAAGCCTGTGGTGAATCGGTCTGACCCTTAAAGAATCGCTGCGCGATTATGCGATCTTCGCCACCAAGATCCCGTTGTAAACAGACCTGATACGATAGCCTCAAGCGATCGTCGAATCCGCTCACCGCATCGAGAATTCGCGCTGATGTCTCACCTGCCCAAGCATCAACCACAGGACTATTAATCAACAGCAACGCTTGCGCCGGAACATTCGTGGTGGGGCGACGTCCCACCAATAAATCAGGATCAGCCGCATCGAGCGAGGACAACATCGGAGGCACATAACTCCGAACAACCGGCAGATAAATTGACCTGCAGGGCTGAGCTAAATCATCGAAACTCGCCGCACTGTTCGCCTTATTACTGCTCACCAAAACCCCACGGCCCGCCATTGGCTCCAAACGTGGCTGACGATCCAACCGACCGGTAGCGGCAAGCATGGCATCACGAATCGATTCGGCCGTCAAACGGCGACGATTCACTCGCCACAACAAACGATTCTCAGGATCGATGGCAATCGATTTTCCGTCGTAAGCCGACGACTGGTTATACGCATGCGAGAGGACCAGTTCACGAACGAGTGGCTTCAATCGCCAACCATTTCGAACAAATTTCGTGGCAAGAAAATCGAGCAACTCAGGGTGAGTTGGCCGCTCGCCCTGCATCCCAAAATTGTCGACCGTTCTCACCAATCCTTCACCAAACAAGTGCATCCAGACGCGGTTTACAAAAACCCGAGAGGTGAGTGGATTGTCGGGATCGGTCAACCAATCCGCTAACTCGATGCGACCGCTTCCTTGGGGATTCGGAATTGACGATCCGCCTTCACTAAACACTTGCAAGAAACCGCGAGCGACCGATTCACCGAGATTATTCACCTCACCGCGAATGTGCACCCGACTGTCAATCAACTCATTACTCGGTCGGTCGGAAGGCGCCATCGCGACCGGGGACGGGGGAGGTGCCGAGGCATTTAATGCTTTGAGCGCTTGCTTGAGTGCCTCCACACGCCGCCTGGCAAACTCCACCGTCGATTGATCGGTCGCATCAATTTCTTCCGTCGCCGCTTTTTCCGATCGCTCGTCAGCCGACAAAAACTGCACAGCATCCGCGATCACATAACCATTGGTTCCTTGATTCGAGATTTTCACCACAGCGTCGGTGTCTGCCGAAAACGAAAATTCCCCCAGCGAAGACCACATGGGATCATCTTGAAAATTGCGTTGATCCAGTTTTACCTCCTGGACACCTTTCGCCGTCAAAATGGTGACGGGTACTTTGGCAGCGCGATTTGATCCGGGTGAATGCGATACTCGCACCTCATACGTTCCCGATGTTGGCAAGCGTGTGGAGAATTCAATCGATACTTGACCCTTGTTGGAATTATCATCATGAACATATCCCTCACCCACAAAATATTTGTAATAGGTTGAGGCTTTCCAATGGCCGATTTTCTTGGCCGCTTTGTCATCGACAATGACTCCAGCCTGGACCGATGACTGCGCTGATTTGAGTTCTTTCTCTGCTGCCTTGATTTCGTCTTTCAGCGTCTCAACCGCTTGCTGATGCTCCAACACAGAATCGCGATAAGCCTGGCTTGTTGGCAGTGGAACACGGTTCCACGTGCTGACATATTTTTGGCTCTCCCCCTTCAAGGTCACCGTGCTATTGAAGATTCCAGCCAAAGCGTAGTAATCCTCTGTTGGCACAGGATCAAATTTGTGGTCGTGGCAACGCGCACAACCAAGCGTCAGACCGAGGAATGCTCGACCCACCGTATCAATCTGTTCATCAACAACATCCAAACGCAACTTCGCCTTGTCTCGCTCGCTTAGCATTTTGGTGCCAATCATCAAGAACGTCGTCGCAACCACATTATCGTATCGCTCTTGGTCCGTTGCGGCGGTCAGCAGATCACCCGCAATCTGCTGGCGAATCATCTGGTCCCAAGGACGGTCTGCGGCAAATGCGTCGATCAAGTATTGCCGGTAACGCCAAGCCTCATGGTGGGTCGCGTTGAAGTCACTTCCGTTACTGTCGGCATAGCGTGCAACATCCATCCAATGACGAGCCCAATGCTCCGCAAAGGCAGTCGACGCCAACATGGAATCAACGATTTTGATCCAATGACGACGCGACGGATCGGCCAACCACGCCAGCTGAAGCGAGGGACTTGGCGGTAGCCCCGTCAAATTAAATGCCAAACGCCGCAAGCGAACCAGAGGTGCCGCAACAGGCGAGGGCGTTAACCCAGCCTGATGAAGCTGGCGATTCAAGAACCGATCAATCTGGCCGGTTGCCGATGAATGCCCATGGGAAGGTGGATCAACAGCCGCAATCGGCCGAAAGGCCCAAAAGTGACGCCCTGCCTCTAAATCAATTCCCGACGGTTCCCGTGCGGAGTGTCCATCACGGCTGCGCGGATCGGTCGCCCCCGCCTCGATCCAGGCCTCAATATCACGAATCACGTGATCCGGCAAACGACCAGCGGGAGGCATCTCAGAGGACTCATAACGAATGGCCGAGACCAAAAGACTGCCCTCGGGGTTGCCTGGGTCAATCGCCAAACCACTCTCCCCGCCGGTCATCATTTCGACGGGGTGATCGAGTCGTAACGCACCACCAAGTTCCTTTGATTCAGACGAATGGCACTCGTAACAGTGGTTGACCAAAACCGGCCGAATCCGAGTTTCAAAAAAGGCTTCGGAATCCGGACTCTGGGCGCAGACAGCCGCGAGGGTAAACAAGCAGACGCTGAGGAGGCAACCAAAACGCAATGCGTTGAGTAGCAAACGCATCGTAGCGTAGACCTGACCGGGGCAACAAAAAAGGAGTTCACGAACCCCTAGGATACCACAGCTGCGGGCCGCTTCGAAGCAAGATCTGTTTCGCCAGTCGCTGTAAAAGTCCGCCTCAACTGTGGCTGCAAGCATCATGACGGCACCCCCGACAATTGACGACGGCCCGGCTGGCCGTATCGACACGAGTGCGAATGCTCGAATATTTGCCACGAATCAACCGCGGCGGAAGGGTGCCGGTGTCGCGATATGAATCTGCTCAACAGGGCAGAGCGATACCGTTTGGCGAACGGTATCAGGCCGATTAAGACAGCCGATTTCCAATCGCGACTCTCAAGATCGGGTGGCCGCTAATAGCCACTAACCTCACCCGGAGTGACGGCGATACTCGGCCGGGGCCGAAAGATACGGCGAGTCCGTTCTGGTTGGTAATGCACCTCGCCTGGCACACCTTCGATGATCTCGCCCGCTGGCGTTGGCTCGGTAATCACTTCGATAACCTCACTCGTTTCAACTCCGCAGCTATCGCAGCCGCCACAGCCATCACTGCAACCGGCTTCTAGGTGGACCGCCGAATCGCATCCGCCACCACAACTTGCAACGCCACAACCGTCACAGGGTGGTTCGCACCGGTAACCCCAAATTGTTGGGAATCCGCTAAACACCGAACGGCAGGCACCACAGGATTGTCCATTGTGATTACCGCAGCCATCGCATGGATCGCAAGCGTCGGCAGGATGGTTGATCCAAGGATCAATGTACAGCTCACCACACCCCTCGCAGTCACCACAACCATCGCACCCTGTGCCGAGATGGATTGGCCCATTCATGCCATGGCTGTTACATCCCAGCGGCGCCACACAGCCGCTCGCGCAAAGGAGTGCCGAACAGCAAAATGCTATCGAGAAACTTTTGAACCACGACATAGCTTGGATCCTGTGAAAACAAACGGCGATATTCACAAAGCTTTATCGCCCAAGCTAACCGTCAAAATTAAATCAATTTACCTAACCCGCAAAAACTAACGCGCTCCTGTGAAACTCCCGGCAGGAAAACAAGCATCCAAGCGGGTCCCCCAGGCAAAAGCGCCACCCAGACTAAAAACCACTCCCAGGCAAAACAGCCGCCCAAACAAAAGCCTCGCCGAGGCAAACGTCTTTCCCAAACCTGGAGGAAGGCGACAAATCTTTGCGCCAACGGATAACCGTCAACATCGCGCGATCCGATAAGAGCACCAGCAACCCATCGCGTTTCCTGGCAGCCATCTCCCTGGGCCAAATCACCTATAAACATCAGCGGTCAGCAGCCTTGCCGCCACCGTGTCGGCAAAGAGGATTCCGCGTTCCGTTAAACGGATCACGGAGCCTTGCCGTTCAATCAGCCCCTCGTTGATCGACAACTCAATCGCATCCGCGAAGAGCCCAAGCAAATCCATCCCGGTTGCCGACTCAAATTCGGACAGTTCAATCCCGTCAAGTAATCGCACACCGAAAGCCGCCCTCTCACGAGCGAATTGTTCGACTGTGATCGATTCGCTCTCTGCAGTTGGTGTCAGCGAGTTTTCCATTCGCTTCAAGTAGGTAGCCGGGCTGCGGTGGTTCACTTCCCGCAATCCGTTGACAAAGCGTGCTGCTCCAGGCCCCGCAGCGAACCACCCGTCGCCGTGCCAGTAACTCATATTGTGTCGGCACCGAAAACCATCGGCCGCAAAACTGGACACCTCGTATTGCTGCAACCCAACCTTGCGGGCGTGATCTCGAGCCGCCTGATACATCGCAACTTCGAGGGAATCCTCGTTACCAAACAATTCACCACGGTGACGCCGATTCCAAAACTGTGTTCCCTTTTCAAACGTCAACGCATAAGTCGATAGGTGTCGAATCGGAAGCGAGCAAGCGATCTCAAGATCTCGATTCCAAATCGCCTGGGTTTCCTCGGGAGCGGAAAAAATAAGATCAATCGAGAGGTTCGGCACCACGGTAGCTGCCTGATCAATGATGCGGCGAGCCTGATCGCCGGTGTGCCCGCGTTCAAGAATCTTCAACTTGCTGTCATCGAATGACTGCACACCGAGACTGATCCGGTTGACACCATGATCTTGCAAAACAGCCAAGGTGGTTGCATTGATATCCTCAGGATTTGCTTCCACGCTTATCTCCGCGTCGGCGGACACGTCCAAAGCAGACGTGACCAACCGCAGCAGTTTCACCAGCGAATCGGCAGGCAAGTGGGTAGGCGTTCCGCCACCCAGGAACACAGTTGCAACGCGAGGCCGATTGAGCGCAGTCAATTCAACTTCGATGGCCCGTAAATAACGGTCGATCCATTCGTCCCGATTCGCGACCACGCTGAAGTTGCAATAGCCGCAACGATGGCGACAAAACGGTACATGAATGTAAGCGGACCGAGGAACAGGCCAACCGCCCGGCGGCGTCACCCCTTCATCCCGATCGTTCGAGGTCAAAGCCATAGTTTCAGACGCCCGCCTAGCTGATCAGGCAGCGCGCGCTGCACGAAACGCTTGACTTGGCTGGCGTTGTAGCGGGTACTTAGATGTGCGGCAATCACCAGCTCGTTTTTGAAATGCTCAGCTCGCTTCCGATAATCGTCGACGTGCATATGGCCATGTTTGTGAATCTTTTCTTTGCGATGCTCAGGAGCAACGAAAGTCATTTCGCTAATCAAAATCTTGGATTCATAGAAGACAGGATTCAGATCCAGACCGCGTGGCGCAGTGTCGCCGGTATACGCAAAAACCGGCACACGCACCTCGTTAGTCACATCTTTCCCTGCTTGCTTTAGATCACGAATTTGGTCGCCACGAAGATCCTGATACTCTGGCTTGAGCTTTTGCCGTCGCTGGTGAATCACGAATCCAACGCTGTCGATGGTATGTTGAGTCGGCAACGCCGTCACCACATACTCGCGACCAATTTTTGTTTCATCTCCCGGCAACAATCCAACCAACTCGCAGGGCATGGCCCCCCGATCAAGTCTCCGGAAAGCTTGCAGCATTTCCCACGCATGATCGACTGCTGAATCGGGCAGGTAAATCACGGGTGGATCCATCTTCATCATCCGCCGCCGCGAAACATACGCAGGTAGGCCCGCAATGTGATCAAGGTGCGCGTGGCTGATGAACATCGTCGCGGTGCCCATAAAATCCCACGGCTGAACCCCAGCATCAAACAACAGCTTCAACTCGTTGACTCGCCAGCAAGTTTGCACGGCAGCTCGCGAGTAACCCTCAATGGTCAATCCATCATGGTGATGAGACAGAACGGGAATGTTTTCAACCATTGACTCAATGACGAAAAAAGTGAGTAGAAGGAAGTCCTAAGAATACCAGTGTGGCACACGAGCAGCAGAACCGAAGGTGAGGCTCGCCGTCATTGTTCGCTCTCGTTCTAACGAGGTCGTCCCGGCATATTGGCGGTTTTCAATTCTTCGCCACCGTAGTTATCGACTTCATTGACGTCCAAATCCTTGGAATAGTTCGCGGTGCGAACGACGTAGATGTCACCGCTGCTATCTTGTTCAACCGCAGCCCCATGATGACGTGTAAGTTCCAACGTGGCCAGGAACCAACCGATCAGCGAAGACTTGTGAATTCCACCCTGAATCAAATCCATCAGCTGCACTTTGGAATGCCCACCAAGTTCATGGTGAATCCGCTGCATGTACACGTGGATAGGGGTGTCGTCGTACACGACTTCGGTCGGCGGTGGCCCAGCGGCTTCCCGGATGATGCGACCGAATGCGCTGACCAAATCCCAAATTTGCAGATCAACGATTGGCTGATCTCCGGGATCGACCCGGCGGGTTGGCAGATCATCGGCTAACCTCGGGTAGCGTTGCTGCCATCGGTTTCCCATCTCGTCCAAGATCGCCGCCGCATCACGAATTTCTTTGTATTGCAGCAATCGTTCGATCAGTTCAGATTGCGGATCCTCGATCTGAGGCTCCTCCGAATCATCGACCAATTGTGGCAGCACCGCCTGACTCTTGATTTCCACCAGGTTGCTAGCGAGGTCAATAAAATCCCCCACTTCGCCTAAGTCCAATTCTTTTAACACTTCGATATATCCGAGATATTGATCAACAATCACGGACACTGACATCGATTGCAGATCGACCTCGTGCCGCCGCACCAAGTACAGCAACAGATCGAGCGGGCCTCGATAGGCGGGCAATTCGACGCGAAATCCCATAGGGCGTGTGTCAGGAAAGAAAGTTAGGAAACGAGGATCAGGGCAAGGAATCAGCTGGACGAGCCAAATCGTGAGGCGGCGGCCACTGCGTTAGCAAAGTAGGCAACAGAGGTCGGGCGCGACCAAGATTCTGCCTGTCAAGGATCGTCCAGTGTAAGAGGATTGCCTGAGTTTAGAACGGATAGGCTTGTGGCGGGTCGGAATCGGCCGAAGCTGCAAATGGCCGCCCTTGTTGGATTTACGTACCAAAATTATGATGCTCGCCACGAGCCAGTTTACCAACCCCTAATCTGGCCGATCGTTGTTCTCGACCTCACCCTGGCCTGAATCATGCCAAATCCCAACCATCGTCACGTCCTTTCTGCCTTGGTGCAAAACGTGCCTGGGGTGCTAGCCCACATCTCGGGCATGCTCGCCTCACGTGGATACAACATTGATTCACTCGCCGTCGGCGAGACAGAAGACCCGCATTTGTCCCGAATGACCTTTGTCGTCGTTGGGGACGATCGAGTGCTGGAACAGGTCCGCAAGCAGTTGGAAAAGATCGTCACGGTCGTGCGGGTTCTGGATGTCAGCAGCCGTGATTTCGTCGAACGTGACCTGCTGCTGATGAAAGTCAAAGCCCCCGCCGGTGCGATCAGGAGTGAAATCCGAGAGCTGGTCGATATCTTTCGCGGAAAGATCGTCGATGTCGGGCCCGAGGAAGTAATGGTCGAGATCAGCGGTCGGGAAAATAAAGTCCAGGCATTCATAGAAAGAATGCGTCCCTATGGCATTTCTGAACTGGTCCGCACCGGCCGCATTGCAATGATCCGCAGCGGCAATGCTTGCGAAGACGAAACCGAGGCACGAGCGGCGAGCTGAACTGCTCTGTTGAGGATCCGCTCGGAGCGTCCAGGCCCCGCGGATCTGCGGTTCCAATTATTCCCCACCGAACATTCATTCCACAATTCAAGGCAAAGAACGCGATTCCATGGCTGCCACAATTTACTACGAAAACGACGCTGACCTCTCCCACCTCAAGGGTAAAACCGTTGCGATTCTCGGTTACGGTTCGCAGGGTCACGCACAGGCCCAGAACTTGCGTGACAGTGGGTGCGACGTGGTAATCGGGCAACGCCCCGGATCAGCCAACTACGATTTGGCCGTCTCCCACGGCTTCAAGCCACTCTCGATTGCCGAAGCGACCAAGGCGGCCGACGTCGTCAATGTCCTGCTGCCGGATGAAGTACAAGCGGATATCTACTGCAACGAAATCCGGGACAATCTGTCGCCAGGCGACGTACTGATGTGTTCGCACGGTTTCAACATCCATTTTCAACAAATCGTCCCATCAGAAGGAATCGATACACTCTTGGTCGCTCCCAAAGGCCCCGGACATTTGGTCCGTAGCGAGTATGAAAAAGGGGGTGGCGTGCCTTGCCTGATCGCGCTGGGTGAGGGTGCTTCGGAATCAACTAAGCAGATCGGCTTGGCCTACGCCAAAGGGATCGGTGGCACCCGCGGCGGTGTGATTGAAACCACATTTGCAGAAGAGACGGAAACAGATTTGTTCGGCGAACAAGTTGTGCTTTGCGGTGGTGTCAGTGAATTGGTCAAAGCCGGCTTTGAAACCCTGGTCGAAGCCGGATACCAACCAGAAATGGCCTATTTTGAGTGCATGCATGAACTCAAACTGATCGTCGATCTGCTCTACCAAGGTGGCTTGAGCTACATGCGGTACAGCATCAGTAACACTGCAGAATACGGCGATTACGTCAGTGGACCAAGAATCATCACCGACGAAACGAAGGCAGAGATGAAAAAGATCCTGCACGAAATTCAATGCGGCGAATTCGCGCGTAAATGGATCGCCGAGAATCGCGCCGGTGCACCATTCTTCAAAGCGACCAAGCGGCGTGAACGCCAACATGGTGTTGAGCAGATTGGCCTAGGCCTTCGCCGCATGATGAACTGGATCGAAGAAAAAGAAGTGAGCTAATGACGAACTCCGAATTCCCAGCCGTCAACGAATTAACCCGACTGCAGATGGAGACCGTCGAACGTTGGCATCATGAACCAATTGCGAATCCATACGAGGGGATTCAAGCTTTGGTTTGCACGCAGCATGAGTTCAACTACCGCCTGTGGCACGAGGAAGACAAAGCTCGCAGTCGCTCGGCGACGGACCAGGAAATCGCAGATGTCAAACGGGCTATCGACAAGCTGAACCAGGCCCGTAATGACACAATCGAAAAAATCGATGATGCATTGACCGAAATCCTCTGCCAGCAAGGTATCAACGCGCCCGAGGCGCCGGTCAACACCGAGACCACCGGCAGCGCCATTGATCGCTTGTCAATCATGTCGCTTCGATTATACCACTACCAGGAACAGGTCGACCGAGAAGACGCCGATGATGAACATCGCCAAAAGGTAGCAGACCGGATTGCACTTTGCCGGCAACAGCACCAAGACCTGTCCAAATCGCTGCAACAACTGATTGACGATATCTTTGCCGAACGAAAACAGCATCGAACTTATCGGCAGATGAAAATGTACAACGATCCTTCTCTGAATCCTGCGATTTACCAGAGCGAGCAGTCCTAGAACCAAATCTCGCTCTCGCGACCTAACGACCGACAGTGATTGATCGGTTGCCCAGGATCGGCTGCCGCAATTACCTCGGTACCGAGCACACGCGAGCCTGGGGTTCGCTGGCATACGGCCCGATCAACGGGTGACCTGGCTTGAGGCGAGCATCCAATTTGGCTTGATTGCCAAATGATCTGGGATTCTTGACATGACCTGGGATTCTTGACATGACCTGGGAACCTTGACCGGCAAAACGGAAGACTCCCTCGAATTCTTCCGGCAATCGAATTCTTCCGCATCGTCGAATTCTGCCGCATCAAAGATGCGTCCAAATAAACGATACGCCCAACTGACCCCGGGATGCGGAGAGGGGAAATGGAAACAGGTCAGCGAGTGGAAACTGGGCCAGAGGCCCAGAGACCAGGGCCCCAGAGACCAGAGCCCCAAAGAGCCGCCCACTTTCCATGCAAAATCACGCACAAACATCCCCGGGCACCTCTCGAAAACAGGGGTTTTCAGCGAATCCGGCAGTGGGAGATTTGCGATCAGACTGAACCAGTTTGAACGCAGAGGTTTGTGCGTGACCGCCACGAGCGGTAGACTCTTAACTTGGCCGATCCTGAAGTGCGGGCGGCGTATTCCCTTCTATTAACTTTTTGAGGGCCCCCGATGGTCTTTACTTCGAACACGATACGTCATCGGCTGATGCTCGTCGTCGCGATGACATGCTGTTTGCCACTTGCCAATTTCTCGATCGCCACCGCGCAAGACAACGCCGCCAAAGATGGTGAGCAAGCCGCGGACGAGAAACCCGATCCGCTGGCCGTACCAGAAGATGCTACGGTCGAAGAGTTATTTGAATTCATCAACAACGTGAAACGACAACGTGGTCGCAATCTGCAATCCGTCATGAAAGTTGCCAAGGCGGCAGCGGCTGCTGCAGACAAGATCCGCAAGACCGAAGGTGTTGCCCTCGATAACGAGTTGAAAGCAATCACCGAGCAGCTTTCCGCCCTCGCCTTTGTATCTCGATACGATGCCGATGCGAAAGCGAGCTTAAAAAAGCTGGTCGAAGAGCTGGAACAGGACGACCGGCCTGAAATCAAAGCAGTTGCCGCAAAAGAGATTTTCAAAACCAAAATCTCCGCCGCGCAATCGAGTTCCAAAGAGGAACAGCTGCAGCTGATCACCGAATGGAAGACCCTCGCTGGCGATCAATTAAATCGCGAAGGCTACTCCCTTGGCTCCTCGCTCGCGCAAGCGATCGGCAACTCACAGAACAAAGAGATCGCAGCTTCGCTATACGAAGACTTGGCCGCCATGATGAGCATCTCCGATGACGAGGTCCTCAAGAGCCGCGCAGAACGAACACTCGGTTCGGCTCGACGTATTCGGTTGCCCGGTAATTTCATGGAACTCAACGGCCTGACAACAACCGGCGAAAAGTTTGACTGGGAAGCTTATCGCGGCAAAGTTGTGCTCGTCGATTTCTGGGCGAGCTGGTGTGGCCCGTGCCGCGCCGAAGTCCCCAACATGAAACGCAACTTGGTCGGTTACCAATCAAAGGGTTTCGAAATTGTCGGAATCAACCTCGATAACACACTCGCAGCCTGTGAGAAGTATGTTGCTCAACAAGAGCTGACATGGTCGAACATCTTTAGCGATAAAGATGGGGAACGAGGTTGGGACGCGCCTCTGGTCCAGTACTACGGTGTTTCCGGCATCCCCACTGCGATCTTGGTCGACCAAGAAGGTAAAGTTGTTTCGCTGCGAGCTCGCGGGAAAGAATTGGACCGCTTGTTGCAAGACATGCTTGGCGACCCCGTCGAACCTGAGGAAAGCGAAGAAGAAGACACAGCAGAAACCAAATAGCCACTGCTGCAAAATCGTGTTTGCGAAACGGCAGGCCAGCCGGTCCACCTCGATCACGCCCGCGATGATCATCCTATCGGTACTCGTTCTCGCCCCGCGTGTGGGGCGAGCCGAGGAACCGTCGGTGAATCACTCGGTCGCCGTTCAGCAAACAGTAACAAAGGCACTTCCCTATCTTTGGAGCAAAGGGGAAGGGTGGATTGCAAAACGTGGCTGCGTGTCGTGCCATCAAGTACCCACCATGCTCTGGAGTCTATCGGCCGCTCAGCAGCGTGGTTTTGAGGTCGATTCGAAGCGGCTTCGAAAATGGCAAGAATGGTCTGTCACTCCCGCAGCATTCGTTCGACCCAACGAACGCGACGAGCTGGATGTCGATCAAACGCTTGCCAGCAACATCGATACATTGAACATGCTGTTATTGGCCGCTGACAGCGACCCGAGCTCGGCACCACCGCCGAACCCATCTGGGGCGACGTGGAAAAACCAATTCACGTCCGCCTTGATCCAAAATCAGGCAGCCGATGGATCTTGGCGTGCTTGCGGCCAGCTACCCGCTCAAAAACGCCCCAAGCAGGAAACCACACAGGTCACCGTGATGTGGACCCTGCTCGCGCTGACTAGGCAAGACAAGTCACCGCCAGACCGCGAATCGGCACTCGCGATGACCCAAAACGATCAACCACTTTCAACCGAGTACCTCGCCGTACGCCTACTCCTGTCACAGCACGTTAAGGAATTAGATTTAGCCACCGTCCGCCGTGATTTGATTGATCGACAAAACGAAGACGGAGGCTGGGGGTGGCTGTCTGCTGAAACGAGCGACGCTTTAGCGACGGGGATGGCGATATACGCTCTACGTTACACCTCTCCGCCAGAGGAAATTGAATCGAGCGTTGCCGCGGCCGATCAATTCTTGATCCGAACTCAACGAGACGATGGATCGTGGAACGTACCGGGGACCAAGCAAAAAACACGTGACAAACCGACACCTACCTCGAATTACTGGGGTACCGGCTGGGCGGTGATCGGATTACTCGAATAGCTCCTCTTGCCAAGTTAGACCATGCTTCGACGTTTTCGCACCATTGGCTTGTCGGCGATTTTTCTTTCCGCTGCCTTCATTGCGCCAGTCCAATCACAGACAGTCCAATCACCACAGGAATCGCCCAAGTGGGTAAGGCACGTGATTCACGAAGGTGAGCAAGCCATGACCGCGGTCGCCGGTGACTTCACTGGTGATGGACTGCCGGATGTGATTTCGGATGTTGGTGACAAGACTCAATTATTCGTCGCCCCGAATTGGGACGAAGTCACCTTAGATCAGCACAGTGGCTCGAAACGCTACATCCATAGTGAGTGTTTTGATATCGACGGTGACGGCGACCTCGACTACATCGGTGCCCGCTACAACCCCGGTCAAATTATTTGGCTGGAACAACCGGCCAAAGGGGCAACCCAAAGGTGGCAGAAGCGTTTGATCGATGACACCGTCCACGGCATTCACGGGTTGATCAAGGGTGACGTCGACGGAGACGGACAGTTTGATCTACTGGCTACCAGCGCGCAGCCCAAGCCACCTTACCCCGAATCGCTCGCGTGGTTCCGAGTCCCGCAGAACCCCCGTTCATCAGATCGTTGGACTCCGCATATTTTCGCCAACCAAGATGCTCCTGGATTAACGCATTACATTGGTGTTGGGGATGTCAATGGCGATGGTCGACTCGATGCTGCAACCGGCGCCAAAGGGGGGCCCCAGTCGACTTCACAAGGCGCTTGGTTTGCGTGGTGGGAAGCCTCTGCGTTACCAGAAACCGCTTGGAAGAAACACCTGATTAGCGATACCGAACCAGGAGCGACGAATATCCACCCGGCAGACGTCAACGCCGATGGAACCATGGATTTTGTGGCATCGCGGGGGCATGGCAAAGGTGTGGTCTGGTTCGAAGGACCAACGTGGCAACGGCATGACATCGATGCGGAAATTCAGGAACCGCACTGCTTAGTCGTTGTCGACATGGACGCCGATGGCGACTTGGATGCGGCTACGTGCGCGTTCGGAAGCAAACAGGCAGCCTGGTACGAAAACGACGGTAAGGGACGCTTTCAAAAACACGTGGTAGGTGAAAACCAGGAAAGCTATGACATCCGGGCGATCGATATGGATCGTGACGGCGATCTCGATTTACTGATTGCTGGTCGAGGAAGCAACAACATCGTTTGGTACGAAAACACAAAGTGAGTGACAAAGAGCAATGAACGCTCGTGACCACTCACCGCTGGTTCACCTGCAGATCCGTTAACTCGGCGATGCCCTTCCTGGCCAAGCCAAGCATCTGAGTTAATTGCTCATCATCAAAGGTCGCTTCTTCGCCCGTCCCCTGGATTTCGACAAACCGACCTTTTCCCGTCATCACAACGTTCATGTCGACATCAGCCGCCGCATCAAGTTCGTAATCAAGATCCAAGCGAACTTCATCGCCAATCAGGCCAACACTGATGGCAGCAACAGAATCAACTAACGGCCCAGAACCGATTGAAGAATCGGGTACAACCTGCTTGACCGCCTCGGCCAGTGCGATAAAGCCTCCGGTGATCGATGCCGTTCGCGTGCCGCCATCGGCTTGCAAGACATCACAATCGACCGTAATCATTTGCTCACCCAGCTGCTTCAGATCGACGATCGAACGAAGGGACCGACCAATCAAACGCTGGATTTCGGTTGTACGTCCATCGATCTTCCCACCTCGATCTCGTCGCTTCCTGGGGCTCGTACTGCCCGGCAGCATGTTGTACTCCGCCGTAACCCAGCCTTTCCCCTTGCCAACCAGCCAGGGTGGCACGGACGCCTCCACGGATGCCGTGCACAACACAACGGTGCGACCGCTGCGGTACAGCACACTGGCGGGGTGATTCTCCAAGTATCCACGCTGGATAACAACTTCGCGTAATTGGTCTGCAGATCGCATCTGGGTAGCTCTGTTAGAAATGGACAGGAGATCAGGCAATTGGGCTGCCCGTGGACAAGCGGTGATGAAATTTCGGCATCAATCCAGCAGGAAAAACTGGGCCGCAGTGGAGTTGGTGAGATTCGGGCGCAAGTATCCCAAAACATGGTAAGCATCACGAATCACCATGATCGACAGGCTCCTACATCACGTTGAGTCGTTCAAGATTGTGTTTCGCAGTAGACGGTGATCACAAAGTGATATTCTGATCGATCCAAGCTTGATTAAGCAGCCAGACCAGCACTCCTTTTTGGGCATGCATTCGGTTGCCCGCCTGTTGAATTACGTCACTTTGATCACTGTCCATGACTTCGTCAGTGATTTCCTCACCACGAATCGCTGGCAAGCAATGCAACACCCGCGTGTGACTGGGCGCGGCTGCCATCAAGTCACCGTTCACCTGATAAGCGGCAAATGCTTCGCGACGTTCGGCCGCTTCAGCCTCTTGCCCCATGCTTGCCCACACATCGGTGTAAATTGCATCGGCATTGGCTACGGCAGCCTTCGCGTCTACGTGTCGATCAATCTTGGCGTTGGGATATTCCTTGACAATCCGTCGAATCCAATCGGTATTCATTTCGTACCCATCTGGACAAGCAAGCGTAAATCGCATGTCTAACATCGCGCAGATCAACGCGAGCGAATTAGCGACGTTGTTGCCGTCACCAACGAAAACGAGATGCTTTCCGGCACAGTCGCCAAACTTCTCCTGAATCGTCATCGCATCGGCGACCGCCTGACACGGATGACACACGTCGGTCAGTCCATTGATCACAGGCAGCGCATCAAAACTTGCTAACTGCTCGACTCGATCGTGCGACTTAGCACGGCAAACGACACAGTCGACAAACTGTCCCAAGACCTGCGTGAAATCGGAAGGTGACTCGCGTTTTCCCCAACCAACATCTTCCCCCAGGAACAAACTCGTCCCTCCCAGCTGAGCAATGCCTGTTTCAAAACTGACTCGCGTCCGCAAACTGGGTTTTTCAAACAACATAGCCAAAACGCGACGTTCTAAAAGAGCTGGGCGGTCGCCCTTCTTCAATCGCTGCTTCAAGACCAAAGCGGTGGCAAGAACCCTGCGTACATCCGTGGGTGAAGTATCAAATAGAGTGACTAAATGTTGCATTTTGCTTCTCAACAAGATCAAACTCTCGGACTTAAACGCTCAAATCGGCGGTGGAAAGCTGGATAGACGCCATGGTCGCTTCAATCAATTCAACAACGAGGCGACGATCATTTTCGGTCACCACCAGCGGCAGCTGAATTCGAACTGCCGTCTCACCAGCAACATCAAGACGCAATTGTCGCTGCCTTGCAGCACGGACCAGCAATTCAGATTCGAGATCCGTTTCTAGGCCGATCGATAAACCGAGCATCTGAATGTCTCGGACAAATTCAAATCGGCTGACACATTCGGCTAATTCAACAGCGAAAGCATCCGCCGTTGAAGCAACCGCATCAAGTAGCCCACGCTGCTGCATCGCCGACAGCGTGGCCGACAAAACGGTCGCGAGCAAAGGGTAACGACCAGCGGTTCCTCGCTGCCCATCAAGCACCTCGGAGGAGGCACCCGTTACCCGTTCCGAGACGAGCGTGATGCCGCCCGGCAAACCGCCAAATAATCCAGATGAAAAGACGGCCAAGTCTGGCCGGACCTGGGCAATTGATGAAATCGCCATCGGTTGCCCAGTCGAGCCGAACACAACCTGTGTCTCATCGACCGCCAGCAACACACCCCGCTCATCGCACAATCGCCGGACACCCTGCAAATAAGCTGCATCGAGCACCTCACCGCCACAGTTCCAGAGAACCGGTGAGATCAAGACGCAAGCCGTCTGGTCATCGACGGCGACATCAAGTGCAGCGATGTCACCTGCTGGGACATGCGAGAATCCTGCGACCAAAGGCCCCAAATCCTCTTGCAGCTCCGGCCGTCCGCTGGCAGTTCGGCACAGCATGGTTCGGCCATGATCGCTGCCAACCAAAGCGACGGTTCGAAATGCACGTTGTGGGCGGTAACGCCGCGCCATCATAATCGCCGCTTCTACCGCCTGATCAGCAGAGGGCGAAAGCAACACCGAATGCGTCAGATCACCCGCGACGGAACCAAAGGCCTCGGTGATTAATTCAAGAACCCCTGCTTCCGTTTCATTCGAATCAATATCGTCAAACGCTGATGCATCGCCCTGGTAACCACCAGCCGCAGATCGAATTGCGTCACTTACCTCGGGGCAATCAAGCCCCAGCACACTCGTCCGCCCCGCCAGTCCATCAACCATCCCGATGCCAGTCGCATCCTGACGGACCAGAACGCCAGCGAACTGCCGCACGGACCAAGGAGTTGCGGCAATTGAATATTGCTCAGCGTTGTCAGCAACGTTCACATCGGTTGGCGCAGCCGTATCGTCGACCGCACCCGATTCAGCCTCTGGCTGCGCTGAATTCCGCTGGAGAGCCGCGACATTCACCTCTTCTCGATCTGCCTCTTGCGCGTCGGCTTCGATATCACCGTCTTGCTCAAACTGCCCAGCATCACCTGCTCCGATGTCCTCTTCTGATTCCGCTGCCTTCAACTCGTCGACCTTGTGATCTTGGTCCTTTTCTTCGTCGTCCTCGAGCTCTTCTTCATCATCCTCGAGTTCTTCTTCATCATCCTCGAGTTCTTCTTCATCATCCTCGAGCTCTTCTTCATCATCCTCGAGCTCTTCTTCATCATCCTCGAGCTCTTCTTCGTCATCCTCTAGCTCTTCTTCAGGCTGCTCACCGACCTCGTCCTGCTCCTCGGCACCTTCCTTACTCCGTGCTGGATTTTGCTCGTCATCTTGAGATTCGTCGTAATCCGAAACTCCCGCCTGCGACTCCGATGCTTGATCGTGCTGCAGCTGATCATCTTGCGGCGTTGGATTCTCTGCCGACATGACATCTTCGTCGCGGGGCTGATCGGATTCCAGTTCACTCATTTCGTTACAGTTGCTCGTCACTAGAAAGGAAAGAATTCAGGCTTGGCAATTTTTAAACGCGTTGGACACAGAGCAGACTCTTCAAAGTTGGCGATATGGAGACAACTCAACCATGCTGCGATGGGCACTCGCCAGGTTCGTTCCTGCGACGTTACTTTCCTCAGACTCGAATTTCGGTTCCAACACCGCTGGTCGTGAAAATTTCCAAAAGTAGTGAATGGCGCAATCGGCCGTCGATGATATGCACCTTGCGGACTCCTCGTTCAAGCGTCTGCAAACACGCCTCCACTTTTGGGATCATGCCGGATTCAATCACACCGTCGGCAATGAGCTGTTTCGCGTCGTCTGCGGTCAGCGAGTGAATGATGGTGTCTGGGTCTTCTTTGTCACGACGCACACCGTTCACATCAGATAAAAAGACCAACTTCTCGGCCCCGAGCGACTGAGCAACTGCCATCGCTGCCGTATCGGCATTCACGTTGTAATGCTCTCCGTTTGGACCTTCGCACATGGACGGGATGACGGGAACCTGATCGGTATAGGACAACCCTTCGATCACGCTGCGATCGACTCGAGTGACCTGCCCGACCGCACCAAGATCTTCGCCTGATTCACAAGGCAGCTTTTCCCCGAACAGTACGTTGGTGGTTTCAAAGGAGAGATTCATCGCGCGACCGCCGAGCCGCTCGATCTCTTCGGTCAGAAAGACATTGAGTTCTCCAGCGAGCACCCGTTCGACAACTTTCAGCGTGGGAGGATCGGTGATGCGGCGACCACGAATGAAATTGGGTTCAATACCAGCCTCGGCCATCGCGCGGCTAATCGCCTTCCCACCACCGTGGACAATCACCGGCTTCATCCCGACCGACTCCATGAAGATCACATCCAGCAAGATGTGCATCAGCTCGGTCTCGTCGTCCAACAGGCTCCCCCCCAGTTTGATGACGGTCGTTTTTCCGCGAAAACGCCGAATCCAGCCCATCGCCTCGATCAGCGTGTCAGCTTTCTGGATGGCTTTTTCCACGCTCAAATCTCCAATATGGTTGGTCTGGTCCTGAAACGCGGTGATAGACATGATCACGCGAGGGGTGCCGGGGGTGTTCGGGACGGGAAAAACCGATCAATTTAGAGCGGGTTCGGTGTAGGGTCAATCGACAACAACAGCCGTCGAGGCGGCGGGGAATAGACTGATGAGCAAAATCACATTGGCCGTCGTAGGTGGAGGACAAATGGGCAGGGCCCTGGTCGGCGGTATGCTAGCCAGCCAAATCGTCCAGGAAAGCTCGATTCGACTGGTTGAACCGAGCCAGGATTCCGAAAATTGGTGGCGCGAACATCACCCCGAGGTTTCCGTTGAACAGCTCGAGACGGCCGTCGCTGCCAGCGATGTCATCCTACTGGCCGTAAAACCGAACGTGATAGCCTCGGTTGCCATGCAAGGCCCTTCTTTCTGGGAAGGCAAATTGGTGATTTCAATCGCCGCTGGGATCACTTTGCAACAATTGAGCGATTGGATTGGACACCAACGTGTCGTCAGAGTGATGCCAAACACCCCTAGCCTGGTTCGTGCCGGGGCAAGTGGTTTTTGCTGTGGTAACGAATCAACGCCACAAGACCGAGAAACCATTCAAGCGATGCTAGACTCAGTCGGCCTGGCCGTGGAAGTCGAAGAAAGCCAGCTGGAAGGCGTCACAGGCTTGAGTGGATCGGGGCCAGCCTACGTCTGCATGATGATCGAAGCCCTTGCCGACGGCGGTGTCCTGGCCGGGCTTCCAAGACCGCTCGCTATGCAATTGGCGACACAAACAGTTTTGGGGACCGCTCAAATGATTGCAAAAACGGGTCAGCACCCTGGGCAACTCAAAGATGCCGTGGCCAGTCCCGGGGGAACGACGATTGCCGCCATCTCGGTGTTAGAGCAAAATGGGTTGCGTGCCGCGTTGATTGAGGCTGTGGCCGCCTCGGCAAATCGCAGCCGATTCATGGGTCGTGATGAAAAATAGTCCTATCCGGAAAAGACATGATGGACTCTCCTTTGGTCAAAGTTGACGATAAGCAAGTTCCCCTCTATCGCATCGTTTGGGTTAGCGATGTACCGCATTTTTGTGGGGACGAGGAATGTATGCACGAGGGCGACTATGAGATTCGCCTCGATGTTGACGATTCCCTCTGGACCAACGGGGAAGGGCGCGATTCGGTCGTGGCTGCCCTCAATCGCTGGGGCAGTGACCCCCGCGGCGACAGCGAAGATTGGTAATCACGAAGATTGGTAATCGCGATGCTTGGCAGGCCTGCTGGCGGACGACACTCGTTCGGCATTCACGAGTAATTGCTGGCTTGCTATCAAAATCGATCGACGTGGCAGAAACGCGATCTACAGTCGTTTGGCGATCTAAAGTGGCTGTGCATCTCCATCGAAAACCGATGACGCATTGGTCAACGACTTGATAGCAGAATCGATTCATCCACCACTAACGACGGTATTCCGTTTCGAATTGGATACAAGCGGGTCCCCGATTCGTTGACTAGCCCGCTATCGATCGGTTGCTCCACACGCTGATCGAGCGGATCACGTATTTCGCCCTTTTCGATGCTTAGGTTGATTCTCTCAATGACGTCGGGCTCGGCATTTCTTAGCGGACCGCCTTCCGCTGGGCACTGGAGCATCTCAAGCAATTTCGCATCAATCATTGTTTTCGCTCACAACGGTGGTCGCCGGTTACCGAAAAAGAACCAGAGGCGTCAACCGGATCATAATGACATCGCTGCCGCCAACCCACAACCAACCGTCCGAAATCAAAGCGAGGGATTACCATGCTTGCTCGGATCTTTTCTCCGGTTGTCTGCATCGAGACGCCTGGAAAGCTGGCCGTGATACTCGTGCTGATGCTCTCGCAAAAAGTGCTGGCACAAAGCGGGTACTACACGGATGATGCAACAGGAATCGTCTATCAAAAGGTCACTCGAACAATTGATCGACCGGTGATCCAAACGAAGGTTGAACAGCAACAGCAAACCGTCTTTCGACCCCAGACGATCACTGAGACCTCACCTCAGACCAACACGATTTACACCCCAATCCTTGAATACAAATGGGAACCCCGCGTACACGGACGCTGGAATCCATTCCAACGGTCCACCGTCGCCTATCACCACGTTCCACAGACACGCTGGGAAGCTCGCAACCAAGTGGTGCAACGCACCAGCACCCGCACTGAATGGGTTGCTGAGAAACGCGTCATTGATGTTCCAAGACAATTCGTCCGCATGGAGCGTCAGCAAGAAATCGACTATCAACCGATTGGTCGCGTGGCACCGAATTCAGTGGCACCAAATTCAAGCCAGATCGCGAGTGTCCCAAATGTCAGCAGCTTGAACATCAATCATGAAATTGCCTCACGACTGAGACCACTCGATGCAAATACGAGAATTCAGCCGTTCAACTCGTCGTCCACCGCAGCGACAGCAACGGTGGCGGCCAGAGCCCTGGAACCATCAGGGGCGATGGGTACCACTGGGACGATGGGTACCACTGGGACGATGGGTACCACTGGGACGATGAGCCCAACCGGGGGCGTCGCGCAACAGCGAACCGCTACCCAAAGCGGCCTACCAGCAACCAACCTGGACGTCGGCGTCCCAGTGCGATCGATGCCGCCGATGCCACCGTCAAACAGCAGCAGCGGAATCGCTACCCTTCCGGCACCGCCTGTGTTCCGATAGCAAGCAATGAAACGCTAGTGACCGTGATGCGGACAAAAAAACGCTTTCTGGTGGTTGGGTTCCCCAGCCACCAGAAGCGGTCATCTATAGTTGCGCAACATGGACAGCCGGCGAGGTATAACCGGCATAAGATTCACGCACCAGAGTGGCAGGACTGCACCAGCTCGAACGCACCGCGCCCAAGCAGCACGCCGGCCGCCAAAACAGTTCATGGCGCAGTGCCGTCCCACGCGAACGAGCAGATTGTAGCTAGACAACCAAGCCCGCTGTACTGGAAACAGTAAAGTTGCCGGGGAGTCGACTACTTGAGCTCGACCGAACCGCCAGCTTCTTCGATTTCAGCCTTGACCTTCTCAGCCTCTTCTTTCGAAACCGCTTCCTTCAGTGTTGCAGGAGCGCTCTCGACCATTTTCTTGGCTTCCATCAGCGAAGCGCCGGTCAGATTCTTGACAACCTTGACGACATTCAACTTCTTATCACCAAAGCCGGTCAAGACAACGTCGAATTCGGTCTGCTCCGCAGCAGCGCCGGCTCCGTCATCGCCGGCAGGGCCGGCCATGACCACGGCACCACCGCCAGCAGCGGGCTCGATGCCATGAACGTCTTTCAAGTAGTCGCTCAATTCTTTGGCTTGCTTGAGCGTCATGTCGGCGATCTTGTCGCCTAGATCTTTGGTGTCGGCGCTGTATTCGGCGACTGCGGTTTCTTCAGACATTTCGGATATACCTCAAAAACAAATGGGTGATTTGGTAAAGGATGTGGAGTGGTTCAGCGTTGCGAGAGGATCGGCAGAGCCTAATCTTCGCCTTCGCCGACCTGTTTGATTTGGCTGTTGAGCATCTTGCCAGGTCCGAGCATTGCGGCTGACAGTTGCGCTCCGGGTCCGAGGATCTGCCCCACCAACATTGAGATTTGCTCTTGTCGGCTGGGCCATTTGCTGACTGCTTTCAACCCATCAGCATCCAAACGTTCGCCATCCATGACTCCGCCGTCGGCGACGAAGTTTCCGTACTTTTCGCTATCTTTGTCGAGTTCAACGACCTCTTTGACCAGCGAAACGAAGTCGGACGATCCCCAGCAGACACCGATTTGACCGGTCGCCCCTTCAAAGGCGGCAGCCAACTGAGTGCCCTCGGTTGCTCGACGGGCCAACGAATTTTTCACAACTAATAGATGGATGTCGCGCTTATCCAACTCGCCTCGCAGCTCGTTGGTCGTATTGGCATCCATCCCAACGCAACTCACCAAAACCGCGTCCTCGACTCCCTCGAGTCGCCGCTTGATGTCGCGTGTAACGAGATCTTTGACGTACTTACTCATCGGATTGATTCACTATTTCAGTGGGACGACTAGGATGCGACGCGAACACTCGGGCTCATCGTCCCGCAAATGGCGACACCTTTGACATAGGTGCCTTTGATTGTCTGGGGTTTCAAGTTGTCAATGAACGCGATGAAGGCCTGAATATTCTCGACCAACTTCGGTGCGTCAAAGCTCATCTTTCCAACCATGGCATGGACGTTGCCGCCCTTATCATTTCGGAACTCGACCTTCCCAGCTTTATACTCGCTGACCACTTTGGCGACGTCTGGCGTCACGGTTCCAGCACGAGGACTAGGCATCAAACCCCTTGGCCCCAGTACGCGTCCGAGAGGACCGACTAAGCCCATCATGTCGGGAGCGGCGATACAAACGTCGAAGTCTGTCCAGCCATCCTTGATTTTCTTTGCCAAATCCTCTTGGCCAACCATCTCGGCACCGGCTTCGGCCGCTGCGGTTGCGGCATCGCCCTTGGCGAACACGACAACACGCTGGCTTTTCCCGATTCCATTGGGCAGCACCAAGGACCCACGGATGATCTGGTCGGCTTGATTGGGATCAACACCGAGTCGCATGTGGATTTCGACCGTTTGATCAAACTTGGTCGAATCGTATTGCTTCAGCCTCTCCACCGCTTCGCTGAGCGGAAGAGCCTCAGCGGGCTGCTTTTCGAGCGAAGCGCGATAGCGCTTTGATTTCTTACCCATCGGGTCACGACTTCCATAGGTCGGGTGGTTTGGCGACATCACCTGTCCCGTTACCCGACGAGGGCCACGGCGGCAAAGTCTCCCACTTGCGCGGATATTCCGCAGGAGCAGCGAATTTGGCGAACAGATCGCAAATCGTCAACGGCAATCCCTTGCCGATGCCCCAGATTTTTCGCAAATTGTCCTGACACACCCAGGATTTCTGACTGTTTGCCCCTGAAGCGACCATCGCTTGCCGATCGAGCCTCTTCTCGTTCGGCCCCACGCGAACCTCCTATCCCCGCGCGAACCTGCCCCTCCAAGGCCTCTTCCGACTGAATCCAGGCTCCGTACCCGCGCGACCAAAAGGCCTACCCCCGCAGACTGGCGTAGCGGCGACTGAAATATCGAGGTTATTTCTCCGCCGAAATCGCTTTTGAATCACTCACTTGGCTATTCATCAGCACTCGCAATCCCTCCAGAACAACTTGGAATCGCCGCTTGGCACGCTCGATCTCCTGTCCCTCCGTCCGATCTCGCGAACGCTTGGCTTGCAAATCTTTGGGAGAAATCTTGATCCGTCCGGACGATATGTCAGCATCCTCCCTGGCCAAACGTTGGGTCCGCTGTGAGGCGGCGGCTGAAAATCTGGTGAAAAGCGAGTCGATAGTTTGAAAGGCCAGATCGTACTGCCCCTTCCGAAATTCTCGATCACGAACATGTCCAATTTGATCCGCCCCCGGCACCAACCCACAGCGCTGCGCTGAAGTCAGCAACTGGCTGAATGTCCCCATATCCATCACACGAACCTTCGCAGATTCGTCTGCGGCGACATCAGGTTTGATCTCCGCCTTGCCATCATGCTCCGACTCTTCTTTGACTGACCCACGATCAGCTACGCGGCTTTCTGGATTCCGAATCAGCAGCACCATTTTCGATCGTGTGCCAAGTTCCAGGAACTCGCTGCGAGAAAAGGGTTTAAATTTTCGATCATCGACAACGCTGACGACCACGAACGAGGAAGTCATCTGATCTTCACTGGGAGTACAGACGAGGAAACATTGCTGATCAGTCCGAATCAAATACAAACTCTCACCGAAAATATCTTCATCGGCTTTGACTTCCTCGAATCGGAAATGCTCCCAGACCAAATCCAACTGATGATCAGCATCGGCTTTCGAAAACGCAAGCGCGAAGCCATCGGGCAAATCGCATCGCCGCGCCAATTTGGCGATTAATTGATCACTTCGCTCCTGACGCCTTTCTAATTGAGCAACTGCATTAGCGGCCGCTTCCTTCTTCTCATCGCGTTGGCGTTCTCGCTCGGCGGACTTTTCTAATTGCGGCAGTAATTCATCAAAGGCTTTCACAACATCAAGCAGTTTCTCCTGCTTGCGTTTTAGTTTTTTGATCTGGCGGTCCGCATCCTTGGCCTTTTTGTCGACCTGCTTCTCGACATCTTGCTTGATCAATCGGGAACGACTCTCCAAAAACATTTCGCGAGCATAAGCCAACTTTTCGGTCGCAGCGACCATCTTGCGTTCTTGATACAACGCCTTGGCGTCGAGTACTGGCATCGCTGATTTACTGCCACGCAAAAGCTTATAGAGATCCTGAAAATCATCCGCGTTCATACGAGATCCTAGCGACTAGAGGTTCGCTCAATGTAATCAATCTTGGACCCTGTGGGCGAAAAATCGAACTGACGCACCGTAGCAGAGCAAGCCAGCCCCCCTGATGGACTCTTCGTTGACAGCGGTTTGGACCTACCAAATCTCCGCCTGCAGTAATTGCGCGGTCACCTTGCCCGACCAGTCTTTATTGGCTGCCGGCGAGGCGGGACTAGGATGCAGAATGCGGGTCAGCTTCGCCTGGCAATCGGTCTTCGCGACAACGCGTTTGAGACAGCCTTCAGCGTAAGTGCCAACCGCCACCAGATGTTCAGGATCGACCGTTTCGATTACTTCCACCAAGTGTTGATCGCAAATGTCATTGAGAAACTGGCGTTCCTCGGCCGGCAGTTTATCAGGAGTTCGATTCCGCCCCGACTCCTCCATGAAGACGAGTGGGCAGTAGTTGGCAATAAAGTAGTCGGCAAAAAAACGATCGGGAGTTCCCAGTTTATCGCGAAACAACCCCCACAAACGTCTTCCACTAACCTCGCTGCGTGCGCATTGAAATCCTTCGACAGGGCGTTTGGGGTGTTCGGGGTCTGGATGTTTGACTGGGACCTCGATCCCGAGCCAATCGCGCACGGCAGCGACTTCACCAAACGGAACTCCAGTCTGCCCCATCCCCCAAGGCCCCGGATTCATACCCAGCATCAAGACGCGGACGCCATCATTGGGAACATTTTTGAGATAGAGCCGGTGTGACTCCCAGGCGTAGTCCAACGGGTTGTAAACATGCGTGACCGGAGACGCAAAACTCAGCGAATTGACGGCATCGCGTAAACGAGCGGCGGCATCGAGCAAGCGACGTGACGCGTGATGGGATGCACTCAATTGACAGGACTTTGCGTTGGAGGTGATTTTGGATTCGACTGCGACGTCCCAGCGGGCTGCTGATCACTTAATTCCAACTCGCGAAGCTGGTGCAAAACCATGATCTTTTGCCAGATTTTACGAGACAAGCCAGTGGTCAACTGCTCAATCTCTCCCACCGCATTCACCGATTCAGAATCATCAAATCTCTGAACGTAGAGCGCTGCAACTTTCCCGGTCAGCGAAAGCATTTCACTGCAATAATCGAGATATCGATTTAATTGCCCCGGCGTCATATCGCGTTCGGGGGAATGCTCGGCGTTGGTATAGCCACTGAGAAAACGCTCGGGATCTTTGGTTAACTGATGCATATCAATGACGTGTGCGATCGAACGCAATTCGTGGATCGCTGCCAACGTTCGCCGACGCTTCAAACGCGACTCCAAGCTAAACAGAAAGATGACGGCAATCGAAGCCAGGATCAGCTCGTTCATCACCGCCTCGAGCGTTTGAATAATTTCGGTGACGCCAATTTTCTCACCTTCGGCCGCCTCCACTCCGAGGTAAACCGAAACACCCACGACGCAAACCAACAGCGCAGTCACAAACAGACTGAGCAAGCGAATCCAACGAATTGGTTGCGAGATCTGCATGGCACGGCGAGCCGCTTGCTCCGAATTACCCCGCAGTTGCCCGCAGAGGGTTGCCAAACCTGATTCGGGAAATCGATCTTTAATGCGTCGTTCGAGCTGGGAAACTGTCTTAATGATCCGATCATCGCGCAGAATCAATGAACACTTCGCATCGGCTTTGCCGATCGCTCCGCCAGCAACACGGCCGCTGACGGGCGATTCTTTTTTTTCACCAACCTGTTTTTCGGCGACTGGAACAGGCGGATTCAAGTCAGCCTCCGGCTGCGAAATATCCTTTGCCATGATTGATCCTTTCGATTGGTTTCAAACACCCAAATACTCTTCAATCGCATCACAAATCACATCATGTGGTGCCGGTAGCCCAGTCCAGCGTCGCAAACACCCAGCAAGCGTTGCACTGCGCCGTTCAAACTCATCCACAAAACGATAGCCGAGTTCTTCGAGCCGATCCCGTTCCGGATGACCCTCTGTCAAATCAATCACAATCGTGGAGCCATCGTCGGCGGGCCAATCCTCGGCGTCGACTTCGCCGGTTTCAGCCAGCACGATAAAGTCAGCTTGTAACACTCGCTGTGGATCGGGTGGCAAATCCAATCGCTCGTACCGAGGTACGGCACGGGATGGGGATTCACCCGCCGTGTCGTCCCCCAACCATATCCAAGCTCCTTCGGCAACGGTGAAAAAGGATTCCACCTTCGCCTCAGGGGGCGGGCAAGACTCGGCGGCGACTTGCATTGCCTCAGTTGTAGCTTGGTCGGCTGCGAGATCCGCTTGCGAAGCGTCATGCGTCGCTAGGGGAGAGTCAGCCTCCAACTGCGTTGATCCGTCAGCCGTTTTCGCGACCTCGGCCACGGCAAACCAATCGCCCAACTCACAACTGCCACGCAACAGTCCATCGCGATCTCGGTACAAACAATCGATCGCGATGGAGGCCTCGTCTTGTTGCGGATACTTGGCGGCATACCACCTCGCGACCGCACGGCTAACCGATGAATCAACCAGCACGCCGCGAATCCCTAAAACCTCCAATCCGTCCAAAGCAGCCGGTATGTCAGCCTCAGGAACATCAAACGACAAAACTCGCCATTCCAGATTCATGTCATGTAAAGCACGTTCGATTGCAAACTGCGAGGGATTCCCTGCAATAGGATGCCCGAGAATCGTCAAGATTGGTTCGGTGGTTCCTTCCATGGAGGCAGGGACAGTTTGGGGTCGGCGTGTTAAGGTGGAAAAAATTGTGCAATGCGAGCGATCGAGTTATGACGCCTTCGAAATACGTCCAACCAGAACTCGGTCGACTTTCGCTGAGTGTACTGCTGGTGTTGCTGTTGGTCTCAGCCGCCTTGTTCTATGATTATTGCCTTGGCTCGACGACCAGAACCACCCCCGGGCTGGTGAGCTCCACTAACCTGAACCTCTATCCCTTTTTCCTGGTGGGCTTGATTTACGGCTGGACAGCTGCAGGTAGTTGGCTGCTGTCATGCATCGAGCGACGGTATCTTCGCTGGGGGCTTCAAATCGGGTTGGCGGTGATGCTTGCCTGTATTTTGCAAGCAATGCGAGAGGGTGAATGGATGCGATTTTTTTCCTCCTTGGGTGGTTTGGTGTTCTCACAGACCATCATCTTCCACCTACTCGGCATGCCGCGTTGGAAGATAACGCGGTTGGCTGACCGAGATTCCCCGAACCTCAAGGGGGCGCCAACCCGACAGTTTGGCATCGGCGAAATCCTTGCTTGCACTACCTGCATCGCCTTCTTGTTGGCGATCATGATTCGTTACCAGCCCGGCGGGGTCGGCTCGACGAGCTATTGGCTGACGTTACTTGCGTTTTTGACAGTGGCCCCGCTAAGTGCAGCATCGATGATGAAAGCAGTCCTCGGGTCCCGACGACGCATCGAGCAAATCGCTTGGGTGCTACTGTCAATCGGCACCACCATTCTCTGTGCCGCCGGCCTGACCCTGGCTCAATTCCTACTGACCGATCTTTTGGAAAACCAGCCGAACTCACCCGATCCGTGGCAATTGGCTGTCCCGATTGGCTTGGCTTACGAAACCCTGTTAATAACGTTTGCCGGATTGTTTGCTGCGTTGGCGAGCGTCGGACGCGGCAGCAGCAAACACAAAAGCGGCGGGACTGTTTAAAATCGAGTGGCGGACCGAATCGCCACAATACAGCCTCACAGCACCAATATTTTCGCACGGCGAACGAAAAGGGAAGGGTGCAAGAGGCTCTCAAGAGTGTGCAATAGGCCCACAAGAGCAATCACGCTCGTTTCCGAAGGGAGGAGATCGAATGGCACGTGGCGAACATTTTTTCGTTTGGCGACATCATCGTGGTTTGCCATTCCAGCACCACGGGATCGATCTCGGTGATGGAACGGTGGTCCACTTCACCGACGGTGGAGAAGGAGTTGCCGGTCCGGGGGGCACAACGGACGAAATGATCATTGCGAGGACATCCGAAGACACGGTCAAACGGGGCGGACGGGATCGACTGCACTTCATCCAACACACCACTCGCTTCTCGGCGGATGAGATCGTCGAGCGAGCAATGAGTCAGCTCGGACGCCAAGGCTATCATTTGTTATTTGATAACTGCGAGCACTTCGCTCGCTGGTGCGCCGTGGGCGACGACGAAAGCCAGCAAGTCAATGTGGCCTGCGAGCGAATCAGTTCATTGGGAATCAAAGCGACCGCCGGCATAGCAGTCAAGCTCGCTGGAGCTCGGATGATTCGAGGCGTTAGCCCAGGCTTGTATCTGGCGGACGCCGCCCAATGGCTGACCGAAGCGGGTGGCCATCACCTCGGCTTGCGGGATCCTAACCATCGGAGGAAAGCAGGTCGCTTCCTGGGAGCGACCACTGCAATCGGTGCGGGCGCTGCCTCGGGCCCCGTCGGCATCGCCATCGCCGGCGGGCTGTGGATGGCCGGTCAATTCAGCGGCGAAGTCAGCAAAATGGCCTACTCGCGTCTTCGACGCCAACGCTGCTCGGACACCACATCACGCGTTTGACCGACAAGCCGAACCTGATCGGCGCATCCGTCATCTTCGACCCTTCACTGGGTGAATCCATCGATGCAGGACGAATGGCTATTAGAGCCTTGGATTGGCTCTTGAACCGCCGTCGCCGACATGGCTGTCATTGAGCGACGACTGTTTCACGCGTTTTTTGCTTTGCACGGGGATTAACATGCGTCTACTCATTTCCACCGCCCTAGCGGTATGTGTTTCATCGATCACGTTGGCACATCACCCCGACAAGGAAAATCAAAAAGTTCACCCGCGAATCGAAGTCATTCCTCCATTGGGGCATGCACTGCCGATGTCGCATCGACGAAAATACAACCGCCCCAGCAACTGGATGGGCAAGATCGCCTATCACATCGCCCCCAGCAGTCAGGAAGCGATGGCGTGGCACAATGCGACCCATCGTGGATATTACAAAAATAAAAGCCCACGCATGGTGACCCACTACTTCTACCCTAAGCCTTGGGAAGGTTTGAGGATTGGGCCGCGTCGTCCCACAACTGAAGAAAATAAACATCCAACGACTCTCGACGTTCCTACGCTCAACGTCCCCAGCCTCGAAGATACCACCGAAACGATTCCGTCACCGGACGCCGCCGTCGTTCCAGCAGAGCCCGCGACAAACGAAGAAGCGACAACAGGAACAGAAAAGGCGGCTGAAACAGCCACCGAAACTGCAGATGCGGCCGCAGCGGTGGACACAAACGAGAGCGAAGCGAACACGACGGCTTCCCCGTCCGACCTCACCCCGCCAAACGTCGATAATGACCCGGCCGAAGCCGAAAATGACCGGTAAAACACTGGCGATTCCGCCGCTGAAGGGATCAATCCTCCGCTCTCCGACGATACGGCAACGGCGGAATAGTCGCTTCGATGAGTTTTTTTCTCAGAACCGTCAAAGTTTAACAGCGGTCCGCCCGATAACTTTCACTGGACGAGGTTTTCACAGCCCGCCTGGGATCGAAAGATCCCGAGCAAACCGCTGAAAACAACGTGGGGGGCTTCCACACTCGGCCCGTACGGGAACACATCATTCGCGCTGTGCGAATACGTCACGTGTGTTTCACGGCGGCACGACCCGGGAAGTCCAGGGCATGAACCGCTCACTGCTACGAAATACCGCTCATCTGCAACTTGGGATTATGTTCCTGGTGGCAACCGGATGCGCTCCAACTCAACCGTTCTTCTTCAACGAATCACCCGATCTGCAGTACTATCTCAATAGTGCCACGCAGATCGAGTATCCAGATGTTGAACTCGATAGTTTGGCGGAGACCACCGAAGCGGAACCTCCGCTGACGATTGGTAACCACGACTACCAGTTCTGGGATCTGACGGTCGAAGAGTGTGTTTCAATCGCGCTTCAAAACGCAAAGTTCTTTGTGACCACCAGCGGGAACGCTGAGTTTCGGCAGAACGTAGCGGCTCAGTTCACCAGCGCGACGGCCGATCAACTCGGCAGCATCTACGACATCGCAATCACTCAGTCGACGACTCAATCGGTGCCACTAACAGTCGATGGTAACGGCAACCGAGTGCTGCCGCGAGCTGTTCTACGAGCGAACCAAATCGGCGGTGTGGAAGATGCACTGTCAGAGTTTGACGCTCAAGCGAGTGCATTTTTCAACGTCAGCACGACCGACCGTCAGCAAAACACAACCGTGCCGGTTCCCTTACAAACGATCAATACGACGCAACAGTCGGCGATCAGCAAACGTTTCGCCACCGGTGGCGTTGCCACCTTACGACAACAGGTGCTGTACGACCGATCTGAATCACCTCCTGCACAGAATGCGCTACGAAACCTCAACAGTGTCTGGACGGCTGTCTTAGAAGCACAAGTACAGCATCCGCTGATGCGTAACCGAGGCACGCTGGTCAACCGGATTCCCATCGTACTGGCCAGCCTGAACGAAGATGTTGCGATCACCGACTTTGAAATCCAGGTCCGGAATCTGGTTCGTGACGTCGAAGTCGCGTACTGGAATTTGTACGTCGCTTACCGAAATGTCTCCTCCGCAGTGATCGGTCGCAACAGCGCCATCACAACAGCACGAACAGCTCGCTTGAATATCGCCAACGGTACCGGAACCAAGCAAGAACTGGCGCAGGCCGAGGAACAATACTACAACTTCCGGGCACGCCTCTCGTCTGCTCTCGCCGGATCCAACGTGCTCGGCGATGATCGCCAGGGTGTCTACGGTAGTGAGCGGGCACTTCGCGACCTGATGGGACTTTCCGCAACGGATGGTCGATTGGTCCGCCCTATTCAGGAACCGAGCCTGGCACGAATGGAATACGACTGGGACGAGTGCATCGCGCAATTACTCTATCTCAGCCCCGAATTGCGACGTGGACGGGTTGTGATCAAACAACGCGAACTCGAACAGATCTCTGCGAAGAATCAACTTCTGCCGGAAGTGAATTTGTCCTTGCTTTACCGCTGGGTTGGCGTTGGCGACACCCTTGGCCCACCAGCCCGAAGAAACGTGAGCTTCCCCTCGCCTGGAAGCAGTGCGTTGGGCGAACTGACTGGTGGCAACTATCAAGAGGGTGCGGTGCGTTTGGAAATCACCCCGCCAGCCATCGGCGGTCGGCGTGAGCGAACCCGAATTCGAGGCAGCCAACTGCGGTTACATCAATCAAGAGCGTTCATGCAGGACGCTGAACGATTGATGGTCAGCCAACTCAGTGACGCGATTGCGAAAGTCGCGACTCACTACCAACTCGTTCAAACTCACGCCATGCGATGGCAAGCGGCCGAACAAGAGGTCGAAGCGAGGCTGGCACAATTCAAAGGTGGTCGAAGCCCAGTCAATGTCGTTCTGCAGAGCCAACAACGCCGAGCCGATGCCCAGATTTCCTACTATCGAGCTTTGGGTGAATACAACAAGTCGGTCAACTACGTCGACTACCTCAAGGGCTCGATGTTGGCCAACAACAACATCACCCTGTCCGAAGGCCCCTGGAATAAGAAGGCATACTGGGACGCTCTTGAAAGGGCACGCGAACGGAGTGCGGGTAAACAGTGGAAAGATGGCGTCAGCCGGCCTAGCGTCGTGCGACAGGGACCACTGCTGAACGACCAACATGCAGCCGGCATGTCCCACGAATCGGGCATGCACAACCAGCTACCAACCGATTCCGTCATCCTGGAAGCCCCTCTAAACGAAATGTTCGATGTCGGCGAAGTCCCGCTTGGAGAAATGGGAGCTTCGCAAAGCGAAATGCTGAACGATCCGTCGCTCAACCCCAACCCAAGCGTCCCACCCGCTCTTTCCAACCCAGCTGTCGAACAAGTACCACTACCGTCGGCAGACCAATTACCCGATGGACCAAGCATTCTCAGCCCGAATGGTGGCGATGGTGGTCCACCCCCAAGCCAGGGAGCGATTCGAACCGTCCCCGGACAGCAGATTGCAAAACCAGTTCAACACGCGTCGAATCGAATTCATCGAGTCACGACACAGAGTCGAGTGATCCCAACCGGCTACGAACAAAGTGTCGAAGTGGGGTCCGCACCGGTCCCAGTGAAGCGGACACCATTACCAAAATAAATCTTAAGACTTTCCGTGGGCGGAGGCTCTACGAGGGTTACCCATTAGCGTCGGGAACCATAATCCTCGTACACGAACAGCTCGAGAATTGCCGATTCGGCAACTCGAGCTTTTCGTCGTTTCTATCAGGCATTTTAAGACAGCCAAGACTCAATCGCGGCGGCTGAATCACGATCTCAACGTTGCGGCCATCTAATTGTCATTCCACCCCTTTAACAGGCCAACCTGCTAGCAGGTCATCTTGCCTAGCCTCATTAAACACGTCACTAAGTCAGCACTGGCTATTGAATCGGCACTGGCATCAACATTTCACTGGCCGACACAAGCCGAATATTTTTACAGCGTGATAGCTGAAATTGCCGCGGCTGCTCGCGGCACAGGCAGAGTCCCAAAAAACGGTAACTCCCCATAAAACGGATCGGACTGACAACCCGATGCGTTTGATTTCCTTTGGAATCGTGATAATCCATCTCGATCACGTAATTGTCCGCATCCCGCATCGCTTTTTGCAACATTCGATTCATGTTTGACCCCCCTATGGATGATTCGACTGCTGAAGTATTCGTCCCTCTGATGACACGTCTGGTCCGCTGTCACCGCCAGACCGCCAGACCAACAAATTACGACTCGACTCTCACTTGACGCGATTCGCTCTGGAATCCGCAGAACATTGGACGACCGGCCGTCGACCCGCCTAAGTTGGTAGACCAATCCGCTGCACGCGGTGGTTATTGCTGTCCAGCACATGAACTCGGTCTTGCGAATCAACGACCAACCCCCAGGGTTGATTCAGCATGCCCGGCTCAAATCCCGCTGTTCCCCAACTGGCGATCCATTTTCCGTCAGGCTCAAAACGTTGAATACGGTTGTTCTTGTATTCGATCACCAACACCGTCTGATCGTTCGCGATCACCATATCGTAAGGATAATAAAACTGCCCGTTTTGAGTCCCGGGACCACCCCAAATGTCGATCAGGCGGGGCGTCTCCTCGCGGATGTCGAACCGCTGAATGCGATGGTTACAAGAGTCACATACCCACAGCACATCGCCCGAGATCACTAGGCTCTGGGGCCGCAAAAACTCGCCCGGTGCTTTGCCGGTGGCACCCCACTGGGTGATGAATTGGCCATCAGCATCGAACTTTTGAATTCGATCCGAGGCGTTGTACTCACCAATGTAAACACAACCGTACCGATCGGTGACTGCGTCGGTGACAAACGCAAACTCACCAGGCTGATGGCCCGCCGTGCCACCAATCTGTTCGCCCTCATGCAACTCACCCTCTAACGAATAATCGAGCATTCGATAGTAGTGGGTATCGGCCACCAGCAACCTCGCAGTGCGTCCTTTGGAGGGGCGATTGGTGTCGACCGCCAAGCCGGTGGGCCGACCATTCTTGGTCAGTGGCGTGCGCCACCATCGCAAGAGATTGCCGTCACGATCAAACACTTGGATCCGGCCAGTTGTATCAACGATGTAAAGCTGATCACTCTGATCGATGGCAATCGCGCGTGGCTTCACAAATCGACCAGGTCCCATTCCGCGACTCCCCCAAACCAACTCGGGTTCGCCCGCAACGCCGGTTGGAACACAACCAGCACTCATCGCAAATCCAGCCGCGAAGCAGCCACCCAGGAATTCGCGGCGGTCGACACGCTTCGGTAAAGTGCTCGTCTTCGTCATCACTTCTCGCTGGAAATCACACGTGGTTCTTCAAAGCAGTGAAAGCCGAGGAGGCTGGGGGCTCAGGTCGTTGGCGGCAAGGAGCAGGGGTGGCGACAGAAAACACGATCGTGATCGGCCTGCATTTGATTGGGAAGAAGCTCGCCTGCTTGTCGGCTCAAATTGAGTCCTCGTACAATGGTGTGCGGTCGGTGACGATTTCGCTACCCACCTGCTTCTCTTGTTCCATATTCTACTCCAGTCACCCACTGCCCCCTATGTGCTAAGGCGTTGCTTCTGTCCTCGGCCTTTCGACACAGCGCTTGTTGGTCGAGAACCTCAACAAAGAACCCAGGAATCACATGGAAAGTCATTCAATCGTCTCATGCTGAATCTCCTCGATCTTCGCACCACCGATGACCCGCGGGACATGATCCATCGCTCGGTACAGGCCTTGGTCGAAGGCAAGGTCGTTGGTGTACCAACAGAGACGGTCTACGGCTTGGCCGTCGACGCGTTGAATGAGCACGCGATCGATGAGCTTTACGAATTAAAGGGCCGTGACTCGGGTGTTCCGTTAGCGATTTCCGTTGCCAGCCGGGAGGCCGCAGAGGACTTCATGTGCGGCCCCAGTCCGCTGGTACGGCGGCTGAGCTACCGCTGCTGGCCCGGTCCTTTAACCCTGGTAACCCCCTGCCAGTCACCGTTGAGTGCGGTGACACAACTGCCCGAAAGGGTTCGTGAACAAATAACCAGTGATTTTGGCTGCGTTGGGTTTCGGGTGGTCGATCACCGCGTTATGGCGGGAATTCATCGGTTTTTGTCGGGTCCTTTGGTGCTGACGAGTGCTAATTTAAGTGGCCTCCCGGCTCCCACCACCGCCCAGGCGGTGGCGGATCAGCTGGGTGATTCACTACCACTGCTGCTCGATGACGGCCCAACCCGTTATGGTGGAGTCTCGACGGTTGCCCGAATTATGGGCAATCGATTGGAAATATTGCGGGAAGGGGCGATCGAGCGGGCAGCCATGAATCAATTTGTAAAACCGGTCATTGTGTTAGTCTGCACGGGCAATACTTGCCGTAGCCCGATGGCCGAGACGTTGCTACGTGAACAAATACGGCAAAAACTAGGTTCCGAAGACGCTGTTCGAGTGCTGTCGGCTGGCGTCGCCGCGATGGCCGGTAGTGGCGCCTCGCCTCAATCAGTCGAAGTGATGGGTCGACGTGGCCTCGATTTAACCGGCCACAGCAGTCGGCCGCTGGATGATTCGGTCATGAATGTTGCTGACTTGGTCCTAACGATGACCGGAGGACATCGTGCCGCGATTTTGGCTGCATGGCCTGGGATGCATGACCGCGTCCACAACCTGCGACGCGACGGCGGTGACATTTCGGATCCGGTCGGAATGCCAGTCGAGGTTTACCAAGCCTGCGCCGACCAAATTGAAAATGAACTAGCCGCTTGGCTTGACTCGCTTGATGACGATTTTTTCTCGAATTCCACTTCGAACCGCAATTCCACCTCAAATGAAAACGAGGTGCAGGACTAATGAGAGTTTCTGTTGGCAGTGACCATCGTGGTATCCAAATTAAAAACCGACTGATTCAATCCCTCGCTGACGCCGGCTTTAGTGTCGCCGACGAAGGGACCGACTCGGAAACGTCTTGTGACTACCCGGACTTTGCAGCCCAGGTGGCTCAAAAAGTCAGTTGCGGCGAAGCTGATCGAGGTATCCTGATCTGTGGGACCGGGATCGGAATGGCAATCGCCGCAAACAAGTTTTCAGGCGTGCGAGCCGCCTCCTGTTACGACGAGGTGATGGTGGAAATGAGCCGCCGTCATAACAACGTCAATATCCTTTGCCTGCCAGGTGACATGATTGGTGAACGGCCGATCGATGAATTGGTGCTGATGTGGCTGCATACCGACTTTGACGGAGGGCGGCATGCCGCACGCCTCGAAAAAATCACCGAACTGGAAAATCCTCAGCCAACTTATCCCAAATCAACCGACTCCGAGACATCGCCCGCATCGATTGATGAGCAATGAGTTCTGAGAAGACGGCCGAGGCCTTGCCCGAACATGGGGTCACCGCGTGGTCACAACTAATCGGCCACGATCGTTTGCAATCCTGGTTGGCCGCCGCCATCGGCAGCCATCGGTTCAGCGGCAGCTTTCTGCTGGTCGGTACTCCCGGCGTCGGTAAACGAACCGTTGCGAAACTGATCGCGAAGACCTTACTGTGCGAGAAATCACCGCCGGAAACAATGGAGCCTTGCGGCAAATGCGAGGGCTGCATTCAGGTCGAAGCCGGGACACACCCGGACGTCGTGACAGTCGCCAAGCCAAAGGAAAAAAGTTCGATTCCGATCAAACTTTTGATCGGTGAAGATGATGCGCGTATGCAATCCGGTTTCTGCCGTGATGTTCGCATCAAGCCGCTTCGCGGCAAACGCAAGGTGGCCATTTTGCAGGATGCGGACTTTCTGCAGACAGAAGCAGCCAACAGCTTGCTAAAAACGCTCGAGGAACCGCCACCCGGCACCGTCGTTCTGGTGATTGGCACCAATGAGCAAAAACAACTACCAACGATTCGTTCACGCTGCCGAATTTTGCGACTGGGACCATTGAGCGTCGATGATACCGTGCGGCTAATCCGCACCGCGCACCAAATCGAGGCTGATGAAGATGCAATCCGCGGCGCAGCAGATATGGCAGGGGGAGATGTCCACGCAGCCGTACGGCTACTGACCAGCCAGAGCGATCATCTGCGGCAATCGCTGACCAAGCAATTCGAATCGCCGCACCCCGACCCGATGCTGATCAATCGAATCATCTCAAGCCACGTTGGCCAAGCGGGTAAGGAAGCGCGACTCCGCCGCGAAGCAATGCGAGATGCCTTCTCAATCGCCATGCAGTTCTACCGGCAGCGTCTGCGACAGCAAGCGTTTGCATCGCTGTTCGACCAAGCCACCCTGGCTCGTCTCGAGCGGTCGGTTCGTGCACTGCAGGAGGTCGACCGCAATGCCAACCAAGCAACCCTCATAGAATGCTATGCGACCGACATCGCCGCGGCGACAACCGGCGATCCCGGGGGAAGCGAATAGCCGCACGCGGAGCCCCATTCGTTCACCGCGACTTACACGCGCTGGCACGTACACTTGGTAACGCCAAATCACCCACATTCCATCGAGCTCACGCGGCAACATGGCCCCATGCGTTGGCTGATTCCCAATGCAGGCTGATCCCCGATGCGGCCTGGTGAGCGTGAGTTCGTCCATCACGACATGGCCACTCCGTAGCATGGAATGAGAAATCCGCAGTCACGGGAACAAGACAGCGACAACCGGAACAACCCCACTCAACTCCTAAAAAGGAAACTCGTCAATCGACTCATAGAGCGGTAAGTAGCGGTAGTAAACCTCTAATGTCATCGCGCACATCGCGGTGGTGTAAAGCCTTCCACCGATGTCACCCCAGCGATCTTGAAAATGCCAACTGCCGCGTTCGTGTCCGCTGGTTGCTTGGGTTGCGACTAAATGATCACGCAAACGCGTGTTCCATTGATCCCAATCGTGATGCCGACTGTGATGCAATGCTAAGGTTCCGTAGTAATCGTGGTAGATGTTGTTTAGCTTCGGCCCACGACGTGCCAAGTCGGTCAGTGCCAGATAGAAGGGCGTGTAATCAGGTGACTCGCCTAGATACAGCATCAACGTCAACCCAACCGCAGTGGTGGTCGGTTCACCCGGTGGTCCTTTGTAGCCAAACCAGTACTTAGGATCGTCGGATGTTGATTTGATAAATGCCTTGGCGTCCGGAAGGGTATTGGTTCTCAGGTCGACGCGGTTCCGCCGGGCGGCAATCAAGGATAGCACCTGCCAACCCGTCAACGTGGTGTCACCGGGGCTCCCCGGCACGTAGCCCCAAGATCCACTGCTGTGCTGCGCGACGGTCGTGAATGCAGCTCCGCGTTGGACCAATTCCATCAAGTCGGTTTCGCTGCGTCCTGCTTTGCGAGACATTGCCAACGCCTCGGACAACGCCATCAAAGCAATCCCATGACCATACATACTGCCTTGCTGCCAGTCATAACCGGCCACCGCTTCTGCTGCGACCGAACGCAAATAGTAAATTCCCTGACGAACGTTCTCCTGATACGGGCCTTCCTCGTAATGGGTGTGCCCAGCGCCCAAGAATGCCAACAACGCTAAACCGGTCGCACCTGTCGCGGGCGTTGGGGTATCAGTTCCCTTTCGCTTGCTGTGACGACACTGCCCATTACAGGGATCCAATTCCAAGTTAAAAGACCAACTACCGTTGGGGCGTTGATGCCTGGCGAGCCACTCCAACGCCATCTCTACCGCCTGTTCGCTCTCGGTTGTCGCGCCGTATCGATCGCCTAGTTCGATCCTGCCCTCGGGGGTCCGCCCCGACAAACCACCCCCTGGAAGACGAATCAAAGTTGCTTCATTAGTCACCGTGCTATTGGAGCCGAGTTCCTGCAGGGCTAAATCAGTCTCGGCTGGACGCGATTCGATGGGTGAGGGCACAGGCGTGACTTCGACAACACCAATGTTGACCGCGACTGGCTGCTCAACCATCGATTGTGCGTCGTTGGATTTGGAATCGCTGCGCACGGATTCGAAGGCAACAACCTCTGAAAGTTGTCCCTGGCGAGCGAGAATCGCACCAGCCGATCGATCACCCTGGCGATAGGCGAACAGAGTCAACAATAGCAGCAACAAGGTGTGAAAAACCGCACTTAGCAAGACAGCGACACGAGGATCGCCCCGCCAATTATGTGGCCGCGGCTTTAATTCGGCAGGCTGACTAGAGACTGAGTCAGCTCGATCTGAACGCGCATCGTTCGCAACCGCCGCGGTTGGCGGCAGTGATTGAGAGGCAGCGGGAATGCTCGTACCAGTCATGCGGATTTTACTAGCCACGGAAGAGATCTCTACTCTCGACTATAGCTCCGCCCCATTCCGACGACCGCGTGAATTCCGGCCAATCCCAGCCCGATTCGCTCTCCTAAATCACTCTCCCCAGCCGAATCGCCCACTGGATTCACACAGGAGTCGTGAAAATGCTCACCTCCGAGTGTCCAGTCACCAAAATCCTGCAAGCGGTCCGAGCTTCACCGCGCCTTAGAAGCGGGTTCAATCCAAACCGCCCGCTAGAGACAAAAAAGTTTCCAAACGATTAGAGATGGCAGGTCGCTCTGCCCTGGTAACACCAGCAAATGCCCTCAACACGCCGGATTCGTTCCGGCGTGTTGGTCGTTCCGCCGCACTCAGGATACGGTCGCCGCAACTGGCAAATCTGCAAGTTGGTACGCACGTGAACGGAAGAGGAAGTCAATGATGTTGCCCTCGTGAGGCTGCAACCAATTCAAACGATTTGTCGGAATGGGACCGACATTCAATCGGTCAATGTCGGTGCTTGACCCTGCAGCAGCGACGAAAGCTGGATCAGCCGTCAACACGGTTCCGACTAAGGTTGGTCCGATCCGACGAAGCATGTCAGCCTGCGGACACTCCACAACGCTAACGAACGGGAACATATATTCTTTCGAGGCAACTTGGCGATCGGGCGAATCGGCGTGCACAACCATTGGCCTCAAGTATGCGCAGTGCTCTTTCTCGACCAACTTCTCACCATACTGGGCCGTCATATCTTCGACACCTGACTCAGCGAGATCTTGCTGAACCATTCCGTGCGTCCCGGTCGCCATCGCCGGCACGGTGAAAGCCGCCAATTGAGAATCTGGATCGTTGGGGGGCAACACCTCAACCGGCCCAATTTTGTCCGCGATCGCCTGTGCGATCTCTCGTGTGTGCCGACTGGCCCAAATGCCGCTGCAATTGATACAGCTACGGCCCGAGTTACTGAGTACGCTTTCAACCATCAGATCGAGATAATTTTCCCAATCATCGACGACATCATCACCGAGCAGGACCTTGGAGAACCCAGGGCCGTGGGCCTGAACCCTCGGATTCCCCTCGTGTTGAGCAACGGTCTGAGCGCTACCGAAGATCATGCTTCGAGGCGTTTTGGTCATAATGGCACCACCAGCGTCATGCCCACCGGGGTACAGACCGAAAGCTTCCGCTGGCACGCCGGCCTCGATAAAGGCAGAAACCATTCGGTAGGGAGTCCATGGTTCCTGCGAGCCCGGCTTTAACGCCAGCCCGACCTGCAGTGGGATAGCGGGCAACCAAAGGGTATGGACCCCAGGCGAATTGTTTGGCAACACGGCTCCCAAAACTGGCGTCTGGGACTGATAGCTGACGATTACGCCTCGGCCTTCCTCGCCGTATCCCCGAGAAAGAATCGACAGGTCGAGCCCCCGAGTCAAACAATCGAGGATCTGATCAATGTGACTCAGAACGAAGCTATTCTTCGTCATGTTGGAACGACACATGTGCTCGGGCAGGCCAGTGCTCGCCGATTGTTGATGAACAAACTGGTCCACCGACTGCAACGAATCGCCAACAGTTAGATCAGCTGATTCGAACAAAACGGCCGCGCGTTTACAGCAGTTGATCAAGTCGTCAGTCGACATCTGCAGCAGAGCTTGACGTGCCTTATGCGCTTGTCGCATGTCACGACCAACAATTCCACCGCCAACGTTTCCGATTCGTGCGATGGGCTCGCCGGTGTCGAAGTGCACAACATCGGTGAAGTCGAGAGATTCGTAGGGCTTGCCCCAACGCAATGGACTAAGTGTGATCATGGGTCGCTGAAAATTTAAAACGAAAACGGATAAAGATGAACAAAAAAAAGCAGACGACTTACCTTCCAAAACGCCTGCGATAGTTTCCCTGCGGAAAGATTCCTAACGAAGAGCTAGCATCAAACGCAACCGATTACCTAGTAGACGCCAACCGTTGTCGCGCTCGCCAGTTCGTGGAAGGGACGCACGCCGCTGACACCATCCCATGGGTAGACGTCATAGGGGGCTTCCCGCTCCCCTTCATCACGTTCCATGAAACCTGGCACGAAGAATTCGTCGGTCAACGTGTATAACTTGACCCGCCCCGTGCCACCGTAATCAACCACCTGGTTGTAATCGTCAAACGTAACGACCTCGGTGACCGCCCGCGGTTGTGGTGCGTAGTAGGCAATTTTGTAATCGTCGGCCGCACTGATCTTCTTCCCGCAAGCAAGTCCCATCAATGTGTTCCCATAGGTTGGAGTCATATAAACTCCGCTCTCCTCCGGTGGCCCACCCAACATTTCTTCGACGCAGAAGCGAGTCCACTGCGGGGTGAACTCAGTCCCTCCCGAGAAGATGCCAGTGATGCCAACCTCTTGAATGCTCGTGCCTCGCTCTTCGAGCGCCTCACCGAGGGACTCGAGCAATTTTGGTGTAGCGAACATGCACTTGATGTCGTGACCAGCGGTCAGCACGGTGACGGCTTGGTCGATGCAATGCTTCTTGTACTCTTCAAGATGCTCCATCCAACCTTTCTTGATCAGCTTAACGACCCAACGAGGATCAAGATCGATGCAAAAACAAATCCCATCGCGGAATTGAGCCAAGTGTTCGACTGCGAGACGTAACCGCCGAGGACCGCTCGGCCCCAGCATGAGCCAGTTTGCCCCGCGGGGGAAATACTCGTCCGGCAAAGTTTCACTGAAAAGCTCGTAATCTTTCCAGTGATCTTCGATTACAACACGACTCTTGGGGATGCCCGTCGTTCCGCCAGTTTCGAAAACGTAAGTTGGCTTTCCCTCATGTCCTTTTGGTACCCAACGACGGACAGGACCGCCGCGAAGCCACTCATCCTCGAAATGGGGAAATTTTTTTAGATCATCAAAGCTCTTCACGTCCTTCAGCGGATCGAAGTTCAGCTCGGCCTTTTTTTCCAACCAAAACGGGCTACCTGTTTCGTCGCTGAAGTGCCAGTGAACGGTTTTCAGGGTGTGCTCATTCAGCCGATCTTTTGCTTCGGCGGCTTGTTTGGCCACTGCTTCACTCAGACTACTATCCGCGGTGCTCATTCGTACCTCAACATGGAAAGGGATCAGGGACCGCATATCATATCACGAACCCCCCGCAGGCACGATCGGCCCGCTCTGCTACTTCATTATCCAGTGCTGGAAAGATGTAACCGCCCTGATATTGCGCAGGGGCGACACAATGGCGCAGTCGCACAAATTAGCTAACCGGAGTTACCGAATAACTGAATTCGAACAATGGCTCGCGAGGATCGACGCTTGTGTAAAATTCCTACACGCGGCGGCCCCAGGGGATTCCGCCACCCAAGCAGCTAGGGAATCGGGATACGAGTCGCCCCAATCCCACCTGCTGGGAATTTAAAAACGAACAAAACCAACGGCCGATCGTCGCGAAAACCCGAAAGCCCATCCCATGAACCCGTTCGCGGTAACGAATATCGCTCCCCTGGAAACGGGGACCTTTGGAACGTCCAAGCGAATTCGCCGCAACTTTCTGTACCGTGTGATCGAGATCGGCCCCCCGCATCTTTTCCAACTTGTTTACGACGGCTGGTGGTTTCGCCAAAAAGTCGAGATCGACGGTGTCTTGGTGTCCCGACGAATTAGCTGGCTGTCCATCCAGCGAAAGGTGAAATTTCAGGTGCCATCAAACGTTGATTCAAACCAACCGACGGGGAGGATTGAAATCGACTTCACCCGTGGCCTGATGATCCGCCGCTTCCGCCTCTGGATCGGCGACGAATTGGTCTACGACGAAATCAATTAGGCACTGCCCGGAGTGGGCCTGAATCAAAAGTTCACCGTTCCTGAGCAGGAAGAGGCTGTCCGCCAAGTAAACAAAAAATTGCGACCCGCGTTTTGTGGCCCCCCATCAACCTCCATCTCAAGCGGAGCACGCGGTCAAGTCGTTTTCGTTACTGGCGAAATCCTGCCGTTTCTACGGATACATCAGTGCAGCTCACCACAGCTTGCATGGATATTCAGCTTGCATTGAAACTAAATGGGCAGTTTGTCGAAGGGCTGCAGCTCGATTCTGCTGCAGTGTGCGTAGGGGATTTTCATTCGCTGCCGATTCGCGTCGCGGCGTTGGTCTCAAGGTGCCGGCTGCGGGCTGCCAAACCCCTTAGGGCTTGAAGACGCGTACTGCCGTCGCCAAGGCCAGCAGAATTCCCAACATAGGGATGGCGACGATGATCATTCGGGGCCGAGCGGCCAACATTGCCAACGTCACCACTAACATCATCGCGAAACCGGGCGGCAGCCAGGACGCTGGCCGCTGTAAGGACGACCATGCAAGCCATAGCGCGACCATCACCAACGCAATCCGCCCTGCCGCAGCAGCGACGAACTTGGCTGAACCCGACTGCCCATGTAGAAAGGTAATCGCGGCCCAAATCGCAAAGCAGACGATTGCGACAAGCAAAACCATCACGCGTCGATAGTCTTTCGGTTTTGCATCGGGTTGATTCATTCGCAATGGCTCGTAGAGGCGATCTAACCTTCGCCCAGGAAAAAAATGAAACTGCTGTGCTTTAGTGATCTGCATCGCGACCAACAAGCTGCCACCAGTTTGGTCCAAGCGGCCGCCGATGTCGATTGCGTCATCGGGGCAGGGGACTTCGCCAACCGACACGAGGGGCTCCCCGACACACTCGACATCCTCGCCGCTATCGAAAAACCCGCGATTCTAGTCCCCGGTAATGGTGAATCCGCCGCTGAGCTGACTGAGGCAGCCCAGGTCTGGAAATCGGCAACCGTCTTGCACGGCAGTGGCTGCGTAATCGACGGAATCCAATTTTGGGGTGTCGGTGGAGCGATCCCGGTGACCCCTTTTGGAGCCTGGAGCTACGACTTTGACGAACAGCAGGGTGCCGAAATGCTCTCGGGCTGCCCCGCCGGCGGAGTGCTGGTCGTGCATTCCCCCCCTCTGGATACTGTCGACAAAGATCGCTCCGGCCGAATTCGTGGCAGCGAGTCAATCCGTCAAACAATCCTCGACAGGCAACCTCAGGTGGTTGTCTGCGGGCATATTCACGACGACTGGGGAAAACAAGCCAAGCTTGGGCAAACGCGGATTTTTAACGCTGGCCCGCAGGGTTTGATCATCGATTTAAACGACAGGAATGACGGGTAAGGGAACAGCACGTCAGCTTCCCAATCAGCCCGAGCGGATCAACCTCAGCCAATGGCCGAGCGAGAAAGGTGATCGCGACAGAGCAAGCGGATTGTCCCCAAAGCAATCTGATCGGCAAAAGTAACGCTTCTTGAAACAGTGAGCCACAGAGCCCCGTTGTCCCCCATCACAACTCCGCTCATCACAACTCCGCTCATTGCCTAGATCGGCCATTAACCTAGGTCGCTCATCACCTACGTTGGCGGGCGTCGAGCCAACCCCCGCCCGGGCCGTTGGGTACCGTGACGGCCTCTCGGTTGCGGCTACCGAACAAAGGCTACTGCAACAACCGAATGCACAACGGATACCGGTAGGGCTCGCCATCACGCACCGCTATCGCGGCGATAATCGCAAAAACAACTTGCAAAAACATCGGGACAAAGAGGAGCGGAAGAAGTAGTCCACACGAAACCACTGTAAGTAAACCGAAAACGACTCCCGCCAGGATCAGTGTGATTTGAAAATTCAAGGCCTCCTTCGCCTGCCCCGCCACGTAGGGTGACCTCTCTTTGGATATCAAGTAGATGATCAATGGTCCCAAGAAACCGATCAATCCACCCGCTACGATTCCGGCCGCACCGGAGAGATGCGCGATTAATGCCAAATTACGGTCGTCGGCGTTCGGCTCGAATTCCCAATCTTCCAACGGTGTTGGCTGGGGCGGAACCTCATAGGGATTTTGATCTGACATGGCGGACGCGAAACAAAGAATTAGAGGGAGTGGTAATCTCGTCAACGTACCAAAATGCAGGGGCGATGCCCCAAGTCGTTGAGTTTGACGATTATTGAGAGTTCTCTAATTGCAGGGCTCGGATCGACACCAGGCGGGGCGAAAAAAACATCTGAGTGTCCGTCAAAAGCCGGTTTTTCGCGTTAACGGATGCAATCGGCGACAAAATCCGAAAAAACCTACCTTGCCTCCCTAGTTATGACCGAAACAACCAACAACACCGGTCTGGTATTTCCAACCGAGATTGTTGCCACCCGCGGCAACACGTTGCCGATTCGCATCGTGCGGTTGGATCTCAGGTTGGGCTCAGACCCAGAGTGATTTAGGACTGCAGGGAGGCATTTCGATGCGACGCAAGTATTTCGGATTGGCGATTGCCGCGTTCGCGACCCTTGGGCCATTGCAGGCCTGGGGTGGTGATCGTGAAATCGCAGAACAGATCATTTCCCGGTTGGAAGTCAACCGGGACTCAGGCGCTTTAAAAGACTTCACACTCGACATGAAAGTCGATGCAGGTGTGGTCTTGTTCCAAGGTAGCGTAAGCGAGAGTAGCCAGAGAGATCTGGTACTCAAGGCTGCCGAAGGCATCGAAGGCGTCACCAAAGTGGTGGACGAGGTGTCGATCACGGGCGAGAAGGCTGAAGCGACGACGGAGAAAAGCAAGAAAGGCTTTTCGTTCCGTCAGGCCTTGGCGAATCAAGCAGAAGCGATTCGTAATCAGGTCAAGCCGGATGATAAGCCCGTCGCCCAAGCGAGTACACCTAACGCGGCTGGGAAAGTTCAGCCGGCAACCGCTGTTGAGCCCGCCACCGAGGGCCCCGTGAGCAGCGACAACCAAGTGGTTTCAGCTGTCGTTTCGGCACTGAGCCAGGCAAAAGACGCTGGTCAGCTTCGAGGATTCGGAGTCGACGTCAAGAGTTCCAACGGCATTCTTCAGCTGACTGGCCGAGCTAGCTCGCCAGCTCAACGCGACACTATCCTACGGATCGCTGAAAGCGTCCCTGGTGTGTCGGGAGTTCGCGAAGCGATTGCGGTACCAAACAGTGCTCCTAATCTGCCAAGATTGCCTGAACCACCGGCCCTGCAGGAAGTTCGCGCTTCCCAATTGGCTCCGGTAGCAGTCGACCCAGTTGCTCACCCCAATTACAGCCAAGTGCCTGCCACTGTCGCTTCGGCACCCGTTGGCATGCCTGCGATGGCAACGCCATACCCACAAGCGGCCGTTCCTGCTCAAGCAGCCATGGCACCACAAGCTGCGGTTGGGGCTCCAATGGGCAGCCCAGTGCCGATGGCACCTTACTCTGCCGTTGGTGCCCCTCGGTATGACTCGCCTAACCTGCCCAACTATGCTTGGCCAGGCTACGCAGCTCACCCGAACTACGCTGCTTTGACCTATCCACAGCAGTACAGCCCATCGGCATGGCCCTACATCGGCCCCTTCTACCCTTATCCACAGGTACCCCTTGGATGGCGGAAGGTCAGCCTTGAATGGGATGACGGCTGGTGGTTCCTCGACTTCACGTCGAAGTAACTCAAGCGGCGTTGGCTCAGCAAGACGAGCTGCAGTCCATATTCACGTCTCCTGAGACACGCAAAGCCGCGAGCAGTCCATCTGCTCGCGGTTTTTTTGTTCCCGCTCGCCGATCCCAGCAAAGCCGATCCCAGTAAAGCCTTGAGGACCGTGCGCTGACAAGACGAGCTGAATGGAATGATACGAGTCCTGCAGGGGATGAGGACTTACACGACCTCGCCGCGTTCGACTCGCCGCCGCGATCCGCGGACTTTCGAGCGTGAAGAAAAGAATCGAAGAGACCGCAGAACTGCATTTCCTCGATTCTGCGGAATTATCCGCAAGATCGGCATAAGTTCACACGATAACTACTGTACCAAAGCCGCTGGAACTTTTGCCCAGCATCCATGGCCGGATCGAATCCAACCTCCGGCCAAGATTGTCGCCAGCATGGAACGAAACCACGGAAGGTTGCTCGGATGACCACACACGCGATTCCAAATCAGTCCCGGATCAGCCGGGTAAGTCGAAACGCCACACTTTGCTCGCTGGCATTGCTGGCATTTGCATCAACCGGCTGCTATGGCCTGGGCGGCACAAACTACAATCTTGGCTTCCTTGGCTATCCAATGCCAGTGAGCCCCTACTACCAGCACAAGCAGGAAGAGAAGTTTTGGAAGAAGGAACGGTACGAACGCGTACCAATCCTGGGTCCCACAACGGCTGGCGGACCAGCCGTAGCGCTCGACCCACCCAGTGACGACGAGGTCATGCATGCACTGGAAACAGCTCGACCAGTACAGGGCGGAATCCCACTACTTTGGGAAACCCAGCGTAATGGCGTTCGTATCATCAAAGAGAAGATCGCCGATTACATTGACCCGCCACGGTTCTATCCTCTGATCGGTCCTGCTCAATTGCACCACGCTCACTACAAATGCACGGTCTACTTTGACGAGCGAACAACGGTCGGATATCCGGTCCCTCACACGCTTCACGATCGGGAAGCAATCGAAGTCATCTACATTGACCACAACCACTTCCACATGGTGGGTGACACCGAGCCTTACACGACTCCGAACCTGTAAGCGGACTCGAGTCGCGACTGAAACAACCAAAGCCAGCCCCACCGGGCTGGCTTTTTTAGTGCGCATTTTTTGCGGTGGCTTCTTCTGCGTTGGCTTCGAAAATACGCTGCGACTGTCAGTGATACGCTGCGATTAATTGGTTTCAAGGATGACGTTTTCCAGCGGATCCCGTCGGCGTGCGGAGAACGGTACAATGCTGCGATGTTGTTCTTCGATGCTCATCTCGATCTCAGTTTGAACGCGTTGGCTTACAATCGCGACCTTCGTTGTTCCGTAGCGGAGCTCCGTCAGGCCGAGCGTGGAATGACCGATTTGAAAGGTCGCGGTCGGGGAACCGTTGCCTTTCCTGAGATGCGGAGCACGGGCATCGGCCTTTGTGTGGCCACTCAAATTGCTGGTTGCATGAAACCCCCCGGTCCGGTGGCTGCCTGGAATTCACCTCAACAAGCGTGGGCCAGTACGCGGGGCCAAATCGCTTGGTATCAAGCGATGGAGAATGACGGCCAACTTCGGCAAATTCGGGATGTCGATGCCCTCGAAACCCATTTGACACAGTGGGAGCACGACCCCCAAAACACACCGATCGGCTATTTACTGAGCTTGGAAGGTGCTGACTCGCTCCGCACGCTCGACGACTTGCACACTTCCCATCAGGAGGGCTTACGAGCCCTCGGTCCAGCTCACTACGGAATCGGCCGCTATGCCCTCGGGCATGACTGCGACGGTCCATTACCGGCGATCGGGTTGGAGCTTCTCAAAGAGATGGATCAGCTCGGCATGATCCTGGACGTTACCCACTTGAGCGAGCCATCGTTTTGGCAAGCGATCGATCTTTACCAAGGACCAATCTGGGCCAGTCATCACAACTGCCGCGCCTTGGTCGATGACCCAAGACAATTATCAGATGAGCAGATTCTCGCCCTGATTCAGCGCAACGCGGTCATCGGCGTCGCATTCGATGTCTGGATGGTCGTCCCCGGTTGGCAACGCGGCCTCACAACCCATGACGACTTACCAAGCGCTCATCTGACTGACCTTGCACGGCATGTTGATCACATCTGTCAGCTAGCTGGTAATTGCCGACACGTTGGAATCGGTACCGACTTGGACGGAGGATATGGAAATGAGCAAACCCCGGCTGACCTCGATACAATTTCTGACTTAACCAATTTCATCAACCGATTGCAGGACGCGGGCTACGGCCAGTCAGACCTCGATGCAATCAGCCACGGCAACTTCCTGCAATTCCTCCGAACGGCATTGTGATCGACTAAGATCTCTAGCCCCGCTTCATTGCGAGGGCTGGGCGAAATTGAATGTCCTGCTAGAAGTCAAAAGTCCTGCTCAAAACCCGAAGACTTGTTGGATCGCAAAACGCAAATTGACCCGCGGTTTTGCTTCGCATTCAGCATTAAAAACCTTGCATCAAGCTTACGTTTCATTTGCCACGTTGCTCACTACCTGCCTCGCATCTTTCCAACCGACACCTACACCCCATGAACCAGATCTGGAATCAAATTGAGCAACTGGAATCAGTTGCATCACCTGGTTTGCTGGTCGACGTAGACTGCGTCGCGCGGAACATCGATTCGATGGTGCGGATTGTCAACGGAGATGCCGGCCGACTGCGTCCTCATGTCAAAACTCACAAGATGCCCGCTGTGATTCAGATGCAGGTGGATGCCGGCATCTGTAAGTTCAAAGCTTCAACGATCGCAGAAGCATCGATGGTGGCGGGTGCCGGCGGGCAAGATGTGCTGCTGGCTTACCCTGTGGTGGGATTGAATATCCAACGACTCGCCGAATTGCGAGACCAGTATCCCCAAACCTCTTTTGCCGTGTTGGTCGATCATCCGTCAGCTATCTCGGTGCTCATCGATGCCTTTCCCAAACGTGACACGCCCCTGCGAGTCTTCATCGACGTCGATTGCGGAATGCACCGAACGGGAATCCCCTGGGGCCCCGGTCTCGACCAACTCCGCCACCTGATCGATCAGAGCAGTGAATTGGAATTCGCTGGATTGCACGTCTACGACGGGCACCTCCACCAACCCTCACTCGACGAACGACAACAGGCTGTCACTCAGATCCATCAGGAGATCGCTGATTATGTTGTCCAAGTGGACGCCCCGGAAATTGTGGCCGGTGGCTCGCCGACATTCGCGCTGTGGGCTCAGCAGACGGGGACCCACTGTTCACCAGGCACAACGGTGTTTTGGGACATTGGCTACTCAGAGAAATTCCCTGATTTGCCATTCGAAATTGCGGCAGCCCTGCTTACTCGGGTCATCAGCAAACCAGGGGACAAGCGGATTTGCTTGGATTTAGGTTACAAAGCCATCGCATCGGAAATGCCCTTTGAGCGGCGTCTCAAAATTCCCAACATCGAAGACGCAAGGCTGATAAGTCATAGCGAGGAACACCTCGTTTTGGAAACGGTGGCCGCAGCCTCGTTAGCGATTGGTCAGCCGTTGCTTGCTTTCCCACGCCACATTTGCCCCACGGTCGCGCTGCACAACAGCGCTAACTTAATTCGAGATTCAGCGATCACCGGCCAGCAATGGTCGGTGACGGCGAGAAATCGCTAGGATGGCGACGTGACCAACCTCCAACGATCGGGGACAACGATGCCCACAAAAAATACGCCACCCTCAGATCCACTCTTTCGAAGCTCGCTGCGCGAACTGAAATGGATCATCGTGATCTGGCTAGCCAGCTTCATCTGGGTCATCGGTTATTGCTGGCTGTTTGGCTACAGCCCCGACCAACCGATTGCTTTGGTATTCGGCATCCCTTCGTGGGCGTTTTGGGGCATCTTTGCTCCGTGGGGATTGGCCACGGCAGTGAGCTGTTGGTTTGCACTCACACAAATGCAAGATCATCCGCTTGACCTCGATGGCACAGACGAGCAAACGGAGGCGACCGATGCCTGAAGCATCCAACACCGCTTTGATGACGTTTGCGATTTACACACTGGCAGTCTTTCTGTTGGCTGTCCTCGCAAATCGTGCCTCCAAGGGCAAAGAGTTTGTGGGAGAGTACTTCTTGGGCAGTCGCAGCTTTGGCGTTTGGGCACTCGCCTTGACCTTTGCGGCAACCAATGCGTCAGGCGGTTCCTTCATGGGGTTCCCGGCGCTCATTTACACACACGGCTGGACCCTGGCGCTATGGATCGCCGGTTACATCATCGTCCCCCTGGTCTCGATGGGATTGATGGGAAAGCGATTGAATGAGGTCGCTAGAAAATGTGACGCGTTAACGATCCCCGAAGTACTCAAGGGACGCTTTGAGAGCTCGCGAGTCGGCTTAGTCGCCACCTCTCTGCTGATCTTTTTTATGTTCTTTTATTTAGTCGCACAGTTCAAAGCTGGCGGCAAAATACTGAGCACCTTGTTGGCTAATGAATCCTACTTTCAATCAGCCGTCGAGCTGGTTAGTTCGGCAACGCAAAACATTCCGTGGGTCAATCAGGCCGAACCCGATTACCTGGTTTGCTTGCTGGTGTTTTCCGTCGCCGTCATCGTTTACGTCGTGTACGGGGGGTTCCGCGCCGTAGTGTGGACCGATGTCATGCAAGGCATTGTGATGTTCGTTGGCGTGATCTTGATGCTCGGCTTGGCATTGTGGCAAGTCGGAGGCCTCACGAATGCCACCCGTCAGTTAGCGGAAATGACACCACCGGAGAACGGAATCGGAACAGTAACGCTTTCGTCCCCGGCCACCACCGAACGCTCGGTGGAAAAAGGAACGTGGATCGCGCAAACCGACGGTGTCTACCGACTCGCTGCCGAAGTCACGATCCCGGCAGGGCAAGTCGAAAGTGAACCGGTCGACATTTTAAAAATCACCACTGCTGAAGAGATCAATCGACTGCGTCGCGAAATCGAATCGAGTGACCTGCGTTTAAAAATTGAAGAATTGACTCGCTACAAGTATGGTGCGGGTCAGAAAGGTGTTTACGTCACCAATCCCGGACCGAGCCCCACCAATCAGCTTGGATTCCTGGCGATCGGATCGGCCATCAGTTTCTTTATCTTCTGGCCGTTCGGGGCGGCGGGACAACCAAGCAATATGGTTCGCTTGCTGTCTTTCAAAGATACGCGAACGTTGCGTTATTCAATCGTGACCGTCGGAATCTACTACGGTGTCATTTACTTAGCGCTTGTCATCATTTTCTGCTGTGCTCGGGTGTTGATGCCGGGAATGGAAATTGATCCTGACCGCACCATGCCTGACTTTGCCACGAAGCTGACGGTGGACGCCGGTGTACCGTGGCTGGCCGGCGTCCTGGTCGCAGCCCCGTTTGCCGCAGTGATGTCAAGCGTTGACAGTTTTTTGCTGGTTGTTTCATCCGCGGTGGTCCGTGATGTTTACCAGGGCGAAATCAATCAGCACGCGAGTGAGAAACGCTTGCGATTACTGAGCCATCTGGTCACCGTCGTCGTCGGCTTGCTGGCGATCTTGTTCGTCCTCAATCCGCCAACTTACCTGCAGGATTTAATCGTCTTTGCCACTGGTGGATTGGCAGCTTGTTTCTTGGTCCCGATGGTGCTTTCGCTTTATTGGAAAAGAATGACTGGACCAGCTGCCATCGCAGGCATGCTTGGTGGCACGATGACCCATCTTGGACTGACTTGCTGGGGGTATCTCAAATACCAGGAGTTTCGGGCTTATGAGTTTGTCGGCCTGAATCCCTTCATTTGGGACTTGGCTGGCTCGATCATCGCTTGCCTAGTCGTCGTTTGGATCGGCCCCAAAGCTTCCCGGAGACTCGTCGAACGATTCTTCTAGCGATCGGTAATGAACCTGGAACATGCTCGCTGGCAATGGTTCAGGGCGCGGCGGTTGTTCAGGCTCTCGCACGGGGTCAGGCTCTCGCACGGCGTCAGGCTCTTGCACTGATGAACCGACACCGTCCACTGCAACTCCCGTCGCGACTTGGCAGAGTTCCCAATCAGCAGAGCCCATTTTTCCCGAAAAGTTCCACCCTCGGGGTGTTTAGGCGGGAAACGAGGACGGGGAGAATATTTCGCCAGAGAACAGGAAGTTCAGGGCAAAATGCCAATCACACCGCATCAAAACGCGGGCGAGTAAGGATGCGTACCTGCCGCTGCCAAGTTAAGATGGTCAGATGCGACGGTCTCTTACTTTTTCGATCTCACTTGTCCTAGCACTTGGCTTGGCCTTTGCCTTGCATGGAGATACACAAGCCGACCAAGCGGTAACCGAGCAAGCGTTTCGCGAATCGTTGCTGCCGCTGCTACGGACCTACTGTTTTTCATGCCATGATGCGGGCGACGAGATCCCGCTGGCACAAGACGAAACACTCGTTGATTTCCAATCGCATCGTCAGACCTGGGTCCGAGCCCTCGCGCAGGTTCGACTTGGCAGCATGCCACCTGCGGATGCTGATCCGCTGGATGCTGACACCCGCTCTCGACTGATCGATCTGATCGACAACACCGCCAATGCGGTTGACTGTGTCCGCAATCCGAATGCCGGCAAAGTTGCCTTGCGGCGGTTGAACCGCGCCGAATATCGAAACACGATTCGAGACCTCACCGGTGTCGATTACAAACCGGCCGAAGGATTTCCCGGTGATGATGTTGGCTACGGATTCGACAACATCGGTGATGTGCTGTCGTTACCGCCCCTGCTAATTGAAAAGTACCTCGACGCCGCCGAATTCATTACTGGAAAAGCAATCTACACACCACCGCCGCCGGAGATTTACGAGATTGAAAAAGCGGCCTCATCGTTGATCGGGGCGGAGAAGTATGGCAATGGGGGATCTCGAATCACCTTAGCCAGCCAAGGCACGGTGTCGCTGCAACAAGACCTTCCCTTCGGTGGAACTTACGATTTGACCATCGCCGCCAGTGGTGATCAAGCTGGTGATGAACCGGTCAAAATGCAACTGACCTCCGGAAGATTGAAGAAGATCATTGAGGTCAAAGCGAAGCAACCTCAGGACTACTCGATACGATTGCGGCTCGGAAAGGGAACGCGAAAAATCGACCTCAGCTTTATCAATGACTATTACATCAAAGACAAGGCCGATCGCAATCTTCACTTGCACCATGTCCGACTGAGTGGGATGCAGCACAGCAATCAGAATCTCTCACCAGATCGCTTGCCAGCAAGTCATCACAAAATCCTGTTCAAAAGACCCGACAGCGACAACACTCCCGAACAAGCGACCCAAGCCGTCCTTAGCCGCTTTGCCAGCCGTGCGTTTCGCAGACCAGCAACCAACAACGAAGTGAATCGACTCGTCGCCTTAGCGACACGCGTACGAACAGAAGGTGGCAGCTTTGAAGAATCAATCCAAGTTACGTTGCAAGCAATCCTGATCTCACCCCACTTCTTGTTCAAAGTCGAAGAACCAAGAAAAGTCGATCCGAATGGCAAGATGCCAGCGATCACTGATTACGAACTGGCAACGCGAATTTCTTACTTCTTGTGGAGCAGCATGCCGGACGACGAATTGCTGATGATGGCCCACAGGGGCCAGATTCGAGATCGCCAACGCCTCCGCGAAAAAATCGGACGGATGCTGCAAGATCCACGCTCGAATCGATTTGTCGAAAACTTTGCCGGGCAATGGCTTCAGCTGCGAAACCTGGAACAAGCTAACCCCGACCCTGGTATTTTCAGAGGCTTCGATGATGACATCCGGAGTTTGATGCGTCGGGAAACACTCACATTCTTTGCCGCTGTCATGCGTGGAAATCTTTCGGTCACGAGGTTACTTGACGGCAGATTCACGTTTTTAAATGAAAAGCTGGCTCAATTCTATGGAATCGCAGGCGTCAATGGCGACGAATTCCGGCGGGTCTCCCTGCAGGGGACACCGCGAGGTGGGTTATTGACCCAAGCAAGCGTGTTGACAGTCACCAGTAATCCAACGCGAACCAGCCCAGTAAAACGCGGGAAGTGGATTTTGGAAAACCTGCTCAATACACCGCCACCACCGGCACCACCAAACATTCCAGAATTGGAGAAAAGCCGCTTGGTTGGGACGCTGCGACAAAGAATGGAACAACATCGCGAGAACCCCGCCTGTGCCACCTGCCACAACATGATGGACCCGCTGGGATTCGCGTTGGAACAATTCGATGCGGTCGGCCGCTTCCGCAGTCATGATGGCCAAGCCCCAGTGGACGCCACCGGTAAACTTCCCGATGGAACTGAATTCAACGGGGTGGAAGATTTGCGCCGCATTTTGGCAACTGAAAAACAGGAGCAGTTTGTCCGCTGCTTCACTGAGAAGTTGCTGATCTATGCGACCGGTCGCGGAACAGAGTATTACGACCGATGTGCCATCGACGAAATTGTTGCGTTGGCGGCAAAACATGATTACGAATTTGCCTACATCATCGCTGGGATCGTTGAATGTGATCCGTTTCAAAAACAAGGTTATCGCGAATAGAAAGTGAGAGTCGTGAAAATGCCCCACTCCTTATCACGCCGAACCGTTCTCCGCGGGCTTGGTACGTCAGTCGCATTACCGCTGTTGCAAGCCATGGCGCCAACGCGATTGCTCTCCGCCGCAACCCCACGCGGTGGCCCTCCTCTGAGGATGGCGTTTCTTTATGTTCCTAATGGAATGCACATGCCTGATTGGACACCCAAGGAAGATGGAACCAAATTCGATCTGCCACCCACCTTGGCCCGACTGGCCGATCACCGGGAATCGTTTAACGTGCTCACCGGCTTGACCCTTGATGGTGCACGGGCCCACGGCGATGGGGGTGGCGATCACGCTCGCAGCGTGGCTGCTTTTTTGACCGGATCTCATCCGCGAAAGACAAACGGGGCCGACATTCAAAACGGTATCTCTGTCGATCAGGCAACGGCCCAATTCGTAGGAGATGCCACGAGGTTTGCTTCGCTCGAACTCGGCTTGGAAGCCAGCGCCCAAGCCGGCAACTGCGACAGTGGTTACAGCTGCGCCTACGCATCGAACATGTCATGGCGTGGCCCCACCAACCCGATGGCGAAAGAAATCAACCCTGCTTTGGTATTCGATCGGTTGTTTGCGGGGCAAGTGATCAAGGAAACGCGAACCGCACAATCAACTCGAGAAAAATACCGCAAGAGCGTGCTCGATTTTGTCCTCGATGACGCTCAGCAACTTCATAAGAAGTTGCCTGCGGTCGATCAAAGAAAACTCGATGAATATCTGTACTCAGTCCGAGATGTCGAAAAACGTCTCAATGGAACCGAACGATTACGAATGACTGAAGAAGGCGTCCCCGATTATCCGCGGCCTAGCGGTGTACCTCGGGAACTTGCCAAGCACGCTGAGTTGATGATGGACATGCTGATGCTGGCGATGCAAACAGACAGCACACGGATATTGTCCTTCATGATGACCAACGCCGGCAGTAATCGGAGCTACCCCGAAATCGGCGTCTCCCAGGGTCACCATGAATCGTCCCATCACGGCAAGAGCGCCGATAAACAACAGAACATCGCCAAAATCAATCGTTTTCAAATCGATCGCTTTGAATATTTACTAAGACGATTAAGAGGAATCTCCGAGGGTCAGGGCACGCTACTGGATCATTGCATGATCGTGTACGGAAGTGGCATCAGCGACGGCGATCGCCACAACCACGATGACCTGCCGATTCTGCTGGCAGGAGCAGCGGGTGGCCGGATCAAGACCGGTCGCCACATCCGCTACAAGAATGGTACGCCACTCTGCAACTTGTACCTTTGGATGATGCATCAAATGGGGGCCAAGGCCGACGCCTTCGGCGACAGTAGTGGCACCTTGAATCTCTAATTCATCCGAGCGAGCGTCCCCGCCATGAACACGACTTCACGGACTTTCAAAACTTGACAGGGACGAGTCTCACTGGCTCACTCGTCGTTGACCGATCCAAATTCGGCCGCCACGATCTCTTCACCACTCTGCGTCAGATAACGTTTTGCAGCCTGAGAAACTTGGTCAACATCCAGGGCTCTCAATCTTTGCAGCGTTTCATCGGTGCTGATGTATTCGTTACAGGTCAGCCAACGACTCCCCAACCCGAACAAGCGGTTGCCGGGGCGTTCCGATTGCATGATGCATCCAGCAGCCGCTTTATTGACAGCTTGCTGAAGCTCCTCTGACGCGACGCCATCAACGGCCACCTGCTGAACGACTGCATCCATCAAACGACGATTGGAGTCGATATCCTCCGGTGCACATACCAAGTAAGCGAACCAAGCACCCGCGTCGATGAACTCATGCGGCCAAACCGTTGCCACCTCCGCGCGACCACTGTCGATCAACTCCCAGAACAGCCGACTGCCTCCTTCATCACCAACAATCGACGCGAGAATCCTTGCAGCATATCGATGCTCACTTGTCGCGGTGGGACCGGGCCCCATTCGCACCAGATAGGCTTGGTTCGCGTCGTTGATAGACAATTTCCGATCAAGGAAAATCCCTGCGGGCAATGTCTGCTCATCATCAGCGGCAGGCTCGGGTGGCTGTGGGCGATCGCTCCAATGTGCGGTTCGTTTTTCAACTTGCTCGACTAACCCATCGAAATCAAGATTCCCAGCCGCTGCCAGGACGATATTCTCTGGCCGATATCTTCGTCGAAAATAATTCTGCATGGCGTCTGCCGTCATGGCTTCGATCGACTCGGCCGTACCTAGCACCCGACGCCCCAAGCCGCGTGGCCCAAAGTAAACCTCCATGGCACGCTCGAAGGCACCAAACGGAGGTTGGTCCTCGTACTTGGCGATTTCTTCCAAGATGACCTGACGTTCCGTTTGAAACTCCTCGGGATCCAACTTGGGCCCAAGCATATCGGTCAACAGATCGACAATTCGATCCTGAAATTTAGGCAGCACCGTCGCATAGAAAACAGTCTGTTCTTCGCTTGTGTAGGCATTGCTCTGGCCCCCCAGTTCGTCCAATTCGCGATTCACATCAGCCGCTGAACGTCGATCGGTTCCCTTGAACATCATGTGCTCAAGAAAATGGCTGAGCCCTGACTCTGAATCAACCTCGTCTCGTGAACCGGCGCGGACAAAGTACCCCATCGCGGCCGAGTAACCAGCGTCGATCTCCGCTGCGATTCGTAAACCGCTAGGCAAGGTCGTTTCTCTAAATTCAGGCATTGGCAGGGAACCAATCGAATGGAAGTGCGGTAAAAATCGGGAGCGAGATGGAATGAACCACCGAACGCTCGCAGCAATGAATATCAGTACAACAACGGTCGTCGATTTCGGTCACGGCTGACGTGAGACCGATCTCGACGTGAGGATCAGGCAGCATCAGCGGGTGTTGGCCGCAGTCTGGGGAAAACTCAGTGGCTCAGGCCCAAGCGTTACCAAGCGATACTCGTTGGCAGGGCGAGCAACCCAAAAATCACGCACCTGCTCGACAGTTAAACCTTCAATGATTGATTCCAATTCTTCGGTCGTCATGGTGCGACCCAACTGATAGAAATCGGAGGCTATCGACGAGGCTCGCGAAGCACTCGATTCCTGCTCCATAATCAAGCCACTTTGAATGCGAACCTGCCAACGCTCCAGTTCACTCGCTTCTAAGTCGTCGGCGAAGTGTTCGATTTCATGAAGGGTTACATCGAGTGTTTCCTGGGCTCGCTCCGGTGTGGTCCCCGCATACCCAAAAACACCCGCGGCTTGTTTAAACGAGTGGCAACTGGCGGCGATCGTGTAACACAGCCCTCGTTTCTCCCTCACGCGGTCGAATAACCGGCTGCTCATTCCGTCGCTCAAAATTCCGATGGCGGCTCGCATCTTGAAGTAATCAGCATCGCCATACGGAATGGAATCGAACGCGAATCCAATATGAGTTTGACTGGACGGACTCTCAATGTGTTCGTAGCACTCGCCACTCTCGCGAGACTCCAGCGGCAACGATTCACCCGTTTTCCAATCATCCAATGCTGCCGCAGCCCAATCGATCACTTGACTCGGGTCAACGTTTCCGGCGACCGCCAGAATGCCTCCACCGGCATGATAGTGGTCGGTGTAAAAGTGTCGAACATCCTCTTGCGTGATCTTACTAATCCCCGCTTCCGTGCCGTAGGGAGATCGCCCGAGCCGATCACCATAATGGAGTTCGCGCAAACGCTGCATCACACGATGCGTCGGTTCATCGTGGATCGCCCGAAGTTCCTGCAGAGACATCATCCGGGCTTCATCAAGCTGGTCCTGCGGCAAGTGCGGACGTCGAACAATTTCTGCGTAGAGTTCGATCGCCTGACGCAACGACTCGGCAGGCATCGCGGCCCCGAAAGAAACCATTGCGGCAGTGACGCCTGAATTCCGGTCCAGGCCTAAATTATCCTGAACCGCGACCAGATCACGACTGCTATGGGGTCCGGCTCCCCGCTGCACCATCTCGCAAACGAGACCACTCAGGCCGCCACGATCCATTGCCTCACAACGCACGCCTCCCGGCAAACTGAGCGAAAACGCGGCGGTCCGCAACCACGGCATCGACTGGACCAAAACGGTCAACCCGTTCGACAGAGTTTGGGTGTGAATGTTAGTTGCGTTGGTCAACAAGATGTTTACCTGGTAAAAAAAACGAACGTCTCCATTGGCCTAGACATTCGGCCAACATGAATCTTTGTCGATTGGGATCAAAGCCTATTCAATGTTGCTGCAAGGAAACCCTAAACTGCCGCCGATTCGCAAAGGTGCTGCTTTTGCAACACCATGCCCAAGGCTCGGCTCATGAAACGTCCCCGATAGTGACGACGTCTACCGTCCGCACTCTTCCAACCAGCGTGTGGCAACTGACGTCATCGATTTGAATGTCCAAGAACTCGCCAGCCTGACGACGATTGCCGTCAAAAACCACGATTCGATCGCAGTGGGTTCGACCAGTCATTTGAACCACATGCGCCTCTGGATCCTTGCTGGCCTTCTTGCTGAGACCTTCAACGAGAACTCGCACCGTTTGACCGATGAACTTGTAATTGTCCTCTTTGGAAATCGCATCCTGCACGGCCAACAATTCGTTGTTGCGGCGAGCCTTCACCTCGCGTGGCACATCGTCGGGCAATCGCTCGGCCGCCTTTGTTCCAGGACGAACGCTGTACTGGAAGATGAAACTATTCTTGAAGCGACAACGCTCCACGAGCTTGATCGTTTTTTGGAATTCGTCTTCGGTCTCTCCGCTGAATCCCACAATGAAGTCACTGCTGACAGACGCCTCAGGCAACCAATGCTCAATCCGCTCAAACATCTCCATGTAATCAGCGATCGTGTAACCGCGTTTCATCCGCCGCAACACGTCATCGGAACCGCTTTGGGCTGGCACATGCAGATAAGGCGACACCTTCGGGAGTTCACCGATCGTGCGAAGCAAGCGTTCGGTCATATCCTTGGGGTAGTTGGTCACAAACTTGATCCGCTCGATCCCCTCAATCGGATGGAGCTGTTCGAGCAGAGCCGCCATATCGGTCACCGCTCCATCATCATGTCGATATTTGTAACTGTTAACGGTTTGGCCAAGCAACGTGATTTCGCGACATCCCTGATCTGCCAAAGTACGAGCCTCGGCGATAATCTGCTCGGGAAGACGCCCCTGCTCGGGACCACGGGTATTTGGCACCACGCAGTAGGTACAAAATTTGTCGCAGCCAATTTGAATTCGCAAATAGGCCTGAAACGGCGTCGGTCGCATGCTGGGATCGCGGAGCGGATCGAAAGTCTCGTGACTCCTTGCAATCACCGCTTGGGAGCCTTCGTTCCGCGATAGCGAAACGGCCATCTGGCGGCCTTCCCCGGCCCGAACTTTGTCGATCAATCCAGGGATTGCGTGCAGTTGCCCTGGCCCCACCACCATGTCAACAAACGGCGCCCGCTTGAAAACAATCTCTTGGTCTTTTTGGGCCATGCAACCCATGACACCAATCAGCTTCTCGGGATGCCGCTCTTTCTGGGTCCGAATTTTTCCCAACGCACTGTAGATTTTCTCTTCTGCGTGCTCACGCACACTGCACGTGTTGTAGAGCAAACAGTCTGCCTCATTAGGAGATTCTACGACGGTGTATCCGTGTCGACGGAGATCTGCGATCACCATCTCGCTGTCCAGCACATTCATCTGGCAGCCGACCGTCTTGATGTAAACCCGTTTATTCATCATGCCAAAAGTGTGATTTCCGAAGAGCAAGCAGGGAAGGGCGGATCGATCGAAACCAAGGTCACACTAACGATTACCCGCCGAATCGGGTGCTTTCCCCGTCGCTGGGGAATCGGCGTCCGCGGAGTCCTCTGATCCCAAAACAGACTGATTCGCGTAATCGCGGAGTGAATCTGTCAATTCCGATCGCCGCCGATTTATAGCCCCCAACAAAATCAAGACCGCGACGGCTGAACCAGCCAGCCACAGCAGAACCATGGGGGAAAACAGCAATTGATTGACACCTTCGCTCATTGCCACAGGATACCTGCACTGCCATCACTAGGGGTAGGGAGGATCGAACGACGGGATTTTGCGACGAGAGGAGAGAATGAGCCCTCAGAATCGGAGCTGAATGGCATCAATCAGGGGACCAAACTCGCTAGAGGGCCAGACTCACTAGCGGGCGAATCTGCAACCTGCTGGCGATCGGGTGCTTTCGGCATCACCAACTCCGGCGGGGCGTTACTGAGCAAGTGAAGAAGGCCCGGGATCGGTCGGCCCCTCGCCGCTGGCCAAATTCGGCGACTGCACGTTCTTGTGAGCGATCCCCTCCAGGACCTCGGCAGCCCGTTCGACTCGCTGCTGGGGTGGTACCACCACGCCACAGCTAATCACAAACTGCAATGCTTCGTCGACGGTCAGATCCAAATCGATCGCTTCGCTTCGCTTGACGGTCACAGTAAATCCGGTCATCGGCATTGGACTCGTCGGCATCAAAACGCTTAGCATCGGCTCCCCGGTCGCCTCCGCGATTTCCGCCATACTATTTCCCGTGACGAAACCGAGTGACCAAATCCCCTCTCGCGGATACTGGACCGCCACGACGCGATTAAATTGAATCTCGCGTTCACTGAAGGCAAAATCGGTAACTTGCTTGACGCCGCCGTAAACCTTGTTGATCACCGGAATCCGCAAAACTGCCTGGTCGAAACTGTGAACGACCCAGCGGCCTAGCCCGATGGTGAATAGCCGGCCAAGGAAGTACAGCACTACGGTGAAAAGGATTAAAAAGACCGGCACGACGATGGTTCGAGGCATGTACTCGATTTCGACATAACGGTGCCAATAGGCGTTGGCGCTGGCCGGTGGCGGGGCGTAGGGGCCAAAGTAATCGACATGCTCGTCGACGATCGTTTTGACGTATTGAGGGAAAAAACGTCGCCCTGTTGGGTCAGGGACGTACCGCAGTCCGTCATAAGTAAATCCATTCAAGAGGCGATCCCCAGTGGCAGTCGCGCCGGCGGGGACCTCCGAGTAGGTATCACTGACTCCCCACACGATTGCGTGGCGAATCCCAACTTCGATCGGCCGCAAAACGTAGGCCTCGATCGTGCTCCAGGCCCAAATCAGCACCACAATCGTCAGCAAGGGCGGTAGCGCCACCCCAAGACCCCGCAAAATTGCTCGGCGGACACCCGAGTTGCGTTTCGATTCATCCGCGGTAGGTGAAGCTTGGGAATTCATGGGAACGCTGCCGTGACTCGGTCAAGAAATGCGTGAAGAGCCGTAGTAAGGTGTGACGGATGCAACAAGTAAATAGTTCTGTGTCGGTTATTCACAACCCGCAAACCGCGCGGGCAACCACTGCGAGCGAAACTCGGCGAGCCCCTGCGCGGCCGAGTAAATCGGCCAATTCTCCCGCGGTAGCCCCCGTGGTGAGGACGTCATCGACCACCAGCACGTGTCTGCCAACGACGCCACGACGCGAGGACCAAGCATAGCTTTTTTTCACTCTGAACGCACCGCGAACATTTTCCTGTCGTTGCTCATTATCCAACCAAGCTTGTTTCAAAACGGGTCGATTTAAGCGAACAATCGAACTACACCGACATCCTATCACCCGGGAAACAGCCGTCGCGATCACTTCAACACCATTCCCACCTCTTGCAAGCTGGCGGTGAAGAGGAGACGGAGTATAGGTCACAAAGTCCGGTCTTTCGTACCCCGGGCGTGATACGATCTGCTGCCCAAGTCTCTGCCCCAGCACCTCGCCCAGTGCGGCGTGCGACGGATATTTGGCCGAAATGATCGCGTCCCGTACCCGATCCTCGTACAACCACAGCGCGGTAACGCCCTCAAAACCAAACACTTTCCCCCGACAGTGGCCGCATGTCTGAGCACGCGGATAGGTCATAGCCTCGTCAACTTTTGGCTGACTGCCGGCCGATCCCGTACTTAACGGGCCGGCATTGGTTCGGGTAGCCATAGGTGACTCACCAGGAGTGTCCAGAATCTTAGCAACCGAACTGGACTCTTGGTCATCCTTCGCGGCAATGGTTCGTGGAAAACCACAGTGATCGCATGCGTTCCGCATCAAACACTCGCTCACCCGAAGCGACCCATCGCAGGATCGACAAAAATGCTCGCCGGCAAAAATGGCCTGCTGACACAACAGACAAGTTGGCGGAAAAATCAGATCAAGGAGAGCATTTTTCGCCTTTTCCAGTTTCGCTGTCACTGGATGAAAAATCGTCTCTTGCATTTGGATTGCCCCAATCACCCATGCAGCTTCACGAACTTACCGGTCGACACCGGTGAATCAGTCCCCGCAAGCGAGGCACTTTAGATTTCAGCGTCCTCTCACCAACGATCAACGACAGTTCCTATGCACAACGGTACGCAGCAACCGACGGTGAGTGGAGTCTATCGAGATTCACTGCTTGGTAAGACACGTCTGGACTGAGACGCCTAAACTTGACGCCTAAAC